>NZ_QMFA01000004.1 GCF_003285005.1 Paenibacillus sp. YN15 | reverse complement strand
GCGTGCTAGTACCGTGCCCTTATAGGGCTGATGGAAGCCACCGGCTAAGCCGGTGGTTATGACTTGTATAGCGTACCCCGAGGCACGCATCTTCTAGCCGGTGAAAGTCCGGTCGCGGGAGGGGCCAAGCCCCCGCGTAGCTAGGATGCCTGCGTACGGCGAAATCGGTGCGTAGAAGCGCATCGACGAAAGTACCGGTCAGAGACCGGGCGAGCGACATGCCAGGCCGTAACATAAAGTGAATCCTGCCGCGTCGTCAAAAAGGCCTCGCAAGAGGGACATGGGGAAGCCGAGTCGCGTGTACATCGACGAAGGCCAAGGAAGCTGCTGGGAACTTGGAGCGGCAGCGAAGAATCCTCCGGCGTAGAGGGATCGGCATGGCAGGAAAGAGGATGCAGTGAACGGGGGAGACCCTCCCCTGCACGGGATATATATTTTTTTTTTACCAGGCCCGTAACGAGGCACTCTATAAGCCTGAAAGGTGAAGTGAGCCGCCAGCAGGAAGGGAGTCCGAGGGGTTCATACTAACGAAGAACGCAGGACAACACAACCTGCGGGAGGGAAGGAACCCTGCTTTGTTCATGTTTTGCAAGGAGGTACGAGTCAGTGAATGCCAAAAGGCTAACGACACCAACGGAAAACGTTCAAAAACTCCAAGTGAAACTAGGTCATGCGGCCAAGGAAAGCAAGAAGCGCAGGTTTCACGCCCTGTACGACAAGGTATACCGGATGGATATCTTGTGGGAAGCATGGAGAAAAGTACGTGCCAATAAGGGAGCGGCAGGTGTAGACGGAGAAACGCTCGCAGATATCGAAAAACAAGGCGAGCATCTTTTCCTGCACGAATGCCAGCGACTGTTAAAAGAAGGCAAGTATCAACCTCAGCCGGTGCGGCGGCAGTACATCCCGAAGAAGGATGGCAAGCTGCGGCCGCTCGGCATTCCCCATGAATATTTCCAGCATATTTTCTCCAAAGGAGCGGCCGGACGGTTTGTGTTATATTCCCCGGAAGGACAAGTGATTTACGAGTATGCCCCAAAAGGCGTTTCCCTGGAGAGCCAGCGTACCCGGGAGGTGCAAAATGTCATTTCCAGCGCCGGCTGGAAGCTTATTTATACCTTTTCGACCAAGGAGATGACCGCTGAAATATCAGGCGTGTTCAGCTTTTACACCTTTTTATTGTCCGTGTTCATCTTATCCTTTTTGGTGATGTCCGTCTTCATTGCCCGAACCTTGCACATGCCCTTGAACAAGCTCCGCAAGACAGCGGAGCAATTCGGAAGCGGCAACAGGGAGATCCGCTTTCCGGTGAAAGGCCAGGATGAGGTTGCAGTTCTGGGCAGAGCCTTTAACCGGATGCTGGGCCGGATCGATGTGCTGATTGCGGAGGTGAAGCAGGAGCAGAAGCAGAAAAGAATCATTGAGCTTGACGCGTTGTTTTCGCAAATCCGGCCGCATTTCCTTCTCAATACCCTCAATTCCATTAAATGCAATCAGGCTGCGGAAGGCCAAACCGTCAAAAGCCGGCAAATCGACGCACTTATGAGCATGCTGAGGGCCTGCATGAGAGTCAATGAGAGATGGTCTCTGAAGCAGGAATGCAAGTTGCTGGAGGATTACGTGGAAATCATGAAGATGCGCAATGATATTTCCTTGGAGCTGCATATTTGTCTGGACGAGCAGGCGGAGAAGCTTGAGGTGCCTCGCCTGTTGCTTCAGCCGCTGGTGGAGAACGCCATTGTTCACGGATTCTCCGAGCCTTCGGACGCCGCCTCTGTCTGGGTAATCGCCGCGCAGGACAGCGGGAGATGCCGCATTGAGATAAAGGACAATGGGGCAGGCATGAGCGATGAGAGCCGGCTGGAGCTGCGGCGCCAGCTGCTGGAATTCAGAGCTCTGCCCAACGCGGCCAGTCAGCGGATTGGCTTGCTGAATGTTTACAACAGACTAAGGCTGACCTATGGAAGCGGAGTGGATATGGATGTCTGCTCCAATGAATACAACGGCGTTTCGATTGTTCTTGAGATGGAAAGGGGCGCAGACCATGATGAGGGCCATGCTGGTGGATGATGATGTTCCGATGATCAAATATCTGCGCACGCTGATTCCTTGGGAGCAATATGGCGTGAAGATTGTGGCTTCCGCACAGTCCGGCGTTAAGGCGCTGCAGTTGTTTCGGGAAACCCGGCCGCAGCTTGTCATTACGGACATCGGCATGCCGAAAATGGACGGGATTGAGCTGGCCAATCATCTTAGAAGCATAGACGGCGACGTGCGGATCATTTTTCTGACCTGCCATGAGGATTTCCATTATGCGCGGAAAGCGGTCCAATTAAACGCGGACGATTATCTGATTAAGGACGAGCTGACTGCGGAGGCACTGGCGCGCAGTGAGGAGAAAGCAGTAAAGACGGCGGGACAGGTCCAAAAAGGCAGCGATCAGACAAACTACCGGGAGGAGATTGACCGAAACCGCGATTTGCTGAAGCGTTCCTTTTGGAAGCAGATTGTTTCCGGAGATTGCTCCCAGGTGGCGCTGGGTTTGGGCCAAAGGCTTGGAAGCGATTGGAGTCTGCCCTACTTTATGCTGGGGATGCTGCACCTGGATTACGCCTCCTTCATCAGGCGCTATGGCTGCAAGGATCAACCCTTGATCCAGTATGCCTTGTATAATATTGCCAAAGAACAGGCCAGCCTTCATCAGGACCTGACCGTGTTTGCCGAGGATGGGCCGAATCTGTATTTTGTCATGAACTATCAACGGAATCTGGCCTTTAACCCGCATGAGGCTTTCCGCCAGTTCGCAACCGATATGCGGGTCAAGGCGCTGGAATATTTGTCGGTGGAAACCTGCTTTGTTAGCGGCTCCGGATTCTGGGGCATTGACCGGATAGCCAAGGAGCTGGGGGAACTGAAGCAGTTCAACATGAGCCTCTTTTATGAGGAAGCCGTGTGCTGCTCCATGTCCTATATAGAGCCTCCGGTCTTTTATATCGCCCAGGATTCCAAGGATATGCGGTATAAGGAGGCGCTCCTCCAGGCTTGCCGAGAGAAGAGCGAGGAGGGCTTGTCCCGGATTATAGAGGAGATGGGGCGCGGGGTGGCTGCTGACCGCTCGTTCCGGCAAGCGTAATTGCGGCGTTGTCCAAATTAATGCGGCTGGTCGAATATGAGTGGGGATATGACAAGGAGCAAACGGTGTTTTATGCGGGGCTTGAAGGCTCGGTCAGACTGGGGGAGGTGCTGGAAAGCATCCGCGTGCGGGTCCATTCCATGATGCTTGCCGATTCGGCCGGCGGGGTATTGGCTGGAGACAGACAAAAAATCCATCACATCGATCGGTACATCA
Source organism: Paenibacillus sp. YN15 (assembly GCF_003285005.1). Lineage (GTDB taxonomy): Bacteria > Bacillota > Bacilli > Paenibacillales > NBRC-103111 > Paenibacillus_AR. The sequence goes on along the minus strand of NZ_QMFA01000004.1, from coordinate 328,483 downwards.
TGGAGCATCTGTCGGAGAATATATCGATGGTTTCCATTGCCCAGCATCTGTATTTGAATCCCAGCTATTTCTCCAGGCACTTCAAAAAGATGACAGGCATCAATTTTACGGATTATGTGCATCAATTCAAAATGAAAATAGCCATTGAAATGCTGAGGGACAAAAGCATAACTGTGGAAATGTTAGCAGCGAAGCTGGGATATTCAGACCGCACCTATTTCTCCAAGGTCTTCAAAAAATACAATGGAGTCAGTCCCATGGATTATAAAACAAGCCAAGGAAAGCAACATGCGCGGCTCTGCTTCAGCCGCGCATGTTGAATATTCACTCTTTTTCCTTTCGCCGCACAGGCGCCTAGGAAATGCAGTGAGGGAGAGGGATGTCTTGACCGCAGCGTGCATCCGGGTTCGTCAACACACGCTTCTCCCGGATTGCCTGGTCGGCCATCAAGGCCATGTGCATGGCGGAGCAGACATCCTCCAGGGAGGGAACCGGCTCCGCCTTCCCATCCATCACCCGCACAAAATGGCTGATTTGGGAAAGGGTCGATTTTCCCTCGTAAGGGATATTCGTCTCCGTCATTTCGCCGGAGGCGAAATCATAAAAGCGGATGGCGTTTCCCAGGGATTGCTGGGATAAGGGACGGAAGCACTGGTAAATGATTTCGATTCTGCCCTTGGGCCCGGTAAACTCCTTCCGGAAATCGGTCTTAAGGGTCTGTCCCCAGCCGGCTTCAAAATATCCTGCGGAGCCGTCGGCCATGGCAACGGCGGCCAGCCCGTAATTGTACGTGTGGGCGGGAACATCCCCATCCAGCCGCTGGCCGATTCCGCTGACGCTCTCCAGCTCCGATCCGGTGGCCCAGCGCATCAGGTCGAAGTAATGAACGCCGCAATCCACTATGGGAGAGGCGTCCTGAAGCAAAGCCAGGTGCCCTGCCCAGTGCTGGGATTGCTTCACCTGCGACATGCGCATAACCAGAGGGAAACCGATTTTTCCGCTATGAATCATCTGCATGGCTTGCCGATAGGTTTCATTGTGCCGGAGGATATGGCCGACCATCACCTTGGCCTTGGCCCGCCGGCAAAGGCGGAAGAAGGCCTGTGTGTCCGCAGGATTGGCCGCCACCGGCTTTTCGCACAGCACATGCTTGCCATGGGCCAGGTATTCCTTCGTGATCTCCAGATGGGTAGAAGGATAGGTGGCAATGACAACGGCATCCACATCCCTGTCGCCGGCAAAAACGCGGTAATCGGTATGCCAGCGCGGGATTCCAAATTGCCGGGCGGTTTCCCGGGCTACAGCGGCGTTGGCATCCACCACAGCCGTCACCTGCGTCCTTTCATGCCGGGAAAGAGCCTCCAGATGGGCTTTGCCCATATATCCGCAGCCAATTACGGCCACACCGTAGGTTTTCATGGTCATCCTTCCTTTATTCCAGTCTTACCCAAGCTCCCTCTTGAACAGCGGATGCGTGCTCGGCTTCAATAACGGCCAACGACTGCAAGGTGCTTTCCGGCCGGCAGGCCTCGATGGGTTTGTTCGCGGCGACCGCATCAAGGAAATGGCGGATTTCCCGGTAGTACCCGTCATCCTGGGCCAGCTCCGCTGTAAAGCCCGGTCGGTCATGGGGGTAGACGGTAACGGATTGGCCATTGAAGACCAGGCATCCTCTCTCGAAGTTTACCCGGTATCCCATATAGAAGCCGAAGTCGCCTCCCAGGGTCCAATCGGCCTGGGCATTGATGACCTTGCCGTCCGGATAGGCATAATGGGTGGATACGATGTCGAAGCCGGTGCCTTCCATGGTATTTTTGCCCAGTGTGGATACCTTGGCAGGGGGGCCGAACAGGTACTGGATCATATCCGCGTCATGAATGTGCATGTCCAGGAGACAGCCGCCGCTCAGCTCCTCCTTCAGAAACCAGGGCTGGGGCAGGCCCGAGCCTCTGTAAAAATAGCCCTCTGCCGCTTTTCCGAAGGTCTCCTGCTCCACACAGTTCTTCAGGTATTCGTATGCAGGCCAGAAGCGGAGGCAATGGCCGATCATGAGCCGCTTGCCGCTGGACTGGGCTGTGGCCGCCATCCGCTTGGCATCCGCATGGGTGCGGGCCATGGGCTTTTCACACAGGACATGATAGCCCCTCTCCAGCATGGCGCAGGCCATATCCGCATGAAGATAGGTGGGAACGGCCAGATCGATGATATCCAGCTGCTCCTTCTCCACCATCTTCTCAATATGGTCATAAAGGGGATAGGAGGAGATATCGTACACCTCCCGGCTGGTGCTCATATTGCCCCCGGCCTTTCCCTCCTTCAATTCCTCAATCCGCAGATCGCATATGGCCGCAAGCTTGACGGGATAACCCTCTTCCATCAACCGCGTGTAATTGTCAAAGTGCATTCTTCCCATAAAACCGAAACCAACCAGACCAACCCTCAGCATGATGATATTCCTCCCGGGATTATTATTGCGCCAATATGGCGTTCATGGATGACAAGGTATTATAGATGATTTGCTCCGGATGGTGGGTGTAGGCCGGAATCATCTCGGCGGTGACATAGCCGTCGTAGCCCGTTTTCCGCAGGGCGGCCATAACGGCCGGATAATCCGTGTCCCCCGCCAGCAAATCGACAAAGCCATGCAGGCCTCCGGCCTGGCGGCGGTAATCCTTCAGATGCACCCGCTTGATCCGGTGGTCCAGAATTCTCACCCACTGCTCCGGATAACCCGCATGCACCACATTGCCGATATCCAGATAAGCGCCTACGAAGGGCGAGCCTACAGCATCCAGGAAGCTGCGCAGCTCCAGCGGGGACAGCAGGAATTTGTTCCATACATTCTCGATGCCGATGGAGACGCCGGCGGCCCGGGCGTCCTGGGCCAGGGAGGAAATGGCCCCCAATGCCCGCTCATAGGCCCGCTCATAGTCCACAACGGGATGCCCGGGGATAAAGTCCACCCCGACTGCGCCGGGAATGACCAGAATGGTATCCGTGCCCAAAGCGGCGGCCAGCTCCAACTGCTTGCGGCAAACATCCATGGCTTTGCTCCGTTCGTCGGCGGAATCGCTGGTCATGGAGTAGCTCCAGTAAAGCCCGGTGGCCAGTCCGGCAATCTCAAGCCCGGTGTCAAGCACCTGCTCCCGCACCTTCCGCGCTTCCTTTGCCGAGGTGGACAAGCCCAGATCGCCTGCTTCATTCAGCGACAGTTCAATGCCGTCAAACCCGGCGTCCTTGGCGATGGCCAGGCAATCCTGCAAGGGAGAACCTTCCGGGAACGACCAGATATTGATGCCCTTTTTCATCACGCCACATCCTTTTGTGTATTTTTCCGGGATAATTAAAATGTTGAAATTCATGCGTATTATGCTTATATTATAAGAAAAAAGCAGGGTCATTTCTTTAGCGGATGATGATAAAAGTTAGATTATTCCTGCAAAATGCTGAGGAGGGAGGCGGCTGTTTTGGAGGAGGAGCTGCGGCCCGCTTTGCGGGAATCCGCCTTCCGGGAATGGTCCCCGGGCATTCATTATGCCAAGCATCAGGAGCTGCGGCCCTGCAGCTTCCCGGTGCGCAGGCTGTATGACTTTGAGCTGCTCTACGTGGGCAACGGGGAGATGGAGACGGATATGAGCGGTGCAGTGCACCGAATCACAGCGGGGCAGCTGATTGTGCTGCCGTCGGGGGTTTTCCATCAGAACCGGATTGTCGCCGGAGAGCCGGCCAGGCTGATGGGCATCCATTTTGATTTTTTCGATGAATTGCGGATTTTGCAGGAGGAAGATATGGTCGTGGATGAGGAGAGGGGGGCGCAGCCCGGCAAATTCGCCGCGGAGGCCGTGGCCGAAGGCTGCATGCCGCTGTCCCGGGAGCCTGTGCATACTCCATCCTCCGATTGCGTGCAATGGATGGAGCAGCTGGTGCAGGAGTTCACCATGCGTTCGCCGGGGTATGAGCTGGTGTGCAAGGGGCTGATGATGAATATTCTGGCCTCGCTGGTCCGCGCCCGGCTTGCCGGGCAGAGGGCGGAGGCAACGGTTCACGGGGAGCGGATTCGGAGCATCATGGGGGAGATCGAGCTTCATCCTGCGGGGCATTGGAGCAATACGGCCATCGCGGCGAAGCTGAACGTCCATGAAGACCATATGTCCAAGCTGTTCCGGCAAGTGACCGGCATGCCGCCGGGAGAGTATGTGCGGACCGTCCGGCTGCGGGAAGCGAGGCGGCTTCTGGGGGAGACGGACTGGTCCGTGGAGCAGGTCGGAGAAGCGGTGGGTTATCCGGATTTGCATTATTTCAGCAGAATTTTTTCCGCCCATGAGGGGATATCCCCCCGCGCCTTCCGCAAGCTGGCGCGAATGCTCTAGCCTCCACGGGCAAAGGCACCGCCCCCAAAATGTAAAGAAGACCGCCCTGCGCCAGGCCAAGAAGGCTGGCTGCAGGGCGGTCTTTATGTATTGGGACCAGCGCCTTTAGCCGGTGGATTCCCTCTCAATCAGCTCAACGGGGAACAAGTTGTCCCGCTGAATGCTCTCCCCGGCCATCAGCCGGCGGATCAAATCAACGGCCAGATTGCCCATTTCCTCAATGGGCTGGCGGATTGTGCTCAAGGAGGGGGAGAACCAGGAGGCCATCAGGATATCGTCATAACCCACGACCTTAAGCCGGTCGGGAACGGATAATCCTAAGGATTGGGCGATTTTGACCACGAAGGAGGCGATTATATCGCTGGTGGCGAACACCCCGTCAATATCGGGATGCTCCCGGAACAGGGCGCGAATCCGTTTTTCATACTGCGGATAATCGAATACATTGATGTCCAGCTCCGCCATCACATGTTCGGCAGAATGCTGCTTCACCGTATCAAGAAAACCGTCTGTCCGCCGGTTGGACAGCATGTTCAGGGCCAGATTGCCGCAGATATGGGCGATCTTCCTGCAGCCTTTATCCAGCAGCAGCTGGGCCGCCGTCTGTCCGCCTGCATAGTTATCGGAGGCAATATAGGGTACATCCCCCCCGATCTTGCGGTCGAAGGTGACCAAGGGATGGTTCAGGTTCAGATATTCGTCAACCTCAAGGGTGTGGCTGCCCATAATGATGCCGTCCACCCGGTTTTTCCTCATCATTCCGATATATTCCTTCTCCTTGGCAGGGTCCATTAAGGAGTTGCACAAGAGCAGCTTCATGCCGTTTTCATAAGCGCAGGCTTCAATGGAAGCCGCCATCTGGCCGAAGAACGGGTTGGAAACCGTCGGAATGATCAGCCCGATCAGGTTGGATTGCTTTTTCAGCAAGGAGCGGGCAATCTCGTTGGGCTGGTAATGCAGCTCATCCATGGCGGCGAACACTTTGCGGCGGGTTTCCTCACTGAGATAACCCCGGTTGTTGATCACCCGGGAGACCGTTGTGACGGACACTCCCGCCCGTAAGGCAACGTCATGTATTGTGGGCATTCGCTTGCTTCCCTTCTTTCCCTCTTGAATGAACACAGGGCCAATACTCTTTTATACCAAAAATCACAGGGGATGTCTACGTGGAAAGCCGGACAAAACCAATCCCCCAAAAGTGACGAGATGCCTCGAAGCCAATTCCGGGTACTTTCGGGGGAGCCCCCGAATGAAAATGCGTTAGTCATGTATTTTCGTAAAAAATTTAAGGCGTGAGTGCAAAAAAAACGTATGTCAAACCTTTGACATACTGCATTTCCCTGTGTACAATGAAGATGTGTTAAAGGTTTGACATACAGATGGACTTTTGCAGCAAATAATCATTTTGGAGGGGTTCAATTTGAAGAAAACAGCGGTTTTTGTTTTGTCTGCAGCACTTGTTGTAACTGTCGCCGGATGCGGTTCGTCCAACGGAAAAGACAACGCTTCCAGTCCTTCAGCTTCCCAAGGAGCAAGCTCTTCCGCTGCTTCCCAAGCTGCCGCCAAAGACGAAAAAGTCACCATCATCATCACAAACGGCAAGGGTGAAATCGCTTCCCAATGGGAGCAGGCCGCCAAGGATTTTACCGCCGCCAACCCCAACATCACCGTAGAAGCTTATTCCGGGGCTGTCGGAGATACCCTGGGCGTGCTTGACAAGCTGACCGCCTCCGGCAAAAAGGTCACCATCGCCATGCTGGAGCCCTCTGCCGTCAACTACAAATACAAGGATTGGGGCATTGACCTGTCCAAGGAAAAGTGGAATGAAGAAACCAAGGACAGCATCAAAAACGCGGCCGGCCAAGTGATAGGCTTCCCCTTCGCCATTGAGGGTTTTGGTCTTGTGTACAACAAGAAGGTAGTCGAAAAAGCGGTAGGCGGCACCTTTGACCCGTTCTCCATCAATACCCGCGACAAGCTGAAGGAGCTGCTGGACAAAATCAAGGCATCCGGCGTCAGCACCCCGGTGGCTTACCAGACGGAAGGATGGTCCGTGAGCAATCATTACAGCACCCAGTTCCTGAACCAAGCGGCAGACCCCAATGAAATTGTCAACCAACTGAAGGAAGGCAAATTTGATCTGACCGGCAATGCTGTCTGGAACGGCTATTACGATACCCTGGAGCTGCTTGTGTCCAAGGATTATAACAAATATGCCAAACGCCCCCTGGATAAGGTGTATGACGATGCCCACCTGTCCGTAGGCAAAGGCGAAGCGGCTATGCTGTTTAACGGCAACTGGGCTTTTGACTCCTTGAAAGCGGTAGCAGGCGATTCCTTCGGCTTCATTCCGGTGCCGGTAGACAACAATGCAAGCAACCCGCTGAATAACAAGATTGTAGCCGGACCGACCCAAATTCTGGCCATCAACAAGGAAGCCACACCGGCCCAACAGGAAGCCGCCAAGAAGTTTTTGAACTGGCTTGTGTATGAAAAAGCCGGCCAAGATTTCCTGGTCAACAAATCCCAAATCATCTCCGCCTTCAAGAACAACTCGAACCGTGTGAACAACCCGCTTGGGGTGGCCATCGCCGATGCCATTGCCGCCGGTAAAACCATGCCGTTCACCACCAATTACGTGGTAGCCGATGATTGGTTCAAGATTATCGGGCCTGATGTGCAAAAGCTTCTGGTGAAGGAAGAAACCCGGGCCGATTTGGCCAAAGCCATCAAAACCTACTACGCCAATAAAAAATAAGCTGCAGCCGCGGCGGACCGACGGGCGGAGCCATCCTCCGCCCGTTCGGCCTATCTTCTTCTAAGGAAGTGACAATCCAATATGATACGAGAGAAAAGTGCGGTTAAACGCCTTGGCAACCAGCTGTTTTTTACCGGGCCTACCATAGCGGGTTTTGCTCTGGCTCTGTTGATCCCTTTTGTCTACGGGTTTTATTTAACCCTGATGAATATGACCTCTCCCGTCAGCCCGCTGGAATTCGCCGGACTGGACAATTACGCGGCCGCGTTCCGCGACACCAAGTTTTGGTCCTCCATGTGGCTGACCATCAAGTACGTTGCAGCCACCATCGTTTTTGTGAATCTGATCGGCTTTGCCTTGGCCTATTTGGTCACATCTGGGGTTAAAGGGCAGAACTTTTTCCGGACCGCCATCTTTACGCCCAATCTCATCGGCGGCCTGGTGCTGGGCTACATCTGGAAGTTCATCTTCATCCAGTCTCTGCCGAATATCGGGCAGAAGCTGAATATCGAGATGCTGGCCTTGGGCTGGCTGGGCGACAAGGCGATGGCGTTTTGGGCGTTGGTGGTGGTGACCATCTGGCAAAACGCCGGTTATATGATGATTATCTTCATCGCCGGTCTGATCAATGTGCCGAAGGACGTACTGGAGGCCGCCACCATCGACGGGGCCAATACCTGGCAGCGTCTGACCAGGATGATCCTGCCGCTGATGGTTCCCTCCTTTGTGGTGACCATTTTCCTCACTCTGAAGGGTGCGTTTATGGTGTATGACCTGAACTTCTCCCTGACGGAAGGCGGCCCCTTCAACAGCACCATGATGGTATCCATGCATGTGGTGCAGAAGGCGTTTATGGAGACCAATTACGGGGTGGGCCAAGCGGAAGCCATTCTGCTGTTCGCCGTTGTGACCGTCGTAACAGGCTTGCAGGTTTATTTCAGCAAGAAGAAGGAGGTTGAAGCATAATGGCTATCCGCAAACTGACAACCTCTTTGGTCACATATCTCTTTTTGGGCATCGCGCTGATCGCCTTTACCTTTCCTTTTTTTCTGGTTATCGTGAACTCCTTCAAGAGCAACGGCGAAATTCTGGAAAGTCCCTTTTCCCTGCCCACAAGCATCAAGTTCGGGCATTTCTCCGAGGTGATCGAGAAGATGAACTTCTGGGTTTCCTTCAAAAACACCTTCCTCATTACAGGCGTAAGCGTGGTTCTGATTCTGGTCAGCTCCGCCATGGCGGCCTATTATATTGTTCGGCATGCCTCCCGCTTCAACAAAACGCTGTTCGCCATGCTGGTGGCGTCCATGATCATTCCATTCCAATCCATCATGATCCCGTTGATGTACATTTACGGCGCCAAGCTGAAGTGGATTGAAGCAGCCCCTACAACCCTGCTGATTGCGTTGTATATCGGATTCGGCAGCGCCTTGTCCGTTTTTATTTATCACGGTTTTATCAAATCCATTCCCCTTGAGCTGGAGGAAGCCTCCCTCATCGATGGCTGCACCCGGAGACAAACCTTCTTCCGGATTGTCCTGCCGATCCTGGCGCCTACATCCATGACCATCGCCATTCTGAACGTGCTGTGGATCTGGAACGACTATCTGCTTCCGTCTCTGATTCTGAGCCAACCCGATGATTTCACCATGCCGGTGAAAATGAAGGTATTCAACGGCACCTATATGAACAACTGGGAGCTGCTTATTCCCTCTATCCTGCTGACGATTCTGCCGATTTTGGCCGCCTATATTTTCGGTCAGCGGTACATCATCAAGGGAGTTATGCAAGGCGCGGTCAAATAATAGAGCAGAAAAAACAACAGTGGAGGTTGCCTGCTTTGAACAAAACCTGGTGGAAAGAGGCAGTGGCGTACCAAATCTATCCAAGAAGCTTTTTGGATTCCAACGGGGACGGCATCGGAGATTTGCAGGGAGTTTTAGCCCGGCTGGATTATCTGAAGGAATTGGGCATTGATGTCATCTGGATCTGCCCCATGTACAAATCGCCCAACGACGACAACGGCTACGATATTTCCGACTATCACGATATTATGGATGAATTCGGCACCATGGCGGACTTTGACGAGCTGCTTCGGCAGGTCCACCGGCGGGGCATGAAGCTGATCCTTGATTTGGTCATCAACCATACCTCGGATGAGCATCCCTGGTTTATGGAATCCCGGTTGTCTGCAAATAATCCGAAACGGGAATATTATATCTGGAGCGACGGCAAAAACGGCGCGGAGCCCAACAACTGGGAAAGCATCTTCAGCGGCTCAGCCTGGGAATATGACGAAGCCTCGAAGCAATATTACATGCACATTTTCTCGCGGAAGCAGCCCGACCTGAACTGGGAAAATCCCACGGTGCGGCGGGAGCTGTACAGCATGATCAATTGGTGGCTGGACAAAGGCATCGACGGCTTCCGGGTTGACGCCATCAGCCACATCAAGAAGGTGGCCGGGTTTCCCGATTTGCCCAATCCCCGCGGGCTTCCTTATGTCTCTTATTTACCAGGGGCAGGAAATCGGCATGACCAATGTGCGCTTCCCGGGAATTGAAGACTATAACGACGTATCGGCCAAAAACATGTACGCTCTTGAGCTTGCCAAGGGAAAGCCCCATGAAGCGATTATGGAGCCGATCTGGCAAAACGGACGGGATAATTCCCGGACTCCCATGCAGTGGGATGACAGTCCCCAGGCCGGATTTACGAAGGGCGCACCCTGGCTGAAGGTGAATCCCAACTACGGGCGGATCAATGTCAAGGCGCAGGCGGGAGACCCTAATTCGGTTTTCAGCTATTACCAAAGTCTGATCCGGCTGAGGAAAGCACATCCGGTTGCCGTATACGGAAGGTATGATCTGATTCTTCCGCGGCACAAGCAAATCTACGCATACACCCGAACCCTTGCCCAAGAAACACTTCTGGTTATTGTGAATATGTTCCCGGAAGAGGCGATGCTCAGGCTTCCTCCGGGACTTGAAATAAAACAAGCCCGGCTGCTGCTGTCCAATTATGAGGAGCATGGCCTGAAGCGGCTCCGGCGGATTCTGCTGCGTCCCCACGAAGCAAGAGTGTACCTATTACATGCGGAATGACCCGGGAGGCCCGTCACAATGAAACTGGATGAATGTATTGTTTTTCCTGACCGAACCAACGATATTCTAACCGTAGGCGAACTTCTGATTGATATGATCTCCGATGAGTATGATCCGGGCGGCTTGGGGAATCAGGGCTACCATTCCTACTTTGGAGGCTCTCCCTCCAATATCGCCATGAATGTCAAAAAGCTGGGCATCCGTCCTTTTGTCTCCTCCGCAGTGGGCCGCGACCGGCTGGGAGATTTCCTCATCGCCCAATTGGAGCGGGCCGGCATCGACACCCGCTGCATCCAGCAGGTGGATTATGCCACCAGCATGGTGGTGGTCAACAAAAGCGCCGCCACCCCCGTTCCGATTTTTTACCGGGAAGCGGATTACCACCTGGAGTATACAGGGGCGCTGGAAAAAATCCTGTCCGAATCCAAGATTGTCCACTTTTCCTGCTGGCCTGTCTCGCGTATGCCGGCCCGCCGCACCATCCTGCAGGTGATCAAAAAAGCCAGGGAGCTGGGCGTTCTGGTGTGCTTCGATCCCAATTATCATCCGATGATCTGGGAGAAGGGCGAGGACGGGCTGGCTGTGCTTAAGCCCATCATCGGCCTGGCCGATATCGTCAAACCGTCGGAGGACGATGCCGAGCGGCTGTTCGGGCCGGACAGTCCCGAGAACCAGATCGCCAAGTTTCTGGCTCTTGGAGCCAAACTGGTGATCCTGACTCTGGGCAAGGACGGGGCGCTGATTGCCAACAGCAGCGGGATGCTGCGGATGCCGACCTTGGCCACGGAGGTGGTGGATACAACCGGGGCCGGAGACGCGTTCTGGTCAGGCTTTTATGCGGCGGTGGTAAAAGGGCTCCCCATCCGGCAGGCCCTGTCCGCCGGATTTGCGGTGAGCGCCTACAAGCTGAAATATACCGGTGCGGTTGTGGAGCTTCCTCCGCTGGAGGAGCTCCAAGCCATGTACGGATTAAAGGAGGCTAACGCTTAGTATGGGACTCAAAAATCAAGTTCAACTGATTACCTATCCCGATTCCTTGGGAGGCAGCCTGCAATCCCTGCGGCAGGTGCTGGAAACCCATTTTGCCGATATATTTAAAGGCGGAGTTCATATTCTTCCTCCGTTCCCTTCGTCAGGAGACAGGGGGTTCGCGCCTCTAACCTATCTGGAAATCGAACCAAGCTTTGGAGCCTGGGAGGATATCCGGGCTATCGGGGAACGCTTCGACGTGCTGGTGGACCTGATGGTCAACCATATCTCCAGACAGTCGGAATACTTCCAGGATTTCCTGCGGCAGGGGCGCAAATCCAAATACGCGGAGCTGTTTATTACCCTAGATAAGCTCTGGCCCGACGGCAAGCCTGTGCAGGCCGATATCGGCAAGATGTTTCTGCGCCGTCCGCTGCCTTACTCCACCTTCACCATTCAAGAGACGGGCGAGGAGGAGCGGGTATGGACCACCTTCGGCAAAACGGACCCGTCCGAGCAAATTGACCTTGATGTGCATTCCGAAGCGGTGAAGGCGCTGCTTGCGGAGTTTTTTTACAATTTCAAGAAAAACAATGTGAGGATTGTCCGGCTGGATGCGGTGGGGTATGTCATCAAGAAGCTGGGCACCAGCTGCTTCTTCGTGGAGCCGGATATTTATCAATTCCTGGATTGGATTAAGGAGCTGGCCCAGTCCCTGGATATTGAGCTGCTTCCGGAGGTTCATTCCCACTACAGCATCCAGTACAAGCTGGCGGACCATGGTTTGTGGATTTATGACTTTATCCTTCCGTACCGGATTCTGGACACGCTGCTGAACAAGTCTTCAGCGGACCTGCTTGCCTATTTGCGGAACCGGCCGGCCAAGCAGTTCACCATGCTGGACTGTCATGACGGCATTCCGGTGAAGCCGGACCTGGACGGTCTGATCGATACCAAGGAAGCCCGCCGGGTGGTGGACACCTGTCTGGAGCGCGGCGCCAATCTGAGTCTGATTTTGTCCGAGGGGCATAAAGGGGAGGACGGCTTCGATGTCCACCAGATCCGCTGCTCCTATTATTCCGTGCTGAACAGCGAGGACGATGCCTATTTGGCAGCCCGGGCTATCCAATTCTTCGCGCCGGGCATCCCGCAGGTTTATTATGTGGGGCTCCTTGCCGGGGAAAATGATGAGGAAGGCGTGAAGCGGACGGGAGAAGGCCGGGAGATCAACCGCCATAACTTCAGCATGGAGGAAATCGGCCAGTCCTTGGAGAAGCCGGTTGTGCGGCGGCTCCTGCAGCTGATCCGCTTCCGCAACGAGTATGCAGCCTTCGACGGCGAGTTCCGCGTGCTTGACTCCGCTGAGGATGAAATCCGGCTTCAATGGCGCAAGGAACAGCAGGTCTGCACCTTGTTCATCGATTTGAAAACCAATAAGACGGTGATTGACTATATCGACGAGGCGGGCAAGGAAGCCCGTTATATGGTGTAAGTCTCCATACGCATAAAAAACCCATCCCAGGAGATAATGAACAGTAATGTTTCTCCTTGGGAGGTAATCACGATGACCCGAAATAAAGTCGAGATATGCGGCGTTGATACATCCAAGCTGCCCGTCCTTACCAACGCGGAAATGCGGGAATTATTCGTCGAGCTGCAGGAGAAAAACAACCGCTTGGCCAGAGAAAAGCTGGTCAACGGCAACCTCAGGCTGGTCCTGTCCGTGATTCAGCGCTTCAACAACAGGGGAGAGTTTGTGGATGACCTGTTCCAGGTAGGCTGCATCGGTCTGATGAAGGCCATCGATAATTTTGACCTGAGCCAAAACGTTAAATTTTCCACCTATGCCGTGCCCATGATCATCGGTGAAATCCGCCGGTATCTCCGGGACAACAATCCCATTCGCGTTTCCCGGTCCCTGCGGGATATTGCCTATAAGGCGCTGCAGGTGCGCGACAGCCTGACCAACCAGAATTCCCGGGAGCCGACGATTTACGAAATATCCGAGGCGCTGAATGTTCCCAAAGAGGATGTGGTGTTTGCACTGGATGCGATTCAGGACCCGGTATCCCTGTTTGAGCCCATCTACCATGACGGCGGCGACCCCATCTATGTGATGGATCAGATCAGCGACGACAAGAACAAGGACATTTCCTGGATCGAAGGCATTGCGCTCCGTGAAGGAATGCGCAAGCTGAACGACCGGGAAAAAATGATCCTGTCCATGCGTTTCTTTGAAGGAAAAACACAGATGGAGGTTGCGGATGAGATCGGCATCTCACAGGCTCAGGTCTCGCGGCTGGAAAAATCGGCCATCTCGCAGATGCAAAAACATGTGAAATCATAAACTCCTAAGGGCTTTTCGGAAGAAAAGCCAGCATCGAAAGCATCCGCTAAGGGCTTTTCGTGAGAAAAGCCCACATCGTAAGCATAAGCTAAGGGCTTTTCGGAAGAAAAGCCAGCATCGAAAGCATCCGCTATAAAGGAGCCCGGCGCAAGCCGGGTTTTTGTTGTCCGCCGTTATTGGAAGAATAGTTGGATTGTCGTATGCGCAACAGTTGCTTTGCCCTTCCTGCCTGCGCCGCATCTTGCTTTATACTCAAGGTACGACGAACGGAAGGAAGGAGACAGGGCCCCATGAAAACAAGGCTTCAGCTTTTTAACTCGTACGTGTTTATTTTTCCCAGTCTGTTTCTGACTCTTGTGCTGGGCATCTATCCGATTGCCTGGGCGCTGCGGTATATGTTTTTTGATTACCAGGGCTACGGCGTTCCCAAGTATATCGGGCTGGACAATTTCGCCCGGCTCTTCCGGGACCAGGAATACTGGCATGCGGTGTACAACACCTTCATCTATGCCGGGGGCAAAATCATCGTCACCCTGCCCATTTCCCTGATCCTGGCGGTGATCCTGAACCGGGGGCTTAAGGGCAGGAGCTTTCTGCGGGCGGTCTACTTTATGCCCACGATTATCAGCTCCTCGGTCATGGCCATTGTATTCTTCTCCCTCTTCAATTCCTTCAACGGGATGCTGAACCAGCTTCTTGTCAGGTTCGGGCTGTCCCCGCTGGATTGGCTGGGCCCCAAATATGCCATGCTGACGGTGATCATTACCGCCGTATGGGGCGCCATCGGCAACTATATGCTATTGTTTATCGCCGGGCTGCAGGGAATACCGGAGGATATTTATGAAAGCGCCTCCCTGGACGGAGCCAACGCGGTGCAGAAGTTCTGGTACATCACCATTCCCATGCTGGGCCGCGTGCTGCAAATGATTATTATGCTGGCCATTATCACGGCGCTGAAGGGTTATGAAAGCATCATGGTTATGACCGAGGGCGGCCCCTTCGGCAAAACAGAGGTGATGTACCTGTACGTGTACAAGCTGTTTTTCCCCGTATCCACCACCTCCACCACGGTGCAGCAGCTGGGATACGGAAGCGCTGTGGGCTTCGTCACCGCCATTATTGTAGGCATCATCACCGGCCTGTACTTCTATATGTCCAACAGGCTGAGCCAGGAATAGGAGGACGATGCGTTATGTCAACAAAAGAACGCCGGCAGGGCTTAAGGATCGGCGCCCGCGGCGGCAAAAGCATCATGTGGGTGTTTCTTGTGATCATCGCCCTGTTTACCCTGCTGCCGGTAGCCATGGCCATTCTCGGCTCCTTCAAGACCAACGCGGAATTGACCTCGGGAGCCACCTTCTTCCCTTCCAGCTGGCAATTCTCCAACTATGCCACCGCCTGGAAGCAGGCCAATTTCGGCCGGTTCATGTGGAACAGCTTCTATGTCAGCATCGCCGTCACCGTGGGCACTCTGCTGGTTACGGCAATGGCTGCCTACGCGGTGGACCGCAACCGCTTCCCCGGCAAGCAAATCTATGTCACGCTTCAGGCCAGCACCATGTTCATCTCCATCGGCGCCGTTGTGCTGCGGCCGCAGTTTGACCTGATGGTGGCCATTGGCCTGAACAAATCCCTATGGGGCGTCATTCTGATTCTCATCAGCGCCCACGCCTCTATCTTCTTTATGCTCATCGGCTTCTTCCGGGCCATTCCCAGGGATCTGGATGAGGCGGCTTATATCGACGGCTGCAACTTCTATTCGGTTTTTTTCCGGATTGTGCTGCCGCTCCTGCGCCCGGCGCTGGCGGTAACGGCGCTGTTCACCTTCCGGGGCGCCTGGAACGAATATATTCTGCCCCTGGTCTTCACCATGACCAACCCCAAGCTTCAGACGCTGACTGTCGGCCTGGCCAATCTGCGCTACGGCATCG
The DNA here is from genome assembly GCF_003285005.1 of Paenibacillus sp. YN15. Taxonomy (GTDB): domain Bacteria; phylum Bacillota; class Bacilli; order Paenibacillales; family NBRC-103111; genus Paenibacillus_AR. The sequence goes on along the minus strand of NZ_QMFA01000004.1, from coordinate 313,007 downwards.
GCGCCGCGGCGGAGAACCAGCTGATGATGGCAGGCGCGTGCATTGCCTTTTTGCCCGTCCTGATTGTCTATCTTTTCGCCAGCAAATCCTTTATGCAAGTGACGGCCGGAGCCGTCAAGGGCTGACCGGAGCCACCAGGAAGCAAGCCTTGCGGCTCGCCGAATGTTATTCATATAATAATTTCATACTAGGAGGGTTACAGACATGAAAATGAAAGTTGCAGGCACTTTGCTGAGCTTGTCTCTGGCCGCATCCCTTGCGGCTTGCGGGGGCGGAGGCTCTGACGGCTCCCAGGCCCAGAACAGCCCGTCCGCTTCTGCCGCAGGCGGGGAGAAAACCAAAATCACCTACTGGACCATCGACCGCCATGACGCCGACTACATCAAGCAAGTGATCGAGACCTTCAACAAGAATAACCCGGATATTGAAGTGGAAATGACGGTGATGGCGGACAACTTTACCCAGTCCGTGGATATTGCCTTCGCCAGCAACCAGGCCCCCGATGTGTTCCGCACCACCGATTTTGTCAGCTTTGTCAAAAAAGGCTATCTGATGCCCCTGGATGAACTGATGAGCAGCCAGATGAAGGACCGTTTCAGCAAGCTGATGGTGGCGGAAGCCAATACCTTCGACGGCAAGACCTATTCCCTGCCCAGCACCGGACAGCTGTGGAGGCTGATCTACAATAAGGATCTGTTCGCCAAAGCGGGGCTGACCGAACCGCCCAAAACCATCGCCGAGATGGTGGATTACGCCAAGAAAATTACCGAAGCCAACAAGGACATCGGGGCCTACGGCTTCGCCGGGAACTTCAAAAGCGCATCCTCCGCCTTCACCCGGATTGCCAATCCCATTATGTCGCTCTCCGGAACCTCCACCATCGACGGCTATAACTATAAAACAGGCGAATATGATTTCAGCGTATACAAGCCGCTCCTGGAGGGGCTGCGCCAGATGAAGGTGGACGGCAGCCTGCTGCCCGGCGTGGAATCCCTGGATATTGACCCCTTGCGGGCGCAGTTTGCCGCAGGCAAGATCGGCATGTACTTCAACCACTCCGGCGAACCCGGCGTGTACCAGAGCCAGTTCCCCACCAAGATCAACTGGGACTCCGCGCTGCCTCCCACTATTGACGGCAGCCGTACCGGAACCGTGTCCGTACTGGCCGGCAATTACATCGGCATGAACAAGAATACCAAGCACAAGGAAGCGGCCTGGAAGTTCATGGAATACCTGTACAGCCAGGAGGTGCAGAAGGATTACCACGAGAAGGGCTACGGCATCTCCATTGTGCCCGATGTGAACAGCGCCGCCGCTGAGCCGTCCATTCCCGGCATTGCAGGCTTCCTGCCCACCAAATATGACGCTTTGTATTCCCCCACCCCGGTATCGGCGACGGAAGCCAAGGTGGAGGGTGTGAAAACAGGCAACGCCGTCATTAAGTATATCCTGGAGGGCGGCGACGCCACCGCTATTCTGCAGGATTTGACCACCCGCTACAATGCCGGCCTGAAAAAAGCCAAGGAAGCGGGCGACACCAAAGCCGCCGCCAATCCCGGCTTTGATTCCGCCGCCCTTCAGGGCAGCATGGCCAAGTAACAAATGACCCGGCAATAGACGCGTTGGCCTTCCCCGGCGCGTCTGTTCCCATTCCCGGCCTGCGGAAAGGAGGCTCCCGCCATGAAAAAATGGTATTACCGGCTGAGCCTGCGCCGCAGGCTGCTGCTGTCGTTTCTGCTGCTTGCCGTTTCCGCCAGCGCCCTGACGGGGCTGGTTTCCTACTGGATTGCCTACCGCTCCACGGAGCAGGAGGCTGCCGTTTCCGCCCAAAACACCTTGAATAAGTCGGCCCAGCTGTTGAATGAGCGGCTAAAAAACGCCATTGTCGCCACCTCCTCCATGATGCTCAGCGATCCGTTCAAAACCACCATGAACGACATATACGCCGCTTCGCCCGGCTCCTATTACCAGCGGCTGACGGAGCTGCAAATTCCTCTGGCCCAGATGAAGCTCACCGATATGTCCGTGGCTTCGGTGCTGATTTCCACTCCCATCGGCGAGCTGTTCGCCACCAGCGACCTGCGCACCCCCAGCGTCCGTTTGGAAAATACCCTGTTCGGGTCAAGAATTCCCGACATGAATCAGGTGATGTGGGTGGAAAGCCACACCGACCCTCTGTTTATGGATCGGAGGCAGGTCATAACGCTGGTCATGAAGCCGATCACAGATGTAAGCGTCAGCGGGGTGTATGTGCTGGTCAACATGAAGGAGGAGGTGCTCCGCTCTTTGGTGACGGACGGTTTGCCCGGGGGAGCGAGGGGCTATTATCTGGTGTCCCGGACCACCGGCCTGCCGGTTATGAGGCTGGGCGAAGCGGGGGGACTGCCCGATAACCCGCAGCTCCTGCAAAGCCTCCGGGAGAATGAACGCGGCTTTCTGAAGCTGGAGGCGGACGGCAAAACCAACCTGGCCAATTACGCCAGGCTTGATCTGGCGGCGGACTGGGTGATGGTCAGCATCCAGGATCAGCAATTGCTGCTCAAGAACGTAAACAAAATCAAAACCACCTCGCTTTTGATTATGGGCGTCTGCACCCTGGCGGCTCTGCTGGCCGCCAACGGCATGTCGGGATTTCTCCTGAAGCCGCTGCACAGGCTGCAAGGCATGATGCGCCAGGTGGAGAACAACCGTCTGAATGTCCGGTTCGCCAGCAAGTTCGATGATGAAGTGACCCAGGTGGGGCATAAATTCAACCGGATGCTGGAGCAGCTGGAAACCCTGATCGATGAGGTGAAGCTGGCGGAGGGGGAAAAGCGGCGGATGGAGATCAAGGCGCTCCAGGCCCAGATCGATCCCCATTTTCTTTACAACACACTGAACGCCATGATCTGGAAATCCGTTTCCTCCCGGAACCAGGAGGTGACGGAAATGATCAATTCCCTCTCCCTCCTGTTCAAGCTGGGGCTAAACGGAGGCAGCGAGCTCACCACGCTGGAGAAGGAGCTGGAGCATGTCCGCCATTATTTGAACTTGCAGCAGCAATGCTACAGGGGATTGTTCCGCTACGAAATTGCGGTGGAGGACGAATCGCTTCTGGAGCTTCAGGTGGCGAAGATTATTCTCCAGCCTTTGGCGGAGAATGCTATCCTCCACGGCTTCCGGGAGCTGGAGGGCCAGGGCTTCATCCGGATTTCCGCCAGGCGCTCCGGCCGCTTTCTTCTGCTGGAGCTGGAGGACAACGGGGCGGGCCTGGATGTCAGGGCGGTAACGGCGGGAATGCTCCAGAAGGAGCCTGCCCAAAAAAGCTACGCTCTGAAAAATGTATACGGACGGCTCAAGCTGCTCCACGGAGAACAGGCGGATTTGGCCTTCTCAAGCGATCCGTTCCAGTCCACCAAGGCCGTGATTACGATTCCCATTGAAGGCGAGGCGTCGGCATGACAGAGGAAATCAGACTGTGCATTATCGATGACATTCCCGATGTGGTGGAGGGCATTTCCCTGGGCATCCCCTGGGCCGAACACGGCATAACGGTTGCAGGGACGGCCGGCAACGGGTTGGCCGGGCGCGAGCTGATTCTCCGGACCAAGCCCCATATTGTGCTGACGGATATCCGCATGCCGCGGCTGGACGGACTGGCCATGATGAAGGAGCTGGAGCCGGAATGCCCGGGGATGAAAATTATTTTTATCAGCGGCTATACGGATTTTGAGTATGCGCAGCAGGCGGTTAGGCTGGGCGCCTTTGATTATGTGATCAAGCCCTTTCATCCGGGGCAGATTGTGGATATTGTCCTGAAGGCCAAGGCGGCTATCGAGGAGGAGACCCGGCAGCAGAAGCAGTACCGGGACATGGAGCGGAAGCTGCGGGAAAGTATGCCTTATCTGCGCCAGGAGTATTTCCAACTGCTGCTGCAGTATCCCGCTCCGGCGGAGCAGGCCGCCAAACGGTGGGACTTCCTCAGCATTGATCTGGAGCGGCAGGGCTTTACCGTGATGCTTGCGGAAATCGACGGCTTTGCCGAGCGGACCCTGTCCGCGCCCGTCCAGGAGGTGGAGCTGATCCGCTTCACCCTGCACAATATTTTGGAGGAGACCATCCGCAGCGTTACCAGGGGCTTTATTTTCCGGGACCACACCAACCGTTTTGTCGCCGTCTTCAACCCGGCCGCCGCTTGCACGGCCGAAGCGCTGGCGGAGCTGTGCCGGGAGAATATCGCCCAATACTCCAAATTTACCGTGTCGCTGGGAATCGGGGAGGCGGTGGAGCAGATTCATGATATTTTCTACTCCTACAGCCAGGCCAGAACGGCTCTCTCCTATAACTTCTACGCCGGGGGCAACAGTGTGTTCAGCTACCGGAATGTGCAGCCCATGGATGATGCCGCGCCCCAGTATTCCGCGGAAAAGGAGAAGGAGCTGTTCTACCTGCTGCGCTCCGGGAACCTGTCCAAGGCGGAGGAGCAACTGGAGGAGCTGTTTGCCGCCGATGTGAACGGGGTGACGCCGACGCCGGAGATGATGAAGGGCCGCTATTACGAGCTGGCCTTTCTGATCAACCGCGTGTTTGCCGAGAAGCTGTCTCCCGAGGAGATGAAGCCCCTGGAGAAGCAGGCCCACCGCCTGAAGGATGCCCCCTTCCAATCTCTCCGGGAGCTGCGGGAAGCCCTGAAGGAGCTGTGTCGGACGGGATGCCGTCTGCTGGAGCAAAAGCATACGGATGCCGCCAATCATCTGGTGGAGCAGGTAATCGTTTATATTCGCAGCCATCTCGACGAAAACAAGACGGTGAATGATTATGCCCGGCTGGTGTATCTCAGCGGCAGCTACTTTGCCAATTTGTTCAAGAAAGTCACGGGAACCCCGGTGGGCCAGTTTGTCACGGCGGAGCGGATGGAGCGGGCCAAGGACATGCTGGCGGAGGCGGGGCGGTGCAGGATATTGCCCTTGCTTTGGGGTATGAGGGGCGGCAATATTTCAGCGAGCTGTTCAAAAAGCACACGGGCCTAACCCCGTCGGAGTTCAAGCAGGCCTGTGCGGACAAGGAAAAGTAACGCTTGAAGCGCAAAGAGACAGAAGAGAGGCGGAGGAGAGCATGGCAGCCATAAAGCATGAAGACATGTCCTGTGCGGCCGGCCGGTTTATTCCCTATTATCTGATATCGGGTCCCGTATTGACAGAATGGCAAGAAGGGCCCCCGGACAAAAACCAGCTCCGCTACGAAAAGCGCCTCCGCTCCATTGTTGCCCGGCGCGGCGGCCGACCGGCCCCTTCGGGCAGCATTCGTTTGGGCGGAGTGAGCGAGCTGGGGACGCCGTGGGAGCTGTGCCGGACGGCGGGAGGCTTTATCAGCTTCCCGCTGTTTTCCCCGACGCCCCACAGAGTGGAGCTGCTGGCCTCGGCCGTCTTGGAGGCGGGGACGGAGCTGGCGGTGCCGGCGGTCCTCTGGACCTATGCCGCCGTGGAGGTCTGGCTGAACGGCAGGCTGGCGGCGGCTGTGGATGAGCCGGTCTACAAGCCCATCCGCAGGCTGGAGCTGCGCCTTGAGCTTAAGCCGGGAGAAAATCTGCTGATCCTGCGGATGCAGAATCTGGCTATCCGGGATACGAGGAACATCATGGGCGTGGAGCTTCAGGGGGAGATGGGCCAAGTCCGCTTCCGGCTGCCCGATGGGGAGCGGGCCCGGCCGATGCTGGAGCTGGACCGGTGGCTGTGGGGTCTGGGGCTGGAGCAGGGAAGGCTGCTGCTTCCCCCGGAGCCTCCCTGCGCCGTATGGCTGGCCTATGAAGAGGATTCGGTTATGGAGGAAGCGGAGGATATCACCGGGGCGGAAGCGGTGGAGCTGCGCTCCGACCGGGCGATGGCCGTGATTTACGGGGAGACGGAGGGGGGCAGACGGTCCAGGAGGATTGAACTGCTGCACAACAAGCGGCCTGCCGGAGTGGAGCCGCCGGGAGGCTGTGGCGGGGCACAGACAAGGCAGAGCGGCGGGGAGGCGCAGAGGGGGCAGAACGGCGGGTCGCAGACGGGGTGGAGCGGCAGGGAAGGGCATATCCGGCGCATGTTCCGGGAGCTGGCCGCCATCGGGGCGGAGGGGGAATACCGGCCGCTGCGGTTCGGCTTGTTCTATGCTTTGGCCCGGCGGATCATGGGGCTTCCCGGCCTTTGCGACATGGAGCATCTCCGGGCGGCTCTTGGCCGGATTGAACGGCGGGAGGACTGCTCGGATTTTTTCCTGGCCGGGCTGCTGCGGATGCTGGAGTTTTCCCTTCTCCCCGAAGAATTGCAGCCGGAAGCGGAGCGGGTGATTCTCGCCTACCGCTACTGGATGACGGAGGATGGCGCGGACGGCATGTGCTTCTGGAGCGAGAACCATGCCCTGATGTTTTATGTCTGCGCGTATATGGCGGGCAAGCGGTTTCCGGACAGGCTTTTCCTCCGGTCGGGCCGGACCGGTGCGGAGGTCAGCGCGGTGGCTCTGGACCGGGTGCGGCAATGGCTGGACGATGTGGAGGAGTACGGGTTTGAGGAATTTTTAAGCGGCGACTATATGTGTGTGACCTTCGGCGCTTTGCTGAATGCGGCGGATTTTATGGAAGCGCCGGAGGCCGGGCGGGCTTCCGGATTGCTTGACCGGATGCTTCGGCAGATTGCCCTCCATACCTTCCGGGGTACCATGGTTGCTCCGCAGGGGCGGGTATACCGTTCGGTCATTCTGCCCTTTACCCAGGCGGTGCAGTCCCTGGTCCATCTGGCTAATCCGCAGACGCCGTACGGGAACAGCGAGTGGATGGCATTCCTGATGAACAGCCGCTACCGCCCAGCCGGAGAGCTGGCCCCTCTGATGGCCCGGGATGCGGATCTGGAATACCAGGCCGGGAATGCCTGGGTGAAGCTGCTGAAAAAGAAGGATTATGCCCTGACCTCCGTCCAGTCCCCGCGGATGGACCCAACGCCGCGCTTTTGGGAAAATGTGTTGCTGGAGCCGGGAGCGGACATGGAATCCAACGCCTATGTGAAATCGCTGAATGAAAGCTTCCATGGGACTACCCGCTTCGAGCCGGGGGTCTATGGATACCAGCAGCATATGTGGTCGGCGGCCCTGGACGCGGAAACGCTGGTGTTTGCCAATCATCCCGGCGAGGCGGCGGATGACGGCGGCATGCGGCCCGGCTATTGGTACGGCAACGGGATTATGCCCGCTGTCCGGCAGGAGGGCAGCCTGCTCGGGGCGATCTATGTGATCGGCGAGCGCCATCCCATCGGGTTTACCCATCTGTACTTCCCGCAGGAGAAGCTGGAGCGGACGGAGAAGCAGGACGGCTGGCTGTTTGGGCAAAAGGGCGGGGGCTACGTGGGGGTCTGGTGCAGCGCTCCGCTGGTTGCCCATCACGACTTGCTTATGAACTGCGAGCAGCGGGCGGCTTCCCGGCGCTCGGCCTATCTGTGCCAATGCGGCTCGGAGGAGGAGTACGGCAGTCTGGAGGTTTTTATGGCCTATTGCCGCAGCCTGTCGCCCCGGTTTGATGAAGCGGAGCTGCGCCTGACCGCAGGCGGCGGCTTCCGGCTTCAATATGAAGCCTGTGAGAACAGGACGCAATATATATAACGGATATGTAACAGGCATTCTCCGGCCTTGCGGCCGGAGGATGCTTTTTTGCTGAAGGGTTGCGCTCCGCGGCGTTATGGGCGGGTATGCAAAGAAAGTTATCCGGTTACCGGACATTTTGCCCAGACGGCTCATATAATGGGTAATAGCCTGCCCCTCGCGGCCTTGTGCGAATCCAACCTTGAAAAGGATCAGTGGTGGTGATATGGCCATGAAGATTTCCGATTTTCAGTCCAAGGATGTCATTAATATTGTGGATGGGAAAAAGCTGGGCACGGTGAATGATCTGGAGCTGGATCTGCGGCAGGGGCGCATTGAGTCCATTGTTGTGCCGGCTTCAGGCAAGCTGTTTGGTTTTTGGGGAGGCGGCGCGGAGGTGGTCATCCCCTGGCGGAACATCGTCAAGATCGGCATGGATGTGATTCTGGTGAAGCTGGACGATACCCGGCTTTACCGGGACGAGGACGACCGTGACAGAGACAGGGACAGAGACAGAGACAGGGAACGGGAAAGAGACCGGGACTACGGGCGGTCTAACCACAGGGACAGGTAGGCGTCCGGCATATGCTGCCGCCTGTCCTGCGGCTTGTTTGTGCAGGGGTGCCGGGTATGAAATTTCGCATATAATTTCATGAAATCGGGCCTGGAGGCAACTCGTGTATGAAAATTCATATACAATCACAGCAAAAGGGGCGCCAGGGGTAATTTATAGATGATTTTTCATATATAAACACTCAAATTGGGGCATCAGTGGTCATTTATATATGAAAAATCAAGTTCATCAACTTGGATCGGGTTGGATCGCAGGCCCCTCCCTGGACGGTACCTGCTGGAATTCACGGGGGAAAATCCGGGTGAGAGCCCAAGCGGTGATGATAGGGCCCGAATGCTTCAAGCAACCCCGTTCGTGGTATAATGAGGAAGCTTTATTTTGGCAGCGAGCATGCTTTCAGGAGGAATTATGGAACCTTTCATTCAACATATTGCAGAAAATGGCGTGGAGCTGTACCGGATCGATAACTGGCTGAACCGGTTCCCCGGCGTCTCGGCCGGATTTACGGGAAGAAACGGCGGCGTCGGCCGCGCTCCTTATGCCACACTCAATCTGGGCCTGCACGTGGGCGATGAACCGGCTGCGGTGGTGGACAACCGAAGGCTGCTGGCGGGGGCACTGGGAACGCCCCTTGAGGCGTGGACCTACGGTGAGCAGGTCCATGGCGCCCGTGTGCAGCTGGTGGAGCCTGCCCACAGGGGGCGGGGGACTCTCGCCCAGGCCGATGCATTCCCGGAGGCGGACGCTTTTATTACCGCGGGCCGGGGAATTATGATGGCCGCCCTGTTCGCCGATTGCGTGCCTCTGTATTTCATTGATCCCGTCCATGAGGCAATCGGACTGGCCCATGCCGGGTGGAAAGGGACGGTACAGCAGATCGCCCGCCGGACGGCAGAAGCCATGGGGCAAGCCTTCGGCACCCGCCCCGCCGCTCTTCACGCTGCCATCGGACCCTCCATCGGAGCCTGCTGCTATGAAGTGGATGACCGCGTGATCGGCAGCGTAACCGCCCAAACCGGGCTCCAGGGAGAGCCCTTTTTTCGTCCGAACCCGGCCAATGCGGGGAAATTCATGCTGAACTTGCAAGAAATAAACCGGAAAATTATGATAGAAGCAGGAATTTTGCCGCAACATATCGAAATGACTAAGTTGTGCACCAGTTGTGCCGGTTCCCGGTTTTTCTCCCACCGGAAGGAAAACGGGCGGACGGGGCGGATGGCTGCATGGATCGGTTTTGTTGCACAGAGTGGCTGAAGGAGACATTGGAATGGATATGGAAGGCAGATTGGCTGCCATACGCAGCCGGATAGATGCGGCATGCCGCCGTTCCGGCAGGCAGCCGGAAGAGGTCACCATCATTGCCGTAACCAAGTACACCTCCCTGGAGGTGGCGGAGGCGGTGCTGGCTGCGGGGCTTACGGACATTGGCGAGAACCGCTGGCAGGACGTAAAGCCCAAATGGGAGGCGATTGGGGAGCGGGCGGTTTGGCATTTTATCGGCAGCCTGCAAACTAATAAGGTTAAGGATGTCATCGGCAAGTTTCCTTATATCCATTCCTTGGACAGGCTGTCGCTGGCGGAGGAGCTGAACCGGAAGGCCGAAGCCCTTGGGCTCGCGCCGGTTAACTGCTTCATCCAACTGAATGTTTCCGGCGAGGAGAGCAAACATGGCCTGGCCCCGGAAGGTTTGGAGGAGTTTGCCCGACAGCTGGCGGAATTGCCATACATACGCATCGTGGGCCTCATGACCATGGCGCCGCTGGAGGGGGGCGCTGACAGCGCCAGACCGGTATTCCGCAGGCTCCGGGAGCTGCGCGATCAACTGAATGAAAAACAGATTTTACCATATGCAATCAATGAGCTTTCCATGGGAATGTCTGGAGATTTTGAAGTCGCGGTTGAAGAAGGGGCTACTTATATCCGTTTGGGAACGGTTCTGGTTGGCGACCGCAGCTAATTGAAGGCCGCCGCGCCCGGGCTCCCGGAAATCCGTCAGGATTTGTTATTATCCACGTCATAAGGAGGAATGCTAAAATGGGCGTTATGAACCGCATTATGAACTTTATCGGCCTGCAGGAGGAAGAGGAGATCATTGAGCGGGAGCAGGTGGCGGAGCATCATGAGGAGCCTGAAACCAATCCGTTCGAGGCCCGTAGAAATAAGGGCAATGTGGTGAGCATTCATTCCCAGAAGAATATGAGAATGATTATGAGCGAGCCGCGCAATTACGAGGATACCCAGGATATTGCCGATCATCTGCGCTCCCGCCGCTCTGTGGTGGTGAATCTTCACAAGGCCCGGCAGGATCAGGCGATCCGGATAGTGGACTTCCTCAGCGGAACCGTTTATGCTTTGAATGGGACGATTACCAAGGTCGGACCGAATATTTTTCTGTGTACGCCGGATAATGTGGATATTCTCGGAGTGATTTCCGATTCGGCGGAGGCGGACAACCTGTAATTTTATACTAGCAGACCGGGGTGAAGATGTTGATTGACAATGCTATTGATTCCCTCAAGACGATTTATTACTTCATGATTATTGCGTACGTCTTCATGTCCTGGCTACCCAATGTCCGCGAAAGCTTCGTGGGCGAATGGCTGGGCAAGCTGGTGGAGCCTTACCTGAAACCCTTCCGCAAGATTATCCCGCCCATTGGCGGCATGCTGGATATTTCGCCCATCGTGGCGCTGATTGCGCTGGAATTTGTAGCGGAGGGCATTAAAGCCGTTCTCGGACTGATTCTGAGCCCTTTTGGCCTGTAGGCTGGGGGGCTTTCTTATGGAGCGGGAATGGTACGGGCATTTTCACGAGGACGAGAAGGGATTTGTGGACAAGGCCTGGGACTGGGTCCAACGGGCCGAGAACCACACGGTCAAACGGACGGATTTCCTTGATCCGCGGCAGTGCTTCATTGTCGAATCCTTGGCCAACAGGGCGGATGTGAATCTGCATCTGGACGGCGGTTACGCTGGAGCGGAGCGCAGACGGGCGGTCATTGCCCCTTCCTACCGGGACCCGGCAGAGGAGGAGATGGGCATTGCAGTGCTGGAAATCACCTCTCCGGATAGCCGGTTTGCCGAGCTGGAGCACGGCGATTTTATGGGCTCCATTCTGGGGCTGGGCGTCAAGCGGGACAAGGTGGGGGACATCCATGTACTGGGGGATGCCTGCCATATTCTTGTGGCCCGGGAGATTGCCGATTATTTCAGCATGAATCTGTTCCAGGTGCACCGGTTAGGGGTGAGCACGTCTATTCTGCCTGTCTCCGATCTGCGGACAGCGGAAACCAAGCTGGAGGAAATGTCCTTGTCTGTGGCTTCCCTGCGTCTTGACGGGATTGCCGGGGATGTGTGGCATCTGTCCAGAGCCAAGGTGCTCATTCCCATCAAAGCCGGCCGCTGCCGCCTCAATTGGAAAGTGGAGGAGGACCCCAGCGCCCAATTGAAGGACGGCGATGTGGTTTCCCTGCAGGGATTTGGCCGCTTTAAGGTGCTGGAGATAGAGGGCATAACCAAAAAAGGCCGGGTCCGCGTAAAAATCGGCAGGTATATCTAAGATTTGCGCTCCTGTCCGGCAGGAATTCCCGCAAGGGTGTCGAATAGGTTGGAAATATCGGCTATTTTCGTTGGAGGTGCAAGGATGGCATTAACACCGCTGGATATACATAACAAGGAGTTCCGTCATGCGTTTCGCGGTTATGACGAGGATGAGGTAAACGAGTTCCTGGACCAGGTCATCAAGGATTATGAGGCTTTAATCCGCGAGAATAAAGATCTGGAAAGCCAGATTCAAACCCTTCAGGACCGTCTCAACCATTTCACCAATATTGAAGAGACGTTGAGCAAAACCATCATCGTGGCCCAGGAAGCGGCCGATGAGGTGAAGGGCAATGCCAAGAAGGAAGCCCAGCTCATTATCCGCGAGTCGGAGAAGAATGCGGACCGGATTATCAATGAAGCCCTGGTCAAGTCGGGCAAGATTGCCCTGGAGATCGAAGAGCTGAAGAAGCAGGCTTCCATCTACCGGACCCGGTTCCGGACGCTGCTGGAAGCGCAGCTGGAGCTTCTCAAGGCGGACAGCTGGGATACGCTGGAGGGACGGGGCAGCGAGGAGCGGGAGCGGCGGTCCATTGACTCCGTAATTTGAAGAGGGTATACTGAGGTAACTTGATCGATTTTAGAATATGTTGATTGCGATGACTGGAACAAGTACGCGTTTAAGCTCCGTTACGCAGCGACCCGGGAGTTGGTGGAAGCCCGGGAACCGGACAGCGCCGAATATCCTCCAGGAGTATGCTCTGGAACGCCCCGTCAGGGCCAGTATAGAGCATCGGGTGATTCCGTTAACAATCCTACGAGTGAAGCCGTTTCTCGAAGTGGAGAAGACGGTTTTATGAGGGTGGTACCGCGGGAATAAGACCTCTCGTCCCTTTTGTTATGGGGATGGAAGGTCTTTATTTTGTTTATTAAAGGAGAGTCAGTTTATGATGGACCAACCGAAAACAGATTACGGCAAAACATTGAATCTGCCGGAAACCAGCTTCCCCATGCGGGGCAATCTGCCCCAGGCGGAGCCGAAGATACAGGCCTGGTGGGATGAAATCGGCATCTATGAAAAGGTGCAGAAGAAGAATGCGGGGCGCCCCAAGTTTATTCTGCACGACGGCCCTCCTTACGCCAACGGCGATATCCACATCGGCCACGCCCTGAACAAAACCCTGAAGGATTTTGTGGTGCGCTACAAATCCATGAGCGGCTTTGATGCGCCATATGTGCCGGGCTGGGATACCCACGGTCTGCCCATTGAACAGGCCATTACCAACAGCGGCAAGGTGGACCGCAAGAAAATGGGCATCTCCGAATTCCGCGAATTCTGCAAGGAATACGCCCTGGAATGGGTGGAGCGCCAAAAGAAGCAATTCCAGCGTCTGGCGGTGCGCGGCGATTGGGAGCATCCGTATCTGACCCTGCAGCCGGAATATGAAGCGGCGCAAATCCGCCTGTTCGGCCAAATGGTCAAAAAAGGCTATATTTACAAGGGGCTGAAGCCTGTTTATTGGTCCCCCTCCTCCGAAAGCGCATTGGCCGAGGCGGAAATTGAATACAAGGAGAAAACCTCCCCGTCCATCTATGTGGCCTTCCAGGTGAAGGATGGCAAGGGCAAGCTTCCGGAAACCGCCTCCTTGATTATTTGGACCACTACTCCCTGGACCTTGCCGGCCAACCTGGGCATCTCCCTGCATCCTGAATACGAGTATGCGCTGGTGAATGCCGCGGGCAAGCAATATGTGCTGGCCAAGGGGCTCCTGGAAGCGGCGGCCAAGGAAATCGGCTGGGTGGATTACGCTGTAGAAGCGACTTTTACCGGAACCGAGCTGGAGCATGTGGTCTGCCGCCATCCCTTCTACGACCGGGACTCCCTGGTGATCCTGGGCGAGCATGTTACGCTGGAAGCGGGCACCGGCTGCGTCCATACGGCTCCCGGCCACGGCGAGGACGACTTTGCGGTGGGACAGCGCTACAATCTGGGCGTGCTTTCGCCGGTGGACGATCAAGGCAAGTTCACCTCCGAAGCGCCGGGCTTTGAGGGCATCTATTATGAAAAAGCCAACGGCATGATTCTGGAGATGCTGACGGAATCCGGCCATCTGCTGAAGCAGAGCTCCATTGTCCACCAGTATCCCCATGACTGGCGCACCAAGAAGCCGGTGATGTACCGGGCTACCGAACAATGGTTTGCTTCCATCGACGGCTTCCGGGACGACATGCTGCGAGAGATCAAAAATGTGGAATGGACCCCTGCCTGGGGCGAGGTCCGCCTGCACAATATGATTGCCGACCGGGGCGACTGGTGCATTTCCCGGCAGCGTGTCTGGGGGGTGCCGATTCCCATCTTCTACTGCAAAGCCTGCGGACATTCCCATGTGGACGAAGCAACGATTGAGCATGTAGCCGGTATTTTTGCCAAGGAAGGCTCCAACGCCTGGTTTATCCGCGACGAGGCGGAGCTTCTGCCTGCCGGCTCCGTATGTCCCAAGTGCGGCCATGACCGGTTTCGCAAGGAAAAGGATATTATGGACGTCTGGTTCGATTCCGGCTCCTCCCATGCAGGGGTGCTGGGGCAGCGCGAAGCGCTCCAATTCCCGGCGGACCTGTATCTGGAAGGCTCCGACCAATACCGCGGCTGGTTCAACTCCTCGTTGATTACCAGTACGGCCGTAAACGGCTGCGCGCCTTACAAGGGCGTATTGAGCCACGGCTTTACCCTGGACGGGGAAGGCCGCAAAATGTCCAAGTCCCTGGGCAACACGGTGGACCCGCTGAAGGTTTGCGACAAGCTGGGAGCCGATATTCTCCGCCTGTGGGTGGCGTCTGCGGACTACCAGTCCGACCAGCGGCTGTCCGACAATATTCTGACCCAAACCGCCGAGGTATACCGGAAAATCCGCAATACCCTGCGGTTCCTGCACGGCAACCTGACCGGCTTCAACCCCGCCGCGGACCGGGTGGCGGTGAAGGACATGAACAGCCTGGACCGCTACGCCATGATCCGGCTGAACAAGCTGATTGCCAAGGTGACTGAGGCTTACAACCACTACGAGTTCCAGCAGGTTTATCAGGCGGTGCATCATTTCTGCGCCGTGGAAATGAGCGCCTTCTACCTGGATATTGTGAAGGACCGGCTCTATGCCAGCAAGCCGGATGCCCCGGCCCGCAAGGCGGCGCAAACGGTGCTGTACGATGCGCTGTGCGCCATTACGAAGCTGGTGGCTCCCATTCTGCCCCACACTGCCGACGAAATCTGGCGGCTCATCCCCGGCGTGACGGAGGAATCCGTCCAGCTGGCCGAAATGCCGGCAGCGGACGCAGCTGTAGCGGATGCTGAACTGGAGCAGCGTTGGGGAGCCTTCATCGATATCCGCGATGAGGTGAACAAGGCTCTGGAGGAAGCCCGCAACAAGAAGCTGATCGGGAACTCCTTGGGCGCGAAGCTGGATTTGTATCCGGAGCGGGAAACGGAAGCGCTGCTGGAGCAATTTGCCGATCTGGACCAGCTCTTTATTGTTTCCGCCGTTGTGCTTCATAAAGCCGATGAGGCTTATCCGCAGGAAGCGGCAGCCTTTAAGGGGCTTCATGTGCTGGTGAGCCAGGCCGAAGGGGAAAAATGCGAGCGCTGCTGGATTGTTACCCCTGAAGTGGGCACGGTGGAGAAGCATTCCACCCTGTGTGAACGCTGTGCAGAGGTGATCGGCTAAGGGGAAGGGCGAACAACAAAACGCCAAAACGCCCTTAAGACGCCCTGGGAAGGGCGCCTTAAGGGTTGCGGCGGAGGAAACGGGCTGGCGCGGAAATGGCCAAGGGAACGGGTCGGGGATGGGGATCGACCTAAGATCGGCAGACAGGATAAGGCAGATGCCCGGTGGAAGCACCGGTCAAAGCTCATCCTGCGCTGCGGTATCCTCCTCCAGAAGCCCTTCGCCCTCTCCGTTATCCATATACTCCCGGTATTGCTTGTTGCGCACAACCGTCACATGCCGGCCGTAAATATCGGTGGCCAGGAAGCTTTCGATAGGCTCCACATAGCCCACCTGCTCATCGGCTTCAATTTCCATCTCCTCATAGCTCTCTACCTGAGGGCTCTCGGCCATGGCCGGGGTGTTGGAGGTGCCCCAGGATTCAACGATCTGCCAGGCATCCTCCCCGTCAAATTCGGTTTCATCGGCACGCTCGTCAAGACTGGTCCGGCCAAAAGGAGGCTGCAGAAATTCTTCCTCTATCGGGCGGTTGAAGTGAGGTTTGGGCGGGGTGTGGTCCACAGTGAACTCCGCCGTGGGCATAGCTGCCAGCCGCTCGAAGGGAATGGGCTCGCCGCTGGCCTTGCAAATGCCGTAAATCCCGGCATCCATATCGGCCAGAGCACGTTCCACATCTGCCAGATGATGCTGCGTCTGTTCCGCCAGGGCCAAGTCCTTGCCCCGTTCAAAAACCTCGCTTCCCAGGTCCGCCGGGTGATTGTCGTATGCGGAAAGCTCGCCGACCCCCTCGCGGAGGGAATCGCGAAGGCCGAACTGGTCGCTCTCCCGAAGCTGGTTCGTAAGCTCCTGCTTGTCGCGGAGGAGCTGGCGGCGCAGGGTATCCAATTGTGTGGCGCTGAGATGGTTCAAAGGAAGGGCTCCTTTCTGGACATGTCTTACCGGTAGTTTGTGTAGCAAGAAGGCTTTTCTCGCAAGGAAAAGTTTAGGGTAGCGAACATGCAGGTTGTGTGCATGGATGACAGGGATGAACGGAAGTTATTAAGGGAGGGTTTTTCCTTGCTGTATTTTATCCTTGCCTTTGTGGTGCTGGTTTTGGACCAGGCCAGCAAATGGATCATCGTCAATAAGATGGATCTGTATGAAACAAGATCGGTGATCGGCGAGTTTTTTTCGATTACCTCCCACCGGAACACTGGCGCGGCCTTCAGCATTCTGGAAGGACAGCGCTGGTTTTTCGTGTCCATTACAGTAATCATTCTCACCGGTTTGATCTGGTATCTGCTCCGGACCATCCGCGCGGGCAAAAAACTTCTGCCCACCGCCCTTGGGTTTCTGCTTGGCGGGGCTGCAGGCAACTTTATCGACCGGGCTTTGTTCGGGGAAGTGGTGGACTTCCTGCAATTCCGCTTCCAGTTCGAGTGGTTCGGCAAACATGTGGATTACACCTTCGCTATTTTTAATCTGGCGGATTCCGCCATTGTGCTGGGTGTGGGATTGATTTTTTTGGATACACTGATCGAATGGCGCAAGGAAAAGCGGGCAACACGGCAAAACGGGGAACAAGCTTCCTGAGGGCTTTGCCGCAAGGCAACGCCGGCATCGTAAGCATTAGTTGAGGAGGATGGCCGCTTGGAAGAAGAGTTCAACGGAGGAGAAGGGCTGGACAGCCCTTTTCCGGAAGAGGCAGAGGAGCTGGACGAGCTTCAGGAGGAATCCGGAGAGCTGGCGTTGACGGTGGAGTCTGAATTCGCCGGCCAGCGTATCGATAAATATGTGAATGAATCCATGGACACGGTAGTGTCCCGGACGCAAATCCAGAACTGGATCAAGGACGGCCATGTGCTGGTCAACGGCTTTGCGGTGAAGTCCAATTACAAGGTTGCGGAGGGCAACATCATTGCGGTAACGGTCCCCAAGCTGGAGGAGACGGAAATTGCCCCCGAGCCGATGGGCCTGGACATTGTGTATGAGGACAGCCATGTCATCGTGGTCAATAAACCCCGGGGGCTGGTGGTTCATCCCGCGGCAGGCCATTATACCGGCACCCTGGTGAACGGTCTGCTTCATCACTGCAAGGATCTGTCCGGGATCAACGGGAAGCTGCGCCCCGGCATTGTCCACCGCATTGACAAGGATACCTCGGGGCTGATTATGGCCGCCAAGAACGACCAGGCCCACCAGTCCCTGGCCCAACAGCTGAAGGATCATACGGTTACCCGCAAATATATCGCAGTGGTTCACGGTGTGGTCCCGCATGACATGGGCACAGTAGATGCCCCTATCGGACGGGATTCCTATGACCGGAAGCTGTTTACCGTTACCGAAAAAAACAGCCGCCATGCCGTCACCCATTTTACGGTAACTGAACGGTTGAAGGAGTTTTCGGTGCTGGAATTGAAGCTGGAAACCGGCAGGACCCACCAAATCCGGGTTCATATGAAATATATCGGCTATCCCCTGGTAGGCGATCCGTTCTACGGCAAAAGCCGGGACAAGGAGATGAAGGGCCAGGCCCTGCACGCGGCTGTGCTGGGTTTTGTCCATCCGGTGAGCGGCGAGTATCTGGAATTTTCCGCCCCGCTGCCGGAGGATATGCGCCAATTGCTGGAGCGTCTGCGGATGAGTTAGGGCTCCCCGGAGAAAAGTGCAAAGGAAACAACTCTCGATCCATGGATTTTGCCTCATTTTTTCGGTAGCTTAAAGGAAGCAGAGCAAGCACAAGAGAACCAGGAGGAATCAAGCTATCCATGGCCAAGATTAATCAGAATTATAAACAATTGCAAGGCAGCTACCTGTTTGCGGAGGTTGCCCGCCGCCGGGTGAAGTTTATCGGC
Organism: Paenibacillus sp. YN15; assembly: GCF_003285005.1. Lineage (GTDB taxonomy): Bacteria > Bacillota > Bacilli > Paenibacillales > NBRC-103111 > Paenibacillus_AR. Next base: position 294,754 of record NZ_QMFA01000004.1, on the reverse strand, counting down.
GAAAATCCCAATGCCGAGGTCATCAGCTTAGGTATAGGCGACGTAACCCGTCCGCTGCCGGAGGCCATCATCTCCGGGCTTCACGCTGCTGTCAACGAGATGGCGGAGGCCTCCAGCTTCCGCGGCTACGGCCCGGAGCAGGGCTACGATTTCCTGCTTAACGCCATTATCGAAAATGACTACCAAGCCAGAGGCATCGACATCAAGGCCAACGAAGTATTTGTCAGCGACGGCTCCAAATGCGATGTGGGCAATATCCAGGAGATTTTCAGCCTGGACAGTGTAGTGGCCGTAACTGACCCGGTTTATCCCGTATACGTGGATACCAATGTAATGGCGGGGCGCAGCGGCGAATACGTCAAGGATCTGAACCGCTATTCCAACATCGTCTATCTGCCCTGCCATGCAGGCAACCATTTTATTCCCGCTCTGCCGGATAAAAAAGTGGACCTGATCTACCTGTGTTATCCCAACAACCCCACAGGCATGACTCTTTCCAAGGAAGAGCTGAAGAAGTGGGTGGACTTCGCCCGCGCCAACAAGTGCGTGATCCTGTACGATTCCGCCTATGAGGCGTACATCCAGGAGAAGGATGTGCCGCGGAGCATCTACGAAATCGAAGGCGCCAAGGAAGTGGCCATCGAGTTCCGCAGCTTCTCCAAAACCGCCGGCTTTACCGGCGTCCGCTGCGCCTACACCGTTGTGCCCAAGGAGCTCTTGGCCTATGACGAGGACAACAACCCGGTAGTGGTCAACGAGCTGTGGAACCGCCGCCAGACCACCAAGTTCAACGGCTGCTCCTACATTACCCAAAAGGGCGCAGCTGCCGTCTATTCTCCGGAGGGCAAGGCGCAAATCGCCAAGCTGGTGGAATATTACATGACCAACGCCAAGATTATCCGCGAGGGCATCGCCGCTCTGGGCATCGAGGTTTTCGGCGGCGTCAACGCCCCGTACATCTGGCTGAAGACTCCGGAGGGCATGGGCTCCTGGGAATTCTTCGACAAGCTTTTGACCCAGGCCCATATTGTGGGCACGCCGGGCGTGGGCTTCGGCCAAAGCGGCGAGGGCTACTTCCGCCTGACCGCCTTCGGCAGCCGCGAAAATACCGAAAAGGCTGTGGAACGTTTCCAGAACCTGCGCTTCTAAAGGCCTGCCATTCCTCTATACGAGACAAGCTCTCCTTTTTGCAGGAGGGCTTGTTTTTTCTTTTTTAGGGCTTCCGCGGGGCGGGGGTATGGGGGCATCCCAGTTGAGTTGTAACGGAACGGAACTCAGCGACCCTTACAGGCCAAAATCGGGGGTTTTTGCTTTTTAACGGAACTGAGAGACCGCTATTGGGGGAGAGGCGGCCTTTTTGACCCTACTGCCCCCGATTTGAGCTAATAAGGTCGTTTGAGTTCCTTTAGCAGCTTGGCCCGGGCATTTTCTACAGCATAAGGGCTTCTCAGTTCCGCAAATAGTTGAATCAGTTTCGCAAATAGTTGGGTAGGTTGGAAAGGAGGAGGTATGCATCTGGAAATTTTTACTTTAATCATTTGCTGCCAAGCCGCCGGAGAGAAGAGTGGGCGGAGGGGGTGGAGGCTTCCCTCTTGAAGCTGTCTGTGCGGGAGAAGCGGCGGAGCGGAGCTTGTATGCGCTTTGCCAACAGACCCAGCCGGATATCCCCGGCTTTACCGGAAACCCTCCCATTTACGAATGGTGGCGCAAATGGACTCTGGAGGCGGAGGGCGCTGGCACGGGCAAACCGGCGGATGGCCCGTCGCACTCCAGGTGGGGCGAACCATAAGAAGGCCAAACGACAAGTGGCGCGAATCCATGAACACATCGCGAATACTCGACATGACTTTCTCCACAAGCTGACGACGAAGCTGATTCGTGAAAACCAAACGATCAGCATCGAACATCTGGGCGTGGTGAACATGCNCGCGAATCCATGAACACATCGCGAATACTCGACATGACTTTCTCCACAAGCTGACGACGAAGCTGATTCGTGAAAACCAAACGATCAGCATCGAACATCTGGGCGTGGTGAACATGCTCCGGAATCCGAAGCTGTCGAAATCCATCGCGGATGCATCATGGGGCGAATTTGTCCGTCAGCTCACGTACAAGGCTTCCTGGTACGGCCGAACGCTTCGGGTGGCGGACCGGTTTGAACCGACCAGTCACCACTGTCATGTATGTGGCACGGTCCATCCTGAGGTGAAGAATCTATCGATCCGGGAATGGACATGTTCGACCTGTGGAACCGCTCATGATCGAGATGAGAACGCGGCCCATAATATCAAGTGCGCCGCCATCTAGCAGCGCCCTACCTTGAACTGCGGGAACCGCAGGGATCGCTTGCTAAAAAAGAGGAGAGTCCTCCTCTGTTCGCAAGAATCCCCCACTTCAAGTGCAGCTAAGTGGGGGAGAGTTCAATGGATGGAAAAGCATCTTCGCCCTTGACTTCTTTTGTCGAACATGGGATAATTCTTTTAACCAAATAGCACCTTTAACGGACAGTCCCGTGAGACTGGCAAGGTGAACGATTTCGAGGATGGAGCGCTGCTCCGTCTGTCAAGTTGTGTGCGCGAAGGATGGTTGTATCCGGTTATGGATTCACCTGTCTTTTTCTGCGGGCATATAGACGGAATCTGACCTGATCAACTCACCCCTGCCGTTAGCGGCAGGGGTTTTCTTGTGCCCCAATGATAAACACTAGGAGGAGATCATGATGCTCATGCAAGAGGAGCATGTGCTGCTGGATGAGACGGCGATCAGACGGGCGCTGACCCGGATTGCCCATGAAATTCTGGAGCGCAACCGGGGAGTGGACAACAGCATGCTCATCGGCATCCGTACAAGAGGGATTTATATGGCCAGGCGGATTGCGGAGCGCATCCAGGAAATCGAGGGTGTCCCCATCGGCGTGGGAGAGGTGGACGCCAGCTCCTACCGGGACGATATACGCCGCGGCGTGGCTCCGCCGAGAATGCAAGCGGACAATCTGTCCATAGAGGGCAAAAAGCTGATTTTGTGCGACGATGTGCTGTATACGGGGCGGACGGTCCGCGCGGCCATGGATGCCCTGATGGACTGCGGGCGTCCGGAAATGATCCAGCTGGCTGTGCTGGTGGACCGGGGACACCGGGAGCTGCCCATCCGTCCGGATTATGTAGGCAAGAATGTACCCACCTCCAGGCTGGAATCGGTGGAAGTGCAATTGGCGGAGATCGACGGCAAAGATCAGGTCATCATTCAAAGGAGGCAGCAATCATGATTCAATTGGCGACGGAGAAGCACTTGTTGGGCTTGAAGGGGGTTCCCGCCTCGGAGATCAACGCCATTCTGACCCGGGCCGTATTCTGGGAGCAGTACCCGGCCAAGGCCACATCCATCCTGCAGGGAAAATTTGTGGCTAACATGTTCTTCGAAAACAGCACCAGAACCCGCTTCTCTTTTGAAATGGCCCAAAAGCGGCTGGGCGCCCAGGTATTGAACTTCGCCGCGGCGGTCTCCAGCGTGCAAAAGGGAGAGTCCATCTACGATACGGTGCGGACTCTGGAAACCATGGGCATCGACGCGGGGGTCATCCGGATGAAGCCGGAGGGAGTGCTGCAGGCGCTGGCGGAGAAGGTGAAGATTCCCCTGATTAATGCCGGCGACGGCAACAACGAGCATCCCACCCAGGCGCTCCTGGATTTCTATACAATGAAGAAGCAGTTCGGCGACTTGAAGGGGCTGACGGTATCGATTATCGGCGATGTGAAGCATAGCCGGGTAGCCCGCTCCAACCTCTGGGGTTTGCAGGAGCTGGGGGCCCGTGTCAAGTTCTGCGCGCCGCCCAATATGCAGGCTCCGGAGCTGGCGGAATTTGCCCCGTATGTGAGCATGGATGAGGCTCTCCTTTCGGATGTGGTGATGATGCTGCGGGTGCAACTGGAGCGCCACGAGGACGGCTTGTTCAACTCGGCGGCGGAATACCGGGAGCAATACGGGCTTACGGTGGAGCGGGCGGAACGGCTGCAGCCCCATTCCATCATTATGCACCCTGCGCCGGTGAACCGGAATGTGGAGATTGACGATGAGCTGGTGGAATGCGAGCAGTCGCGGATTTTTCCCCAGATGGCCAACGGCGTGCCGATCCGCATGGCGGTCATTGAGCGGGCGCTGTCGTAAGGGCTTTAACAATAAAAAAGAGAAGTCTTGTATATCTCCTGCATAAATTGTATAATCTTTGCGATTGGCGTTATTTTTATACGATATATTGTATATTCATACAAGCGATGAGCTTGGGCGGCTGAAGGGACGAAAGCGGCGGCAACAGGAAGCGGAAAAAACAGTGAGGAGGCCAACATGGGAACCTGGATCATAAACGGCAAGGTCTGCACCGGAGGCAATGAGCTGGCGGAGAAGCGGATATATATCGAGCAGGGGGTCATCGCCCGGGTGGAGGATGCGGCAGCCGGGGTGTGGAGCGGACCGGGAGCGGGCGACGAGGTTATCGACGCCGGCGGCAGACTGGTGGCGCCGGGCTTCATCGACATGCACACCCATTTGCGCGAGCCCGGCTTTGAGCATAAGGAAACCATTGCCACGGGAACCCGTTCGGCAGCCAGAGGCGGCTTTACCACCATTGCCTGCATGCCCAACACCCGGCCGGTGACAGACAATCCGGAGACCATCAAGCTGATTCTGGAAAAAGCCCGGACAGAAGGCAACGGCGTGCGGGTGCTGCCCTACGGCACCATATCGAAGCAGGAGCTGGGCCGGGAGCTGACGGATTTTGCCGCGCTGAAGGAAGCGGGAGCGGTAGCCTTCTCCGATGACGGCGTAGGGGTCCAAAACTCCAAGATGATGAAGGACGCCATGCGCCTGGCCCAAAGCCTGGGCATGACCGTGGTGGCCCACTGCGAGGACGATTCCCTTCTGGAGGGGGCGGCGGTGACCGAGGGAGCTTTTGCCGCCAAACACGGTCTGAAGGGCATCCCCAACGAATCGGAAGCCATCCATGTGGGACGGGACATTCTGCTGGCGGAAGCCACCGGCGTCCACTACCATGTCTGCCACGTCAGCACGGAGCAGTCCGTGCGGCTGATCCGCCAGGCCAAGGCCGTAGGCATCAACGTAACCGCAGAGGTTTGCCCCCATCACCTGGTGCTCTCCGATGAGGATATTCCCGGCTTGGATGCCGACTGGAAAATGAACCCGCCACTGCGGACGCCCCGGGATGTGGAAGCGGTCCTGGCCGGACTGGAGGACGGGACGCTGGACATTATCGTCACTGACCATGCCCCCCACAGCCCCGAGGAGAAAGCCAAGGGATTGGAGAAGGCCCCCTTCGGAATTGTGGGCTTCGAGACTGCCTTCCCGCTCTTGTATACCAAGTTTGTGCAGACGGGACGCTGGACCCTGGAGTTCCTGCTGGAGCGGATGACGAGGAAGCCTGCGGAGGTGTTTGGGCTGGAGCAGGGCAGGCTTGAGGCAGGGGCCGCCGCCGATCTGGTGCTGGTGGACCTGGACCGGAGTGCCGCGGTAGACCCGGACGAGTTCCTGTCCAAAAGCCGGAACACGCCGTTCACCGGCTGGAAGCTGGCCGGCTGGCCGGTGCTGACCATGGTGGCCGGACAGACGGTCTGGCAGGATGAGCAGGCTGCGGCCCGCCGCTAGGGGCCTGTCCGACGAAGGGCGGCCAGATGGCAGACGCATACATGAATAAACAATGCTCCACATTTTGCGATATAAGGAGAGATCACCATGCAGGTTCAGGCGAGACTGCTTTTGGAAGACGGCACGCTGTTTACGGGCAAAGCCTTCGGCGCAACCGGGGAATCCACCGGCGAGGTCGTGTTTAATACAGGGATCACAGGCTATCAGGAGGTGCTGTCCGATCCGTCCTACTGCGGCCAGATCGTGACCATGACCTACCCTCTGATCGGCAACTACGGCATTATCCGCGACGACTTCGAGTCCATGCGCCCTTTTATCCACGGCTTTGTGGTGCGCCATCATGAGGAAACCCCCAGCAACTGGCGGGCCCAGTTCACCCTGGACACTCTCTTGAAGGATTACGGCATTACCGGCATCAGCGGCATCGACACCCGGATGCTCACCCGCATCCTGCGCCATCACGGCACCATGAAGGGACTCCTGACCACCTCCAACGCATCGCTGGAAGAACTGAAGGAACGCCTGGGCGTGGCCCAGCTTCTCCGCGACCAGGTAGACCGGGTTTCCACCAAAAGCGTCTTCGGCTGCCCCGGCACCAAGGAGCGCATCGTGGTAGTGGACTACGGCTCCAAAAGCGGGATTATCCGCGAGCTGACCAAACGCGGCGCCGATGTGGTTGTGGTGCCCCATACCACCACAGCCGAGCAGATCCGCAAGCTCTGCGCCGACGGCGTGCTGCTCTCCAACGGTCCCGGGGACCCCAAGGATGTGCCCCATGCGGCCCAAACCATCGCGTCTCTGCTGGGCGAGCTGCCCATCTTCGGCATCTGCCTGGGGCACCAGCTGCTGGCGCTGGCCTCCGGCGCGGACACGGAGAAGCTCAAGTTCGGCCACCGCGGCGGCAACCATCCGGTGAAGGAGCTGGCCAGCGGCCGCTGCTACATCACCTCCCAGAACCACGGCTACACGGTGAAGGAGGAGTCGGTGGAGGGAACGGGCCTTGTAATTACCCATATCAATAACAATGATAAAACCATCGAGGGCCTGCGCCACACCCAATATCCGGCATTCTCCGTCCAGTACCACCCGGAAGCGGCTCCCGGCCCCTTCGATTCCAGCTACCTGTTCGATGAATTCCTGGAGATGATCCGCGATTTCAAGGCAGCCAAGCCCTACGTGCCGCAGCAGGCGGCCATGGTGGCGGCATCGGCGCTGAAACAGAAGGAAGAAGCCTCTGAAGTGAAAGGAGATCTCCAGTATGCCCAAAAATAATTCCCTCAAAAAGATTCTCGTCATCGGCTCCGGCCCCATCGTCATCGGCCAGGCGGCGGAGTTCGACTATGCCGGCACCCAAGCCTGCCAGGCCCTCAAGGAGGAGGGGCTGGAGGTGGTGCTGATCAACAGCAACCCGGCCACCATCATGACCGATACCAACATGGCGGACAAGGTTTACATCGAGCCGATTACGCTGGACTTCGTCACCAATATCATCCGCACGGAGAAGCCGGACGGCCTTCTGCCTACCCTGGGCGGCCAAACCGGCCTGAACATGGCGGTAGCCCTGGCCAAGGCCGGAGTGCTGGAGCGGGAGAACGTGAAGCTCCTGGGCACCCAGCTCTCCGCCATCGAGAAGGCCGAGGACCGGGACCTGTTCCGCGACCTGATGCGGGAGCTGGAGCAGCCGGTGCCGGACTCCGCCATTGTTACGACGGTGGAAGAGGCAGTTGCTTTTGCCAATGAAATCGGCTATCCCATTATTATCCGCCCCGCTTATACCCTGGGCGGCACAGGCGGCGGCATCTGCACCAACGAGGAAGAGCTGATCGAGATTGTCAGCTCCGGCATCCGCTACAGCCCCATCGGCCAATGTCTGGTGGAGAAGAGCATCGCCGGCATGAAGGAAGTCGAGTATGAGGTCATGCGGGACGCCAACGACAACTGCATCGTGGTCTGCAACATGGAAAACTTCGACCCGGTAGGCGTACATACCGGCGACAGCATCGTGGTGGCTCCCAGCCAAACCCTGTCCGACCGCGAGTACCAAATGCTCCGAACCGCGTCGCTGCGGATTATCCGCGCGCTGAATATCGAAGGCGGCTGCAACGTCCAGTTTGCCCTGGACCCCCACAGCTTCCAATATTATGTCATCGAAGTAAACCCCCGGGTCAGCCGCTCCTCCGCCCTGGCCTCCAAGGCAACCGGCTATCCCATCGCCAAAATGGCGGCGAAGATTGCCGTTGGCTACACCCTGGATGAAATCATCAATCCGGTTACCGGCCAAACCTATGCCTGCTTCGAGCCGACCCTGGACTATATCGTCAGCAAAATTCCGCGCTGGCCCTTCGACAAGTTCATCTCCGCCAACCGCAAGCTGGGCACCCAGATGAAGGCTACCGGCGAGGTAATGGCCATTGGCCGGACCTTCGAAGAATCCATACACAAGGCCATCCGCTCCCTGGAAATCGGCGTCCACCGCCTCTTCCTGAAGGGAACGGACGCCCTGGAGACAGAGGCGCTGGAAACCAGACTGAAGCGCCCCGACGACGAGCGCATGTTCCTGATCGCCGAGGCTTACCGCAGAGGTTATACACTGGAGCAGATTCAGGAGCTGACCAAAATCGACTGGTGGTTCCTCTCCAAGCTGCAAGGAATGATCCGCTTTGAAGCGGAAATCGCCCAGCCTGAGCTGACCCGCGAGCTGCTCTGGGAAACCAAACGCATGGGCTTCACCGACCGCGCCATCGCCGAGATCAGGGCACAGGCAGGCTGCCAATCCTACGTGAAGGAAGCGGATGTGCGGGCGCTGCGCCTTGAGCTGGGGCTGAAGCCTGTCTACAAGATGGTGGACACCTGCGCCGCCGAGTTCGAGGCCACCACGCCGTACTACTACTCCACCTACGAGATAGAGGATGAGGTAACCGAAACCGCCAAGGAGAAGGTAGTGGTGCTGGGCTCCGGACCCATCCGGATCGGTCAGGGCATCGAATTTGACTACTCCACCGTTCACGCCGTCTGGGCTATCCAGGAGGCCGGTTATGAAGCGGTGATTATCAATAACAACCCGGAGACGGTATCTACGGACTTCAATACCTCGGACCGGCTGTACTTTGAACCGCTGTTCTTCGAGGATGTCATGAACGTTATCGAACGGGAAAAGCCCATCGGCGTTATCGTCCAATTCGGCGGCCAAACCGCCATCAACCTGGCAGGTCCCTTGACCAAGGCCGGCGTCCGCATTCTCGGCTCCGATCTGGACAGCATCGACACCGCCGAGGACCGGAAGCGGTTTGAGGCGCTGATGAACAGCCTGAACATCGCCCAGCCTCCGGGCGGCACCGTAACCTCCGTGGACCAGGCGGTGGGCACGGCAGCCCGCTTCGGCTATCCGGTGCTGGTGCGCCCCTCCTACGTGCTGGGCGGCCGGGCCATGGAGATCGTCTACTCCGACAATGAGCTTCTGAACTACATGGAGCGCGCCGTGAAAATCAACCCGGAGCATCCGGTATTGATCGACCGCTACATGCTGGGCAAGGAAGTGGAGGTGGATGCCATCTGCGACGGCGAAACCGTGCTGATTCCCGGCATCATGGAGCATGTGGAGCGGGCCGGGGTCCACTCCGGCGACTCCATCGCCGTTTATCCGCCGCAATCCCTGTCCGATGAGATCAAGCAGCAGATTGTGGACATTACCATCCGCATTGCCAAGGGCCTGAACGTGGTGGGCCTGGTGAACATCCAGTTCGTCATCTACAAGGGCGGCGTGTATGTCATCGAAGTGAATCCGCGCTCCTCCCGGACAGTGCCCTTCTTAAGCAAGGTGACCAAAATCCCCATGGCCAACGTGGCCACCCGGGTGATTATGGGCCAAACCCTGAAGGAATTGGGCTATACCGAAGGCCTGTGGCCGGAGGACGAATATGTGTCCGTCAAGGTGCCGGTGTTCTCCTTCGCCAAGCTGCGCCGGGTGGACACCACCCTCGGCCCGGAAATGAAATCCACCGGCGAGGTCATGGGCCGGGATATTACCTTCGCCAAGGCGCTGTACAAGGGCCTGGTAGGCTCCGGTATGAAGATTCCGCCTACAGGCTCCATGATTGTGACTGTGGCTGACAACGACAAGAAGGAAGCCATCGAGATTGTGAAGGGCTTCTACGCCATGGGCTACGACATTGTGGCCACCGGCGGCACGGCTCTGGCCTTCGAGGAGGCGGGCATCAAGGTGAAGCGGGTCAACAAACTCTCCGAGGGATCGCCCAATATTCTCGATCTGATCCGCAACGGCCAGGCCCACTTTGTAGTGAACACCCTGACCAAGGGCAAAACCCCCGAGCGGGACGGCTTCCGCATCCGCCGGGAGGCGGTGGAGAACGGCGTGGTTTGTATGACCTCGCTGGATACGGTGCGGGCGCTCCTGCATACGCTGGAGGCCATCAACTTCTCCTCCCGCCCCATGCCGGCCAACGTCGTAACGCTGTAAACACGAGCTGACATAAGAAGCCCTGCCCGCATGTCCCGGGTGCGTCCTCCGCCATTGGCGCGGGCGCCCCTCAAGGATTGGCGCGCCGGGCTCCTGTCTTGAAAGAAGGGCGTTCCCCCTGAAGGGGGCCGCCCGATTCCATACCAAGGAGGTTTGAACACGTGGCGGAACTTCAACAACCGGCTGCTGCCCTAAAGGGAAAAACAGCGGCGGAGATGGCCGAACGGATCATCATTCCCCTGGACTATCCGTCTGCCGAAGCGGCGGCCGGACTTCTGGAGCAACTCCGGGGTATTCCCTGCTATATGAAGGTGGGCATGCAGCTGTTTTATGCCGCGGGCCCCGGCTTTGTGCGGAGCCTGAAGGAGCAGGGCTACAAGGTTTTTGTGGATTTGAAAATGCACGACATCCCCAACACTGTGGCAGGCGGCGCGGAAAGCATCACCCGGCTGGGCGCGGATATGTTCAATGTTCACGCGGCAGGGGGCAAGGCCATGATGGAGGCGGCCCGGGAAGGAATGGAACGGGCCATCGGTCAAAGCGCCGGGGCCTTAGCCCGTCCGCTCTTGATCGCAGTGACCCAACTGACCAGCACCAGCCAGGCGGTGATGAACGGGGAGATCGGCATTCCCGGGACGGTGGAGGAGGCGGTGCTGCGGTATGCGTCCCTGACCCGGAGCGCCGGACTGGACGGCGTGGTGGCCTCCCCCTTGGAGGTGGCGGCCATCAAGTCGGCGATTGGGTCTGAATTTGTTACTGTGACTCCCGGCGTCCGTCCGGCAGGGGCCGACAAGGGCGACCAGTCCCGGGTGATGACGCCGCGGGAGGCCTTTCTGCAGGGCACCGATTACATTGTCATCGGCCGCCCCATTACCGCTGCCGCCAATCCGCGGCAGGCGCTGGAAACTATTTTGAAGGAGCTGAGCTAAGGCATGTCTACCACTGGAAATCTGGACGTATTAGCAGGACAAATCGCCAAGGAGCTGCTGGCCATCAAGGCGGTGGCCCTGCAGCCGGACCAGCCGTTTACCTGGACCTCCGGCATTATTTCGCCCATCTATTGCGACAACCGGCTGACCATGTCCTACCCGGCTATCCGCAGCCTGATTGCGGACGGTTTTGTACAGCTGATCCGCCAATATTACCCGGACGCGGAAATAATCGCGGGCACCGCCACAGCGGGCATTCCCCATGCCGCCTGGGTGGCCGAACGGATGAATCTGCCCATGATCTACATCCGGGACAAGGCCAAGGGCCACGGCAAGAAGAACCAAATCGAAGGAAGGCTTCCCGAAGGCGCCAAAACGGTGGTCATCGAGGATTTGATCTCCACCGGCGGAAGCTCCCTGAAGGCTGCGCTGGCAGTGAATGAGGCAGGCGGCAACGCCCTGGGTGTGGCAGCCATCTTCTCCTACCAGCTGGCTCAGGCGGAGGCCACCTTCGGCGAGGCGGACATGCCTTTGCACACGCTGTCCAACTATACGGCGCTGATCGAGGAGGCTGTGCGGCAGGGCACCGTCCGGGAATCGGATGTGGAGCTGCTCCAATCCTGGCGGAAGGACCCCCAGGCGTTCGGCAAGAAGTAAAGCGTTTGACGCGACCTTTGCGGAGGCCGTTGGGCAGTAGAGATAAACCTGGAGCGGCGCGCAAAGAATCTATCTCACGCTATTTCGCGAAAACGGGCATGATAAAAAATCTAACGAATCCATATCGCGTTATTCGCCGGTTTGAACGCATTTCGGCGCACATTCGGACCAGTAGCGATCCTACGATTCGTTAGATTTCAAACATGCTCACCTATAGGCAAATAGTGATGCATAGATTCGTTAGCGTTTCTCCCATTTTCGGACAGCCTAAAATTTCCGCTTTGCCGCGTTCAATGGAATTTCTAAAGGAGGACCGCCTAATTCGCCCAATCCACATTCGATGCCATCCACAAAAACGTGCAAACCCGGTCCTTTCCCATACTGCGACCCGTCTCGGTCATAAAACACCGTTACAGTATGCCCGCGGTAATCCAGCTTGTCTAAGCAAAAGTAATCCCAAGAATTAACCGGCACCAACGGCCGGACTTCAAGCACCCCGTCCTCGCGGGGCCGAATGCCGACAAGACCGGATATGACCAGATCGTTGAATGTTGAATGATTGTAATCCTTGCCGCGTTCCCTTCCTCCTTTATTTTCCCGCCATCCCCAAGACTCGAGAATGCGTCGAGACAACCATTCGCCCGTAAAAGGATCAAGGTTCTCATCCAGCCAACAGACGCGGGAACCGTCTTCGCATAGACGGTAATGCGACGCCGCATATGTCCGCAGCAATTGCAAATAATCTTCTTGGTTGATATATGTTTGGCAGTAGTCGTTCAGCAGATTCGCCATAGCCGTCAGCGTCTGCGATGTGGCAAAGGGCCAGGAAGGACCGTTCCACAGACACTCGTGCGCATGTTCAAACATGAACCTGGGATGCCGTCTCTCTGCAGTGGTCGGACCATACGGCGCACTGAAGCCCTCCGTATCCAGCAGTTGTTTCCAAGCGGCTTCGTACCCTTGATCAGGCAGATGAAAATACCATGGAATATACCCGATTTGTTCACGCACATTTGTGCTTCTATCCATTTTTTCAAAATCCCACACAGCTGCATCGGACTTCGGAGCTGCAAGGGGAATGACCTTGAAGAATTCATCATGGGGGTCCCACAGCTTGGTCTGAATAAGCTCCTTTAGCCTTCTTGCATGGCCTTCAAACTCCTCTCTTACTTCCTGCTTGCCGGCAAGCCCGGCAATTTTCGAGATGGCAGCAGCGTCCGCATACAGATAGGAATTCAATGTTGGGCGCAGACCCGAACCGCTGATAGAGAGCTCCATCGCATCCCGATCATCATGCGACCAGAATAGACCGCTGCCATTCAAATGTGAGGTGATCCATGCCCGGTAGTGAGCGATGAAATCCGGAAGCAGTTCAATGGCGAATGCGAAATCGCCGCTTACTTTCACATAGTTCCACACGGCATCCACGATCCAGGAGCTATAGGAACGGATGCTTCCGCCCCCACGAAACCAGAACAAAATATAATCCTTTAAGAAGTCAGCGCTGTTCTTCAGCCAACGTCCTTCATTCAAATGATGTCCGACGGCGCAATTGATGGAATTATGCTTGCCCGCCCATGGTACAGTTGGGTGAAACTCCGTGACAATATAGCCGTCCGCCGTTTTTTTCAGATGCTTCCGGTATACCCACCAGCGGAAATAATACGTTTCTTCAATCGTCTTGTCCGGGCACTCAAACAGCGGCATATTGGAAGATAGCCAGTCCCAAGCGGAGGAGTTGTCAATCGCCTGGATAACCGTTTCTTCATCGTTTGCATTGAAATGATCAATATAGGCTTTAAACGCTTCTGTTTGCAGGATCATACATGTGTCCCTCCAATTTTACGGTGTATCGAACCCAAGATTTTCTCCTTCATGGTAGCCAGCGGTCTTATACTGCTCCCATTCGTCCCTCTCCAGTATTTTATTCTTGCCTTTAAATTATAGAGATTTCGGTTTTCTTGTGAATCAATAGAATAAGCGATTATTTAAAAAATATTAGCAATTTGGATTTAAATATATTAGCTTTTGAAAAAAGAAAATATGTTGAAATGGTCTTTATCTGTTGATATTCTGATAATAGAATATTAGCAGAAGGGAACTTCATTTATGGAATATATTCTGATAGAATCACCGCCGTATCCATTTTTCGTATACGCGGGTGATGCTTTATTTCGTCCGGGCGATTTCCATCGCCAACGGTCTGCAATGGGATATTTTGATATTCTGTTTGTGGAAAGTGGCTGTCTATATATGGAGGAAAACGGAAATAAGTACGAAGTCAGGGAAAATGATGTGCTGGTACTGCATCCCCAACATACCCATCGCTCTTATAAGGCGTGCGAGGAAGAAACTTATTTCCATTGGTTGCATTTTTTGACCACAGAACATTTTTGGATGGCTAATTCTTTTCCAAAAGAGTGGGTTTCCTCACGAAGCCATAAAAAACAAAAGATACAGGTGGAGTTGCTGATCATACCAATTTACCAAACGCTGAATAAGGAAGCAGCGCTGCATATTTTTAATTCACTTAAAAATCTTGAATCGTTAGCCATCAACCGTTATTTTCAAAGCTCCATGGTTAGCAAGACGGGAACGGCTATTAGCAGCAAGCTGCGTCAACAGGAATTGTTTTTAAATATGCTTTCCAATCTGACCCTTAACGATCATAACTCTACCGGCAACCGAATCGCGCATATGGTCATGCAGTTTATCCAAGCAAATTATTCCAAAAATATAACATTAAAAGAAATGGCTGAAGTAGCCAATTGCCATCCAACCCACGTTATACGCAGCTTCAGCAAGGAGTACCGCGTCACTCCTGGAAAAGCATTAATGAATATCCGATTGGAGCGGGCCAAATATTTGCTTGCCAATACAGATGATCCTTGCGAGAAAATCGCTGAGCAGACCGGATTTTCTGCGGCATCCTATTTCAGTAAGGTTTTTAAGGAGAACATCCAAATGTCACCGCACAACTACCGGAAAGAAACTATCAAACGGGCATCTTCGCCCGGAAATTACGATTATGACCATTAAAGAAATCAGGGGGAAGCGGCTTGGTATATGCCTGCTGCCGCCTCCGCCAGTTCCCCCGCGCAGCCCGTTCCACTTCCTATCTTTTCAAGCCCCCGTTGCGCCGCTATAATAGAAAGGGTGGTAGAAGCAGATCCCTCGCGGATCTGGAGAAGGGAAGGAATAATTCATGCCATCCATCCAAATTGTTGCGGACAGCACCTGTGATTTAACGCCAGAAATGATCCGTGACCATAACATCCGGATTATACCGCTCCATGTTGTGTTCGGAGACCGTACATACCGTGACGGTGTGGATATGACCACCGCCGAATTGTATGAGAAAGTGGAGAGGGAAGGGGGCCTCCCCAAAACAGCCGCGCCCTCGCCTGCTGATTTTGTCCAATCCTTCGAGACCATTGTCCGTGAGGATAAACGCATTGTATACATAAGTATCTCTTCCGAGCTGTCGTCCACGTACCAGAATGCGGTGATTGCCAGCCGGGAATTTCCCGAGGGCACCATCGAGGTGGTGGACTCCCGCAATTTGTCCACAGCCATCGGCGTGACGGTGATGAAGGCAGTGGACTACGTTAAGGCCGGATGGGACGACCTGTCGGAGCTGGCCGCCCGGCTGCGGGAGGATACGGCGCTGGTGGAGGCGGAGTTTGTCATCGACACCTTGGATTATCTGCACAAGGGCGGACGCTGCAGCGGCACCCAGCTGGTTATCGGCAGTCTTTTGCGGATTCATCCCGTCATCAAGGTGGTGAACGGCTCCATGATTGTGGCGGAGAAGCTGCGCGGGAAGATGGACAAGGTGGCGCAAAGCCTGCTGGAGCGGGCGCTGTCCCAACGGGAGACCATCGACACCAAACGGATATTCGTTACCCATTCCCTGGCTGCGGAAAATGCGGCTTGGATCAAGGGAGAGCTGGAGAAGCAGTTTCCCCAAAGCGAGGTTATTGTCACCAATGCCGGCTGCGTCATTTCCAGCCATTGCGGTCCAGGCACCGTAGGCATTCTGTTCGCCAAGAAGCATGTCTGACGCCTGAATATGCAGCTTCGTACTGCCCGCACTTCCTTCCGGGAAGCCGCGGGTTTTTGTGTATATACAAATATTTTTCGAAAACCTGTAACCTTGTTCCAGTTTTGTGCGTCTCATTAAGTGTGGATCATTGCCTGTCCGGTAATGAGTCCGGGAATTTTACTTATAGGGAGAGTATAAGGATGGGGTGGTTGGCGAACCGAAAGCAAGCAAGAACCGGTCTGATCGACAAGCCGGAAAGGGAGATTATGACAGAGCCGGATAAGCAAACCGAAGCCGGCGAAAGCAATGCCGCGGAAGAAAAGCGGATGAAAGACGGCAAGCTGAAAGGGATGGCGAGGAAGCTGCGTCCCGGCAAAGGCAAGCCCAAGTCGGAGGGGGAGCCTGCGCCGCCTGCGGCGGCCTATGTGCCGGAGCCGCGGGAGGTTGTCGACCCGCTCCTGGTGATTTCGGGAGTGGTGCGCAGCTTCGACGTGGGGGGAAGCAAGCTGCAGGTGCTTAAAGGGATCGATATGACCCTCAGGGCCAATAGCCTGGTTATGCTGCGGGGCAGATCCGGCTCCGGCAAAACCACCCTGCTGAATCTGATGGGCGGGCTGGATCAGCCGGACGAAGGGGAAATCCTGTTTCAGGGCAGGCCCTTTCATACCCTGAGCGATGAGGACCGCACCGAATCCAGGCGCAAGGAAATGGGCTTCATTTTCCAATCCTACGCGCTGCTTCCCCTCCTGTCGGCATACGAAAATGTGGAATTGTCACTGCGTATGGCAGGCGTGCCCCGAAGCGGCTGGAAAACCCGCGTGGAGCATTGTCTGGAGCTGGTGGGTTTGGCCAAGCGTATGCATCACCGCCCTTTCGAGCTGTCGGGGGGCGAGCAGCAGCGGGTGGCCATTGCCAAGTCCATTGCCCACCGCCCTGTGCTGCTTTTGGCGGATGAACCCACCGCGGAGCTGGATTCCCAGATGGGCGCCCAGATTATGGCGGTATTCCGGGAAATTATCCGGCAGGAGCAAGTTACCATCTGCATGACGACTCACGATCCAACAATAATGGAGGTTGCGGACCATGTTTACCAAATGGTTGACGGACGGATTCAGGGCTAGCGTCCGCAAATCGGCGCTTGTTGCGGCTGCTGCTTTGCTGGCAGTAACCGCGTTGTCGGGCTGTGCCCTGCTGCCCAGCGAGGAGGCGGAGGAGGTGCTGCCTACCATCAATCCGCCCAAGCTGTCCAAAAAACCGGAATATACTGTAAAAACCGAGACCCTGACCACCAAGGTAAGAGGCTCCGGCAAACTGATGTCCTCCCGGGAGGAGGATGTGTATTTTTCGGATGACGGCAAGCGCATCAAGGAAATTTACGTCAAAACCGGCGATGAGGTAGAGGCCGGCCAGCTGATTGCGGAGCTGGATGTGGCCACTCTGGAGAGCGATCTGCGGCAGAAGAAGCTGCAAACCCGCAGCGAGGAGCTGAAGATGATTCAGCTGCTGCGGGACTCGGGCACCAAAACCGCCGAGGAGCTGGAGCAGGCGAAGATTGAATTTGAGCTGAAGCGCAATGAGCTGGTCACCCTGGAGGAATCCATCGCCAGAGCGAAGATCACCGCGCCCATCTCCGGCCAGGTGGTGGCCGTGTACAGCAACAAGGGAGACAACAGCAAGGCCTATGAGGCCATCGCTACCATTGCCGATCTGTCCCAGCTTACGGTTGTGGCGTCCATTTCCCAGGAGGACCTGAAGAAGGTTGCCGTGGGCATGGAGGTGACGGCGGATATCAACACCGTCGGCCAGCATAAGGGCAAGGTCAAGCAGCTGCCCAATCCCAATAGCACCCAGAATCAGAACAACAACGGTTATTATGGCGGATATTACAACGGCCAGACGCCGCAAAAGGAAACCATCGACCAGTATCTGGTGGTGGAGCTGGACCAAATGCCGGAGCAGGTGTCCCGGGGAACCCAGCTCAGCGTGGAAATCGTCGTCCAGAAGAAGGAAAATGCAGTGACCATTCCGCCCTCCGCGCTGCGGACCATTACCGGGCGCAACTATGTCCAGGTGGTGGATGCATCGGGAGCCAAGCGGGAGGTTGACGTGGAGCTGGGCCTGCAGACCTCTACCAGTGTGGAGATTCTGAAGGGGCTTGAGCCCGGGCAGAAAGTTGTAGGTCGATAAATGATGGCCATGCTGCATTTTATTATGCGGAAAATGTGGAATACCCGGTGGCTTACCGTCAGTGCCCTGGTGGGGCTGATTGTGGCGGTGGCTTTTGTCACCAGCATTCCCATGTATTCCGACGGGGCATTGAAGCGCGTAATCGCCAAGTCCCTGCAGGAGAAAAGCGGCGGTCTGCCCCCC
The DNA here is from genome assembly GCF_003285005.1 of Paenibacillus sp. YN15. Taxonomy (GTDB): domain Bacteria; phylum Bacillota; class Bacilli; order Paenibacillales; family NBRC-103111; genus Paenibacillus_AR. The sequence goes on along the minus strand of NZ_QMFA01000004.1, from coordinate 276,618 downwards.
GGCTCCCTGGTGCTGCGCTATCAGGCGGCGGGCCAGGACAGGGCGGACTATGCGGATGTGGAAGAGCTTGACCGATACATAAGAGAGGATGTGGCTGAGGATATTGCGCTGCCCCATGAGGTGTATGCCAGCGTAATGTCCATCAAGAGCGCCCAGGTGACCCCGGTGGACCCGGCCAAAACCGATCCGGGCAAACGCAGGCAAATGACGGTGGGCACCATGTCCGATCTGGACGCCCGCTCGGAGCTGAGCTTCGGGCAAAAGCCCAAGGACTCCATCCAGAACGGCATGATTGAGGCGCTGGTGCTGGAGGAGGCCATGTTCCGCAACGATCTTCACGTGGGGGACGAATTTACGTATCCCATCTCCGGAGGGTTGGGCATTGCGCCGCTGAAGGTGCGGATTACGGGGGCCTTCAAGCCCTTGGATGAAGCGGACCCCTACTGGTTCCAGGGCTTCGAGGGGATGCTCAATACCCTGGTCGTTCCGGAGACGCTCTTTCGGGGCGAGCTCCTGCAGAAGATGAAAATCCCGCTTCACCAGGCCAACTGGTTCTATGCCTTCGATATGACCCAGATCAGCACCTCCCAGATTGCTCCGCTGGAGAAGAAGCTGGCCCGTCTGGACGTAACCCTGTACCAGAAGCTGAAGGACACCAAGGTGGATGTCACCTTCACGGATATGCTTCAGGATTTCCGCCGGGACAGCATCCAGCTGCAGGTGCTCCTGTTTACGCTGGCGGCGCCTATGCTGGGGATGGTGATGTATTACATCGTCATGAACTCCCGGCAGTCCTTGGAGCGGCAGCGCAGCGACATTGCGGTGATCCGCTCCAGAGGGGGCAGCACGAAGCAAATCTTTATGCTTTATCTGCTGGAAAGCCTGATGCTGGGGCTGGCCGCCCTGATTGCCGGACCGCTTCTGGGCTGGTTTATGGCCAAGAGCATCGGCTCCTCCAACGGGTTTCTGACCTTCGTCAACCGGGAGAATATTCCGGTGGGCTTTCACGGCACCACCATGATGTACGGCCTGGCGGCTGTGCTTCTGGCCATGGGCGCTACCCTGATCCCCGCTATCCAGTATGCCCGCTCCTCCATTGTGGGGCTGAAGCAGCAGCTGGCCCGGGCGGACGGCAGGCCCGTCTGGCAAAAGTGGTTTTTGGATGTGGTCCTGCTGGGCCTGTCCGGCTACGGCTGGTATCTGTTCCGGGAGCATAAGCTTCTGTCGCAGCAGACGGGTCTGGGGTCCGATCAGCTCCAGGTGCATCCGCTTCTGTTTTTCGTGCCTGCGCTGACCATCTTTGCCCTGGGACTTCTGTTTTTGCGGCTGTTCCCGTTGATCCTGAAGGCCGTCAACGGGATTGGCAAACGGTTTTTCCCCGTATCCATCTATCTGACACTGGCCCAGCTGTCCCGCTCGGCCAGAGCTTATTACCCGCTAATGCTGCTGCTTACGCTGACGCTGGGCTTGGGGGTATACAACTCCTCCGCCGCCCGCACCATCGACCTCAATTCCACGGAGCGGACCATGTACCAGTACGGTACGGATGTGATTATCAGCACCGCGTGGGAATCGGTATCCGATGATCTGCCCGTCTATAATCCGGGGCAGAATTCCGGCCAGCAGGGCGGCGGCTCCGGCACGGGAGGCGGCGGTTCCCAAGGCGGCTCCCAAGGCGGCTCCCAAGGCGGGTCAGGAGGCAGCGGCGGCGGGCAAGGAACCGGCGGCGGTTCCGGCTCGGGCGGAGGCGCCGGGGGCAATCCGGGAGGCAATCCCGGCAGCGGCGGATCGGAGCTTCCGACGAATATCCGGTATGTGGAGCCGCCTTATGAGGTGTTCAAGGAGCTGCCGGGAGTGGAGCATACCGCCCGTGTTTTGCAGACCCGGGCCAATCTCAGCGCCTCGGGCAAGTCCCTGGGAGTGGTGAACCTGAATGCCATCGACAATGTAGATTTCGCCGGTGTGGCGTGGATGCGGCGGGACCTGTTCCCTGCCCATCCTTACGCCTACCTGAATCTTCTTGGCAGCTACGAGCAAGCGGCCATCATTCCGGATAAATTCGCCGAGAAGAATCAGTTGAAGCCCGGAGACCTGATGAGCCTGTCCGTCAACCAGAAAAGCATGGAGCTGGTGGTGGTGGGCGTACTGCCCTATTGGCCCAGCCAGTATCCGGACGACCGGCCTTTTGTGATTACCAATCTGGATTACATCTATGACCAGGGGGATACCATCCCCTATGATGTATGGATCAAGATGGAGGAAGGGGCCAAAACAGCGCCGCTTATCGAAAAGCTTCAGGAAGCCAAAATCGATGTTACCGCCATCAAGGATGTGCGCAGCGAGCTGGTCCGGGAGAGCAAACAGCCCACCAGAGGCGGTGTGTTCGGGATTCTCAGCCTGGGCTTCCTGGTCTCCGTGCTGGTGTCGCTGATCGGCTATCTGCTGTATTGGTTCTTCAACCTCTCCAGCCGGGTGGTGCAGTTCGGCGTGCTGCGGGCCATGGGCCTCAAAAAACGACAGCTGACCGGCATGCTGCTGCTGGAGCAGCTGTTTACGGCGGGATTGTCCATCGTTCTGGGCATCGGCATCGGCAAGCTGGCCAGCACCCTGTACCTGCCGTTTCTGCAAACGGCGGAGGATGTGAAGAAGCAGGTGCCTCCCTTCCGGGTGGTATTCGAGGGACGGGACACTCTGCAGCTTTATGTGGTGACTCTGGTGATGATGGGGACCGGCGCTGTGCTGCTTCTGTTCCATATCCGCAGACTGCGGGTTCATCAAGCGGTGAAGCTGGGAGAGGAGCGCTAACCGATGATTCAATGCGAGGGTTTGGTCAAAATTTACAAAACTGTGGATCTGGAGGTTGTGGCGCTCCAGGGCCTGAATATTCATGTAGAGCCTGGCGAGCTGATGGCCATTATCGGCAACAGCGGCAGCGGCAAGTCGACGCTGCTTAATATTCTGGGCGGCCTGGACCGCCCCTCCGCAGGCCAGGTGCGGGTTGGGGAATGGAATCTGCTGAAGATCACCGACGAGGAGCTGGTGGAATACAAGCGCCGCACCGTCGGCTTCATCTGGCAGAACAACGGGCGCAACCTGCTGCCTTATCTGTCCGCCCTGGAAAATGTGGAAATGCCCATGATGCTGGGCGGCAAGGTGGACCGGGCGTATGCCAAGCAGCTGCTGGAGGCCGTAGGCCTGGGAGCCAGGATGCACAACAAGCTGCATCAGCTCTCCGGCGGCGAGCAGCAGCGGGTGGCCATCGCCATCTCGCTGTGCAACCGCCCCAAGCTTCTTCTGGCGGATGAGCCCACCGGCTCCGTAGACACGGAAACCTCGGACATGATTATGTCCATCTTCCGGAGACTGAACCGGGATACCGGGGTCACCATTGTCATTGTTACCCACGACATGTCCCTGGCCAGCTCCGTGGACCGGGTGGTGGCCATCCGGGACGGCATGACCAGCACGGAGTTTGTGAAGCGCAATCCGGGACTGGACCTCTCCGTCTCCGGCTTCAAGGGCTCCATCCGGGATGAGCATGAGGAATATGTGGTGCTGGACCGGGCGGGACGGCTGCAGGTGCCCAAGACATATCTGGAGCAGCTGGGCATCGCCGGAAAGGCCTCCATGGAATTCGACGGCGAGAAGATCGTGATCAAGGCCCCGCGAAAGCTGGGATAGAAACTTTGTCCCCCAAAAGTGAAGAGAGGCTCTGAAGCGGATTCCGAATACTTTTGGGGGAGCCCCCGAGAAGAATCCCGCAAAAGTGAAGAGCAGCTTTGAAGCGGATTCCGAATACTTTTGGCCGTATGAAGAATTCCGCAAAAGATAGAAACTGGAAAAGGAAGGGAGAACAAACAATGAAGAAGTCTTGGATTGCCGCGGCGCTTTCGCTGACTATGGTCATGCCCGCGCTGGCGGCCTGCACCAAAGGGGATGCCGAGGACAAAAACACGGAGCGGGTGCTGCGGATTGCCGCCACTACCGACAACGGAGAGGAAGGAGAATATTTCCGCCAGCAATTTACGGAGATTTTCGAGTATGCCCATCCCAATATCAAGCTGGAGTTTGTGGAGGTGGTGGACAGCAGCGCCATGCGTTACGGCGGTTATATCACTCCCGAGCAGCAGAAGGAGCAGCAACCCAATCCGGTGGTGAAGCTTAAGGAGGTGATGCAGGCCGACAACCCTCCCGATATTGTTATGTTCAATTTGAATGAAATGCAGGACCTGCTGACCGACAATCTGCTGCAGCCTCTCGACCCGCTGATCACCAAGGACAAGTTCGACACGGCGGATATCGCCCCCATCGTGCTGGACGGACTGAAGAGCGTCAGCCCCGACGGCAAGCTTTATGCTCTTTCGCCCACGTTCTCCTCGGCGGCTTTGGTGTACAATAAAAAGATTTTCGATGAAGCGGGCGCTCCTTACCCCGAGGACAACATGACCTGGGATCAGGTGTTTGATCTGGCCCGCCGTGTGACCAATAAGGATTCCGCCAAGCGCGTTTACGGCTTCAGCTTCAATTCCCAGGGCTATATGGACTATATGAATATGATGACCATCTATGCTTCCCCGATGGGGCTTTCCATCTTCGACAAGGAAGTGGAGAAGCTGACGGTGGATTCGGACAACTGGGAAAAGGTATGGAACACCTTGATCCAGCTGGAGAAGGATAAGGTTATCCCCAGCCAGAATGATTATCAGGATGAGGTTTTCATGCGGTCCAAACAGTCCAGCGCGGAAAATCCGTTTGGCTATGACGACTTCCTGTCCAACCGTCTGGCCATGTCCGTCATGAACTATTATGATCTGTCGCGGATTGACAACGCCAATAAGAATGCGGCCAAGTACAACAACTTTACGCCGATTGAATACAATGCCGTTACCCTTCCCAGCCATCCGGAGCATCCCGGCGTGGTGGGCAGCGTCAGCCTGAACGGAATTATGGGCATCAACGCCAAGGCCGGCAATCCGCAGGATGCCTGGAGCTTCCTGAAGTTCATCAACGGCGAGGATTATGCCCGGGCCAAGGCCAAGAACAACTACCAGCTCCTGTCCCGCAAATCCTACATCAAGAGCAGGGAAGGCTCCGACCTGAACATAAATGCGTTTATCAATGTGAAGCCGGCTTTGGAAACCATGAATGACATGTATAGCCTGTACCGGAAATATCCCAATATCTATGCCGTATACAGTGTAGCCCAAATGGAGTACAACAACGCCCTGCAAGGGAACAAATCCATTCGGGATGCGCTGAAATCCTGGCAGACCCGCGGGGATTCCATGCTGCAGCAGATGCGGGATAATCCCAACGGTCCTCTGGATATGGGAGACGGCAGCACTATGGGAGGCAGTGCCGTGATGCGCGCTTATTAAGGCGGGCAGCGCGTTCTAATGAAGAAGGCGGATCGGCGGAGGCCGGTTCGCCTTTCTTTTCCGCCGCGGCTTCGCTTATAATGGATAGGGACAGCGGGACGGCCCGCAGCGCAAGTACATAGCCGTTGGATAAAAAGGAGCTGGAGTTATCGATGGAACGGGTAGCGGATCAGACGGTTCAGGAATTATTAAGCACCATTCTCCCCTGGTTTGACCGGGAGAATGCCTTTATATGCGATAGCGCGCGAACGGATTTGGGGGCGCGGCTGGCGGTGGCGTCGGCGCTTTTGGAGTCGGGCAAAGCCCAGGAGGGGGCGCTGCTGCTGCAGAGCATTGCTACGGCTCTGCCCACCGGGGACAGCGAGCAGGACGCCGCCCGCATCCGGGCCCGTATGGAGATGGCGTATCTGCTGATGGATGAGATGAAGTATGACGAGGCGGAGAATCTGCTCTGGGAGGCCCGCAAGGAATATGCCCAGGTGCCGGAGCTGGAGTTCCTGCGGGAGGAGATTTCCCAACTGATCGCCCAATGCCGGTTTGGCCAGGGCTTTATTCTGGAGGCGGTGGAGCGGGCGGAAGAGATTGTGCACAAGCTGAACAGCCTTCACGCGGACAATGCCCGTCTGGCCAAGGCGTACCAGTATCTGGCCTGGTTTCTCCTGCATAAGACGGATGTGCCCCAGGCGCTTGTCCATATGAAGAAGGCCATGGAGCTGGCCCCGGGATTGGACCGGGAGCTGGTGGATGCGGGTTTTGCGGCCGAGAAGAACAATGATTACGAGAAGGCGCTGGAATCCTATTTTGACGCCATCCAATACGAATAATGCTCCTGCAATAACTTTGCTTCATCCCAGGACACTTCTGCGTCTCTCCCCTCATAAGATAGATGTGAAAGGGGAGATGGGTGTGGAGGGAAGAGTTCACAGCAGGACAGTCAAAGAGGCGGCCGTACGGCTTCTGGCGGAACGCGGCGTCACACTGGAGCAAATCGCGGAGATTGTATTTGAGCTGCAAGCCCCATATCATCCCCATCTCAGCCAGGAGGCCTGCCTGGACAGCGTCAAGCGGGTACTGGAAAAACGGGAGCTGCTTCATGCCATATTGGTAGGTGTGGAGCTTGATAAGCTGGCCGAAAAGAAAGCCCTGTCCGAACCTCTGCAGTCGATTCTGGAGAAGGACGAGGGTTTGTTCGGCTGCGACGAGACGCTTGCTCTCGGAGCCGTATTCGCTTATGGCAGCATTGCCGTCACTACCTTCGGATTTTTGGACAAGTGCAAAAGCGGCATTATCAAGCAGCTGGATTCCAAAACCGGCGGCCAGGTGCATACCTTCCTGGATGATCTGGTGGCCAGCATCGCCTCCTCGGCAGCCAGCCGTCTGGCCCATCGCTTACGGGACATGGAGGAAGCGGGCGCAGGCGATTTGCTTTCCGTACCGGAAGAGCATGAGGATGCCCCGTAATCTATGCCGGTGGGGCCGCCGGCCCAATAACCCTTCGCACAGGCAGCGGAGGGTTATTTTGTAAGTTTGGCACGTACATTAGGGGGCTTAGCCTTCTGTTGCGGAACTCAGCGGCTCTTATTGAGGAAAAAGTGGGCATTGGGATTTTTTGCGGAACTGAGAGGCCCTTACGTAGCCCTTGCGGTAAAATGGGGGCGGAATAAGGCTGCGGGCGGGGTATAAGAGCTTTTCAGTTCCGTTAGGACGCCAATTACCCTCAAAATCCGCTTTTAAGAGTTTCTCAGTTCCGTTTAAAAGAAATAGGCTGGGGAGGGGGAGAAGACTAAAGGGATGGTTTTCCCTGCGGATTGGATATGCTAAGAATACCGACAAGGGAGGACAGGGGGCGAAAGGTGATGAATTGGGTGTATTGGGCCAAGTTGTACGAAAGCAAGTTTCAGGCCGGCTGCCTGGCCAAACGAATGGAGGAGGACTGGTGGATTTACGGGTATGAGTGCCCGCAGTCCGTCGAAATTTACCGCTCCACCAAAGGCCGGTTCGGCGTCCGGTACCGCCTGATGGAGTAGCCGGCAGCATCCAGACCCGCGGCGGACGCGGGATATTTTTTTGCAAGAAAAGCCTTGACTGGACAACTGCCATTCTGGTATATTTACATTTGTCGCCATAAGCGGCAACGTATACGCAATTTTCTTTTACGACGCGGGGTGGAGCAGTCCGGTAGCTCGTCGGGCTCATAACCCGAAGGCCGCAGGTTCAAATCCTGCCCCCGCAATATTATTTTTTTTGTTCGGGCCCTTAGCTCAGTTGGTTAGAGCGGTCGGCTCATAACCGATTGGTCGCAGGTTCGAGTCCTGCAGGGCCCATTAATGAGACAACCCCTTGCGCTGCAAGGGTTTTTTTGTTGTACACAAAAACCCCCAGTTCGACTGGGGGTTCCCAAAGGCTTATTTTTCAAGCAAATTTTGCAAGGAGGGTTGGGCCCCCGAGGTTGTATCTTTCCAGGCTTCGCTAACCCTGGATAAGAATCGCCAGCACCAGCACCACGAGGCGCGCGGCGGACAGGATGAGGAAGGTTTTGACCGAGAGGCTGAAGGTGACGGCCTTGAGCTGCTGGCGGTCGAAGGCCCGCAGGTTGCGGTTCAGCGGCACCAGGGTGGCGGCGATGATGAGCAGCAAATAAAGCGGGACGCCGAGGAGGGCCAAGGCGATCACATCCACGTAGGATACATAGTAAAGGGCCCGGAACAGGAGCAAGGAGTTGCGCTTGCCAATGTACTGCGGCAGGGTATAACGGCGGTTCTCCAAATCATCATCCATGTCGCAGATGTTGTTGGCCAGCATGATGTTGGCGATGCCGGCGACCATGGGAGCGGACACGAAGCAGACGGCGATGATTTCCACGAGGTTGAGCCGCAGGCTGACGATCCCATCCCACAGGGCGGAGAGGTCAAGGGCGGCCAATTGCCCGGAATCGGTCTGGATGAAGACGGTGATGAACAGCAATAGGAAGCCCATGAACCCGCCTGAGAACAATTCGCCCAGCGGCATCCGCGAGATCGGCACAGGTCCGAAGGAGTACAGAATGCCGACGAGAAAGGAAATGCCCCCCAGCAGCAGCACCAGGATATCGCTGTTCAGCACAAGAACGATCCCGGCGGCCGCGGCGACCAGCAGCAACGCGGCGATGGCGGCAATGACGGAGCGTTCGCTCAATTGATAACGGACGACGGCGTTGTGGCTCTCGTAACCGTAGCCGCTGGTTTTGACGGCTTTTTTGTAGTCCATGTAATTATTGATGGCCGTCGTGGCCATGTCGAAGGCCAGCAGCGAAAGCAGCATGAGCGCGAAGGGCAACGGATGAAATTCCCGGAAGTGGTAATACGCGTAGAGGGTTCCGAAAGCGAAGGGGATGACGCTGGCTACTTTTGTCTGGATCTCCACCAGCTTGAGAAAGCTTTTAACATTCATGAGTGCACCTGCCTGAGAAAAAGGGTCGGAAGACCGCGCTGCAGCCTCTGTAGGCGATCATACCGGTTTTTCAGAAATTTGTCCAATAATGGTGAAAATGATTTTCAGAAATTTGTCCAATAAAGATGAAAATGATTCTTGTTTTCATCATGAATTCTGTCATAATGGGTAGAGGTGTTTTTGTTGACGTCCTCCGTAGAACAGCTGGATGTATTTTTTTTCGGATGAACAAATTCATAACCGGCGTTTTGGGGTAATATAGGGGGGAGGAACGGAGACACGGCAGGAAAGGGTTTTCATGGATGGAGATAGTGGATTCGTCAAAAAACTGTCGAATAGAAATCAATTGTAGTGAAAAAAATCACTATGTTTTTGCGCCAAAAGTTGTTATAATCAAACCTGCGTGTGAAATGAATCACAAACACGAACCAAAAGGGGAGGAACTTACGTAATGAAAAAAACAGCAGCAATTATATTGTCTCTTTCGCTTACCGCAGCTTTGGCAGCGGGCTGCGGCGGCAGCAAATCCGGCGAATCTTCCAGCCCTTCGGCTTCTCCGGCGTCTTCGGCCCCGGCGGCTTCCGCAGGCCAATATGCAGACGGCGTTTATTACGCTCAAGCCGACGAATTCGATGCCAGCTCCGGCTGGAAGGAAGCTGTTGGCCTGAAGGTGGAAGGCGGCAAGATCGTTTCCGTTAACTGGACCGGCCTTAACAAGGACGGCGGCATTGACAAGAAGCAATATTCCCTTGACGGCCGCTACGGCATGAAAGCCAAAGGAAAGGCTTCCGCAGAATGGCATGAACAAGCTGCAAAAGCCGAGAAATTCCTGATTGAGAAGCAAGATCCGGCTGCCATCAAGTATAACGCTGAAGGTAAAACCGACGCCATCTCCGGCGTATCCGTGCATGTGAACGGCCTGGCCACCCTGGCTGATAAAGCTCTGAAAGCCGGTCCTGTGAAAGCGGGCACCTACAAAGACGGCACCTACAAGGCCGAAGGCGAGTTTGATGCAAGCAGCGGTTGGAAAGACATCGTAACGGTCACGGTGCTGGACGGCAAGATCTTCGCCGTCGAATGGAACGGCGTACACAAGGACGGCGGCACCGACAAGAAGACCCGTTCGCGGAGCGGCCAATACGGCATGAAAGCCGGCGGCGCATCCTCCGAATGGCACGAACAGGCCTACAAAGCCGAACAGTACCTGCTTGAGAAGCAGGCTCCGGATGCAATTAAGGTTGCCAGCGATGGCAAGACCGACGCCATCTCCGGTGTATCCATCCACGTGAACGGGTTCACTGATCTTGCCAAGAAGGCCCTCAATCAAGCCAAATAATGCATAACGGTTAAGCGATAAACCCGCGGTTCCTACAAAGCCGCGGGTTCACATCATCCAGTTGAATTTATCGTGAGGTGTAACGTAATGAAACAGATCGTTGTTTTGGGCGGCGGTTACGGCGGCGTCCTGACGGCCAAGAAACTCGGCAAGCTGCTGAAGAAGCAAGATGTACGCATTACCCTCATCGACAGAAACCCGTACCACACTCTTCTCACAGAACTTCATGAAGTCGCCGCCGGACGTACGGATGAGGACGCCATCAAGATCGACCTGAAGAAGGTTTTTGCAGGTTTCAAAAATGTCGATGTGGTTCAGGACGAAATTTCCAATATTGATCTTGATTCCCGCAAGCTGCGCGGCGAAGCCAAAGCTTACGCTTATGATTATCTGGTGATCGGTACGGGCAGCAAACCCACCTATTTCGGTACACCCGGGGCGCAGGAGCATGCGTTCCCGCTTTGGTCCTTTGAGGATGCCGTCAGCCTCAAGGAGCAGATTCTCCACATGTTCCGCGAGGCGGTAAAAGAACGCAATGCAGCGAAGCGCAAGGCCATGCTGACCTTTGTGGTCGTCGGCGCCGGCTTCACCGGTGTGGAAATGATCGGCGAGCTGGCCGAATATGTCCAGGATCTCTGCCGTGAGCATCATATCGAGCGCTCTGAGGTTACTCTCCACGTGGTCGATATGGCCAATAAAATTTTGCCAATTCTCCCGGATTCCCTGATCAAGAAAGCGGAAAAGCATCTGGGCAAGCTGGGCGTAAATATTATTACCGGATCGAAGATAACCGGTGTATCCGAGAATGGCGTGCAGCTCGGCAACCGGGAGATCGCTTCAAAGACCGTCATCTGGACCGCCGGTGTCGAGGGCTCGGATCTGGTGGCCGGACTCGATGTTGAGCAGAAGGGCAACAAGCGCGTCCTGATCAACGACAAGCTGCAGGTTCCGGACCATCCGGAAGTGTATGTGGTTGGCGACAATATGTTTTACATCCCGGAAGGCGCCAGCGCTCCCGTGCCGCAGATGGTCGAGAACGCCGAGAACGCTGCACCGATAATCGCCTACAACATTGCCACGGAATTCCGCGGCAAGGAGAAAAAATCCTACAAGCCGGTATTCCACGGCGTGATGGTCAGCATCGGCAGCCGCTACGGCGTCGCCAATGTCGGTCTGCCCAACCTGATGTTTAAGCTGAGCGGGTTCTTTGCGATGCTGTCCAAGCATGCCATCAACATGCTGTACCTGTCGCAGGTGCTCGGCTTCAACAAGGTGTATACGTATCTTCTGCATGAAATCTTCCATGTCAAACACCGCCGCAGCTTCGTGGGCGGCCATTTCTCCAAACGCTCGCCGAACTTCTGGCTGGTGCCGCTGCGAATTTTCACCGGTTGCATGTGGTTTAATGAAGGATGGGAAAAGCTGCAAAAGATCATCGACGATCCGAACAAGATCTTCCTGATCCCTGCAGCAACCGTCGCCAAGGATGGAACGGCCGGCGCTTCTCTCGCCGATGCCACTGCCGCCGGCGCGGCGCAAGTCGGCGCAGATGCGGTGGCAGCCGCTTCCCAGGCAACGGCGGAAGCCTTGTCCGCACTGCCGGTATGGGGCTGGGTTCACAAGATTGTCGATTGGTCCATGCACCTGTTCTTTTACACCGGAGACGGCGGCTTTACCTTCCTCGCCAAGTGGTTCCAGCTTGGTATGGTCGGCGCCGAGCTGATCTGCGGCGCTCTGTTGATTCTTGGTCTGTTCACGGCCCCGGCCGCCATCGTTACCTTTATGATGGGCGCCATGATCTGGGTTTCGGGCATGGCTCCGCCGGAAATGCTCTGGTACATGGCCGCTGCGATCGCTCTGATCGGAGGATCGGGCAGCACCTTCGGACTCGATTATTACGTCTATCCGTGGCTGAAGCGGGTGGCGCGGCGTATTCCGATCATCAAGCGGTATTACTTATACGCAGATTAATCATTACTCAACTACAGGCATGTCCCAGGAGAGAGTCCCCTGCTGCCCTATCGGCTTGCGGCACGGGACTCTCTCTTCCCGCATTTTAGCGGCCTGCACAAAGGAATGGGTATTATGGACATAAAACTGATTCAGGACACTCTGGGCCGGGTAGAGAGGCTGATTGACCCGGGCACCAATATCCGCCTCGCGGCGGATGGGCAGCGGCTGGCCAGGCTGGCCGCTATGGTCAGCGAAGCTCCGCTGCCGCGCAAACGAAAGATCACGATTCTGGGCGGTTATCTGCTCCTCGATCTGGGCCTTACCTTCCATAAGGAGCTGGATCGCGAGACGGGCGAGGAGCGGACAAGGAGCCTGCTTGGCGGCGACTATCTCTTCGGAGCTTACCTCCGCTGGCTTGTCCAGAACGCAGAGCATGAGCTGCTGGCGTTTCTGGTGCCGATTCATAAGAAGATTCAGATCGGACTCGCGGCCGGCGAGCCGCTGGAGCTGGCCTTTGACGAGCTTTTTGCCGGCTTTAGCGAATATCTGCTCCGCTGCCAAAAGGAAACGACCCAACAAGGAGGCCGCAATGAAGCTTGACCAAGCCCTTCTTCTCGATCTTGCGACATTCAACCGGCAGCTCATCGGCATCGCCGAATCCGACCCGGATGTGAAGGATCATCCCTGGATCAGCCACAGCGTGACGCGGTTCGTCGAGGCCGGAGGCAAACGTCTGCGGCCGATGATGGTTCTCGTCGGCAGCCGGTTTGGACCCGATCCCGATCCGGTGCATGTGCAGAAAGCCGCCCTTCTCCTGGAATATCTGCACATGGCTTCCTTGATTCATGATGATATTATCGACAACTCCGATCTCCGCCGCGGCGCTCCTACGCTGCAGCGGACCGTCGGAGTGCCTCAGGCCACCCATGTGGCCAACTATATGATGGCCCGAGCTGTGGAATGGGCACTGGCCGGGGAGGACCCCGCCGCAGCAGAGGCCGAAGAGCCCAAGCCTGAGGACAAGCCCCGGTTGTCCGAGGTCGCTTCGCTTCTGATGCAGCTCTGCATGGGAGAGTACCAGCAGCTCAGCAGCCGCTTCCAGTATGACCTGCCGCTGTCCGCATATCTGGAGAAATCCCGCAACAAAACGGCGGTGCTGATGGCCAACTGCTTCCGCATCGGAGCGGAGCTGAGCCGGGCGGACAAGTCTGTCTGCCGGAAGCTGTATGCCTTCGGCGAGGCATTGGGTATGGCATTCCAGATCAAGGACGACATTCTTGATTACACCCAGTCAGCAGCCGAGATCGGCAAGCCGGTGGGCTCCGATCTGAAGAGCGGCAACGTCACGCTGCCGGTGCTATTCGCGCTGGAGAACGGCAGCCCCGAGCTGCGCGCGGCAATCCGCTCCCTCGGTCCGGATTCGCCCGAGGCGGAGTTTGACCGCGTAGCGCAGGCCATCGCCGCCAGCGGCGCTGTCGAGCGTTCGCTGGCCTTAAGCGGCGAGTACGCGAAGAAGGCCGGGCGAATCATCGCCCGGCTGCGCCCCCATCCGGCTTGCGCCGATCTGGAGATTATGCTGAAGTATTTTACGGAATAGTCACCAGGGAACCGGCCATACATGTGAGCGGGTACGGGTACTGCGGAAGCTTTAAGGTCTTTCGTCTCCGGAGCGAATAGCCTGGGGAGACGGAAGGCTTTTTTATTTTCCCCAGAGAAGCCGGGCTTCAGATCAAGACGGTGGCCAGCACCATAAGCGAGGTGGCTGCGAGAAACAGGGTATCGCGCCAGCTCCAGCGCAGCACATGGAAGCGGGAACGCGGATGGTGCAGGCGGTAGCCCCGCGCCTCCATCGAGTCCACCAGCTCCGCCGCCCGGCGGATCGCTCCTACGGTGACCGGGACGAGCAGCGAAATGAGCAGCCTCGCCTTCTGCAGCAGGTTCTGGTCGGCAAGATCCATGCCGCGCGAGGCCTGGGCCCGGAGAATCTTCTGCGCTTCTTCGAAGACGGTGGGAATGAAGCGCAGCGCGGTGGTCAGCATCAGCGTCACCTTCCGCGGCGAGATGCGAAACAGGGCAAGGGGCTTCATCAGGCTCTCCAGCGCCTGCGTCAGCAGAAGCGGCGGCGTGGTTAACGTCAGCACCGCCGTGTAGGCGACGAATAGCACCATCCGGGCGACGGACATGAACCCTTTTTGCAATCCGCCGGAATAGAACTTGACCGGTCCGAGGCTTACGGACCAGGAGCCGCTGGTGTCAAACAGGACATGGAAGATGAAGATGAAGATCATGAGAAACAGTAGCGGGCGCAGGGAGCGGAGGTAGGTGCGGAAGGGAATACGCGTCGCCGCCATGACCGCCGCCGAGAAGGCGGCGAGCAGAACCAGCTCGGCGGCGGAGCGGACGAGGAAGACGGCTGCCATATACAGCAGCATGGCCAGTGTTTTGGCCCGGGGGTCGAGACGGTGGACCCACGAGTCGGTCTCGATGTACTTGCCCATGATCATGCGGTTGGCCATGCGGGAACTCCTTTCGGACATCGGGACGGCAGCGGATCAGCGTGAAGCGTGTTCCCCCAGAGTCTGGGCAATAAAGTGCGCTAACCGTTCGGTGGTATAGGGGCCTGCGGGAAAAGGAACGCCGAAGCGCTGCGAGAAATCGCGCAGGAAACGGACCGCCGGGGGGGTGACAATGCCCGCCTGCTCCATCAGGGCGGCGTTCGCCAGCAGCTCGCCCGGCGAGCCGTGGAACAGCGTCTTGCCGGCGGCAAGCAGCACGTAGTCCTCGGCATAGGGCAACACTTCCTCCAACCGGTGGGTGACGAGGATGACGGTTTTGCCCCGGCTGCGGCACAGCTCGGCGAGCAGGCCCAGCAGCTCCTCACGGCTTGCCTGATCGAGGGTTGCCGCCGGCTCGTCCAGCACCAGCACCTCCGGATCGGCGGCAAGCACGGTGGCGATGGCCACTTTGCGCATCTGGCCGCCGCTCAGGTGAAAGGGGCTCTTCGCCAGCAGCTCCTCGCCCAGGCCAAGGGCGGCCGCAGCCTGCCGCGCGGCGCTGCGGGCGGTTTGCACATCCGCGCCGAAATTGAGCGGGCCGTACATCAGGTCCTGCTCCACCGTCTCGGCGAAGAGCTGCTGCTCGGGGAATTGGAAGACCAATCCAACCCGGCGCCGCAGCTCCTTCAGGCCTTTGCCGGACATTTCCGGCTGCAGGATGTAATCGAGCAGGTATAGCCGGCCGGCGTCGGGCAGCAGGATGCCGTTGAAATGCTGCAGCAGGGTGGACTTGCCGGACCCCGAAGCGCCCAGCACGGCGATGAACCGCCCCTCGGCAAGCGTCAGCTCGAGAGCGTCCAGCCCCGTCTGCCGCGCGCCGGCGCTGCGGTAGGTATAGGTTACTTGTTCGAATCGCAATGCCACTTGGTCAGCGCCTCCATCAGTTCGCTTTCGCCGGCCTGCCGCGGAACGGCAATGCCCAGCCGGTCCAGCTCGGCCGCCAGCTCCATGGCAAAGGAAGGCCGCAGCCGCAGCCGGGTGAGCAAGGCGGTGTCGCGCAGCAGCTCGCCGGGCGCGCCGTCCGCTGCCAGCTGTCCGTCTGCCAGGGCAAGCATGCGGTCGGTAGCGAGGATTTCATCGTTGTCGTGGGTGACCGAGATCAGGGTGTAGCGGCCGGTGGTGCGCATCTGCCGGATGACGGCAAGAATCTCGCCCTTGGCCTGCTCGTCCAGCATGGAGGTCGCTTCGTCCAGCACAAGAATTTTCGGCTCCAGCGCCAGCACGGCGGCCAGGGCGACCCGCTGCTTCTGTCCGCCCGACAGCTCTGCGGGATGCCGGTTCAGAAAGGCCTCGATGCCAAGCATCGCCGCGTACCGCTCCAGCCGCGCGGCCATCTCTGCCCGGTCCAGGCAGCGGTTCTCCAGCCCAAAGACGATATCGTCGGCCACATTCAGACCGACAAACTGATTGTCCGGATTGGCGAACACCATGCCGATCCGTTCGCGGATATCTCCCAGCGTGCGGGCGGTCAGCTCGATGCCGTCGATGACGATCCGGCCGCTGCTCGCCGGGAGCAGGCCGTTCAGCCGCTTGACCAAGCTGGATTTGCCGGAGCCATTGGCGCCCACCAGGCTGATCCACTCGCCGGACCGGACGGTGAAGGAGAGGTCGCGGAGAAAGTCGGGACCGCCCGGCTCATGGGCGCAACAGACCCGCTCCAGCTCGATGATCGGCGGGTTCGGGTTCACGTTCATCGCGCGCCTCCCGCCCGCTGCTGCAGCAGTCCGAGGTTATCCAGCGAGCCGATGAGATAGGTGGCGGCCACGCCGATGAAGAAGCCGGTGACCACGCCGGAAACGAGCAGCAGCGGCAGGTAATAGAAAATCGAGGTCGTCCCGAGCACAAGCGCCGCCGCTCCCAGCTGGCCGAGGTTATGGGCGATGCCGCCCATGATGCTGATTGCGGCCAGGCTGAAGAAGTCCTTCCGCACCCGCAGCAGGACGAACATAATCAGGAAGCTCGCCAACGACCCGAAGAGGCTGAACAGGAACGTTGAGAATGTGCCCAGAATGAACGAGGTCAGCAGTGTCTTCAGGACGATCAGGGCCAGCGCATCCTGCCCTTTGAAGTAATACAGACAGGTGAGCACCATGATGTTGCCGAGCCCCAGCTTGGCCCCCGGAACAGCGATGGCAAAGGGGATAAACGACTCGACAATGCCGAGCACGACGGAGACGGCAGCCAGGATGGCGACCATCGCCGCCGTCTTCAGCTCCTCGCGGTCACGCTCAGGATGCAACGCCATCAAGGCCTCCTCCTCCGCCCGTGCCGCTCACCACTTCCACCATCAGCCGGTTCGGCAGGCAGACGATGGTTTGACCGATGGAGGTAATGGCGCCGAAGGTCAGGCATAACCGGTCCGGGCAATCCGCTTTGATCATCTGAATGCCGCCGTCATGCAGCTTAAGCAGGTTGTAGCCATATTTGGTGCGGATCTCCAGCTCCTGCTCCGCCGCACTGAGCGCCACGGTTTTGTAGAGCTTGCCGTCGACGGTGATTCTGGCGAACAGCTCCTGGCCCTCCGGGGATTTCCCTTTTAGCAGGATCGGGAAGACAATGAAGAACGATGCGATCAGCAGGAGGGAGGCAAGCAGGATAAGATCGGCTTTTTTGAACAATTTGAGCATGAGATTCAACTCCAAAAAGGGCGCGTCGCCGCTCCCGGACTTGCAAAGCATGGGACGGGACCCGCCTATAAAAAATGTCACACCAGGGATTTGACCATTTGCTTTCATTCTACCATAATGAATAGGAAAAAAGAAATGCTCCCGCAGGGTGTGTGCCAGCTCATACACGCCCTGGGAGCACATATGTGCAGGAGGCCCGATATGACAACCAAAAAGCGCGGCAAATGGCCCGTGCTCTTGATCCTGATCCTCAGTCTGGCAGTTGGCGGCTGCGGCAAGCAGGCTTCCCAGGCGAGCAAGGGCGGGGCGGAGACGACGTTGCCGGTGAGTGAGACGTATTACATCTTTGGCACCGTTGTGACGGTCAAGGTCTACGACGCCAAGGTGACGAAAGAGAATTTTGCCAAAATCGGCGACATTTTGAACAATGTCGACCGTTGGCTTAACCGCGAGAACGCGGACAGCGACATCGCCAAGGTGAACCGGATGGCCGGCAAGGAAGCGGTGGCGGTTTCGCCGGAAACCTTCGCGGCAGTCAAGTTTGCGCTGGAGGACTCGCAGAAGTCAAACGGCGTTTTTGATCTGACGGTTGGGCCGCTGGTCGACCTTTGGGGAATCGGCAAGGAAGGTGCGCACAAGCCCACGGATGCGGCGATTGCCCAGGCCAAGGCGCTGGTCGGGTACCAGGATGTCGTTCTCGATGAGGCGAAGCATACGATCATGCTGAAAAGGCCGGGCATGTCGCTGGATATCGGAGGCACCGGCAAGGGCTACGCCGCCGACCTGATCGCCGATTATCTGGTTACGCAAGGCTTCGGCAGCAATATCATCGACATGGGCGGCAACCTGCTCACCGTTGGCCTGAAGCCGGACGGCAGCGAATGGAACATCGGCATTCAGAATCCGGACAAGTCCCGCGGCAATACCATCGGTACGGTTAAGGTGGGGCCGCTGGCAGTGGTTGCTTCCGGGATTTACGAACGCTTCTTCATCGAGAATGGCGTGCGCTACCACCATATCATGGACACTTCGACCGGCGCGCCGGTGCAAAATGAGCTGGCCAGTGTGACCATCCTCTCCGATGGGGCAATGGCCGGGGAAGGCCTGGACAATCTCGTCTTCGCGTATGGGCTGGAGAAGGGGCTGGAGTACGTGGATGCCCGTGACCATGTGGAGGCAATCTTCATCACCAAGGACCATAAGGTTTATGTCAGCAAAGGGTTGAAGGGCAGGCTGGAGCTGCTGGATGCCGATTTCACCCTGGCGGGCGAGTAACCCCCGGCGCCTTAGAATCAACAAGGCGGCTCCCGTTCCGTCAGGAACCGGGAGCCGCCTTTTGCTCTTGTGCCGGATGTGATGTGGACCGGATGAAGCCCCGAGGGCTGATTCAGCCTTATCGCTTGCCGCTGTAGAACCGCTTATTCGGCGAGGAAAAGGGGAGGGCGTGTACGTACCTGTCTCCGTGCCCTTTTGTGCTGTTCCATCAATTGGGAGACAAGTATTCCGGTTACTACAGGCATGGCTCCCATATACCCCTGCAGATTCAGCCGATCAGGTCTGCTGTTTGGAATTGGATGGACCGGCTACCGTTTTTTTGGGGGGGATCGCTGTTCGTTCCATGAAGGATGCTGCGCCGATTACGAAAAGCTTCGTCAAGCATATGGAGCAATGGGTGGGCAGAAGCGAGGGAACTGAGGCAGGCCCCTATCAGACCGCCGGAGAACCCCGCTATTTGAGGGCAGACTGTCCGAAAAAGGGAGAAATGCTAACGAATCTATATATCGCTATTTGACTATAGGTGAGCCTGTTTGAAATCTAACGAATCGTAGTATCGTTATTTGGCCGAGTTTGCGCCGAAATCCGTTCAAACCGGCGAATAACGCGATATAGATTCGTTAGATTTTTTATCGTGCCCGTTTTTGCGAAATAGCGTGAGACAGATTCGTTAGCCAGACGGTATTCCATCAAGAGCACCAAGGGGCTAAAGGGGGTCATTGAGAAAAAAACGTTTAGTGACGGGTATGTGTGTAAACAGAAATAAAACATGATTCAAAGCAAAAAAGCCCCTTCTGCATACATGCGGTTGGGGCTTTTGGCTGGGCAGCAAGGAGGGGCAATAGCCTCCTCACCCCACGACTTCCTGAATCTTCACGTCCTGCGCCTTGCTCAGGTCCATAAACTCGCTATTCTCCAGCACGATCAGCGGTTGGGTGGGATAGTTGACGTTGGTCAGCAGGATTTTTCCCCGGCGGCCGTCGGAGAGAATCACGTCGCAGCCGTTTTGCCGGGACAGGATCAAGTCCAGGAAGGTAAAGCCGATAACCGAGTCCAGCCGGTTTTCAATAATCTGCTGGTGGATTTCATTGACGGCGTCAAAAAAGGTGAACGCCGGCCGGTGGGGGCGGTCTGAGGTCAAGGCCATGTAAACATCGGCCAAGGCCACAATTTTGCTTAACCGGTCGATCTGATCCCCCTTCAGGGCGTTGGGATAGCCGCTGCCGTTTTCCCGTTCATGATGCTGCAGGGCAACAGAGGCGATCCGCGGGTCCACGCCGGATTTGGTTAACAGCTCGTATCCCAGCACGGTGTGCTGCTTCATAATGGCGTAGTCATGGGTATCGAATCTCGCGGGTTTGTTAATCAGTGAGGAGGGCAGCTGGACGGAGCCGATATCGTACAGGATGGCGGCGGTGGACAAAAGGGCCAGCTCTTTCTCTTCCATTTGCAGCCGTTTGCCCAGAGCCGTTGCCATGACAGCCACGCCCAGGATTTGCTTGTACCGGTAATCTCCCTGGTTCTTCAGCTCGAAGAACACTTGAAATACATTGTAGCGCAGGGCGGTTTCGCGGATGTAGGGCAATACCTTCTCCTCCACCTCTTCAAGAGGAACAACGCTGTTTTGATGAACGAAGAAGTCGATGTGGTTCAGATGCTCTCCCGCCAGCCTTGCTTTTTCCCGGGAGTCGGCCTCTTTTTCGCCGCGGCCGCCTTCCTGCCCTGCCCGGCGCAATTCCACTTTTACTGCCTCCACATCTGCGGCCTTAACCTTGAAGTTGGCAAGCTTCTCAATATGGCTTGGCCGAAGGATGGTTCCTTCGCCGATAAGCAGGGTCCCTTTGGCATCGTAAATATTGGCTGTCAGTTGTTTCCCGATCAACTCTTCGTACTCTTTGGCCGGCATTTCGCATACCTCCCGAGGTTCTATGTATTTAGGCTTATAAATCCGGGATTCGGATGTGTGCTGCAGCATAAAAGCATGAAAAATTTTCGGTATAACGGACAGCTTTCATTAGATGAAAATGAAAAATGAATCGGGAGTAGCATAAGCTTCCATCCGCAGAAGGGACTTTCCGTGAGGATAGCACTAGATGCCAGTGCCGGCTGGGTATTTCTCCCTTGGGGAAAAAGCCCCTGCCAGCCAAGCGGCCGCTGCCGGACCGATGAGGAAAGAGGCCGTTGGAGATTGTCCAACGGCCTGCTGCCACCCCTTTGTTATGCCGGTGTTGTTTCCGCCTCCTCAGCCAGTACGGTTCTGTTTCTTCCATTGGTTCAGCTAAATTTGCTGGCAGCCTGGCCCGCCAGAGTGGACTCTACCTGGCTTGCCGTATCCTCATCGGCCAGCACCACCAGGGAATCCCCCGAGGCTATACGGGTGGAGCCCGTGGGGATCACTTCGCTGCTCCCCTTCTGGATGCCCACCACCAGACAGCGGTCCGGCCAGCGGATATCCCGGATGCGCTTGCGGTCCATAGGCGAGCCGGGATGGACGGCAATCTCCAGCAGTACCTTATGCTTCTCCTCCGCTGTGTAGCCGGGAACGCCTTTGTTGGAAAGATACCGATGCAGGAGCAGCTCATAAACGGGTTTGGAGCCCAGGGCGTCCGCTGTCACGTAAGCGGCCAGGCAAACCAGTCCCATGGATAACAGATTGGAAAATGAACCGGTCATTTCCGTCAGCAGAATAATACCGGTCATGGGGGCCTTCACAACTGCGGCAAAAAAACCGGCCATGGCCAGGATAATGAAATTGGCGGCATAGAAGGACTCCGCTCCCGTCGCCATTCCCCATGCCTTGGAGTACACAAGGCCAATCAGCGCCCCCAAAGCCAGCATGGGCAGGAATATTCCGCCAGGCGCCGAGGAGCCGTAGCTGATCATGGTAAACAAGTATTTTGCAGCCAGGATCACCGCCAGGATCAACAGCGGCCGGTTGTCCGTAAGCAGACTGTTGACCAGATGGTTTCCGCCTCCCAGCACCTGGGGCAGCACAAGACCCAGGCAGCCTGCAACCAGAAAGGGGAGGATCATGCGAAGCTCCAAGGGAAGCTTCAGGCGTTTGTAAACATCCTGGGCTTTGCACAGGCTGACATTAAACAGCAGTCCGGCAAAGCCGAGGATAATCCCCAACACGATCAGATGTCCGTATTCGGCCAGAGGAATAGCCGATATTCCGCGAAATTCAAAAATGGGCTGCAAGCCGAAAAATTCCTTGGAGACCATATCCGCAACAATGGATGAGGCCAGAGCGGTAATCATAATGACGGGAGAGAAGCTGTTGTGCAGCTCCTCCAGGGCGAAAACGGCGCCGGCAATGGGGGCGTTGAAGGCGGCAGCCAAACCGGCGCTGGCGCCGCAGGTTATCAGGAAATGCTCGGTTACTTTGGGCTTGTGCAGAAGCTTGCTGAACCCCATGCCGATGGCCGAGCCAATCTGGATGGAGGGCCCCTCCCTGCCCAGGGAGAGTCCCGCGCCGATGCTTAGAGCCCCTCCGGCAAACTTGGCCAGCACCGTTTTCCACCAGTTCATGGCCAGCTTGCGCTGGAGAATCCCTTTGACCTGGGGAATGCCGCTGCCCGATACAATGGGGTTCCGCCCGACAATCCGTCCCGTCAGCCAGCCGCACAATGCCAGAACCACGAACCAAAGGGGGATATACCAGGGCCTCTCCCTTAAATAGCCGTAGACCTGCAGGGAGAATTCCAGAGACAATTCAATCACGTAGCGGTAAAGCACAACAACAATGCCAGCCGCCAGGCCGACGCCGAGACCAAGAGCGATTAAGCGAAATTTCGTCCCGTGCCAGAAGTGCAGGATGCCCCGCGCACTGTTTTCTTCATTCATGGCGAACGCTCCTTATCCGGTATGATATAAACAAAACGTTAATCAGTATACCATACATTGATGCCGCATGAGGCTAATCCGGGTAAAGTTCGCGGTGTTGTCAAGATTGGGGATGGCGGGGTGGGGATGGCCGGGATTTTGCCGGCCAGAGGCAAGCTGCAGAGCAGCCATTGCAGATGTCCCCTAATAAACGGGAATCATTCTTCCGATATAAGTCAGGCACCGTATCTGTATGTGGAGGCCTGATGACCATGACAAAATTGCTTTCCATCCGCGTTCGACTGATCCTGCTTCTTTTGATTCCCTCTCTTTTGTACGCAGCCACAAGCTTTTACTTGCTCGGCGAGAATCAAAAGGACACGGACAGCCTGACTACCTCACTTTATGATGTAACCAATAAAAGCACTTCACTGGTGCTGAATGCCGACCGTGATATGTATCAGGCCCTGACTGCTTATCAGCTGCTGGCGTCCGGAGCCTTGACCGCTGACGAGCGGACCAGGGAGCTGGCGGTCCTCCAGGAGAACATTGAACAGACCAATAACCGGATCAGGCAGGCAGCCGAAATTATGGGCAGCCATAATCTGCTGGCGGAGAGCCACAGCGGCACTCGGCAGTCTGTGGAACAAAATCTCGCCGGTTTTCATACCCGGTTTGACCAATGGGCGGCAATGGTTGGCGGTGCGGTCCAATCCGCCCGGCTCCAGAGCGACGCCGCCAATGACGCCAAGCAGTTGGCGGCCTTCGAGGAAGGCCGGGAGCGGCTGAATGAAATCGGCGAAATTCTCGACGAGTATGCCCGCACCGGCATGGAAACCATCCGCGGGCAGAATGAAGCGGCCGCCCGCACAGTTTATATCTGCGTGGGGATTGCCGTAGTGGTTCTGCTGGGGGCAGGTCTGGGCGTCATCCGGCATATTATGACCACCATCCGCAGAATTGCCGCCATTACCCGGAATGTGGCGGCAGGGGATCTCCGCCATGAGCCGAAAACCCGGTACGCCCGCGATGAATTGGGGCAGATCACCCAATCGGTGGATGCCATGGTGGCTAAAATGAAGGAGCTGATCGGGGTAATCGCCGCCAACACCCAGTTTGTGCAGGATGCTTCCAGCGAATTGTCCGGCTCCTCCAAGGAATCCGCCGCGGCCGCGGAGCATGTTGCCGCCAGCATCCAGGAAATGACCGAGGATGTGGAGACGCAAGCCAGAGGCAGTGTGGAGACGGGCAAAGTGGTGGAGGAAATGTCCGTGGGGATTCAGCGGGTGGCCGGAAACGCCAGTGTTATAGCCGAGCAGTCCTCTCTGACCTCGCACCATGCCCAGAACGGCAACCGGCTGCTGGAACAGCTTCAGCAGCAGATATCCAATATTCTGCAGGCGGTGAACCAGCTGTCGGACAGTGTGCTGGCCCTGTCGCGGAAGTCGGACCAAATCGGAGAAATTGCCGACAGCATCACCACCTTCGCCAACCAGACAAACCTGCTGTCCCTGAACGCTTCCATCGAGGCCGCCCGGGCCGGCGAGCACGGAAGAGGCTTCAGCGTGGTGGCCAACGAAATCCGCAAGCTGGCCAGCCAATCCATCGAATCCGCCGACGGCATTAACGGGCTGATTCAGGAAACCCGTCAGGAGATCGGCCGGGTCTCCGGCGCCATGGATACTACGAAGGAGGAAGCGGGAGCAGGCTCCCGGATGATGCAGGAGGTCAGCGCCAGCTTCCAGACCATTCTCCAGTCGGTCCAGGAGATGGTGGCCCAAATCCACGCAACCTCCGCCATTGCCCAGGAAATGTCGGCCAGCTCGGAGGAAATTTCCGCTACCATGGAAACCTCTGTTGCCGGTTCCGGGCATATCCTGACGAAGTCTCAAGGGATAGCCGCCGCCACAGAGGAGCAGCTGGCCATGATGGAAAACATCTCCGCCGCCTCCGAGGAATTGATGGCCGTTGTCAAGATCCTGAACGATTCTGTCGCCTATTTCAAAATCGCCTAGTCCAACGAGGCTGTCCGAAAAGTCAAATGGGAGAAACGCTAACGAATCCAGGTATCGCTATTTGACTATAGGTGAGCCTGTTTGAAATCTAACGAATCGTAGTATTGCTATTTGTCCGAATTTGCGCCGAAATGCGTTCAAACCGGCGAATAACGCGATATAGATTCGTTAGATTTTTTTTCATGCCCGTTTTTGCGAAATAGCGTGAGACAGATTCGTTAGCCAGATTCTGCTTGCCCTCAGACGTATGCTTCCGAAGCGGGTTTTCTTGCAGAAACCCTTTTACCACCTCCCGCTCTTTTCTGCCCAATATGGATTCACCTTGGCGTACTTTTCGGACAGCCCCTTTTATTCTTGGGTGTATTTTCCTCTTGCATACGAATATGCGTTCGTGTATATAATAAGAACATATATTCTCTATCCGAAGCAGAAGCTGCATTGCGGAAATTGGGGAGGCGAACATCATTATGCAACAAGCAGCCGGAGACCGCACTATATTCCTCATTGACGCCCAATCCTTCTATGCCAGCGTAGAAAAGGCCGGAAGGCCCGAGCTGGCTAACCGCCCTGTAGCCATTGGCGATCCCGAGCGCCCGTCAGGGATTATTCTGGCCGCATGCCACATCGCCAAAAAGCAGGGTGTGACCACGGCGGAACGGATTAACCATGCCCGGAGCAAATGCCCCGAGCTGGTGGTGATCCGTCCCCGGATGCAACGGTACATCCAGGCTTCCCTGCTGCTCACCGGTATCTTCGAATGCTACACGGACCAGGTGGAGCCGTATTCCATCGACGAGCAGTTTTTGGACGTAACGGGGTCTTTGGCTCTATTTGGCTCCGTCGAGTCCTTGGCCCGGGAGATCCAGACCCGCATCCTGCTGTCCACAGGCGTGTGGTGCCGGGTGGGAATCGGCCCGACGAAGATTTTGGCCAAGATGGCCACGGACAACTTCGCCAAACGCAACCGGTCAGGGCTGTTCCGGCTGGACGCCGCCAACCTGGAGGAGGCCCTTTGGCCTCTGCCGGTCCAGCACATGTTTATGACCGCCTCCCGGATGACTCGGCATTTTATGCGGATGGGCCTCCCTTTGATCGGGGATATCGCCCGTTTGGAGCTGGCGGATTTCAAGCGCCGGCTGCGGAGCGAAATGGGCAAACAAAGCGATATCCAGGCGGAGTATTACTGGCAGACGGCCAGGGGCATCGATCCGAGCCCTGTGGTGGCCAGCATCCGCAAGCCGTTGAAGGCCATCAGCCACGGCAAGGCGCTGCGGGCCAGCCTCTACAGGAACAGGGAGAATATCGAGGTGGTGCTTCTGGAGCTGGCTGTGGAGGTCTGCCGCAGGGCCCGGCGGTGTGGACAGATGGGGCGGGTCATCGTGGTAGGCGCGGTGGAGACGGACGGGGAGCGGGATGGCGGATTTCACCGGCAGATGACGCTGCCACAGCCCACCTCGCTGACCCACGAAACGGCGGCGGCGGTTCTGGCGCTGTTCCGGCGGCATTGGGGCGGTCTGCCGGTGACAAGGCTCATGGTGATGCTCACGGACCTGTCGCCGGATGATACGGATCAATTGACGCTGTTCGCCGACCGCGCCCGCCTGTACCGGCTGGAGCAGACGCTGGACTCCATCAAGGACCAATACGGCAGCGCCGCCATTGTGCGCGCCTCCTCCTTTTTGGACAGCGGAGTAGCCCGGGAGCGGGCGCAGCAGATCGGGGGCCATTACCGATGAGCCGGCTGGACGGAAATGAAAGGTGGAATTCGAAGATGCTGTTGACCGAGCATCAGGAGCAGTATGACCGGCACCATGAGCCGGCGGGGAACCGGCCTACCGCCGAGGAGTTTACCCTTGTGCGGGATTCGGTGGTGCTTAAGAACATGCAGATTATGGTGGAGCGCAGCCTGGAGGAAATCGGCCTGTCCTCCCATCTGTTCAAGAAGCTGTATACCGCTGTCACCCAACAGGTGCTGAACCGGATCAGCCGGGAGCTGTATGCCCTGCAGCGGGAGATGAAAAAGCGGAATCTGAAGATGACAACCGACGAGCAGGCGGATAACGTGCTGTATTACCGCTTCATCTGCAGAGGCTACGAGGACCGCTTCGGGATCATGCGGGAGGCTCTGCGGGCGGAGATCAGCGTCCGGTTGGGCGCCATGGTCACCGAGCTGCTGTCGGAGCTCAAACAGAAGTAGCCCTCCGGACAGTTATTCTCCAAATTCATAGCCGTCCATTAACGGATCGCACCAATCGACAGTAGTTCTTCCGCTGCCGCTCCCCTTAAACTGGAGGTGTCAACATGCAACCTGAAGGGAGATAAGGGAGGATGGACGAAAAGCAAGATTTGGCCCGCTTTAAACCGGCGGGCCTTCTGCACGGCGCGGACTACAGCCCGGAGCAGTGGCTGGACGAACCGGACGTGCTGAAGGAGGATGTCCGGCTCATGCAGCAGGCGTCCTGCAATGTGATGGCCGTGGGCATCTTCGCCTGGTCGGCGCTGGAGCGGGAGGAGGGGGTCTTCACCTTCGGCTGGCTTGATGAGACCTTGGACCGGCTGGCGGCGGGCGGCCTGAGGGTTTGGCTGGCTACGCCCAGCGGGGCCCGGCCTCCGTGGCTTGCGGCCCAATACCCTGAAGTGATGAGGGTGGGCCCGGACCGGGTGCGCCGGCTCTTCGGCATCCGCCACAACCATTGCTGCACCTCACCGGTATACCGGCAAAAGGTGGCGGAAATCAACGGGCGGCTGGCGGAGCGGTATGCCCGGCATCCGGCGGTGCTGGGCTGGCATGTGTCCAACGAATACGGCGGGGAATGCCATTGCGATCTGTGCCAGGACGCGTTCCGCCATTGGCTGCAGGCCCGCTACGGCTCCCTGGATGCCCTCAACAAAGCCTGGTGGACCGCCTTCTGGTCCCGCACCTACACGGACTGGCGGCAGATCGAATCCCTGGCTCCCCACGGCGAGCACATCCTCCACGGAATGAACCTGGACTGGCGGCGGTTTGTGACCGACAGCACCGTGGACTTCTGCCTGCACGAAATCGCGCCGCTGCGCCAAGCCAATCCGGAGCTGCCTGTCACCACCAACATGATGGGGCTGTATGACGGCCTGGATTACCGACGGTTTGCGCCGCATTTGGACGTTCTATCCTGGGATTCCTACCCCGCCTGGCATGAAAAAACGGATGACAGCGAAGCGGCGCTGGCCGTTTCCTTCCAGCATGACCTGTTCCGCTCCATGAAGGGCAGGCCTTTTGTGCTGATGGAAAGCACCCCCAGCACCACCAACTGGCAGCCCGCCAGCAAGCTCAAGCGGCCAGGTATGCACCGCTTGTCCTCCCTCCAGGCGGTGGCCCACGGCGCCGACGCGGTGCAGTATTTTCAGTGGCGCAAAAGCCGGGGCGCCAGCGAGAAATTCCACGGCGCTGTTGTGGACCACGCCGGCCGGGATGACACCCGGGTGTTCCGCGAGGTGGCGGAGCTGGGCTCTGCTCTGAAGCGGCTGACGGCGGTGGCGGGGGCCGGGACAAAGGCGGAGGCCGCCATCCTGTTCGATTGGGACAACAAGTGGGCGGTGGAGAACGCCCAGGGTCCCCGCAACGGCGGCTTGCACTACGAGGAGACGCTGTATGCCCACTACCGTCCGTTCTGGCAGCATGGTGTGGCAGTGGATGTGGCGGGAGCCGACGCCGATTTCTCGGCTTACCGGCTGATTGTGGCGCCTATGCTCTACCTGTGCCGGGAGGAGACGGCGGCGAAGCTGGAGCGCTTCGTTGAGACTGGCGGCGTGCTGGTGGTCACCTATTGGTCGGGCATTGTCGATGCTTCCGATCTTTGTTACACGGGAGGCTTTCCCGGCCCTCTGCGGAAGCTCCTTGGCGTATGGGCGGAGGAGATCGACGGGTTGCAGGACGGGGAAGCCAACACGGTTTCGCTGCTGGACGGCAACGGTCTGGGGCTCTCCGGCGAATACGCCTGCTCCGAGCTGTGCGAGCGGATTCACCCGGAAGGGGCGGAGACGCTGGCCGTCTATAAAGAGGATTTCTATGCGGGTATGCCGGTGCTGACGGTGAACCGGCGGGGACAAGGCAGCGCATATTATCTGGCCGCCCGTATGGAGGAGGCCTTTCACGAGGCATTTTATGCCGCGCTGATGAATACTGCCGGACTGCGCCGCGCCATCGGCAACCGCCTGCCCGACGGCGTTACCGCCCAGGTACGCGCCAACGGGGCGGAGGAATACGTCTTCCTGCTGAACTTCAACAAGGAAAAGCGCCGCGTGACCCTGGCGGGTCCTGCCTGCCGCGACGTGGAGACGGGACTAGAAGTGGAAGCGGGATTGTTCTGGCTGGACGGCTATGAGGCCCGGGTGCTCAGCCGGCCCCGCCGGTTAACGGGGAGCATGCCGGATATGCCATAATGACAGATCACCGTCAAAACATGTTTCCTGCAAAAACAACCCCCAGCCTTGTTTCCAAGGTTGGGGGTTTGCTGCAACTGCCAAAGGCAGCATCGATTCGTCAGCGCTTCGCGGAGGGGACCGCCAGGCAGCGGAGCCGATTACTTCAAGTTCTGCGTCTTCAGCCAGGCATCCAACTGCTTTTGCTGCTCGGCAATGAATTTGTCGATGCCGGCATTTTTCTGGGCTTCGATATATTTGGGCAAATATACGTTGGGATCGACGGAGCCGGATTGCAGCGCCTTGGCAAATTCCTGGGTTACCGCGGTGAGATTGGCCATCTCGGTTTTGACCGGCTCGTTATTGAATTTATAGCCGAACACCGGCGGGCGTTTGGCCGACATGTTAAGCTCCTGTGTTTTGGTCCAGGTGTCAGGAGCCTGGCCCTCCTTCAGGAAGCTGATCAGCGAATTGCCCATCACCCAGGCTTCCGCACTGTAGCCGCTTTTCTCGATTTTCTTGATCGTATTCTTGCTTACCACTTGGTAGTGCTTTCCTTCAATTCCATAGGACAGCAGGTTCATCAGGTCCGGCTCGGTATTGATCAGCTCCAGCAATTGAAGCGCTTTCTCGGGATGCTTCGATTTGCGGTTGATTGCCGTCATGGTGTCCAATACACCGGTAAATTCCGGCTCGGAAATACGGACATAAACCACTTCGTTGTTCCCGAATTTGGCGAATTCCTCCACCTCTCCGCCGGGCTTCATCACCGTATCCCAGCCTACGGCCACCTTTCCTGTTTTACGCAAATCCGGCAATGTGGTCAATGTGGCATCATCGGTATAAATATAGCCCTTCTCATACCAGCGGCGCTGGCGTTCAATGAACGACTTGTATTCCGGCGTTTCCACCGTATTGACAATCTTGTAATTGGGATCATTGACGCGGAAGCCCTCCCTGGCAAAGCCCCAAAGCTTGCCGTAGTCGAACATGTTGGTGGAGCCGGCAATGGGGATAATCCCCGGTTCGTTGTCCTTGATGACTTGGAGCACCGGCTCAATATCGTCCTGGGTTTTGATTTTGGAGACATCGATGTTGTATTTGTCAATGAACCGCTTCTGGATGATAAAGCCCTCCGCTTTGGCGGCAACCTGGTAGTTGGGAACCGCCCACACCTTGCCTGCGATCATGGTATCCGTCCAGGCAAGCTCGGGCATGGCCGCTTTAAGCTTGGGGGTTTTCTCCAAGAGCGCATCCAGATCAAGATAAGCCCCCTTCAGCACGCGGTTGGTATAATCGCCCCCGCCCCATCTTGCCGTCCACGCCAGGTCGAAATTTTCACCGGCAGCCAGCATAGTGTTCATTTTCTGTCCATATGCCGACTCAATTATAGGCATCAGTTTGACAGTGGCGTTGATTTTTGGCTGGATATACGCATTGACGGCATTTTGTACCGCCGGAAGATCGGTAGGCATCTCATAAACGATATAGTACCAGGTAAGCTCTACCGGTTTTTCTTCCGCTTGGGAAGACGAGGCGGGGGAGGGACTATTGCCGCCTTCCCGGGTACAAGCGCTTGCAGTCAGCATCACGGCCAGACAGAGCATAATGGTGCGGATCATAGAAAAACTCCATTTTTTCATCTAATGACCTCCCTTAAGGAATCAGTGCTTTATACAGGTCAGCCCTTTAAGGAACCGACGGTTAAGCCTTGTACGAAATACCGCTGGAACATGGGGAAAATAAACATCATCGGTCCCACCGCCAGAATAGCCATGGCCATACGGGCGGACAAAGTGGGGAAGTTGCTTGTATCCACATCAACGAAACGGACAAAGTCGCTGTTGGAGGTTAAGTAGTTAATATTCTCCATCATGCGTACAAGCAGAAGCTGGATGGGGACAAGCTTTTCATTATTGATGTAGAGAAGCGCCGGAAACCAGGAATTCCAATAACCGAAGGAAATGAACAGCCCAAGCGTAGCCAGAGCCGGTGTGGAAAGCGGCAGGATGATCGTAAAGAATATCCGCAGCTCTCTGGCCCCGTCCACCTTGGCCGACTCGATGATTTCCGGAGGAAGCTTGACCAGGAAGCCGCGCATAATGAGAATATTGAAGGGACTGACGAGAGTGGGGACAATCAGCACCCAGATGGTGTCGCTGAGATGCAGATATTGTGTAATCAAGATATAGGAAGGCACCAAACCGCCATTGAACAGCATGGTAAAAAAGATAAAGAAGGTGGCATATGGGCCATAAGCAAAATTCCGGCGGGATATGACGTATCCCAGCATGGCTGTAATCAAGAGAGCCAGGATGGTGCCGCAAACGGTAACAAAGGCCGTAACCCCGTAGGCCCGCAGCAAAACCAGCGGAGACTGGAAAATATAGCTGTAGGCCTTGGTTGTAAACACCTTGGGAATAAAGCTGTACCCAAACTCTGTAATGGCGGTTTCTTCCGTGAAGGAAACGGCAATAACAAGCAGAAGCGGTGCAATCATGCAGACGGCAAGCATGATGAACAACGCGTGAATAAAGAATTCTACCGGCTTGAAGGATTTCTTTTGATGACCGGCGGATGCGTTCACAGGTATCCTCCTTTCTGGAAATCTACCAAAGCGAGTTTTCATCATTGATTTTTCGGACGACGGAGTTGGCTGCCACTACCAGCACCAACCCTACAAAGGATTGGAACAGTCCAACTGCGGAGGACATGCCGATATCGCCCAGATCAATTAACGCCCGGTAGACATACGTATCGATGATGTCGGTGGTGGGGAAGGTAAGCCCCGAATTTTGCGGGATGAAATAATGAAGCCCGAAATCGCCGCGGAAGATATTGCCCACTGACAAAATAATCAGCACCGCGATTAAGGAGGAAATCATCGGAATCGTGATGCGCGTCGCCATTTGCCACCTGCTGGCTCCGTCCATCCGGGCGGCCTCATAATATTCCTGATTAATTCCAACAATTCCGGCGAAATACACCAGTGTGGAAAAGCCGATATTTTTCCATAGCTGCACCACATTCAGAATATACGGCCACACCTTGGCTTCCAGGTACCACTTATGCTGGGCAATTCCGAAAACATCCAGGGCGCGGTTTAAAAATCCCAGCTGGTGGTCCAAAAAGGCATAAGTCAAATAGCTGACGACGACCCAGGACAGAAAGTAAGGGATGAAGAGCGGAGTCTGGTAAACCTTCAGCCATTTCTTTCCGATCTCATTGAGCAGAATGGCCAGCGCCAGCGCAGAGAAGGTTGTCAGGATCAAATAGCCGGATTCGTACAGCAGAGTATTTCTTGTAATCCGCCAGGCATGGTTGGATACAAAGAAAAACTCGAAGTTTTTGAAGCCGACCCATTCGCTTCCCCAAATCCCCAGATCGTACCGGAAATCCTTAAAGGCAATAACAACTCCGAACATGGGCAGATATGCGAAGATAAAAAGCAGCAGCCCACCCGGCAGAAACAAGAACAGCAGCTCGCCGTTTTGCTTGATCCGGGTCCAATGGGACTTCTTCTTGACCAGAGGCTTTTTGTTGATCAGGGATTTCTTCTTGACTATCAATTCGGGCATGATAAAATGATCACCTCCTGTCCTTTGCATGTTCCGCATTACACTCCGATCATGTCACAGGGCCGCCGCCGGGCGCTACTGTGATTACCGCCAATCGGTCATAATGCGACTATGTAATTTGCGACTCGCTGCACTTCAGAAAAAATCGCTATGGTCTCTCCTTCCCGGGGAGGATCAAAGCGATGGTTCATTCATTTCATATTGTTTTTGAGGCGGTATTCCTTGGGGGTTACGCCGAATTTTTTCTTGAAGAGCTTGAAGAAGGTGCTTTCATTGGAATAGCCTACAAGCTCCATAATCTCCTTGATGCTGTAGCTCTTCGTTTCCAGATAATGAAGGGCGCTGTTCAGTCTTACTTCATTAATATATTCGCCCACGGACATCATCTCGCTTTGCCTGAACATGCGGCCGATGTAGGCCGGGGTCATTCTGAGCATGGAGGCGACGCTTTGCAGGCTGTAGCCCATGTCGGTGTAGTTCAGCTCGATGGCTTCCTTGATGGCATCAATGAGAACGTCGTTTTTGTCCTGCTCCGAATGCTTCAGCTGATCATGAATGTCCCGGCAGGTCTGAAGCAGCAGCTCCAGAATGTCGGCCATGGTTTCCTGCTCCAGGACGCGCTGGCTTAAGGTGCTCAAGTCCATCCGGAGAGTCGTCACACGATTTTTGTTCAGCTCGCGCACGGTGGTTTTGATGATATCCACCACATGCAGCAGCCCGTGCACAATATGGTCGTAATGGTAGGCGGATATATAATGCAGCAATTGTCCAACGGCGCTTTCCATAAGGGCGGGATCATTGGTTTTGATGCCCTCCGCCAGCTTTTTGTCAAGCTCTGCCGGACCGATATACTCCAATTGCTCCATGTTGGAGGCCACCAGCTCGGGGGTTATCAAGGCTTTTCTGCCAAACAGCAGCTTGTAGGTGGAGACCTGCAATGCTCTGCTGTAGGATAAGGCAATATTTTCGTATCCCTCGAAGGTCCCGCTAATGGCAATGGATAAGCTTAGCTTGTAGTACCGCCAGACAATTTCCTGGATGGTTTCCATTAGCTTAGACAGTTCTGCGCCTTGGGCATTCTCTGCAGAAATACCGCTGACCAGCAGAACCAGATGATCGTTGCGGGTGTCAACCGTCTCGCATTGGAAGGAATGGGCAGTTATCGTTTCCTCGGCAATATTGGAAATGGCAAAGCTGTACATGGCTTTTTCCCGCGGAGAGGTATTTTCGGCAAATTTGCGGTAATCATCGATCTTGACCACAGCGACAAGAAAGCCTCCCTGAAGATCCAGGCGCAGCCCGTTTTGCCGGATGCACTCCATCCATTCATCGGCGGAAAGCAAGGAGCTGTCCAGCAGCAGTCTTCTCATATGATAGTTTTTGGTTATTCCTCGCTGTCTGTTCTGCTCATATAAGGCATCGCCCAGCTTTTTTGCCATGGAGCTGTATACGTTGCTCACGTAGGCGAGCTCATCCTGTTCCGGCTGTGCCAATGAATCATCCTGCTCCGAATGGCTGCGGATTTGCTTCAGCATGGTATCTACCGGCCTGTAGAGCTTGTGGGAAATGAAAATGGATGCGGCAATGGACAGGGCAAAGAAGCACAGAATGACCAGAACGGAGGTCACTCTCATCTCATAGATGCCGCCCAGTACGGCATTGTAGGGCTGGATGCTCACCACTTTCCAATGGTTGATGCCCATATTCAAAAAACTGATCACATATTTTTTCCCATCAATCTGACGGGAGAAAAAGCTGAAGCTTTCCTGCCCGCTGTCGTTTTTATCCGCAATGGATTGGCGCAGCAGATTCAATTCCGGGATGTTTTCCTGGTTCCCCGAAATAATAATCTGACCGGCTTCATCGATAATGAACACGCTGGATTGCTGGGGAGCGGCGAAGTCGTTGACAATTTTCAGATTGTCGAAGATCCACTGCGGCTTAATATTCAAGACAAGAACGCTTTCATTTTCATTGTCATCATAATAAGACTCGTACATGATATAGGAAAAAAAATCAACGCTATGCGCCCCGCCGCTAAAATTCATCGGAATCAGCTCCATGCGCGGCTGCTTCTCCTTGGATTTCAAAAGATGGACCAGCTGGTCCAGGGGCGGATTGCTTCCGGAGCTGTAAGAAAGCTGCCCTGCCGTATAGGCCTTGCCGTTGTGGCCGTTATAAATCAGAATGGAATGCAGAAAGGATGAAGAGATATAGCTTTTTTGCAGCCGTTGGGTGGAGCGGATGACATCCATATCGCCCGGGTTGAGCATCAGCGGAGCGATTTCCATATCCGAATAAAGGGTCACCGCCAAATTGTTGATGATCTCATTCATGTAGGACAGGTTGCGGTTGATTTGGTTCATTACCTTGCGGTTGGCCTCTTCCTGCATGTGCAGCACCCGGGTTTCCGAGCTGTAGTGAAGCACGGTGGATGAGAAAAGCAGGATTATGACGATGATGCATGAGATGGACAGCAGAATGCGCAGCAAATATTTTTTGGATTTGTAGTTTTCGAGTACCTTCACATCCATCCCTCCCCCACCTTAAAGAATGCCATAGAATCGGATGCTGCTCTACTGTTTTTTTTGCGGAAAGCTTTGATTTGCGAACGGAAGCCCGCCGGAATGCAGCAATTGATAAAACAGACAGCGGCTAACACAGTATTTTACATAAAATGCAGTCTTGTCCTCACGCCGCTTCTGTTACGATGTAAAGGGACAGAGCCGGACGGGCTGTCGGGAAGGAGGAGGCGCGTTCTGCGCGGATTGACGAAAAGCCGCAATTTTAATCAAGGGAGATGAAGCAATGATGGGAAAGGGCAACAAAAGAAGGCCGGGCTTATCTGGGATCCTGCTGTTTATGATGCTGTTCTTAACCGTGTTTCCCGCATCTGGAGTATTTGCCGCTACCTTGGATGTAACCGCTTACGGGGCGAATGGAGGTGATGCCAATGACGATGCGGCAGCCATTAACAGCGCTATCAATGCCGCGGCTTCGGGGGATACCGTGCATGTGCCCGCAGGCACCTATTATGTTTCCGGCTCCATTATCCTCAAGTCGGGAGTCAAGCTGGAAGGGCAAGGCCGGGATGTCACGGTCATCAAGTTCAATGGGACCTCGGATGCACCCATTATCAATCTCACCGGCAAAAGCGATGTTGAGATTACCGGGCTTACCCTGGACGGGAACGGCAGCCCCCATGTAACCAGAGGCATTGTGGGCGAGCCTGCCCCCGGCGCCAGCATCCACCATAACCGGATTCGGGGATTGGCCCAGACAACCGGTTTTGGCCCCTTCGGGATTCTGTTCTCCGGCTCGGACGATGTGGAAATCACCGACAACGACTTTCAGGATATCGGTGTGAACTCGGTATGGGGCGGGGCCATCCGGGTGGGCTGGGGTTCGGATCATCCGCAGATTCTGCGCAATACCATTGCCAATACCGGCCGCGGCGGCATTTTCCTGAACGATGGCCTGACCGGGGCGGTGATCCGGGAAAATATGATTACCGGCTCCGGCAAGCACAGCCACGGGCTGTCCATTGAACTTCATACCGGGGTGAACGAATCGGTCGTTGAGGACAATATGGTGGATCATTGGATCAGTGTAGTCATCTCGGACTACAACGCCATCCGCCGCAATACGGTGCGGGCCACGGACGGCACCTACAAGTCGTACGGGCTGGAAATTTCCTCAGGCAATTCCGTGGTGACGGACAACTGGGTGGACGGCGGCCAGCACCTGGGGATTTCCTCCTCGCCCGCCCGGGATTATACCTTCTATGGCTACAACCGGATCGAGAACATGATTCAGTGGGGAATGCAGTTCCAGGGAGTCAGCTCCTCTGTGCTGAACAATCATCAATATTTCTACAGGAATCAATTCCTGAATACGGATAAGGACAACATCCTGGCCGTTTACGGCGATTATGCCGGATACGGGGTCAGACTGCATGGCTATTCCACCAATATCACCTTCGACAGCAACGTAATCAGCGGCAACGAACGGTACGGCATCAATATTACGGACACCCTTCCCGGTATAGACAAAATTAGCTTCATTAATAATACGATTACCAATAACGGTCTGGAGACCATCGATTATTATCCGCCAAGCGCCGGGCATTTGGAATGGAGCGGCAATACGGTTTCCGGCAACGGTACGGACATCCAGCTCACCTCCCGCGGCTTTGGCAACCAGAAGCCCGCCGCAAGCTTTACGGGGCCCTCCTCCCTCCAGCTGGGGCAAACGGCCTCCTTCACCAACACCTCCACCGATGCCGACGGCACGCTCTCCCATTACCTGTGGGATTTCGGCGAGGGCATCCCTGTTACGGAAGTGAACTCCACCCACATGTATCAAAAGCCCGGAACCTACCGGGTTACGCTGATGGCCACGGATAATGAGGGAAGATCAAGCATTACAGAGCAGCTGGTCTATGTATATGAAGGAGCTCCGGATACGGAAGCGCCGTCGGCTCCCACCGGACTGGCCTCTCCCTGGAAGACGGATACCGCTGTTGGGCTGGTTTGGAATCCGTCAACGGATAATTTCGCTGTGGCGGGATATGACGTTTATGCCAACGGCAATCTCATCGGCTTCACCGGCGCAGCCGTCACCTCCTATACGGCGGCAGGTCTGCTGCCGGAGACCGCTTACAGCTTCACGGTGAAGGCAAGGGATGCGGCCCAGAATGTTTCCGCCGCCAGCAATACACTCACCGTTACAACCAACGAGCCTCCGGGAGGCGGCACAGGGAGCATCATCCGCGAATATTGGAGCAATGTTCCCGGCACCGTCATGTCCTCCATACCGGTCCAGACTGCGCCAACCGGCACCCAGATTCTGACCAGCCTGGAGGGACCCTCCAACTGGGGGGACAACTACGGGGCGCGGATTCGCGGGTATATTACCCCGGATATCACCGGGGCCTATACCTTCCGCATCGCCAGCGACGACAAAAGCGAGCTGTGGCTCAGCAGCAGCGATAATCCCGCGGGCAAGGCGCTGATCGCCAGTGTGGGCGACTGGACCAATCCCCGGGAATGGAACAAGTACCCTTCGCAGCAGTCCTCCCCGGTTACCTTGACGGGCGGCCAAGCCTATTATGTGGAGGTGCTGCACAAGGAAGGGCACAGCGGGGACCATGTTGCCGTGGGCTGGACGGGACCGGGCATCGAGTCCATTGCCGTTGTCTCAGGGGGCTATCTGACCCCGTATGACGGCGGGAGCGGCAATCCCGATCCAGGGGACACCCAGCCGCCTACAGCGCCGGGGAATTTGACCTCGCCGTCGAAGACCAGCAGCAGCGTCAGCCTGAGCTGGACGGCCTCCACGGACAATGTGGGAGTAACGGGCTATAACGTCTACCAGGGCGGAGTGCTGGCAGGAAGTACGGCAGGCACCACCTATACGGTAACAGGGTTAACCGCCAGTACGGCCTACAGCTTTACGGTGAAGGCCAAGGATGCGGCCAACAATGAATCGGCGGCCAGCAATACGCTGAATGTGACCACGGATGCCGATGGCGGCGTTGGCGGAGGCACGGGCAGTATCGTGCGGGAATATTGGACGGGAGTGGGAGGCGAAACCATCGCGGACATTCCTCTGGGCACACCGCCTACCGGAACCTCCATTCTTACCAGCCTGGAGGGGCCGTCCAACTTCGCCAACAGCTACGCCACCCGCATCCGGGGGTATATTACGCCCACAGTGACGGGGGATTACACCTTCTATATTGCCAGCGACAACGCCGGGGAGCTGTGGCTCAGCACAGACAGCAATCCGGAGAATAAATCGCGGATCGCGTATGTCTCCACCTGGTCGGGCTACCGGGAATGGACAGGGAATGCCACGCAGAAGTCGGCGGTCATCCATCTGACGGCGGGGCAGGCCTATTACGTGGAGGTGCTGCACAAGGAAAAGTCGGGCAGCGACCATTTGTCCGTGGGCTGGACGGGACCGGGCATTTCTGCGGTTACGGTGATTGACGGCAGCTATTTATCTATCTATCCAATTGAAGGAGTTGGAAATGAATGAGGAATGTGATCAGGAAGATTTGCTCATTGCCCATGCTGCTTGCCCTGGTGCTGGCGCTTCCGGTGCTTCCGGCGGCTGCAGTCCAGGCGGCCGCCACTCATGATGTCACCCTGTACGGCGCCAACGGCAGCGATTCGGCGGATGACCGGGCGTCCATTCAAAGCGCCATCAATGCCGCTTCTGCAGGCGATACGGTTTATTTCCCCGCAGGCACCTATTATATTTCCAATAAGCTGATGGGCAAGTCGGGGGTCAGGCTTCAGGGCGAGGCCCGGAATACCACCATCATCAAAGCGGCGACCGGAGGCGGATCGCAATTCGCCGGGGTGAAGGTGGAGGCCACCATGCTGAATCTGAACAACATCAGCAACATGGCCATTACCGAGCTGACCTTTGACGCCAACAGCAATAACGCTGTCACCTCCGCCATTTGGGGGGAACCGGGCATCGGGCACAAAATCAGCCGCATCCGGGTGAGGGATATTACCCAGTCCACGGGCTTCGGCCCCTTCGGCGTGTTCTTCTCCGGCACGCCGGATGTGGACATTATCGACAGCGAGTTCACCAACATCGGCACCCAATCCATGTGGGGAGGGGCCATCCGTGTAGGCTGGGGCTCCCACAATGCGAAAATTTTAAACAATACGATCCATAATATGGGCCGCGGCGGCATCTTCGTCAACGACGGCTCCACCGGGGCTGTGATTAAACACAACGTCATTTCCGGCTCGTCCGATTTTATAACGGGCTATGGCTTCGGCATCGAGGTTCACACGGATTGCAACTATGCCATTATCGAGGACAATGTGATGGATCATTGGCTGAGCGTCGTCCGCTCCCAGTACACCTCCATCCGCCGCAACTACGTGGGCACCAGCAACGGCACCTACAAATCCTATGGCCTGGAGGTGTCGGCGGCCCCGACCATTGTAACGGATAATGTGGTGGATGGCGGCCAGCATAACGGCATTTCCATGTCGCCGGGCAACGGGCACCATATTTTTGCCTACAATACCATCCAGAATATGATTCAATGGGGCATGCAGCTCCACGGGGATGGCACTCCAGCGCCCAACCAGTACCTGTACTTCTACAAGAATGTGTGGAAGAACACGGACAAGGACAACCCCACCGCTGTTTATCCCGGCACGGCGGGCAACGCCATCCGGATCAACGGCAAAACCACGGACACCACCTTTGACAGCAATCAGATCATCAACAATGACCGCTTGGGGATTCAGATTACCGGGGCGGCGGGAGTGGACCGCTTGAGCTTCGTGAACAACACCA
Organism: Paenibacillus sp. YN15; assembly: GCF_003285005.1. GTDB lineage: Bacteria > Bacillota > Bacilli > Paenibacillales > NBRC-103111 > Paenibacillus_AR. The sequence continues at coordinate 236,914 of NZ_QMFA01000004.1, read as the reverse complement.
TTACCGGCAACGGCAGCTTGTCCGTGGACCCCTATCCGGCTGCCGCCCAGGATCTGGAATGGAGCGGGAACACAGTCAGTGGCAATGGCTCCAATGTGCAGCTGACCTCCCGGGGCTTCAGCAATGCCAAGCCCACCGCCAGCTTTATTGCCAGCAGGCAGATTGTGCCCCTGGGGCAGGCGGTCACCTTCACCAATACCTCCACCGACCCGGACGGCTCCATTGCGCATACCCTGTGGGATTTCGGAGAGGGAGTACCCAACACCTCGGCCAGTCCCACCTACACCTATGAGAATCCCGGCACATACAAGGTCAAGCTGCTGGTAACCGACAATGGCGGCAGAATGCATCTGGCGGAGCAAACCATCGTGGTGGATGCCGGTCCTCCGGATACACAGGCTCCCACGGCTCCCACGGGCCTGGCCTTGCTGGCAAAAACGGACACCACTGTGCGGATGTCCTGGAATCCCTCCACCGATAATGTGGGCGTGGCGGGATACAACATTTACAAAAACGGGGTGCTGGACGGCGCCGTCAGCGGAGCCGGAGCTGTGGAATATCTGGCGGTAGGGCTTGCTCCCAATACTGCCTACAGCTTCACCGTCAAGGCGAAGGACGGAACAGGCAATCTGTCGGCTGCAAGCAATACGCTGAATGTCACCACCAACGCGCCGGATACGGAGCCTCCGACTGCACCGGCCAATCTGGCGCTGTCCTATAAGACGGACACGACGGCCAAATTGACCTGGGGGGCTTCCACGGATAACGTTGGGGTAACGGGTTATGATGTGTTCCGGAACGGGGCATTGGCAGGCTCCACCTTGGGCGTCGGGGCTACGGAATTTCTGGCAACCGGCCTGACGGTGGGGAGCACCTACAGCTTTACGGTGAAAGCCAAGGATGTAAAAAATAATTTGTCCGCAGCGAGCAATGCGTTAAGCGTCACCACCTATGCCCTCCAGGAGATCACCTATGCCAGCGATTTGGCCTGGGTGTCCGCCACTGCCGGCTTTGGCGCGGTGCGCCAGGACAAAAGCTCCAGCGGCAATCCCATCCGGCTGGACGGAGTAACCTACAGCAAGGGGATCGGCACCCATGCCAACTCGGACATTGTGTATCAGCTGAACGGCAATTACGCCAGGTTCGTCTCCGATGTGGGAGTGGACGACAATGTGACCCATGCCAATGCCTCCATCGTTTTCCAGGTATGGGCCGACGGCACGCTCCTTTTTGACAGCGGGGTGATGAATGCTTTATCAGCCACTCAGACGGTGGATGTTCCCGTTACCGGCGTCAATCAATTGAAGCTGACGGTTACCGACAGCGGCAACGGCAACAGCTACGACCACGCGGATTGGGCGGGAGCCAGATTCACCCCGTCGGGCAGCGGCAATCCGAATCCGGGAGACACCCAGCCGCCCACGGCGCCGGGGAATCTGACCTCGCCGTCGAAGACCAGTGTGAGCGTCAGCCTGAGCTGGACGGCATCTACGGACAATGTGGGGGTCACGGGCTACAACGTCTATAAGGGCGGCGTGCTGGCAGGAAGCACGGTTGGCACAACCTATACGGTAACGGGGTTAACCGCCAGTACCGCCTACAGCTTTACGGTAAAGGCCAAGGATGCGGCCAACAATGAATCGGCCGCCAGCAATACGCTGAATGTGACCACGGATGCTCCTCCGGCGGACACCCAGCCGCCTACGGCGCCGGGGAATTTGACTTCGCCGTCGAAGACCGGCAGCAGCGTCAGCCTGAGCTGGACGGCCTCCACGGACAATGTGGGAGTAACGGGCTATAACGTCTACCAGGGCGGAGTGCTGGCAGGAAGTACGGCAGCTACCACCTACACAGTAACGGGGTTAACCGCCAGTACGGGCTACAGCTTCACGGTAAAGGCCAAGGATGCGGCTAACAATGAATCGGCGGCTAGCAATACGCTGAATGTGACCACGGATGCTGATGGGGGCGTTGGCGGCGGCACGGGCAGTATAGTGCGGGAATACTGGACGGGAGTGGGCGGCGAGACCATCGCCGACATTCCTCTGGGCACACCGCCCACCGGAACCTCCATTCTCACCAGCCTGGAGGGACCCTCCAACTTTGCCAACAGCTACGCCACCCGCATCCGGGGGTATATTACGCCCACGGTGACAGGGGATTACACCTTCTATATTGCCAGCGACAACGCCGGGGAGCTGTGGCTCAGCACAGACAGCAATCCGGAGAATAAATCGCGGATCGCGTATGTCTCCACCTGGTCGGGCTACCGGGAATGGACAGGGAATGCCACGCAGAAGTCGGCGGTCATCCATCTGACGGCGGGGCAGGCCTATTACGTGGAGGTGCTGCACAAGGAGAAATCGGGCAGCGACCACCTGTCGGTAGGCTGGACCGGACCGGGGATTTCCGCGGTGACGGTGATTGACGGCAGCTATTTATCTCCCTATTAATCCTCCCGGAGGGCTTGCCTGCGGCCGTTTGACGGCTGCGGTGCAGGCCCTTTTTCGGACTGCGGGGGAAATATGCAGCTTTTCGTGAAAAATACAGTGGCAAATGCATTCATGTGCGGAACCTGCAGTATGCACCGCAGGCTGCCCGTGGCATGCTTAACCCGGGAGCGGCTGAAGGAGTCCAAAGGAAAGGGGCGGATGAGCCTGCCACAGTGGAGAGCGGATTATCCCCGTCCGCAATTTGTGCGGAGCGGTTGGCTGAACTTAAACGGAACATGGGAATTTGAATTTGACGATGAGGACGCGGGGGAACGGGAGGGGTGGTATCTTGCGCCGAAGGGGCTGTCCCGAAGCATTCAGGTGCCCTTCTGCTTCCAGAGTCCGCTAAGCGGCATCGGTACCAATGAGTTCCATGATATTGTCTGGTACCGCAGGCGTGTGGAGCTGCCGCCCGAATTTGCCGGCAAGCGGGCGCTGCTGCATTTCGGGGCGGTGGATTATTCCGCCAAGGTATGGGTGAACGGGCAGCTTGCGGCGGTTCATGAGGGCGGGCACACGCCTTTTTGGGCGGATGTGACCGGGCTTCTGAGAGCCGGCGGCCTCCCCAATGACATTGTGGTGCGGGCCCGGGATTACAGCCGGGATGTCCGGCTGCCGAGGGGCAAGCAGTATTGGCTGGAGCAGCCGGCCTCCGTGTTCTATTCCCGCACCACCGGCATCTGGCAAACGGTCTGGATGGAGCCGGTGGCAGAAACACGGATCGATCACGTCAGATTCACGCCAGATATTGACGCCAATGAAATCCGCATTCAAACTGCGGTGTCTGGCCATGAGGCGGTACAGGGGCGGCTCAAGCTGAAGCTGTCGGTCAGCCTGGAGGGCTGTCCCGTGGCAGAGGATACCCTGGAAATCCGGGAGGCCGTCACGGCCAGGCGGATTTGGCTTACCGACTATAACGATATGGGAAAAGGGAGATGGTGGACGCCGGAAAATCCGGTCCTGTACGATATAGAGCTGACCTTGTGGGCGGATGATATGCTATTGGACCGGGTGTATAGCTATTTTGGCATGCGGAAAATTTCGGTGGAGGACGGCAGGGTCTGTCTCAACAACCGCCCCTATTATATGAAGCTGGTGTTGGACCAGGGCTATTATCCCGACGGCATTCTGACGCCTCCAGACGGCGAGGCCGTCCGCCGGGATGCGGAGTTGGCCAAGGCCATGGGCTTTAACGGCGTGCGCAAGCACCAGAAGATCGAGGACCCCCGGTATGCCTACTGGTGTGACCGGACCGGCCTTCTTCTTTGGGGGGAGATGCCCAATGCCTATGCCTATTCGGAGGACTATGTCCACCGCATGACAAGGGAATGGCAGGAGGTTCTGGAGCGGGACTACAACCATCCCTGCATCGCGGTGTGGGTGCCGCTGAACGAAAGCTGGGGCGTGCCCGGCATTGCAGTGGATCAGGCCCAGCAGCACCATGCCCTGGCCATGTACCATTTGACCAAGTGTCTGGATCCCATCCGGCTGGTGGTCTCCAATGACGGATGGGAGCATGTGAAGTCGGATATTTGCACCATCCATGATTATGCTTCAAACGGGGAGACGCTGGGGACCCGGTACGGCAGCTTGGCTTGCGTGAAAGCAAGACCCTGCAACCGGCCGGTTTATGCGCCGGGCTATTCCTACAACGGCGAGCCGATTCTGGTATCGGAGTTCGGCGGCATCCGCTACAGCCCCGACGCCGCCGGAGGCTGGGGCTATTCGGAAGCGGACAGTGAGGAGCAGTTTCTGCGGCGCTATATGGAGCTGACCCATTCCCTGCTGCAAGCGCCCGCGCTGCAAGGCTATTGCTATACGCAGCTGACGGATGTGCAGCAGGAGAAGAACGGGCTGTTGACGGAGGACCGCCGGCCCAAGGCGCCGCTGGAGTCCATCCGGAAAATTAATCAGGGACTGACGCCGTAAGAGCGGCCGTCCCATGGGCAGAGGAAGGGGAGATTACCGTGAAAATCGGCATTGCGGATTACGGGATGAATGTTTGGGACGGGGGCGCCTGCTTTGATCTGGAGGAGCGCCTGCGGCAATTGAAGGCCATCGGCTATGAGGGCATCGAACGGCTGACGGCGTTCAGCGGGGAGCAGGCGCTGCAATCGGCGGCGCTGATGAGAAGGCTGGGGATGGGCTTTGGCACGGTGAGGGGCCCCAGCCCGGAGCTGTCCATCCAATGGACGGCCGCCCTTGGCAAGGATTATGTCTGGACCCATGTGGACGGCCGGGATTTCACCGCATTCTGCCGGCAGGTGCGCATCCAGTCCGCCGCCTGCCGCCGGTGGGGCCTGCATGTGGCGCTTCATAATCATATGGGCACTCCTGTGGAAACCCAGGAGCAGCTGGAGGAATTTCTGCGGGAATGCCCGGACAGCAGGCTGGTGCTGGATACCGCCCATCTGGCGGCCATGGGCGGCGACGCGGTGGAGATTGCCGGTAAATATGCAGACCGGCTGGCCGTGCTTCACCTGAAGGATTGGCTGGAGACGAATCCCGAATCCCCCGATTGGACCAAACGCGGGCGGTTCTGCGGCCTAAACCGCGGCAATATCGGCTTGGACAATGGCGCCGTTCTGAAGGAGGCGGCCAAACGCAGCTTTGACGGATGGGTGTTTGTGGAGCATGATACCCATTTGCAGGAGCCTCTTACGGATCTGGAATGGAGCCGGCAGGTTGTGCGGGAGGCCGGGTATTAGGGAGGCCAGGAGGCGGAAGGTATTGGTTTGCGAGGACGGATGGGAGCAAGATTAAGCGGCGGAGCTTATTGATCGGCGAGGGCGGATCGGAGCAAAGCCAAATGGAACGGGGGATAAAACGATGACGGAGCCAATCAGAATCGGCCTGGCCGGAGCGGGCCGGGCCGGATGGGGTATGCACTGCAAGGAGCTGGAGGGCAAGGAGCGGCTGTTCCGCATTGTGGCCGCCTGCGATCTGATTGCATCGCGGCGGAAGGCCATGGCGGAGCGTTATGGCTGCAAAACCTATGAGCGCCTGGAGGATCTTATGGCCGACCCGGATGTAGAGCTGGTGGATGTGGCCACCCGGTCCTCCGACCACTGTGTCCATGGGCTGCTGGCGCTGGCCGGGGGCAAGCATGTTTTTATGGAAAAGCCGCTGGCCTGCACGTATGAGGAGGCGCTCCGGCTGCTGGAGGCGGAGCGGCAGAGCCGGGGCAGGCTGTTCGTGCGCCACAACCGCCGGTTTGATCCCGACTTTCTCCATGTCCGGGAGGTGATGGAAAGCGGCATTCTGGGGGAGATTTACGCTGTCCGGCTGTGCCGCCACGGCTACCAGCGCCGGGATGACTGGCAGACCATCCTGGCATACGGAGGCGGCCAGCTGCTGAACTGGGGGCCGCATATTATCGACCACGGCCTGAGACTTTTGGAGAGTCCGGTGGCTGAGCTGTGGAGCGACCTGAAGCGGGTGGCCGCCGTTGGCGATGCGGAGGACCATGTGAAAATCATCATGAAGGGGGAGAACAACCGGCTGGTGGATCTGGAGATCAGCGGCGGAGTGGCGGAGCCGTCGCCGCAATATGCGGTATACGGCGCAAGGGGCACGCTGACCGTAACGGACGGCCAAATGTCCCTGCGGTATCTGGACCCTGCTGTACCGCTTGCGGAGAAGCGGGCGGACCCGGGCACACCGGGGGAAACCTTCGGCAGCGCGGAGAGCCTGAGCTGGCTGACGGAGACGATGCCTGTGGCTCCGGCCCGGGAGATGAACATATGGGAGGAGCTGTACCGCTCCATCCGGTTGGGGGAAACCTTTCCCATCGCCCTGGAGGAGGCGCTTGAGGTGATGCGGATCATTTCGGAGGCGAAAAAGGCGTCGGTTTTCACCGGGTGAAGGGGAGCAGCAGCATAAGCTTAATCACGGAAACGGCAGAAATGCCGTTTTTTTGTGTTTGGCCGCCGCATCGGGACACGAAAGCCCCGTGTTTTGCCTCAGGGTCCGGGATAGTCCCCTCCTCCCCACGCCTGCTGCTAAAGATCGTATAAGAATATCGCAAGATCAAAGAAAAACCGCCCCCTGTCCCCATGCTAAGCTATAGAAAACAAACCCCCAAAAGTGAAGAGACGCTTCGAAGCAAATTCCGGGTACTTTTGGGGGAGCCCCCGAATGAAAATGCGGCAGTCGTGCATTTTCGCAAAAAATAACAGACAGGTGATGAGATGCAGATGAAAACGGCGGCAAGCACGCTAACAGGAGGTCTGACGGGCAGCCTCAAATCCAGGTTCAAAACCATACGCAGATACAAAACCATGTATCTTTTGCTGTTTCCGGCATTGATCTATTTTACCGTATTCAAGTACATTCCCATGGCCGGGATTATCATTGCCTTCAAAAATTACAACATGGTGCTGGGGTTATGGGACAGTCCCTGGGTAGGGCTGGACAACTTCAGGGATTTCATCAACGGAGTGTACTTTTGGGATATTATGGGCAACACCATTATTATCTCCCTCTATAAGCTGCTTCTGGGCTTTTCCGCGCCGATTATCCTGGCCCTGCTGTTGAACGAGGTGTCGGTCCAGTGGTTTAAGCGGATTGTGCAAACCATTACCTATCTGCCCCACTTCCTGTCCTGGGTTATTGTATACGGGCTGATGGTGGCCCTGCTGGCTCCGGGGGACGGACTGGTGAACATGCTGCTGAAGGAAAACGGCTTTGCGCCCATCTCCTTTTTGACCGAGCCTGCATGGGGAAGACCGATGATTATTCTGTCCGAAATCTGGAAGGACATTGGCTGGGGAGCCATTCTCTACCTGGCTGCGCTGGCGGGCATCGATCCCAGTCTGTATGAGGCGGCCCGTATGGATGGAGCGTCCAAGTGGAGGCAGCTGTGGCATGTGACTCTTCCCGGCATCCGCAGCGTGGTGATTCTGATGCTGATTCTGAAGCTGAGCCATATTCTCGACGCCGGATTTGACCAGATCTTCATGTTCGCCAATACCTTCAACCAGGAGAAAATCGATATTATTGATACCTGGGTGTACCGCGAGGGGTTGGAGCGGCTGCGGGTAGGGCTGGCGACGGCGGTAGGATTATTCAAGGCCCTGATCGGATTTGTGTTGGTCCTGGTTTCCAATAAAATGGCCAAAAAATTCGACGGGCAAATATGGTGAGGTGATAGGGATGGTCAATCTGACGTTTGGCGAAAAAACCGGGAAAGTTGTGGTTTATTTCATACTGGTTGTGTTATCCGTGCTGTGCCTGTTTCCGTTTCTGTACGTGGTGGCGGTATCCCTGACCCCCGAATCGGAGGTGCTGCGCAAGGGAGTTGTGATTATTCCCGAAACCGTTACATGGGCCGGCTACAGGGAGGTATTTTTCTCCCAAGGCATCGGCCAGGCTTACAAGGTTACACTGTTCCGGACGCTTGTGGGCACGGCGCTTAACATGCTGTTTACCGTCATTGCCGCCTACCCGCTGTCCAAGAAATATTTGCCCGGACGCGGCCCCTTCCTGATGTTTATTGTGTTTACCATGATGTTCAGCGGCGGTCTGATTCCATCGTATCTGCTGATCCGCTCCCTGCATCTTCTGGATACCCCCTGGGTGCTGGTGGTGCCCCATCTGATCAGCGCCTTCAATCTGGTGATTATCAAAGGATTTTTCGAGCAGCTGCCCGGTGAAATTGAGGAATCGGCCCGGGTGGACGGAGCCAGCGAAATGCAGTCTCTGTGGAAAATCATTCTGCCTCTGTCCATGCCCGTAATGGCTACGGTGTCCCTGTTTTATGCCGTGGGCCATTGGAACAGCTACTTCGATGCCATTGTGTATATCAACAAAACAAGCTTGATGCCCTTGCAGGTGGTCCTGCGCAACATTCTGCTCAATGTCCAATCACAAAGCGCCGATGTAGGCGCAGGCACAGAGCATGTCAGCACCATCGCGCTGCAAATGGCGGCCGTGGTGGTAACGACGGTGCCGATCCTCGTAGTATACCCGTTTTTGCAAAAGCACTTTACCAAGGGTGTGCTGCTGGGCTCCATCAAGGGTTAGGCAAGAACAACGAAGGTTATACCATCGGGGTGATTTCCGCCCCTTAGCGGGCAAGGGTGCAAGCCCTTCCACGCTCCGATGTGGTAATATAAACAAATAAAGGAGAGGTCAACATGCAAAAAAGAAAGATTTTGTTCCCCATGCTGGCGGCAACAGTCGGTTTGGGAGCGGTCCTGGCGGGCTGCGGAGGCAAGGACAAGGAGGATGCAGGCGCTAAGACCCCCGCTGCGTCATCCGGAGCAAGTGCAAGCCCGGCGGCCAATCCATTTGCCACCAAGCTGAAAATCACCATGTTCAACCAAGGAACCTTCAATGCGGCGGCCCCGATTCCGCCCAAGGAGGAGGATGTTCAGCGCCAAATGATGGAGAAGGCAGTGAACATTGACCTTAACATGATCATCCCGCAGGCAGGTCAGGCCACCACCAAGCTGAACACCCTCATTGCCGGGGGCGATACGCCGGATATGATTTTCCTGAAAAACCGGACAGATTTGGCCCAATATTATGATCAGGGGATTCTGGCGGATTTGACTCCGTATCTGGACCAATTCCCGAACTTGAAGAAGCGCTTTACCGCCGAATCCTGGGACGCCATGAAATATAAAGGCAAAACTCTGGCCGTGCCGGGCTACGACAATGTAAACGGCATGATCAACAGCATCTACATCCGCAACGACTGGCTGAAAAAGCTGAATCTGAAGGTGCCCACCACCCCCGACGAGCTGTTCGAGGTGATGAAGGCCTTTACGGAAAAAGATCCGGACGGCAACGGCAAGCAGGATACCTACGGCTTCATTGCGGGCATGAATAAAGAAGGGGTGCTGAATACCTACGGCTTCGACACCCTGATGTGGATGTTCGGGGTTAACCCGCCGGGAGCCATTGACGTTAAGGACAATCAGCCTGTCTACCTGTTCCTCGACTCCAGAATGAAGGAAGCGCTGGCTTACATCAACAAGATGATGGAGGCCAAGGTGGTGGACCCGGACTGGGTAACCATGAATACCTCGGATCTTTTGGACCAAAAGCTGTACAAGGGCAAAGTGGGAGTTATGGTCAGAGATGCCCGCCGGATGGAGCCGGACGCCCAGCAGAAGATGCAGGAGGTTGGCGGGGAAGTGCCGGAATGGATCATTGTTCCGCCGATGAAGGGTCCGCGCGGCGATCAGATTCTCGAGCGGAAAACCTACCAAAGCAACTCCTGGGCCATCTCCGCAAAGGCGGACAAGGAGAAGATTATCCGCATCCTGTCCCTGCTGGATTACATGTTTACGGATGAGGAAGCGTATCCCTACTTTGCCTACGGCCTCAAGGGGATTCAGTGGGACATGGTGGACGGAAAGCCGAAGAACAAAACTCCGGATCTGACCAAGGAGCAAAAAGACAAGTACGCCTGGTCCGACCATTACAAATTCCCGCGGCGGGGCGACGATGTGGAATACTTCAGCTTCAAGAGCCCGAAGACCATTGAGGCTTTCCAGAACAACCAGAAGTATGTGGCGCCGACCCTGCCGGGTGCCGGCCTGACCGCTGACCCGAATGACACCAAATCCGCGGAGCGGGTCCGGTACATCAACGAAATGCTGGTGAAATTCATGAGCGGCAAGGAGCCCCTGACCAATTGGGACGCTTTTATCCAGACGCTGGAGAGCAAATTTGATCTGCAGAAATACAAGGACAGTGTAACCGCGCAGCTGAAGGAGCTTGGCTACATCAAGTAAATAGGAAAGAGAGGGGCATCATACTGTCCCTCTTTTTCTGCCTTTGTGCTAATCTGGTGTAGAAATGATGGAGACCGACTCGGACAAAAAAAGGGGAGAACAAGCATTGCGGAGAAGACTCAGCCTGCCCCTGAAGCTGTTTTTCTTTTGCTTCGCCTTTGTGCTAAGCTGCGTGATCCTGATCAGCCAGCTTTCCTACCAGTACATTCAGAAGGAAACCCGAAGCAACGACAATTATTACATCAAGCAGATTCTGGATAAGGTGGACCAGTACCTGACGGTGAATTTCTCCTCTTTCCAGACCATTCTGTTTTCCCTGGAAACCTCCGTTCAAGCCAATTTGGAGAACCCGGAGGTGATCCGCAATCAGGTCCGGCAGCTCTATGAGATGAACAGCAACTATGTCAGCAATATTTATCTGATCAAAAGCGATTTATCCATTATTGGCGGGAGTACGCCTACCCGCATCTTCGACGAGGCCTTGCCTGACCGCAAGCCTCTGTTTGACGCGGCCAACCGCAACAAACGGTCCACGTTTGTAAGCGAGCCGTACCAGTCCGTCTATTCCGGCTGGACCGTGACCATGGTCCGGTATCTGAACGGCGCTCCCGTTCCGCTGGCAGTGGCGGTGGATCTGGATTTAAACGCCATTGAGGCCACCCTGTTCAAAATCCATAAAGAAGAACAACTGAATCTGGCCCTGGTGAGCGCATCGGGCAACATCATTGCCGGATTTTCCGATAATAAGGGTCCCCAGGAGGTGCAGGAGCATACCTTTGCCGTGGGGGACAAGTCCGGGCTGGAGATCATCGATACCGGCGGGACCAGCATGCAAATCCGCACCCGCGAGGGCAAGCCGGTGTCCATTTTGAAGCAGCCTACAGAAAAATTCAACTGGCACATCATCTCCATCAATGATGAATCCCGTCTGAAGGCGGCGCTCTCCCGGCTGCAGAAGTACAACGCGGCCATTCTCCTGTCCGGCCTCCTGCTCAGCCTGTCCATTGCTTATTTTATCGCCAAGTATATCCGCAATCCGCTGCAGGAGCTGAAGAAGAAGATGCGTCGGGTGGAAAAGGGCGATCTGGAGGCGGGGCCGCCCACCGTCCGGGATGATGAATTTGGCGATTTGGCCAGAGCCTTCGACCGGATGGTCAACCAGATTGCTGATTTGCTGGAGCGCTCCGAAGCGCATAACGCCATGCGGCGCAAGCTGGAGATTCAGGTGCTGCAGGCCCAGATCAACCCGCATTTTCTGTACAATACGCTGGGCTCCATCAGCAATGTGACCCGGCTTGGCCAGCTGGACAAGGTGGATGTGGTGATTGACGCGCTGATCTCCCTGCTGGAGTACGGCATCTCCGACGCCTCGGAGGAGGTGGCCCTCCGCTACGAGCTGCAGAACGTGGCCGATTATGTGGCCATCCAGAATATCCGGTACAACCGGAACTTCCAGCTGGTAGAGGAAATCGAGGAAGGGCTTCTGGACTTTCCCGTATTTCGGATGCTCTTGCAGCCCATGGTGGAAAACAGCATTTTCCACGGCTACAGCGGCGGGCAAATCGAAGGCCCCATCGAAATCCGGGCTTACCGGGAGGAGGGCTTTACCGTCATTGAGGTAGCCGACCGGGGCCAGGGCATCCCGGAGGACAGGCTTGGCCAGCTGCTCAAGCCCGCAGCCAGGGAGACGGAGGCCGGACGGAAGCGGATCGGCATGAACAATATTCATGAGCGGATCAGACTGCATTGCGGCGAGCCCTACGGCCTGGAGATCAGAAGCCAACCCGGGCAGGGAACCTGCGTCCGCGCGCGGTTTCCCGCACAATTGACAAAGGAGCTGCAAGAGGATGAGAACCTACACCTGTCTCATTGTTGATGACGAGGATTTGATCGTCCAGCGACTGGAGCTGTTTTTTCGGGAGCTGGCCCAGCGGGACCCGCGGTTTATCCTTGCCGGCAAAGCCTACAGCGGAGCCAGGGGAATGGAGGAGGCGCTGCGGCTTAAGCCGGATATTATCCTGTCGGATATCGTGATGCCCGACATGGACGGGATCACCATGATCGAGGAGCTGAAGCCCAAGCTGACCGGCACCCAATATATTCTCCTGACCGCCCATTCCTCCTTTGAATATGCCCAGCGGGCTATCCGCTCCAATATTCTGGAATATATCGTCAAGGTTCCCCTGCGGGAAAAGGATCTGGAGCGGGCCTTGGGCAAGGCTGCCGCCACAGTGCAGGAAATCAAGAAGAAGGAGGATGAGCTGCTGTCGTTAAGCGCCACCGTCCAGGAGAACAAATACCGGGTGCGCAAGCAGTTTGTCAACGAGCTGATCCGCGGGGAAATTCCCTCCCGCCGGGCTTCGGATTCCGGCAGCGGGATGCAGTTTTATTTTTTGGAGTCCAGCTATTGCTGCTTTATTGTGGAGATGAACCATTACGAAAGCTTCCGCAGCGAGTATTCCGCCGCGGATCAGAGCATTTTGAAATATGCCGCCGTCAATGTCATTGAAGAGACCCTGGCCGAATTCGGCGCCGGAACCGCCTCCGAGCTGTACGATAACCGGTATATCGGCATGCTGGCCTGGGACAAAACCCACAGCGGGCTGGATGTGGAGTTTACCTGCCAGGCTCTGGGACGGCGGATCGTGAAGCATATGCAGCAGTTTTTGAACCAGGAGGTTTCCGTGGGTTTTGGCGGTTTGCACAAGGGATGGGAAGCGGTCAAAAAAAGCTACTCGGAGGCGGCGGACATCTGCGGGGATTTTTATTACCGGGAGCCAAAGGCGGTGATTACCCCGGCCCACCGCATCCGGCACAGCAGCGCCCGCAAGGAGGAGTTTCAGGGGAAGCTGGCGGAATTTCTCTCCTGGATGTACAGGGAGGCGGAGCGCGGGGAGCTGGAGGAGCGGCTGGCGGGGCTGGAGACGGCGGGGCTGGAATGGCGCATCCATCAATCGGTTATGGCGCCTATGCTGCGGGATTTTTACCGGGATCTTGCCGCCAAGCTGAAGGCCTGGGGCGTTACCGAGCCGGCGGGGGAGGATTTTCCCGGGCCGTTCATGACCTTCCGGGAGCAGCTCCGGTTTATCGGCGGGTTTATCTACGAGCATCTGCAGACGGGCCATGCGGCCCAACGGACGGAGATTACCCGGGCCAAACGCTATATCGAGCAGAATCTGCGGCAGCGCCTGACCCTTCAGGCCATTGCCGATCATGTAAATTTGGCTCCCACCTATTTCAGCAGCATGTTCAAAAGGGCGGTAAAGGAGGGAGTGGTGGACTATATCAACCGGCGCAAAATCGAGCTGTCCCTGGAGCTGCTGCAATCCCGGGACTACTCCATTCTGGAGCTTTGCGAGGCGGTGGGCGTGGTCAATGAAGGCTACTTCTGCAAGCTGTTCAAGCAGTACACCGGCATGACGCCCAAGCAGTACCGCAAAAAGATCCATGGTTTGAAATAGGAAGCAAAATTCTATGAGTTTTTCGAAAAATCCTGTAAACAATTCTTCTGCAAAAGGCTTACCATGAGGTCAGACTGCTCATGGAGGTTGAAGGCGAATGGAGATTATCAAGTCGGATATTACGGTGATCGGCGGCGGAATTGCCGGTATCTGCGCCGCCGTTGCCGCGGCGCGGAACGGAATGCGGGTAGCGCTCATCAATGACCGTTCCGTGCTGGGCGGCAATGCCAGCAGCGAAATCAGGGTGCATATCAACGGCTCGGCCTATCTGGGCAACAGCCCCTCCTATTATGCCCGCGAAGGGGGCCTGGTGGAGGAGCTGAAGCTGCGGATATTCCATTATAATCCGCTGTACAACCGGAAGCTGATGACCCCGCTTTCGGATGCGGCCTTGCTGGATATGGTGGAGAGGGAGCCCAATATTGCCCTTTTTCTCAATACTACCGTATACGAAACCGGAATGGACGAGGGCCGGATCGGCTGGGTGGAGGGGCTGCAGCTGGCCTCCGAGCGGAGATTCCGCTTCGAAAGCGCTTATTTCATCGACTGCTCGGGGGACGCCGTGGTGGGATACCAGGCGGGAGCCGATTTCCGCTGGGGACGGGAGGCCCGGAGCGAGTTTGGGGAAAGCCTGGCCCCGGAGACGGCGGACCGCTATACTATGGGAGATACCATTTTGTTCCAGACACGGGATATGGGCTTTAAGGTTCCCTTCAAGCGTCCGGAGTTTGCCTATGATATTACAAAGCTGAGCTTCTTCGAGAGCATCCGCAAGGGGCTGAACCACCGGAAAATCCCCCGCAAGGCCAATGGTCTTCAGGGCTTATGGTGGCTGGAGTACGGCGGGCATCTGGATGTTATCAAGGACAATGAGGACATTGCCCTGGAGCTGCGGAAGCTGGTGTTCGGCATTTGGGACTATATCAAAAACAGCGGCGAATTCGATGATGTGGATAATGTGATTCTGGATTATGTATCGCCTCTGCCGGGGAAGCGGGAGTCCAGGCGGCTGGTGGGGGACTATATGCTGACACAGAACGATCTGGCGGAAAAGACGCCCTTCGAGGATGCTGTGGCGGTGGGCGGCTGGGCCATGGATCTCCATGCCGCCAAGGGAATTTACGACGAGGGGCCTGCCACGGCATGGAACTTTGTGCCGGGGATGTACAATATCCCCTTCCGCAGCCTGTACTCCTGCAATGTCCCCAATCTGCTGATGGCGGGCCGCAACATCAGCGCCACCCATGTGGCCTTCGGGTCCACCCGGGTGATGGCCACCTGCGGCTGCATGGGGCAGGCGGTGGGCACGGCCGCCGCATTATGCGTCAAAACCGGCGCGGACCCGTCGGCGCTGGCTGCCTGGCATATGGCCGAGCTTCAGCAGATTCTGCTCCGGGACGGCCAGACCATTGTTGGGCTGCGGGAGGAGATGGACCCTTATTTTGCCCGGGGGCTAACTGTTCAGGCTTCGTCGCAGCGGGAATTCAGCAATCCTGACGCCTCTCGGGCCTTCTCTCTGGAGCAGGGGCTGTGTCTGGTGCTGCCTGTTTGCACAGAGCGGCTGGAGAGGGTGGACATTCAAGTAAGAAACAGCTCCGACCGGGCGCAAACTCTGGGCATCACGGTGTTCGGCGGCAACCGGAAGGAGAATTATATCCCGGAAACGGAACTGAAGCGCACCGCTATGGAGATTGGGCCAGGTTATGACGGCTGGATTACGCTGGAAATAGGCTGCGGCCGACCTGCCGACGACAAGCTGTATCTGGCGCTGGAAGGGATGGAGGCTCTTGCGGTGTATGCCAATGAAGAACGGGTCACCGGCGCTGCCAGCTTCCACTACCGCCCGCAGGAGCCGGGGAGGCTGAAGCGGTGGGAGCATTGCATCGCCTTCCGGAATGTGGTTCCCGCGCAAAATATGTACGCTCCCGGGAATGCGGTCAACGGCTATTCGCGGCCCCACGGGCTGCCGCATGTGTGGGCATCCGGGCGCGCGGAGGGACAAGAGTGGCTGGAGCTTGTCTTTGATGGGCCGAAGGATGTGGAGGAGCTTCAGCTGGTATTCAATCCCCGGCTGGATCTGGAGCATTTCGACGATCCCATTGAAACGCTGGTGAAGGATTATGATGTGACCCTGACTTTGGCGGACGGCAGCTGTCAGACCGTTGCGGTGCGGGACAATTTCCTTGCGCTGAACAGCCATCGGCTTGATGCCTGCGGGGTGGTGCGCATCCGGCTGGATTTCCGCGCCACCTATGGCTCGCCGTTTTATGAGGTATTTGCCGTTAAGCTGTACGCTCCCGGTGCAGGGGAGGTGCGGTCATGAGCGGCGGCTTTCAGGTGACGGTGAACGGGGCGGAGGAGCGGGTGTATACGACGGAGCTGGGGCAATTTTGCCAGTATGAAGGGGCGTATCCCGCTCAGGTCTGCATCCGGTGTTCTGATCCCGTTGAGACGGTGGATGTCCGTCCCAAGAGCAGGGGGATTACGGCTGAATGGGATGAGGAGGAGGGGCGGATCACCTTTACCCTGGCCGCTCCCATGAAGCTCAGCATTGAGGTAAACGGGGATTTGGCGCTGCCGCTGTTTTTGTTTGCGGATGGGCCGGAGCTGGATAGGCCGGATCTCTGCGACCCCAAGGTGAAGGCTTACCGGGCCGGACAGGAATATGAGGCGGGCGTCATTGAGCTATCCGACGGGGAGATGCTTTACATTGAGCGGGGAGCGGTGGTTCACGGGTGTGTCATCGCCCAGGATGCCGCAGATGTATCCATCCGGGGCCGGGGGGTGCTGGATGCCAGCCGGCATCAGAACGCCACCCAGTTTCTGGGCTGCCGGGGAGTGGAGATTTCGGGCATTACCATTGTCAAAGGCGGGATTGAGTGGGTAAACCGGATTTTTTGCTGCACCGACGTCCGTATTTCCAATTATAAGGGGATTTCCTGGGGACGGTATTCCGACGGTCTTGATCTTCTGGGCTGCAAGCATGTGCAGGTGGAGGATGTATTCATCCGCAGCGAGGACGACAGCATCTGCATCAAGTCGGACAAGTTCGGGTTCCAGGGGGATGTGGAGGATATCCGCATTGAAAATAGCGTCATCTGGAACGGGCTGGGCGGCAACGGGGTGGAGATCGGCTATGAGACGGATGCCCGGTACATCCGGGATGTCTGCTTCCGCAATATCGATATTATCCGCACGGATAAGCCCAAGGAAAGCTGGTGGAGGAGGGCAGCCCTCAGCATTCACCATGCCGGGAGCAGCGCCGTCTCCGCCATCCGGTTCGAGGATATCCGGATTGAAGCGGCCATGGAGAGCCTGATTTATTTCGAGCTGGTGACGGCCACTCCGGAATGGGGCAGCGGCGGCGGCACTTTGACGGATATTTATTTGCAGGATATTCAGCTGAACGGCGGTCCTGCCGCCCCTTCCATTATCCGGGGGCTGCCAGGCAATGACCTGACGGGGATCGTCTTCGAGGGGCTGCTGTACCACGGCAGGCGGATCGGGAGCGAAGCGGAAGCGCTGGCGGCAGGATTTGATATCAGCCATGCGGAAGTGATATGGAAGTAGTGGGCGTGGCGCTGGGGGGGCCAGATAGCGGAAGGGGACTTTCCGCTATCTCCTGCAGAAGCCGGCAAATCAGGCAATAACGGAAGGGAATTTTCCGCTATTGCCTCCTTTTGCCGCCTATAGCCCCAGCTTGCGGGACAATAGCGGAAAAAGGGCTTCCGCTATCTGCACCAGAGCGGCTGCGCAGCTCAAATAGCGGAAAAGAGGCTTCCGTTATCGGTTCTTCCCAACGGCTGAGCGGCCACATTAGCGGAAACTTGTTTCCGCTATACGCTGTTTACCCGCTCCCATTGGCGAATAGCGGAAGCCTATTTCCGTTAAAAGGGGGGCATCCCCCGGAATGTGGGCTGGAGCAAGCAATAGCGGAAAACTCCTTCCGCTATCGCCCCCATTTTGTAAGCCAGGCAGCAAATAGCGGAAGATTGCTTCCGTTATTCGCTGCCTCCGCTTTGGCACCAATCCGATCTGCGGCATGGACTTATGCTTTTTAGGGTAGCGGCGCGGACTGTTTTACAGGATAATAGCATTGAAAGCGGCCGAAGCAGGCTGCAGGAAAGGAGTCGATTGCGGCATGGAGGAGTTGTTTACACGCAACGGGCTGCCGAATATATTCGGCAGGCTGGCGAAGGGCGGGGATGTGACGGTGGCTTATCTGGGGGGCAGTATTACCCGGGCGGAAGGCTACCGGGTTATGACCGCCCAGTGGCTGGAGGAGCAGTATCCCGCCGCCCGTATCCGGGCGATAAATGCAGGAGTCTCCGGCACAGGCTCGGATTTGGGCTGCGCCCGGCTGGAGATGCAGGTGCTGCAGCACAAGCCCGATTTGGTGACGGTGGAGTTTGTGGTCAATGACGGCGGAGACCCGGAGTCCAAGGCCCGCGTCGAGGGCATTGTCCGGCAAATCCGCAAGGCCAGCCCGCAGACGGATATTCTGTTCCTTTATACGCTGGCGGAGCGGGATGTAGCGGAGTTTCAGGCGGGCCGGTACCAGAAGGGGGCCAGCCTCCAGGAGGAGGTGGCGGACTATTACGGCATTCCGTCCATCCATCTGGGAGTGGAGGTGAGCCGCCGGGCAGGGGAGGGTTCGCTGATTTTCACAGCCCCCCAAGGGGCGGAGGCCAAGGCAGGAGCCATCGTCTTCACCCATGATTCCATCCATCCCACCGTACCGGACGGTCACCGGATTTATGCGGATACCATCATCCGGCATCTGGAGACCCTCCGCAGCACTCAATCCGAGCCCTCCCGCAGCTTGAGCAGGAACGGCGCTCCAGTGGAGCACTCGCTTCCGGAGGAGCCGCTTGTGCCGGGAAATCCGTGGGAGTATGCGGCCATGGCCCCGCCTGCGGAGCTGGCCCGGTTTGATGACCGCTGGCGCTTCGAGACCCCGGCGGATTTTGCCCTGGCCCGGGAGTATGACTGGCTGTTTCCCGGCTTATGGCGGGCGGAGGAGAGCGGCGCTGCCTTTACGGTGGAGTTCACCGGCACCCGGCTGGGCCTGTTTGACATCGGCGGCCCCGATTCCGGCAGGCTGAAGGTAACCGTGGACGGCGGGGAGCCGTTCATCATCGAACGGTTTACCCGGTACAACGATCATAACCGGAATGAATATGTGTTTTTGCCGGAGCTGCCCAACGGCAGGCACAGCGTCCGCTTCGAGATCGACGCCGGGAAGACGGATAAAGCCCAGGTGTTCCAGGCTGCTGGAAACACAGCGGGGTTGGAGCATATGCGGGCTTTTCCCGAAGAATATGCCCGCTCGGTGATTCAACTGGGGATGCTGCTCACCGTTTGCCCTCCTTTGGCGGAGTAAAAGGGAGAGGGGGAGCTGCCTCAATTATCCCATTTTCGCAAGATGCTGTAAGGAAATCATAAAATCGCAGAAATTAAGCGCTTTCATATACGGTATCATCGTAATCGGTGTCGGCAGCGGCACCGATCCTTTATTTTGAATGGAGGTATGGGATGATGTGGAAAAAGCTGCTTGTGGTTGGCCTTGTGTTGACTCTGGCGATGCCCTTCGGAACTGCGATGAAGCCGGAGGCGGCATTGGCGGAGGAAGCGGCGCCTTACAAAACCATCATTGTGGATGACGGAAGATTGACCATTGACGGGGCAGTCACCCTTGATCCGGACAATGCCGTTACCGGCTTCACGGCGGACGGCAACTGGAGAACCACAACCAACGTGAAGGGGGACGGCAATTCCGGCACCAGGTGGACGGATGCGGCCAACAGCTCCATCACCTGGAATCCGGGCCTGAAGGCAGGCAGGGCGAAAATCTCCCTGTATAAGGTGGATTGGGCGGATAAAGCGGACAGCAATGTAAAAATCGAAATTGTCCACAATGGCGTGACAGAGGTGCAAGTTGTGGACCTGCGGCCGTCCAGCGGGGGGACAGGCTGGATTGAGCTGGGCGAGTTCGATTTCAGCGGAACGGAGGCCGAATATGTCCGGCTGACCCGGGTCCAGCCTACTACCGGCACAATTTTGACCCGGGCGGATGCGGTGAAATTCGAGGGTTATATTGAACGGCACGCCACACCCTACAAGACCATTATTATGGATGACGGCGACGACGGCTATTCGGCTTCCAGCGGCTGGCGGGTCAGCACCGGGGTGAAGGGCTACAACAATTCCAGCACCCGGTATACGGATACCATCGGCGACGCCATTACCTGGAATCCCCGCCTGGAGGCCGGGACCGTGCGGATTTCCCTCAACAAGCTGGATTGGGCGGATAAAGCCGACAGCAATGTGAAAATCGAGATCGTCCATAACGGTGTGACGGAGGTGCAGTTTCTGGATCTGCGCCCATCGGCGGGAGGGACAGGCTGGGTGGATTTGGGCCAGTACGATTTCAGCGGCACCGGAACGGAGTTTGTCCGGCTGACCCGGGTTCAGCCCACCACCGGCAACATTCTGACCCGGGTTGACGCGCTGAAATTCGAGGGCTACATCAAGCAGAAGGCGCCGCCCCTGCCGCCGCTGCGCAGCCGGGATTTGCCGAATCTGGCCTACACGGAAAAAGGCAGCATCGAAAACGCCGGCTACAAAGCCACCTTCTACGAAGCGGCCTGGGACGGCGGCTCCGCCATTGTGCGGGATTTGGCCTATAAGGATGCGGCTGCCGGGGCATGGGTGCCGGTGAATACTGTGGAAGAACGGCTGGAGGAGCAGTGGGTGCTGCTGGAAGGGGAGGCGGGTCAGCGCTCCAACTATTACGAGACGATGAACAAAAGCTGGATCACCTTTGACGGCGTTCAGTTTCCCGACAGCCAAACGGCAGTTTTGACTGATTCGGCCCATGCCGCCGACTACGATTTCCAGATCACATGGTCCTTGGCCGGGGACAGGCCGGAGCTGACCTACCATTTTACCCCGCGCCGCAGCGGCAACTATGTCATCGGCCTCCAGGCGTTTACGTCGGAGGAGCGGACAGCGGTGAAGGAAGTGCTGAGCGGCTTTAAGTCCCATGCCAAGATGATTGGAACAGTGGAATCCACCGGCCTGTGGGAATTAACGGCGCCCATGAGCCTGGTGGAGAAGAACGGCAGCGCAGGCGAAGCCCTTACGTACGGGATATTCGTACCGTCCCAGGAGCTGCCTCTGGAATTTGAGGCTCACGGCGGGGCAGGCAACCAGCGGCTGGGGATGAGCCTGGTGAACAACGAGGGAGGCGTCCAGCCCATTCTGTATGCGCCCCAGTTAGGCGCCCATTCGCAGATGGCGGCGGAGAGCACCTACACGTTCAGCCTGGGATTGTTTGCGGAGAAGGCCGGCTTATATGACTCTTACGAAACCATCCTGCGCAGCGAATACAACTATACTGCATATCGGGAAAATGTCAGCGGCCAATCCTTGACCGACGCCATGTTCAATATGATCGATCTGCTGAAGGTGGAGCCGGAGGGGGATGATTCCGCCGAGTACGTGCCCTCCCCCAGCGGCTGGTGGAGCCGGGCCAAGGGTTTCATCGATATTGAGAATGAGGATGCAGTCCGCACCTCCTCCAACGGTGTGCTGATGAGCGCCTACTACCTGACCGGAGATGACGCCCTTTACGACAGCCGGGCGCTGCCCTCCGTGGAATACGGCGTATCCCGGAACGGAGTGGGCTGGTCGCCGACGAAAAAACCGGTATACAGCGTCCCCTCCTTTTGGAAAATGGCCTCTCTGCCCTTCGATTTCTCCACGGTTGCGGCCTTGTCCGGACTGATGAAGGATTCGCCGGGGATTGAGAAGCTGGCCCAGGAGGAATACCGCTTCCGGAACCCGGATCAAAGCGACCGGGGGCCGGTGATTCAGCCGCTGATGATGTACCGCATGACCGGGGACGCCTCCTATCTGCAGCAGGCCAAAACGGCTGCGGACGCCTACATCACCCAGCATATTGACACGCCTGCATCGGTGGACATTTCCAAAAATGAGTTTATCTATAATTACGGCAAGCTGTGGATGGAAATTCTGGAGCTGTACGAGGAAACCGGGGAGAGCCGCTACCTGGATGCCGCCTATAAGGAGGCCAAGCGGTATGCCACCATGTTCGTGGCCCGTCCCGTTCCGGAGGGGGCCTTCACCATTCCCCAACCGGCGGAGCCGTACCGGGAATCCTTTCACTGGCCGGTGGAGAGCAAATACGACTATCCGCGGGATGATTTTCCCGAATATGAAACCGGCGGCATAACAACGGACAGCTGGCTGGTTTCCCCCAACGGGCTTACCTTTGAGGCGGCAAACACCTCCCTTTATTACCGGATGAACGCCCAGGAGGCGCCGTTTATGCTGCGGCTGGCGCAATACACCGGGGACGAGCTGCTTAAGGACATTGCCCATAATGCGGTGATCGGCCGGTATGCCAGCTATCCCGGCTACTATTATAAAGGCTTTTCCGTAAGCCAGCTTGATCCGCAGTTTCCCATTCTCGGCCCCAGCGAGCCCACTTCCGTTTACTACCACCATATTCCGGGGCAGCTTGGCCAAACCATGGACTATCTGGTCAGCGAGCAGTCTCTCCGGTCCAACGGAAGCATCGCCTTTCCCTCTGTATTTGAAACCGATTTTCTTTGGTTCAAATACCATTTGTACGGACACAAGCCGGGCAGCTTCTACGGCAATTCCAATGTGTGGCTGTGGATGCCCAAAGGGATTATAGACACCGGCAACCCGCAGCTGAACTGGATTACGGCGGAGAGCGGAGACCAATTCTATATCGGGCTGACCAATGCCTCCGCCGGGGAACAGACGGCTTCCGTAACGTTGAATCCGCAGCTGATCGGCTTTGATCCGGCTCTGGAATATCCGGTGACCCTGATCCGGGACAACGGCGCGCCCGAAACGGCTGTGATGCGCAATGGCATCATTCATGTCACCGTTTCCGGCCAAGGCATTACGGCGGTGATCGTAGGGGGCCTGCAAATTGCGGTGCCGCTCCACCAAACGGACGCCGCCGCCGCTAACGGGACGGGGGCAGACGATGCCACCTATTTCTTCGATACCCACAGCCCCATTGACGCCGTTAAGGGGATGCTCATTGTCAAACCCGACCAAACCTCCTACAACGCCTATATTCAGGCCAAAACGGAACAGGTCTCCACGCTTCATTATTCTTTGGACGGGGGGCAGACGTATACGGCGGTGCCGGATTTGATCTACCCCATGGAATGGTCCGTACGGGTAAACGACTTGTCCACGGCCTTCACCTATTATGTGGAGTCGGGCGGCCAGCAGACCAGAGCCCGGACTCTGTATTTGCCGGACCATGTAGAGACCGTCCCGGTGCAGCCGGATTGGCAGCCGGGGGCTTCCATTGTTGTGGACAATACGGAGGCGGAGACGGAAGGGGTCTGGATTCGGGATACTTCAGGCAACGGCTACTATTATGACGGCTATGTGTATGCCAAGTCTGCAGCAAGCACGCCTTCCAGTGTTATCCGCTGGCGGCCGGAGCTGCCGGAGAGCGTGACCTACAATGTCTACGTCCGGCTCCCCCAGATGACGGTTGCCACTGAAAACTGGTCCACCAATGCAAGCTTTACGGTTCATTATGATGGAGGGGCCGAGACGATTGCGGTGGATCAAAAGGCCTCCGCAGGCGATTGGGCATACCTGGGAAGCTTTCCTTTTGCGGCGGGAACAGGCGGTTATGTGGAGCTGACCAACCGGGCCAACAATTCCCGGGTGGTTGCGGATGCGGTGATGTGGGTGAGCGGGGCCCATCAGCCCCAATGGCACTCGGCCGCCATTGGCGCCGACAAGGATGTGCTGGAAATGACCCGGAGCGTGCAGCTTTCCGTCACCGGTTTGCTGGATAACGGACTCCCCGGGGATTTGAGCCAGGCGCAGATCAGCTATTACGTGAACCGCACCGATCTGGCGTCGGTGGATGCTAACGGGCGGTTGACCCTGTGGCAGTTGGACGGAACCGCAAACCATATTGAGGTATGGGCAGTTGTCGCCGTGGACGGCATTACCCTGGAAACGCCGCGTTTGTCTATCCCGATTAAGGATTTGACTGTCATCGTGGACAGCGCCAATACGGAGGGGCTGTATACGGCGGAGGGCTCCTGGAACCAAAGCAATCTCTCC
Source organism: Paenibacillus sp. YN15 (assembly GCF_003285005.1). GTDB lineage: Bacteria > Bacillota > Bacilli > Paenibacillales > NBRC-103111 > Paenibacillus_AR. The sequence goes on along the minus strand of NZ_QMFA01000004.1, from coordinate 213,058 downwards.
GGCTACAAAGCAGGAGTGAAATCCCGCTACACCATGACTCAGGGCTCGGCTTCCCGGTGGAAAGCCCAAATGCCGGAGGGGAATTACACCGTATCCCTCTACAACATTGTCCATACCTCCGGCCGGGACCCCAACATTCAAGTGGAAGTGAAGCATAAGACGGGCACGGAGGTGCTTTCCATCAGCCAATCCACCGGCTCGTCGGGCTGGTTGAATCTGGGCACCTACGACTTCGCCGGAGACGGCAGCGAATATGTCCGCCTGATCCGGGTGACCCCCACCACCCTGGAGGAGCAAACTCCGGCGGCGGAGATGATCTACACAAGAGCCGACGCAGTTAGGTTTGAGCGGCATTCGTATCAGAGCATGCAAGAATAGATAACAGGATTGCCCGCCACGGGGCCTTGTCGGCTCCGGCCATATCCTGCCAAGTCCCAGGGGATAGCCGCCGCCACAGAGGAGCGGGACCCGTCGGGATCGGAACACACCCAAATCAGAACGCGCATTGGAGCTTGGCTCTCCGGTGCGCGTTTTTCTCATAATTAATTCCCGGGAAGGGGAGTTCTTCCGCAGTGATGCCTGCGAGGAGCAGTTGGGGACAGGCGGGCAGCCTGCCGTTGCGGAACTGTGCGACTCTTGCGGGGGCGAAAACGAAAGTGTGGATGGAATAACGGAACTAGGAAACCGTTACAGTCCTGATTCGGCGAAAATAGGGCGAAAATCCGGCTGCGGAGAGAAGGGGGAGCGCAGGCCATTTTCCGGTGCGGGGACAGGGCGGGTGCCGATCCGGTCAGCACACGGTGGCCCACCACAGCCTAAAAGAACCTGGCGGTGATCTTCCGCCAGGTTCTTCCCATCCGCGGCACTTCTTTGGCAGCTTGCAATCGTTTATTCACAGCTGCATTGACACCGTAACTCTTCTGTGCTACGTTACACTTGTATTAAACGCGTTTAATACAAGTGTAACGTGAGGGAAGTGGCATAAATGCACAATAGTGCTGTCAAAGACCAATTAATACAAGCGACAGTGAACCTTTTGACAAAAAGTAAAAATCCGAAAACAATAACCGCTCGGCAAATCGCTCATGAAGCCAACGCAAATGCAGCAATGATCAATTATTATTTTGGTTCAAAAGATACGTTATTAAGCACAGCCGTCAATAAGCTAATCGCTGACAGAGCCGTTGCATTGCAAGAAATCAGGGAGAGCAGCATACCCGCCAGACAAAAATTGAAGGAGTTTCTGGTTACTCTGTCTGACATTACGATTGATTATGCCGAACTGACCAGACCTACTATACCGTATTTATTGCTGGAGGGCGAAATTGAAGTACCCTACCATATTCTCCCGATGGTTAAGGAATGCTGCGGAGACAGAAGGTCTGAGACGGAATGCAGAATCATTGCCTATCAGCTAATTTCTTTTTCACAATTGGTATTTTATCGTTCCAGCGATTTTTCCAAATTCACAGGTATCAATATTGAAGATAAAGGACAAAGAGACAAATTGCTTCAAACCACTTTAGATATTCTTATGGGAAGAGAGTGAGTGAGAATGCCGGCGATAAAAGTATACAGAGGCATTGCAAAGTTGAGCAGCGTGGATTTGTTCTTTATGGACAGCCAAAAAGGGGATCTAGTCATTATTTGTCTTCATGGCAGATGCGGAAGAGCAGAAACATGGTATGACTTTATACAGCAATACGGGAACCGATATCGGTCCGGAAAAGCCGTCGCCAATAAACGAATCCTTGAAAAACAGCCCGACGAGAGATTGGCCGCTGCCGTTTCTCTCCAGAATGGAAGCAGCAGAATTTATTCAAAAAATATCCTGCTCCGATTTGGAATATCAGTATTTTATGGGCAGTTATGTGAGCTGGCATCAGCTTTTGCCTCAAATAAAGTGTCCCGTTTTGCTCATCCGTTCAAAAAGCCATGAGGCTGTTCCGGATAGCGAATACGCAAAGATGCAGGCGCTTATAACCGATTGCGTCGCATATGAAATGACACATTGGGATCATAACGTTCATTTGGCCGATAAGGAACAATTTTTTAGCTGTATGGATCAATTTTTAAGCTATGTAATGAAGGATTTAGTGGAGTAATAAAAGGGGTGGACAATATGGAAAATAAGACCAAGTTCAATAATATCAGCAAAACCGGATTCTGGGCGCCATTGTTTTCCGTTCTTTTTTATCTGGCATTTGATATTGCCGCAATTCTGAATATGTCGGGAATACTGGCATCGCAATTCTGGATATCGATCTTGTATTACACCCCTTCCATATTTCTGGCTCTATCCTTTGTGGTGATGATGGTAAGCATCCATCATTATGCTCCTCCAGACTCAAAAATATATAGCCATATCGGCGTAACCCTTGCATCTATTTATGCGACCATCAACTGCTTTATTTATATTATTCAGGTTTTGATCATCGCCCCCACCATTGTCGGCGTTCTGATTTGGCCGCCGCTCTTTTATATTAGCGCCTCCGTGGGAATTATATATCCTTTGGCCGCCGTATTGATTGCCGTATTGTTCCGCAGAAATAGCGCACGCCTCTACTCCTTCTGCCCTCCCGACCACCCGACCTAGCTCCCCCCTCCTCCCGAAGGAGGACCGCCATGACCGTTCTTATGACCCCAGTCATCTGATTTCATGACAGATTTCACGTGCTTCCAAATCCTTCAGCGTCTATAATTAATTCATTCCTGTGCCTTCATGGGATGCAGGAGTCAGAGAAAAGCAACAGGGGTAGGCAGCGGCCATGTGGTCCGCTATTTTATCGGAGGAGCTGTGAGGATGAATAAGTTAACCAATTTTTCCATGAAGAACATCACGGCTGTTATCATTATTGTTCTTCTCCTCTTCGGCGGGGGCGCTTATTCCGCAACCACGCTGAAGGTGGAAAGCATGCCGGATATCTCGTTTCCGGTAGTGCTCATCAACACCATGTACATAGCTCCGCCAAAGGATGTGCTGGACGGGGTGACGGAACCGCTGGAGAAGGCGGTAGCCAGTATGGAGGGGCTGAAGAATATAAGCTCCACCTCCAGCGACAACTTCTCGCAGATCGTTCTGGAGCTGGAGCAGTCGGTGAATATCGACGAGGCCAAGCGGGATGTGGAAGGCCTGATTTCCAACGTCAAGCTGCCCACCGGTTCGGAGAAGCCCCAGGTCACCACCTTCGGCTTCGCCTCGGAGCCGGTCTATTACCTCTCGCTCTATGCCCAGAATGGCATGAGCCAGCAGGAGCTCGACAAGCTCTACAAGGATGTGATCGAACCGGGCTTTAAGGGAATGGACGGCATTGACCACATCGACTCCATCGGCAACCAGGAATCGGTGCTGACCATGAAGCTGAACGGCAATGCCATCAATAACTATGGCCTGACCCCCTCCCAGGTGTCTCAAAGCATCCAGGCGGCTCTTATGACAAGTCCGGCCGGGACGGTGGACTTCAACGGCAACGAGCAGATGGTTCGGGTCAAAAGCGATCTGAACACCATCTACGGGCTGGAAAATATGAAGATTCCCACGGCCACCGGCTCCACCGTGCTGCTGAAGGATGTGGCCAAGGTGGAGGCCATTACTGAATCTACCTTCTATTCCCGCTTGAACGCCCAGCCTGCTATTGGCGTCCGCCTGTACAAGACGAAGAATGCCAATGCGGTACAGTTCGGCGGTGAGGCCGACAAGCTGATGGAGAAGTGGAAGCAGGAATACCCCAACATCAAATTCCAGCCGATCTATAACAGCGCCACCGAGATTCAGAATTCCATCAACGGCATGCTGAAGGAAGGCATTATGGGCGCGCTTTTGGCCTCCATCATGATTCTCTTATTCTTGCGGAACCTGCGGATGACCTTGATCGTATTGGTATCCATCCCCTTATCCATACTGATTACCCTCATGGTCATGGCCCCATTGGGCATATCCCTCAATATTATGACCTTGGGCGGAATGGCCATTGCCATCGGGCGGGTAGTGGACGACAGTATTGTGGTCATTGAGAATATTTTCAGCCAGCTGCAAAAAGCCCAGGAACGCCATGAATCGGTGATCAAAATGGCCACGGCCCAGGTGGCTTCGGCCATTACCTCGTCCACCATCACCACCGTAGGCGTATTTGCGCCTATCGCCTTCGTCAGCGGGGTCATGGGGGAAATTTTCCGGCCCTTTGCCATTACCTTGAGTGTGGCTCTGCTTTCTTCTCTGGTGGTAGCCTTAACCGTTATCCCCATGCTGGCAAAGCTGCTGGTGCTGAAGAGCGGGTCCATCAAAACTCATGCGGAGGCCCCGGTAGGGAAAATCGCCACCACCTACAAAAAAGCGCTGACCTGGTCCTTGAAGCACCGTATGCTTACCGTGGGCATGTCCATATTGCTTTTGATCGTGTCGGTTATGGGGACTCTGCCGTTCCTGGCCCAAACCTTCATGCCGGAGAGCGATTCGGATAAAATGATGCAGTTCTCCATCAAGATGCCCCGGGAAACCACCATCGAGACCATGAATGAAAAGGTCAAGGAAATTGAGACGGCCATGCTGGATTCCAAGGATGCCGCAGGCCAGCCCACCTTTGAATATGTGGAGTCCTCCATCGGCTACAACTACAGCAGTGACCGGATTCCCTACCGCAGCTCCTTCTTCGCCGTGGCTTCTGCCGCATCGGACACCAAGGCTGTGGTCCAAGACTTCAAGAAGCGGATTGGCGACATGCTCCCCGCCGGCTCCGAGGCCGAGGGCGCCGTGATCAGTATGGGCGGCACCGGCGGCGGTACGGATTTCAGCTACATGCTGAAGGGCGATGATATCCTGTATCTCCAGGAGGCCGCCAAGCTGGTTAAGGAGCAGATGAAGACCTTCCCCGAGTTGACGGATATCAAGGACAGCTTAAGCGAGTCCAAAATGGAAGTGGAAATCGCCGTTGACCAGAACAAAGCAAGATTGTACGGGCTTTCTTCCGCTCAAATCGTGCAAGGCGTACATACATGGCTCGCAGAGGAAAAAATCGGCGATTTGAAATTCGACAACACCACCTTTGAAACCAAGGTTATGCTTGATCCCAGCTTCAAAAACTCCGTGGATAAAATCGGCCGTTTCACCATCGCTGCGCCCACCGGCGCCAAGGTGGCCCTGAACGAAGTGGCCAAGGTGACCCAGATCGAAGCTCCGGCGGCCATCAACCGCGACCAGCAGGTGCAATTCGTTCAGGTAACGGCCAAGATCAACTCCGCCGACAAAGGCGGCATCAGCGCCAAGGTGACCCAGGAGCTCTCCAAGCTGGAGCTGCCCGGCGGTGTCCGGACGGAAGTCAAGGGCGTCACCGATGATATGACGGAAAGCTTCCAGCAATTGCTGGTTGCCATGCTGGCATCCGTATTTATCGTATACCTGATTATGGTTCTGGCCTTCGGCAACGGCAGCGCGCCCTTCGCCATTCTGTTTTCCCTGCCGCTGGCGGCCATTGGTGGACTGGTAGCTCTATTGATTACCAATGAATCTATCAATATCACCTCTCTCATCGGCTTCCTGATGCTCATCGGCGTCGTGGTCACCAATGCCATCGTGCTGGTGGACCGGGTGCAGCAGCTCCGCGAGGAAGGGCACAGCGTAAGAGAGGCATTGATCGAAGCGGGCATGACCCGTCTGCGTCCCATTATTATGACGGCCGGGGCCACCATTATTGCTCTGATGCCTCTGGCGCTGGGCTTTTCCAAGGGCGCTGTCATCTCCAAGGGACTGGCGGTTGTGGTAATCGGCGGTCTGGCCACCTCCACTCTGCTCACCCTTGTTGTTGTGCCGGTGGTCTATGACCTGATTGAAGGCTTCAAGCGCCGTGTGGGCCGGCTGTTCCATAGAAAGAAGCCAACCGGTCTGGATGCCCCGAATGCCACTTCCGCAACCCACTGAAAAGGAGAATAAACCATGAATCGGATAAAAACCAATAAATTGAAGGCCGGCTATCCTGTTGCTGGAGCTATGGTGCTTGCCGCGGCGCTTTTGGCGGGATGCTCGGCGGAATCGCCGCAGCAGCCTGCGGCAGCCGTAGAATCCCAGGTGAAAAGCGTAAAGGTGTCCCCTGTGGAGAAGAAATCCATCGGCGAGCCGCTGGAGCAGGTGGCGGATATTTCCGCCTCCGTCCAGATGAATATTGTGACCAAGGTGAACGGGGATGTGCTTGAAATCCTGAAGAAGCGCGGAGACCGGGTGGAAAAGGGGGATATCCTGTTCCGGATCGATCCTACCGACCTGGAAATCCAGAAGGAAAAGGCGCAGCTCTCCATTGCCGGCACCCAGGAGCAGATGACCAAGGCCCGCCGGGATCTGGAGGACGGCAAGCAGGAGCTGAAGGACGGCATCACCAAGCTGGAGTCTGCCTTGAAGGATGCGGAGAAGGGCTACAACAAGCTGCGCAATGATTACGATATGGGGCTTGTGACCAAAATCCAGCTGGAGCAGACAGAAACCCAACTGAACGGCCTTAAGCTGGATTTGGAGGGGATGCACCGCAAGCTGCAAAGCCTGGAGAGCACCAACTCCCTTTCCCAATTGGAATATGGCCTGAAAACGGCGGATGTCTCCTTGCGGGAGCTGGACCGGGGCTTAAGCAATACAGAAGTAAAAGCCACTGTGGGCGGCGTGTTGACGGATCTTCCCGTAGAAGTGGGAATGACCGTGAGCCCGGGCATTCCGGCAGCCACTGTGCAGCAGCTGGACCCGGTGAAGATCAAGGCGGAGCTGACAGAAGAAGCGGCGGCGCTGGTGCGGGGCAAGCAGGAGCTAAGCTTCTATGTCCCCGGCTCCGTGGATAAGACTAAGGCCACCGTCAGCTATTTGGCCGATGTGATCGGCGCCCAGACCAAATCCTACTCCCTGGAGCTGACTGTGCCCAACCCGGATTTCAAGCTGAAGCCCGGCAGCAAGGCGCAAATTCTGTTGACCGAGGAGCAGGATCAGATTGTGGTGACTGTGCCGACACTGAGCGTGGTCCGCGAGGGCGGAGATACCTATGTGTTTGTGGTGAACGGCAATGCTGCAGAAAAGCGGAAGGTGCAGCTGGGACGGCTGCATGAAACCTACCAGGAGGTGCTCTCCGGCATCAAGGAGGGTGAACAGCTGGTCATCTCCGGACAGAACCAGCTGAAGGACAAGGAACCTGTACAGATCGTCAAATAAAGAACATAACAGGAGGAGAGCAACTTGAAGAATAAATGGAAGTTATCGCTGGCATCTGTAGCCCTATCCGTCTCGCTCTTGGGTCCGGGACTGGCCGTGTATGCGGCAGACGGCGCGCTTCCCGTGCTGGCCGCTGCCGCCGGCCCGTCCGTCAAGCTGAATGATGTTTTGGATGCGGAGCTGAAGAGCGTATTGAACCAAAAGACAGAAAACGGCACCCGCCTGGGTGTGGTGGTCCGGCTGAAGAACACCGGCTCCGCCTTAACCCGTGTGCCGGATTATGAGGTAAGGGTGGAAACCGCCGACGGCATTCAGTACACCCTGAAGCCAAGCGCCGCCAACGCCCGGTCCCTTCAGGCTAAGTCCAGCACGGAGCTGAGCTATTTGGCGGATATTGACCGGATGGATGACGTCACCGTTACCCAAGTGAATTGGACAGATGTGGACTATTATGTTTATCCCAAAACAGAAACCGTTGTAGCCTCCATCCCTGTTCAGGCGGAGGTATGGCAAGGGGAGAACAGCGTTATCGCCAAGCCGGAAGCGCTGAAAAAATGGTCGGACTCCTTCCGGATTCCCGGTCTCACCTCTCCCATCCAATACACCCCTGTATCCATCAGCAAGGAATCCGCCGCCGCGGGCACCGTGTATGTGGTTCAGCTCCTGGCCTACAATCCGTCGGAGCGGCGGGAGGCCGTTCCGGCCTTCAGTCTTGACGGCAAGGCGGACAGCAAGGTCTTTGCAGGCTCCCGGGTAGAGCAAGGGGCGCTGGCGCTGGAGCCGGGCGCGGAAAAATATATTCATTATGCAATCCCCGTAGATCAGGACACGGTGCTGCAAAGCCTGAACCTGCTTACATCGGAAACCTTCGCCGAGGCGGGAGCCGCCGGTGTCAGCTTAACCAGCTATGCCGTAGGCAGACTCCACATTCTGCTTCCCGGTGAAGGGGAGAGAACCAAGGCTACTATCTATGCCCTTGGCACTCCTGTTGTTTTTGACGGCAAAAGCCAGCTGGTAAATCCGGAAATGAAGGTATCCGTAGAGGAATTCTACATGCACGCCAATAAGGAGGAGGGCAACAAGGGGGTAACGGCTACCTTCAAGCTGACCAATACCTCCAAAAAGCCCCTGGCGGTTCCCGCCTTTGCCGCTGATCTGGTCACCAAGGAGGGCTACGAATATGCCGGCAGCCGTCAGGCCATTCAGACCGCCATGGTTCTTCCCGGCTCTTCTGTCACCGTGCGTTATGCCTTCACCGTTCCCGCTTCGGAAAAGGGCGAGGACCTGATCCTGAAGGTGCAGGACGCGGTATCTGCCGCTCCTTACAAAACCACGATTGCTGCATTGTCCACGGGGCTGCTTAAAACAGAGAACAACCGGTGGAACCTGTATCCGTACGATGTGAAGGTGAGTAGCTGGATTCTCCAATGGAATTATGGGGTAGCCACCAATTACAATTATGTATATAGGCTAAAACTGGATTTGTCCATTGAACGGGACCAAGCCGTCCAGGTGGATAACGCCTTCTCCCGCATTATGGTGGAATTGTACGATTCATATGACCGGCTTGTTGGCACCGGAGGCGCCAATATTTATGGACAGGAGCGTCTTGTGAATGGGGACAATATTATCTCCATTCAAGGAGCCTCCAATATGCTGGACGTGAAACATAAAATTTACATTTATGAGGTGTTTAACACACCTAGCGGCGAAGCAAAACGGCTGTTGGCGCAATATAATGAATAGTCCTTGTTAGTAGGTTAAACATAAAACTCCCGCCCCCTTCCTTATGGAAGTGAGACGGGAGTTTTTTTCATTCCCCCAACCACGCCGTTTCCAGCGCCCCCAGGTCGAATTTCTTCATGCCCAGGAAGGCGGCTGTGATCCGTTTGACCTGCTCCGGCGAGCCTTCCGCCATCATTCGGTCCAGCTGCTCCGGCACGATCTGCCAGGAAACGCCGTATTGGTCCTTCAGCCAGCCGCATTGCTCCGCTTCCGGCACTGCCGACAGCTTATCCCAATAATAATCGATTTCCGCCTGATCCTTGCACTGGACCATAAAGGAGAGGGCTTCATTAAAACCGAAATCCGCCTCATAGCCGTTGTCCATGGCGGTGAAGCTTTGTCCGCAGAGAGTGAAGGAGGCGAAGTTGATTTTGGCCTGCTCCACGTCAGCCTCGCCTTCTCCATACCGGCTGATGAAGCCGACGGTCGAATCCGGGAAAACCTCCGCATAGAAGCGGACGGCATCCTCGGCTTGCCCGCAGACGGCTCCGGAAAACAGCAGATTGGGGGTGATGGTCTGCTGGAGCGGCTCCCCGTCAACCAGCATGGGCTGCCAGCTCAGACCGTATCGGTCCTGAACCCAGCCATATCGACGGCTGAAGGGATATTCCCCCAGGGGCATAAGAACATGGCCCCCTTCCGCCAGCACCTTCCACAGGGCATCCACCTCCTCCTCGGCGGTACAGACCACCATCAAGGAAATGGAGGGATTCAGGCTGAAATAAGGCCCTGCGCTGATAGCATGAAAGGGCTGACCGGCCAATTCAAAGCCGATGGATTCCGCATCACCGGACGGGGTATCCGCAAGGGCGGTGTCCGACGTAATGCCCGACCGGGGAAATAATCCGGTGTACAACCGGGCAGCCTCCTTGGCCTGGGTGTCAAACCAGAGATGGGGGATAATTTTGCTCATACAAAGCCTCCCAACAGATCATTTATGGCTGTTCAAAGCCCCGCGGCGGCCGGTCCGGATTATTTCCGAGGCCGGGCAGAGGGCGATCAGCTTGTGGTCGTTTTTCTTGGGGCACTCTTCGGCTGCAGTATCATCCTGCCTCCAATCCGTTTTTTTCATGCGTTGGCGGCGTTTACAAGCGGCGAGTTCTATTACCCCGATTCGGCGAATTTGAAACATTACTGGGTTTGCCGGTTCTGCTGCCTGTATTCGCTTGGAGAAACTCCGTAGCGCTTGCGGAACATCCGGCTGAAGTGGGTGTAGCTGGTAAAGCCGCAGGAGAAGGCTGCCTCCTCCAGAGTGACCGTGTCGTAGAGAATATGCTCCCGGGCATTGTTCAGCCGCATCAGGATGGCGTAATCCATTACGGAGCAGCCGTAGGCCTCCTTAAACAGCTCCGACGCCCGGGAGATGCCCAGACCGCCGTAGGACGCGATTTGCTTGAGGGTGAGCGGCTGGCAGGAATGGGCTTCCATATAGCTTTTCATCCGGGCCGCCGCCCGGGAAACCGGATGGGGAGGCGATTGCGGGGAGAGGCTGCGGCGGATGGAGAGCAGCAGGAGCCGGGCCAGATAATCCTGCATTTCCGTGTCCTGGTCCGGCAGCCGGCGGCGCTCATAGACCAGATTCTTGAAGAGATTCAGGAAAGGCTCATCCAGGCCAAGATGGAGCTTGCGCCGGAAATCCCCCTCCAGCCAGTCGAGTGGTTTTTCTATGGTGCAGGACAGGTAATAATCTGCGCAGCGGACAGATTTTTGCCCGTCCGGTTGCCCGGTCTCCAGAACGTAGTTGTCTCCGGGGGCGGCTATCATCAGATCGCCGGGAACGTATTCCTGCTCGATTCCGTTCAGATGAATGCGGCTTGTCCCCTCCGCCTGAAAGCGGAGCAGGTAATAGGGGAGCAGGCGCCGGGAGGAATACGTTTTGGTGTGAATGGAATATCCGCAGCTCATAACGGTGCATGCAGGCATAGGCATGGCTGTAGCGGCTCCTCTTCAAAATAAATAATCGGAAGATAAGGCAACTGGGCGGAAGATCGTTTCTGTTCAGCTTGCCCGGGTGATGACTATAATGATAATGGAAAATGCAAAGGCTTGCAAATGAGCAGGAGGTTGGATGATGAAAAGCAAAACAGCGGTGCAATTATATACACTTAGAGAGGAATGCCAGGCGGATTTTCCTTACGTGCTGAAGGAATTGAAACGGATGGGCTGGAGTGGCGTGCAATTTGCCGGATATCACGGCATGGAACCGCAGGAGCTTGCAGCTCTTCTGAAGGAGCTGGGACTTGGAACGGCGGGGTTGCATGTGGGGTATAAACGGTTCGTGGAGGAGCTGGACGAGCTGATCCGGGAGGCGCGGATTCTGGGCACGAAGGATCTGGTATGCCCATCAACTCCGGCAGATTTGCGTACTCCGGAAGGGTATGTGGAGGTGCGCGGCGTTTTGAATGAAGCGGCTGTCCGGCTGAAGGAAGAGGGCTTGCGCTTAAGCTACCATAACCATGCCTTCGAGTTCGAGACCATGGTGGAGGGGCGGACAGCGCTGGAATATCTGTTGGAGCCGTCTCCCGGCAATCCGGTGCTGGCGGAGCTGGATGTGTATTGGGTGAAGAAGGGCGGTTATGATCCTTTAACCTACATAGCCCCCTATAAGCAGCGTATGCCCATCATCCACCTGAAGGATATGAGCCGGGATGAGGAGCAAACCTTCGCCGAAATCGGGGAAGGGTCCATCGATTTTAAACCGATTCTGGAGTGGGGCGAGGCCAACGGGGTGGAATGGTATGTGGTGGAGCAGGACCGGTGCAGACGCTCTCCCATGGATTGTGTGGAAACAAGCTGGGTCAATCTTTCCCGGTTGATCAAGGAATTTCATTAAATACGGCGCAGATCGCAATGAGGAGGATGAATGATTATGGGTAAAAAGCTGAAGGTGGGAATTGTAGGTACAGGCAATATCTTTGTGTCGGCGCATTTGGAGCCGTTGCTCCAGCATGCGGAGCTGGAAGTGGTGGCGCTGTGCGACATCAAGCGGGAGAAGGCGGAGCGGATTGCCGAAGAACGCCACATTCCCTTTGTGTACAGCGACTACCGGCAGATGCTGGCGGAGCAGGAGCTGGATATCGTTGATATTTGCACTCCCAATCTGCTTCACTCGGAAGTGGCGGTGGCTGCATTGCAGGCAGGCGCTCATGTGTTTTGCGAGAAGCCGGATGCGGTAAGCCCGGAGGAGGCCCAGAGGATGGCCGATGCCGCCGTAGAGGCGGGCAAGCTTCTGATGGTGATGCGCAACAACCGTTTTTCGCTCCAGGCCCAGTATTTGAAGCGGTATATCGAAGAGGGACACGCCGGTGAAATCTATACCGGACGCTGCGGTTGGCTGCGGCGCAGGGGAATTCCCGGCAAGGGCGGCTGGTTTACCACCAAGGAGCAATCCGGCGGCGGGCCGCTGATCGATCTGGGGGTCCATTTTATCGACTTGGCCATCTGGCTGATGGGCAATCCACGGCCGGTTGCGGTAAGCGGAGCCGTGTATACGAAATTTGCCAACAACGAGCTGTCCGACTCCATTCACAGCAACTTCGGCGAAAAGCAGGAAAACGGCATCTTCGATGTGGAGGATCTGGCCACCGGCTTCATCCGCTTCGACAACGGGGCGACGCTGCAAATTGAATTTAGCTGGGCCTCCAATGTGGGCGAGGAAATGAATTTTGTGGAGCTGCGCGGCACCAAGGCCGGAGCCAGCATCAAAAAAGGCGAGCTGGCCGTATTTACCGAAACTGCCGGGCAGCTGACCGACCTGGTGCCTGTCTTTAAGGGCAAGCAGACTCTGGGCAACCATGGCAAACATCTGTATCATTTCGTCGATTGTGTCCAGGGACGGGCAACGCCCATCAACACTCCGGCGCAAGGGGTGGATATGATCAAGATTCTGTCCGCCATCTATGAATCTGCCGCCGCCGGCAAGGAAATCAGGCTGTAGGCCGCCGCTTGCTGCATGAGAAAAGCGCTGTTTGCCCTTTATCGGGAGACAGCGCTTTTTCACGTCGCCGGTGTTGGGCAGCGGCTTTTATCTGCAGCGAATTTGCATCAGACGAGCATGGTTCAATCCGTTTGTTTCCAGAATTTCCAATTTCAATTTGCGGACATTGTCTATCTGGGGGCAAACTGTAAACTGCCGCAGATAATTATCGGTTACTGCAGCGATTTCGGTCCATTCACCTTCTGAACCGCAGGCCATTAGCTTGAAGGCCTTCACCGTTTCCGGCTGAGGTCCCCATACGATTCTCCGCTTCACGCGCTCCTCGTGGGTCAGGGTCAAATTCCGATGCAGGCCCGTATCGAAAACCAAAGTCACTTCGTTGATCCGGACAGGGGTATCCCAGGTCAATTCCAAATACGGAGAAGGATCATCAGGAGCCGACATCCACCGGTGCAGCCCAGGTTCGGTCAAATCCGGGCGGACTCCGCCTTTTCCATGTACGGCTCGGGTATATGGATCAATTGCATGCACAGCCAGTCCGCAGGTTTGCTCGGAAGAGGCGGCAACATGGGCGGCAGCGGCCAGATTGGGGTCCTCCAGCAGCCTGCCGGGCAGATAAGCTCCTTGACGAAGCAACTGCTGCTGTACTTTTTCGATCAGAGCCTGATCCTGCCAGGCCTTATCCATCGGCGCATGATGCGAAACGGCAAGGGCGGCGAAGGTTCCTAACCCTTCTCCCATTACTGCGCAAGTGGCCATGATCCGTGTACTGGAAAAAGCAATATGAGTTGCGGAAATATTGCGACCGGCAAACATGAGATTGTCAATGTTGGCGCTGACCAATGAGCGGAGCGGAATCCCGTACATATAAGGGGTAAAGGGCTGATGGCAGGGCTCGGCTTCCCTGGCGTCAATACCTTGGGGAGGATGGGTATCCATCGGCCAACCTCCATAAGCGATAACATCGTGAAAATCCACAGCGGTCTCGATGTCTTGCTGAGTCAGCACATGCTTTCCTATAAATCTTCGAGATTCCCGTTTTCCCGGCAAAAAACCGAACCAATCCAATGCCCAATTCTCCGATTCCGGGTGGTGGCCGCTATTTTTGATGTGATCCCATACTCCCATCATAATTGCCAGCAATTCATCACGAATGATTTCATTATCTCGAATCGTATCCAATACTCCTCCGAACTCGACCCACCAATACCCGTATTCCCAGGATTGGTGATTGCGGAATTTTAAATCCTCCTCAGAAAATTTTCTGGACCATGATGGAGGAGTAAATTTCATGGGCTTTTCAAATTTTTTTGCGGTGAATAAAAGAGAGGAGCCGAGGCTGTAAGGGTCTCTGTCAGAAAGCGCGGCTTCCTCCTCAAATTCAGATGCCGCTTCTCTGCCGACGTTAAATAGCGCACCGGCCTCGAATCCCAGCCTGCCGTCGCCTGTACAGTCCGCAAAAATAGAAGCAAAAATCTCGAAATGCTCTTCTGTGCTTTCCCGGCTTGCATAGGCGGAAACGATCCGGTTTCCGTTCATCTGAGCTCCTGTGACCGTTGTATTCAGCATCAAGGTAAGATTGGGTTCATTCCGGCATTTCTCATAAAGAATTAAATCCAGCATACTAGCGCTATTCTGGGGATTGCGAACAGCTGTTTCAAGCAGAATTTCCTCCAGAATTCCGGTTTCTCTTGACTCTGTTTCCAACTCTTTACCGCGCGAGGCTGCACCCAGAATGTGCATTCTCACTTCTGAGGAAGCATTTCCCCCCAATACAGGCCGATCTTGCAGCAGTATGACCGAAATACCATTTCGGGCTGCAGCAATGGCCGCTGCCACTCCAGCTACGCCACCTCCGGCAACCAGAAGATCGGTATTTACTTTCTTTCTTGATATCTTTACCTTTTCCATGAAGTTATCCCCTTTTCAGTAAGATTCATACGGTCTATAATTCATTTTACATACTGCTGGAGCCTTTTTACATGCCTTCATTTAAACAAAACATATCTGTTGTTTCAAAAATTTGATTACGGAGGAATGCGCAGATGCCAGAGAGCATTAAGAATGGAAGCGTGCAAATTGAACTTTATCATTACTGGTACAAAAAGGAAAAGTTTATGCTCTATGAAGATGCCTATAGCAATTGGACTCTATTCGCGCCGGAGGAGGGTTCCTTCTACTTCGAGATTGGAGACGGAAAGGGGATCGCCACTTTCGGCGATCTGGTAATTTGTCCTCCCAATGTTCCCTTCAAACGTGTGGTGGTATCGCCTCTTTCCTTTTATTTGGTAAACTTCCATTGGGGCGATGCTGTTTTGGAACAGTCCGATACTCCCATTAGCGGCGGCCGATTGACAATGGAGCAAACAGAACGGCTGGCATCCAATTACTGTCTATTGAAAAATGTGAATTGCTGCCGACCCTCCTTCCGTGAACAAGTGAAGCTTCATTGTCTCGAGGATATCTGTCTGCATGCTTTTATGCTGCATGAACTGAATAAGAACCCGGTCCGGCGAGCCAATCATGAAGCATCTGACCCGTTAATGGCCGAGGCGGCCATGTATCTGCGCAATCAGGCGGCCGATTCAGTAAACTTCAAGGATTTGGCAACCAGCCTTGGCATTAGCCCAGTTCAGCTGACCAGAAAATTCACGGCTGCTTATGGTCAAACTCCCCGTGATTACCTGACCCGAATTCGTGTGGAAAAGGCCAAAAAGCTGCTGTTGGAAACCAGGCTTACTATTGATCAAATAGCCGAATGCTGCGGCTATCCCACCGGATTTTACCTGCACCGTGTTTTCCTGAAATACGTCCAAATGTCGCCTTCTCATTTCCGTAAGAAATATTTGGTATAAAAGAATTGAAATGGAGGATATAGCGGGTGAAATGAGGTGTATTCCCAAAAAGAGGAATCCCTTCTAAAATGAATGTAAATCATTCATCTTGAGTACGGGGAGTAGATTATGAGTCGACCATACGCGGCGACAGTAAGACAAATTTATCAGCAGGTTGGTTCCCAATATAATAAATACCTGGTTATTGTTCTGTTCAGCAGCTTGCTGATTATTTGCTCCACCAGCCTGGTTCCTTTATATTTGGCCAGAAGCTTCAGCTCTCTGATGAAAGGCGAGCAATGGTCGCATTCTATTTTGCTATTGTCGGTTTGCTACGTTGCAAGAGCATTCTTCAAGCTGATTCGCAACCACTTTGCTGCTGTACTCGGAAATAGTGTGGTTATGGAGATCAGAAGCACCGCGATGCGCAATATTCTCCGCCGTCCCGCCAGGCCCGTTGCATCCAATCACTGCTATACCCATTTGACATACGATATCCAGGCTTTATCCGAAATCATCTCGTGGCGCTCGTTTACGTTTCTTGAGGAAATGCTAATTCTGCTGTTGTCCTTTATTCAGATGCTTCGTATCAGTTGGTTAGTTGCCATCGCCTCTCTTCCCTGTATGTTCGTGTTGATGCGGATTACAGCCCGATATGGAAAAAACGCCGAGCATGCCGTTGTTATGATTCGTGACAGTGTTGCAGAGATGTCTTCATTTGTTTATGAAATCATAACCGGTCAAAAGATATTTCGGGTTCTTAATCAACAGCAGCTGGCAAATGTAAAATTTGACAAGGCGAATAGCAACCACTACCAAGCCAATCTGCTCTTAAATCGGATAAACAAGGAATACTCGCCCCTTTTGGAAACTGTGGGTTATTTAAGCCTGCTCCTGGCCTTGTTTGTCAGCAGCCTGCTTATTGTCCAGGGAAAACTGGATGTTGGGGCTATTGTGGCCTTTAACAATTACATGTGGTTGTTATTTGCTGCAGTCGGAAACTTGTGCTCGCTTGCCCTGTTCTATATCAATTCCAAGGAAAGCATGAAAAGAATCTCCCAGTATCTGGATGAATCCGGCCAGACAAAGACCATCTCTCATTCAAGTATTCCTATTGCGAATAGACTGGAGCTGGAGCGGGTAAGCCTGGTTATAAACGATAAAGCGCTGCTGCATAATATCAATATTTCCTTTTTCAAAGGAGAAGTAGCGGTGATAACCGGGGAAATAGGCTCCGGCAAAACCTCATTAATGAACCTGATTGCAGGACTTGCCATTCCGAATGAAGGGGCAATAAAAGCCGACGGTACTATGCTTAATCAGCAGGACGGCTATCGTCTTCGTATTGGGTATGCCATGCAGGTCCCATTGTTTTTTAATGGAACGATAAAGGATAATATTCTTCTGGGAAGAGACGGCATCAGTCAGTCCCGATATGAAGAGATCACAGAGGCTTGCAGGCTGACAGAGCTATTTAACCGGTTGGAATTAAGGGACCAAGCGATTATTAATAAAGAAGCCAACCTGCTGTCGGGCGGGGAAAAGCAACGAGTCTCCATCGCCAGGGCTTTAATCGGAAGTCCCGATCTGCTGTTAATTGATGATGCAATAACGGCAATCGATTCTTATAACCAGGAGATCATCCTGGATGAGCTTTTTGCCCGCAGAAACAGCATGATCCTGATTCTTGTGAGCAATCAGCCTCATATTATAGCGCGATGTCATACTGTCTGGAGCCTCAAAAACGGATCACTTCATCTGCAAAAAGGAGGTTTTGGACTTGCGCCATGACCGCCCGCTTCATGAAATGTACACTGTCTTTATCAAGCCTTATCGTGGGGTTATGCTTCAGTGCATGCTGCTGACCTTGGGCAAAACAGTCATTGCCGTTTTTATCCCATACTGCTTTAAGGTGATATTGGACCAATTTATACCGGCTGAAGACTTTGCTTCCATATACAAGTGGGGGGGAATTGCAGCGCTGTCCATAGCGGTGAGCTTCATAATGGATAGAGGCCGGATAAAGTTATCCGGCAGCTTCTCGAATTTGATTAACGCCACTGTCAGAAAGAGCATTGTGGAGCGGCTGCAGCAACTGCGATACCGGTACTTCCAGAAAAAATCATATGGACAAATCAATACCAATGTCCTTCAAGATGTTGATTCATTTGGAAATGCCGTTTTTGGAAGAATGTTTAACTCCATTAGTCATTGCTTGTATTTTGGTCTGACATTTATTCTGCTGTTGAAGGCGAATTTGATTTTGTCCGTTACCGTGTATCTTTTTATTGGCTTCATGGTATGGATTATCAGTCGCTTGAAGCATAGGATGTCTTTTTATTCCCAAGAGTTTGCCGCTGCCCGAAGTGATCTGCACGTGTTTCTTTCTGACTTTTCAAACAATTTGCAGATGATTCGTTCGTATGCAGTTGAAGAACAAATGATGGGAAGATTTAAGGAGAAGAATAGGACCTTTGTGCGGAAGTGGCTTGCGATCAATATTTTTGGGCCAGCCATTCAGTCATCCATTGAGCTGGCAACCCTGACTACATATTTATTGGCCTTCCTGATTGGCTCCAGAGCAATTCAGAACGGAACTCTGACGGCAGGCGGTCTGCTGTTGTACCTGAGCTATTTGCCGCAGATATGGAGCCGCTTTGGCAACCTGACGGATTTGTATTATGGCCTTCTGGACGCCCGGGTGTATGCGAACAGAATCATGGAGACGCTCAGCCTGGAGGTCGAAGATGAGCAGCATCATTCCTCGAATCTCCCGCCTGATTTCTCTGTACAGGCTGGAATTGAGTTCAGACAAGTCAGCTTCCGCTATCCGGGCCAAACCGATCTTATATACAATAAGCTGTCCTTTGCGTTCCACAATCCGGGATTGTATGCGGTGGTTGGACAATCAGGCGCCGGGAAATCTACCTTGTTTGAATTGCTGCTGGGATTTTACCAGCCGGATGAAGGAGAAATCCGAATTGGCGGCCATTCTGTTCAGGAATATCCGCTTGAGATGATAAGGCAACAAATCGGTATCGTTCATCAGGATATCTTTTTAATGGCAGGAACAGTTATGGAAAATATAGCATTTGGCGATAGCAGTATGACGAGAAGCAAAGTGGAACAAATATCCGAGTTTTTTGGATTTCATGACCATCTGAGCAAATTGGAAGGGGGATATGATGCTCAGGTAGGCATTGGAGGAGAGTTATTGTCGGCGGGACAGCAAAGGATAATCAGCATTCTACGGATCATCTGCCGCAATCCGCATGTAATACTGTTTGATGAAGTGACATCCAACATTGACAGCTATACGGAACAACTGCTTCACGGGATGCTAAGAAAGCTGGCATCAGACAAGATATGCATCATGATTACCCATAAGCATACCGATGTGGAAATCGCGGACCGGATTCTTCAAGTGGGGGATTGAAGGATGAAAGGACTATCGCAGATACGAGGAGGATATTCTATGAAAATGCAAATTATTGACACCAGCTGTTATCGCAGAAGACTGGAATTGGAGCAAGTTCGCAACTATTTTGAGGGCAACGGTTATGATTTAGTACAAGAGGATTTCGAGGTTGATCCCAGCGCAGATGTAATCTTTCTCTCAACTTGCGGATTTACGCAAGCGGCAGAGGATTTCGGATTGCGAACTCTTGAAAGAATTGAGCAAAACAGAAGGCGGGATTGTACGCTTATTGTTGGAGGATGTCTGCCCAAAATCAATCCCGATTCCTTGGCTTCTTACTCTACAGTAGATCCGCGGAACTATAATAGGCTGGATCACTTTTTTCAGATGGATATTCCATTTCAGGAGTTTCCGCGTCCGAACACATTACGGGACTGGAAGCTTCATGCCGCATACCGGGAGCATGGATTAATGAAAACGGACGAAAGCCAGCTGGATGAAGTGGCTTTGGCTACAAAAAAAGACAACATACGCGCTGTAGTTGGAATCAATAAAGAAATAAATAAGAACTTAACGGATAAAACAGCGGGTTTCCGTGTTCAATGTGTGGAAGGCTGCGCTTGCCATTGTACATACTGTGCGATCAAGCTGGCCATCGGCAAGTCCACCAGCAGGCCCGTCAAAGAAATTATGGAGGAGATACGGGGCGGAATTGATGAGGGGTATAAAAGAATATATCTTGAAGGCGATTCCCTTGGCGGTTATGGATTGGATATAGGAAGCAATTTAGGGGTACTGCTCGATGAAGTGATTGTTGCGGTGGCAAATACGGATGTAGAAGTGAATATAACGGATATTTCCCCTATGTTCTTAAAATACTGTGTTAATCAGGTTATTACCTTGGGACAAATGAATAAGCTATTTAACTTTTATATACCGATTCAGTCAGGCAGCCAGCGAATACTCAATCGCATGAGACGCGGATATGATATCGAAGCAACAAAAAAATTGATTCAACAGATCAAAAATAACTGCAGCATCCGGATTGGCACATCAATCATCATCGGTTTTCCCGGAGAAACAATGGATGACTTGAAGCTTACCATAGACATGTGTAAGGAACTGGGTTTTAACTATGTATTTACTCATAGCTTTTCGGCAAGATCGGGAACAGAAGCCTTCCACATGCCTGATCAACTGTCAGGAGAGGAGATTCTGCGCAGATCCCGCTTGTTTAAGGATGCACTGCGGGATTGTACAGAGTTTATTACCATTGCTGAAGATACGAAAGGAAACCGAACTTGCCAAGGTTAATTTTAAATATGCAATAAAAAGCAATCCAGATTTAAGAAAAGCGCTGCTTTCCCTTTATCGGGAGACAGCGCTTTTTGTCCGCGTTCTATGCGGCCGTGATAGTAGAGATGATTTCCTTGCGGGGCTGCAGCAGCAGCCAAATGCAGGAGAACAGCAGGATGGCCACCACCAGGCTGTCAAACAGCACCGAAGCCTCGTCCTGTACCAGGAATTGCGTGAAATTATGGAGGAAATGAAAGGCCATTAGCGGCATAAGGGTTTTGTGGCGGATATACAAAAGCGCCAGGGAAAGCCCCACCAAAAAGGCATAAGCCACTTGCAGCAGGGTGGCGGCCAGGTTTTGTCCGCCCATCAGATTCAATAAATGGGTAAGCGAGAAAAGCAGACTGGAGGTAAGAACGGCAGCGCAAATTCCTTTTTGCAGCATAATATTGAGGATCAGTCCGCGGTAAACGGTCTCCTCCACAAAGGCAACCAGCAGTGCCAGGCCCAACAGTCCGGTCCATTGCAGGGCCGTTACCTCCCGGAAGCCGTTAACCAGTCCGTTGACCACAACCAGAAGGATATCCGCTGCCAGCGGCAGATAGAAGAGCAGCTCCCGCCGGGGGATGGAGCCGAAGCCGCGGAAGCCGTAGCGGGTGTACCGCCTGCCGGCACAGAGATACACGAGGAGCAGGATGGCCAGCGGGACAAAAGCATAAGGAACCGGCGACTGGTCTGTTTTGCCGGTGATGGTGAGGTATGCTCCGGCGGCAAACAGCGCCAAAAACAGCGTCACTTCAATAAGCACCACTGCCAGCACCGGGCGCCTTCCGGTAAAGCCGGCCATTCCGTGTTTGTTTGCAGGTTGTTCTTTACTCATCCTTGTTCTCCTCCGCAGCCGGACCTTGGCCCGCATGATGATGTTTCCCTGTTTCCTTGCTCCGCAAATCCCCCAGCCATCTCTCTGCCATCTCCAGATAGCGGAAGCCGTAGGTCAGGACGGAAAGCCGGAAGCGGTAATTCTCCGGGTTCTCCAGCTCCTCCGTCTCCTTGTCCACGATCTGTTTCACTGCGGCAAGCCGTCCCAGCTCCTCCCGCAGTACGGCATGAAAACCCGCCAGCCGCTCCCCGCGCAAGGGCTCCGCCAGGTAATCATAGAAAAAAAACTTCAGCAGATGCTCGTTGCGGCTGCGGGTAAGGGGCTCGCCCAGCCATTCCAGGAACCGCTCCCGGCCCGAAGGCTCCAGGGCGTAAAGCTTCTTGTTCTTGGAACCATCGGATTCCAGCAGGGAAATGGCCCCTTGCTCCGCCAGACGCTTCAGAGCCGGATAAAGGCTGCCGTAGCTGGCGCTGTAGAAAAAACCGACGGATTGCTCAATGATGCTCTTCAGGCCGTAGCCGGTCTGCGGGCCTTCCATTAATATTCCGAGGATCACATTATCTATCATTGTTTTGCTCCTTGGTATCAAGTCGATATATCGAGTTGATACTATTATTGCCCCGGGGGAATGATTTGTCAATCAGGAATTTTACTGGTTTGGCCTTCAAAAAAGAAAAAGCCGCATCCCGCAAGGGGAGCAGCTGATAGTGAATAGGTATAATGGGCATGATGGCGTTATTCTTCTTCTTTCACCGCGGCAAGGGTATTGTAGTTGGCCATGGGTTCCTTGGTCAGGAAGGTTGCCTCCACATAACGGGAGAGATGCCGGTCGCCGAACAGGAGGTCGTACTGCAGCAGCTGGTATTGCTCCACCAGTTCCTCCGAACCTGCGGGAACCGTGTGGGAGAGCGTTCCCGACGGATCAACCGTCAGGTTGCGGATCAGGCCGGGAACAGAGCGGTACAGCTTGGAGCCCAGGGCGAATTGTCCCTCCGGCTCCATTCCCAGCGAGTCAAGCACGTACGCGCCCATAAAAGAGGAGCTGATGGTATTTACCTTATGCTCGTCCGCCGCGGCAAAATTGGACCAGGCAACAAAGGGAATGCTGCGCAGACTTTTGTATTCCTCCAGACTCCAGTCTGCAGGTTTGCCGGATTGGACAAAACCAGCCTGGCGGTACAGGTCATACTCCAATCCCAAGGTGGGCAGGTGATCGCCGTAGAACACAATATAAGTCGGCTCGTCGGACTGGGCAAAATGATCCACCAGCTGTTTTAACGCTTGGTCGGCATAATGGGCGCCTTGGGCGTAGGTTTCCAGCATATCCCGGGCATCCTCGGTCAAATCGCCCTCTACCTTAAAGGTGTTGCCTGACGGGTAACGATTTTTATCCGTATAAGGGGCATGATTCTGCATGGTCACCGCATAAATAAATACCGGGTCCTCGCTGCGGTTGATCTCATGGATGATGCTGTCGGCAATTTCGCTGTCCGAAATATAAAGACCGTTGTATTCGGGATTGACGAAGCCGTCCTTGCTTTTAAAGCCTTCAAAGCCAAGCTGGCGGTATACGCCCTCCCGGTTCCAGAACCACCCGTCATAGGTGTGGATACCCAAGCTGCGGTAGCCTTTGCTTTCGAAATAACTGGCCAGGCTGGGAACACTGTCGTTGATGTATTGCAGATAAGGCACGGAACCGGCAGGCAAGAAGGACATGGAGAAGCCGGTAAGCACCTCAAACTCCACGTTGCTGGTGCCCCCTCCAAATTGCGGGGACAGCATGGTGCCGGAGGGATAGCTCTGCTGCAGCTGATGCAGCGTCGGCACCGGGTCGGCGCTGAAGGATACATTGGACAGCACGGTAGGGTCCCAGAAGGCTTCGCTCATGATAAACACCACGTTGGGGCGTTTCCGCGGAGCAACGGTTTCCTCCTCCGCATCGCCCGTCTGGCCGAAGGCGGGGATTGCCTCTCCAGGCGCGCCTGCCGTCAAATCCTTGGCCAGCGCCTCCATTTTGTCCGCGCTGTAATCCTCCGGCTCGGGAACCTGCGCATTTTGCACATTCAGGGTAAACGCCAGCAGCAAGCCGTTGCTGTCATAATTGGCCTGTTGGCTCCAGATGGTCTCGTCCACCCCGGCCTTGGCCACCCGTTCCTTCGCCCAGGAAACCTGAAGACCGAAGGAAAGCAGTACGGCCAGAGAAACGGCGCCGAGTATCCCGCGGCTGATCCACGAGATCACCAGCCGGCTCTTAAGCTTGCGGTGGAGATAAATGAGGCTTCCCAAAGCGGCAAGAATAACCGCCAGCTTCAGCAAATCCTGAGCCCCGGTGAAGAGAGGGCCCACATCCATTCCTTCTTTGTTCAGGATAATATCCCAAGGGAAGAAGGGTTCGCCCACCAGCATGCTTTTGTAATAATTAATGAAGGCCATAACCGACAGCAGAATTGCCGCCACGCCGATGGCTAAAAAGATCGATCCAATCAGGCTGTAAAAGAAGATCAGGGCGCTTCCGCCAATCACGGCGTTCAAGGCGTAAATCGAGGTGTTCCTGCTGATCCAGTCCAGAGTTTCTGCCAGAGACCCTCTGCTGATCCACTCGACTCCGATGCTGAGAAGACAAGAAGAGAGCAGGAGGGCGGTTCCGATGAACAAGGATTTTGCCAGACGATTCCCCGGGTGAGGTAAGGTTTGGCGGTTCATAAATGGGATCGCTCCTTCCCCGTACATAAGGTTATTACCCCATGGTAACAATGGCATTTGAAAAAATCATGAAGCAAAAGTAAAGAAAATCTTAAGTTTTTATGAAGACAGACCGCGTGTAGGCGTTACTCCAGGTGGAAAATGGGTTAATAAATGGTATTGGGTTATTTCATTATAAGGAGGAATCCAAGATGGATCAGAAGGCGATTCGGCATGTGGTGCAGTTCCGGTTGAAGCATGCTCCCGATTCCGCTGCGGCCAAGGCGTTTCTGGAGGAGGGAAGACGGGCGCTGTCATCCATTCCGGTGGTCAAATTTTTTGAGGTTCTGCGGCAGGTCAGCGGCAAGAACAGCTTTGATTTCGCCTTCTCCATGGAATTTCTGCAGCAGGAGGATTATGAGGCGTATGACCGCCATCCGGTCCATGTCCGGTTTGTGGAGGAACATTGGAAGAAGGAAGTGGAGGCCTTTCTTGAAACCGACCTGCAAATTTGGAAAGGGTAAAAGCGCAACTCTTTTGTCCAAGCATGCGTCTAATGGGATAACCTCCCTATACAAAGAAAAACCTGAGGAGTGTCCTCAGGTTTTTTGGCCGGGGTTGAAAAAGATTGTGGGCTATGTTACAATTATATTCTCATTAATCAGTAGTTTGCATATCATTATTATGATAGCACTTATCCAAATGAATGTCAAGAAACGTTCTTGTGTCATTTTCAAAAGCCGCATCATGGGATGTTGCAGCAAGGGGTCGTAAATAGAACGGGAAAGCCCACATTCCCACATGGAGGAAGTGCATGCCAATGGTGAACCAAACGGATACAGGCCAGGACTATATAGATAAAAGAGGCCTGATGGAGCTGGATTTATCAAGTCAAAAACGGGATCTGTCCGCTCTGGAGCAGCTTGAGCCGGCCAAGCATGAACTGGAGGAAGAAGAGAATATCCCTCTTGACGAGGAACTGCTGCTGCCCGCCGATGTGAAGATTGATGATCCGGTGCGGCTTTATTTGAAGGAAATCGGCCGTGTGCCGCTTTTGAAAACCCAGCAGGAAATTGAGCTGGCCAAACGGATTGAGCAAGGGGACGAGGAAGCAAAGAAGCAGTTGGCTGAAGCCAATCTGCGTCTTGTGGTCAGCATCGCCCGCCGTTATATCGGCCGCGGCATGCTGTTCCTGGATTTGATCCAGGAAGGAAATCTGGGACTGATTAAGGCTGTGGATAAATTCGACCATTCCATGGGCTTCAAATTCAGCACTTATGCCACATGGTGGATCAGGCAAGCCATTACCCGGGCAATAGCCGACCAGGCCCGCACCATCCGCATACCTGTGCATATGGTGGAGACGCTGAACAAGTTTGTCCGTGTGTCCCGCCAGCTGCTGCAGGATTTGGGCAGGGAGCCGACGGAAGAGGAAATCGCCAAGGAAATGGGCGTCACCGTGGAGAAAATCCAGGAGATCAAAAAAATCGGCCAGGACCCGGTATCGCTGGATACCCCCATCGGCGAGGAAAACGACTCCCTCCTGGGAGATTTTATAGAAGACAAGGATGCATTGGCTCCGGCGGATTCGGCCGCCTTCAAGCTGTTGAAGGAGCAGCTGGAGGATGTGCTGGATACGCTGACGGAGCGGGAGGAGAATGTGCTCCGGCTGCGCTTCGGTCTGGATGACGGAAGAACCCGGACCCTGGAGGAAGTGGGCCAGGTATTCGGCGTCACCAGGGAGCGGATCAGGCAGATCGAGGCCAAGGCCCTCCGGAAGCTCCGCCACCCCAGCCGCAGCAAACGCCTGAAGGATTTTTTATAATACGTTTCATGAAGCCGCGGGCAGCACGCCTGCGGTTTTTTGCGTTTGTCCCGGGGATACTTGTGCGGAGCCGGTAACCGGATATAATAAATACATCAGGATTGCATCAAGCAGCAGGGACGGTGGATGCGTGCAAGCGTTGGCGGCGAATATATTGGAGCATTTATACGGCTTTATCACGATTCTTAATGTGCTTCTTGCCATAACCGTTATTTTTTTGGAGCGGCGCAATGTGGGGGTAACCTGGGCCTGGCTGATGATTTTGTTGTTTTTGCCAGTGGTGGGATTTGTGCTGTATATGCTGTTCGGGCAAAACCTAAGCAGGCGGAAGCTGTACAAGCTGGGCGCCCGGGAACAGATGGTGATCCGTACTGTCGTCAATTCCCAGTTGGAGGACCTGAAGGACAAAACCATTCTGTTTCCCGATCCCGCTTCGGAAGAGTACCGGGACATGATTATTCTCAACCTGCAGGCCGGCAAGGCGCTGTATACCCAGGAAAACCAGGTGGAAATTTTCACGAACGGGATGGACAAGTTTGAGGCGCTGTTCCAGGATATCAAGAATGCGAGGAAGCATATCCATCTTATCTATTATATTGTACAAATGGACGGCACGGGCAAAAGGCTGGTGGAGGCTCTGGCGGAGAAGGCCAGGGAAGGGGTGGAGGTCCGGTTTCTGTACGACGATATCGGCTCCTCCCATATGACCGCGGACTTCTTCAAGCCCCTCCGGGTGGCGGGGGGACAGGCAGTGGCGTTCTTTCCGTCCCGGTTCCCTTTTTTGAACATCCGGGTAAACTACCGCAACCACCGGAAGCTGGCGATTATCGACGGTACGGTGGGGTACATAGGAGGTTATAATGTCGGGGATGAATATCTGGGGCTGGACCCCAGATTCGGTCTTTGGCGGGATACCCATTTGAAAATCAGGGGCAGTGCGGTGCTGATGATGAACTCCCAGTTTATGCTGGACTGGAATCTTTCCTCCGCCAATAAGGTAGTGCCCGACACCCGTTATCTGCCTGCGGCTCTGCCGGACAGCCAGGTGGGCATTCAAATTGTCTCCTCCGGGCCCAACGATTCCATGGAGCATATCCGCAATGCGTACATCAAGATGATCAACAAGGCCAAAACCAGCATTTGGATTCAGACGCCCTATTTGATCCCGGATGAAAGTCTGCTCAACGCCCTGCAGCTGGCGGCTTTGTCCGGCGTGGATGTGCGGATCATGATCCCCCGGACTCCGGATCACCGGATGGTCTATTGGGCCACCTATTCATATCTAGGCAACCTGCTGCCTTATGGGGTGCGGTGCTTCCTGTACGGCAAAGGCTTCCTCCATGCCAAAACCATTACTGTGGACAGCGAGGTTTCCTCCGTCGGCACGGCCAATTTCGACATCCGCAGCTTCAAGCTGAATTTCGAGGTCAACGCTTTTATTTATGATACGGAGGTGGGCCGACGGCTGAACGGCATCTTTATGGAGGATTTGCAGGAATGCATCGAGCTGACCAGGGAGATGTACGACAAACGCCCGATCCACCACAAAATGAGAGAGTCCTTTGTCCGGCTGATGTCGCCGATATTGTAGAGGCCCAAGAAATCTCCTTCAATTCTGGTTCGCCAAATTCGCGAAGCATTCGCAATAGGACCCGAGTCACGTTCCGCACGTTTGGTGCGCCCCGCGATATAGTCGGCGAGTCCGTAGGATTCCTTCCGCCGATTCCTTATACTAATGAGGGTCGGTCTTTCCGACAATTTTTGAAGGAGCGGGGATGAATTCTTGAAACGTTGGCAAAAAACAGGACTTGCAGGAATGACACTATGCGTATGGCTGATGGGCGCAGTACCGGCAACGGGATTGGCTGCTGGCCAGGAGGCCGTTTATGCGGATATGGCGGAGCATTGGGCCAAGGACAGCGTGACCCGAATGAGCAGTCTGGGGATATTGGACGGTTTCCCTGACGGCACCTTCCGGCCGGAGGAGGCTGTGACCGCGGATCAATTCGTCAAGATGCTGCTGCTCTCTTATTCGGAGTTGTATCCCAACGGGGAACGGGGCTGGAAAACCAGCTTTTTCGGGTCTTTGTCCGAAGCCAACAAAAACGTGCTGCAGCGGGATCACCGGGACTTCAATTTTAAGCCTGATGTCTCCGGCTATTGGGCCAAGCCCTATGTGGATCTGGCGGAGGATCTGAATATCCTGGCCAAGAACCAGTTTGCGGACTACAAGGTGAAGCTCAGGCGCGAGGATGTTGCGGAGATTGTCTACTATACGCTGAAGGAAACGGAGTTCCTGGAGGACAGCGCGTACAGCATGGGATTGGCGTCCCAATACGGGGACTACCTGAGTCTTTCCTCCCGGGCTCAGCGTTTTGTGGCCGAGGTGACGGCCAAGGGAATTATGGAGGGGTATCCCAACGGGTACTTCGGGGCGGGGCTGCCGGTGACCCGGGCGGAGGCGCTGCGGATTCTGGAGCGGCTGACGGATAAAACCGGCCGGGTCAATGCTTCCTCCGGTGCAGAGGGCTCGTATGTCAAAATGGTGCCTACGGCGGACGGCAGCTACAAGAAGCTGATTTTTTCCAGCGAGAAAATGATGGGCGCTTACGACGTCATGCTGGAGGCAGCCGCATTGCGGGGAACCAATTATGATATGCAGGGAACGGTCCTGCGCCTGTTCAAGGATGCCGCGGCCAAAAGCAAGGGGACCGGCGGAGCGGCAGGCAGCGGCGAAGCATGGGATGAAGCTTCCCTGTGGCTGGAGCCGGGCTACCGGATTTACGGGGTCACCATCCGCCTCCAGGACGGCATGCTGGCCCGGAACGAGGAGGCCATCGGCAAGTTCGCCGCATACATATTCGGCCATCATACGGATACCTTCCTGATTCTGTTCAATCAGGTGTACAGCCAGTTGGCGGACGGACAGACCGTGGAAAACCGCACGGTATCCGTCGGCGGCTACAGTGTGGAGATTGCCATACAGGATGGCGGCAAAACAGCAGTTTTCTCCATTTTGGAAAAGCAATGAGATAAACGCCTCTCCCGCAGTTTGAGGACTGTGGGGAGGCGTTTATTTTAGGTAAATGCTGTGTACGGCGCATGTTCACTCGGGGGCTCCCCCAAAAGTACCCGGATTTCGCTTCAGAGCTTCTCGTCACTTTTTGGGGGGGCGCATCAGCGGACGGCTTCGAAGAATTCGCATTGCCTCCGCTCATGGTAGGCGATCTGGCTGACTCCGGATTGTACGACCACCAGACTATCGTCGAAGCGGATAATGACTCCTCCCGAGTCCACAATATGGTCATCCTTAAATACCTTGACGGGATATTCCCGGTCCAATGCTTCCTGAAAGTCCCGGTCTGTGAGCAATTTACGGTTTTTCGGCATGGCACATCTCCTTTTATGGGCATTATAGCACAGGTTGCCGGGGGGAGATGGACATAAAATTGTCTTTTTTATTAGTACTAGGTACTAGGATTTAATCTTATAATGTGGATATAGAGTGTTACACCATGAGCAAGAGGAGATGGAGTTCGTGATTTTGGAAAATTGGATTGCCCCTGAATATTATAACGTTACCTCGGAAATGGAGCGGCATGATCCCGGCAAAATGGCTCTGACCTGGCTGGATGAAACCGGAGCCTGCGAGACCTTGACATATGGGGAGCTGCGCGCCCGGGCGAACCGGTTGGCCGGGGGGCTCCGCGGACTTGGCCTGGAGAAGGGGGACCGGGTTCTGGTGATGGTGCCCCGGAGAATAGTTTCTTATGTGATTTATTTGGCTTGTCTGAAGCTGGGGCTGGTGATTATCCCCACCTCCGAAATGCTCCGCGCCAAGGATCTCAGCTACCGGCTGCGGCATTCGGAGGCAAGAGGGGTCATCGTCTGGCCGGAGCAGGCCGCCGAGATGGAGAAGGGCATCAGGGAAGCGGAAATGCCTGCCGGAACGGTGCGGATATCCGCAGGGGAGGAAATTCCCGGCTGGATGGCTTTGGCGGATGTGATGAGGGATCAGCCTGAGGTGATGGAGGCGGCGGCCACCCGGCGGGAGGACATGGCGATCCTCACCTATACCTCCGGCACCACCGGCAGCCCCAAGGGGGTAGTCCATACCCACGGCTGGGGTTATGCCCACCTGCGGATTACCGCTTCCTCCTGGCTGGACATCCAGCCGGAGGATACGGTATGGGCTACGGCCGCTCCCGGCTGGCAAAAATGGATCTGGAGCCCGTTTTTGTCGGTGCTGGGCATGGGGGCCACCGGTTTTGTTTATAACGGCAGATTCAATGCCGAGCGTTATCTGGAGCTGCTGCAGCGCTACCGCATCCGCGCGTTATGCTGCACCCCGACGGAGTACCGGCTGATGGCCAAAACCGACGGATTGGAGCGTTATGACCTGTCCGCCTTAAGAAGCGCCGTTTCTGCCGGGGAGCCGTTGAACCGGGAGGTGGTGGATGTGTTCCGCCGTTATTTCGGCATTACCATCCGCGACGGCTACGGCCAAACGGAAAGCACGCTGCTGATCGGGACTCTGAAGGATACACCCATGAAGATCGGCTCGATGGGACTGGCTACGGCGGAAGGTATGGTGGAGGTAATCGATGAGGCGGGCAACCCGCTTCCGGCAGGCGAGACCGGGGACATCGGCGTCCATCGGAACATGCCGGCCCTGTTCGATTCGTATTACCGGGACCCGGAGCGGAAGCCGGGATGTATGCGCGGGGATTATTTTGTCACCGGGGACAGGGCCAGACGGGATGAGGAGGGTTACTTCTGGTTTGAGGGCCGGGGCGACGACATTATTATCAGCTCGGGTTATACCATCGGCCCCTTCGAGGTGGAGGATGCGCTGATGAAGCATCCCGCCGTGAAGGAATGCGCCGTGGTGGCCAGTCCCGACGAAATCCGGGGCCATGTGGTGAAGGCGTTTATTGTGCTGAAGGGCGGCTTCGCGGGCACGGAGGAAATGGCCGCGGAGCTTCAGAGGCATGTGAAGTCCTTGACCGCCCCTTACAAATATCCGCGGCGGGTGGAGTTTATTGACGAGCTGCCCAAAACCATCTCCGGCAAGGTGCGCCGGGTGGAGCTGCGGGAGCTGGAAACGGCGCTGCGCGGATAGCCGCTCATTTCCGGTGGAGGAGGAAGAGCGGTGGAGGGCCGTCTATCCTGCAAAAGTGCAGTTATTTAGGACCGCATCCTTCTTTTTTTGCTCCAATAATGCAAAAGTGCAGTTAAGTTTGGGTGAAACCCGTCCAACAGGGGGAATCGGCAAGAAATAGATGCACTTTTTGCATTATGCCCTCCCGTTTAAGCCGCTGTCTCATAAAATAAATGCACTATTGCATTATGGATAGCGATTTGCTTCTTTCCCTCCCAAAAGTATGGACTGCCGGCGGGGCCATCCACCATTTTCATCTCCGGCGATGGGGGCGGAAGACCATGGGGATTCCAATGCGATTACCCTGGCATAAGAGCATAAATAAAAGCGCGCAAGGGGATTAAAAATCCTCTTGTTGCTTTTTATAACACGAGTTATAATGTTGGTGAAAGGAGTGTGCCGAGCTTTGCGCAAACGGGTAACGGCAAGCGATGTGGCCAGGCGGGCCGGGGTTTCCCGCAGTTTGGTATCGGCTTTCCTCAACAGCACGCCGGGGATCACGGTAAGCGCGGAGAACCGGGCGGCCATTACCAGCGCCATCCGGGAGCTGGGGTATACGGTGAATGTGCAGGCCCAGAGCATCAAGACGGGCAGAAGCAATTGCATCGCGGTGTACGGGGATGTGTACAATGCTTTGTTCCTGCAGCTGGTGGAGGGGGTGCAACGGGCCAGCGGTCCGGCGGGTTACCATGTGCTTTTGTATGGGCAGGGCCGCAATATGGAGGGGCGCGAGGGCCTTACCGCTTTGTACCGGCAGGGCCGGATTGACGGCGTCATTACCCTGGACTTTCCGGAGCCGCTGAATCCGTCCTGGGAAGAGGCGGTGCGGGAATGGGGAATCCCCTATGTGACGGTGGAGGGCATTCCTGCATCCCCGGAGATTCTGTCGGTGGAAACGGATTATGCCGCCAGCATCCGCCAGGCTCTGGAGTTTATGGAGGCGGAGGGTTGGGCGTCTCCCGTGTACCTCAATGTGCTGCCAAGCGACAGGCCGCAGACAAGAGGGGACAGGCAGCGGCTGGAGGCATACGAGAGCTGGATGCGGGAAAAGGGCAGACAGCCCCGGGTATATCCGGTGCCGGATGAGCCCTGGAGCCGACGGCGCGGCTGGTGGCGGGAGTGGCTGGCGGCGCAGAAGCTGCCCCTTGGCGTGTTGTCCAACTGGTCAAGAGGTGCGCTGCATGTGTACCGGGCCGCCCATGAGCAAGGGCTGCAGATTGGCCGCCAGCTGTTCGTTATGTCCGCGGACGATACGGAGCGGGTAAGCCGCCACATGATCCCCGCGGTGCCGTGTATAGAGATTCCCTATGGGGAGATGGGGGAGGCGGCGTTTGCGCTTTTGCATCAGGCGATGGCGGGCCGGGGCGGAACGGCTGGAGTGGCGAGTGCAGGCGACGGAGCTAATGTGGCTGCAGTAGCGAGTGTAGGCGACGGAGCTAATGTAGCTGGAGCAGCGGGCGCGGGCAATGGAGCTAGTGTGGCTGGAGCAACGGGTGCGAGCGACGGAGCTGATGCCACTGGAGCAGCGGGTGCGAGCGAAGGAGCCAGTGCAGCTGGTGTAGACGGTGTGCGCTGTGCAGCCAATGGAGTCCATGTGGAGCGTGCAGCCAATGCTGCGCCCAAGAATGCCGCTGCGGAAATCCGCCGGGTGGTGGAAGCGAGACTGTTTACGGGAAAAGAATGATCGTCTTCCGGCGCATGAGGTTTTGAAGCGGCGATAACGGAAACATGTTTCCGCTAAGTCTGCCGTGCCCTGCTTGGAGGGAGGGATAGCGGAAGCGGATTTCCGTTATCTCCTGCCTGGGAAGGGGATACCTTGGCCAAATCCGGGCAATAGCGGCAATTACCTTCCGTTATCAGAGGAGAGCGATGGCCTTTGGTTGAATTAGCGGAAATGCCTTTCCGCTATCCCGCCCGCAACAGCCTGCTCCCGCATCCCCAAGCCGCAGCTTCATCCATCCTCTCAAAAACCCTCTCCTCTCCCGCGGCGGAACAACACCGTAAAAGCGGGAAGCAAGCCGGGGAAATGGGGGCGTGCGGGAGAAAAATTTTTTTGTACATTTATAACACGAGTCATAAAACGCTTACACTATTATTTTGCAAAGGAGCATGATGATATGAAGCCGGATTCTTCCCATATCAAGCAAATTAAAGTTGTTTCCAATACCCACTGGGACCGGGAGTTCCGCCGTTCCTTCGAGCGGACCCGCCGGAATTTGCTGACGATGATGGATGTGACGCTGGATATTCTGGAGCAGGACCCGGAGTTTGCCTCCTTCACCATGGACGGCCACTCCATTATGCTGGACGACTACGTAGAGATGCGCCCCGAGAAGCGGGAGCTGGTGGAAAAGCTGATCCGTCAGGGGCGGCTGATCGTGGGGCCGTATTATACCTTGGCGGAGGAGTTCAGCGTTGCCCAGGAGGCGCTGGTGCGCAATCTGATGTTCGGGCGGCGGACGGTGGAGAGCTATGGCGGCCAAACGGGAACGGTGGCATACACCCCCTCCTCCTGGGGCCAGACGGGTCAGCTGCCGCAGATTCTCCGGGATTTTGGCCTGGACAAAATGATGTTCTACCGGGGCATTTCCCATCATGAAGCGGATGCGGAGTGGATCTGGAGCGCTCCCGACGGCAGCAAGGTGCTGGCCAGCCGTTTTGCCCTGTATGCCCGCTACAACTGGTACTATCAGGTGCACCGTGCCGTAACCCGGGGAACCGTCTTCGATAAAACCTACCATTGGGGCGAATACGATGAGGTGCCCTTCCGGCTGTCCGACGGCCTGTCCGGAGAGGATCAGTCTTATGGGCTGCTGGCCCCGGCGCTGCACTATGACAAAAGCCGCCTGAAGCAGGCGATTCTGGATATGGTGGAGCGGGAAGGACGCCATTTTACCACAGAAGTATTCCTGGCCATGAACGGGCATGACATCTCGGTGGCTTATCCGCTGGAATCCCAGGTGATCCGGGACGCCAAGGAGCTGCTGGGGGACCGGTATGCCATCGAGCACACGGACCTGGAGAAGTTCTGGGAGGAAGCGCAAAAGCATCTCCAGCTAGACCAGTTGCCTGTGCTTACCGGAGAACGGCGCTCCTATCTGAAGGAGGGGATGTGGACCTTCCTGTTCCCGGGCACCATCAGCGCCAGAACCTATCTGAAGCAGCAGGATTTCCACGCCACCAAGGAATTGGTTGCTTACGCGGAGCCGCTGGCGGCTTTGTCCGCTGTTTTGGGAGGAGAGTATCCCGTCCGTTATCTGGAGCGGGGCTGGCGGTACCTGCTGTCCAACCACACCCATGACGCCAACGGCGGCTGCGCCCCTGACGCGGTTTGTCTGGATATCGAATACCGCTACCGCAAGGCGGCGGACATCGGCGGAATCGTCTCCGAGGATGCCATGGGCTATATCGCCCGCAACCTGTCGCCGGAGCATCTGGGAACGGAGGCTACCCAACTGGTGGTCTACAACCCGCTGCCTGTGGAGCGTACAGTGGTCACCACGGTGGATCTGGAGCTTCCCCGGGGCGAAGGAGCCAAGTCCTACAGCCTTACCCATGAGCAGGACCCGTCGGTGCAGCGGCAGGCGGTTGCTTTTGAAAAATCCAGCGTGTTCGTGGACAGCATCTGGGAGGTGCCGACGATTCTCGACTCCCACCGGGTGAGGATGCATGTGGAGCTGTCCAAGCTTCCCGGCCTGGGCTACCGGGCATACCGGCTGCAGCCGCAGGCGCAGGAGCTGCGGAACATCCGCACGCTGGTCACCGGACCGGACACCATGGAGAACCAACTGCTGAAGGTGAAGGTCAATGCCAACGGCACCCTGGATGTCGTCAACAAGTTGACGGGAAAAGCCTACAACAACCTGGGTTATCTGACGGATCAGGGGGAATGCGGCAACGCATGGAAGCATGTGGCTCCGCGGTTTGACCGGAAGTACAACAGCCTGGGTGTAACGGCGCAGGTGGCGGTGACGGAGAGCGGCGAGCTGTCCAGCACCATCGAGGCGTCCTACAGCTTCCTTGTGCCCATCGACTATGCCGACGGCAATTCCCGCAACACGATTATGGCAGAGCTGCCGGTGAAGATCGCCTATACGTTGGAAAAGGGCGCCTCCGCTGTCAAAGTAAAGCTGACGGTGGACAACAAGGCCAAGGATCACTGGCTGCGGGTGAATTTCCCCACCGGTCTGGCCACGGACCTCTCCTGGGCGGACACCCACTTTGATGTGTTGTCCCGGCCCATCCCGATTCCGGATTCCACCGGCTGGGTAGAGCAGGCGGGAGGGACTCATCCGCTGCAAACCTTTGTAGAACTGACAGACGGCAAGGACGGTCTGGCGCTTTTGCCCAAGGGTATCTATGAATACGAGGCCTTTGAGGATGACAGCCGGACCTTGGCTCTGACCCTGATCCGGGCCTGCCGGATCAAGCTGGCGGTAAGCGAGGAGAAGCTGACGGAGCTGCCGGATCAGGGCATCCAATGCCCCGGTGAGCAAACCTTTGAATATGCGGTGCACATCCATGCGGGAGACTGGCGCGAGGCCGGACTGCTGAACGCGGCTGCCTGCTATGCGGCTCCGGTGCGGGTTGCAGTGTCGGGCAGAGGGCAAGGCAGCCTGCCTTCGGAGGCGGGGCTGTTTACCCTTACAGGCGGCACAGCCTTGCATGTATCCGCTGTGAAGCAGGCGGAGGACGGCAGCGGGCTCATTATCCGCTTGTTCAACCCGTCTGCTGATGCAGAGCAGGCAGCCTTCCGGTTTGGCGTGCCGGTGATGGAAGCCTTCCGCTGCAAGATGGATGAAAGCGTGACTGAGAAGCTGCCGCAGCCGGCTGACGGGTTTGCCTTTGAAGCGGCGGTGGAGCCGAAGAAGATTGCCACCTTTAGGGTTATTTTTGCAGGCGGAAGCGGGGAATAAGAATGGGGACCTTTGCAGAATATTCCGCGTCCTCCGGGGCGCTGCTTCCGGGCTTCGGATTGTCTCTTGGGGAGCTGCTGAAGGACGGTGACATGACGGAATGCGAAACCGGAGGGGAAGGTTTGTTCCGGGCAGGGGCGGACGGTGTGCTGCATGTTCTGACGCCCCGGGACCGGAAAGCGGATTTTATCGTGTACCGGGACAAAACGTTATGCTATGTAAAATCGGCCATGGGCCATCCGGCGATCTATCCTTTGCCGGAGGCGGATTTTCAGGGCCCGGCGGAAGCGGTGCTGATGGATCTGGACGGCACCAGTGTCCACAGCGAGGCGTTCTGGATCTGGATTATTGAGCGGAGCATGGGATTGTTAATGGAAAATTATTCCTTCAGGTTGGAGCCTGAGGATGAGCCTCATGTGTCGGGGCATTCCGTCTCGGAGCATCTTCAATATTGCATTGGCAAATATTGCCCGGAGCGGAGTGTGGAGGAGGCCAGGCGGCATTATTTTGCCGTGACCGAATACGAGATGAAGGAAATTCTGAGGGGCCGGGGAAAGGAGGGGGCGTTTACCCCCGCCCCGGGGCTGAAGGAGTTTCTGCTGGAGCTGAAAAGCCGTGGCATCCGCATCGGTCTGGTCACCTCGGGCCTGTATGAGAAGGCCTGGCCGGAGGTGTTGTCGGCTTTCCGGACCCTTAAGCTGGGGGACCCGTTGGAGCTGTACGATGCCGTTATCACCGCCGGGCAGGCCCTCCGCAAGGGCCAGGCGGGCACCCTGGGCGAGCTGGCCCCCAAGCCCCATCCCTGGCTGTATGCGGAAGCCGCCCGGGTGGGCCTGGGGCTAGGGCCGGAGAGCCGCCGCCGGATCATCGGCATCGAGGATTCTTCAGCCGGCGTGCTGTCCATCCGGCTGGCGGGTTACGCCGCCTTCGGCATCGGCGGCGGCAACATCGCGGCCAGCGGCGCGCAGCCGCTGGTGAAAAAGCAGTTCGGCAGCCTCACGGAGATGCTGCCGGCCATTCTCGGCGCGGGCGGCTAAGCCGCGCCGCAGCAAGCAAGCGGCGGAGGACTCCGCCGCTCCTTCCCTTACAGCCCGGGGCAGGGGCCGTCCTTCACCGGCTGTCCGAACGCCGGGAAGCCGTCCTTGTCCCAGCCAAAGGGCTGCAGCCGAGTATGGCGGTTGGGGTCGCGCAGCGGGTCCCCCTGAATCTCCCGGTAGCTGCGGGCATGGTACACCAGGATGTCCCGGCTGCCATCCTCGGACACGGTAAAGCTGTTATGGCCGGGGCCGTACTGGCCGTTCTCCTCACAGGTGGCGAAAACAGGCTCCGGGAGCTTGTGCCAGGAGGTGGCATCCATCAGATCGCTGTTTTCGTCCGCCCACAGCAGGCCCATGCAATAGCTGGCATCTGTAGCGCTGGCGGAATAGGCGACGAAAATCCGGCCATTGCGCTTCAGCACCGCGGGCCCTTCATTAACCTTGTATTTCACCTGCTCCCAGGGAAAGTCCGGCGCGGCAATCTCCACTTGGGGCGCAGCCAGCGTCCACGGATTGCTCATGGGGGCGATATACAGGTTGGAGTTGGTTTGGAACGCCGGGTTCTGCTGGGCCCAGACCAGGTAACGGACACCCTTATGCTCGAAGGTAGTGGCATCCAACGCGAAGGAATCCCAGGCTGTGACGATTTCGCCCTTTTCGGTCCAGGCGCCGGTTGTGGGATCGGCGGCTTCATTTTCCAGCACCCAGATGCGGATTCTCCAGATATCCTCCGCTCTGCCTGCCGCAAAATAGATGTACCACTTGCCGTCGATGCGGTGCAGCTCGGGAGCCCAGATGTGGCAGCTCATGGGGCCGCTCTCATGCTTCTGCCAGGCGAGAACAGGCTCGGCATCCGCCAGCCCCGCCAGAGTAGAGGCCTTGCGCAGCTCAATGCGGTCATATTCGGGAGCGGATGCGGTGTGGTAATAGGTGCCGTCCTCCGCCTTCAAAATCCAGGGGTCGGCCCGCTGCGCAATCAGCGGATTGGATACATTCATGGTCATGGGGGTTCCTCCTAAGGGCTTTGCCTTCACCTCTCGATTTTAATATCGGTACGTCCCATTTTTCAATCCTTTTTCCAATATAGTCAAGAGTCCATACCTCTTGCTCCGTTCCTACATAGGATGTGGAGACTTAACCGCAAGGCCTTCGGGTTAAGCGAACATCACAAAAGAGGGAGTGTTGAGCATGGGATATGCAGCAGGCGCAGGCGTAGGCTACGGCGGGGGATTCACTACCACTGGCGTGATTCTGGTATTGTTTATTCTCCTGGTCATCATAAGCAAGGCTTGGGTATATTAAGTCCCGGCAAAAAAAGCGCAGTTCCTTCGGGGGCTGCGCTTTTTTTGATGTTTAAAGCTTCCCGCTGAACACGGTCACTTATCCTCTGTTTTGTAGGCTGCGGGCTCTCTTCTGTTAAGGAAAGCGGATGGGGAGTTGGCCTCCCTGGACGGAACTCAGCGGCTCCTATGGGCATAAAATCGGCTGCCGCCTGTTTTAAAGGAACTAAAAGACCCTTACGGGGATGAAAAGGCGCTGAAAGGGGCTTTCCTTCCCATTCCTCCCTTAATAAGAGCGTCTCAGTTCCGCTAAATTACAAAAAGACCGATTTTGCTCCCATAAGAGTCAAAAAGTTCCGTTAGCGCGAGCGGGGATGGCGGAAGCTTGTTTATTTCAAGTATCCTGAGGCGGTGTCCTTTCTTGCGGCAGGTACCATTTTTTTACCGGCGCTGTTGTGCCGGACGGGGACCGGCTGGGGAAATCCGCGGAGAAACGGCCGATAGGCGCTACCGGCGGTCGATGGCCGGCTTCCGGGCTTATTGCAAAAGCGCAGCGGATGATTCACTATAGTGGTAGTGAAATCGCGCCCGGAGCGCAACCGCAAGAACTTCCGGAGCGTACAGCAGGGAGGAGCCGCCATGAAAACCAGCATCACGGGAAGAATTATGCTCATCTATGGGGGAGTATTGCTTGCGATCATCTCTCTGACCTTTCTGTTATCGTATGTCGGAACTGTCACCAGCCTCCGCAACCAACTGGTAGAAACCAACTTTGCGCTGCTGAAGCAAATTGACCAGAAGATGGAGCTGTCCTTCCAACAAATTGACAAGGATCTGCTGCAGCTGACCAACGAGCTGGAGTTCGTCTACTACATGAACAACATCTATGATAACGATGTCCAGAAATATACCAATTTTTATGGCCTGAATGAGAAGCTGGAGAAGTTCATGGCGCGCAACCCGCAGTTTTCCTCCATATATGTCTACTCCGATGTGAGCGGTTACATCCTGACCCAGAAAACCTTCATGAACAAGGATGTATCCGAGAACAAATGGCTGGGCGATTATCTGAACATGAAGGGCTACTCCCAGTGGTTGCCCACCCACCAGATATGGGACGGCGTCTCCTTCAGCGATGTAGTGACCCTGATCCGGGCCTATCCGGCCCTGAGCCGTCCCGGCTTACGGACAGGGCTGTTGGCGGTGAACATGAATGAAAGTATGCTGTACCGGATGATCGACGATATTTACGAAAAGGGCAACAAAGGGGAAACCTTCCTCATTAACGACGAGGGCCGGGTCATTACCCATAACGACAAGAGCCGGCTGCACAGCAATGTGAAGGAGATGCCGTTTATCAAAAAGGTGCTGAACGGCGGAGCCAGCGGCTCCTTCGACATCAGTCTGGACCGGCAAAAACAAACCGTATTCTATTCCACCACCTCCTCCACCGGCTGGAAAATTGTCAGCATTGTTCCCAAAAGCCAGGTATACCGCTCCATCGCTGTCATTCGGAACCTGCTTCTGGTTTTTACCGCCGTCATGTTCCTGATTGCCTTCGTTCTCCTCTTCTATGTCAGCCGCCGGACCTTCCGGCCTATGGATCGTGTGCTGGGCAAGTTCGCCCGCCAATATAAGCCTGCGCGGCGGAGTATGCCGGACAGGCCTGCGGAAAAAGGATTGTCCTATTTGGAGAACCTCTTTGATGAGATGTATGAGGACCGGGAGAGCCTGGCCCATCAGGTGCGGGAATCCAAGCCCATGCTGAAGTGGCGGATCGTGATGGATATGCTGACGGGACACCGGACGGACTATCCTTTGGTCAAGCACCAACTGGAATTTACCGGCACTCGGCTCTATCCGGAATGGTTTGTGGTGGCTTCCGCCGAAATTGGCAAGGAAGGCGGCATCGCGCTCAAGGATGAAGCTCTTTACACCTATGCCTTGTGCAATGTGGCGGAGGAGCTGATCAATATGGAGAATGCCGGAGCAGCCATCGATCTGGGCGGCGGCCGGGCAGTGATCCTGTTCAGCTTTGCGGAGGGGGATGAAGTCCAGAATCAGCTAAGGGCCGCCACCGTCCTGGAGCAGATTCTGGATATTATGCTGAAGCAATTTGGCCTGACCGTGGCGGCGGGAGTGGGACGATGCTGCCGGGAGATGACGCAGATTCCCGTTTCCTATGCGGATTCCCTTCAGGCGCTGCAATACAAGATGCTGACCGGTCCCCATTCCGTCATGTCCATCGATGATATCCAAACTTGGGAGAGCCAGGATTATTACGGGTTTGCCCAGCGCATCGACAGCATTCTGGAGGCGCTGAAGCAGGGGGATTCGCCAAAGCTGAAGCAATTGCTGGCGGAAGCCTTTCAGAATGCCGTGAAAATTGCTCTGTCCCCCGATCTGCTGCGGCAATTTTCCTTTGAGCTGGTCATGCGGGCCGTGCAGACCATGGAATCCGTGGGCATTGATACGGAGGAGCTGCGCACCGGAAACGGGAATCTCTATGAGCGCATTCAACAATGCGAAAACTACAGGCAGACTGAGCAGCTGGTGGGCGATTTCATCCTGAAGCTGTCCGCCGCTCTGGAGCACAGGCGCAGCCAACGGGGCAAAAATGACGTTATCAACGGCATTATCGCTTATATCCAGGAGCATTATCAGGACAGCGGGCTATCTCTTGACCGGTTGGCCGGGGAATTTGACCTGAATCCCACCTATATCAGCCGTCTGTTCAAGGAATACGCCGAGAGCAATTTCATCGACTATCTTATTGAAATCCGCATTCAGGCCGCAAAGGAGCTGCTGAAGAATAAGTCCATCAAGATCAGTGACATCTCCAATGAGGTAGGTTACAACAACAGCCGCAGCTTCATGCGCACCTTCAAGAAGTATACCGGTCTGACCCCCACCGAATACCGGGAGCAGGTCACAGACCAGGAGAAGGAAGGGGAGAACTGAGAGTCTCCCAGCCTCAGGCAGCATGTTGTGGCAGACATGGGACGTGTACTGGAAGCCTTAGCCGCTGAACCATCCATCCGGCTATCTTTCCAGGCGCGTCCTTTTGCGCTTCAAATGAGGTTTTGGACGCCCATTATAAGAGAGCAC
This sequence comes from Paenibacillus sp. YN15, assembly GCF_003285005.1. Lineage (GTDB taxonomy): Bacteria > Bacillota > Bacilli > Paenibacillales > NBRC-103111 > Paenibacillus_AR. Next base: position 171,719 of record NZ_QMFA01000004.1, on the reverse strand, counting down.
AACTTCGCGGCGGGGCTTTTTTGCTGTACACCATCGCCGTTTATTCCCTCCGGCAGCCGGTTTTGGCGCTGTGTTTGAAAAGAAAAGCCACCGACAGCAAGAAAATGCACCCGAATTGCGAAAAGAAATGTCACTCATGTAAAAACGCTTCTCTAGCCAGCCTGCGGGCGGAGCGGCTAGGATAAGGCTATCGGCGGCCCAGTCCACATGCAGCCACCTCAACAGCCAGTTTTTTCAGAAAGGATGAACCGTACATGAGTCAACGCCTGTCCATTCCCGCCGGAGAGACGCCTCCCGCAGCCGCCGGCGCAGGGACGCAGCTTCGCGCCGCAAAACCAAAAAGCATGGCCCGAAGGAGAATCGCCCAGAATAAATCCCTGTATCTGATGCTTCTTCCGGTAATAGCGTTCTATCTGCTGTTCAAGTATTCCCCGATGGTTGGCGAGATCATCGCCTTCAAAAATTACCGCTTTGCCGACGGCATATGGGGCAGCGACTGGGTGGGCCTGAAGCATTTCCGCCTGCTGTTCCAGAGTCCGGATTTTTGGCGGGTATTGCGCAATACCCTTTTGCTGAACGTATATAGCCTGTTCTTCGGCTTTCCGGTGCCGATTCTCCTGGCGCTCCTGCTGAATGAAATCCGGCTGGAGGGCTTCAAGCGCCTGGTCCAGAATCTGCTGTACATCCCTCATTTCATCTCTTGGGCCATTCTGGGAGGCATTCTGATCAGTATGCTGTCGCCCAGCACCGGCGTAGTCAATATGCTGCTGCATCATGTATTCGGCATAAAGCCGGTTTACTTTATGGCCAATTCCGGCTGGTGGCCGGTAGCTTATACTGCTTCCTCCATCTGGAGAGAGGCGGGCTGGGGCACCATCCTCTATCTGGCGGCCATGGCGGCCATCGATCCGCAGCTGTATGAAGCCGCCCGCATTGACGGGGCCAACAAGCTCCGCCAGGTCTGGCATATTACCTTGCCCGGCATTCGCAGCACCATTGCCATTCTGCTGATTCTGCGGATGGGCAGCATGATGGATGTGGGGCTGGAGCAGACCTTGGCTCTGCAGAATGATTCCGTGCTGGATGTAGCCGATGTGATCAGCACCTACGTATACCGGATCGGGCTCCAGCACATGAATTACAGCTACACCACCGCGCTGGGACTGTTCCAGTCGCTGATTAGCCTGGTGCTGGTGGTCAGCGTCAACAAGATCATCCGCCTGTTTGGCGAAAGGGGGCTTTGGTAGATCATGCGTCCTGTTAAAAACGGTGCAACTGCCGCTTCTGTTGTTGGCTCATGCCTGAACTACGTTTTCCTGGCCTGTCTGTCGCTATTGACGCTGTATCCCTTTTGGTATGAGATCGCCGCCTCCTTCAGCAGCAGCCGGGCCATCACGGCGGGAGAGGTGTTTCTGTGGCCGGTGGAATTTAATCTGGAGGGCTATCGGCGGCTGATTGAGGATGGGCAATTGATCCGGGCCATGGGCAATACAGTAGTGGTGACCCTGGTAGGAACCTGCCTGAACATGATCATGACCATTCTGGCGGCCTATCCCTTGTCGCGGAAGCGTCTTTACGGCCGGGGCCCGCTCACCATGTTTATCACCTTCACCATGATTTTCGTCTCCGGGCTTATTCCCAACTTTATTCTGATCAAATCCCTGGGACTGATGGACTCCTATTGGGCGCTGTGGCTGCCGGGATTGGTCAGCACCTACAACATGTTTGTGATGAAAAGCTTCATGGAGGGCCTGCCCGACGAAATCGAGGAATCGGCGTCCATCGATGGAGCCGGGAACTGGCGGATTCTGATCCAGATCATGCTGCCGCTGTGCAAACCGATCCTGGCGGCCCTGTCCCTGTTCTACGCAGTGGGCTGGTGGAACGGCTACTTCAACGTGATGCTTTATATCACCCGCTCCAGTCTGCAAACCATGATGCTGAAGCTGTACCAGATGATCCGCCAGGTGGACCAGAGTTTGCTGAACACCGGAGGAGGAACGGAAGGCGCCAATGCTGTGCTCCTGACTCCCGAAGGGATCAAAGCGGCCTCGGTGGTCATTGCCATTGCCCCGATTCTATGCGTGTATCCGTTTTTGCAGAAGCATTTTGTCAAGGGCGTCTTGATCGGCTCGGTCAAAGGTTGATATCCTGGGTGGGCATGCTCTCCCTTGATATAGAGGCACACCAATCATACGATAAGGGGATGAATCGATTGAAAAAAACAGCGAAAACAGCTGTATCCGCAATGGCAGTATGCCTGGGAATTTCTCTTCTGGCAGGCTGCGGCGGCAATTCGGAGGAGCAGGGCGTTTCGGCGGCTCCTTCGCCGGGCGGAGCCAGCGCGGCGCCGGCCAGCACAGGACCGAAGAAGGAGATCAGCGTTTCGATATTTGACCGCGGCGCAGTATCTGCGGAGGAAGGCAGCTATGAAAGCAACCGCTGGACCAAGTGGATAAACGAGAATGCGCCGGCTACAGTGAAGTGGGTTCCCGTTCCCCGCAACGAGGCCCAAACCAAGCTGAACACGCTGATTGCCTCCGGCAGCGCTCCCGACCTGATCTGGGAGTTCGACCGGAACTACATTGCCCAGTTGGCCAATCAGGGAGCCATCCAGCCCATCGACTCGTACATCGAAAAATACAGCACCTCCTACAAGAAGTATCTGCAGGAGCATCCGGAGCTGAAGCCGTACCTGACCTTTGATGGCAAAATGTATGCGGTCACCAGCGCCCGGGATGTAGGCTCCATTGCTAATCACGGCATGTGGATCAGGCAGGATTGGCTGGACAAGCTGGGGCTGAAGATGCCGACCACCCAGGAGGAGTTCCTGGAGGTGGCCAGGAAATTCAAGAGCGGCGATCCCGACGGCAACGGCAAGGCGGATACCGTTCCCATCGCCTTCCACGGAAATTCCATGTCGATCCTTCGGGCCGTATTCGGAACCCAGGAGAATCAGTGGTATGTGGAAAATGACAAGCTGCAATTCGGCAGAATCTCCGACCGCTACCGGGACTCCTTGGCTTTCCAGAAGCAGCTTTTTGATGAAGGGCTGATTGACAAGGAGTACATTACGGATAAAAGCTTCCAGCGCTCCCAGCAGTTTATTACCACCGGGCAAGCCGGCATCTATCTGGCTTCCTGGAACATCGAAAGTGCGTACCGGGATCTGAAGAAGAATGTGCCGGACGCCAAGCTGGTGCCCATGGAGCCGTTCTCCACCAAGTATGGCAAATACGGGCTGTATCAGGAAGCTCCGGCCAATATCCTCACGGCCTTTAATGCAAACATGAAGGAGAGCCAGATTGAAGCCGCCGTCAAGTTCCTGGACTGGATGCTGGATACAGGCTGGAAGCCTCTGCGCAATGGCGTGGAAAATGTGCATGTGAAGTATGTAAATGAGGTTCCCAAGGTCATCGATGCCGACAAGCTGAAAAAAGAAGTGAGTTATGCCAACGAATACGCTGTGGTCAGCCAGTATACGATCAAGCCGGAATTTTACCCGATTATGGCTGCCGATGACGCCCTGTCCCAGGAATATGCCAAGCTGAGGAGCCAATCCCTGGAAACTGCGCTGAAAAACAAGTTCCGCCGGGATATCGCTTACAGCCCCAGCATGACCGAATATACCCAACTGCTGGCTACCTTTGCGCCCATTGCCCAGCAGATTGAAGCCAAGATTATTACCGGCAGCACTACGCCGGATGGAGGAATGGAGGAGCTTCGCAAGGAATGGAAGCGCCTGGGCGGAGAAAATGTGGAGAAGATCGTCAATGAATGGTACCAGAAAAACAAGGATCAGTTGAAATAGCAGAAGGCGTAGGGAACCGGGATGACACATACAGTCTGTTCATTCCGGTTCTTCTGCTGAAATGTGTGTAAAACGCTTTCAAATTATCTGGAACGGAGTGAATGAAGATGCGCTTTGCCCGAACCTCGCTGGGCTCCTGCCTGCTGGCTTTGATTATGCTGTTTATGGCAGCCATGCCGGCTTTTGCCGCGCCGCTCAACCGCCTTACGACACCGCCGCCGGGAGCGCAGACCAATACCCCCGCGGAGAATATATTCAAAATTCCAGGGTATTCCAAGTCCTTTGCCCTGCTGGATACCCAAACGGTATCCGGCAGTGTCTACCATTTTGTCATTAGCGTGGATAGCTTCGGAACTAGGGCCTATGATCCCGACAAGACGATCCGGTTCAATCCGGAGGACCCTAACAATATTGCCTATTGGCTTAATCATGATCTCATCGACCCGGCCTCCTCAGCGCCTCAGAAGCTGGATCAGCGGCTGGTGGCCCATATTGATATGAATCATGTGTGGGCCACAGAGGCGGGAGTGAAAGCAAGCGATGCCCCCAGCGATTATACAACTGTCGTCGGAGTGGCGCTGATGTCGCAGACGGAATATGTCCAATACGCCCCGAAATTCGGCGTTCAGGACAGCATGGGCGCTTATCCGGAGGGCTGGTGGCTGCGCACCTCCCGGGGTCTGGGGGTTGCCGATCCGCTTATTATGCGGGTTGAGACCCATGCCGACCGTGTGGGAACTACCGCCAGCCTCACTTCCAACTATGATAAGCCCCAGGTGCGGCCTGTCTTTTATCTGCAGGACAGCTTCTTTCGCAGCGTCAAGCTGGATGTGGCCAACACCGGCGAACAGGTGAAAACATGGATTCGCGAGCACTATACGCAAGACGAGCTTAAAGGCGTCGGCTACACCGATGCGGAGTTGGGGCAGTTGGGATTTGCCGTGCCCGCGCTGGCGGAGGTGAAATTTACCGCCCAGTCCGTACATGAGCCGGGGAGCGTGTCCTATGCCGTATACCTGGCGAATAATACCTTCGAGCCCGCTGTCTTTACGGTGGAGCATCGCCTGTCCGGCGCTGCCGTAGATTCAGTCAGTGTGCAGTACACGGTTCCCGCCCGTACCTCCGTCACAGAGAATATTCCTCTCGGCACCATGAAAAACGGTCAAAGCTACCTTCATGTGGAGGTGAAGGAAGGGCAGCGGGAGCTGGCTGTGTTTGATTCCGGCGTGATCAATGTGATGCCTGTCTACCAGCAGCAATTCGGTGACCATTATTCCGCCTTCGGCATGGCCACCCATTACGGACTGTCAGGCAGAACAGATGCACGGGACACGGTGCTTCTTGACAAGCAGGGCATCCAATGGATTCGGGATGAGCTGAATTGGCACAAGATCGAAAAGGTCAAGGGGGTTATGGATTTTAGCGTTACTGATCCATGGGTCAACAATGTCATCGACAGCGGCATAAACATCATCGGTGTTCTGTGCTATGGCAATCCGCTGTACAGCGGCCAGTCGGACAATAAATACGCCCCCCGCACACCGGAGGAAGTGGATGCGTATGTCCGGTATGCCCGCGAGACGGCCAGACATTACAAAGGAAAAATCAATACCTTTGAAATCTGGAACGAACCGAATATCGGCATGTGGAAGCCGGATTCCAATGTAACGGATTATGCAAGGCTGGTCAAAGCGGCGGCCATGGCCATCCGTCAGGAGAATCCCGATGCTGTGATTTTGGCGGGAAGCGTGGCTACCCAGAATGCGGCGGCTTACCTCACCGGTATGTTTAACGAAGGAGTGTACAGCTATATAGACGGTGTTTCCTTCCATCCATATATTTATCCCACTGATCCGGATGTCCGGTATGAAAGCAATATGAAGGGATTTATGGACATTACGAAGCAGTTCGGCGGCTGGAAGGATCAGTATATTACTGAAATCGGCTGGCCCACCTCCACCGATGCCAGAGGGGTGGCAGAGGAGCTTCAGGCGCGGTATCTGGTGAAGCAGTATCTGATGGGGACCGCCGGAGGCGTGCTCCAAAGCTTTATTTATGATTTCCGCAATGACGGCACGGATAGAGCCTATACCGAGGATAACTTCGGCATTGTCTCCGAGCTGATGGTTCCCAAACCCGCCTACGCGGCTGTCGGACAGCTAAGCCGTACACTGGCGGCGGGGAATTATGTGGCGGAGGTGAACATGGGGCAGGGGGTCAGAGCCTTCCTGTGGAACACCGGCCAGGGATATGTTATGCCCGCATGGACCAGTGACGGAACCCGGAAGGAGCTTGGTTTTGGCGGCCAAACCGTTTCGGTGGCGGATATGATGGGCAATCCGGTGGAGCCTGCCGCCGGCTCCCAGGACAAGGCGGCGATCAGCCCGGACCCGGCATACATCAGCGGCTTCAGCGAGGAATGGGTGGCCGGCAAGCTCCATGAGGCGGTAGCGGCGGGTTATCAGAAATGGCTGACAGCCTGGAATAGCCAACTCCAGACGGACGGGCAGCAAGTGCTTGCCGGAGTCAACGCCATGCGGAATCAGGAGCTGGCTGCAGGAACGGCCAGACCGAGCTATGTCGAAGCGCTGACCCGGCTCCAGGATCACTACGCCTTAGGTGAGGGGATAATCGAACTGGCCAATAGCGGGAAGCTGGAGCAAACTCAGGCTATGGCTATGCTGTATGAATGGCATCAGGCGGGCAAAGCCCTGGAGAATTTTATTATGTCCGCTCCCGATCTGCCGACGACGTCGGTGGTTCTGTCCTCCACAGCAAAAATTCAGGAGGCGGTTTCCCTTATCGACGGCAAGCTGGCCGCCATCTCGGGCGGCACCATGCAGTTCTCGCAGGAAGTGCTTCGCCATGCCTCCCGCTGGAATGCCCGGGCTGGTGAATATCTGGCGGCAGGCAGAATCGGCTATGCCCGGAGCTGGGATGCGGCCTCTGCCGAGTTGGCCGGGTGGGCAAAGCTTCTGGCGTCCACGGAGCCGGCGGAGCCCGATAATCTGCTGCTGGCCTCCTACCCCACCGTCTTTTCGGTGTTTGAAGGAGGCACAAGCATTCTGACGGCTGTGGCCCGGAATGAAAGAAGCCAGGAGTTTACAGGAACCCTTCAGCTTCTGCATGGGGCTACAGTGATCGGAGAAGCGCCGGCGGTGATTGCTTCCGGCGGCAGGATGGAGGCCCAATTTGCGGTGGATGCCTCCAGGCCTGAGCTGCAGCCCATGGGAACGCTGGAGCTGGTGCTGCTGGATGAGATGGGGCAGGCGCTGACAAGGCAGCCGGTAGCGGTGCGTGTGGCCAGCAAGGTGGAAGTAAGCCTGCCGCCGGTTACGGATACGGCTGCTGATGTGAAAACAGTAAAGCTGACCCTCAAAAATCTGTTTGCCGCTCCTCTCAGCGGCACGGTGGAGCTTGTGCCGCCCCAAGGCTGGGACATGGAGCGGAGCCAGCCGTATTCCCTGGAAGTGGGGGAAAGCGGAGAGCTGATCTTTGCCGTAAATGCGGCCAAGGATATTCCTTTCCATGAGTATTCTGTCGGCTATCAGGTTAAGGACGATCAGGGGATGGTGTTGAAGGAGGGCAAGCTGCCCTTGCAGTTCCCGCTGATGGTTAAGGCCGATGCTCCTCTGGAACCGGTCAAGTTTGACGGCGGGCTGGAGTCATGGAAGAAGGCTTATCCGGTTTATCTGAATCCGCCTGCCGATCCCGCCTCCGAGGCGGCATGGAAGGCCAGCAATGCTGCCGCCAAGGTCTATACGCAATGGGACGAAGAGGCGCTGTACGTGCTTGCCCGGGTGTATGACGACTATCTGTTTAACAATAAATTGGGAGCGAATATCTGGGATGGCGACAACGTGCAGATCAGTGTGGATACGCTGAACGACAACGGGACCAAGTACAGCGGAGATGACTATGAGTATGGCTTTGCCTTGTCGGGAGACCGCCATCAGGTCTATTCCTGGCAGGCAGCCGTCGATTACGGCAAAACCTACGGCTCCAAGCAGGAGGAATGGGTCCGGATCATCCGCGATGAGGAGGCCAAGCTCAGCACCTACATGATTCGTATCCCCGCCGAAGAGCTGGTACCGCTGGTGCTGGAGGAAGGCAAAATATTCGGCTTTAATGTCGCCATTAATGACGCGGACATTCTAAACCGCGAACGCTTCTACGAGTTCACTCCCGGTACTGCGGGCGGCAAGAATCCCTCCGCCTATGCGGACTGGAGGCTGGCAGGCCAGCAGGAGCTGCCGGTAGAGCCGGAGAACCCGGATAATCCGGATAACCCAGGGAACCCGGATAACCCAGGGAACCCGGACAATCCGAGTAACCCGGTTGACATTCCCGGCGGGTCCAGCGCATCTGGAGGGTCCGGCGGCCCAACTGTCGGGAATGACACGGCGCTGGAGGTAAAATCCGCCGATCTGACCAAGGTGGATGCCAATACGGTGAGCTTGCATCCGGCTCCGGCAACCAAACGTCTGCTGTTGCGGAGCGAGGTGCTGGAAAGCCTTGCAGGCAAGGAGCTGCGGCTGGAGGTGGGCGGCGCGCTGCTTACGGTGCCCGGCGAGACGTGGAAGCAATTGATCCGCGAAGCCGGTGCTGGCGGCGCCGTGGAACTGGCTTTGTTGGCCGACGCCGGGGCGGCTGGGGACAGCTTGGAAGCGCCTGTTTTGGCTGGCGCTCCGGGAGGACAATTGAAGCTGGCAAACGTTCCTGTGAAGCTGGACATCCGCATTGCGGATGCTGCCAAGGCAGGAACCGGAAGTATGCCCGGCGAACTGGGAAAACCGTGGCAGATAGCTCTGAAGGCCGAAGGAGCGTCGGCCGATGCGGATACCTATGGGGTTTACCGGTTGAATGAAAGCTCCGGCCAATGGGAATATATCGGCGGAGCAGGGAGCCTGTCCGGCGGCCAAGTCACCGCTTCCGTGGAGAAGCCGGGAATCTATGCCGTTATGTCCTTCGTCAGGACGTACCGGGATGTGCCGCAGGATCATTGGGCTGCCGGGGCGATTCGGGCGCTGTCCGCCCGGCATATTGCAGAGGGAACGGACAGCGGGGCATTTTCCGCGGACCGTCCTGTGACCCGGGCCGACTTTGCCGTACTGCTTGCTCGCGGGTTGGAGCTGCCTTCCTCTCTGCAGCAGCCTTTTGCGGATGTGCCGCAGGGCGCTTATTATGCCGATGGTGTGGCAGCCGCTTTCCAGGCGGGTATTATCGAAGGCCGCGATGAGCAGACCTTTGCTCCTCTGGACCAGGTGACCCGCGAGGAGATGGCGGCCATGCTGATGCGGGCTATCAGCTATGCCGCAGCAGGGCAGGAAGCCGCCGAGGAGGACGTCCTCCGTCCGGCCGTCATCACCGACGCTGCGCTAATCTCCGACTGGGCGAAGCCATTGGTGGAGGCCGCTGTGCAGGCCGGATGGCTGGAGGGTTATGAGGACTCCAGCTTCCGCCCCGGCCAGCCTATGACCCGGGCCGAAGGAGCGATGCTGGTCTGGAGACTGCTCAACAGATAAAGCAAAGCGGCACGGAACGCGCTGAATGATCGGAAGCAGACATTGGTGGACCGTCCAAAGAGAGGCGGTCCTCTTTGTCTTTGGGTACAGCCGCCCGCCGCCAGATGTTTGACCCGGCCCTAAAGGATGCCGGCAGGCGCAGCAGGCATTTATTCCGGCAATGCCGCTTATTTTTTCGGACAAGCTCTGTAAAGGCATTGGAATAAGAAGAATTTGCCGTTATAATAAAGAAAGCTTCCGTACAGGAGCATCCCGGAGTGCTTAGATCCAAGTGCCGCAAACGGCTGCTCTCACGGGAAATTTTCGGATAAGAAGAGGTCATGCACATGGAGAAAACATTAATTTTCGGCCATAAGAACCCGGATACGGACACCATCTGCTCTGCGCTGGTATATGCCGATCTGAAGACGAAGCTGGGCCAAAATGTGGAAGCGGTACGTTTGGGCGAAGTCAGCGGCGAAACCCGCTATGCCCTGGACTATTTCAAGGTAGAAGCGCCGCGGCTGGTGGAATCCGTTGCCGCCGAGGCCAAAACCGTTATTCTGGTGGACCACAATGAGCGCCAGCAAAGCGCTCCTGACATCGATCAAGTCCGCGTGACGGAGGTTATCGACCATCACCGCATTTCCAATTTTGAAACCAGCGGCCCCCTGTATTACCGGGCGGAGCCGGTCGGCTGCACCTCCACCATCATCAACAAGCTGTATAAGGAAAACGGCGTGGCCGTATCCAAGGAAATGGCCGGCCTGATGCTGTCTGCCATCATTTCGGATTCTCTTCTTTTTAAATCCCCCACCTGCACCGAGCAGGATGTAGCCGCCGCCAAGGAATTGGCCGCCATTGCCGGAGTCAATGCCGACGAGTACGGTCTGGCTATGCTGAAGGCCGGAGCGGATCTTTCCGAGAAGACCATCGCCCAACTGATCTCCCTGGATGCCAAGGAGTTCTCCATGAACGGCCGCAAGGTGGAGATTGCCCAGGTCAATGCAGTGGACGTGAACGACGTGCTGTCCCGCCAAGCCGATCTGGAAGGCGCCCTGAATGCCATCATCGCCGAGAAGGGGCTTGACCTGTTCCTGTTCGTGGTAACGGACATTCTGAACAGCGATTCCGTAGGCGTTGCTTTGGGTAAGGAAGCCCAAGCGGTAGAACAAGCCTATAATGTGAAGCTGGACGGCAACAAGGCCCTGCTTAAAGGTGTGGTCTCCCGCAAATCCCAGATCGTGCCTGTGCTGACCGATCTGTTCAACAAGGCGTAAGAGGGGTTGCGGTAACGGAAGCCACATGCCGGTGCCGGAGCGCTCCCGTTCAAACTTCAGAATTCCATCACGTATATTGTTGAAAAGACAAAACCCGCCGAGGACTGCCGCCAAGCAGACCGCCGGCGGTTTTTTTGTCTGGGGAGAGCCGTGAAGGCAATGTGCCGGGCTGCTGGTGGAGGCTGCTTAAATTTCCATACACCCGATGCGAAGACAGTTGTTTTCGTCAGCGCAGGTGAAGGTTACTTTCCGGCTGTCCGGGCTGAAGGATGGATGAGGATGCCCCGGGTGGTTGGGCCAGCGCTTCACGGTGCACAGCACTTCGGCCTTGCCTGTTGCCACTTCCGTCAGCACGATATGGCTGCTGGTTCCTCCGTCCGCCTCCGTATCGGATACGGTCCATTTGCCATCCGGGCTGGAACAGACATGCCAATGGCGGTAATCCCCGTTCACATGAATAAACTCGGTTCCCTGCCGGGTGACATAGCAGATGCCGGCCGGAGCCAGAGGGCTGCTGCTGTACTTGACAAAATAGAGCCGCTCCCCATCCCACGACCAGGCCTCGTGGCCTATATATTCTCCCAATTGCCCATCGGGCATGGAGCGCTGCCGGTAAGGGTTGGCTGCGCCGGAGTTGGTTTCCCGGCCGTGCTGACGAATATCCCACAGCCAGATCCGGTCGGGAATAAACTGGGTCGTCCCCTCATGGGCAAAGAAGATCAGATTGTCCTCCACCGGGTTGATCATGGCGTGGTTGGCCATGCTGTAAGGCTTGGCGAAGCCGGGAGTCAGGGTTTCCAGCAACCGCCCTGTTGCCGCCTCCAGCCGTCCAATGCTCCAGTCCTCCCCTGATTTCCAGAAGACCCCCAGCATCCGGCCGTCATTGGTCACGGACAGGGGCCCGAAGAATTCCTTATCTGGCGATGCATATACCTGAAAGTCGTCAACCTTGGCCGGATCGTATCCCCGAATGCCGCCGTCCTTCAGGTAATACAGGATATTGCCAAATGAAACGGCGCCTCCACCCCACCGGACGTCTTCCGGCAACGGTTCGGTCCGGCCCGTCTGCAGGTCGTACAGGACATAGTCTCCGCGGGTTCCTTTGGGGTCCACATTGACAGTGGCCACCAGGCGTTGGCTGTCGTTGAGCCAGCTCATAGCTGTGAAATAATTGTGGGTGGTATTGCTTCCAGATCTGCCGATGGATAGATAGGCTCTTCCGGTTACTGCATCAGTAACGGAATATTGCTCAAGCATGGTGATTCGCTCCCTTTCTTTGGTTTCTCCTCCGAACTCCTTTATTATATCTGCGCCGCAGCCGCCGGCCTACAGTCCATTGCGGCATAAGGTTACTTCTTTTGAGGAGGAGGAGGTCTCCTTTTTTGTGGGAGGTTTCAATTTTTATTATCGGACGGTTGTCAGGCGCCGCAGCGGGAAAATAGGTGCCGGAGCCTGCCGGAAGATATTGGATTTCAGCTTTTGCGCAGCGCATACATGGAGCAATCCCCCATCAGCCTTCCGCCTTGGGCGGCGCCGTGGAATTGCGCTCCACCAGTGTGGTGGGCAGCATAATTTTCCGCCTTTCCGATTCGGGATTGCGGATCAACTCCAGCAGAAGCCGCGCCGCTTCCCGGCCCATCTGGCGGAAGGGCTGGACAATGACGGTGGGAGGGACGCGGAAAAGATCGGCGTTGAAATAATCATCGAAAATAACCAGGGACAGGTCCTCGGGAATGCGGATGCCCAACTGTTCCGCGGCGGCCATAATTCTGCTGCCGTGGGCGCTGTCGAATACGATTAAAGCGGTGATTCCGTTCCTGTTGAGCAAAAATGTGCGGATAGCCTCCGGCGACAGCTCGTGCAGGCGGGCGGAGTGGTCAACGGGAATATGGTGGTCCGCCAACGCTTGCTCATACCCGTAGAGCCGGTCCTCCAGGGAGGTTGTGCCCAATACGGGAGAAGTGACGCAGCCGATTCTCCGGTGGCCCTGACGGATTAGATGGACGGTCCCGGAGTAGGCGCCGTCCCGGTTGTCCGAGCAGACGCAGTTGGTTTCCACTCCCCGCAGATAACGGTCCAGCACCACAACAGGATAATGCCTCATGGCCAGACGAAGCACTTCTTCATTGTATGATTCGCCATGGGCCGGGAACAAAATAATTCCCTTGGCCCCGCTTTCCGAGGCGCTCCGCAGCATCTCCAGCTCCCGGTCGCCGGAGTCTCTGGCATTCATAAACAATAGGCGAAAGCCTGCCTCCCAGGCGGCTTCTTCTATGCCGTCCAGCAGCTCGACGATCATCGTATTGAGAGAATATTGAATGATAAGAGCGATAGTGGGCGGGGCAGAAGCCGGATACATCGCCGGAGCGGGAGAGAGGGCCGTATAAGCCGCAGGCGTCTCGCGGACAAAAGCGGCCGTTGCCCCGGCGGCTTCCTCCGCAACGAAGGTGCCCCGGCCCTGAATGCGGTAGACCAGTTCCTCCTTGACCAGTTCGGCCAATGCCTGCTTAACGGTAATTCTGCTTCCCCCAAACTGGGCGGACAGCTCATTCTCGGACGGCAGACGGTCTCCCGGCTTCCACCGGCCGGAGAGGATCTCCTTCCGCAGATAGTCTCTGATCTGTTGATAAATCGGCTTTCTTGCAGGGGGCAGGCTCATGGTCATCCTCGTTTCGTTTTCGTTTAAATATATATACAACTATACAAGTTGCTTGGACAAAAGTAAAGGGGAACTTTTTTCTTTACTAAAAGGGGGAATGCGTGTATATTGAAAATACAAGTTGAATATTTAATATACAACTATACAAGTTAGGCGGAGGCAATATGCCGGAAGCCGCGGGAGGAAGGGTATCCATGGCATTCGCTAAAAGAACGGAGCGTTTTCTGCGTTCATTGGATAGTCATAAATGGCTTGACCAGGTAGAGTTGGCAGAGTGGAGCTGCCGCCGGGCCATTTATCTGGAGGAGGGAAGCTATGAATATATGGAGGGAGTGGAAACCGTCTCTCCTGGCCAGCTTGTGAGCAAACCCGGGGAAACATTGTTTCTGGAGAAGACTGCCGCCGTTCCCGCCTCCTGGAGGGGAGGGAAGATCGGGCTGGTGTTCAAGGCCGGAGGGGAGGGTCTGCTTTCCCTGGGCGGTGTTCCGTATCATGGATTGGATGGAAACAGAAGCTTTATTCCGCTGCCGGCTGAGCTTGCGTCGGGAGAGGAGCTGTCCTTGCACATTGAGCTGTACAATGTGCCGCCCCATCCCGAGGACCCTCTGAACGGGCAGCTGGACAAGATAACGAGAGCGGTTGCTTTTCAGGAGGCCCGCTATGTTCTGGTAAATACTGAAGCGGAGCGTTTGGCCGGCACGGTAAAAGTCATATGGGAAGCGGCCAGGCGTTTGCCGGAGAAGGATCTGCGGCGCATTGAGCTGGAGCGCGCCCTGTCCGGGCTGATGATCCGGCTGGAGGGGGCTGGGCTGGAGACGGTGCTGCGGTCCGGCAGGACGGAATTGGCTGACGCCGAAGCCTGTCTCATGGAAGCGGTGTCCGCTTATGCCCCGGCAGCCCGAAGCGGAGTTATGCATATGGTGGGGCAATCCCATATCGACGTGGCCTGGCTCTGGCCATTGAAGGAGACAGTGCGCAAGACCAGCCGCACCTTCTCCACCGTCTGCGCCCTGATGGATGAGTATCCTGATTTTCAGTATTCCCAGAGCCAGCCGCTGTTGTATGCCTTCGTCAAGAAGCATTATCCGGAGCTGTACGCCAAAATAAAGGAAAGAATTGCCGAAGGCCGCTGGGAGCTGGTGGGCGGCATGTGGGTGGAGCCGGATCTGAACATGCCGTCGGGAGAGTCCCTGGTGCGGCAATTGCTTTACGGCAGAGCCTTCTACGAAGAGGAATTCGGCTTTGCCCCCAGGGTGGAATGGCTCCCCGATACCTTCGGTTACTGCGCTTCTTTGCCCCAATTGCTGAAGAAGGCCGGAGTCGACTATTTTATGACCTCCAAGATGAATTGGAATGATACCAATCCTTTTCCATACGATCTGTTCTATTGGAAAGGAATAGACGGCACGCCGGTGCTCTCCTTTTTAAATCATGGCCTGAATGAAAATACCCTGCCCCAGGATGTGGCCGAGCATTGGGACAGCTTCCGCCAGAAGAAATCCCATCCCGAGCAGATGTTGCTGTACGGCCACGGAGACGGGGGAGGAGGCGTGACCCGGGAGATGATTGAAACGGTAGCCCGCTCAAAGCGGCTTCCCGATCTGCCCTCAAGCCAATTCAGCACCGCTCTGGCATTTTTCCAGGGAGTGGAGGAGGCTTTCCCCGCATTGCCGCAATGGACGGGAGACATGTACCTGGAGCTGCATAGGGGAACCTATACCACCCATGCCCGGAACAAACGCTGGAACCGCAAGGCGGAGGTTCTGTACCGGGAGGCTGAAATCTGGAATGCCCTGTCCGCCTGGACAGGGGCGGCGCAGCTTCATGAAGCGTTCCAGGTCCAGAAAGAGCAGCTGGGAGACGGCTGGAAGCTGCTTTTGCTGAACCAATTCCACGATATTATTCCCGGCACCTCCATTCACGAGGTATATCCCAAGTCCGAGGAGCATTACGGGAAGGTTTTCAGCATCGGTGAAAAAGCCTTGCAGACTGGCCTTGAACGCTTGGTGGGACAGATTGCCACTGACGGCGGAGAAGGCCGCCCGGTTGTCTTCTTCAACAGCTTGCCCTGGGAACGGCGGGATTCCGCAGTGCTGAAGGGCGGACCGGAGTTGAAGGGAATAGCCGTATACGATGGAGAAGGAGGACGGCTGGAAGCCGATTGCGTTCCCGGAGAGGACGGGGGAGTTGAGCTGCATATTCACGGACTGGCTGTTCCCGGCCTGGGGTACAGGACAGTTTGGCTTCGTGAGCAAAGCGGAAGCGGTGAAGAATCCTGCTTGCCGGCCATAGAGCAAACCGGTCTTGCGGGAGGAAGCTGGGAAAACAGCCGCTATCGCATCGACTTCGATGCCGACGGATTCATCGCCGGATGGCTGGACAAGCGCAGCGGCAGAGAACTGCTTCATCCCGGAGAGAAGGCCAATCATCTGCAGCTTTTCCACGACCGTCCGACGGTATGGGATGCTTGGGATGTGGACCCCAACTTTGAGTCCCAGCCTGCGGAGGCTGCCGTGCTTCTTTCCTCGGAAGTGTACTTTAAGGGCAAAGGGCTGGATATTCTGCGGATGAAATGGCAGCTGAGCGATTCGCTGGTTATCCAGGATATGATGCTGTACGAAGCCAGCTCCCGGGTGGATTTTCGCACTACGGTGGAGTGGCGGGAGGCTCATAAGCTGCTGAAGGTGGCGTTTCCCGTGGATATTCTGTCCACCAAGGCTGCCTATGAGATTCCCTTCGGCAGCATCGAGCGGCCTACGCATACCAATACGAGCTGGGAGCAGGCGCAATTTGAGGTTTGCGGCCACCGCTGGGCGGATTTGTCCGAGGGCGGATACGGGATCAGCCTGCTGAATGACTGCAAGTACGGCTATGACATCAAAGGCCATGTTATGAGGCTTTCGCTGCTCCGTTCCCCCCGTTGGCCGGACCGTGAGGCGGATGTGGGCGTACATGCGTTTACGTATTCCTTCTATCCCCATGAAGGGGATTGGCGTACAGGGAATGTAGTTCGTGAGGGTTATCAGCTGAACCATCCTCACCAGGCTGTTTGGGGAACGGGAGGATCGGGAACGCTGCCCAGCCATGGCGGGTTCATCCAGGTGAACAGCCGGCACGCCGTTCTGGATACACTGAAAATAACAGAGGACGGCCAAGGGCTGCTGCTGCGTTTGTACGAGTCTTCCGGAGGCCGGGAAACGGTGGAGCTGTCCATGCAGCATGGCGGGGAGAATGGTTTTGGCCATGCTTTGGCAGAGGCGGATTTGAACGAAAAGACGGCGGGGAGAACCCTTCCCTTGACGGAGGGAAAAGCACGATTCCCCATCCGTCCTTATGAAGTGGCTACCTTCCGGCTAAATCAGGCGGAGTAGCCGCCAACAATCTAAATAGCCCCGGGTGGAGATCAGCAGCCGCTGCTTCAGGCCCGGGGTTATGTTTGTTTTCCGCAGCTTCAATATTTAATGAAAATCATGGATTGACAAAGAGGTGGGGTAAAAGTAAGCTAATAGTTAGGTATCGAACTAATCCTGGAGAAAGGAGGGCGACTCATGCAGCAGGCCGACCGCCTGTCAGAGCATTCCCGCCGCCAGCCGGAATCCGTATCGCAACACCAGCCGGAGTCCGTGCCGCAGCACCAGCCGGAATCCGTATCGCAGCACCAGCCGGAGTCCGCGCCGCAGTGCCAATCGGGCCCCGCATTGCCGGAGCCCCAGTCAGAGCCGGAGCAGATGTCGGACCTTCAGCGGGAGCAGTCTTCGGACCGTCCGCGGCCCAGGATATTTCCGTGGGATTCGGAGGAGCAGATCAGCTCGCTTCTGAAATTGACCTCCATGAGTATGCGCAAGCAGATTGAGAGAGCCCTGCGGCCGCTGGGCTTGACCCAGCAGCAAGGATTGACGCTGCGGATTCTTCTGCATCATCCGGGCTCTACCCATTCCGACCTTGAGCGGATTCTGCGGATTGAAAAACCCAGTGTGACCAATCTGATCAGCGTCATGGAAAGGCGGGGCTGGGTGGTCCGGAAGAAAGACGAGCAGGATGCGCGCTTCAAACAAATCCACCTCACCTCCGAGGGAGAAGAGCTGGCTGGACGTATCGACGCGACGGTGGAGCAAACCAAAAGCCGGATGATGAATGCCTTAAGCGACGAGGAAATTCTTCTGTTGAAAAGTCTTCTGAAGAAGCTCCGCAAGTCCTGGGAGGATGAGCCCAAGGAAGATTCAAGGCCGTAAAGCCGCACCCGCGTATGCCAATCAAACCAATAACAGCAGGAGGGCAACATGCAGCAACAATCAAACCATCCGGCAGCCTCATCCAACAGGGAAAAGCTGCTGAAGGTGCTGGCTTTTACGCTGGTTTTTTCGGTCATGAACGCATCCATCTTCAATGTGGTGCTGCCGGTCATCGGCAAGGAATTTAAACTGACCCCTTCCGATCTAAGCTGGGTATCCACCGGATACATGATTGTGTATGCCATCGGTTCCGTCACCTACGGGAAGCTTGCGGACCGCTACCGTCTGAAGGATCTTCTGTCCTTCGGCTTGGCGCTGTTTGCGCTGGGTTCGGTGGTGGGAGTAGCCGCCGTGGATTACTGGATGATCATCCTGGCCCGGGTGCTGCAGGCGGCAGGGGCTTCCGTTATTCCCGCCACGGGCATGATTATTCCCGTCCGGTATTTTCCGCCGGAGGAGAGAGGCCGGGCATTGGGCACCTCCGCCATCGGTTTGGCTCTGGGATCGGCAATGGGACCGATTGTGTCGGGCTTCGTTACCGGCTTTGCCAGCTGGCGGTTCTTATTTCTTTTGTCCGTGCTGCCGCTGACCACCTTGCCTTTTTACCGTAAATATCTGGATGACGAAAAAGGGGCTCCCCGTCCCATCGATTTTATCGGCGGGGCGTTGCTTGCCGGGACCGTATCGCTTCTCTTGTTGTCCATTACCCGCGGCAGTGTGATGTTCCTGGCCGCCGGACTTGTTCTGGGCGCGCTCCTGGCATGGCGTCTCTTCAGCACTCCGGAGCCGTTTGTGAATCCGGCCCTGTTCCGCAACCGCAGCTATACGGCGGGGATCATCGTCGCTTTTTTGGCCAACGGAATGAGCTTCGGCATGCCCTTTATTACCCCGCAGTTCCTGAACCGCCTGAACAGTCTGACTCCGCTGCAGATCGGTCTTGTGATGTTTCCGGCTGCCCTGGTCACCGCTTTTATGGGGCGCAAAGGAGGCAGGTTGGCCGACACACGGGGCAACCCGACGCTGGCGCTGACGGCATCGGTTCTTTTGCTCAGCTGCTTTTTGATGCTGTCCGTTTTTGTGGGCTCGGCGCCGTACTGGATCATGCTGGTGCTCATATTCGGCAATGTGGGACAGTCCTTTATGGGCATCGCCATGTCCAATACGGTATCGCGGACGCTGAAACGGGAGGAGACAGGCGTAGGGATGGGGCTTTTTTCCATGCTGAACTTTATCTCCGGCGCCGCCGCCACCGGTTTGATCGGCAAGCTGCTGGATTCCGGCTCGGCAAGCGTCCGGCTGAATCCGCTGCTTATCATGCGTGAAGGAGCCTTGTACAGCAATATTTTTCTTGCCCTGGGGGCAGGCACGGTGCTGGTGGCGCTTCTGTATCTGACCGGGTTCGGGAAAACCGGACATCCGGGGGCACAGGCCATCAACTCCCGGCCTGCAGTAAAGGAAGTGTCCCGCAGTTAAAGGAAAACTGGACGAAACTGCAATGGATCAACCTGAAAATTGACAGCAGGCGGGGATTCTTCCATACTGGGAGGAAAAATGCCGGCGGAGGCCGGTTTACGGAGGCGGACAGAATTGTTGGAAATTACAAGCTACACGGTGGAATGGATACGGGACCCCTTCGGAATTATTCAGGGCAAGCGGTATGAGTTTCTTCTGGATATCCAGGTGGAGGAGGACGACGAAATTTACTCCCCCCACGGACTTACGCTGCGTGTGATTTATTTGGCGGATGGCGAGGCGTCCAAGATCGTCAAATACGAGTTTTTGGAAAAAGGCACAGGCAAGTATCTGGACTTCGACATGGTAGACGAGGAATATGCCGAAGCTCTGGCCTTCTGCCAGGCTCATTATGCCGAAGCTGAGGAAGACTGAGCTGCTGCGGGCAGCAAAAAGGGGCGGCGGCAAGAATCAACTGCGTATTTGCAGTCCGTTTGCCGCAGCCCCGTTGTTATGGCTGTATTAAGCTCCTTTGCGCAGCTTTATTCGGCCAGCGCTTCAGACAGCAGGATCAGGGTCAGACCTTGGCCATACAGGCTGGGATAACAGGGGATTTCGTTGTAGGCCGCTACGCTGGGCATTACCGGTGTGCCGCCTGAAACGCCATGGACCGTGCCGTCCTCGCCGATGTTGGCAAGCACGCCCTGAAGCGCCCGGCGGGCAGGCTCCAGCACCTCGTCGCCCAGCAAGCCCATGCGTCTGGCCTTCAGCAAACCTGCGGCAATTCCGGCGCTGCCGGAGGTTTCCGGGTAGAAATCGGCCTGGTCCATCACTGTATTCCACAGGCCGTTGTCCTGCTGGTACGCCAACAGTCCTTGCATCATCGTCTTGTAACGGCGGATGATATCCGCATCGTCAGGCAGAATATCGCCTACTTCCTTCAGGATCATCGGCGTGCCTACAGCGATCCAGGCATTGGCCCGGGTCCAGCGGGCGGCGGACATGTGGTCTTGGGCGATACAGTTCCAGCCGTGGAACAAAACGCCGGTTTTTTCATCCTGCAAGAGGGACAGATGAAGCTCCAGCTGCCGCAGCGCTTCAGCGGTATAGGCGCTGTCTCCCGTCTGCCGGCCCAGTCTGGCCAGGAAGAGAACGGCCATAAAGATAGTGTCCGCCCATACCTGCTCGGGGAAGCTGGCGTTCTCCGTTACAGTGTGCTCGAAAGCGCCTTCACGGGTCCGCGGGGCTTCATGCAGCATCCACTGCCCGATCCGGACGGCGATATCCAGGAAAGCGGCGTCGCCGGTTTCCCGGTACAGTGCAGGAAAGATGGCGAAGGGCGCCATGGAATTGATCACCTTCATTTGCTCGGATTGATGCAGATTTTGCCTGGCCCATTTGACCAACTGCTCCATCAAGTCCTGATTGCCGCTTTGTTCATAATACTCCAATATGGAAATGACGCCTACCCCAGGCACCCAATCCCAGTGGTGGATGTCCATCCCCCAGTTTCCGGCATGGTCCTCCAGCATCTTGCCGCATACGCTCAGGGCCTTCTGCTGCAAGATTTCCGGGTTTGCAATAATTGTCATGACACATTCCTCCCGCAAGGTTTGATATACTCATACTATAGCGTGGACAACAAGGCGAGTCTTGGGCAATTCTCCCGGATTCATTGGACAATTGTGAACTTGCTGCAAGGGGGATAAAAAATGACGGCGGATGATCAAACAGTGGTGCAGGAAGTATTTTTCGTGGATGATGTGACCAACAGCGCGCTGTTGGCTTTTCCCGTAGGCTGCGTGTTCCGCACCCAGGATATCCAGCAGCCGTTTCTTCATGCGCATGACGGCTATGAGCTGTACCTGTGCCTGTCCGGCCGGGGCAAGATGCTGGCGGGAGGACGGGTCCACGAGGTGGCGCCGGGAAGTCTGGTGGCGATCCAGCCAGGTGCGCTGCATATGCCCCGTTCGGTTCCCGAGGAGCCGTTTCACCGCTACATTCTAAGTATTGACAAGGGTTATTTGGAAAAGCTGGCGGGGACGGAGGCGGCCCTTGGGGGCAATGCGGTGGCCCGCTGGCTGCCCAGAGAGGAGCCTTCCCTGTGCTGGCGGTTGAATGGCCGGCAGGTTCTGGCGCTGCAGGATATTTTGGGCCAACTGGAACGGGAGCTGGAGGAACGCAAGGAATGCTTTTCCCTGGCGGTGCACAGTCTGGTGCTTCAGCTGTTCGTGGCTTTGGGCCGGTACCGGGAGGAGCAGACTCCCGCCACAGCGGTCAGCGGGGAGCGCAAGCAGCTGGTGGAGGAAATTATGGGCTGGGTGGCGGAGGAGTACCGGGAGTCGCTGCGCATCGAGTCGCTGTGCCGGCGGTTCCACCTGTCCCGCTCGTATCTCCACCGTATTTTCAAGCAGGAAACAGGGCTTTCCATTACCGAATATTTGATCGCCTACCGGATCAACAAAGCCAAGGAATATCTGGAGAGCGGCTCCATGCCGCTGGCGGAGGTGGCGCTCTCTTCCGGCTTTCAGGATCTGTCCCATTTTTGCCGCATGTTCAAACGCCTGACCGGCGTTACCCCCGGACATTACCGCAAGAGCGGCGCTGATCTCAAGGGGTATCATGCCTGACGGGCCGGCTGCGGCTCTGGTAATTTCGATGCAGGAAGAGGGAATCTTTTGTGATCAAAAATGAAAAAATCAAAGCGGCGGAGGTTAAGCTCACCGGTCTTCAGGGAGAGGATCTGGGCATTGTACCCACAACCGAGGCGCTGGCCATGGCGCGGAAGCTGAAGGTGGATCTGGTATGCCTGTCCCTAATGGAAAGTCCGCCGTCCTGCAGGCTGGCAGGGGCGGGGGCGGTGCGCCAGGAGAAGGAGCAGGCCAAGAAGCAGGAGCGTCCCGCCAAGGTGAAGGAGCTCCGGCTGACTCCCCATATTGAGGAGCATGATCTGGAGGTGAAGAGGAGCCAGGCGGAGCGGCTTCTGCGCGGCGGCGATGCCGTGCTGCTGAAGGTGGTGCTTACGGGAAGCAAGGAAGCGGCTCAGGCCAAGACGCTTCTGGAGGAGCTGACGGCGGCGCTGGCGCCCTGCGGCAAGCGCAAAACCGGCATTCAGCTAAGCGGCAAGCAGGCGGCAGTGCAGTTGGACCCGCTGTAAGGGCGGAGTATTCCGGACTGCGCTTGAAAGGAGTCATAACAGCATGTCTTATCTGACCAAATATATTCGGAAATACGGCAGATGGTTTGCCATCGCTGTTTTTTTTCTGACGGTGGAGGCGCTATGCGACCTGCTCCTGCCGACGATTCTGTCCCGGGTCATCGACGAGGGCATTGCGTTGGAGCGGATGGAGACGGTTTGGCTGCTGGGCGGTCTGATGCTGGGCATTACGGCGGTTGGAGCCTTGGCGGCCTGTACCCGCAATGTGATGGCCAGCCGGGTTTCCCAGGCCTTCGGCACGGAGCTCCGCTCCGATTTGTTCCGCAAGATCCAGTCCCTGACCTTCGACAGCATGGACCGGTTTGACCGGGCGTCGCTGCTCACCAGACTGACCAATGATGTGACCCAGGTGCAGAATTTTACCAATGGCCTCATGCGTATTTTTGTCAAAGCGCCCCTGACCTGCATCGGCAGTCTGATCATGGCCATCCGGCTGAATCCGCGGCTGTCCGTCATTTTGTTGATCGTTGTGCCGCTGGTCGGCGTATTGATTATGATTAATATGCGCATTGGCCTGCCCCGCTACCTGAAGGTGCAAAAGGCCATGGACCGGATGAATCTGGTGCTGCGGGAATATCTGTCCGGGGTCCGCGTAGTGAAAGCCTTCAACCGCTTCAGCTATGAAACGGATAAAATGGAAACGGCCAATCTGGAGTACCAGACCCGCTCCATTAAAGTGATGCGGGCCATGGCCGCCTTTAACCCGGCGGTAACGCTGACGGTGAACGCAGGTATTCTCGCTGTGCTGTGGTACGGCGGCCTGCGGGTGGACAGCGGAGATATGCAGGTAGGGCATATTGTGGCTTTTGCAAACTACATGACGCAGATTTTGTTCTCATTGATGATGATCTCCATGGTGCTGATGATGTTTGTGCGGGCCCGGGCCTCCTCCCAGCGGATTAGCGAGGTGTTTGCCGATGACAGCGCCATGACCTGGAGCGAACCCGCTATTCGGCAGCCGGAAGTGAAGGGCCGCATTGAATTCCGCAATGTGACCTTTACCTATGGCTCCACCGGCCCCGTCAGGGGAAAACCGGTGCTGAACGGGATCAACCTGGTCTGCGAACCGGGGCAAACGGTGGGCATTATCGGCTCCACCGGCTCAGGCAAAAGCACGCTGGTGAACCTGATTCCCCGCTTCTATGACGTGGATTCCGGCATCGTGCTGGTGAACGGGCAGGATGTGCGCAGCATGGACCCGACCGCTCTGCGGGAGCGGATTGCGGTGGTTCCGCAGAAGTCGGTGCTCTTCTCCGGCTCCATCAGGGATAATATCCGCTGGGGCAAGGAGCAGGCGACGAAGGCGGAGGTGGAGGCTGCCGCAAGAATTGCCGGCGCCCATGATTTTGTGGCCGCCTTCCCGGAAGGGTACGATACCCTGATCGGGCAGAAGGGCGTTAATCTGTCCGGCGGCCAAAAGCAGCGGATTTCCATTGCCCGGGGATTGATCCGCAGGCCCGACATCCTGATTCTGGACGACAGCACCAGCGCCGTGGACGTGATTACCGAAGCCCGGATCAAGGAGGCCCTGCGCCGGGAGACCCGGGGGATGACCTGCCTCTTGATCGCCCAGCGGATTACCTCGGTGATGGATGCGGACCGGATTCTGGTGCTGGAGCACGGGGAGATTGCCGGGCTGGGCACTCATAGCGAGCTTCTGGCAGGCTGCCGGGTGTACCGGGAAATCTACGCATCGCAAACCGGAAAGGAGGCGATTCCCCATGTCCAAGGAGAATAACGGAGCGCCGGCCGGCGGCGACCGTCTGCGCTTTGACGCCACATCCGTTCCCGCTCCCGGCTCCAGACCGGGGGGAGCTTCCCGGATGCACGGGCCCAAGGTGAAGCCGAAGCAGTTCCGCGGAACCCTCCGCAGGCTGTGGAGCTTTCTAGGCCGGGAGCGGAAGCTCTTGCTCCTGATTCTTTGTTTTCTGCTGGCCAGCTCCTTGCTTGGTCTGGCAGGCCCTTATCTCTTGGGCGTAGCTGTCAATGCCATGGGCGGAGGCGCCGGGAATGTGGAATTCCGGGTGCTGGAGATGGCGCTGTTGGCCTTGGGGACGGCGTATCTGGCCGATGCGTGTCTGACACTGCTGCAAAGCTGGCTGATGGCCGGATTAGCCCAGCGGGTAACGGCCAGCCTGCGGCGAACCATGTTTGGCAAGCTGCAAAAGCTGCCGCTGGCTTTTTTTGATTCCCGGCCCCATGGGGAAGTGATGAGCCGCCTGTCCAATGACATCGACCAGGTGAGCCAGACTGTGTCCCAGACCACCACTCAGCTGATGGCGGGAGTGCTGACCATTGCCGGATCATTGTTCATGATGCTGTGGCTCAGTCCCTTGCTGACTCTGGCTACTCTCATTACTGTACCGTTGGTTTATTTCCTGGCCAAAAGCATTACCCGCCGCACCGGGCCGCTGTACAAGGCCCAGCAGGCGGAGCTGGGCAGGCTGAACGGTTTGATGGAGGAGACTATTTCGGGCCTTCAGGTGGTCAAGGCCTTTAACCGGGAGGAGCGGACCATCCAGGAGTTCGACGAAGTGAACGGCAGGCTCTACCGGGTGGGATTGAAGGCGCAAATTTCCACCGGTTTTCTAATGCCGCTGTTGAACGTCATCAACAACCTGGGGTTTGTCACCGTAGCGGTGGTGGGCGGGCTGCTGGCACTGCGGGGCAGTATCACGGTAGGCGTCATCGCCAGCTTCATCGGCTACTCCCGGCAATTCGTCCGGCCGCTGAACGAAATGGCCAACGTGTATAATATGCTGCAGTCCGGCATCGCCGGAGCGGAGCGGGCCTTCGAGGTGCTGGATGAGGGGGAGGAGCCGGATGACGCTCCGGGTGCGAAGGTTATGGATCTGACGTCGCGGGCGTCAAGCGGGCATGTGCTTTTCGAGAAGGTGAGCTTCGGCTACCGGCCGGATGCCCCCATTCTCAAGGAGGTCAGCTTTGAGGCGCCTGCCGGAAGCAGCGTCGCCCTGGTGGGGCCAACAGGTGCGGGCAAAACGACCATCGTCAACCTGCTGACCCGCTTTTATGACACTACCTCGGGAGTGATCCGGATTGACGGCCGGGATATCCGCACCTATACCCGGGACAGCCTGCGCTCCGGCTTCGGCATCGTGCTGCAGGATACGTACTTGTTCGCAGGCACCGTCCGCGAGAATATCAAGTACGGCCGTCCGGACGCTACGGACGAGGAGATGATGGAGGCGGCGCGGCTGGCCAATGCCGATGCCTTCATCCGCCTGATGCCGCTTGGCTACGAGAGCGAGCTGGCGGAAAACGGCAGCAACCTGAGCCAGGGCCAGCGGCAGCTGCTGGCGATTGCCCGGGTAATGCTGGCGAAGCCCTCCATCCTGATTCTGGATGAGGCCACCAGCAGCATCGATACCCGGACGGAGCTGCATATCCAGGATGCGCTGCTCAAGCTGATGAAGGGGCGCACCAGCTTCGTGATCGCCCACCGGCTGAACACGATCCGGGACGCGGATACCATCATGGTCATCGAAAATGGCGAAATTGTGGAGCGCGGCAGTCACGAGGAACTCCTGCGCGACCAAGGCCCGTACAGCCGGATGTACGCCAGCTCCTTCGGCCAGCTGGAGACGGGCTGAGGCTGTCTCCTCCTATACGCGGCACAAAAAAGAGCAGACGCCGATGTCTGCTCTTTTTGCGCTGATTTAGGAGGCTGCACCAGCCGCGGGCGAGAAT
The DNA here is from genome assembly GCF_003285005.1 of Paenibacillus sp. YN15. Taxonomy (GTDB): domain Bacteria; phylum Bacillota; class Bacilli; order Paenibacillales; family NBRC-103111; genus Paenibacillus_AR. The sequence goes on along the minus strand of NZ_QMFA01000004.1, from coordinate 145,856 downwards.
CAGGCCCAGCCGATGTTACTTCAGCTTCTCCCACTGCCCCCAAACTCCCAGCGGATTGCCCGCGGAAAAATATGTCTGGTGGGTGGTCAGGGCGGGGGCGGCAAGGCGGAAGCGCTCCTCTACCGGCCGGTTTTTATCGGCCAACGCCTCATCCGCCATCACATTGCGGATTTTGCACAGGAAAACATCGCTGTCATCCAGCGGTATTGTCTGCTTCACCTCCAACTCGAAGCTCCAGGGGCTATCTGCCAGGAGCGGCACCTGCAGAACTTCGCCAGGGACCACCTCCAGACCAATGTCCATCTTGCCCGGGCTGTAGCCGCTGGTTACGCCCAGATAATCGGCCACCGGCAGCATGGCCTCCGTCACCAGGTTGGCGGAGAATACTCCGGTGGCGCGGATTCGGTCTTTGGTCAGCTTTTCTCCGCCAATACAAGCCATAACGCCTAACTCTCCATCCCAGCAGTAGCTGAACCAGCAGAAGAGGCCGAAGTTGGGGGTGCCGTCCTCCTTGTAGGTGCCGAATAAAAACAAGGTTTGCGGACAAAAATGATTGCTTAAAGGAACAGATACTTTAGCCATTTTCCAAATCGTCTCCTTCAGATTCCAGATTGCGGATAATTGCTTTCAGCCTAACCTCAAAGCGGGCGATTTCCTCATCGCTGAAGCCCTTATAAAACAGCCGGTTCATTTTTTGTGAAACCTGCTCATATTGGTCCCGGTAATCCTTCATCTTCGGCGTAATCGAGACGAGAATTTGCCTTCGGTTGCCCGGATTCGCCATCCGCCGGATCAGTCCGGCCTCCTCCATCCGGTCCAACATGCCGGTCAGAGTTGTCTTGGCCAGCGAAGTCAACTGTCCAATCCGGCCGATGGGCAGTTCTTCATGCTGCCATAGGACATACAAAATTCTCCCCTGTGCCCCGTTAAACGCATCAATGCCGCATTCCTTCAGCATCCGTTCAAACACCCGATCCGCCAAATGCTTGATGCGGGAGATCAGAAAGCCTCCTTGGGTTTCCATATTCAACCACCTCAATACTATAGAGTATAGTACTATAAGGTACAATAAGTCAATATCCTTTCCCTTCGCCAAGTCATAACCACGGCTTGACCGGTGGCTTCCATCAGCCCTATAAGGGCATGGCGCTAGCACGCGCCTAAGAAGGCGTGAACGTCTGCCAACCGCGGGACTTTCACGGGCTGGTCCTTCAAAGGGCTACGTTACCCGCCCTTTTCGGCCGACTCATGGCTCGCAAACATTGAGGCTATTCCCCCAGATTTGAGCCCAATGTACTCGGTTTTTCGCATACATTGAGGCTATTCCCCCAGATCTGAGCCCAATGTACTCGTTTTTTCGCATATATTGGGGCTGTTCTCCCAGATTTGAGCCCAATGTACTCGGTTTTTCGCATACATTGGGGCTGTTCCCTCAGATTTGAGCCCAATGTACTCGGTTTTTCGCATACATTGGGGCTGTTCCCCCAGATTTGAACCTAATGTACTCGGTTTTTCACATACATTGAGGCTGTTCCCCCAGATCTGAGCCTGATGTACTTGGTTTTTCGCATACATGTTGGCTGTGCCTTCATAGCTATAAGCTTTTGGGAACCCCCAGTCGAACTGGGGGGGCGTATACAAAAAACCGCCCGCTCCCCAAAGGGAACAGGCGGGAGGACCGCTGCCTTACTCGCTCCGCAGCGCCACAACCGGGTCCTTCTTCGCCGCGAACTTGGCGGGGATGAAGCCGCCCAGAATGGTCAGGCCTACGCTCAGGATAATCAGCAGCAGGGCGTGTGTGGGATTCAACTGGGCTACGTTGGACAGGTCGGTCATATTTTTGATGATAATATTGGTGGGAATGGTCAGCAGGTAGGCGATGCCGATGCCGAGCAATCCCGAAAGGGTGCCGATAATGGTGGTCTCCGCGTTGAACACCCGGGTAATATCCTTCTTCCGGGCTCCCAGAGCACGAAGGACGCCGATTTCCTTGGTCCGCTCCAGCACGGAAATATAGGTGATAATGCCGATCATAATCAGGGATACCACCAGGGAAATGGAGGCAAAGGCCACCAACACCAGGGTAATTCCGTTCATGATGCCGCTGGAGAGGCTGGTAACCATGGCGGCCAGGTCGGTATAGACAATCATGTCCTCCGCAGCCTTGCCGGTGTTCCATTGATCCAGATAATCCACAATGGCTTCTTTCGCGCCAAAATCCTTGGGATACAAGGAGATGGAGGCGGGGATAGCGACGGCTCCCAATGCAGCAAGGGCATCTTCCTTGCTTGTCGCGTCAAGAGGGTCGGTGAGTGTGCCTGCTCCCATTCCTGCCCCCGGTCCCATGGCCATGCCGCCGCCTGCACCGAAGTTGATCCCGGGAACCCCGGCGAAGACCTTGCCGGAATAAACATTGACCTTGTCATTGGCCTCCTGGGCCTTCACAATGGCCGAGGATTGGGCGTGGGTAATGAAGTCCTGGGCCAATACATCGGAATAGGCGATGCCCGCGGACATGGTGGACATGGGGGAATCCTGCTGCTTCCGGATGATGCCGGAGATGGTCAGCTCCACCGCGTTGCCGCTGTTGTACAGGTTGCTTAAATTGGAGGCGTCGCCGTTGATGCGGAACAACTCCCCCGATTTCACATAATAATCTTCATTGTAGATCAGCTTGAACTTTTTGCCGATAATCTGGTCAAAAGCAATATTCTCCGCCTTATAGTCCATGCCCAAGGCATCCAGCACCGTCACATTCATCCGGTTGTATTCATCCACCACCATCACCAGGTCTGTGGGCTTTGCCGGGAAGCTGCCTTCCAACAGGTCATAATATGACTCCAGATAGGCGCTGCTGAAGCTGGCCGTTTTGCTGGGGAAGGACATAAAGTTGGCTTTGGAGGTATTGACGGGGACAGCCGTTTGGCCGTCGCTTCTCAGAATGTTCATGTTAACCTTGCGGCTATAGGAGACTCCATCCAGCAGGGAAGGATCGATTTTGTCCAAATAGCTGAGATAATCCGCCGTGATGATGTTGGTGTGCAAAATGGTGTTTGCCGTGGGATCAAACGGATAAATCTCCGGGGCCTTGGTGAAGGCCGTCCGTTTGTCCCGGTCTGCCGTATGGGCTTCGGGCTGCATGGCCAGCTCCAGATTGGCCGCCATCTGGCTGATGGTGACGGGGAAATTGGACAGCGCCCCAGATTCATAGCTTTTGATCTGCTTGTCAAACCCGTTGGACAGGGATAAAATCAACGCAATTCCGATAATGCCGATGCTGGAGGCAAAAGCAGTCAGCCCGGTTCTCCACTTCTTCGTGGAGATATTCCGCCCGGACAGGTTGAGGGCCGTCCAGTAGCTCATGGCGGTTTTTTTGAGCTGGTAATGGCTCTCGGCTTGCAGCTCTGCCGCGGGATTGCTGTCGGAGATCACCTGGCCGTCCTTAAACTGGACGATCCGGTCGGCGTACGCTTCAGCCAGCTCCGGATTGTGAGTGACCATAATCACCAGCTTGTCCTTGGCGATTTCCTTGATCAGATCCATAATTTGTCCGCTGGTTGTGGTGTCGAGGGCGCCGGTAGGCTCGTCCGCAAGAATGATGTCCGGATCATTAGCCAAAGCCCGGGCAATGGCCACCCGCTGCATTTGGCCGCCTGACAGCTGGCCCGGCTTTTTGTGCATATGGTCCTTCAGGCCGACCTTTTCCAGCACCTCCACCGCTTTTTGGCGTTTGGCCTGGTTGCTGACACCGCTTAGGGTCATGCCCATTTCCACATTATCCGTGATGCTCAGATGGGAAATCAGGTTATAGCTTTGGAAGATAAAGCCCACGCTATTATTGCGGTAAGCGTCCCAATCGCTGTCCTTGAAGGACTTGGTGGAGGCGCCGTTGATAATCAGATCGCCGCTGTCATATTGATCCAGGCCGCCGATCAGGTTCAGACAGGTGGTTTTGCCGGAGCCGCTGGGGCCCAGAATGGCGACAAACTCATTTTTGCGGAAGCTTAAGCTGATATTGTTCAGGGCCGTTTGGGTAAAGGTTCCGGTGGTGTAGCTTTTGGAAATATTCTTTAGCTGCAGCATGGTCTCATCCTCTCTCGTGTCTCTAAGTAACGCTTATGCATGTTATGCTACCACGGCAAGATCAACTGAACATCAACTGCTTGAAGCAGGGGAAAACTCCCTCTTGGTTCATGTTGGGTTAACATTGATGCTGTATAATGAACAGGCGCCCCGTTCAAGCTGACGCGGCGGACGGATAACTGATAAAGCAGGTGAGAACATGATCCGTATTCTGGTTGTGGAAGATAACGAGAAGCTGCGCCAGCTGATGTGCACCGTTCTGGCCAAACACGGGTATGAGCCGGTGATGGCGGGGAACGGCCAGGAGGCATTGGATATGCTGGATCAGCAGCACATTGATTTGATCATATCGGATATTATGATGCCCAACTTGGACGGATTTGAACTGATCCGAAGGCTCCGGGAGGCGGGGTACAATATGCCGGTTCTGACCGTTACCGCCAAGGACAGCTTCAGGGATAAGCAGACAGGCTATCTGGCTGGCACCGACGATTATATGGTCAAGCCCATCGACATTAATGAAATGATTCTGCGTGTAGGCGCGCTGCTGCGCCGGGCGCAAATCGCCAGCGAACGGAAGCTTGCCGTAGGCGGCCTGGTGCTGGACTGCGATTCCCTGACTGTTACGGTCAACGGCCAAAGCGCCACGCTTCCCCAGAAGGAATTCCAGCTTTTGTACAAGCTGCTGGCGTATCCCAACAAGATTTTTACCCGGCATCAGTTAATGGATGAAATCTGGGGCATGGATTCGGAGACGGAGGCCCGTACAGTGGATGTGCATATCAACCGGCTCCGGGAGCGTTTCAAAAATACCCAGGAATTCGAAATTGTAACGGTACGGGGCTTAGGCTACAAAGCGGTGAAGAGCCATGATTGACCGCAGGCAATCCGGCAATTTATGGGGGATGCTGGTGTGGACGGTGTTCCTGATCATGCTGGCTTCCGCCATTCTGATGGCTTTTATGGCAGGGATCATCATCCAATTGGGTTGGGTTAACTTTACCCGGTTTCATGCCCTTTGGCCCATTATCTTCGCCATGGTATCCAGCATCCTGATCGGAACGGGAATAACCGCTATGGTAGGCCGCAAAATATTGGCCCCCATCACCGATTTAAGCGAAGCGGCCAAGGAGGTGGCCAAGGGCAATTTCAAGGTGAGGCTGAAAAAGGAAACCCATAGGGTGCGCGCCCTGGGGGAAATGGCGGCCAATTTCAACAAGATGGTGCATGAGCTGAACGGCATTGAAACGCTGCGCAATGATTTTATCGCCAATGTTTCCCACGAGTTCAAAACCCCCATTGCCGCTATTGAAGGGTATGCCGCGCTGATGCAGGATGAGGATCTGACGGCGGAGGAGAGGCGGGAATACAGCCGTCTGATCATCGAGAGCACCCGGCAGCTGTCCTCGCTGTCTGCCAATATGCTGAAGCTGTCCAAGCTGGAGAACCAGGAGTTTGTGCTGGAAAAGCATGAGTTTGATCTGGACGAGCAAATCCGCCACGCCCTTCTTCTGCTGGAGGTTCAATGGAGCGAGAAAATGCTGAATCTGGACATTGCTCTGGACAATGTGCGGTTTTACGGCAATGAGGATTTGCTGATGCAGGTTTGGCTGAACCTGCTGGGCAATGCCATCAAGTTTTCCGATGAGGGAGGCGAAATCGCCGTTTATTTGTCAGCCGGGCCTTCCTCGGTCCAAGTCCGGATAGCCGACACGGGAATCGGCATGAATGCCGTGGTGCTGGAGCATATCTTCGAGAAGTTCTATCAAGGGGACAAGTCCCGGGCGGGAGAAGGCAACGGCCTGGGACTGGCGCTGGTGAAGCGGATTGTGGATTTATGCGGCGGCGAAATTGGAGTGGAGAGTGAGCCGGGAGCGGGTTCTGTGTTTACGGTCACGCTGCCGGTTGACAAAGCTTGACGGAGCATGATGTAAAAAAAGCTGCCGGCGATCTCCTATGGCCCCAGGCGGGCCTTTTCAAGAGATTAACGGCAGCTTTTTGCGTTACAGCGGCAAGCCTACAATCTGACAGGCAGCCCGCTTTTGGCGGATTGGACGGCGGCGATGGCAGTCTGTTGGGATCTCCAGGCATCCTCATAGGAGGACAATATCCCGGAGGCATCTCCGGTGCGGAGGGCATGGATGAAGGCGGCGGTTTCCGCGTGGTAGGGATCGCCAAGGTTCTGGTATTCGGTGATTTGCCCTTTGCGGATTTCCCTCAAGCCCTTGCCGTTAAGCTCCAGCACCCCCTCATTGGTGTAAATATGCAGCCCTGTAGTATGGCTTACCGGCAGCAGGCAGGTGTTGGAGATATTGGCGACCGCGCCGCTGGCCAGCTTCAGAGTGACGGTGCCCACATCCGGCACGGTAACGCCCTCCTCCGTCAGATGTTTATGCCGCTGGGCAAACGAAGCGTACACCTCCGTCGCCTCGCCCAGGGTATACCGGAGCAAGTCCACAATATGGGTGGTCTGCTCCACAAATTGTCCCCCCGAGCCGCTTTCCATCCGCCACCAATATACGCCGGGCATGCCCCCCATCCAATAACCCAAGGCCATCCCGACGGTTTGCTCCTCGAGAAGCTGCCGCACCCGTGCAGCTCCTTCGGTATAGCGGAAGTGGTAGCCTACGGAGGTGAGAAGACCGTTGGCCTTTACGGCCTCCAGAATGTCCGTGGGCGTCTCCAGATTGGCGGCAAGGGGCTTCTCTACAAAAAAGGGAATCCCGCGCTCCGCCAAGGCCAGCTCAATCCTGCCGTGGGCGAAAGGGGGGACGCATATGTATGCGGCATCCAGCTTGACGGACTCCAGCATTTGCTCCGCCGCGGCGAAGGGAGCGGCATCCGGGAATTTGGCGGCAAAACGTTCCGCCTTCTCCAAAGACGAGCCGCATACGGCGCTGACAGTAACATCCTCCATGGCGTTAAGCAAGGCGGCATGCTTTTCGGCAAACCAGCCGGTTCCAAACAATCCGATTCGTAGAGTCATAATTTCCCTCCTGCAATCTATTCGTAAGCGCTTGCCTGTCCTTACTCTGATCATTATATCACAACCGTTCCGAGGCTGTTAGGGAGTCCTTGACTTGTTTTGTTGACTCATGTCACATAGATTGACATCAAAAAAACCGGGCGCTATGATGAGTATTGCAATCATTCCAAGCATTGGGAGTGGGAGGGGGAAGCTGATGCTCAACCGGAATGCGGAAGCGCTCTTCTGGATCGGACGCTATATGGAACGGGCGGAAAACCATGCCCGCATGATTGATGTTCACTACCATCTGCAGCACAGCCTTGATCTGAAGGACAAGGAGCATAAGTGGGCCCGAATTATCCGTTCCCTTGGGGCGGAGGACGAGTACAGCCGGCAGTTTGACCAATACAGCGAGTTGGATGTCCTCTCATTCGTCACACTGGACCGGGGATATGAAAACTCGCTGTTTTCTTGCATCAGCAAGGCCCGCGGCAATCTCAAGACCATGCGCGAGGCGCTGCCCAGCGAGCTGTGGGAGACGCTAAATGGCTTTTATCTGGCGCTCTCCGAGAAGAAACCCGGGGATTTGCAGATGGAGACTCCCAATCTGTTCTTCCGCTATATCCGGGAGAAGGTGGAAACCTTCCAGGGGATTGAGCATTCCGTTATGCTCCGGGAGGCGGAATGGCACTTCATCGAAAGCGGGCGCATGCTGGAACGGGCGGAGAATACCATCCGCATCCTGAGATCTGTGGTGACGGCCATTAACGAGGATCGGGCGCTGCCGTACACCTATTTGCTGGCTGCGCTGAAATCGGTGGGGGGCTACCAGGCCTTCCGCAAATTTTATGCCGACAGCATGGCCATTGAACCCATTCTGGAATTTCTCCTCACCCATACCACCTTTCCCCGGTCCTTCTATTATTCCTTTACCAAGCTGGAGGAGCATCTGCAGGGCATCCGGCAATCGGGGCAGCCTGTGTCGGCAGGACAGGAAAAGGCCATCCGTCAGGCGGGGAAGGTCAGGGCGGAGCTGGGCTGTATGACCCGGGAGGATTTTGCTTTGGAGCAGATTGAACTGCTGATCTATTTCCTCACCGATGCCTGCATGACCTTGGGCAAATTAATGGCGAACACCTTCTTCCGGATGGAGGAGGCTTCGGCATCTTAATCCGCAGATCACCGGCATGCGCACTGCTCCATATCCGTGCAAAAAAGCCCTCTTCCGTTCATGGCAGCCTTCGGCTTTCCGATGAAACGGAGCAGGGCTTTCTTTTGCAGGGTGGGGGGTCAGCGTATTCGGACCCGGTTATGCAGCCTTAGTGGACGACCGTTTGTTTGCGTTGGGATAGGCGCTCTTGAAGGGTTTGCTTTTTCCAGAGGGGCACACTGACGATCTTGGAGCCGGTGGTATGGTCCAGGAACCGGATATGATCCTTCTCAACGGAGGAAATCTTGTCGACATTGACATAGCAGTTGGAGGAAATACGCACAAACATGGAATCGCGGATCAGCAGCTTCAGCTGGTCCTCGGACAGAGACTTCTTGATGTTGTAATTCCTGCCGTGGAAGCTGATCATGCCGCCGTTGCCGACCTTGAAGAAGTAGGTGTCACGGTTGGGTTCAAAATCCTCATAAATATCTTTGAACGTTTGTTCCACGATCATCATCCCCCTCTTTAGAATCGGTAAATTTGTTAGCGCTTTCATTATAGCACAAACAAATTCCCCTGAAAACACTCTTTTTGTGAAAAAGTACAAATTTCTTTGGTTCAATTGCCAATTGGCCCGTTTTGCTTGCGGAAATCGCTGGGTGTGCAATGGGTAAAACGCTTAAATAGGCGGCTGAAATAATACGGATCGCTGAAGCCGACGGACTCGGCAATCCGGTTTACGGGCAGCTCGCTATTGACGAGCAGGTACTGGGCCCGCTGGATGCGGAGCTGGTGGATGTAGGTAAAGATGGACATGCCCGAATATTTCTTGAAAATATGGCAAAGGTATTCATATTTCCGGTTGAGCTGGCTTTCAATAAATGCCCGGTCCGGCTCGGTATTGTAGCTTTCATTCAGCAGATTGACCAGCTGCCGGTAGGCCAGGAAAGCGGCGGGAACGGCGGTCTGGAGATTCTCCTTGGAAAGCAGGTCTTCGGCAATCAGGTGGAAAATCTGGCCCAGCAAGAGGGAGGAACGGTAGCGGAAATACCCCTGGGGATGCTCCATCTCCCCGTGCAGCTTCTCAAACAGGTTCAACAGCTCATAACGGCGGACCGGCTGGAAGCGCCGCGGCAGCAGCAGATGCTCCGCCTCCTCGTCCTGGCCGGTACGGAGCTCCTGGCGGCTTTTGTCCAGCCAGCCTTCGGGCTCCGCCAAGGGCATCTCCGGTTTGCCGGGGGTAAGGCCGGGCGTGGCGAAGAACTGCACCCAGAAGAAGCCCGCATGCTCATGGGTCAGCCGCCAGGCGGTGTGGCGCTCCCAGGGAGTGAGGAGGTAGCATTCGCCGGAAACCAGCTCCAGGTTGGCATCCTCGGACTTCAGGTAGATGGGGCCTTCGGTCACCATCAGGATTTCGTAATAGGGGTTGGAATGCTCATAGCTGGCCAGCGGCGCATTGCCTTGATGGTAGCCTGTCCACTTCACATCCAGGCGGCACAGCCGGGACATCCGGAACCAGATGTCGGGAGGATTCTGCATGATTTTATCTCCTATCCCTGTATAGAATTAATCAAGAAGCTTAATATTGTCTATTCAAAATTACAGTCAGTGTGTGATTCCATTGTAACCGATGGTTTCCGAATGGACAATAATGCTTTCAAAGCTGGAGAATGTTAAGATTGCCGGGATTGATTCTCTAAACATCCGCCATTCATTCCGGTTGAGGGAGCTGATATAGTAGGAGAGTAGGAAGAAAGCGTTTTATCACGATGCATATTTTCTGGTGAAATACCAGTCTATTGTAAAATGGAGGAGTGGCGATTATGAATTTTGAAGAGGCCAAAAAGCTGTATGCCAAACATGGCATCAATGTGGATGAGGTGCTGGAGTCCCTGTCCAAGGTGAAAATCTCCCTGCACTGCTGGCAGGGCGACGATGTGCGCGGCTTCCTGAACCGCGACCAGGAGCTGACCGGCGGCATTTCCGTAACCGGCAACTATCCCGGCGCTGCCCGCACTGCCGAAGAGCTCCGTCAAGACCTGGACAAGGCGCTTTCCATGATCCCCGGCACCCACAAGGTGAACCTGCACGCCATCTATGCGGACACGGAAGAGAAGGTAACCTGGGACAAGCTGGAGCCCAAGCATTACACTCCCTGGGTGAAATGGGCCAAGGAAAAAGGTCTGGGCCTGGATTTCAACCCCACCTGCTTCTCCCATGATCTGTCCGCCGACGGCTTTACCCTGAGCCATGCCGATCCGGAAATCCGCAAGTTCTGGGTGGAACACTGCAAGGCTTCCCGCAAAATCGGCGCATACTTCGGCCAGGAGCTGGGCCAGCCCTGCGTGACCAACGTATGGATTCCCGACGGCTTCAAGGACATCCCGGTAGACCGTCTGGCTCCGCGGGTGCGTCTGAAGGAGTCTCTTGACGAGATTTTTGCCGAGGAGCTGAACCCGGCCCATAACCTGGACGCCGTGGAAAGCAAAGTATTCGGCCTGGGTTCCGAAGCTTATGTTGTCGGCTCCCATGAGTTCTACATGGGCTACGCCGTGCAAAAGGAAAAGCTGCTCTGTCTGGATGCCGGCCACTTCCATCCGACAGAAGTAATCTCCAACAAGCTGTCCTCCGTTTCCATGTTCACTCCCGGCATCCTGCTCCACGTGAGCCGTCCCATCCGTTGGGACAGCGACCACGTAGTCATCATGGACGACGAACTGATGGATATCGCCCGCGAACTGGAGCGCCACAACCTGTATAGCACCACCCACATCGGCCTGGACTTCTTCGATGCCAGCATCAACCGGATCGCCGCCTGGGTCATCGGCGCCCGCAACACCATCAAGGCCATCCTCCGCGCCAAGCTGGAGCCGGTGGAGCTTCTGAAGAAGGTGGAGTTGGAGAAGGATTACACCACCCGTCTTGCCCTGGTGGAGGAATTCAAGTCCTACCCCTTCGGCGCCATCTGGGATCACTACTGCGAGAAGATGGGCGTACCGGTCCGCGAGGAATGGCTGGAGCAAGTGAAGACCTACGAGAAAGACGTTTTGCTGAAGCGCTAAACGAAGCAATTGCTGGATTGACGGCTTCCCCGGTTTGGGGGGCCGTTTTTTGCTTTAGCCGGATTGGACAGAGGGGACGAGGATGGGGGGGAGGATGGGGAACAAAAGCTTCTGTTCACGTAAGGTGTAGATATTGAGTTCAGTTTCCGCCATGCAGGCGCACAAAAAAAGTTGGACGGAAAACATGACGTTTTTCCGCCCAACTTTTTATTTGGGGGCTTATTGGACAGCCCTTTAAATTCTATTAAAAAATTGTCGGGCTTAAGAAGTATAATGCATTGGGGTCGAATCCGGAATTAACTGATTTTAAAACACCAAAATTATATCTTGTATTAGCTTCAACAGTAAATGATACCCATTCGTTATTGTTACCAGGATTTAGGTCCGTCACACTAACAAATTCAGCATCATTCTTAGTTACAATAAATATGTAATGATAATTATTAGGATTTGTTAAGTGTAATGTCATTGTCCGACCGCCATCGTTTGGTCCGGTCTGAATATAATACCAGTCTTTATCAGATGCGCTATTTATCTTCCCCATTGCAATATCACCATATTGCATTTGTTGTGCGACATAATACTCATCATTATAACCTGTATCAACGATTGTTGCTGCGAAAGCTGCTTGTGAAGTAAAAACTAATGAACCAAAAATGATACCAGTAGCCACAATTTTTTTAGCAGTACTTTTAATCATTTCCATTCCTCCTAGATTTTATCTTATAACATCCTAAATTCTACTATTTTATCCTCCTGAATTCCAATTAAAATAATTTATTGGTACTCTGTAACATCTCAATTTTCTGCAGACCCCCATCACGGATAAGCAACTCCTCTCTATCGTCCTCTACAATCCTTCCTTCCCTTTGTATGATATGCACATTCGCTAGGAGTTCAACGAGAAGGTCATGAAACTACCGAATGAAGTCATCGCTGTCACTTAACGGAAGGATATAAAGCGGTTACAATTTGAGGCAGGCAAGACCTTTTGCAAATGAACGGGGGCGAAGCCAATGGGGCGACACGCGGGAAAAGCGGCAAAGGCAGGAAAGGCGGTGTTGGCGGCGGTTTTGGGCGCTGCTGTTCTGTTGACGGGAGCCTTGGTCTTCGCTGCAGGAAAAGAACAGCGACCCGGCAGCATTCAGGTAGCCCGGGTGAACGGAGACAGTGTCTCTGCGGCCGAACTGAAATATTTTGCCGGGCTGCGCAGAGCGTCTGTCATTGATGAATTCAGCAGAAAGTACGGCGTTGAATTCGGTGAAGGCTTTTGGATTCGGCAGGTTCAGGGTCAGACGCCGCTGGAGCTGCTTCGCAAGCAGGCGCTCACTGACGTGGTTCGCCTGAAGGTGGTGCTGCAGCTTGCCAGGCGAGAGGGTGTGATTCAGGACACCTCCTTTGCTGCAGTGGAAGAGGAGATGGGCAAGGAGAATGAACGGAGGAAGAAGGCGGTGGCCAACGGTGAGCCGATTTATGGCCCCGTCCGATTCGAAGCAAGCACCTTTGTTCCTTTTTATCAGAGCAAGCTGGCTGTTGTTCTTAAGGAAAAGCTGGCCGCTACAGTGCTTGCGGCAACCGAAGAGCAGCTTAAAGCCCATTATGAAGCCTACAAGAGGAATCTGTTTCCTGTGGAAGACCGTATCCGGTTCGAAAAGGCTGCCGTCAGCTACCGGCTGAACGGCAAGGATTCGGCAGAAACCAAGCAGGCTGCGCAAGCGGCGGCGGCGGAGCTCAGGCGGCGGCTTGCAGAGGGACAATCCGTTGCAGATGCGGCCGTCGGACTGTCTTCTGCTGTACGGGAAGAGGCAGTCGCCTACGTCAAGGAGCTGGTTCTGGACTCGGCAACCGCTTCGCGCATGTTTAAATCCGAGCCCCTTCTGTATGAGGCTCTCCGTTCGGCAGGCCCGGACCAATCGGTTCTGCCTGTGCAAGACGACCGGGCTGCGGGGTGCTATGTGGTGGCCAAGGTCAATGGGCGGGAGGCCGTCGATTACATAAGCTATGAAGAGAGCAGAGATTTGGTAAAGAAGCATTATCTCGATATTGCCTTCGAAGCTTACATCGATGAGCAAACCCGGATAGCGGCGGTGGATTTATTGGATGGATATGACAAGGTGTCCGTTATGGATGGCAAGTAGGTTGCAGCATTTGGTCTTGGAAGCGGTTCCTTAAGATTCGGCAGGAGCCGCCTTTTTAGATAATAGCAGTCAAAAGGAGGAAAATGAATGAAAGGGAAGGGTCTCAGGTTGTTAAGCCTGCTCCTGGCCGCAGTGCTGCTGGTTGCAGGTGTGTTTCCCGGATTGGCGCCGGAGAGGGCCAAGGCTGCGGGTACCGTCTATTATGTGGATTCCGCAAGCGGCAATGACGCCAATGCGGGCACCAGTGAGGGTTCGCCCTGGAAGACGCTGAACAAGATCAACGCAACCACATTTTTGCCCGGTGACACCATTCTGTTCAAAGCCGGCAGCGCTTGGACAGGCACGCTGAATCCCAAGGGTTCGGGTTCGGAAGGGAATCCCATCAGGATTGACAGGTACGGGGACGGTCCCAAACCGCTGATCGCAGGCAAGGGCGCAAGCGCCGCCGTCTATTTCTACAGCCAGGAGCAGTGGGAGGTCCGCAATCTGGAAATCACCAACTATGCCTCCGCACCAGGCCAACGCCGGGGAATCCATGTGGCCGGAAACAGCGGCGGCTGGAACAATCCCAAGGTGTATAAGCATTTTGTCTTTGAAAATCTGGAAATCCACAGCGTGACCGGCTCCCTTGCCAACGATTACGCCCACAATGGCGGGATCATCGTCTGGGATGAAACCTGGAATTATATCGTGACCGATGTAACGATCCGAAATAATAAAATCTACTCCATGGACAGCGTCGGCATCTATCTGAACGGCGGCAGCAAGCCTTTTTCCTTCAGCAACAAGGTACAGGACAACGTTATTTATGACATTGGGGGAGACGGGGCATATATCCTCAATACGAATAATGGGGTCATTGAGCGCAACGTTGTTTATGATACCCACAAACGCAGCACAAGCTATCATGTGCCCCTCTGGGTCTTCGAGTCCAAGGACTCGGTGATCCAATACAATGAAGTCTTCAATACGTATCCCGGCGGCGACGCCATGGCTTACGATTCGGATTACAAGAGCGAAGGCACCATCATCCAATACAACTACAGCCATGACAACGCCGGAGGCATGTCGCTGGCGGTCAACGACGGTACGCAGGCCGGAACCTATAACCGCAATACCGTCATCCGCTATAATATCAGCCAAAATGATCTGGGCGCCGTCTTCAATTACAGCGGCACTCCGGAGAACACTCATGTTTACAATAACACGGTATACATTCCGCCCGGCTCCACAACCAAGGTCGTTGATACCCTGAACTGGGGAGGCTGGGCCAAAAATACGACTTACACCAATAACATCATTGTCAACTTGGGTACGGGCGACTACAATTTTGGATCGAGCACCAATAATGTTTTTGACAACAACCTGTTCTATGGCAATCATCCGCAAAGCGTGCTGAATCTGGACGCCAATAAAATGGTGGCGGACCCCTTGCTGGCTGCTCCGGGAACGGGCCGAATCGGCCGGGATACGCTTGGCGGTTACCAATTGCTGTCGGGATCGCCGGCCATCGGCGCAGGCAAAATCATTGCCAATAACGGCGGAAAGGATTTCTTCGGCAATCCGGTTCCGGCGGACAGCAAGCCCAATATCGGCGCTTATGAGGGCGCGGGACTTCAGCCCGGAGAGCTGCCGCCGGGAGCGGAGGTTAGCAATCTTCTGGCAAACCCCGGCTTCGAAGAAGGAGATTTCACCGGCTGGGGCAATACTTACGGTGAGGCGACGGTAACCGATACCGGAGCCCGCACTGGCACACATGCAGCCACACTGGCAGCGGCTGTTTCGGGTATTGAGCAGACCGTGACGGTCAAGCCCAATACGATCTACAAGCTGTCGGGCTACGCCATCGCCACAGGCGGCGGCTCCGCCGTAATCGGCGTGAAAAATTACGGCGGTACGGCAAAGGATGTTTCCACCGGCTCTGCAGCATATACCGCCAAGGAAGTGACGTTTACCACCGGCAGCTCCAATACCACCGCCATCATCTATATGTACAAACAAGGCGCAGCGGGTACGGTAACCTTCGACGATCTGCTGCTTTATGAATTCGGCCAGGTACAGCCGCCTGCTGTGCCGCCTGCAACAACGGAACCCAGTCCGGGCAAGCAGAATCTGGCGCCGTTGGCAGCCTTGACGGCCAGCTCCAGCCATGCCTCCGGATTATATCCTCCCTCCAAGGCAGTGGACGGCGTCAAAAGTAATCCCGACAGCCGGTGGATCGCCCTGGGCGGTACGAATCCGCCCCATTGGCTGGAGATGGAATGGAGCCAAAGCTATGAGATCGACCGGGTCCGGGTTTGGAGCGGCGCCGGGACAGGTGCTAACGGATGGCAGCTTAGGGACTTCCAGGTTCAATATTGGGACGGAGCCGCTTGGCAAACAGCGGCACAGGTCACCGGCAACACCAAGGACGGTTTGCTGGGACAATTCAACGATTTGACATTCCCGAAGGTGACCGCCAGCAAGCTTCGGATTTATATCACCAAAGGCACCGACAATGGTACGACTACCGACAAGCTGGCCCGTGTATTCGAGATTGAGGTTTGGGAGCATGATCCCAATCCGGCAGTCATTGAGAAAGAGCCGGTTTATGTCTACGCCATTGATGTGCTTCCCAAGGACCGGATCACTGCCATTGATGCAGGCGGCACACTGCAGATGCTGGCTGCGGTCAAGCCCGACAATGCGGAACAGCGGGCTGTCGCCTGGAGTGTAACGGGGACCGACGGTCAGCCGACGGCATTGGCGGCCATTGATTCATCCGGTCTTTTGACAGCGTCCGGACCGGGAAAGATAAAAGTAACAGCGGCCGCTACGGACGGGTCCGGCGTCAAGGGGGATTTTACAATTACAGTTACCCCTCCGCTGCTTGAGACGAATATCGCCCCGCTGGCAGCGGCAACAGCCAGTTCCAGCCACGAAAGCGGCGAGTTCCCGCCTGAGCGGGCGATCAACGGGATCAAGCATGACGCCAAAGACCGTTGGGTCACCGGACCGGAAGGCCCCCACTGGCTCGAGCTGGATTGGACCGCTTCTTACCTGATCGATCACGTCCGGCTGTGGAGCGGCCAAATCGACGGCATGGGCATGCAAATCGCCGATTTCGAGCTTCAAGCTTGGAATGGCAGCAGTTGGGATACGGTGAAGACCGTAACCGGCAATACCAAGGACAATTATTGGGGCGAATACAGCGACTTGAGCTTCGCGCCTGTCCATACGGACCGGTTGCGTCTGTATATTACCAAAGGCAACCCGATCTACGACCAGCGGGCCCGATTATTTGAGATGGAGGTATACGGGCAGCCCTATTCGGAACCAAGTGAAGACCCGATTCCGCCTGAGGTCCGGTTAAGTGGAACGGGTGTGGCTTTTGTGGGAGAGCCCGTCACCACAGCGGTATCTGTTACAGCCAGCACCTACGAATATAATATTATTGATGCCATTATCCAATTTGATCCGGCTGTACTGGAGTATGCCGTTACCCCAAATGTATACGGGGAGCATGGGCTGGACAGCAGCGCTATTGTGCCCGTCCGTTCCGGCCTGCAAGTGCTGGGGACGGCAATCAAACAAACCGAAGGCCTGATCCGTGTCATCCTGTCCTCCACCAACGGATCTTTGTCGGCGGGAGGAGAGCTGTTTCAATTGATGGGGAGAGTCAAAGCGCAGGCTCCTGCCGGACCGGTCACGTTGGCTGTGACAGCCTTTACCGCAGCAGGGCCCGGGAACATTTCCTTTGCCGCCGATACCGCCGGTGTGGTTCAGACTGTAACCGTGGTTACAGCAGACCGGACTCAATTGGGCCAAACCATCGCTTCTGCCCGGAATCTGCATGATTCTGCCGTGGAGGGTACAGCTGCAGGACAATATCCATCGGGGGCAAAGGCAGCCTTGCTTGCTGCAATCGAGACCGCTTCCGCCGTATACCAGCAGCCGACAGCTACCCAGCAGCAGATCAATGATGCGCTGGCTGCACTGAATACTGCCGTAGCCGCCTTCTCCGCCTCGGTGAACGTTGATGCTCCTGCGAATAAGGAAGTGCTGCACAGCGCCGTAACCAAAGCGGAGGAGCTGTATAACAAGGCGGTGACAGGCACCAAGATTGGCCAATATCCGTCGGCGGCCAAAACAGCATTGCTCGATGCCATCAACTCCGCCAAGAATATTCTGAACAGCTCGGCCGGCCAATCCACCGTTGATGCCGCCGTGACTACCCTTAACGGCAAGGTTGAACAATTCAAGGGGCAGCGGATTAGCCTGATCCCCGGCGAGCCGGAAATTACGATTAAAACCTTGTCGTTGATGGCCCAATATTTCGGCGTTCAATCCACAGACAGCAGGTGGAGCGAAATTGAGGCTGCAGACATGCTGGATCAGCAGGAAATTACGATTCAATCGCTGGCGGCCGTTGCCCAATTGATTCTCTCCGAGTGGCTTAACGATTAACGGCAGAGGGATGAAGAATATGATTCAACTTAAGCGGCTGATGCTGGTTTGCGCAAGCTTCCTGTTATGTCTGGCTGTTTGGCCGGGGATATGGGTCTTTGCGGAGGAGGAAAAAGAGCCGTTCGTTCTGGCCGTATCCGGTGGAGAAGAGAACATTACGGTAACCGTTGCGGCGTCGAATGCGGCGGATTTGTATGCATACGATCTGGTTGTGGGTTACGATCCCTTACGGTTGAAATTCACAGGCGCCACCACCGCTTTGCCCGGTTTTACCGTGGAACCGATCCAAAGCCGGGGCAAGGTCCGCTATGCTTATACCCGCACCGGGTCAGTTCCGGGCCATAACGGGAGGCTTGAGCTGGCTTCATTCCAATTCCAGCGGATTCGGGGAGGAGAAGCCTCCGTCCAATTGCTCAATGCCAAGCTGGTGGATTCAACGCTGGTTATGACTGAGCATCAATTGAAGCTGGAGGCAGCCATTCGGATGGACCGGGATCTGAAGCCGCTTGCCGATTTGACCGGCCATTGGGCTCAAGATACGATCCTCGAGGCCGTTGAGCTTGGTTTTGTGTCCGGTTATCCGGACGGAACCTTCAGACCCGACGGGATGATTACCCGCGAGGAATTTACGGTTATGCTGGCGCAGGCGCTGCTGCTGTCCGACGACGGGGACCAGGCTGACGGCTTTGCCGATGAAGCGGATATCGGCAGCTGGGCTGCGCCCTCCGTGCAAAGGGCGGTCAACGCCGGACTTGTGTCCGGTTATGATGACCATACCTTCCGCCCCAATCTGCCTGTCAAGCGCCAGGAGCTTGCCGTGATGCTGGCCCGTGCTTTGGGCGCCGTGGCTGCCGGGAATCCGCAGGCTGTGTCGGCCTATGCCGACAGCGGTCATCTTGAGCCCTGGGCCGTAGCACCGATAGAAGCCGTTGTGGGCGCGGGCATTATGCAGGGGACGGACGGCAATCTTCTGGCGCCTCTGAATTCCGCTACACGCGCTGAGGCAGTTGCCATGGTTTTGCGGTTATTGGCGGCAAAACAATAGAATGGGCCGACGCTGCCGCCTCCGGAACAAAAGTCATTAGATTACGGTAAATGGTCATGTCTCTCTCTTAAACCGGTGGGCTCCTGCGGATACAATAAAGATACCGGATGCGTACGAATCCGTCATTTCCGAAAGAGAGCACACCGAGAGAGAGGAGAGAACATCCATGCTGATGGAGGAAGCGGCGCCCGCCAAAAAAGCGATAGCGCCCACGCGCAGAAAGTCCGGATGGGGCTTGTCCATCAGGAAGCATTGGGATCTATATTTGATTATGGTGCCGGGCATCCTGTACTTTATCATTTACAAATATTTGCCGATGGCCGGCATCGTTATTGCCTTCCAGGATTATGGAGTGTTCAGCGGAATCAGGGGAAGCGAGTGGGTGGGGTTGGCCCACTTCAAGGCCATGTTCACGGATTCCGAGTTTTATGAGATATTCAGGAATACGTTAGTCATCAGCCTCTACAAGCTTATCTGGGGGTTTCCGGGACCGATCATCCTGGCGATCATGCTGAATGAAATTAAGAATATGTTCTTCAAGCGATCTGTTCAGACCTTGATTTACCTGCCCCACTTCCTGTCCTGGGTCATCATCGGCGGCGTATTGGTCAATCTGCTGTCGCCGACTACCGGCATGGTCAATGAACTGCTTCAATGGCTGGGCTTCAAGCCAATTTTCTTTCTGGCCGATCCCAACTGGTTCAGAAGCATACTGGTGATCAGTGACCTGTGGAAGGAAGTCGGGTGGGGCGCAATCATCTATCTGGCTGCCATTGCGGGAATCGATCCCCAGCTTTATGAGGCGGCAATTATGGACGGAGCGGGCAAGTGGAAGCAAATCACCCATATCACCCTTCCATCTCTGTTAAGCACTATCGTGATCATGCTGCTGCTGCGGCTTGGCAGCATTCTGGATGTGGGCTTTGAGCAGATCTTCGTGCTTTACAGTCCGTTGGTGTACGATGTAGCGGACGTTATTCAGACTTATGTATACCGGATGGGCATTACCCAGGCCGAGTTCAGCTTTACAACGGCAGTAGGACTCTTCGAGTCCGTAATTGGCTTGATCCTGGTTGTTTCCGCCAATAAAGCCGTCAAGAAAATCGGACAAGAAGGAATCTGGTAAGGGGGAGTCGACATGAAATTAACCTTGGGAGAACGCATAGGCTCCTCCATCAATTCAATCTTTCTGGGGCTGTTTGCCATTGCGGCCATGCTGCCGTTCATCCACGTGGCGGCACAATCTCTGAGCAGTCACCATGCTATCGTGTCCGGCATGGTTACCCTGTGGCCGGTAGAGTTCTCGTTTGATGCTTATAGGGAAGTATTGAACGAAAATGCTTTTTGGAGAGCCTTCCAAATCAGCGTTCTGCGAACAGTGGCCGGTACGGGAGTAAGCATCCTGCTCATTTGTCTGTTAGCATACCCGTTATCCAGGTCTTATATCAAAGGACGGTCCGCCATCCTGTTTTTGATTGTTTTCACTATGTTGTTCCAGGGAGGAATGATTCCCAAGTATCTGGTGGTAAAGGCAACCGGGCTCCTGGATACCTTCTGGGCTTATATCATTCCCAATGCCATTGGCGCTTTCAGTGTGATTATCCTGAAGAACTTCTTCCAGAGTGTTCCCCAGGAGCTGGAGGAATCGGCCCGGATTGACGGGGCCAGCAATGTGGGAATTCTGTTCCGCATCATGATCCCCCTGTCCATGCCGGCTATCGCTACCCTCTGCCTGTGGTCCGCCGTAGGAAACTGGAACGCGTTCTTCGATGCCGTGCTGTATGTGACCAACCGTCATCTGCATCCGCTGCAGGTATACCTGCGGGAGCTGATTATGTTCAACCAATCCAACATGAATACCAACGGGCCCAGCAGCCTGGACAACTCCCTGCTGGCGCTGGAATCGCTGAAGGCGGCGGCGCTTATGGCCAGCACCATTCCGATTCTGATCCTGTATCCGTTCCTGCAGAAGCATTTTGTCAAAGGCATCATGATCGGCTCAGTCAAGGGGTAATTTCTTTTCTCATCCCCAGACGATATAATTGGCTAGGTGTGTCTGATAACTCCGAGGGGAGCAGATTTTGCAGAATTTTCGTTCCAGGCAAGGCACTTTCGTGAAGGCGTACCGGGGGTACGTCAAGCGGAAGTAACGAAGCATGGGGCGAAAAGGCGGTGAAAGCTGCCCTCAAGCGGGTTGTCAGACACGCCCTAAGAGAGGGGTACTCGCAAATGAATAACAAAGTAAAAGGATTTGTATCGGCCTCCCTGCTGCTGGCGCTTGCCACCAGCACAGCATGCTCTTCCGGTGGCGGCAGCTCAAACTCATCGGCTTCTCCTTCGCCGGGCGGCTCCGCGGCTCCCCAGACAAGCGCAGCGCCTGCGCTTGAGAAGAAATCCATTTCCATTGTCCTGAATAATGTGGGGCGGAAATTCCCAGATGGGCTGAATGAGAACAATAATCCGTATCTCGACTACATTCGCAAGGGCGCGAATCTGGATATCAAGGTAACCTATCCTCCGGCAGACGGTTATGTGGATGCCTTGAATGTCATTATGTCCTCCGGCAACCTGCCGGACATGATCTCCACCTGGAGCGCCGATTGGGTGGAAAACTACGTCCGCCAAAAAGCGCTTCAGCCCTTGGACGATGTATTGAAGAAGTATGGCCAGGACCTTCTGAAGAACATTCCGGAGGAGGCTTGGAAGTCTGTTACCTTTAACGGCAAAATCTATGCCATTCCCGGCATGAACTCGGTTTTCGGCGACGAGATTTTCTATATCCGCAAGGATTGGCTGGATAATTTGGGGCTGCAGCCTCCCCAGACCCTGGATGAATACAAAGCGGTTATGAAAGCCTTCGCCACCCAGGACCCGGACAAAAACGGCAAAAACGACACCTTTGGCTTCAGCATGCTGGAGAAGCTGGGCAGAACGGCGCCCATCTTCGGAGCATTCGGCGTCCAGAAGGGGATTTGGATGGAGCAGAACGGGAAGCTAGTCAGTACGGTCACCCTCCCGGAGACCAAGGCGGCGTTGGCTTTTATGGCCGATCTGCATAAGGAGGGCTTGATCGATCCCGAATGGCCGCTTAACAAGGCGGCGACCTTGAACGAGAAGATAGCCAGCGGCAAGGTAGGCTTTTTCGTAGGCCAATGGCACGAGACCAGAAGCTCCATTGCCAGCAGCAAGAAGAACGATCCCAAGGCAAACTGGATTGCGCTGGGCTTCCCGACCGGCAAGGACGGCAAGAAGGGAACGGTAGGCTACCAGCTCGTCAGCTCGTATAATGTGGTGCCGGTGACAAGCAAGAACCCGGACGCTGTAGTCCGCATGATTGATTATATCATGGGAGACGGATACAAGACGCTTCTGCTGGGCTTTGAGAATGAGGTGTGGAAGAACGAGAACGGCAAGATTGTGACCAATAATGAAGAGCACACCAAGCATATTTACCGCCAGACCTTGAGCGAATATTTCCGCCCGTATAAGAATACCGCTGACCGGGAGCGGCTGGACTCCCTTGGATTGGAGTATAATTTGAATGCGACTGTGGATATGATCAATGCCAACGCCATGCCGAGCAAATTCACGGGAACTCCCACTCCTTCCATGGGCAAGAACAACAGTGCGCTGGCCAAGCTGGAGGAAGAATATTTTGTCAAAATCGTGGTGGGTCAGCTGCCTATTGATGCTTACGATACCTATGTGAGCGAGTGGAAGAAAAAGGGCGGGGACGAGATCACCAAGGAAGTCAATGAGTGGTACGCCAACAATAAATAAATGGTTGTAGCCAGGAAATAAATGATTGTAGCCAGGTTGCCGGAATGGCGCTCTCACGAGCGCCATT
Organism: Paenibacillus sp. YN15; assembly: GCF_003285005.1. Lineage (GTDB taxonomy): Bacteria > Bacillota > Bacilli > Paenibacillales > NBRC-103111 > Paenibacillus_AR. The sequence continues at coordinate 123,114 of NZ_QMFA01000004.1, read as the reverse complement.
TCGACGCATTTTTAGTCCCAATCGGAAAGCCCGCTTCCCGATTGGAGGAGAAGCCGTGCAATCAGCGAGATTGGGGGAAATGGCATGAGGTGGCTGACCGGGTTCAGGGAAAAGTACAAACGTTCGATTCAGGTAAGATTGATGTGTTATTTTATCCTGACCCTGATTCCCTTCATTGCATTTAGCTTATTCGCCAATTTCCGCTCGCGCCTTATTCTGGAGCAGGAGCTGGGGGAGCGGACCATGAGCGCCATGAGCTCGGCTTTGGAATATGTGGATCTGACTCTGGGCAGCTTCCGGGATTTATCCACCATGATCTCCACGGATGTCAATCTCACCTCCCGGCTGAACGAGACGGAGGACGTGCTTGCCCCCTCTGCGGTAATTGACTTCGCCCGGATTCTGGACCAACTGACCAATATTACCGCTGTCAACCAGTCCCTTACGGACACGATGATCTTTCACAGCAAATCCGGGCTGATGATTTCAGGCCGCAAGGGCGCGGTGCACCGGGATAATTTCCGGGAGGAGGCTTGGTTTCAGGAGGCGGTAAAAGCCAACGGTGGGATTGTCTTATATTTGCCCGACCGGGATTTGCAGGACCTAAGCGGCTCGCCTGATCCCATTTATGACCAAAGCCAGATTCTCCTGGTGCGGCTGATGGACCTGTACAACCGCAACCAGAGCCCGAGCCCGAATGTGCTGCTCATGTCTCTTCGCAAGGACAAGCTGCTGCTCTATCTGGACCATCTGATTCCGAGCCGCTCGTCGCGCATGTATCTATTGGACAATACAGGCCGGCTGGTAGCCTCCAACGCAGGCGCGGATCAGCCGGTGCCCCGGTGGGACGATCCGGACGAGAATCATGTGGTCCGGGAAGCGCCGGATTCCTCCGGCAAGATGCTGATGCTGCGGGTAGTGTCTCCCCGCTCCGGGTGGTCCCTCCTGATGATGCAGCCGGAGGAGGAGATTTATAAGAAATCGAAGCCGCTGCAAATCTTCACCTACTGCATCATTGCCATCAGCTTTCTGGTGGCGCTGTGGATTTCCTGGGTCATATACAGCGGGATTGCGGCGCCGGTTTCCGCTCTCGTTCACGGCATGAAGCAGCTGCGGATCGGCAAGCTGGATGTCCAACTGGAGAACAAGCGGGAGGATGAACTGGGCTATCTGACCCAGGCGTTCAACCAGACAGTGGAGCAGCAGCGGCATCTGATTAAGGATATCTACGAGCAGCAGCTGCGCTTGACGAAGACGGAGCTTAAATTTCTTCAGGCCCAGATCAATCCCCATTTTTTGTACAATACCTTGGACTCCATCTACTGGTCGGCCAAACAATACGATGCTGATGACATCGGGGAGATGGTGTTGAACCTGTCCCGGTTTTTCCGGCTCAGTCTCTCCAAAGGACAGGAGGCTTTCACCGTGGAGGAGACGGCCACCCATCTGCAGTACTATATCCGGGTGCAGCAGATCCGGTTCAACGGACAGTTTACGGTGGAATACAAGATTGCTGAGGAATGCCGGAACCTGTATGTGCTGAAGCTGATTCTGCAGCCTCTGGTGGAGAATGCCATCCTGCATGGGCTGGAGAAAAAAACAGCCCGCGGAGAACTGGTCATCAGCGCCGAAATGAGAGGGGACCGGTTGATCCTGCGGGTATCCGACAACGGCAAAGGCGTTGCCGCCCCGCGGCTGCTCCAGCTTAGGAATGCGTTGGACCGGGTCTCGGGGAATGATTCCTATTCATCGGCGGAACGGTCCGGGCAATTTTTCGGCTTGCTGAATGTGAAGGCCAGAATCAAAATTTATTATGGGGATTCCGCAGAGCTCTATTTTGACAGCAGGGAAGGCGAAGGCACCACGGTGTCCGTCGATTTGCCCGTACAGCGCTGCAGAAGTCAATGGGAGGGGGAGAATTCATGAATCTGATGATCGTGGAGGATGAGATTCGCATCCGCAACGGCCTGGCCAACGGCATTGCCTGGGAGAGCCATGGCATCGAAGTGGTGGGGCTTGCCGCTGACGGCAAGGAAGCTCTGGCCATGATGGAGCAGCGCAAGCCGGATATTCTGCTCCTGGACATTGAGATGCCGGAGATGAACGGGCTGGCTTTGGCCGAGACGGTGCTTCAGCAGGAGCCCCAGATGAAAATTGTGATTCTAAGCGGCCATAATGATTTCCACTATGCCCAACGGGCCATTGAGCTTGGCGTGATGAAATATTTGCTGAAGCCGGCGGGAGACCAGGAAATTATAGCTGCTGTGACGGAAGCCGCCCGGCAAATCCGCCAGTCGCTGATGGAAAAGCATAATGTGGAGGAGCTGAAACGGCTGTGGCAAAGCCGCCTTCCCCAGCTTCAGAACGATTTCCTCCGCAACTGGATTATGAACCGGTATGCGGAGTGGGAGTGGCGCAAGCAGGCGATGGAGCTGAATGTGGGCATAACCGGGTATACCCGGTTTCTGGTATGCGTATGCGAGATCGATCCGTTGGGCGAGGATGAAACCAGGTTCACGGCGGCGGATTCGTCCCTGCTGCAATTTTCCCTGGAATGCATCGCCAAGGAATTTGTGGACCCCACGGTCTGCCAGGCCTTCAATGATGCCAATGGATCGACGGTGCTGCTGTTTTTTGCCCAGGAGGGGGAGCCGGACAGCGAGTTGACCAAGCGGGCTAATACGGTGGTGTCCCGGCTGCTGCAGGTGGTGGAGGAATGCCTGAAGCTGACCGCATCCGCCGGTCTCGGTACGGTATTCGGTCCTTCCGAGGTGGTTCACTCCTACCGTCAAGCCCGCCGGGCCCTTCAGGAGCGGACGGTTTACGGCCATGCCATCGCCATCCCGTATCTGGAGGTCAAGAAGGAAGAGGGAACTCTTGAATTCAACCCAAACTTTGAGCGACAGCTGGAAATTGCCATCCAGACGGATGAGGTGGATCAGGCCAACGGACTGATCGAGGAGTATCTGCAGCATGCCTTCAGCCATGCCTCCGCCGAGCTGGTCCACGAATATGTATTGTATTTAAGTGGGGTTTTTACTAGGTTCATCCAATCAAGAGGGTTTTCGATGAAAAAAGTGCTGCAAGCAGACTACCCTATTTTTCGCTCGTTGGACAGCTTGACCACCAAGGACCAAATCATGGAGTGGGCCAAACGGGTTGTCGGCGAAGTGTGGTATTATATGGATAGCGAACGGCGTCAATGCAGCCACCAAATGGTCAAGAAGATTCTGGAATCGGTGGAAAAGCATCTGGCCGAGGATTTAAGTCTGCATTCTTTTTCGGAGCGGCTGTTTGTGAATCCGTCCTATCTGAGCCGGCTGTTCAAAAAAGAGACGGGAGAGTCCTTCTCCAACTATGTGCTGACCAGACGGATGGAGCTGGCCAAGGAATTGCTGACGGCGGGGGCCAAGGTTTATGACGCGGCCAATGCCGTAGGCTATCAGGACGTGAGCTATTTCGCCAAGGTATTCCGCAAATATTTCGGCGTGGCGCCAAGCGATTTGAGGCCGGTTCCGCAAAACAATTCGCAGAAATAATTGGGAGGCTTCACGGAGCGCGCCCATTATGAAAAACATAGTGAGACACAGGAGGGAACATGTTGAGCACATCACAGTTTGGCATCCCGTTGGTTGGGTTTGCCGAGTTCAGCAGGAAGGTTGCGGCGGAAGGAGCCGTACTGTTAAAGAATGAGGGACAAGTCCTGCCCTTGTTAAAAGGAGACCGGATTTCCGTTTTCGGGCGGATTCAGATCAATTATTACCGCAGCGGCACAGGCTCCGGCGGCAGCGTGAATGTGGCGTATACCACCAATCTGCTGGGCGGGCTGCGCGGGAAGAAGGACATTCTGCTGAATGAAGAATTGGCCGCTTTGTACGAAAAATGGGTGGAGCAAAACCCGTTTGACAACGGAGGGGGCGGCTGGGCGGCCGAACCGTGGCATCAGAAGGAAATGCCCTTGACCGGGGAATTGGTGGCGAAAGCCCGGCAGAAATCGGATAAAGCCATTGTGGTGATCGGGCGGACGGCAGGCGAAGACCAGGACAATGCGGATCAGCCGGGCAGCTATCAGCTGACGGCAGAAGAGAAGGACATGCTGCGGCTTGTAGCCTCCGAATTTGAACAGACCATTGTTGTGCTGAATGTGTCCAATATTATCGATATGAGCTGGATGGCTGATGAGGCTTATGTTCATCCGATTCCATGCGTCATCTATGCCTGGCAGGGCGGGATGGAAGGCGGCAACGCCATCGCCGATGTGCTGGTTGGGGATGCTGCACCCAGCGGCAAGCTGACGGACACGATTGCGCACTCTATTCACGATTATCCGTCCACCCGCAATCACGGCAATGAATGGAATAATATTTATCAGGAAGATGTGTATGTGGGCTACCGCTATTTTGAGACATTCTGCCCGGAAAAGGTGCTGTATGAGTTTGGCTGCGGCTTGTCCTATACCGAGTTTAGGCTGGAGCCAAGCGAAGCCGAGATTGTGGTCGGCGGCGGGGAAACCCTGCTCCAAGTAGATGTGACGGTAACGAATGCGGGAGCGGTTTATTCCGGCAAGGAAACGGTCCAGCTCTATTATGAAGCTCCCCAGGGCAAGCTGGGTCGTCCCGCCAAGGTATTGGCCGCTTTCAAGAAAACGGGCTTGCTTCAACCGGGAGAGTCGGAGCGGCTGACCATCAGCTTTTCCGTAAAAGATATGGCTGCTTATGACGATGGCGGTGTGACCGGTCATAAGTCCGCTTACGTGTTGGAAGAGGGCGTATACCGGCTGTACGCAGGCGTCAGCGTCAAGAAGCTGGTTCATGTAAGTGTGGAAGGTCAGGAAGGATACCGGGTGGAAACGCTGCAAGTGATCCGGCAGCTGGAGGAAGCGCTGGCGCCTGTGGAAGCGTTCACCCGGATGAAGCCGGGCCAACGGCGGCCGGATGGCAGCTATGAGCTGGTCTATGAACCGGCTCCGGTGCGTCAAATATCGCTGGAAGCCCGGATTGCCGGCAATCTGCCGGCCAGTCTGGAGCAGACGGGGGATCAGGGCTATAAATTGCGTGATGTGCATGAGGGGCGGGTCAGCCTGGAGGCGTTTATCGCCCAGCTGTCCGACTCCGATCTGGCGGCCCTGGTCCGCGGGGAAGGCATGTGCAGCCCGCTGGTTACGCCGGGAACCGCCTCCGCCTTCGGCGGTGTGACGGATGGTTTGCTCCATTACGGCATCCCGGTTGCCAGCACCTCCGACGGTCCTTCGGGCATTCGGATGGACAGCGGCCATAAGGCCACCCAGGTGCCAATCGGCACGCTGCTTGCCTCCACCTGGGACCCGGAGCTGGTGGAAGAGCTGTATGTGATGGAAGGACAGGAGCTGCGGAGCAATCAGATCGATACGCTGCTGGGTCCTGGACTTAACATCCGCCGCAATCCGCTGAACGGCCGGAACTTTGAATATTTCTCCGAGGACCCGCTGATTACGGGGCGGTTCGCGGTTGCTTGCGTCCGGGGCATCAAGCAGGGCGGTTCGGACGCCACGCTGAAGCACTTCGCCTGCAACAGCCAGGAGAAGTACCGGCAGACGGTAAATGCGGTTGTGTCGGAGCGGGCCCTGCGGGAGATTTATTTGAAGGGCTTCGAGATGGCGGTGAAGGATGCGGGGGCGTCATCCGTTATGACGGCCTATAACCCGGTCAATGGCTATTGGTCGGCCTCCAATTATGATCTGAATACTACAGTGCTGCGCGGGGAATGGGGATTTGAGGGCATCGTCATGACCGACTGGTGGGCCAGAATGAACGATCCGATTCACGCAGGCGCCGGCGGCAGGAGCAACACAGGCGCCATGGTCCGGGCCCAGAACGATCTGTATATGGTCGTCGACAATTACGGGGCGGCCATCAACTCCAGTGACGATAACACGCTGGAATCCCTGGAGAACGGGAAACTGACCCGCGGCGAGCTGCAGCGCAGTGCCATGAACATCTGCAGTTACCTGCTGAAGGCTCCTGTATTTGCCCGCGGGCAGCTTGTAATGGAGACGGAGATAACGGCTTTTGCGGCCGACGAGTCCCTTGACTCCCGGCAAGCGCAGGAGTTGGAGGAAGACGGGCAGGTCCGGCCGCTGGCGGATGGCTCCGTTTGCATCAAATCCAGCCGGGGCGGCGCTTTCTGGATCACCGTGCAGCTGATGTCGCCGGACAACAGCCTGGCCCAAAGCGCTTGCAACGTAACGCTGAACGGACAGCAGATGGCCACGGTCCAAACCAACGGAACGGACGGCAAATGGATCAGGCGGAGACTGGGCAAGATCGAGCTGGCCGCCGGGCTGTACCTATTGAAGCTGGAGTTTACCAAACCGGGCTTGGTCATCGACTGGATCGAGTTCTCCAGATCATAAGCTTGCCCTAAGCAAGCTGCAATCTCTCCCGGAAAAGGGCTGTCTTGAAAGCTTCAAAATGGGAGAAGCTCTAACGAATCTGTGCATCTCTATTTGACCATAGGTGAGCATGTTTGAAATCTAACGAATCGTAGGATCGCTATTTGTCCGAAATTTGCGCCGAAAGGCGTTCAAACCGGCAAATAACGCGCTATAGATTCGTTAGATTTTTTACCATGCCCGTTTTCGCGAAATAGCGTGAGGTAGATTCGTTAGCCAGATTTCTGCTTGTCCTCAGACGGCGATTCATTAAGAGTCTGTGTGAGCCAGCTTGCCCTGCAGCTCCCGGAACAGCTTGTCCAGCGCCGCGGAGGCGTCCTGCAGCGCCTGTTTGGCGGCAGGTTCTGTTTCCGTTACCCCGGCCAGGGCCAGCTTGGTTTCGCATTCCTTCAGGGCAGACAATAGGCCGGCGTTCTTCTGCTGCTTCGGTTGTTTGTGCCGGTCATCATAAAAGTCCGCATACAGCTCTCCGCTGCCGTCAATTTGGCCCAGAAAAACATCGGGAACTGCAGCTTTGACCTCAGCCAGCTTTTTGTCCAGCCAATGCTGGTCCCGGCCGGATTTCCGCAGCGCTTCCTCCATAATCTGACCGTCCATAATCACGGTTTGCGGCTCCTTCTCCGGCTGCACGGGAATGCCCAGATCCTTGGGCGTCAACGGCTGGTTTTCCCGCTTCAGGAGCACATTGATGTCCCCGCTGGGCTCCATGATGGCAAACTCCACATCTGCCAGACGGAAGGCGGATTTTTTGCGGAGCTGCTCCATCAGCTCGTCGGTGGTCAGCCGCTCCTTTTTCAGATTTTTCTCCAGCACCTTGCCGTGTTCAATCAGCACGGAGCCTTTGCTGTCGATAAAATCCCGCATCTTTTTGCTCTTGATCTGCACGAATTCAATGCCATACGAGCAAGCCACCCACACTGTCAGGGAGACCAGCCCCAACCCCCATTCCGTCTCCGCATCCAGAGAAACATAGGCGGCAATACTGCCGATGGTGATACCGGTGATATATTCAAACAAGGACAGCTGGGATACCTGCCGTTTGCCCAGCAGCTTGGTCATTAGAAACAAAATGATTACAGCCAGCACGGTTCTCCAGGCAATTTCAAACCATTGGGGCATGGAGGCCACTCTCCTTACTATAAGATCTTTCCCCAACTACCAGTATGCGGTCCATAACCGGGAAATATGCAGAGAGGCGCGCGGGGACTCCACGCACCAGCATAACGGAAACAAAAAATCCCTGCCGCGGGCTGCGTGAACAGCTGCGGCAGGGATTGTCACGCCGGGAGAAGCATCTCCCGGGATAAGAAGGCTTAACCGTTATACGCCTTCAGGTACAGGGCGACCATGTCTTCGGCTGTAACCGGCTTCGGATTGCCTCCGGTACATACGTCGCGCATGGCTTGGTCAGCCAGCTTGGCGGCATCGTCCGGGTTGAAGGAGGTTTCCTTCAGGGACGGAATGCCTACAGCCTTGGACAGCTTGCGGACAGCGGCCAGCGCCAGTTGGGCGGCTTCCAGGTCACTTGCGGCCTTGGAGGTGTCTTCGCCCATCGCTTCGGCGATTTCGGCGAACTTCTTGGGCGCGGAATCCAGGTTGAATTCCATGATGTACGGCAGCAGAATGGCATTGGCTACGCCGTGGGGCAGGTCATACTCGGAGCCCAGCTGGTGAGCCATGCTGTGCACAATGCCCAGACCGCAGTTGGAGAAGGACAGGCCTGCGGTAAAGGAGCCCCATGCCATTTCCGAGCGGGCTTCCACATCTGCGCCGTTGTTAACGGCTTTCTCCAGGGAGTTGGCGATGAACTTGATGGCTTGCAGGGCGATGGCGTCGGACAGCGGGAAAGCGCCTGCAGTCACATACGCCTCGATGGCGTGAGTCAGCGCGTCCATACCGGTAGCGGCAGTCAAACCCTTGGGCTTTTTCACCATCAGCTCGGGATCGTTTACAGCAACGGTTGCCAGAGAGTTGGGGTCTACCATCACCATCTTGATTTTGCGGTGCTCGTCGGTAATGACGTAGTTTACGGTTACTTCGGAGGCGGTGCCGGCAGTGGTGTTGATGGCGATGATGGGAGCGGACTTGTTCTTGGACTTGCCGATGCCTTCATAGTCCACAATGTTGCCGCCGTTGGTGGACAGGATGCCGATGGCCTTGGCTGCGTCCTGCGGGGAGCCGCCGCCCAGGGAGATGATGAAGTCGCAGCCGGCTTCCTTGTACAGAGCCAGACCGTCGTTTACGTTTTGGGTAGTCGGGTTGGGCTTTACATCGTCATAGACCACATAGGCGATGCCGCTGGCATCCAGCACATCAGTTACTTGTTTTACAACGCTGATTTGGTTCAAGACTTTATCGGTGACGAACAAGGCCTTGGTTTTGCCCAGGTTGATCACTTCTTGTCCGATTTCCTTCACGCAGCCGGGTCCAATCAGGTTAATGGCGGGCCAATACAGTCTCCGAACAGCCAACATAGAGATCATCCTCCATAGATTAAGTGTTTTAGTGTTTGCGAAAAAAATCACATGCCACTGCAAAAATAATGCTATCTTCACGCGCCGGCCATGCCCGAAAGCGGACAGACGGAATTTCTCCGCTCCGCGGGCATGGAGGCACGGCAGATACTGAATAGTCAGCGCAAATTACAGCAGGTTGAAGGCTACTTCCAGGTCATAGACTTGCTTCTCGTCGATGTGGACGATATCGCCCAGCACACCGGCGGAGATGATGGCTTGGGCGCTGAACTCGCACACTTCCAAACGGTCGAATGCATTCAACAGGGAATTGCCGGTAGCGATGATGCAGTCGTTTTCGCAGATGACAATCGGCTTGTCCTTGGTGAATACTTCTGCGGTTTTCTTGGGCGTGAGGAATGCGGCGCCGAAGGGAAGCCGGGGAGTTCTGCGCAAGAGAATATAGCTCTCCGGAATGGTCCGGGAATCGAAGCCGGCATTGGTGACGGCAAAGGCCATGCTGTACGGCGGGTGGGCGATGATCACCGATTGCACATGAGGCTGGGCCTGGTAGATTTCCTGGTGCAGAGCCACCGCGCGGCTGGGAATCTTGCCTGCTTCCTTGGCGCCGTCCTTGACCAGCACCAGATCGCTGGGCTCCAGATACTTGCGGTCCAGTCCGAAGGGAGTGATGACGAAGGAGCCGTCGGACAGACGCTGGGAGAAGGACCCTTGGCCGCTGGTAAACAGACGCTGGTCATAAGAGCGCTGAATCAGGCGGCACATTTCGCGGCGGGCTTCCCGCTCCTCGGAGCTGAAGCGCTCCGGGGTGAAGTCGGCCATTTCCAGCGGCTTGCGGCTTTTGGCCTGCTCCAACTGTCCGTCGGTGAGGGACACCGGGCTGCCGATGCGGCGGGCGTTGATTTCGATGCGGGCCATGAATTCAAGAGTTTCAAAGGACTTGAAGGCGTCGAACAGGTTTTTGCCGCCGACCACAACGCCATGGTTTTCCAGCATGACGGAGTCATAGCCTTGCGCAAACACAGCGGCCACCTTGTCAGCCAGCTCGGAGCTTCCCGGCAGGCCGTACTCGGCGATTCTGACTTCGCCCACCAAAGCATGGTCGAAGGGAAGCAGATGCATGTCGGGCGCCTTGCGCACGATGCTGAAGGCAACCAGTGCGGGAGGATGGGCATGAACGATTGCCTTCAAGTCGGGACGGGTGCGGAAAACCATTTGGTGGAAAGGGAACTCGCTGGAGGGCTTGTGCTTGCCGACTACAGTGCCGTCAGCCTTCACGCAGACGATGTCGCCCCGGTTCAGGTTTCCTTTATCGATGCTCGCAGGGGTAATCCAGATGTCCCCGTTGTCGTCGAGGATGGACAGATTGCCGCCTGACGTGGTGGTCATGCCGTAGCCGTAAATACGTTGGATCATCATGATAATCTGGTCGGCCGGATGCAAATATTCGAATTGCATAAAACAGGTTCCTCCTTGAAAATCCGTAGTGTGGGAGCAGATGCATGTTTTGAATATCTTTGATTCGCTCTAGATGTTTTTATTTTAAGCCAGTCCAGCCCAAAAATGAAGCCCCAATTTAGAGAAATTTGTGAAGAAATTTTGTTTTGTTTTTGTTTTTCGTTTTGAATGCAAGGGTTTTTGGATCAAATACAGCCTTTGCGCCCGTTTGCCTATTTGCTTCGGCCGATGTATACCCTCGCCTGCCTTGGAGAAAAATGACAACAACTAAAGCGAGAGGAGTGAAGCCGATGAAATCCCCCAAGCCTACGCTGCTCCAAGGAGCCATGGTCATGATGATGAGTGCAGGCATGGCCAACCATGTCTTTATCCTTCCCGCTTTGCTCCGCGCCACAGGAAGAGACGCATGGATGTGTATCATCTGCACCGCTCCCATTATGCTGCTGCTCTTGCTGACCATGCATTTTATCGCCAAAAAGCTGGGGGATGAGCCTCTCATCCATTGGATATCCCGCCATGCAGGCCGCACGGTATCTGTAGTATTCCAGGTTATGCTTACGCTTTATGCCGTCGTCAATATTTTCTCAACCATGTACGAAACCATGCTTTGGGTCAGAATCAATTTTCTGCTGAATACGCCTATGGGGATAACCAGCCTGTTCCTGATGCTGGTTTGCTACAGGGCCTCCAGCAAGGGACTGCGGGCTATCGCCAATACGGCGGGGATTCTTTTGCCGCTGGTCTGCCTTTTTGGCTTTACCATTGCATCCATCAATTTGAAATACAAGGACTACAATCAGCTGCTCCCCATGCTGGAGCATGGCATTTGGCCTGTGATCAACGGCATGGTCTATGTGATGGCGGGCGCTTTTGAGCTGATTTTGTTTTTGATCCTGCAATCGGGCCTGCGGTCGAGGATCAATCTTAAGACTCTGTTGATCCTGGGCTTCTCCGTTTTATTCATTACCTTCGGCCCGGTGATTGGGGCCATAGCGGAATTCAACCCTTACGAGGCGATTCACCAGCGTTTTCCCGCTTATGAGGAATGGCGGCTGGCGACAGTGGGGAAATTTCTCTCCCAGACGGATTTCCTTTCCATTTTCCAATGGCTGGCCGGTTCGTTCCTGCGGATATGCTTCCTTCTGTATGTAACGGTCGAAATGTGGCAAATTAAAACCGAGCGGCAAAAAAATACCGCCTTGCTGTTTATTTGCGTGGTTCTGGTACTCATCGGTTTGGCCCCGATCAGCGATGTATACATGCATCAGTACACAGGCGAATGGCTTTACCCGTCCAATCTGGTGCTGCTTAGCCTGGCGGCTGCCGGATTGGCGGTGATTGCCGCCAAGGCCGGAAGGAGTGGAGATACGCGTGGACAATCTGGACAGCAACCCGGGCAGCCGCGACAGCAGCAGCCCAAACAGCGAAAACTGCGAAAACCGCGTGTCCATGGCAGCGGCGGATGAGGAATTTTATTATGACTATTTCCGCCGGTGCGGCGATGTGGTCCTGCATACAATCCGTTACGGGGAAGAACACAGGCATGCTCTGGTTCTGATGTATTGCGGCGGCATGGTGGACCAGAAGCAGATTCCCCAATTTATTATTCCCCGGCTGGAGTCTGCCCGCAGCCGGCTTAAGGAAGACGCGAGCGGCCATTTGGCGGAGCTGTCCGCTCTTCCCTTGTCGCCGCTGAAGGAAGAAGAGGGCTGGCTGACCGTGTTGACCCGGCTGGTATTCAGCGGTCAGCTTATTGTTGCCCATCTGCGCCAGAATGCGGTTTATGCCATGGATATATCCGATATGCCTAACCGCAACCCCGAGGAATCGGCTATGGAACCCTCCATTAAGGGGCCGCGGGACGGTTTTACGGAAAGTCTGAAGACCAATATTGCCCTGATCCGCAGGCGTCTGCGCACCCATTCTCTTTGCGTGGAACTGTTCACTAAAGGCAAGCGGGGACAAACCAAGCTGGCCCTGCTGTATATCCAGGATATTATCAACCCCGACATTCTGGAGGAAATCCGCGGTTCTATCGAGCCGGTGGATCAGGACGCGATAATCGGCACCTCCATGGTGGAGCGGATGGTTATGGGCAGACGCCTGAAATCGCTGTTTCCTGTCTCGGATACTACGGGACGGGCCGACTATGCCGCCGATTCTCTTCTGAACGGCCGCTTTGTGCTCATGTCCGACGGTTCTCCCATGGCCACCATAGCCCCGATCACCCTGTTCGGCTTGTTAAAATCCCCGGAAGACGAAAATATGCCCTTCCACATCGTCAGCATGCAGCGGCTGCTCCGGTATGTGGGGCTTTTGATCTCGCTGTTTCTTCCCGGCTTTTTTGTGGGGCTCACCAGCTACAATCTGGACCAGGTGCCATTGCCGCTTCTGGCCACCATTGCCAATACCCGCCAGGGCCTTCCCATGCCCGTGGGTTTGGAGGCCGTGCTGATGCTGGTTATGTTCGACATCTTCGCCGAAGCCGGCAGACGGCTGCCGCGGGCCATCGGCCAGACCGTCACCGTCGTGGGAGGCATTATTATCGGAGACGCGTCCATCCGGGCGGGCATCACCTCGCCTACGGTGATTGTGATGATTTCCATTTCGATTATTTCCTCCTACACCTTGGTGGACCCCATTCTGAACGGTACAGTAGCCCAACTGCGGTTCGTTATTTTGGCATCCGCCTCCTTTTTCGGACTGTTCGGCTTCATGATGGCCTTTCTTTTGCTGCTGGTTCACCTTTCCTCACTGGAGCATTTCGGGGTTCCGTATTTATCTCCAATCACACCCTTTAACCGGAAGGATTTTCTGGCAGGCATCCTGACGAGGCCCAGCATGAACAAAGTCAACAGGCCGGAAATGCTGGACACGGTGGATAAAACCTCGGGAAAGGACCGGAACAAAATATGAAGCGGAACATAGCGGCTCTGCTGGCGGCTCTGCTGATTCTTCCGGGCTGCTGGGATATGAGGGAGGCCCAGGATACCAATTTCGTCACCGCCCTTGGAGTGGATTATATCCAGGACCATTATGTGGTGTATGCCCAAATTATTGATTTCCCCAGCATCGCCAAGCGGGAGAGCAGCGACTCCGCACCCCAGAGCGGAAGCGATGCCATCTGGGTGGGGAGAGGCGAGGGGAAAAGCGTGATTGCCGCTTTAAACCATATTTACGATTCGTCCCAGCAGCAAACGGTTTGGACCCATGTAAAAGCCGTCATCCTCTCGGAATCCGTCATGAAATCCAAAATGGATGAGGTGTTTTCCAGCATCTTGCGCTCCAGGGAAATGCGGTATACGCCCTGGGTATATGGCACCCGTGAGCCGATTACCAATCTGATGTCCTCCCTGCCGCTCCTGAACCTGTCCGCCCAGAGCACAGTGATGTTTGAGCCCACCTCCATTTACCGGCAAAGCTCGGATGTGGAGCCGGTGCATCTGCAGCGGGTAATGAATGCCGTCCGTGAGCCTGCCTCCATTGTCCTCTTGCCCTCCATTACCAGCAAAAACAGAATTTGGTCCAACCAGGGCAAGCAGCCCCCCCTTTCCCGGACAGACGGCATATTTGTTCTCGGCAAAAATACGCTCCACGGCTTTGTGCCGGAGCATAGCATCCAGGGGACACGTTTTGTGAAATATTACCGGGTGTTCCGCTATCCCATGACTCTGAACCTTGAGAACGGGGGCAGCGCCCTGCTTCTGATCCGCAATCCCCGGACCTCGGTGGACATTACCCTGTCCGGGGAGGAGCTGCAGCTGTCCATCCATGTTACCAGCAGAGCCAATCTCATTGAAAAAAATACGGACGAGAGCATCAGCTTCCAAACCATTGTGGAGGCAGGCAACAAAAAAATCGAAGACGAGATCCGCGCGGCTTTCCAGATGTCGCAGAAGCAAAACATGGATCTGTTCGGGCTGGAGGAGGAGCTCTACCGGAAGAAGAACGCCGTATGGAAGCGGCTCCGGGATTCCGGAGAGCCGGTGCTGCCCAAATTCACGCTCAAAGAGGTGCAGGTGACGCTGAAGATTAACCATGCCAATACGTACACTTTCCAGCAGAAATGAGCTTTTCTTTTTCTTCCGAAAGTATGGTAAGATAGAAAGGATGGAATTGAAGGGGGGATTCTTTTTTACAATGAGCGATAACGGGACGAATACACCGGCAGACGAAGCGGCAAAAGAACAGGAACAGCAGCTGGAGATGGAGCAGCAGGTTAAGGCCTGGTTTGAACTGACACGCAATATCCTTGCGGATGAATATAAGGACTATGAGGTGGACGGGCAGGTTGCCCTTCACCCTGGCTTCGGCCATTTGTTTGCTTTCCGGCTTCAGAAGGACGGCAAGTTCTATACCTGCGGCTTTATGCTGACGGAATTGATTCAGGTGTATAAGAATAATGCCAATCCGCCGCTTTGGCTGGCCTCCTTTTTCTATGATATGATCCAGGCCGGCGAGAGCCGCGGCTTCCCCAATCCGCCGCAGACGGATGACGATGCCAACAAGATCCTCCAGGAAGTGGTGCTGCCGCTGGTGATGAAGGGTGTGCAGGAGGAGTTTACCGAGGAAAATCAGGTTTATGTCGATCTGGAGGTCAACGAGCAGCTGGGCCCTGTGCTGGAGCTGGGGTTCCCGCAGATTACCGACGGCCCCAATACCTGCGCCATCCCGCTGCAGTATTTCATGACCATGTATCTGATGAACCGGGACCCGTCGGAGCATGCTGTGCAATCGCTGCATCGGCTTCTGGAGGAAACGGCCAAAGCCAAAGCCGCTTCCGGCCAGCAAGCATAAGAAGCAGCGGCAGGAAGCTGCCGATAATCATCAGGTCGCATTGCCCGGCAACCCAAAAAATCCGACAGCGCTTGTCTGTCGGTTTTTTTCGTTTCTATAATAGCGGACAGTTAACTGCCGCTATTTCCGGTTTGGCTCTGCTGCCCACGCGCACCAACTAACTATCTCCTTTGCACTCGGAAGAGTGCAGCGGAACTGAGCGACTCTTAAATCAGCTTTTGCAGCTAATTCCCGCTCTAGCGGAACTGAGGAGCGCTTATTCCCCGCTTCAGCCTTATTTTCCCCTGTTTCCGCCGCGTAAGGGACAATAACGGTTTCTCAGTTCCGCTACTCATCCAAATTCCCGTTTTTGCCGCTATAAGAGTCTCTGAGTTCCGCAACAGAAAACCGCCTGCCTTACCAGTAACGCCCCGATGCGGGCTCCTTCGGAAAGCCCGGATGCTGCCGGGAAACCGCGGCTTATTTAAGCAGCGTATACGCGCCGATAACCGGCAGCGGCTTGGCCTGTCCCTGGGCCGCGTTGACAATCCCCAGAATCATGAGGATGACCAGCGCCAGATTCACCAGAGGCAGCAGAAACCAGCCGATGATGGGCAAGATGCCCAGCACCACATTGCAGAGAGCAAAGAGCAGGAACAGGGTCAGCCCCTGATTGGCATGATACATGGCGAAGCGGGAATGCTTGGCGGCGATCAACGGCACAAAGAATAAAATATAGGCAATGATTGCCATTCCCTTGTTGGCTTCAATATCCGACGGGTCGTATCCGTTATCCGCAGGAGGGTAAGGCTGCATGACCGATCACCTCATTTTTGGTTTGGGAGAGCCGATTATGTAGCAGGGTGCTGGTTTGAACTATGAACTATTGACATGTATATGAAAACTCCCCTAATCTAGAACTTACCCCGGGATTGAACCGGAGAAACACCCTGCACGTAAAAAAACAGCCCCACGCCGGGGGCTGTTCAGATGCGGTTTGCGCAAGTTGGGCCGATGTGCGTCTAATAAAGGGACAACGCCAGAGAATCCCGTTCGTTGAAGCTATGTAGAAAAGCCTCGCAGCCGTCGATTTCCACGCTGATCAGGTTCTCAAGACATTTTTTGATGGTGGCTTTACCATACATCACTTTAAGCTCCAGTGCGCTTAGCAAGAGGTCGATGGCTTTTTGGGAGGATTTGCTGCTCTTGATGTATACGGGAATGACCTTATTTTGGAATTGAATGAGCATTGGCATGCCGGGATCACCTACCTGATTGGAATCTTTGATCTCTATTATAAAAGAAAAAGATTAATTTCAGCTTAAAATAATCTTACTTTTTCATTGCGTGTTGTCACTCCAGAGCGATTCTGTTATGATAATTTGGTTGGCGGAATCGGCTTACATCGCAATAGTTTAATAGACAAGGGCCAATGCGTCTTCCCCTCGCCGGGAATACTTTTGGCCTTTTTATGTATAATGGTTATGATGAAGAACATAAAGGATGCTGATGGGCGTTGAGAATAAACATCGATGGAATCGATATCGAATACACGGATTCGGGCAGCGGCAGAGTTGTCCTGCTGCTTCACGGCTGGGGAGCCAACAAGGAGAGCTTTTCCTTCATCGCGGAAAGCCTGGGGAAGCACTTCCGGGTAGTGGCTCCGGACTTTCCCGGCTTTGGGGGAAGCGGCGAACCTCCGGTGCCCTGGGGCTCGGAGGAATATTGCGCCTTCGTGGAGAAGTTCAATGCGGCGCTGGGGATTGAGAACCCCATTGTTGCGGGCCACTCCCACGGCGGCCGCACCGCCATCCGGTTTGCCTCGCGCAATCCGGTGCATAAGCTGATCCTGCTGGACAGCGCCGGCATTAAGCCCAAACGTAAATCTTCCTATTATATCCGCGTGTATGCCTACAAGGCGGCGAAGCATCTGCTGAAGCTTCCCGGCCTTCGGCGGAGGCGGGAGCAGATTCTGGAGCGGTTCCGCAAGAGCTCCGGGTCGGAGGATTACAAACGGGCCACGCCGCTGATGCGCCAGACGCTGGTGAAGCTGGTGAACGAGGATCTAAAGGCGTTCCTGCCGAAGATTCAGGCTCCCACGCTGCTTCTCTGGGGCGAGCTGGATACAGATACCCCTCTTGACCACGGCAAAATCATGGAGAAGCTGATCCCCAATGCGGGGCTGGTGACCATGAAGGGCGCCGGGCATTGGGCGTTTGCCCAAAGGCCCAGAGAGACGGTAATCATCCTGAACAACTTTCTGGAGAGCGACAAGGATAACTAGGAGTCTGTCCGACGAAAAGAAAAAGTGAATAAATATTGGCTCTAACCATAAATCAGGGCTTGAGCGCGCCTCTGCCTGTTTGTTCATAAGCAGTTTAGCGCAGATTTGAACCCTTGGCGATACTGGGAACATGCCCCCATTCCTAACGGCGGTGAGAGCCTCTATTTGCTCCAAAACGGGGGGCTGCCAAATCTAACGGAAGCAGGAGCCCTTATTGGGCTAAAAAAGGGCTTGCGGCGGAGCAATCGGTCCCAATAGCGGCTGTTGCCGCCGTTAGATTTTCTGAAGCGGTGTTTTTGCCGAAATAAGAGCTCCCACTGCCGTTAGCGTCAGACCATGGCATGGTCTAACAGCCCTCAGTCCGTGGCGTCAAGCACTGATTTTCGCGTAGAGCCTAAATATTCACTTGAAATGACTGGGAGGGAAAGAGTCGAGAGTTTTCCTTTAGGAAAACTGGCTTCGGAAGCATCTGCTTTGAGGGCGAGTTTTTTTGGCGGCTTTGACACCTAAAACATTCAATAAAATCAAGGGCGACAAAAACTGTTTGAGCATCCAAGGCACTGCTTTCCCGGTAAGGAATGAAGCTTGATGAATATTTATTCGCTTAAACAACTCCGTCGGACAGACGCTTAGAGAACTAATGAAACGAGGAGGAGCCTTTCCCCATGACTCTCACATTCGCGCTGCTGGCCGGATTGGCCTGGCTGGGATACGCCGCCTTGCGCATCCGCAGAGGCATCCATATGCTGCAGCTCAATTCGTACCGCAACTCCCGTTATTGGACCTGGAACAAGAACAATTGGGGCAGCACCCTGGCGCTGCGGGAGTGGATTCCGCTGGCGGCGGCTGTGCCCGCATTCTTCGGTTGGGAAGAGGCGGCTTTCATCGCCTTGGCGGCCGTCTATATTCTCTTGATTCTGCTGCGCCCCAAGGAAAAAGATAAAAAGAAGCTGGTCTTCACCAACCGGGTGAAGCGGCTGGCGGCTACCGCAGCGGTTCTGGCCTTGGCAGTGGGGCTGGCGGGACTGCTGATTGCAGCCAACGGTTTTGCTTATGCGCTGGCACTGCTTCCGCTTGTGACGCTGTTCCCCTTTGCAGTGGTGATTGCCGCCAATACGGTGAACGCCCCTATGGAAAAAGCCGTCAACAACAGCTACCTGAACGATGCCAAACGGCTCATCCGCAGCATGAACCGGCTTCAGGTGATCGGCATTACCGGCTCCTACGGCAAAACCAGCGTCAAGCACTTTTTACATACTGTCCTGTCCCAGCAATACAACGTTCTTATGACGCCGGAGAGCTTCAACACCCCCATGGGCATCACCCGCACGGTCAGAGAGCATCTGCGACCCACCCATGAGATTTTTATTGCCGAGATGGGCGCCAAGCAGATTGGCGATATCCGCGAGCTGTGCGAGCTGGCCCAGCCCCGGTACGGCATTCTTACCTCCATCGGCCCCCAGCATCTGGAATCCTTCAAGACGCTGGAGAATGTGCAAAAGACCAAATACGAGCTGCCGGAATTTCTCCCTGCGGACGGCATTGCCTTCCTCAATGCGGATGACCCCAACGTCATGTCCTACCAGCCGAAGCTGGCCTGCCGCCGGATCACCTTCGGCTTCAAGAATCCTGATGCGGACTACCGGGCGCAGGAGGTTTCCGTATCTGTCAAAGGCACAGCCTTTACGGTGACGGCGCCTTCGGGAGAAACAGCGCGTGTGGAAACCCTTCTGTTGGGCGGCCACAATGTAACCAACCTCCTGGCCTGCATCGCCTGCGGGCATGAGCTGGGGGTGCCGCTGGATAAGCTTGCCAAGGCCGTGAAGCGGATCAAGCCGGTGGAGCACCGGCTGGAGCTGCGGAAAAACGGCAGCATCACGATTATCGACGACAGCTTCAACTCCAATCCGGTTGGCTCCAGGAGCGCCCTGGAGGTGCTGAAGGAGATGGACGGCAAACGGATTCTCATTACCCCGGGCATGATTGAGCTGGGCGAAAAGGAATTCGAGCTGAACAAAGCCTTCGGCAGCTTCGCGGCGGAAGCCAGCGATTATATTATTCTGGTGGGACCCAAACAGACGGCTCCCATCCAGCAGGGGCTCAAGGAAGCCGGTTACCCGGCGGAGCGCCTGGCGGTTGTGCGGAATTTCAATGAAGCCATGACCGTCATGAGAGAAGTTGCGGAGCCGGGCAGCATCGTGCTTCTGGAGAATGATCTGCCTGACAACTATAACGAATGAACCGGAGGCAATTCATATGAAAACCAGAGTTGGCGTTCTATTCGGCGGCATGTCCGTGGAGCATGAGGTATCGGTGATTTCCGGCCTGCAGGCCTTGCATGCCCTGGATACAGGCGCGTATGAGGGCGTGCCGATTTACATTACCAAGCAGGGTGAATGGTTCACAGGTCCGGAGCTGACCTCGGTGGAGGAGTTCAAGGATGTGGCCGCCCTCAAGAAAAAAGCCAAACGGGTGGTGCTGTTTACCGACGAAACCGGACGGCATCTGCTGTTGGACCCCAAGCCGCCGGGGTTGTTCAAGTCCAAGAACATTGTGGACGAAATCCATGTTGCCTTTCCAATTACCCACGGCACATACGGTGAGGACGGAGCCCTGCAGGGGCTTTTGGAAATGAACAAAATTCCCTATGTGGGCTGCGACGTGCTCTCCTCTGCCGTCGGCATGGATAAAATCGCCGCCAAAACCATCCTCAAGGGAGCTGGACTGCCCCAGGCCGATTATCTGTGGTTTTATTCCAAAGCCTGGTCGGATGACCGAGAAGGCTGTCTGGCGCGGGTGGAGGCTGAGCTGGGTTATCCCGTTATCGTGAAGCCGGCCAACCTGGGCTCCAGCGTAGGTGTGGAACGGGCCATGAATGCGGATCAATTGGAGGACGCGGTGGATCTGGTTGTGAACTACTCCCATAAAGTCCTCATTGAGAAAATGGTGAATAATTTGAAGGAAGTCAATTGCTCCGTCCTTGGCGACTATGAGGAGGCTTTGCCCTCCGTGATTGAGGAAGTGGGCAAAACCAGCGAAATCTTAAGCTACGCGGACAAGTATATGAATCAGGCCTCCAAGGGCATGAGCGGCTCCGCCCGGATCATTCCCGCCAACATTACGGAAGAGACCCGTCTGAAGGTCCAGGATCTGGCGGTGAAAACCTTTCTGGAGCTGGGAGCCAGCGGCGTTTCCCGGATTGATTTTCTCATTGATACCGCTACGGACCATGTATATATTAATGAAATCAATACGATTCCCGGTTCCCTCTCCTTCTATCTGTGGGAGCCCAGCGGCAAGTCCTTCACCGAGCTGACCACCCGCCTGATCCAGCTGGCGCTGAAGCGAGCCCGGGAACGGGAGAATCTTACCTTCTCCATCGACACCAACCTGCTCTCGATGCACTCCAAGGGCGGCAAGCTGGGAACAAAGGGCTGATCTGTCAACGAAGACATACATTCTTTTCCTTTTTCGGAGGCATACTACTCCTGTTGCTTCTATGGTACGATTTGCTGGAGGAGGGGTTTGATGGCCCGGAATGAGGAAGAGGTTCTGAAAAATTTGCAGGTGGAGTTTGAATCCGCCAATGCGGCGACCTCCGCAAGTGTGGGGTTGACTGCCATGCATTCTGTGGCGGATGAGGCCCAGAAGGAATTGGCGGAGAACTCCGAGGGAGATAACGGAGATTTCGGCCCGCTGCATTCCCTGCAATAACCGACAGGCCCGCTGCGCTCTTCTTCATGAAGCCGCGCAAAGCGGGCTTGATTGCACAACAGAACGTTAAGGAGCGGAATGGTTGATGGCAACCCCCAACAAACGGCAATTTTACCGGTTGACCCTTCACGTTCCGCTGGCGGCGCGATTCCGTATTATTGGCTTTCAAAACACGAAGCTTGTCTCCAACAACGGCACGACCTACATAGCGGATATCAGCGCAGGCGGCATCCGGATGCACTCCCGCCTGAACCTGCCTCTCCTGGAAAGCTTGCTGCTGGAGTTCGATATTGAGCTTTTTCACTCCAAGCTGAAGCTGTTGGGCTGTGTGCTGCGCAAGGAACCGCTGTATGACGGCATATACGAATACGGTGTGGAGTTTATTCTGGATGATGCCGTGCGGGAGCAGCTGCTTGGCCATATCCATCTCCTGTCCATCCGGCTGAAGCATAACCAGGTGCTGGCCAGCTGCAGCTTCTGCAGTGAAGAGGAATGGAAGGAATTCTACCGCCCGGAGAATGAGGGAAACATGAACTACGGAAGCCAGGCCTGAGCCAAAAGCTGCACGCCCATGCGGATGGCCTCCGTATCCAAACCGCCGAAGCCCAGCAACACGGGGCCTTCGGTTTTTTTGTCTGCCAGCAGGGAATACACCGATACCGGATATACCTTTACGCCGCGTTGGGCAGCTTTCCGGATCATGTCCGTTTCCTCCGCCCCCGGGGACAGGCGGACCAGCACATGCAGGCCGGAGCCTGCTCCGATGATTTGCAGCCGATCTCCGAAGCTTGTGCGCAGCGCTTCCAGGAGAACGGCATGTTTATGCTCATAAAGAACCCGCATCCGCCGCATATGCCGCTCCAGCTCCCCGCTCTCCATAAAAAGCCGGAGTGTCTCCTGGAACAGGGGTGAAGCCAGTTGGTCGTAGCTGTGCTCCCCTTGTTTGAACCGCTGCGCCAGCGGCAAGGGGAGGACCAGATAGCTTAGCCGGAAGGAGGGAGTCAGCGCTCTGGAGAAGGTTCCCAGATAGATGACCCGGCCGGCCCTGTCCATGCTCTGCAAGGAGGGGATCGGAGCGCCTCCGTAGCGGAATTCCCCGTCATAGTCATTTTCGATCAGATAGCTGTTGTGCGCCTCCGCCCATTGCAGCAGCTGAAGGCGTTTGGCGGCGGACAGAATCATGCCGTAGGGAAACTGGTGGGAGGGGGTCAGATAGACGGCTTGTGCTCCGGCAGCCTCCAGGGAAGCGAGGGACACCCCATCCGGCTCCAGAGGAAGGGGCACACAGGAGCCGCCGGAATAGCCGAAGCGCCGGAACAGGGATTTGACTCCTGTGTTCACGTAATTCTCCGAAGCAAGTATTTGTACCTCTCCCTCCAGAAGCTGCAGCAGCAGATCCAGGGAATGGTAGGTCCCCGCCCCAATGACAATTTGCTCCGGAAGGCAGCGCACGCCTCTGGTCTGATGCAGATAGGAGACAACTTGCTTCCGCAGCCCCAGCTCGCCCTGGATGTCTCCGTACAGCAGGATGGGATTGGCTTCGGCTTGGAGGCTGCGGTTCAGAAGGCGCCTCCAGCGCACAGCCGGAAATGACTTCAGATCCACTGCGCCGTAGCCGAAGTCCACAAGGGGCGGAGCCTCGGCAGCCTCCGCGGGGGTGAGCCTGGAGAAAACGGACGCCTCCGGCGATGCAGGCGCAGATGCAAGAGTGGGGGCAGATGCAAGGGGAAGAGTATGCGCAAGGGTGGGGGCGGGTGCAAGGTTGGAGGTGGGCGAAAAGGTGGGTGTAGGCGCAAGGTTGGGAGCAGGCGTAACGGCAGGCGACGCGGCTGCGGCTGTCCACGCCGGAGGCAGCTCCGCGGCGAACAGCCCGGAGCGGGGTTTGCTCACCACATACCCTTCCGCCTGCAGCTGCTCATAAGCGAGGGCTACCGGCGTTCGGCTGAGATTGAGCCGCCCGCATAACCGCCGGATGGACGGCAGGCGCGCTCCCGCCGGAATCCGGCCCTGGAGAATATCCTCCCGGATGCTCCGGTACAGCTGCATATACAACGCCTCGCCCGAGGCGGGATCAAGCTTGGGGGTCAGGTCCATGGCGTCCGGCTCCTTTGTACAGTTTGGCGAAAGCATAAGCAGGCAATCTGTCACTCTCAAAAAGAACAAACTGTATATTTCCTGGATGACAAACTGCGGATAGACTTATGATAAACCATAAGTCAGGAGGTTGTCCAAATGAGCTTTGCGCTTCCCCATATCCGCAGTATGCCCCGGTATCAGACAGGAATAGCTCCCCGGCCCGGAGAGCGGGCTGTAAAGCTGAACCAGAATGAAAATCCGTACCCTCCCTCTCCCCGTGTGCGGGAGGCCCTGTTGTCGGCAGATGCGGCTGCTCTTAGGCTTTATCCCGGTGAAAGCGTGGAGCAGCTCCGTGAAGGGTTGGAGACATTGCATGGCACGGCCTCCGGCCGGGTGTTCATCGGCAATGGCTCCAGCGAGATTATTTCGCTGATCATGAAGGTGTTCGTCGGTGCGGGCGGCGCTTTTGCCGTGCCGGACCCCACCTTTGGGCTGTATCAGACGGCGGCTTGGTCACAGGGGGCGGAGGTGATCCGGGTTCCGCTGGACAGCCGGTATCAGGTGGACGTGGAGGGGCTGCTGGCAAGCGGAGCCAAGGCCGTCATCTTGGTCAACCCCAATGCGCCTACAGGGCTTTTGTTGGAGGGCGGCGGGGTGGAGAAGCTGGCGAGCCGGTTCCCGGGGCTTGTGGTGGTGGACGAAGCCTACATGGACTTTGCCCCGGCAGGCTTCTCGGCAATGGAGCTGCTGGAGAAGCACTCCAATCTGATGGTGCTCCGCACATTTTCCAAATCCTACAGTCTGTCGGGAGCGAGGGTAGGCTACTGTGTGGCGTCTCGGGAGCTGATTGCCGCATTGGACAAGGGGAAGGATATTTACAACGTGAATGCCCTGAGTGCCCGGCTGGCCTTGGCGGCCTTGCAGGACAGAGCCTATCTGCATGAAACCGTGGGCAAAATTATCCGGACGCGCCAGACGTATACCCGGCGTTTGAAGGCGGCAGGGTTTGCCGTTCTGCCCTCCGCCGCCAATTTCCTCCTGTGCCGGGTGCCGGAGGGAGGCAATGCCCGGGAGGCGTTGAGGCTGTATGAGGGGCTGGCGGAGCAGGGGGTGTACGTGCGCTATTTCGACCATCCCCGGCTCTGCGACAAGCTGCGGATTTCGGTGGGGACGGACGCAGAGATGGAGCGGCTGTGGGAGGCGCTTATGGCGCTTTTATAGATGAAGGAAAAGGGGACGGTTGGAGGGAGCAGGGTGCAGGACATGCGGACCGTATGGCCGTTATTTTGCTGTTTCACAGCCTTTTGCGCATTTCGCGGACACAGGGTACGCTATTGACCCCGGCAAACCTCCAATCGGCTGTTTTTGCCCCGCTTAGCGGATTCTCAGTCCGTTTGAATGGAAAAACGCCGCTTTTTCGCCGAATAGCGGAACCTGTGTCCGGCTGGCTTGCCCTTCCGAGTGGATGAAGCGGGGATGGCCTGTATATAAACAAAAAACCTCCGCACGGAGGCAGAGGTTCAGCAAGTCTCCATTATTTTGCACATAAAGTCCAGCGCTTCCTCCTCATCCTTGCCCCGGGTCCGGATGGTAATAACCGATCCCTTCTTCAAGGGGAAGGTCATCATGCCCAGCAGGCTTTTCACATCGATCACCGCGTCCTGCTTCAATAGAAGAATGTCCGAATGAAAGCGGCCGGCATCAATGCAAATATGCTTCAACTCATCAGGGGAGAAGTCATTGGCCAGTGTAATATCATGTACGCGCATACAAGTCCCTCCCAACGTTATTATCCCGATTTTAGCACCGGAGGCAACGGTTTGAAAAGAGAGGCGAGCCTATAAATTCGCAACAGAATAAGGATGATCCGCGAGGGTAAACCCACTGGATGTAGGCGTTTGCAGAATTGTTCCCAAGGAACGGTCCATCAGGGAATGGTTCGCTGAAAACGGGTTCTGTGTTATAAT
The DNA here is from genome assembly GCF_003285005.1 of Paenibacillus sp. YN15. Classification (GTDB taxonomy): domain Bacteria; phylum Bacillota; class Bacilli; order Paenibacillales; family NBRC-103111; genus Paenibacillus_AR. Next base: position 97,935 of record NZ_QMFA01000004.1, on the reverse strand, counting down.
ATCGGATGACCGCTACATGCCGTGGGATTTGCTGTCGGCGCTGCCGCATGGCGGATATACTCGAAGCTTCCTGCCCCCCCTCTTCACAAAAAAATAGAGCGACACCGCAAGAACGGCGCGCCCTCCGAGTCATACAAAACCCTTGTCCCGCAAGGGTTTTTCTTATGTATGAGCCAGAACAAGCGGGGCAATCGTTGCCAATCACCCCATCATGGGAGAGGAGAAACCGAATGGAGGCTTATGAAGAGAAGATGCATAATCCTTCACACGGTTAACCGGCATCCGGGGATGCCGATATCAATAGCATTTCCGCCGCAGGAAATGTTATACAGGAATAGCGAGAATATTTTTGGGAAAATGGATGCGGATATGGTACGATAAGCAACGAAAGTGTGGCCAAATGCATGCGGCCAGGGATTTTAGTATTCTTACGACTAGGAGCAAAATAGAGATGAGAGTCATTTCGGGTACGGCTAAGGGCCGGCATCTGAAGGCTGTTCCCGGCATGGGAACTCGGCCCACCACAGACAAGGTGAAGGAAGCGATTTTCAGCATGATCGGACCTTATTTTGACGGGGGGATGGTCCTTGATCTGTTCGCCGGCACCGGCGGATTGGGCATTGAGGCGTTGAGCCGCGGGATGGACCGGGCGGTGTTCGTGGATATGGACAAAAAGAGCATCGAGGTGGTCCGGGAAAATTTGACTGCCTGCCGTCTGGAGCAGGCTGCGGAGGTATACCGGAATGAGGCGGAGCGGGCGCTGAAGGTGCTGGCCAAGAAGGAAAGCCGCTTCGATCTGGTGTTTCTCGATCCTCCGTACCGCATGAAGACGGCAGACAAGCTGATGGAGGAGATGCATGGCCTCGGCCTTCTCGCCCCGCAAGCGGTGGTGCTGGTGGAGCATGTCTCGGATTACCGTTACCCGGAGGCATTCGGCCCGTTTGTGTGCCGCAGATTCGCTCTTTACGGGGAGACGGCGGTAGCGATTTATGATTATCAACAACAGGACCTGCCGCAAGGAAATCAATCCTGATCATATAGAAATGCGGCTGATGAAAAAAGGAGTGTATTGTGATGAAGCGTTTGGGACATGAGCCAACCATTGCTGTTTGCCCGGGAAGCTTTGACCCGGTGACCTACGGGCATTTGGACATTATTCACCGGGCGGCGGAGGTATTCGATAAGGTGATTGTGGCGGTGCTGAACAATGCTGCGAAATCCCCCCTGTTCACGGTGCAGCAACGGATGGAGCTGCTGGTGGAGGTAACCAAGGATATTCCCAATGTGGAAGTGGACGGGTTCGATGACCTGCTGGTGAATTATATCCATAAGAAAAACGCCCATGTCATTATCAAAGGACTGCGGGCGGTTTCGGATTTTGAATATGAGCTGCAGATGGCTTCGGTGAACCGGAAGCTGTCGTCCGAGATTGAAACGTTCTTCATGATGTCCAGCACCCAATACTCTTACTTGAGCTCCAGTGTGGTGAAGCAGGTGGCCATGTTCGGCGGTCCGGTGGAGGATCTGGTGCCGGATGTGGTGGAGAGGGCGCTGCGCACGAAGTTCGAGGAGCTGCGCAAGCGCTAGGCGGTTGCCGGCAAAATTCGGCGGTAACTCCTCTCAGGGAGACGCGGGGCGGCCGCTACCGGCGGCGCCCCGCCGAGTAGGCCTGCTCCAGCAGCCGGATGACCAGGGACAGAAGGAGCATCACCCCCAGCACCAAACCCAGCAGAATCAGCGACGCCCCCCAAACGGCCCCCAGCTCCCGCAGTCCGAAGGCTTCTCCCAGCCGGGCCGCCGATTCCCAGCCGACGCTGGGGGAGAATGCGGCTTCGGTGCCTTGAATAAGGCTGGTCAAGGGCTGCCAGACCAGCAGGGTGACGGCGGTGGCGATGCTGCTGTGCAGGAGCCGGAAGCGGAGGAAGGGTAGATAACGAAGCCCGGCAGGCCGCATAAAGCCTGTGGCCTGAGCGTGTACGGACAGGCCGCTCCAGGCCAGCGCCGCGCCGATGGCGGCTGCGCGAAGGGCGGGTGACCAGGCGGATATGGCGCTGTAGGCATATGCTCCCAGATGGGGCTCAAGCACGCCGGGAACCAACTGAAGGAACCACTGGGCGGCGGAGCTTGACCCTAAGTATAATCCGGCCAGCCGGACCGCCACGGAGAAGGCCATGATCAGGCCGCCGATGAGGAGCAGCGCATAAATGGATTGGGTGACGGCATCCCCCAGCATTTTGCCGAATACCCGGCCGTCATTGGAGCGGGCCTCCTCCATAGCGCGGAGCGCCTTGTGCGGAAGACGGCGCAAGGGTACCGCCGGAGAAGGCGATGCCCGCTCTCCCCGTTTGCGGGTGCAGAAGCCGGCGATCACAGCGGAAAGATAATGAATAATCGCCAGCAGCAGGCCGCTTTCCGGGCTGTGCAAAAAACCTGCCCCAACCACGCCTACAATCAGCATCGGGTTGGCCAAATGGCCCAGGGCAGCCAGCCTTTCGGCTTCGGCGGGGCTGACCCCGTGCTGCTGGCTCAGCTTGGCCGCGGCGTCTGCAGACAAGGGATAGCCGCCGGCTACCCCCGACGCCAGCACCCAGCCTCCGGAGCCGGGGAGGCGGAAGACTCTCCGCATCAACGGCTCCAGGAACACGCCAAGGCCATGGATAAGGCCAAAACCAAGCAGCAGCTCTGTCATCATGAAAAAGGGCAGTAGGGCGGGGAAGACCCAATCCCACCAGAGACGGAGTCCCGAGAGCGATGCCTGGAAGGCTTGTTCGGGGTAAGTGATGACGGAGACAACAAAAGCGATAGTCACAATGCCCAAGAACAGAGTATAGATGTTTTGGCGGCTGTGGTTTTTTCCCGATTGCACAGGCAATCACCTTCCGATCATGCGTTTGTTCCATATGTACGCCATTGGAAGGATGAATAGACCAAGCCCCGATTAAGGCCAACACGCCCGCCCTGACGACACCGGCGGGGGAAGGAATGGGATCGGCCGTGAAAACGATGGACAACGGGCGGACGCTGGCAGCGGCGCGCGCCGTTATTTCGGGATTTCTGGCTCTGCTGTTTTGCTATGCTGCATTTTTTGTGCCTTTGCCATATTACATTTTCCAGCCGGGAACGGCGGATGATCTGCAGGGAATGGTTCGTGTGCAGGGAGGCGGCTATCCTGAGAGCGGCCGTTTTTTGCTGACGACAGTAGGGGTAAGCAATGCTACCTTGGCCAAGATGGCGGAGGCCAGGTTTAAGGGGTACGAGGTGCGGCGCCAAACGGCGGTGCGCCAGCCGGGGGAATCGGAGCAAGAGTATGGGGAGCGCCAGCACCAGGTGATGCTTACCTCCCAATCCAATGCCATCCAGGCCGCCTACCGGGCGGCGGGCATTTCCTACACCATCGCCAATAAGGGGATTGTGGTGCTCGGCACGGTCGAAGGCTTGCCTGCCGAGGGAGTTCTGGAGCCGGGGGATGTGATCCTGAAGGCGGACGGCGCGCCGGTGGATGCGGGGAGCAAGCTGGACGCCATTATAGCCGGGAAAAAAGAAGGGGACGCCATACGCCTTACCTATAAACGGGGGAGCGTTGCCATGGAGGCTTCCTTTACCCTGCGGGCGCTGCCCGCGGCGGAGCAGGGCACCGGTCAGTTGGGCATCGGCATCGCCACCGCCGACCGCAAGGCGGTGCAGGCTGCCCGGCAGGCCGATGGGGTCACTGTCCGGGCCGGCGAAATCGGGGGGCCGTCTGCAGGCTTTATGTTCGCCCTGGAAACCTACGGGCTGCTGCTGGCCGATGATCTGTCCCGGGGCTACACCATTGCCGGGACAGGCACCATTGACCCGCAGGGCGTTATCGGGGCCATCGGCGGCGCCCGCCACAAGGCTACGGCCGCCCACCGGGCAGGGGCGGACATCTTGTTTGTGCCCCGCGACGAGCAGTCGGCGGGTGAGGCCCGGAAGCAGGCCGAGAAGCTGCATTCGGCCATGAAGGTGGTGGAGGTGGGCACCCTCCAGGAGGCCATTGCCTACCTGGAAAGCCTCCCGCCCAAGGCGGCGGGCTAAGGAGTCTGCGGCGAAAAACGATGCTTCCGAAGCGCGTTTGCTTTCGCAAACGCTTAAGCACCGCAGCGCAGCAGCTTCTTAGTCCAACCGAAGCGGAGGCTCTCTGTAGTCCCGCTGCCACTCACCCGGGTCCAGCCTCCGGTAGCCCAGGCTGTAGACGGCTCCGGCGCGGATGTCCATCCCGAGCCAGGCTGGGTCCTCCGCGGCGGCGGCCCGGGTAATGACGGGCAGCTTGGCGGTTTGGCGCATCCGCTTGAGCAGGGTTCTGCCCCGGGGGCTGAACCCCAGAACGCGGATGCAGGCGGGACCGGCCAGCAGGCTCTCCCGGCCAAGGCTCTGCTGCGTGTGCCCCAGCAAGATCCGCAGCAGGGTGCGCTGCAGCTTGGTGCGGGTGTAGCGTTTGGTCTTGAGCAAATCCAGCAGGGCCTCTACCGGGGAGGAGGCATCGGCCGGCATCCGGCCCAAAGCGGCCTTGATCCGGTTTTCCAACCCCTCGGTGACTTCATGGAGCTGCCGCAGCTCCTCCTCTGGACGGGACAGAAGCTGGCCGAACAGAGGCCCGGCGAAGTGCTCCCAGCACAAAGGGCCGCGTCCCTCGCCATGCTCCCGCTGCATAATCTCCAGGGTGTAGGGCGGCACATAAGGGGCAATGGCTCCCAAAGCATCCGCCCCCGGGGCCTGCCAGCCTGTGCGGAACAGAAGCTTGCGCAGGGCTGTGGCGCTGGCAATGGACGGAGCGGTAATATCGGCCTGGTGAAAGCCTGCCTCCCGGCGGACTACCGTCAGCGGCGCGATGGGGCTTTGCAGGCGCTTCAAGGCCAGCAGATAGTGCAGGCCCAGAATGGTATTGGGCTGTTCCAACGGCGGCGGCGGTTCGCCATTAGCGCCCCCGCCGCTGCCGCTGAACCGGCGCACCGCTGCGGCATAAGCGGCAGGGTAGCTGGCTCCCTGCTTCAGCTCCTCCTGCAGCAGGCTGCGGAAGGCCCCGTCCTCCCGGCAGAGCAGTCCGGCCAGCCGGTCCAGCGGCGCAAGCGTCCCTTCCTCGCTGCCGAAGCATAGGGCGTCCACCACGCCGGTGGCGTCCAGCAGCTTGACCGCGCCATAGGCAAACCATTCCGCGGGCTGGCAGGCATAGGCCACCGGTAGCTCGATAACTACATCGGCGCCCATGCGCAGAGCCATTTCCGTGCGGGCCCACTTGTTGACGACGGCGGGCTCCCCCCGCTGCAAAAAATGCCCGCTCATCACGGCAACGCAGGCTTCCGCTCCGGCGGCCTGCAGGGACGCGTTAAAATGATGCACATGCCCGTTGTGCAGCGGGTTGTATTCCACGATGATGCCGACTGTTTTCATGACGATCCTCCATAAAGTAACACTGCATTCTATCCCGCTCTATTAGCCATACTTAAGAATATACCACATTTTTCTTTTCAAATCTTGAATGAGGCGTTGACAAAACCTACACAAAATCGATATAATAATCTTTGTTTGTTTGGGGTGATAACGATGAAGATAAACATCCGGGATTTAGCTCAAAAGAGCGCCCCCGTTGCTCTCAAGGGCGTCTTCGATCTGTCCGGCATTCTTACCGGGCGCGAGGATATCCAGATTGTGGGCAAGCTGGACGCCGAACTTACCGCCAAATCCCAGGGAGGATTGGCCGAGGTGGAGGGAATGCTCCGCTTCAAGGTTCACTCTCTTTGCTCCCGCTGTCTGGCCCCTGTGGATGAGACCCTTGCAGTTCCCTTCCGGGAACGCTTCGCATCCCGGCCTGACGCTGTCCCCCAGGAAGATCAGGACGAAGTGCATCTGGTTACGGACGATCACATTACGCTGGACCCCTATGTGGAAGAAGCGGTGTGGCTGGCATTGCCTCTGGCTCCTGTCTGCAGCTCCGACTGCAAAGGCCTGTGCCCCCAATGCGGGGCCAACCTTAATGACAAGCCCTGCGGCTGCAGCAATGACAGCATTGATCCGCGGCTGGCGGGACTGGCTGATTTTTTCAAGCAATAAGCGTTCCAGGCGATTATGGGCGGTAATTTGTTGAAGGAGGTGGGAACATGGCAGTCCCTTTTAGAAAAATTTCCAAGACTCGTCGCGACAAGCGCCGTACTCACTTCAAATTGGAAGTCCCCGGCATGGTTAAATGCGACCAATGCGGCGAACTGAAGCTTTCGCACCGGGTGTGCAAGGTTTGCGGAACTTACAAGAAGAGAGAGATTATCAAGCAATAATCTCGCTTCTCTAGCGCATGAAGCGCTCCTCCTTAACAGGCGGGGCGCTTTTTTGCGTATACCTGTATTTGCGTATCCCCCTGTATACGATAATGCGCCTATATAATCTGCAGATGGTCCCAAAAGAAAATTGTGTATGAAAAATTACATACCTTTTCGCGGATATGTTCGCGTTAACCTGCCCCGATTCCTAACGGCGGTGAGAGCCTCTATTTGCTCCAAAACAGGGGGCTGCCGAAACTAACGGAAGCAGGAGCCCTTATTGGGCTAAAAAGAGGTTTGCAGCGGAGCAATCGGTCCAAATAGCGGCTGTGGCAGCCGTTAGATATTCGGAAGCGGCGTTTTTGCCAAAATAAGGGCTCTCACCGCCGTTAGCATCAGACCATGCCATGGTCGAACAGCTGCCAGACCATGGCAGGGGCGAACAGCCATCCGTCCGTGGCGTCAAGCATTGATTTTTGGCCGAATGAGCACAGAGGCGATTTTATATGCGATTTTTCGAATACGGCATCCCTGAGAGTGAGGTGGAGAGCATGTCTGACAAATGGACGGTACCTTGTTTCGGCACAGTCCAAGGGAGAATCCGTGCGCTTGCGCCGGGCCCCTCAAAGGGGGGGGCTTTTCTTTTTGCGGCAAATTCGTTATACTACAATTTAGCACCAGGTATTAAAACTACATAGCAAAGTGCAATACGTATAGACCGGGTGCAGGAATGGAAAGTTGAAGAAGGCGGTGTTGCGCCATCGTACGGATGCCCAAGCGTGAACGCCAGGAGCAGCTGGCGCTATTGATAAAGGAAAACCCATTTGTGACGGATGAAGAGCTGATGAAGGCCTTCCATGTCAGCATCCAGACCATCCGGCTGGACCGGCTGGAGCTGGGGATTCCCGAGCTGCGGGAGCGGATCAAGGCCATGGCCGAGCAATCCTATGACCAGGTGCGCTCTATCGGACCCGATGAGGTTATCGGCGAGGTTATTGATTTGCAGTTGGACAAAAGCGGCATTTCCATATTTGAAATCCGCGAGGAGCATGTGTTTTTGCGCAACCGGATCGCCCGGGGGCACCATATTTTTTCCCAGGCTAACTCCCTGGCGGTAGCGGTGATCAATGACGAGGTGGCGTTGACGGCGTCGGCGGATATCCGTTTTATCCGGACGGTGAAGCTGGGGGAACGGGTTATTGCCAAGGCGTATGTGCTCTCCTTGTCCAAGGGAAAGGCGCGGGTGGAGGTTAAGAGCTACGTGCAGGATGATTTGGTGTTTGAGGGGCGGTTTCTGATTTACCACTCCTATAAAGAACGGCAGTCGGAGGAAGCCATGCCGATTGCCATACCGGGGGAAGCGGACGAAGGGGGATTACGGGATGCGGATCGCAATTGATGCCATGGGCGGGGACCATGCTCCCAAGGCAGTGGTGGAGGGCGCGCTTGCGGCGGCCAAGGAATGGCCGGATACGTCGATTATTCTGGTGGGTCCGGAGGATGCCATCCGAGCCCTGCTGCCGGAGCTGCCGTCCAATTTGAGCATCCGGCATGCCTCGGAAGTGGTGGAGGCGGAGGATGAGCCGGTGAAGGCGGTGCGCCGCAAAAAGGACTCCTCCATGGTGGTGGCCGGCCGTCTGGTGAAGGAAAATGAAGCGGACGCCATGATTTCCGCCGGCAATACCGGAGCCCTTATGGCAACGGGCCTTCTGGTTGTGGGGCGTATGGAGGGCATTGAGCGCCCTGCGCTGGCGCCGATGATTCCTACTATGGACGGCAAGGGAGTGCTTGCCCTGGACTTGGGCGCCAATATGGATGCCACTCCGGAAAATCTGCTGCAATACGCCATTATGGGCAGCATGTACCGGCAGGCGGTCCATGGCATGGCGAAGCCGCGGGTAGGCCTGCTGAACGTGGGCACGGAAGCGGCCAAGGGCAATGAGCTGACCAAGGCGGCGTATCCGCTTTTGAAGGAAGCGCCGATCCACTTTGTCGGCAATGTGGAGGCCAGGGATGTGCTGCAGGCGGAATGCGACGTGCTGGTTTGCGACGGCTTTGTGGGCAATATCCTGTTGAAGTCTCTGGAGGGGACGGCGGGCGCGATTTTCTCCGTGCTGAAGGAGGAATTCACCAAGTCCTTCCTGAGCAAGCTGGCGGCAGCGGTGCTGAAGCCGGGCTTAAGCAGCTTTAAGAAGAAGCTGGATTACAAGGAGCATGGCGGCGCGCCGCTGTTGGGATTGAAGGGGCTGGTGATGAAAAGCCACGGCTCCTCCGATGCGTTGGCCGTGAAGAACGGGGTCCGCCAGACGCGGCTGGCTCTGGAACATAACCTGGTAGGCGCTATTTCATCCGAGATCGCCAACAGGAAGGGAGCAGAATAATGATGAACATGAAAGCTGTAGGAATTCTGGGCACAGGCAAATACGTGCCGGAGAAGATTCTTACCAATGCCGATTTGGAAAAAATGGTGGAAACCAACGACGAATGGATCGTCACCCGCACCGGTATGAAGGAGCGCCATATTGCCCGTGAGGATGAAGCCTCCTCCGATCTGGCTTATGAAGCGGCGCTGGTGGCCCTCAAAAATGCCAATGTTGCCCCCGAGGATCTGGATTTGATCATCGTGGCTACCATAACCCCCGATTCCGCTTTTCCGTCCACGGCCTGCATTCTCCAGAACCGGCTGGGCGCGAAGAAAGCGGCGGCTTTTGACCTGTCCGCCGCCTGCTCCGGCTTTATCTACGGTCTGGCCAGCGCCTCCAATTTCATTGCCACCGGCATGTACAAGAAAGCGCTGGTCATCGGGGCGGAATGCCTGTCCAAGATTACCGACTACACCGACCGCAACACCTGCATCCTGTTCGGCGACGGCGCGGGCGCGGTGGTGCTGGGCGAGGTGCCGGAGGGCCGCGGCTTCCTGTCCTTCGAGCTGGGGGCGGACGGCTCCGGCGGTGAGCTCTTGAAGCTGGCCGGCGGCGGCTCCCGGATGCCCTCCTCCCAAAGCACGGTGGATAATAAGCAGCACTACATTTATATGGCGGGCAGCGAGGTATTCAAATTCGCCGTGCGCATCATGGGCAATGCCGCCGAAGAGGCGTTGCGCAAGGCGGGGCTGGAGAAGTCCGACATTGATCTCTTGGTGCCTCATCAGGCCAATATCCGCATTATTCAATCCGCCGTGCACCGGCTGAATCTGCCGGAGGAGAAGTGCATGATCAATCTGCACAAATACGGCAATATATCCGCCGCCTCCATTCCCCTTGCCTTGGCGGAGGCCGATGAGGAAGGCCGGCTTAAGCCCGGGGATTGTGTGGTGCTGGTGGGCTTCGGCGGCGGCTTGACCTGGGGAGCCGCAGCGCTCCGCTGGTAAAACCGTTCCCCCAAAAATAGACCCCCAAAAGTGAAGCAAAGCTCTGTAGCGTAATCCGACTACTTTTGGGGGAGCCCCCCCCCCAGATATTTAGTTTGACTGATAAGGAGTGGCGATAATGGGAAAGATTGCATTTGTGTTTCCCGGCCAGGGAGCCCAGGCCGTTGGGATGGGCAAGGACGCGTATGAGGCCCATGCCGGAGCGAGGCAGGTTTACGAGCTGGCGGACCGGGTGCTGGGGTTTCCGCTGACGGAGCTGATCTTCGGCGGGCCTGAGGAGCAATTGAAGCAAACCGCCAATACCCAGCCGGCGCTGGTGGCTACCAGCCTGGCCCTGTACCAGGCCTTCCGGGAGAAGGGCATCCGCCCCGATTTTGTGGCCGGGCACAGTCTGGGTGAATACAGCGCCCTGGCTGTGGCCGGGGCGTTAAGCGCCGAGGACGCCATCCGCACCGTGCGGGCCCGCGGCCTCCTGATGGAGCAGGCGGTACCCGGAGGTCAAGGAGCTATGGCCGCTACCCTGGGCGCAAGCCGGGAAGCGCTGGCCGCCCTGTGCGCCGAGGTCAGCGGCTCGGTGGGAGCCGTGGAGCTGGCCAATCTCAACTGCCCGGGACAGATTGTGGTCTCCGGCACCAAGGAGGGAGTGGCCGCCGTGGCGGAGCGGGGCAAGGAGGCGGGAGCCAAGCGGGTGATTCCGCTGGAGGTCAGCGGACCCTTCCACTCCTCCCTGATGAAGCCTGCGGCGGAAAAGCTGGCCGAAGTGCTGGCAACCCTTCCCCTTGCCAAAGCCGAGGTTCCGGTGGTGGCCAATGTGACCGCCCGTCCGGTTACGGAGCCGGAGGATATCCGCAGGCTGCTGGTGGAGCAGGTGTATTCCCCCGTTCTGTGGGAGGATACCGTTGCCTGGCTGATCGCCCAGGGTGTGGATACCTTCATCGAGATCGGCTCCGGCAGCGTGCTGGCGGGTCTCATCAAGAAAACGGACAAAGGGGTCGCCGCTTATTCCCTGAACAGCCTGGAGGCCATCGGCGCACTCAATTTATAGTTTCGTTAGGAGGAATCGCTTATGCTATCCGGTAAAACTGCTCTTGTCACCGGGGCGTCCCGGGGCATCGGCCGGGCCATTGCCCTGGAGCTGGCGGCGGCAGGCGCCGATGTGGCCGTGAACTATGCCGGCAGCGAGGAAGCGGCAAACGCCGTTGCCCGCGAGATCGAAGGCCTGGGCCGGCGCGCCATTGCCATCAAGGCGGATGTGGGAAGCGCCGCGGAGGCGGAGCACATGGTCAGCCAGGCCATCGAAGCCCTCGGGCGGATCGATATCCTGGTGAATAATGCCGGGATTACCCGGGACAACCTGATTATGCGGATGAAGGAAGAGGAATTCGACCAGGTAATCAACACCAACCTGAAGGGCGTGTTTAACTGCATCAAGGCGGTTACCCGGCCGATGATGAAGCAGCGCTCCGGCAGAATCATCAATATTTCATCGGTGGTAGGCGCCTTGGGCAATCCCGGCCAGGCCAACTATGTGGCGGCCAAGGCAGGGGTTATCGGCTTGACCAAGGCATCGGCCAGGGAGCTGGCCAGCCGGGGAATCACCGTCAATGCGGTGGCTCCGGGCTTTATTGCCACAGATATGACGGATAAGCTGTCCGAGGAGCAGAAGGCGGCGCTCCTGCCCCAGATTCCCCTGTCCCGGATGGGACAGCCCGAGGAGATCGCCCGTGTGGTCCGTTTTTTGGCGTCGGAGGACGCCTCTTATCTGACTGGGCAGACGCTGCATGTGGACGGCGGCATGTACATGGGCTAGGCTCAGCCCGACACTTACATATTTTGTCCCGGGATATGGCATTTTGATTTTAATTCTCGTATAATACCAAAGAGGAGGTGAACCGGATGTCCGATATCTTGGATCGTGTAAAACGAATCGTCGTCGACCGCTTGGGGGTGGATGAAGCAGAAGTCACCCTGGAAGCTTCTTTTAAAGATGACCTGGGCGCTGATTCTCTCGACGTAGTAGAATTGGTGATGGAACTCGAAGACGAGTTCGATCTGGAAATTTCCGATGAGGATGCAGAAAAAATTACGTCTGTGGGAGAAGTAGTGAATTACATAAAATCTCATGCGTAAGTAGCGTCAAGTCCCGTTGGTTCTGAAGACAACAACGGGACTTGTCCTCGTTGGTTTGCCCGCGCCTGAAAGCGCTATTGAATGCTGTTACGGCCCCTCCCGGACGGGAAGGGAGTTCCATATAGATAAGGCTTGATTTACATTTTTTTACGATAACGGATGGATATAGAGGTGATCGACATTGACGCAACGAGTAGTAGTGACCGGCATGGGCGTGACCACGGCTTTGGGCCGTGAATTGGACACCTTCTGGGGCAACCTGATGGAGGGCAAGTCAGGCGTATCCCTGGTGGAGAGCATGGATGTCAGCGATTATCCGACGAAAATCGCCGCTTCCATCAAGGATTTTAAAGCCGAGGATTACCTGGACCGCAAGGAAGCCCGCAAGATGGACCGCTTCGTGCAATTTGCCGTTGTCACCAGTCAGGCGGCATTGAAGGATTCGGGCCTCACCATCGGCGAGAATGCCGATCCCGAGCGGGTTGGCGTATCTGTAGGCTCCGGCATCGGCGGCCTCCTGACCTGGGAAGAGCAGCATACCATCCTGATGGAAAAGGGCCCCAAGCGGGTCAGCCCGTTTTTTATCCCGATGATGATCGCCAATATGGCTTCCGGCCAGATCTCCATGGTCACCGGCGCCAAAGGCCCCAACAGCACGGCGGTTACCGCCTGCGCTACGGGCACCCACTCCATCGGCGACTCCTTCCGGCTGATCCGGGACGGAGAAGCCGATGTGATGATCTGCGGCGGGGCTGAAGCCACCATTTCCCCCATGGGAATGGCAGGCTTCTGCGCCCTCCGGGCCATGTCTACCCGCAATGACGAGCCGGAAAAGGCCAGCCGCCCCTTTGACAAGGACCGGGACGGTTTTGTGATGGGGGAAGGCTCCGGCATTCTGGTGCTGGAATCCCTGGAGCATGCGGTGAAGCGCGGCGCCCGCATCTATGCCGAAGTGGTAGGCTACGGCATGAGCGCAGACGCGCATCATATGACCGACCCGGCTCCGGGCGGCGAAGGCGCGGCGCGCTGTATGAAGCATGCCCTTCGCAGCGCGGGGCTTGCGCCGGAGGACATCGGTTACATCAATGCCCACGGCACCTCCACCGGTGCAGGCGACAAGGCGGAGACGGCTGCGGTAAAGGCCGTGTTCGGCGATTATGCCTACAAGGTTCCGGTCAGCTCCACCAAGTCCATGACCGGGCATTTGCTGGGGGCGGCAGGCGGCGTGGAGGCTGTCATTATTGCCCTGACTCTCCAGAACGGCATGATTCCGCCTACCATCAACCTGGACAACCCGGACCCCGAATGCGATCTGGATTATGTGCCCAACACTCCCCGCAAGGCGGATGTGAAGGCGGCCATGTCCAACTCCTTCGGCTTCGGCGGACATAATGCTACCATCATTTTGAAGAAATACGAAGCTTAAGCAACTGCCGGACACGGCAGGCTGCATGAGATACGGGTTCGCGATTACGCAAGCGGGGGGCTGCAAGGCGGCTCAATCCCGCTTGCGTTTTCATTGAACCGGGGAGGGATTAACCTTGGGAAGTGATTTGCGAAAACTGGAGAAGCAGCTGGGCGTGGCTTTCCGCAACCCGGAGCTGCTGAAGCAGGCGTTTACCCATTCTTCTTATGTAAACGAACACCGGATGACGGCGAGCAGGGATAATGAGCGGCTGGAATTTCTCGGGGATGCGGTGCTGGAATTGACCGTATCGGAGTTCCTGTATGCCAAGTATCCGGAGCGCTCGGAGGGAGAGCTGACCAAACAGCGGGCCTCCATTGTCTGCGAGCCTGCGCTGGTGACACATGCGGTGGCCTTGCGCTTCGGGGAATTTGTGCTTTTGGGCAAAGGGGAGGAAATGACCGGCGGCAGAACCCGCCCTGCGCTTTTGGCGGATGTATTCGAGGCGTTTATCGGGGCCTTGTATTTGGATCAGGGGCTGGCGGCGGTGCAGACCTTCCTGCAGGCCCATATGTTCCCGCACATTTCCTGGGAAGGCAAAAGCCAGATGGCCGATTACAAAACCCAGCTCCAGGAGCTGGTCCAGCAGCAGGGCAGCGCGTCCTTGGAATACCGGATTGTGGACGAACGCGGGCCTGCCCATGAGAGGGAGTTTCTGGCGGAGGTGTGGATGGACGAGCGTCTGCTCGGCCAAGGAACCGGCCGCTCCAAGAAGGAAGCGGAGCAGGAGGCGGCGGCGAAGGCGTTGTCTCAACTGGATGCGCGAACGAATGGCTGAAACCGGCGGATATTTAAGAGCATATAGGCGGGGAAGCTGACCGACCTCTTGACAAACGCACGGCATCATGGAATGCCGCAGGCGTTATCCTCGTGTTATCCCTTTGGCTTTAGGCGATGCCGGCACCTCAAGCGAGAGGGATAGGGCCTCCAGCGCCGTTTCAGCTGTCCGGGAAAGCCGGGCAATACAGGCAAGGCTGCCTATTTTCATACGGACGGGTTATGTTACAATAGCTGTGAGGTGAACGCACAACATGTTTTTGAAGCGTATCGAATTGGCGGGCTTTAAGTCCTTTGCGGACAAAACGGAGCTGGAGTTTGTCCGCGGCATTACTGCGGTGGTCGGGCCCAACGGCAGCGGCAAAAGCAATATTTCCGACGGCATCCGCTGGGTGCTGGGCGAACAGAGCGCCAAGTCCCTCCGGGGCGGCAAGATGGAGGATGTTATTTTTGCCGGAAGCGACGGCCGCAAGGCGGTGAACTTCAGCGAGGTCTCCCTGACCCTGGACAATGAGGACCGGGCGCTGCCCCTGGACTACAGCGAGGTGACGGTTACCCGCCGGGTGCACCGGAACGGGGACAGCGAATATCTCATCAACAAGCAGGCCTGCCGCCTGAAGGATATTACCGAGCTGTTTATGGACACGGGCATCGGCAAGGAGGCCTATTCCATTATCGGCCAGGGCCGGATTGAGGAAATTCTGAGCACCAAGTCGGAGGACCGCAGAGGGATTTTTGAGGAGGCCTCCGGCATTGTCAAATATAAATCCCGCAAGAAAGAGGCGGAGCGGAAGCTGGCGGACACGGAGCAGAATCTGCTGCGGATTCATGACCTGGTTTCGGAGCTGGAGGACCAGATTGCCCCGTTGCAGGAGCAATCCAGGAAGGCCGTCAAGTTCAAGGAACTGAAGGAAGTGCTGAAGGCCAGCGAAATTGCGGTTTATGTGCACCAGATCGACCAGATCTACAGCCAGTGGTCGGAAACCAATGCCAGGATGGAAGGCATGAAGAAGGAGCAGCTGGAGCTGGCCACAGTGGTGAATGCCCATGACGCCCAGCTGGAAACCCACCGGTGGGAAACCCGGCGTCTTGATGAGGAGCTGCAGAAGCTGCAGGAGACGCTGCTCACTTTAAGCGAGGAGTTTGAGAAATGCGAGGGCCAGGGCGAGGTGCTGCGGGAGCGCAGCAAAAACCTGGCGGCCAACCGGCTGCAAATGGAGCAGGTTACGGCGGCCCAGGAGAAGCGCCTGGCGGAGAGAAGCGCGGAGCTTACGCGGATTACCGCGGTCATGGTGGATGTGAAGGAACGTCTGGAATCGGCCAGAAGCGCTCTCCGGGAGGAAGAGGAGAAGCTGCTGGCAGTTGCCGGCGGAACCAAAAGCGATGAAGAGGAGCGGCTCAAGGGCGAGCTTCTGGATACCCTAAACCGGATGGCCCAGGCCAAGAATGAGGCCCGCTACGCGGAGCAGCAGATCGAAAGCCTGACCCGGCGGGGCGGCCGTTTGGATGAGGAGCGGGCCCGCTGGAAGGAGGAGCTTGCCCAGCTGGAGCGGCGCAAGTCCGCTCTGGAGGAGGAGCTTTCGGTGGTCCAGAAGGAGTCCGAGGAGCTGCGCGGACAGTTCCTGCAGCTTTCCCAAAGCATGAGAGAGCGGCAGGGGCTTCTGGAGGAGCTTCAGGGCGCTGTGCGCAAATGGGAGCAAAAGCTGGACGCTCTGACCTCACGCCGTGACACCATGCGGGAAATGCAAAATGATTACGACGGCTTTATGCATGGCGTCAAGGAGGTTCTGAAGGCGAAGAACCGTCCCATGGACGGCCTGCGGGGCATTCACGGCGCGGTGGCGGAACTGGTGAAGGTGCCGGCCCAGGTGGAGCTGGCGATGGAAACGGCTCTTGGCGGCGCCATGCAGCACGTAGTGGTGGAGAATGAAGCCAACGGCCGGGAGGCCATTGCCTTCTTGAAGCGCAAGCAGCTGGGACGGGCGACCTTCCTGCCCCTGGACGTTATCCGTGCCCGTTCCATTCCGGATCATGAGGTCCGTTCTATCTCCGGCCTGGACGGGTTTGTGGGACTTGCCGTTAATCTGGTCAGCTTTGCCCCGGCATATGCCGACATCGTAGGCAGCCTCTTGGGCAATGTGATTGTGGCCGAGCGTCTGGAGGACGCCAACCGGATTGCCGCCCGCTGCCAGTACCGCTACCGGGTGGTTACTTTGGAGGGGGATGTGGTGAATCCCGGCGGCTCCATGACCGGAGGAAGCCTGCAGAAGAAATCCTCCAATCTTCTTGGCCGCCAGCGGCAGATTGAGGAGCTGGACGTGGAGATTAAGAACTCTGTCGGCCAGCTGAACGAGCTGCGGCGCAAGGCCCAAGGCATGAAGGTGGAGCTGGTCAAGGACAATGACCGGCTGGAGGAGCTGCGCCAGGCAGGTGAGTCCAAACGCGGCGAGGAGCAGCGGCTTCTGGCAGAGGCGGCTCCTTTGCACAAGCAATGGGTACATGCCAAGGAGCAGATGGAGCTGCATGCCCAGGACGGGGATGCGGTATCTTTGGAAACTGATGAGTTTACGCTAAAAAGAAAGCATGCCCTGGAGCAGGCCGCTGCCCTTGAGGAAGCGGAGAAGGAGCTGCAGGCGGCGATCCGCGAGGCGGAGCTGGCCCGCAAGCAAAGCGAGCTGGCCAAGGAAGAGCTGGTGGGCACCTTGACGGAGCTGAAGGTAAAGGTGGCCTCCATTGCTCAGGAGAAGGAATCCCTGGCCGGCCAAGAGGAGCGGATGCGCTCGGATATTGCCGTGCAGACCGAGGAGTTGGAGCAGAACCGCCGTATGGTGGCCCAACTGGAGCAGGAAATCGCGTTGAATGAGGAGGAAATGGTCAAGCAGCGGGAGCTTTTGAACCATTTGTCCATCAAGAAGCGGGAATGCACCGAACAAACGGATTTCAAGCGGGCGGCACGGGCCGAATGGCACCGGAAGCTGGAGGAAGAGGAGAACCATACCCGGGAGCAGCGCAACGCTCTGAAGGTGGTGGAGGAGAATCTCCACCAGACGGAGGTGCGGATGAACCGGCTGGATGTGGAGCTGGACAATCTGCTGAAGAAGCTGGGCGAGGAGTATGAGCTAAGCTATGAGCTGGCCAAGACCCGTTATCCGGCGCCGGAGGATGTGCCTGCCGCCCAGGCCAAGGTTCGGGAGCTGAAGCGGGAAATCCACGGGTTGGGCGAGGTGAATCTGGGGGCTATCGACGAGTTCGCCAGAATCAGCGAGCGCTACGAATTCTTAAGCGGCCAGAAGAAGGACCTGCTGGATGCCAAGGCGTCCCTCTACCAGGTGATCCGGGAGATGGACGAGGAGATGTCCAAGCGGTTCCGGGCTACCTTCGACCAGATCCGTTCCCACTTTACGGTGGTGTTTGCCAAGCTGTTCGGCGGCGGACGGGCCGACCTGGTTCTGGTGGACCCGGCTATGCCGTTGGACACGGGCATCGAGATTATTGCCCAGCCTCCCGGCAAAAAAACGCAGAATCTCCAGCTGCTCTCCGGCGGCGAACGGGCGTTGACGGCGATTGCCCTGCTGTTTGCCATTCTCCACGTGAAGCCGGTGCCCTTCTGCGTGCTGGATGAGGTGGAGGCGGCTCTGGACGAGGCCAATGTGGCCCGGTATGCCGGTTATCTGCGGGAGTTCTCGGATGTGACCCAGTTTATTGTGGTCACCCACCGCAAGGGCACCATGGAGGAGGCCGATGTGCTTTACGGCGTCACCATGGAGGAGGGTGGCGTCTCCAAGCTGGTCTCCGTCCGTCTGGAGGAGCTGGAGGAAGCGGCGGTATCGGCTTAGAAAGTAAGAAATCTATTATGACTCCAGGAGGAGACCATGAGCTTTTTTCGCAAACTGAAGGAGAGCATTTCCAATAAAACCGAAGCGGTCACCGCCGTATTCAAGGAAGGTCTGGCCAAAACCCGGGATGCCTTTGTGGAAAAGGTGGAGGACCTGTTCGTCCGCCGGAAGAAAATCGACGAGGAGTTTTACGAGGAGCTGGAGGAAATTCTCATCGGCGCCGATGTGGGCGTCAATACGGTGATGGAGCTGATGGACGAGCTCCGGGCGGAAGTGAAGAAGCGCCGGATCGAGGAGGCTTCCGATCTGCGGCCTGTGCTGTCCGAGAAGCTCATCGGGCTGCTGGATGAGGAAGGGGATGCCACGCTGGCCATGGCTCCCTCCGGGTTGACGGTGATCCTGTTCGTCGGCGTCAACGGCGTAGGCAAAACCACCACCATCGGCAAGCTGGCCCACCGCTTCAAGCAGGAGGGCAAGAAGGTGCTGATGGCCGCGGGAGACACCTTCCGGGCAGGGGCCATTGAGCAGTTGGAGGTATGGGGCCAGCGGGTTGGCGTGGACGTGATCAAGCAGCAGGCAGGCTCCGACCCCGCGGCGGTCATGTTCGACGCCATCCAGGCGGCGAAGACACGCCAGGCGGATGTGCTGCTGTGCGATACAGCCGGACGGATGCAGAACAAGTCCAATCTGATGGAGGAGCTGAACAAGATTTTCCGCGTCATCAAGCGGGAAATTCCCGACGCTCCCCATGAGGTGCTGCTGGTGCTGGACGCCAACACCGGGCAGAACGCCCTGCAGCAGGCCCGGTTGTTTGGCGACAAAAGCGGCGTGACCGGGCTGGTGCTGACCAAGCTGGACAGCACGTCCAAGGGCGGCATCGTCATTGCCATCCGCCAGGACATGAACATCCCCGTGAAGCTGGTGGGGCTGGGCGAGAAGATGACGGATCTGCAGGACTTCGATTCGGAGCAATTCGTCCATGCGCTGTTCGCCGGTCTGGTGACGGAAGTGGCGGAGGAGAAGTAGAGGAGCCAGTAGAATACGGGGTGGCCTGCTTTTGCGGGCTGGCCCTCTTTTTTGGGTCACATACAAAATAACGGAAGCTATTTTCCCGGATGCCGTTCCTTATTCAAGCGTAGCGGAAAATCGCTTCCGTTCTGCCTGGCCAGCATATGGACCCGCGAACCATGCAGGATAACGGAAGGCAGACTTCCGCTATTGGCTGCGGCGGCTGGCTAATCGCTCCATAAGGGAAGGCAAACTTCCGCTATGGTACCGTTTGATCGGGTAAAGCGCCAGCTTCACGGCCAATAGCGGAAAACAGGCTTCCGCTATCCACCTGAAAAAGGCTGCTCCGCCCAAATAGTGGAACATTCACTTCCGCTATCATGAAAAGCATAAACTCTTGTCTCAGATAGCCAACCAGGCTCCTGCCACGCGCCGCGGCAACAATAACAAAACCTCTTCCCCGTGAGAAACGTTCACGCGGGAAGAGGTTTTTTCAGCTTTATTTGGTTTTGTCCTTGGTTTTCTCCTTGCCCTTCACCTTGTCTTTTGCCTGCTCCAGCGGGGCCTTGCGCTCAATGGCCTTTTCCAGCGCCGGGGTCAGCTCATCCTTGATCTTGGCGATCAGGTCATCCTTGGAAATCCCCTTCTCGGCGGCAATCTCCGCCAGGGATTTGCCTGTTTTGAGCTGGGCCACCAGCTCATCCTTGCTCATGCCCAGCATGCCGGACAGCTTCTCCGGGCCCAGATGGGGGATCAGCTCTCCCCGCTTGTGGTGGGGGTGCCCGGCTCCTTCATCAAACAGGCCTTTATGCTTCAATTGCTGGGCCAGGTGGCTTTGCATTTTGGTTTTGATGGTGTCCGCCCGTTCCCGGGTCAGCTTGCCGCTTTGGACGGCTTCCTCCAGCTTGGCGGAACGCCCGGCCATAATTTTCTCCACCAGGGCAGCCTCGGTGATGCCTTTTTCCTTGGCAATGTCCACAATGCTCTTCCCGGATTTCAGCTGGTCGGTCAGTGCCGACTTCTCCATTCCGAGAATCTGCGCGGTTTCCTCATAGAAATGAGGTCCCGCCTTATGCAGCTCCACAGCCTGCTTGCGCCAGCGGGTCTGCAGATCCGTCAGGCTTGCATAACGCTCTACTTGCTGGCCCTTGGCGCCCAGGCTGAAGGAACCGGCTGCGGAGGCGTTTGCGCTGCCGCTGCCCACTAAGAGACAACCGGATAGCACTAGAGAAAGAGCGACCGCGCTTGATAATGTTTTTCTGGCATAGAGGGATTCCAATTCCATCACCTTCCTGTTCGTTTAGGCCATAGTATATCCGTATACCCGTAGATTATATCCGCCCAACCTTAAGATTACGTTAATCCACCATGTTAAATTGATTACAAATTCGGTTGCCGATACGTTACAAACATATACGCGGGCAGACAGGTTTGCGTTGCGGCGCCAATTCCTAAAATTTTCTTAAGATGAGCCTTCTATAAATGTATTCGCTTACAATTTGTTTTGTCCGGCAAATAAATAGTCAATAAACCAAGTTGCTAAAACATACATTTCATAATAAGATGGAGGAAAGGTTTAATTTTCAGAAGATTCAGTAATCAATGAAACATGGGGAGGATTAACCATCAAGGAGGGATTGCCGTGAATAAGAGTCATGAGGTGGAATATTGCAACCTGGAGCTGAGATTTGATCGGCGGCAAATCCGTTTTTTCATTAAAGCGTTGATTCAGGAGGGCTTCTCGCTGTACTGGAATGAAAGTGACCAGCATTTTATCATATCCATCCGTTCGGGCCGTAAGCTAGTGAAATTGAAATTTCAGCGGATCGGCGATAAATACAAGATTGTGGGCAATTATTCCATCAAGGACGAAAAGCTGGCGGAGCTCATGGAGAAAATGATCGGGGATACCCGCGGCCATGCCATAGTCAAACGGTTCCGGGACCGGCAAATCCTGATTGAGAACATTATGTTCGGGGAAATCATCCGGTCTGTGGAGATTTCGGGGGTGGAGCATAAGGTGTTATTCCAACGGGAGCCAATGATCACGACGGAGCAGATTATTCAGGCCTTCAAGTCCAAGCGCGCCGAGGAGCGGGCGCCGGTGCTGCGGCTGGAGATGGATTATGAGCTGGCCTGTCTCCATGAGGCCCTGATGCTGGGCGATACGGAGGCGGCGGAAAAATCCAAGAGCCGGCTGGAAGAGATGAGACGGGAGTTGATCATGCTGGAATGCTGAACGGATGCGGAATTTTAAAAGGGTGAAAAGGAGTCCGGACAATAAGTCGGGCTCTTTCAATTTTTTGGATTGTTAACGTGTGCATGATATGTTATCATGAGAATCGAGGTGAACGTTATGAACGTTACAATCAAGGATATCGCCCGGTTGGCGCAGGTCTCCCACACCACCGTATCGCGGGCGCTGAACGATAGTCCGCTGATCAACTCCGAAACCAAGGAGAAGATCAAGCAGCTGGCCCAGGAGATGGGCTATACCCCCAATTTCAGCGCCAAAAGCCTGGTAATGGACCGCTCCTATAATATCGGATTATTCTTCTCCACATTGAATACCGGCACATCGGCCGGGTTTTTCTACGAGACAGTTCGGGGTATTAACAGTGTAGTGAAGGATGCGTACAATCTGGTGGTGCGGGGGATCGACGACTACGAGCATTACCGCAGCATTCACCGCAAGAGCTTCGACGGCGTAATTGTCATGAGCCAAAGCGCCAAGGATGAGCCGTTCCTGCATCATTTGTCCGAAGCGGGCATCCCCCATATTGTGCTGAACCGCAAGGTGGAGGGGCTTCCGGCCATCAATATTTTGTCCGACGATTCCCACGGCTCTTACAAGGTCGTGAACTATATGATCAAAAAAGGGCACCGGCGGATCGCCATTATCTCCGGTAAGGAAATTTTCCACTCTACGCTGGAGCGGAGAGACGGCTTTGTCCGCGCATTGCAGGATGCCGGAATCGAATTGAAGGAATCCTATCAGGTTGGGGCAAGCTATGATTTGAAAAGCGGCTATACGGCCATGCTCAAGCTGCTCGCTCTGCCGGAACGGCCTACCGCGGTTTTTTGCATGAACGACGATATGGCGGTGGGTGCGGTAAAGGCGGTGCATGACGCGGGACTTCAAGTCCCCGGGGACGTGTCCGTCGCCGGCTTCGACGACAGCATGTTCTCCGCTTATCTGTCGCCTGCCTTGACCACTGTCAAGCGGCCCATTGAGGAGATCAGCAGACAAGGAGCGCTGGTGCTCCTGGAGAGCATCGAGCAAAAAACGCTGGCTCCGGAAACCATCTATCTGCGTACGGAGCTGGTGGTGCGCGAATCGGTAGCAGAGCCTGCAAAGGCTTAGCTCATATATGTTGGGAAGGAAAATACAGCGGCTATTGGAGACAGGGCCGGTGTTTTTTCCAAACAACATCCTATGTAAGCGAAAACCAACTAAATTATGGAGGCGATTGACTGTGGGTGTCTATGCAAGGGCAATGGAAGGTTTGAAAAAAGGCGAGACAACTGGAGATTGGGGTGTAAAGAGTTATCCGGGCTCCTACACGACATTGGATGGCGCTGCCCTGCTCATGGTCAAACACGGCGACGAGAAATTCATTCTGGCCGCAGGCGAGGGAGCCTTCTATGAGGAACTGAACGGCCGGGAGGAGGATGGCGGCAAGATATGCCCTCTGACCCACGAAAACCGGTTGGTGCTGAATAAATATCTGCTGTACACCGTCCCCCGGGCCTTCGGCACCGGAATCTCCACCATCGGGCTGGGCGACCGGCTGGGATTGGCTTCTCCGGGCCATATTCAAACCGTCCGCGGACGGGATATCCGCCCCATTCTGGCGCAGCAAAGCATCCGGGAGCTTACCCTGACCGGCCGGGACTACAACCAAGTGGTGGACGCGGCCTGCTTCGCCGTGTTCCAGGAGGGCTACAAGGACGGCTTCGGCGCCGACGGAGATCACCTGAAAGTGGAGGCCGACATCAAGATGTCCCTGGACATGGGCTTCACCATGCTGACCCTGGACTGCTCGGAGAAAATCGACAACACCATCGAAGGCTTGTCCGATGAGGAGCTGGCCGCCAAGTATCTGACCGTGCCGGAAGAACGCCGCAGCTACTACGAAAAGAAATACCTGGACCTGGAATTTGAGGCCAAGGAGCACCGTCTGACCTTCGACAAGAAGAGCCTGATGAAGAATGTGCTGATATACGGCGAGGCCATTGAATTTATGGTTCATATTTACGTAACCTATATTGTCAATGCCGGACGGGTTGTAGACTTTGAAATCTCCATCGATGAAACGGAAACGCCCACCGATCCCGCCTCCCACTATCTGGTGGCCAAGGAGCTGTATGACCGGGAGGTTTCCATCCACAGCATGGCGCCCCGCTTCTGCGGCGAATTCCAGAAGGGCATCGATTACATCGGCGATTTGGAGCAGTTCGAGAAGGAGCTGGAGGTTCATGCGGCCATTGCCGACCAGTTCGGCTACAAGCTCTCCATCCACTCCGGCAGCGACAAATTCTCGGTGTTCCCGCTGGTTGCCAAACATACCACCGGCCGCTTCCATGTGAAAACCGCCGGCACCAACTGGCTGGAGGCGGTGCGGATCGTGGCCAAGTTCAATCCGCAGCTCTACCGGAGGATGCACGCTTATGCCCTGGAGCATTTCCTGGAGGCCAAGGCATACTATCATGTAACCACCGACATTGCAGCCATCAAGCCGCTGGATCAAACCGGGGACAGCGACCTTCATACTTACATGGACGACAACAACGCCAGACAACTGCTTCATATTACTTACGGGCTGCTGCTGCAAGCCAAGGACGAAGCGGGAGAGCCCCTGTTCAAAACCGAGTTTTTCCATACCCTGTCCGAGCATGAGGACCAGTATGACGCCGCTTTGGCCGCCCATATCGGCAAGCATCTGCGTCTTTTGAACAAATAACAGGCTTTACCCATATTCCACATATACGGAGGTTATCGTCATGAGCATCCTGGAAACATTATTGCACGATATTCCGGTTCCGCGGGTCGTGCGCATCCGCCAGCGTTTTGACAACACCAAGCTTGCCGATCCCGTTGCCGCTCTCCAGGAGGAGCTGAAGAAGCCCGGCACCCTGGATGCCGTCAAGCCGGGCCAGCAGGTAGCCGTAGCCGTGGGCAGCCGCGGCATTGCCAACATTGCGGCTGTTACCCGGGCCACAGTGGATGCCATCAAGAACATCGGGGCCCATCCGTTCATCGTTCCCTGCATGGGCAGCCATGGCGGGGCCACCGCCGAGGGCCAAAAGGAAGTGCTGCATCATCTGGGCATCGATGAGGCTACCATGGGGGTTGAGGTGCGCTCCACCATGGAGGTTGTCAAGCTGGCAGAGCTGCCCAACGGATTGCCGGTCTATGTGGACAAATACGCCAACGAGGCCGATGCCATCGTGGTCATCAACCGGGTGAAGCCCCACACCGCCTTCCGCGGCCGGATCGAAAGCGGGATCATGAAGATGATCTCCATCGGCCTGGGCAAGCAAAAAGGCGCCGAGGCCTGCCATCAGCTGGGCTTCAAGTATATGGCCGAGAATGTGCCGGCGATGGCCAACATTATGCTGGGCAAGCTGCCCATTGTGTTCGGTATCGCGTTAATCGAGAACGCCTATGATGAAACCTGCCGGGTGGAGGCTTTGCCCGCGGCGCAGATCGAGAGCCGGGAGGAGGAGCTTCTGAAGGAAGCCAAAGCCCGCCTGCCGCGGATTCTCTTCGATCAGCTGGATGTGCTGATCATTGACTACATCGGCAAAAACATCAGCGGCGACGGCATGGACCCCAATATTACCGGCCGTTATCCCACTCCGTACGCCCATGGCGGTCCGGATGTGACCAAGATGGCGGTGCTGGACCTGACCCCGGAGACCAAGGGCAACGCCAACGGCGTAGGCACCGCGGATTTCACCACCCAGCGCCTGGTGGATAAGATGGACCGGCCGGCTACCTATGCCAACGGGCTGACCTCCACCGTGTGCGCGCCCACCAAAATCGCCACCACCCTGGCCAACCAGAAGCTGACCATCCAGGCGGCGGTGAAAACCTGCAATATTCTGGACTATACCACCTGCCGGCTGGTCCGCATCCGGGATACGCTGCATCTGGGCGAGATCGAAATTTCCGAAACCCTTCTGGAGGAGGCCAAGCGCCATCCGGATATTGAAATTCTGTCAGAGCCCTATGAGCTGGCATTCAACGAGGAAGGGGATCTTTTCTAAATGAGTCAACTGGCGGCGAAGCCTTATATTCTTGCAGTCGACATCGGCACCACCAGCGCCAAGACGCTGGTGATCCGCGGAACGGACGGCCAGGTGGTGGCCGGCCACTCCGTGGAGTACCCCATGTTCACCCCCAAGGCTGATGTGGCGGAGCAGGACCCGGAGGAAATTTGCGAAGCGGTTACCGGGGCGGTGGCCGCGGTTCTGACCAAGGCCGACATTCCCGCGGAGCAGCTCCTGTGCATTTCCTTCAGCTCCGCCATGCACGGGCTGATCGCCGTTGATGAGCAGGGCAAACCGCTCACCAACCTGATCACCTGGGCGGACAACCGGGCTGTGCTCACGGCGGATATCATTAAAAAGGAGCATAAGGGGCGCTCCATCTATATGCGCACCGGCACTCCCATTCATCCCATGTCTCCCTTCGTGAAGCTGGTCTGGATGAAGGACAGTATGCCGGAAATCCATCAGAATGCCTACAAGTTCATCGGCATCAAGGAATATGTCATGTACCGCTGGTTCGGCCAATATGTGGTGGACTATTCCATCGCCAGCGCCACCGGGCTGTTTAATCTGAACCATCTGGAATGGGACAAGGAAGCGCTGGCTTTGGCCGGTATTACCCCGGACCGTCTATCCACCCCTGTGTCCACTGTTCATGTGCTGGAGGGGATTGAGCCGGGGATTGCCCGCCGTATGGGCATCCTGCCTTCTACTCCCGGTGTGGTGGGGGCTTCAGACGGCGTGCTGGCCAACCTGGGCTCCGGCGCCTTCGAGCACGGCGTCTGGGCGGTGTCCATCGGCACCAGCGGCGCTGTCCGGGCCGTTACCCGCAAGCCCCTGACCGATCCCGAAGGAAGGCTGTTCTGCTACGCCCTGAAGGAGGATTTCTGGGTGGTGGGCGGCGCCATCAACAACGGCGGGATTATGTTCCGCTGGGTGCGGGACACTCTGGCTACCCTGGAGGCCGAGGAGGGGAGACGGCGGGGCATGGACCCCTACGATTACCTCACCCAACTGGCCGCCGCGGTGCCTGCCGGTTCCGGCGGGCTGATTTTCCTGCCCCTCTTGGCAGGGGAGCGGGCGCCCTACTGGAACGCCAATGCCAGAGGCGTGTTCTTCGGCCTTTCGTTGGCCCACACCAAAAGCCATATGATCCGCGCCGTGCTGGAGGGCGTTATGTACCGCATCCATTCCGTGGCCGAGGCCTTGGCCGGTCTGGTGGGCGAACCGGAGGAAATCCGGGCGTCCGGCGGCTTCGCCCGCTCCGAATTCTGGCGCCAGATGCTGGCGGATGTGATGGGCACCACCCTGTCCGTGCCGGATGCCATCGAGGCCTCCGGGCTGGGCGCGGCCCAATTGGGGCTGTTCGCCATGGGCGAGGTCAAGGACTTCTCCGGCATCCACGGCTGGGTCAAGGCGGGCACCCGGCATGTGAAACGCCAGGAGGACCATAACATCTATAAGCGTTTGACACCTCTTTACCAAAAAGTGTATCATCAGTTGAGCCGGGAATTTGACGAAATTGCCGCATTCCAGAAGGAGCAACTGTAGTTGTCTTCAGCTTCGTCAAATTTTATTTACGGGAAGGGAACGATTCAGGCGTGAATATGTTCGATTTAACCGGAAAAACGGCTGTGATTATCGGAGGAAACAGCACTCTCGGCGGCTCCATGGCGGAGGGCCTGGGCGCTCACGGCGCCAATGTGGCCATCGTCGGACGGAACCGGGAGAAGTCTCTGGCGGTTTGCGCCAAGGTGGAGGCGGCCGGCGGCAGGGCTAAAGCTTTCCAGGCGGATGCTGTTAATCCCGACGATCTGAAGCAGGCGCTTGCGGATGTGCTGGAGTGGACCGGACAAGTGGATGTGCTGATGAATTGTCCCGGCGTCAACAGCAACACCCCATTTTTCGAGCTGTCCATGGAAGAATGGGACAAGATTATGGATGTGAATCTGAAGAGCGTGGTGCTGGCCTGTCAGATTTTCGGCAAAGTCATGATGGAGTCAGGCAGAGGAGGCAGCATTATCAATATTTCCTCCGTATCCTCCGACCCGCCGCTGTCCAAAGTGTTCACCTATTCCGCCTCCAAGGCCGCAGTCAACAATGTTACCCAATATCTGGCCAGGGAGTTTGCTCCCGGCGGGGTTCGGGTCAATGCCATTATTCCGGGATTTTTCCCGGCTGAGCAGAACCGGCAGATTCTCTCCGCTGAGCGGGTGGAGAGCGTCATGCGCCATACGCCCATGGGACGCTTCGGCAGTGCCGAAGAGCTTCAGGGGGCAGCGGTTTTTCTGGCTTCCGAGAAGGCGTCCAGCTTTGTCACCGGCTCGCTTCTGCGGGTGGACGGCGGCTTCGGAGCCATGACGATATAGGAAGGTACAGACTTGGCACAACGGGATCGCTCCGGAAGCATGACGGTACGCCGCCATCGGATATACGGACACATGTTCCGCTATTTCCTGCAAAACCTGCTTATGGCGAATTGTGCGGACAGATGATCCGTTATTTTGCGGAAAACAACCGGTTTTGGCGGCTACAAGGCCCAATAACGGATTGAGTGTCCGCGAAATCCTCAAAAATGAGCAAACAGGAGCAATAGCGGATCGTGTGTCCGTCCGTTCCGGCCATGAAAACAGACGTGAGCGCGGCTCCCGGCTTCCAGGGGGCCCTGAACCAAGTGATTACAGAATCAGAAAGGATGAGAAACCCGTGTCCAAGCAGCAAATCGGAGTAGTCGGTCTGGCGGTTATGGGGAAGAACCTGGCGCTGAACATTGAGAGCAGAGGCTTTTCGGTGGCCGTGTATAACCGTTCTCCCGAGAAAACGAAGGAAATTCTGGAAGAGAATCCGGGGAAAAACCTGAAGGGGGCTTTCTCGGTAGAGGAGTTTGTCCAGTCCCTGGAGACGCCGCGGCGGATTCTGATCATGGTTAAGGCGGGCAAGCCTACCGATGATACCATCAACCAGCTGTTGCCTTACCTGGATCAAGGGGATATTCTCATCGACGGCGGCAACGCCTATTTCCCGGACACCCAGCGGCGCAACAAGGAGCTGGAGGCCAAGGGCTTCCGCTTTATCGGCACCGGCGTTTCCGGCGGCGAGGAGGGCGCCTTGAAGGGTCCCGCCATTATGCCGGGCGGCCAGAAGGATGCCTACGAGCTGGTAGCTCCCATCCTGACGGCTATTTCCGCCAAGGTGAAGGGCGATCCCTGCTGCATCTACATCGGCCCGGACGGAGCCGGCCACTATGTGAAGATGGTGCATAACGGCATCGAATATGGCGATATGCAGCTGATCTGCGAAGCCTACCAGCTGCTGAAGGACGGGCTGGGTCTGACTCCGGCGGAGCTGCACGAGATTTTTGCCGAATGGAACAAGGGCGAGCTGGACAGCTATCTGATTGAAATCACGGCGGATATCTTCACCAAAACCGATCCCGAAACCGGCAAGCCGATGGTGGACATTATCAAGGACACCGCAGGCCAGAAGGGCACCGGCAAGTGGACCAGCCAAAGCTCCCTGGATCTGGGCGTGCACCTGTCCCTGATTACCGAGTCCGTGTTCGCCCGGTTTATCTCCGCCATGAAGGAGGAGCGGGTGGCCGCCAGCCAGGTGCTGAACGGTCCTGCCGCAGCCGACCTGGGTGTGGAGCGCGCTGAGTTTATT
This sequence comes from Paenibacillus sp. YN15, assembly GCF_003285005.1. Taxonomy (GTDB): domain Bacteria; phylum Bacillota; class Bacilli; order Paenibacillales; family NBRC-103111; genus Paenibacillus_AR. The sequence continues at coordinate 69,138 of NZ_QMFA01000004.1, read as the reverse complement.
GAAGCGGTGCGCCAAGCCCTCTACGCCAGCAAAATCTGCTCCTATGCCCAAGGCTTCGCCCAAATGCGGGCCGCCTCCAAGGAGTACGGCTGGGATCTGGATTACGGCGGCATCGCCATGATCTTCCGCGGCGGCTGCATTATCCGGGCGGCCTTCCTGCAGAATATCAAGGATGCGTATGACCGCAATCCGGAGCTGAAGAACCTGCTTCTGGACGAATACTTCAGCAGCGTCATCCACAAGTACCAGGATTCCTGGCGCAAGGTAGTGGCCACCGCGGTCCGTCTGGGCATCCCGTTGCCGGCCTTCTCCTCGGCCCTGTCCTACTACGACAGCTACCGGACAGCCCGCCTGCCGGCCAACCTGCTGCAAGCCCAGCGGGATTATTTCGGCGCCCACACCTACGAGCGGGTGGACAAGGAAGGCTTCTTCCATTATCAGTGGCTGGAATAGTAAATTTAGAATAATCGGTAATATAGCGTAAATAAAGCGGTTGGTATTCCTCTTGAACAGGAGGAGTACCAGCCGCTTTTTCTTTTGTAACCAGGTTTAATTATAACTTCCGAAGAAAACCAAAAAAACTACATTTCCAAAAATATATATATTTTTATTTTATTAGAAATAACTTAATCAATTTTTAAGAGTTTGTGGCGGTTTGTACCTGTTGGTGGCAATGCACAAATGAATCAATAGCAACGACTAAAAACGACAATGAAATATTTTTAATAAAATTCTTACTTTTTCTTTACCCTATTCGCCGATTGATGTGGACTTTGTTAACTTATTAATTATATTCTAAAAAATTGAAATTTATCAAAATTTTATTGGTATGTCACTAAAAACGAATTAAGAATAGATTGAGTGATTTGATAAATAGTTTGTCAATTAAGCGGCTATGCATTTACCTAAAAAATACAATTAAAAAAGGATTAAATGGTTGATATATAGAAAAAGGAGGATTATATTGGATTATATATCCACAAACTAGGAGGCGTAAAATTTATGCTTTATATCTTTCTGAATACGAGCTAGATATAAGTATTGAATTTGTAAGGGTTAAAAGGACGAATGAGTAAAAATAAATTTAATTAAAGAAAGAATCTCATTTAAGGAGGATCAAAAAACATGAAAGTTAAGAATACTTTGGCTATTGGTGGTATATCTATGTTGTTGTTATTATCTTTAGTAATTCCTTCTTATACTCAAGCTAAACCCAATGACTATGTCGTCGGTGATGAAGCCATAACTTTTTTGAAAGAACATAATGTAGATTTGACTCCATTTGTAAAAACAACAAATCTGAAAAATGATAGTATCTACAGCGAGGAAGATGCTTCAGAAAGCATTTCAAAGTCAGCTCTGTATAATGAAGAAGTACTGTTTTTAAAAAAACAAGCAGCAGTGTATCAATTTACTGATGAGCAAATTCAAAACTATGTAAAGGGAGTGGTGGAGACCACGCCCATTCTTGTACATGGTAAAAATGCCTCAAACCAATACAGCACTATGAGTACGCCGTATTCCTCCCGTATTGGCGACGATGGCATTGGATATGAAGTAGTCTCTTCATCAGCTGGGTTTAATGCAGAATCCGCGTTTTTAACCATACCTTCTGCATCAATTGCAAGCTCAACTTCTGGCTATTTATTCTACTCTGTTTCTTCGCCTATCACCAATTTTATTATTGATGTTGGACTTTGGTATGGAGCTGGGGGAGCGACTGGTAATATAGTAGGCTGGAGAGGTGTTTATAATAGTTCGACGTTAGGTCAGCACGCCGTTCCAAGTGACGGTAGCACCATAAGTGCTTTAACACCTGGAAAACAAGTGTATATGATTTCACAAATTAGGGAAGACGGATTTTTAGAGACAAAAGTTCTTGATGCAAGTAATTTTAGTATTTCGTACCTGAACTTTATCTATTATGTTGGAGATCAAAATGTGTGGCAAACAAATGGAGTTTTTGATAGACAAATAACGTTATGCCAAAATGATGCGGTTTTTACAAACGGATCTTATCTGCACAATGCTAAATTTAGCTAAGCATTTTTGTATAAAAGTAACGGCTATTACGCTCCAGTTAATGATACAAATACAGAACCCAATAAGCGAGGGGCATTTATAAAATACAGCACAGATTATAACAAAGTAATTGTAAATAACTATACAGAATGGGATTCCGAAGATGTAAGTATAAATTTCACCAATCCATAAGCTGGTGTGAATTGTTTGGTTCAAGCTCCCCGTTAATTCTTTTAGGGGAGCTTGGCCGTTTCTTTTTTGTGATGTTAATGAGTGTAGAGAGAAAAGTTATACAAGCTCTTTTGCTTCAAATGTGAAATTAATCTGCAACTTTTTGTCAATGCCCAGCGTTAATTTATGCGGAGAGGAGTTGTTGCACTTTGAAAATGAAAATTATTTTAAGTACAGTCATTTTTCTGTTGTTTTTCAACTTGTTGGCTACGCCGGGGCATAGTCGCGCTGCTAATGGAGTCGCGAAAGTTGCACTGCCGAATTTTACCGTAAGCTTAAATGGTCATCTTGTGGATAATCAATATCGAGAATATCCACTTCTGGTTTATCACGATATCACCTATTTTCCAATGACATGGTATGATTCTAGGCTACTTGGCCTGGAAACAAATTGGTCAATAAGCAATGGCCTAAGCATTCAACAAAGTCATGTTACTTCATCTTATGAATCGTACACATCGAATTCCCAAAATGCATCCACCTATACTGCGACGATTCCAGCATCAGTCATCACGATCAACGGAAAGGAAATCAATAACTCAAAAGAAGAGTACCCATTATTAAGCTTTAGGGATGTTACGTATTTTCCGCTAACCTGGCGCTTTGCTCATGATGAATTTGGATGGGATTACCAATGGAGTGATGCAGCGGGACTTAGTATTACATCCACTAACCCGCAGATTCAACAAATCGGACTGTCTCAAGATGCTGGAAAAAATGACATCGTATTATTTAAGGGTTACTATTATTTTGCAGAAACACTAGGCACGATAAACCACATATACCGTGCGCCCGAATGGAATCCGTCTGCAAAAGAAGAAATTTATACCTATGATATTACAAATCCAACCGGAACCTCTCCCCGTCTATCCTTTCAAATTCGGGATAACATATTATGGTTTACCTATCATGTAGGAGGAGGTCTTTCAGGTAGCAATAAATTCGTTAAGGTTGATGAAAACGGGAAAACGGAAGCAATTTCTTTAGGGCATCCATACATGGACTTCCGTGACACTGCATATGGAACATTGATAATAGATTTAGGTGCTGATAACGTCAAATTGTCATTGTTGCCGAAAGATCAAAAAGCAACAGATGCTAAGATAGTTGGTGACCCAAATCTAACAAGATCTGCTGTACATGTTACACGTTGGGATGGTTTCACACCATATGCGCTAACGACTGCAACTACAGTCGTCGGTGAGGATGTCTATGTGTTGTGTTCACCCTTATCGGACCAGAATTTCATTTACAGAATCAACCTGAAAACAAATAAAACGGATAAGATAGTGGATCAAAGCACAAGCTGGTTCAAGATTATTGATGACAAACTATATTATGTAAAAGAGGCTGATAACGCATTATATTCGTCTTCATTGGAAGGGAATGGTGAAATCAAGCTGTCCGATCATACAGTATCGTGGTTTGATAGTATTAATGGAAATGTGTTCTATACAACTCAAAATGAAGCAAATCAATTCAAATTGTACAAAGCCAGTATAGAAGGAAGTGATGAGTTAGCTTGGCCAATGCCAATCGTAGATGTTAAAGCTTTAAACGGTCAATTGGTATGTACATTTAGTGAAAACGATGGCTACGGTATTGTGCTTCTTGACAATGCTGGTCGTGTCGTACTGAAAGTTGCGGATGCAAATTTGCAGGTATTAAAATCTGACAAAGATATTTTGTTAAAAAATGTAAGTGACAATTCAATTAAGTTGATTAAATAAAGATCGGCAATTGGAACACTAACGGGAAGCTCAGGCCTATCAGACCTTGCTTCCCGCTTTTTTGCTCTCTTCACGCCCGCTTCCTAAGCGCCGCCCGGAAAACATGCAGATCGCCCCACATGGTGCTGTGAACCGCATTGGCGGGCAGGCTGTCATTCACATCCGCCATATATTCCAGGCCCGCTTCGTCCATCTGGCGGCGCAGCGTCTCCAGGTTGACTGTGGGATAGTCAAAGGTGAGGATCAGCTTCCCTGACGGCTTCAGGGAAGCTGGAACTCCTTCAACGCTTGCAGACAATCGTTCACGGACAGATGCTCCAGCACAGAAATGCAATAAATCAGGTCGAAGCAGGCGTCCTCATAAGGAAGGGCCGTCAGATTGGCCTGGGCCAAATGGAGCGGACCGCCGGGGCGGATTCTCGCGGCGGCCTGGGCGGCAGCCTCCTCTCCGATATCCGCCCTGACTTCCGCCACAATCTCCGTGATGGAATTGATCCGGGCATCCTGATCGCAAGCATAGGTCAGCCTGCACCGTTCCCCGAGGAAAAACTTGAAGGGATGGGAGATGCCGCAGGCCGCATCCAGGACCACTGCCCCATCCCATGCAAAGGATGAGCACCAGGCGTATTCATACGGGCGGCTCCACCAGCTTTTGGGCAAATCAAAAATCAGATGGTCCACCCGCGTATCTGTGTCCACAAAAAAACGGGATTTCAGCTCATCCAAACCGGACATGTTCTCCCCTCCTGCGTTCACAATTTTTCGCTACTCCTTGCCGGTCAACCGGCATAACAGCCACCGGTACTCTCCCCGCGGTTCCCGGGCCAGCTCCTCCATTTGAAACAGGCTCCGCAAATCCTCCACAAACGGGTAATGGTCATAATCGTCAATCAGAACCAGGGCATCCCGCTTCAGGCGGCCATAAAGCAAGGGAAAGGCCAGGGAACGGCCGTTGCCGTGGGGACCGTCCAGAATCAGCACATCCACGGATGCCGGTTCAAGCGGGATCGTCTCAATGTCTGCATAGAAGGCGTTGCGGATGGTATAGTGGTTGAACAATTCCTGGGGAACAGCCTGCCCGTAAGAGCCCCAAACTGCCCAGGCGGTTTCCGGATTGGCAAATACCTCCGTCCGCTCTTCGTCGGAAAGCTGCTTTAAGGGCCGATTGTAAAAATGAAAGGAGCCCTTGCCCAGATGCTGTCCCTCCCACAAGCTGGCGAGACCGGGGTCATGCTCAATATGGAAGAGCGATACAGACAGAAAATCCTGCACAGCAACTTGATCCCAAAAGTACGGCGACATGCCGCCGCCCAGCTCCAGGATATGATAGGATCGGCCGGCTTCAAGCCGCCGGCATAGATGGACCAGCGCCCCTTTGCCAAGGGCTCTGCTTCCGAAGGCAACGCCCTTTTGTTCAGCCGCGGCCAGGCATTTCTCAATATCCCTTACAAGCATTTGGTTCACCCTCTCGCATTTTTCCTGGCATATTTCACTATATGTACAGCCTATTTTGGCCATACCACCGGATAATAGAGGTTTTGCCCAGGTATAGAACAGATAGACCGGAATACTATTTTAGGAGAAGATTTCTAAAATGAGGTGCTGGAATGGGCAAACCAGGGATTCTGATCGGCAGTCCGATCCGTCAAAAACCGGAAATATTGAAGCAGTTTTTGCGTTCATTGGGTGATTTAATCACAGATGGCTTTGATGTGGAGTTTTATTTTGTTGACGATAATGATGATCCGGCTTCCCGTGTTTTGCTGGCTGGCTTCGCGGAGGAACATCCCGGTTCGTTTATTCAGGCTCATGAACCGCCGACTGTGCCTTACGTGCGCAATGACAACACCCACCATTGGCCGGAAGAGCTGGTCTGGAAAGTGGCGGGAATGAAGGACGGCATCATAGAATATGCCAGGTCCAAGGCATTTGATTACCTGTTTCTGGCCGATTCCGATCTGGTTCTCCATCCGCATACGCTGCTGCAGCTGGCAAACGCGAAAAAGGATATTGTCTCCACCGTCTTCTGGACCAAATGGCAGCCGGATTCCCCGGAGATGCCCCAGGTATGGATGTCGGATCATTACACCTTATACGAAAACCGCGGCGGCGAAAAATTGGATGATCAGGAAATCGCCCGCAGAACCCACGAGTTTCTGAATAAATTGCGGGTTCCCGGACTGTATGAGGTGGGGGGACTCGGCGCCTGCACCCTGATCAGCCGACATGCGCTGGAGGCCGGAGTCTGCTTCCGGAAAATCCCGAACCTGTCGCTGTGGGGCGAGGACCGGCATTTTTGCATCCGCAGCGCGGCGTTGGGCTTATCCCTGTTCGTGGATACCCATCTGCCGGCATACCATATTTACCGGGATTCGGACTTGGCTGGAGTGGACGCTTACAGGCAGGCCAGCTCTCCCGCCATCCGGAAAGAGCGCAGCGTCACCGTCAGCCTGTGCATGATCGTCAAAAACGAGGAGGAGGCGTTGGAGCGCTGCTTATCGTCGGTGAAGGATTTGGTGGATGAGATTGTGATTGCGGATACGGGCTCAACGGACAAAACCAGGGAGGTAGCCGCCAGCTTCGGAGCCGTTATTGTGGAGTTCCCATGGATTGACGATTTTGCCGCAGCCCGGAACCACGTATTCAGCAAAGCCACCAAGGAGTATATCATGTGGCTGGACGCGGATGACATCATCCTGGCCAAGGATCGGCAATTGCTGGCGGAAACCCTGTACACCCTGAACCCTGCCATAGACAGCGTGACCATGCCTTACAACATCGGCGTCAATGCCAACGGGAAGGTCAGCTACAGCCTGCGGCGCAACCGGATTGTCAGGCGGGAGCGGGGCTTCCGCTGGATCGGGGCGGTGCACGAGTATCTGGAGGTGTTCGGGAATATTGTCCACAGCGAGGCGGCGGTAACCCATCGCAAGGAAAAAGCCTATACCGACCGGAATTTGCAGATTTACCGCAAGCAGCAAGCGGCAGGGAAGGATTTTTCCATCCGGGATCTGTATTATTTCGCCAATGAGCTGAGGGATAATCAGCTGTTTGAGGAAGCGGCGGTTTATTATAAAAAATTTCTGGCCACCGGACTGGGATGGGTGGAGGATCAGATCAACGCCTGTCTGAAGCTTTCGGCCTGCTACAGCCGGATGTATGAGCAGGATAAAGCGCTCCAGGCCTTGTTCCGCAGCTTTCATTTCGACAAACCCCGGGCGGAGGCCTGCTGCCGCATCGGCAAATTCTTCTATGACCAATCCCCGAAACGGCTGGATCAGGCAATCTATTGGTATGAATTGGCTACCGTATTGCCGAAGCCCAAGGGGGCGCTGGCTTTTGTCGAGCATGATGCCTGGACCTGGCTGCCTCTGCTGAATTTATGCCTCTGTTATGACCAGCTGGGGCAGTACGAAAAAGCCAATGAGTACAATAACCGGGCCTTGGCTTATAACCCGGAGCATCCGAGTATGCTGCATAATAAGAAATATTTTGAGGGCAAGTTTGCGAAGGAAGCCCAATAAATCGGGAGGAGGGGAAGGCAAAAAATGAGAGAGCCGGGTGCAACGGTTACACTGTCCATGGTCGTCCGCAATGAGGAAAAACGGTATTTGCGGCGGATGCTGGGGTTTTACCGGGATATTATCGATGCGGCGGTCATCATCGACGATGCAAGCGAGGACCGGACGGCGGAGGTTTGCCGGGAGGTGCTAGAGGGAGTGCCGCTGACCCTGCTCAGCCTGCCTGAATCCCTGTTCGGCAATGAATATGTGCTGCGCCAGTATGCCTGGAATGAAACGGTGAAGACAAATCCGGACTGGATATTGTCCCTGGATGCGGACGAGATTTTCGAGGATTCCTTCGCAGCCCAGATCGAGGGGATGGTCAGGCTAAAGGAGCAGGACGCCGTATACTTCCGGTTATATGACATGTGGAATGAAACCCATTACCGGGATGACGCATATTGGAGGGCGCATCATTTTTACCAGCCGTTTCTGGTCCGGCACCGGCCGGGGGTGGAATACGTCTGGAGGGAAACGCCGGTCCATTGCGGCCGGTTTCCCCGGAACATCCGATCCTTCCCGTATTTGTGCCATCCCGCCCGCTTGAAGCATTACGGATGGGCCAAGGAGGAGGACCGCATCGCCAAATACCGCCGCTACATGATCCATGACCCGGGTGCGCGGTACGGCTGGAAGGAGCAATACGACTCCATTCTGGACCCAGCCCCCAATCTGGCGCCGTTCTAGGCGCTGTTCTAAAGAATCTCTTGCCTATTTCCTTTCTTTCGCGGTAAAATCCGAGAATGAGCAGGGAGTTTGTCCGAGGATTTCGCCAGCTTGACTCCGTCGGACAGACTCCGGAATTTTATGGAGGGGAGGGAATAGACAATGCAGCAAAATATTGTGCTTGTAGGTTTTATGGGCACCGGCAAAACCACTGTGGGCCGCATCCTGGCGGAGCGGCTGGGGTGGACGTTTACGGATACGGATGCCTATATCGAGGAGCAGGCGGGGATGACCATCAGCCGGATGTTCCAGGAGCATGGAGAGGCTTATTTCCGGGAACGGGAAACGGAAAGCCTAAGGGAGCTGCTGCAGCGGCAGGGCCAGGTGGTGTCTACCGGCGGCGGGGCTGTGCTGCGGGAGGAGAACCGCAGGCTGATGCTGGAGAACGGCCTGGTGGTAGCCATGCTGGCAGAGGAAGCGGTTATTGTGCAGCGGGTCAAGGGGGATGCGGCCAGGCCGCTCTTGCAGGGGGACCTGGAGGAGCGGGTGCGCACACTGGTGGAGGCCAGGCGCCATGCCTATGATTTTGCCCATGCGCAGCTCCATACGGACAACCTGAGTCCGTTGGAGGCGGCCCGCAGGATTCAAGAGATGCTGGACGCGTGAAGCCTCTGCGGGTTTCGCGCAGTCTGGCTCTCGCATGTCCGCTGAATTTAACGCTTTACCGCGTTCCAGCCCGCCGGCGGACCTCCCGGCAGTAATCCGAGATAGAGCAAACCGGGACTTCCCGGTATCTGCGGTAGGATTCGAGGCACTTCGGGAGGATGCGACTTGTACCGCATTCCCAAGGCTTGCCGCATATGGTAAACTGTCAATAAGCTCATGCTTACGGCGAAGCGAGCTTTCCTTGCGGGAAGCTTTTCATTATGAACGGCCGCATGTCCGGCCCAAGCTTATGCTTACGAAGCCAGTTTTTTGCTGGTGCAAAAAGCTCTCAGGAGGGAACTTGCCCGATGAACGGTTTTAAAGCTGTGATCAAGCCTACCCCGGCGCTCCGGGGGGATATACAGGCATTATCGTCCAAGAATTATACCACCCGCTATCTTCTGATCGGCGCTTTGGCCGAAGGGACAAGCACCATCCATTATCCCGCCCACAGCGAGGACAGCGATGCCATGCGCCGCTGTATCCGGGACCTGGGGGCTACCCTGACGGAGGATGACACCAAGCTGGTGATCCGGGGTTTCGGCGCCAGCCCTGCCCGGGTGAAGGAGCTGGATGTGGGCAATGCAGGTGCAGTGCTGCGGTTTTTGATGTCCGTTGCCGCCCTTTGCCCCGATGAGGTCACCTTCGTGAACCGTTATCCCGAATCCCTGGGCAAACGTCCCCATCATGATCTTATTGATTCCTTGCGTCAAATGGGAGTTGAAGTTGCCGACCGTGACGGCAGACTTCCCATTACGATCCGCGGCGGAAAGCCCAGAGGCGGACGGATTACCGTCTCCGGCAATGTCAGCTCCCAATTCTTAAGCTCGCTGTTGTTCATGACCCCGCTTCTGGAGGAGGACAGCGAAATTACCGTACTTCATGACCTGAAGTCCAAGGTGATTGTCGGCCAAACTCTGGAAGTCCTTGAACAGGCAGGAATCCGGGTGGAGGCCGCCGAAAATTATATGCATTTCCGGGTTCCGGGCCGCCAGCGCTACCAGGCCAAGGATTATATCGTCCAAGGGGATTATCCCGGCTCCGCTGCCATTCTGGCCGCTGCCGCCGTCACCTCCTCCGATGTGACAGTGCGCAGGCTCGCCGAGAAGAGCCGCCAGGGCGAGCGGGCGGTGGTGGATGTGCTGAAGGCCATGGGCGTGCCGCTGACCCATACCAACGATACTGTCCATGTGACAGGCAACGGCAAGCTCCGCGGCGGTGAATTCGACGGCGACCATTTCACCGACGGAGTATTGGCCATGGTGGCCGCCTCCGTGTTTGCCGAAGGAACCACGCGCTTCTATAATGTCGAGAACCTCCGTTATAAAGAATGCGACCGCATTACCGACTTTGTCCATGAGCTGAACAAGGCCGGAGCGAATGTGGAGGAGCGGCAAAGCGAAATCATCGTACACGGCAAGCCCGAAGGGGTGAAGGGCGGCGTAGAGATCAACGCCCATTATGACCACCGGGTCATTATGGCCCTGTCCGTGGTAGGTTTGCGTTCGGAGCAAGGGCTGATCATTAATGACGCCCATCACGTAGCCAAGTCGTATCCCGGTTTCTTCCGTCATATGCTTGATCTCGGCGCCCAAATCGAACTGATCTGACCAACGCACAAGCACCGCCACTACAGCAAAAAGAGTGATCAGGATGAATGTTCTCTGGAAGACAATTAAATATATGGCAGCCTTCGTGATGGTGGTAGGACTCGTGTTTTCCAGCGGCGTATTCAGCGTGCTGATTTATGGCAGGCTAACGGGGAAGGAATGGGCCATTTCCACCTATGCCGATGCCGCCCCGATAGCCTTCCGGCCGGCTGGATCCGCCTCTCCCGAGCCTGTGCCGGTTCCTTCGCCAACGCCTGTCAAGCCAGAGCGAAAGGCATCCGTTCTTCTTGATGCGCCGGTTTACCGCCAGCATCCCGAGCTGCCCTCGGGCTGCGAGATCACCAGCTTGTCCATGCTGCTGAATTTCGCCGGCGTGGCCAAGTCCAAGATGGACCTCCTCTCCGAGATGCCGGTGGATATGACGCCCATCACCTTGAAATCCGATGGTTCCCCTGCTTATTGGGGGAATCCCAACACCGGATTTGTGGGAGAAATCTCCGGGAAGGGCCGGGGCTTCGGGATTTACCATACGGCCTTGTTTCCGGTGCTGAAGGAGAATGTTCCGGGAGCGGTGGACCTGACCGGCGGCGAATTTGAGGAGCTGGAGCTTCAGCTGTCCCAGGGAATTCCCGCCGTGGTCTGGACAACCATCGATTTCAGGATGCCCGCCAAATGGGTAACCTGGGACACGCCTACGGGACCGATCAAAACCACGTTTATGGAGCATGCGGTGCTGCTGGTAGGGTACGACGATCAGAATGTGTATGTGAATGATCCCTGGACCGGCAAAAAGCAGCTCGCCGTGGAACGCCAGCAGTTCCTGGAAACCTGGGAAGCGATGGGGCGGCAGAGCCTGTCTTATGAGCCGGTATCCTGAAACATGACCAATCAATTTGTGGAGGCTGAAGCCCATGGCATTCGAAAACCCGTCGCGGGATGAGATTAAAGCGATTCTGGAGAAAGCGGGCAATATCGCCGTTGTAGGTTTGTCGGACAAACCCGACAGAACCTCCCATATGGTGGCTGCGGCTATGCAGGACAGGGGCTACCGGATTATTCCGGTGAATCCCACCGGCGCGGATACGATTCTGGGGGAGAAGCGCTGCAACTCCCTGGCCGAAGTGCCCGAGTCCATCGATATTGTGAATGTCTTCCGCAGAAGCGAGTTTTGTGCGGAGGTTGCCGAGGAAGCCGTCAAGGCGGGCGCCAAGGTGCTGTGGCTGCAGCAGGGGATTATCAGCGAGGAAGCAGCGGAGATTGCAGGCAAGGCGGGGCTTCAGGTGATTATGGACCGCTGCATTAAGGTAGAGGACGCCATCACCCGGCCTGCGCGCTGATCATTTCCCCGAAATTATAAGGTCTGACACGCAGCGAAGGGCGGAGCCACCTGTCTTTCGCTGCAGTTTTGTCCGAGAGGAGTGTTTCGCGTATGAGTAAGGTTGTGGATTGGAACGGCCGTCCGCTCCGGGAGTGGCTCAAGCTGTATCTGGTTATGGATATGCAGAGCTACGGGGGCCGCACCGCCGCGGAAATTGCCCGGGAAGCCATTGCAGGAGGCGTCACCATGATCCAGTGGCGGGAGAAATCCCAGCCGCTGCGGGAGGTTCTGGAGGAGTCCAGACGGCTTCGGGCCTTGTGCCGGGAGCAGGGCATTCCCTTTGTGGTTAACGACCGTGTGGATATTGCCCTGATTCTTGATGCGGACGGAGTCCATGTGGGTCAGGACGACCTGCCCGCGCAGGAGGTCCGGAAGCTTATGGGGCCGGACCGTTTTGTCGGCGTATCCGCAGGCTCCTGGGAGGAAGCCCAATGGGCGCTGGAGCAGCAGGCCGACTACCTGGGGGTCGGACCGGTATATGGCACTCCTACCAAGCCTGATGCGGGAGAGGCTATCGGGTTTGAGCTGCTTGCCCGGCTGGCGGCCGAGTGCGGCGGGGTTCCGCGGGTTGGCATCGGCGGCATCAACCGCACCAATGCCGGATTGGTCATGGGAGCGGGAGCCGACGGGATTGCAGTGGTTTCCGCCATCACCCGGAGCAATAGCCCGCTGGAAGCGGCGGCGGAGCTGAACCGGCTGGTTCGGCAGCATATATGAAACGGAACGGAGCAGCCCGGCTGCACCGTTTCTTTTTTTTCCCAAACATAAATACAGTGCAGGTGAAGACACTATTAGAGGCTTCAAAGGAGAGACTTCTTCCCCAGGGAGGAGAGCCGGAGAAGACTAACGCAAGCAAATATGAGGGAGGATTCACCTGTGCATCAATCCCAGCAATTCCACACCTCCAACTACCGCGGCAATCAACAAGGCCACGACAACTATCTGAGATCCGATTCCCAATCTCCCAGTTCCTTTGGCGTGAACCAAAATGTGACCTCTCAATACAAGGGTATGCAAAAGGGCTTCCAGCCTACCGGAATGGTGAATTCCGTCTATGGCCAACAGCAAAACCAAAACCAAAACCAAAATCCGGCCAGCTTCCACACCGCCAGCTACCGCGGCGACCAGCCGGGCCATGACGCCTATCTGCGCTCCGACTCGGCCCAGCCTTCCCAAAGCGGCTACAGCGCAGCCAATACCTCCGTCAATTACGGGTATACCTCCAATACCGGCTATGGGGTTTCCTCCTACGGCCAAAACCAGCAAAATCAACAAAACCAAACCCAATATGTATCTCCGGATTCCTTCCACACCGCCAACTACCGCGGCAACCAGCAGGGTCATGACGCTTATCTGCGCTCCGACTCCTTTCAGCCGACACAAGGGCAAGTCAACACCTCTTATAATCAAAACAGTATTCCGCAGCAGTTCAATACCAACGCCCAATCCGGCCAAAACTTCTCCGGCGGAAACTACGGCATGAATTCCGGATACGGCAACAGCCAGCAAAACACGAACCAGCAGCAGTATGTTTCCCCCAATTCCTTTCATACGGCCAACTACCGGGGCGACCAGCCGGGCCATGACGCATACCTGCGTTCCGATTCGAGCCAAACGTCCCAGTATGGCAACACCAATATGAGCACAAACTATAACAGCTCCAACAAGTTTTAGCCAGCTGACCATATAGAACAGACCTGAAAGCGGGCCGCAGGGTCCGCTTTCAGCCACAAATGCAGAAGGAGGCATACCAAATGCAGCAAAATCAGAGTACCCTCACCCAGGACCGCAACCTGATCGGTGAAAAAGAATTGCTCTATATCAAGGACTATTTGTCCTGGGAGCTGTTGGCCGTGAAAAAATGCGAGGATACCGCAAACACCATGGAATGCCCGCAGTTGTCGCAGCTGGTGCGGGATTTGGGCAAAAAGCATCAGCAGCACTACAACACCATTTTGAGCCAGCTTCAATAAATTTAAGGAGGGATCGCTTGTGAGTGTGGAAATCGCTGTTCCGGAGGCCGCCAACCAAACCGCCCAGGGTCCTGAATTCAGCGACCGCGACCGGCTGAATGATATTCTGACCATGGAAAAGTATATGACCGCCAGCTACAACACCGGCTTGAACGAAATGCAAAATCCGAAGCTGCATGAAGCTGTTCAGGGCATCCTGAGCGACGAGCACAACATGCAGTATCAGGTGTTCGACAAAATGTGGCAAAAGGGCTGGTACAAGATTGAGGCTGCCGATCAGCAGAAGATCCAGCAAGCCTACCAGCAGTTCAACGGCTACAAATCCCAGTTTCCCAAACAATAAAGCGGCTCCATCCAAAGAAGTCCGGGTCCGAAACCCGGGCTTTTTGCTGCGACGAGGTTTTACGGCCGGGACTGTTGGGGAGATTGTCCGACAAACCTTTGACAAAAGTCCGGGCAGGCATTACCATTCAAAGGTAGAGCATTGTGGGAAAGGAGCTGCACTATGGCGCGGCAAGACAAAGTGGACCGAAACTATACGATGAATTGGATGGGCAATCTTCAGCAGCTCGGCCGTTCATTAATGCTGCCCACTATGGCCCTGCCGGTGGCGGCGATTCTGCTTTGGCTGGGGCATATGCCCTGGCAGCTCGTCCATTTTTCCCAGGCTGGAGAATTGCTGGAGTTTGCCGGACGTCTGATCATCCAGTATCTCCCCTTTCTGTTTGCCGTGGGGGTGGCCATGGGGCTGACGGACAACGGCGGAACGGCAGGGATGTCTGCTGTCCTGTCCTATTTTATGTTTACGCAGATTACCGAGCGGTTTGCCGGCAGCGCCATGCAGCTGGGAATATTCGGGGGCATCCTGATCGGGGTTCTCGCCGCGTTGTGCTACAGGCGGTTCCGGTTTATCCAGCTGCCTGAATATATCCAGTTTTTCGGCGGCCCGCGCTTTGTGCCGCTGGTCACCAGCGTGGCCACCATCTTCTTATCGGGAATTGTGGTGGCTGTAGGCCCCTGGGTGCAGGAGCTGTTTGGCCGGATCGGAGAGTTTCTGCTTTCCCTGGGCGGCTTTGGGGCGTTCCTGTACGGCTTTGGCTACCGGCTTTTGGTTCCCTCGGGGCTGCATCATATTCTGAACAATGTATATTGGTTCCAACTGGGGGCCTATCAGCTGCCCGACGGCACCATGGTATACGGGGATATTCCCCGCTTCTTCTCCGGCGATCCCACTGCGGGCACCTTCATGGCGGGGTTGTACCCGATTATGATGTTTGCGCTTCCCGCGGTGGCTCTGGCGATCATCCAGGAGGCCCGGGAGGACTTGAAGCCCAAGATCCGCAAGACCTTTCTTACGGCAGCGCTAGCCTCGCTTTTGACAGGGGTGACGGAGCCTATCGAATTCGCCTTTTTGTTTGTGGCGCCGTATCTGTTCTTTATCCATGCCGTATTGTCCGGCGCTGCCATGTGGATTGCCTATGAGCTGAATATCCACCACGGATTCTCGTATTCGGCCGGGGCCATTGATTTTATTATCAATATGCATCTGGCCCGCAATGAGTGGCTGATTTTGCCCATCGGCATTCTGTATGCCGCCGTTTATTATTTTCTGTTCCGCTATGCCATCGTCAAGTATCAGCTGCCTACGCCGGGCCGGGAGGAAGGGTCCACCATCGACGAGTTTGCCGGGGATATTCCGTACCGGTCGCCGTTGATTCTTCAAGCCCTAGGGGGCAAAAACAACATCAAGACCATCGAGGCCTGCATCACCCGGCTTCGCCTTACCCTGGTCAACGACAAGCTGATGGATATCGCCACCCTCAAGCATCTGGGCGCAGCGGGAATTATCAATCTGGGAGCGGGGAATGTCCAGGTGGTGTTCGGCACCTTCTCGGAGCTGATCCGGGAGGAAATTGTCCGCATTACCAAAAAAGACCTGCATCAGGTGCTGTTCAACTCCCCCATGCTGGGCCGGATGATTCCGCTGGAGGATGTGCCGGACCAGATTTTCTCGAAGAAGATCGTCGGCAACGGTGTGGCCTTCCTTCCGGAGAAGGGGGAACTGGTAGCCCCGGTCAACGGGACGGTGACGCTGATTTACCCGTCGCTTCACGCCTTGGGCATCACAACCGACGAAGGTTTGGAGGTGCTTCTTCACGTGGGCATCGATACCTCCCATTTGAACGGGAAATATTTCACCTGTATGGTCAAGCAGGGTGATCGGGTGGAAGCCGGGGATTTGCTGTTGAAGTTCAATCTGAACAAGGTGAACCAAAACGCCAAATCCCTGGCGACGCCCATGCTGATCACCAACTCCGACCGGGTCAAGTCATGGAGCTTTGCCCCGTTCAAGTCTGTCCGGAAGGGGCAGGCGTCGGTCATGTCGGTTATTCTGAAGGATGAAATACGCGCAGCGGGGGGCGAGACCAATGGTTAGGGGATTCGGCGGAGCATCGGGGTTTGCCATCGGCAGGGCGTTTGTGCTGCCCTCACTGGAGCTGGAGCTGCCGGACAAGCTGGTGGATGTGGCGGACTTGGCAGTGGAATTCGAGAAGCTGTATGAGGGCATCCGCTGCTCCAAAAGCGAAATTGAGAACATCAAGCAGGATATCTCCGATCTGATCGGCGAAGAGGAGTCCAATATCTTCAACGCCCATCTGGCCATTTTGGAGGACCCCATCTTCATGAACGAAATCCAGGGGCTCATGCAGCGCCATTACAAGGCGGCGGAGGTGGCGGTGAAGGAAACCATCGACAAATTCGTCAGCATGTTCGATCTTCTGGACGACGATTACATGAAGGAACGGGCGGCGGACATCAAGGATGTGGGCAACCGGCTCCTGAAGCATCTGCTGGGGGAGTGGGAGGAGGCCGATCCGCCGGCGGATACACCGTATATCCTGGTGGCCAAGGAGCTGAGCCCGTCCCATCTGGCCCGCCTGGATTCCGCCCAGGTGCTGGGTGTGGTGACCATGCTGGGAGGCACCACCTCCCATGCCGCCATTATGCTCAGGGCCATGGGGATTCCTTTTGTAATGGGAATGGAGAACCGGCTGCCCGCCGCCATCCAGACCGGCGACATTCTGATTATCGACGGGGATGAGGGCAGCGTCATCGTAAACCCTCCCCAGGATATCATCCGCCTCTACGAAGAGAAACAAAGCCGCGCTGCGGCCAATCTGGAGCGCCTGAAGCAAATCGCCCATGTGCCCACCGTCACCAAGGACAGCGTCAGGATGGAGCTGAAGGTCAATATCAGCTCGGCCAAGGAGCTGGATATGGCCTTGAAATACGGAGCCAAGGGGGTCGGGCTGTTCCGGACGGAATTCCTGTACATGGACCGGGTATCCCTGCCTCTGGAGGATGAGCAGTATGAGGTGTACCGGGAGGCCGCTGTAAAGCTGGGAGACCGGCCGCTGGTGATCCGCACGCTGGATATCGGCGGGGATAAAAGTGTGAATTTCATGAATCTGCCCCAGGAGGATAATCCGGCGCTGGGCTACCGGGCCATCCGCATTCTGCTGGATTGCAGAGAGCTGTTCAAAACCCAGCTGAAGGCGATTCTCCGGGCGGCCCTGCACGGCAACATCCGGATTATGTATCCCATGATCTCCTCCGTGGATGAGGTGCGGCAGGCCAATGAAATTCTGGAGCAGGCCAAGAGGGAGCTGGCCCAGGAGGGCAAACCCTTTAAGGAGAACACCCCTGTGGGCATCATGATTGAGGTGCCGGCAGCGGTGGTGGTGGCGGATCTGCTGGCGGAGGAGGTGCAGTTCTTCAGCATTGGCACCAATGACCTGATCCAGTACGCCCTGGCGGTGGACCGGATGAACGAAACGGTGTCCAATCTGTATGATCCGTATCATCCGGCAGTGCTCCGGCTGCTGAAGCAGGTGGCGGACGCGGCAAGGGCCCAGGGAATTCCGGTCAGCGTCTGCGGAGAGCTTGCCGGCGATCCGGAGGCGATTCCCCTGTGGCTGGGCTTGGGCATTCATGAGTTAAGCATGTCCGTTCAATGCCTGCTCCCGGTGAAGGAGCAGGTGCTGCAAAGCGATGCCCAGGCAGGGAGGAGCTTTCTGGCCGAGGCGCTGCGCCTGCGCCGGTCCAGCGAGATCAAGGAAAGGCTGAGGGCCGTTTCACAAACCATTTCCCATTAAAGCAATCCCCAAAAAGGAGGACAAACGCCATGGAATTGCGCGGCAAAAAGATACTGGCCTTTACGGAAGAGGAATTTGAGGATCTGGAAATGTGGTATCCGGTGCTCCGTCTGCGGGAATCCGGGGCCCAGGTGGATATTGCCGCTACCGGGGCGGGCAAGGTGCTCCACGGCAAATACGGGGTTCCCATCACTTCGGATGTGGGCTTCGATGACGTATCGTCGGCGGATTATGACGGTCTGTACGTTCCCGGAGGGTGGGCGCCGGACAAGCTGCGCCGTTATCCGCAGGTTCTCCGCCTGACCCGCGAATTCCATGAAGCGGGCAAGCCGATTGCGCAGATCTGCCATGCCGGCTGGGTGCTGATTTCGGCAGGCATTGTCAAGGGTTATACCATGACCTCCACACCGGGCATCAGGGATGATCTGGAAAATGCCGGGGCGGCCTGGATCGACGAAGAGGTGGTCATAGACCGGAATATTATTTCCGGGCGGCGTCCGCCGGATCTTCCCGCGTTCTCCAAGGCGTTTGTGGATGCGCTGGCAGGCGGCGGCCAAGCATGACCAAGCAGCTGGTCCGATGGTTTCCTCCCGTGCTTGTGATGGGAGCCATCTTTTATTTTTCCTCCCGCACCGGCGATGAGCTGGGATCGCTGATGCCTTTCTTCCACCGCTTCTTTCCTGCCATGGAAAGCTTCGATTGGGGGCATTTTGTCGCTTATTTTGTCCTGGGTCTGACCTTTCTGTGGGCCATTGCCGGTCCCAGGCCTACTGCGCGGCAGCGGCTCCTTGCCGTGCTGCTGAGTACAGCCTACGGGCTCACGGATGAGTTTCATCAGCTTTTTGTCGGCGGCCGCTCGTCGGATTGGCATGATCTGCGCAATGACGCCATCGGCGCAGCCCTGGCCATGCTGGCGCTGTACCTCCCGTTCCTTGCCCGCCAATATGCCCGCCTGCCCCACCGGAAAAAGCAGTAATGCGGATTTCCTGTGCGGACAATGGCTGTTGTGCCAATAAATACTAGCCCTCTAATGGAAGGAAAACCGGCTCCCTGGTCGAATTACAAGAGAGTGGAGGCATGTGCTGCTGCAGCCTTCTCTTTTTTTGGATGAAGGAGCTGGTTTTTTTGCAAAAGGAATGTAAATGCGGTCAGACGATGAATATCTGTCTGCGAAGTGTCATCTATCAGGGCAAGGTGGAGATCGCCCATGTGCCGGTGCTGACATGCGAATCCTGCGGCCGCAGCGAGGTATTCGCCGCTGTCAAGCCGGATATGACGAAGCTGATAAGCCAACTGGGCAGCAAACCGGAAAAACAGTATATACGCTTTGAGGAAATAAGCGAAATCTCCCATCTGATGGTTGCGGTAACCGATAAGGAGCACCGCCATGAGTCTGTGGGCGCGATACTGGAGGAACGGATCAACGAGCTCTTGGATATGCTGCTTCTGGCCAGATCCCTGGAGGATGACGCATGGAAGCGGGATGTGACCGAGCGCCTGTCCCAGATCACCCGGTACGCCATGAATACTTACGAATTGAAGCTTTGACCCGACTGAAAGGGAGAATAGGGGCCTCACATTGGCTTCGCCGATGTCGAGGCTTCCATAACTTATCCGGCCGCCTGCAATATGGTTGGCTTTTTTTCTTTATTTTTGATACTATTGATTGAAAGGAAATCATTTGCAGGCAGGTGAGGGAAAATGGCCGATGTGCAGGAATTAACGAAGGTTGAGGAATGGAAGCGGCTGCTGGCCGAATCGGAGAATACGCCGGTAATCCTGTTGAAGCACAGCACCCGCTGTCCCATCAGCGCCGAGGCCCACGAGGAATTTATGAAGCATGCGGAAGTGGAAGCGTTGCCGGGGGTCCTCTACGCCCGGGTCCTGGTGGTGGAGCATCGCCCCGTGTCCAATGCGGTGGCGGAGGACACCGGTGTGAAGCATGAATCGCCGCAGGTCCTGCTTTTGAAAAACGGGGCGTCCGTCTGGACTGCCTCCCATTGGAGAATTACTGCGGCGGCATTGAAGGAACAGACTTCCCGGTTAGGATAATTGACCCGGGAATAGAGGCGGAATCTCTTGCGGCGGAGAGGTTTCCGTTGCAAGGCGAATTATTTTGTCGTATCATATCGTTATTATACGGGAATGAAAATACGTCTATATATTGGAGAGAGATAACGTGACAGTAACTATTTACGATGTTGCCAGAGAAGCCGGAGTATCGATGGCTACCGTATCCCGGGTTGTCAACAACAATCCGAATGTGAAGCCCCAAACCAGAAAAAAGGTGTTTGAAGCCATTGAGCGGCTGGGCTACCGTCCCAATGCCGTTGCGCGGGGGCTGGCCAGCAAGAAGACCACCACTGTGGGCGTTGTCATTCCCGACATCTCCAACGCCATTTTTGCCGAGGTAGCACGGGGCATTGAAGACATTGCCAACATGTACCATTACAATATTATCCTCTGCAATGCGGACAAGCGCAAGGAGAAGGAAATCCGGGTCATCAACACCCTTCTGGAGAAGCAAGTGGACGGGCTCCTGTTTATGGGCGGCGTGGTAACGGACGAGCATCTGCAAGCCTTCCAGACGGCCACTGTGCCGATTGTACTGTGCGGCACTACCGTTGAAGGCAACACCATGGCCGCGGTGGATATTGACCATGAGCAGGCCGCTCATGACGCTGTGAAGCTGCTCCTGGACAAAGGCCACCTCCGGATCGGCATGATCAGCGGAACTCTGCAGGACCCCAACAACGGCTTCTCCCGGTACAACGGGTACAAGCACGCCCTGGAAGAAGCGGGGGTGGCATTTGATGAATCTTTGGTGCGGATCGGCAACTACCGGTATGAGTCCGGTATTGAAGCGATGAAATATTTCCTGAACCTGCCCGAACGTCCCACCGCCATTTTCTCGGCTACCGACGAAATGGCCATCGGCGCCATTCATGCCGCCCAGGATGCCGGTCTGTCCATTCCCGGAGATATCTCCGTCATCAGTGTGGACAACAGCCGGATGGCATCCATGGTCCGCCCGCTGTTGACCACTGTGGCCCAGCCCATGTACGATATCGGGGCCGTGTCCATGCGTCTGTTGACCAAGCTGATGAACAAGGAAAATGTGGAAAAGGGCAAGGTTACACTGATGCATGAGGTTATCCAACGCCAATCTGTGGCTGAGGTATAAGAGGCGCAACATAACGATGGTCAACCGCAGCTCCCTTCCTTCCGGGGAGCTGTTCTTGCATGTGCTGATCCTCCGGGATGAACCGGAGCGTATGGAAAGAGAAGGGAGCTGGGAGCCAAATGGGAGAAGCGGGCCTGGGCAAATACGGGGTTATCGGCATTATCGGCGCCATGGACGAGGAGGTGCGGCTGCTCGCCGGCAAGCTGGAGGAGCGGGAGGAAATCCAGGCGGCGGGAATTCGCTTCATGAAGGGGAAAATCGCAGGCCGCCGGGTGGTTCTGTGCAAATCCGGCGTGGGCAAGGTGAATGCGGCGGTGACGGCGCAGCTGCTTGTAACGGTGTGCGGTGCGGAAGCGGTTCTCTTTACCGGAGTGGCGGGAGCGCTGGACCCGGAGCTGGAGGTAGGGGATCTGGTGGTGTCCCTGGATTGCCTTCAGCATGACATGGACGCCAGCGCCTTGGGCTTTCCCCGGGGCGTCATTCCCTTTCAGGAGCAGTCGGTATTCACCGCCGATCCGGAGCTTGTCCGGCTGGCGGCGGCCTCCGGCCAGGAGCTGCTGCCTGGCAGGGTGCGGACCGGCCGGGTGCTGTCGGGCGACCGGTTTATCGCCGACAAGGAGGAGGTAGCCGCGCTGAGGCGGGATTTCGGCGGAGTCTGCGCGGAGATGGAAGGAGCGGCCGTGGCCCAGGTCTGCGGGATGAACGACATCCCCTTCGTCATCATCCGCTCCATGTCGGACAAGGCGGACGGCTCCGCGCCGGTAAGCTTCGCCGAATTTACCGCCCTGGTTGCGCAATGCTCCTGCCGGCTGGTGGAGCATATGCTGGGGAAGCTGTAGGGCTGTTGCGCATAAGATTAAGCTGCGATGGAAGGAAACTAATTTGACCATGCCCTGGTCGGATGCTAACGGCAGGGAGAGCCCTTATTTCGGCCAAAACACCGCTTTTGAAAATCTAACGGCGGCCACAGCCGCTATTGGGGCGGATTGCTCCGCTGCAAGCCCTTTTTTAGCCTGATAAGGGCTCCTGCTTCCGTTAGATTTGGCAGCCCCCCGTTTTGGAGCCAATAGAGGCTCTCACCGCCGTTAGGAATCGGGGGGATGGTAAATCGAACGAAGAACGTGTTCAAAGCAGCACAAACAACCACCTATCCCCGTTAGGGGAAGGTGGTTGTTTGTTTTCCTCCAATGCAGCGGATTACATGCCGCGGCGGCGGTTATTGCGATTGGGTGTAGTGCACGGCGCCGGTGAGCGGCGATTCCCCCAGCTCGTTGACGGCGGAAAGCTTGTAATATCCGTCATTGGTGGCGGCGAAGTAGATGAACTCCGTGCCTTCGGAGGTGCCGATTAATTTGTAGGCGCCATTCTCCGTATCGCTATAGTACACCTTGTACTCGCTCACAGCCTCTGCCCTGGGGTTGGCCGACCAGGTGAGCTGCAGGGAGACGCCCTTGCTTTTGGCCTTCAGGCCCTTGGGCTCGGAGGGCTCCTTTTGGGGCGCCGCCGGGGCAGGCGTAGGTTTGCCTGGCGTGAGGCTGCCGCCCGGGGAGGCTCCTTTGTTCGGCGTACCGTTGCCCGGGGAAACGCTGCCCGAGGGGAGCAGGCCGCCGTTGCCGGTCTGGTTGGCCTGGCTATGGTTCCGGCCGTCGGCAAACACCGGCTGGGAGGGTACGCTTTCCCGTCCCGCCACATCTACTGCGCTGACATAGTAGCCGTAGGCTTCGCCGCCGGGGGCCGGATCGGTAAACACCGGTTCGGCCGGGTTGGTCATCAATACCTGGGGCGTGCCGGCCCGCACGAAGGAATGACCGTCCGTCGTCCGGTAAAGCCGGTAGCCCACAATGTCCGGGGCCGCAACCGGCGCAAAGGAAATCCGGTTCACATCCCCGCTCCGCGTTACCGCAATTCCTCCCGGCTGCCCCGGAATGGTTCCGTCGTCCGTCCGCGGATCGGTTTCGGAAGGAGCATCGTCGCCGGCGTCCGCAGGGACAAACAGGTCCAGCGGCTTCCGGTTGTCCTCCGGCAGCTTCTCCATGGCGTCCTTAATCTCGCTGAGCAGCTTGCTTACCGATTTTTCCCTGCGGATGACCACCTGCTCGCTCAGGAAGTCGTCCGGCGTGCCGGGCTGGGGAATATAGTTCACCCCATTGTAGGTGATATATTTCATCTTCACCATTACGTCGTCTTCCTGGGTGGGCACATATTTCTTGTTGAACAGATCGGTGACGGATTTGCCCGCGGCTGCGGTAAGCTCATTGGGGAGCTTGCCGGAAACGCTGGAGACCGTCATTTCCACAATATCGGCCGGTTTGGTAAAGGCCTTGGTGGGGAACAGCTCGGGACGCTTCTCCACCGCTTCGTTCAT
The DNA here is from genome assembly GCF_003285005.1 of Paenibacillus sp. YN15. GTDB lineage: Bacteria > Bacillota > Bacilli > Paenibacillales > NBRC-103111 > Paenibacillus_AR. Next base: position 45,554 of record NZ_QMFA01000004.1, on the reverse strand, counting down.
GACCTGGGCCCAGATGTTCAAGGCCCGTTTGGTGCCGGTTCCCTTCACCAGCTTGTTGACCGGCTGGTCGTAGCCTGCCCATACCCCCAGGGTAATGTCGGGGGTAAAGCCCATAAACCAGGCGTCGGCGTCATCCTGGGTGGAGCCTGTTTTGCCGGAGACGGCCATGTTCTTGTAATACTTAAAGTTGTTCTTGATTTCCGGGGCGGTGCCGCTGGTAATAACGGTCCGCAGCATATCGGTCATCAGGTAGGCGGTCTGCTCGGAATAAACCCGGGACGGCTTCCGCTCATGCTGGTACACCACCTTGCCGGTGCTGTCCACGATCTTGTCGATCAGGTAGGCGTCGTAGAAGACCCCCTGATTGGGGATGGTGGTATACGCATTGGTCATTTCCTCCACATTGACGCCCTTGTACAGGCCGCCGATAACCCCTGTTTGGGCCACGGCGTCCTCCTTGGTGATGGAGGTAATGCCCATCTTGGCAGCGTAGTCCCATGCCTCCTTGATGCCCACCTGATACAGGAACAGCTTCAGCGCAGGGATGTTGTAGGATTGGTTCAACGCCTCCCGCGCAGTAACCAGGCCCTGGAACTTGTTGTTCCAGTTCATCGGAATGTGGACGCCCTTCTGGCCGTCGGGCAGGATAATCGGCGCATCGTCAATGACAGTGGCCGGCTGGATGGCGCCCTTTTCCAATGCGGGGATATACGCCGCAATGGGCTTCATGGTGGAGCCGGGCTGACGGTAGGCCTGGGTCGCATGGTTCAGCTGCTCCGTATAAAAGTCGCGGCCCTCCATCATGCCGAGAATGGCGCCGCTTTTGTTGTCGATCATAACAGCGCCGATCTGCTCGATTCCATCCTTTTCCTTCTGGACATTCTTCAGGTTGGCCGTAAAATTCTTCGGATTCTGCGCAATGGTCTGCATGGAATCATAGATGGTTTTGTCGATGGTGGTATAAATATGATAGCCGCCCCGCAAAAGCTGGTTCAGGGCATCCTTCTGGGCTTCGTTGAAAGCCGCTTTTTTGCTGTCCGTATCCAGCTTCAGATCGGGGTACTGGGCCTTGACCATAGCTTCAGAGGCCTTGCGCTCCACCTCCATCATCAGGTACGGATAGGTGGTATAGGCCTTTTGGGAGGATTTGGCCAGCGAGCCCTTCAGGTCAAAGGCAAGGGCCCCATCGTATTGCTGCTGGGTGATTTTGTTCTCCTCCAGCATGCGGCGCAGCACCAGCTGCTGGCGCTTCACCGCCCGGTTGAAGGCGGCGGAATCGAACTCGCCCTTGCCGGAGAAGGCGGAATAATCGCTGGGCAATTGGGGCAGTCCGGCCAGATAAGCGCTTTGGGCAATGTTCAGCCCATTCAGGTCGTCCATGTCGAACAACCCCTTGGCGGCGGCTTTGATTCCATACACCGTATAGCCGTTGGAGCCGTTGCCGTAAGGAATTTTGTTCAGATAGGCCAGCAGGATTTCATCCTTGGTGAGAAAACGCTCCATCCGGACAGCCAGGAAAATCTCCTTGAACTTCCGGGTAATATCCCGGTCCAGGGTAAGGAATACCCGTCTGGCCACCTGCTGGGTAATGGTGCTTCCGCCGGTCTGGACATCTTCGTTCAGCAGCTTCTGCTTGACGGCCCGGACCAGGCCGTTCACGTCCACGCCGATGTGCTCGTTGAAGGAGTTGTCCTCAATGGCAAGCGTTGCGTCAATAAGCATCTGGGGAATGTCCGCCATGGTGGCCATGCGCCGGTCCTCTTCGGTCCGCAGCTGGCCGATGGGAGTCTGGTCGTTGAAGTAGACAAACCCGGTGAGCATGTTCTGCTCGATCTGCTCCCGTATAAACGCTTCGCTGCGGATGGGCTCGTCCTTCAGCACGGAGGCCAGGTAGCCGAAGGCGGCTCCGCCGGCGGCAAAGCAGGCGATGATGATGCTGATAATCATCCATTTTACTGTCATAAACAAGACCAATCCGGTTCTGCGGACCGCCCGTTTCCGGAAGAACGCGCCAATGCGCTTCCAGACGGATGTGTTGGTTTGGGTCATTCCATTTCCTCCTGTACGTCCGACCCTTAAAGATGACCTTAAGGCGATATGTATAAAATGCGGGTTTCTCCGGACTGTATCCATTATACCGGGCCTGATTGACTTTTCCAAGCCGAGTATGGTATAAAAGGTGAAATGCTGGCGCAAACCTGCGCCTTTATATGGCAAAAAGCGTCGAAGGACACGGTGTGATGAACGCCCAGTAGGCTGCGCACATGTAAATTCAGAGAGCCGGCGGTTGGTGGGAGCCGGTACATGGCGGCAGAATCCGAATTACATTGTCCGGAGCTTGGAGCAGCCTTTATTCTGATGGCCCAGCTGTAAGATGGGCGCCGTCACCGGCTTCTCTCACGGGTTCTCCCGTTATCTGTTTAGAGCGAAAGCATCGGCTGCGATGCTTTAATCAGGGTGGTACCGCGGGTTTAACCTTCTCGTCCCTTATGTTGGGGGATGGGGAGGTTTTTTTGTTTGCGTCTGTTTTGTGTTTTGCACATATGAAGAGGGGGAGCTATTATGGCGGAATGGAACGAATTGTCAACAGAGCAGCAGCAGGAGGTTGAGCGGCAATGGGCGATTCTCCGGAGCGGAGCCAGCGAGGTGGTGCCGGAGGATGCGCTCAAGCAGAAAATTGCCGATTCCATAGCGGAAGGCAGGCCGTTGAACGTAAAGCTGGGTATGGACCCGTCTGCGCCGGATATTCATTTGGGCCATACGGTGGTGCTGCACAAGCTCCGCCAGTTTCAGGAATGCGGCCACCGGGTACAGCTGATTATCGGCGATTTTACCGGCCGGATCGGCGATCCCACGGGGAAGTCGGAGACCCGCAAGCAATTGTCCGAGGAGGATGTGCGCCGCAATGCGGAAACCTACCGCAAGCAGATTTACAAGATTCTCGACCCGGTTTTGACGGAGGTCCACTTCAACTCCAAGTGGCTTGCTCCGCTGACCTTTGCCGATGTGGTGGGGCTGGCGGCCAAAACCACGGTGGCCCGGATGCTGGAGCGGGATGATTTCCAGAAGCGCTACACCGGCGGCCAGGCCATTCATATCCACGAGTTCTTTTACCCGCTGATGCAGGGGTATGACTCGGTGGCGCTGCATACGGATGTGGAGCTGGGCGGAACGGACCAGACCTTCAATCTGCTGATGGGCAGAACCCTGCAGAAGGAGTACGGAATGCCGGCTCAGGTGGCCATGACCATGCCGCTGCTGGAGGGGCTGGACGGCGTCAACAAAATGAGCAAAAGCCTGGGCAACTATATCGGCATTGATGAGGAGCCCCGGGAAATCTTTGGCAAGGCCATGTCCATTCCCGATGAGCTGATGCTGAAATTCTACGGGCTGGCGACGGATATTTCTCCGGCGGAGCTGGAGGCTCTGTCCGCCGGACTCCGGGAGGGGTGGATTCATCCCAGGGATGCCAAAATGAATTTGGCCCATACGCTGGTCCGTTTGTATCACGGGGAACAGGCGGCGGCGGAGGCGAAGCGGTATTTTGTCACCGTCTTCCAGGAGCGGGCCCTGCCGGCGGATATTCCGGACGCGGTTCTCCGCCGCAGCGAGCTGGGGGAGAACGGCGCCATCCGGGTTGTCCGGCTGCTGGTGGCTCTGGGGCTTGCGCCCTCCAACGGGGAAGCCCGGCGCAGCATTCAGGGAGGAGCCGTCAAGCTGAACGAGGTAAAGGTGGAGGACCTCCTGGCGGAGGTGGTTCCCGCAGACGGGGACGTGATTCAGGTGGGCAAACGCAGTATGGTGCGAATTCGACTGTTATGAGAACTCAACATGGCAGCCGTATTCGGACAATCAACCTCAAGAACCGCCGCCCCTTGGGGCGGGCAGAAAAAAGCTGTTGGACGGGGAAAGCAGCGTTTCCCTGGCTGACAGAGAATCCGTTATTTGCCCATCATGTGGAGTTTCTTCATTCTGGCGGACACAGGAGCCGTTATTTGGCAGGAAAGAGCTGATTGGGACGGGATGGCGAGGTAATAACGTCCCGTGTGTCCGCGAAAGTGTGAAAAACGCAAAAATACCGCAAATAACGGATCGTCAGTCCGGATAGCGCTGCGCTTGTCTCAGGCGACAGTGCTGGAGGAGCCGTTATGTGATGGTTTTAGCACCCAAAGAAGGATTTTCCAACAGCAACGGCGAATAGATGATTATGGTTCTCATTATTACAATACATTCTAGGATACGGGGAATGAGATGAAGGATTCATTTATTACTGTTTTTGATTTTGAAACGTCGGGTTTGGATGCGGAGAAGGACCGGGTGATCGAAATCGCGGCCATCCGGTGCAAAGGCGGCAAGGTGGTCAGCGAATTTTCCACTTTGGTCCGCTTCGGCGGGAGGATCCCGCCGAAAATTACGGAGATTACCGGGCTGAAGGATGGGGATCTGGCGGATGGCATGGATGAGGATACGGCTTTCCGGATTCTGAACCGCTTGTTGAAGGACAGCATTCTGGTGGCGCACAATGCGGCCTTTGATCTGGCCTTTCTGCATCATGCCCTGATGCGGCTGGCGAAGCGCAGCTTCGACAATCCCTTCGTGGATACGCTGACCATCAGCAGGGAGCTGCTGTATTACCCGTACACGCTCCAGGAAACCTGCAACCAGTACGCGATCACGCTGGATGGCGCCCACCGGGCCATGAATGACGTGTATGCCTGCTGGGAGCTGTTCCAACGCTTCACCCAGGAGGTGGATGTGGCAACCTACCTGAATAAGCTGTCCTATCTGAAAAAGTACGGCCCGCCCAAATGGACTCCGCCGCATGCCGTTTTATATCCCACGGAGAACCGGTACAGGTCATAGAGGGGGATGGGTGTATAGGCGGGAAAACAAGCAGGCCCATGCATTTGCGCATGGGCCTGCTTGTTGTGCCATCATAATCATGCGCCGCGGCGCATGAAAAGGATTAACGGCTGTAGAACTCGACGATTTGCTTTTCGTCGATGTCTTGGGACAGCTCGGCGCGTTCCGGATAACGGACGAAACGGCCTTCCATAGCGGATTCATTGAATTCCACATAGTTGGGAATGGACACACGGCCGGAGAGAGCTTCCTTGATCACGGTCAGGTTGCGGCTTCTTTCACGCAGCCCGATTACGTCGCCCGGTTGTGCCAGGTAGGAAGGGATGTTTACTTTCTTGCCGTTTACGGTCACATGTCCGTGGGCGACCAATTGGCGGGCGCCGGCGCGGCTGTTGGACAGGCCCATGCGGTAAACCAGGTTGTCCAGACGGCTCTCCAGCAGGAACATGAAGTTTTCGCCGTGAATACCCTTGATCTTGGCGGACTTGTCAAACAGGTTGCGGAATTGCTTTTCGTTCAAGCCGTACATTTGACGCAGCTTTTGCTTTTCTTGCAATTGAACGCCATAGCCGCTCAATTTCTTCTTTTGGCCGGGGCCGTGTACTCCGGGGGGAAACGGGCGTTTTGCCAGTTCTTTGCCGGTGCCGGACAGGGAAATGCCCAGACGGCGGCTCAATTTAAACTTAGGACCTGTGTAACGTGCCATGTATCAACATACTCCTTTAAGGTTCAATTTGTTGGAGTGATCCATGGTGAACGTAAAGTGCCTGACTTTGTTTAAAGGCTTGTCTCTAAGGCAGCCCGCCTGACAGGAAAGTTCAGCCGCTGTCCCATCAGCAACAAAATCAGTAAGGGTGACACTTGTCATTCCACCGGCGGAAATATCCGCGTGAACTCAACAAACTATATTATAAGAAATGGGGATGAAAAGTCAAGCGGAAGAAACAGCATTTTTATTAAAAGCTTAGGTGCAACTTGGTTAAAAAAATAGTATCATAGAACTAACTGATACAATTCGAAAGAGCGCTTTGGTCCCGTGGAGTGCTGATAGAAGAAGAGGGATTCAAAATGGAAAGCCAGAGCATAGGCCGAGAGCCGGCATCCGAAGAGAGGTTGCGGGAGGAAGATGGGGCTGCAGCCGCCCCGTGCAGGCTGCAGCTGAACCCCGAATACTGCGAGGCTTCGGCTGCATCGTTTGGCAACGATATACAATGGATTGCTCTGGCCAAAGCCGCATTTGACGATTGGGCCAAGCAGGCGGAGCCGGTATTAAGCGCGGAGGCCAAAGGCTGGTTTATCCGGGACGCTTCGGGCAATTGGCTTGAATTCAGAGAAGCGGCTCCGTTGAGCTGCCCGGGAGCGGAGCTGCGGGAGGGCTTGCTTCGTCATGGCATAGACCCGAACGGGGAATGCAGCGGAGTCTTCCGGGTATCCGGAGAGCAAATTGCCCAGATGGCGCTGCATGACTCCCGCGGCAACCCGGCCCTTGCCCTGGGGCTGGTGATGCGGGAGGGGTATCCCGCAAGTGCGGACAGTATAACCAAGCTTGGCCTGGGCTTCCCCGGCTGGCTGTATGTCCATATTGAGAAGACGGCGGGCCGTTCCTTGCGGAACGAGCGGATTGCGGAGGAGCGGGAGACCCGCAAAAAGGATATTCTGTTTCAGATGGCCCTGGATCTCTACTCCAAGATCGATACCGACGAGGTGCTGGGCGGAATGATCCGCCGCATCAACGAATTGTACCCCGACGCGGGGATCGACCTTTTGATGACACAGGAACAGCCCCGTTCCGGGCTTCCGGTAAAGGTGCTGAATTTTGCCGGAATGGACGAGCATGTCTGCACAAGAGCTTTTATGGAAGGCAAAATCGTCATTGACGAATGCAGGCGTCCCGGCGAATTTCAGATGGCGGTGCCCATCAGCGGGAAGCAGGGGATTTACGGAGTGATGCATCTGCACTCCCATAAGGGTAATTTCGGGCCGGCGGACATCCGGATCATGCAGGTGCTCTCCAGCGCCGCCGGATCGGCTTTTGAGAACGCCAAGCTGTACGAGCAGTCCAATCTCCTGGTCAATGAGCTGCGGCTGATCAACGAGCTGACCAAACAATTGAATCAAAGCCTCAAGATGAAGGATATCTTCAATTTTGCATCCGCGGAGCTGATGCAGACTTTTAAGGCGGATTACTGCTGCATTCTCCAGCTTAATCAGGGGACGGGCAAATTTGTGGTTCATGCGGCCAATGTTCCGGCCATTCTGCAAGAAACCTTCGATGAAAATTCAGGATTTGCGGGGGCGGTCTGCAAGTCCAAGGAGCCGGTGATCGTCTCCGATTATTGGGCTCAGCCCAATGCCCCAACCTCCCGATTGATGCAGCTTACCGGCGCCCGCTCGCTGATTGTGGCCCCGCTGCTTGTCCACGATGAAGCCAAAGGCGCCATTCTGGTGGCCCATCAGCAGCCGGGATTTTTTTCGTACGACAATTACAAGCTGCTTCAGGTTCTGGCCGGCCATATCGGATTGGCTCTGACCAACGCCTCCCTGCATGCGGAGGTGCGGCGGATGGTAATTACCGACAACCTGACGGGATTGTACGCCCGCAGCTTTCTGGACGAGCAGGTGGGCAACCATCAGAAGAAGGATGTCTGCGGCTCCCTGATTGTGGTGGATATCGACTATTTCAAGCAGGTGAACGACACTTACGGGCATCAGGTGGGGGATGAAATTCTGATTCAGGTGAGCAAGATCATCCGCTCCTGCATCCGGGATACGGACATTGCCGCCCGCTGGGGCGGAGAGGAGCTGGCCATTTATCTGCCGCAGGTGATGGCGGAGCAGGCCCTCAGGATTGCCGAACGCATCCGCTTCCGCGTGGAGAAGGATACCCGCCCTTCCGTAACGGTGTCCTGCGGCGTGTCCGAATGGCATTGGAAGGATGATAAGATCAGTGTGGAAAGCCTGTTCTATCGTTCGGATATGGCGTTGTACAAGGCCAAGCACGTAGGACGCAACAGAATTATGAACGGATAAACACAAAACGGATGCAAAACCGCCGCGGGGCGGTTTTTTTGCTTTTGGGGAAGCCAAGCTCCCCCGCAGGATGAAATCTCTTCCTGATTGGCAAGCTAAGGGCTGAGCGTTCATTTTCCGTGAAGGAGGAGGTTGCTTCATGCGCGGCTTGAAACAAGGAATAACGTCAGGAATGATTGGTTTGTGCTTGTGTCTTGCGGTCGGCTGCAGCGGGGCAGCCGGCCTGCAAATGACCACAGATGCGGACAGGGGAGAGCGGCTTTTGGTCAGGGCGCTTTCGGAGCTGGGGAAGGAGCGGGTGACGGCCCGGGCGGCAGAGGCGGAAATCGTTGCCGACGGCATAGTCCTGTCTGCGGTCCCTCCGCAGGTGCTGGCCTCCACATGGGGGCAGTGGTCTGCAGACTACCGGGAGGCCATCAAGCTGGTGCAGCTTATGGACCGCTCCGTTGCCATCCAGAAGCCTGCCGATAGTTTGCCCGCCACCACCCTGGTGGTGTCCCTGGAGCAGGAAGCGTGGAGCCGCACCATGAAGGAAGGGCTGGAGGAGCGGCTGGCCTCGCTGCGGCGGGTTACGGAGGAGCTGGAGAACCCGCAGATCCTTGCCGCAGCGCAGAAAAGCCTGGGCACACTGGAGGAAGCGATCGGCTCCCTGTCTGCGGAAGGCAGCTGCACCATCCGGCTGAACCAGGCCACCGGGAGGCCGGAGCGCCTGATTATGGAGAGCCGGATGATCTATGAGGAGTCGGGGGAGGCCCGCGGTGAGACAGTTCGAACAATCTACGATTTTTAGGACGTTTACATCATCTGCAAACATGGTACAATAAGGGAGGGAATTGGACAGGGGGTTAATTTTTTGGCAAAAAGCTGGCAAAAGGCGGGGAAGATTCTCCTCCCGGTCTGTTTAATTGCGGCAGCGGTGGCTTTCATTCTGCTTACCGATACCGGCAAGCGTCTTACCCGTATGAATGTGCAAGAGCTTTCGGATTATTTGCGTTCCTTCGGAGCCTTTTCCGTCATTCTGGGAATGGCCATTGTCTATGTTCAGGTTATGGTGCCCTTTGTCCCGTTTGTCCTGGTTGCCGGGGCGAATGTTCTTGTATTCGGGCTGGGCTGGGGAATTGCCATCAATTATGTGATGGCTGTTTTGGGCGCCGTTACCGCCTTTGCCTTCGCCCGTTCGGCAGGCAGGGCCAAGGCCGAAAAAACCCTTTCCCGTTACAATGCCGTCCGCGTGTTCAACAAACGGATGGAGGAGAACGGCTTTTTCTATGTCCTGCTGGGCCGGCTGATTCCGGTGATCCCCTCGACTGCCGTCAGCCTCGGCGCAGGGGTGGTCAAGATCAAGGCGCGGGATTATATTCTGGCTACCGTCTTCGGCAAGCTGCCGATTGTCCTGCTGGAATCCTTCATCGGCCATGATCTGCTGCACTTCCGCGAATACAAAGGCAGGCTGCTGCTGTTATGCGCCGTCTTTGTCATGCTGTTGGCTCTCGGTACGGTGTTCAAGAACAAGCTGACCGGCAAACCGATTAAATAACCTGCCGCTTTTTGAATGGGCATGAAGCCGCTTCGTCATGTGAAAGGAGACACTATGCGAGATCCCAGACTTCAAATTTTAGCGCAAAATCTGGTTCAATATTCCCTGGACGTACAGCCGGGGGACAAGGTGCTTATCGATATGCTAGGCTCCGAAAGAGAAATTGTCCGCTGTCTGGTGGAAGAGGTCTACAAAAGGGGCGGAATGCCGTTTGTGGAGCTGCGGGATGCCACTGTCATGGCCAGTGTTCTCAAAAGCTGCACAGAGGAGCAAATCCTCACCTGGGCCAAGCTGGACCTTGCCCGGATGAAGGAAATGCAATGTTATATCGGCATCCGCGGCGGCGACAACCAAAGCGAGCTGTCCGATGTGCCGGAGGACAAAATGAAGCTGTTCAACCGGCTGTACAGCCATCCGATTCATATGGAGCAGCGGGTGGAGCATACCCGTTGGACCATTATCCGCTATCCCAATGCGGCCATGGCGCAGCTGGCGGGAACCAGCACCGAGGCCTTCGAGGACTTTTACTTCGATGTGTGCAATCTGGATTACGCCCGTATGGCCCGGGCTATGGACCCGCTGCAGGAGCTCATGAACAAAACCGACCGGGTGCGCATCACCGGACCGGGAACGGATATTTCATTCTCCATTAAGGATATCGGCTCGGTCAAATGCTGCGGCCGGCGCAATATCCCCGACGGAGAACTGTATACCGCTCCTGTCCGCAACACGGTGAACGGCGTGATCAGCTACAATACCCCATCCGTCAATGGGGGCGTGACCTACGAAAACATCCGTTTTGTCTTCAAGGACGGCAAGATTGTGGAGGCCACCGCCAATCATACGGACCGGATCAATGCAGTTCTGGATGCGGATGAAGGCGCGCGGTATATCGGGGAATTCAGCTTCGGCTTCAATCCCTTTATCAAACACCCGATGAAGGATACGCTCTTCGACGAGAAGATTGACGGCAGCATTCACTTCACTCCCGGCCAAGCCTACAAGGCGGCCAACAACGGCAATGTGTCCAGCGTGCACTGGGATTTGGTGCTGATCCAGCGCCCGGAGTACGGCGGCGGGGAAATCTGGTTCGATGACGTGCTGATCCGCAAGGACGGCAGGTTTGTGCTTTCCCAGCTGGAAGTGCTGAATCCGGAGAATCTGAAATAACGCCGATAGAAAAGTTCAGCTTGCTTGTAACCCTTTTCACATGTATTATTAAGGTAAGTTTTTCTAAATACAATGCTGTTTAATATGGAGGGATTCACAATGCCAAATGCTAATAACGCCGCGATTGTAGAAATTTCCCAAAACGCCAACAAATTCCGGTCTTCCATCGTTCTTCAATACGATAATAAGTATATCGACGTGAAGAGTATCCTCGGATTGTTTACGACGCTTTTGGCAAGCGGTACATATAATCTGCATGTTCACGGTCCGGATGCGGATGACGCCAAAAAAGCGATGGTTGAGGTATTTGCCAAGCACAATATGACCGTAAACGTGGTTAACGACTAATTTCCGCGACAGTCTCTTTTGGGGCTGCAAGCGAAACCTGCCTGAAACGGCAGGTTTTTTCTGTTATCTTCGGGTCCGGACAACGCTTTTCACAGAAAAGGCCGGCTTACTTGTTTATTCTTTCATTATCGAATAATATAGAGCATAAGAGATGTTTTTTCAGGCAGGGGGAGTTCTAGAATGCAGCAGCCGGAAATCATGCGGGATCTCAAGCAGAAGTCTCTCAACCTTTTGCAGGAAGATGCGGAACGGATTGAGAAGCTGATTGAAATACAGATGGAGAATCTGACCACCCGGAAGTGTCCGCTTTATGAGGAGGTTCTGGACACCCAGATGTACGGGCTTTCCCGTCAGGTGGACTTTGCCATACGTGCGGGACTGGTGGCAGAAGAGGATGGCAAGGAGATCATGAGCAGGCTTGAGCGGAATCTGGCCATTCTGTTTGAAGCGCAAAGCCCGAAGGAGTAACCGGTTGGTTGCTTCCTCGGGCTTTTCTGTACACAATGTGAGGATCATTTACATCAGGAGGAAAAAGGCGAAGCCCAGAATCACATATACCGTCAGCAGCAGAACACCCTCATACCAGTTGGTGGAGCCGTCCCGGGAGATGGAGGAGGCAATAAAGACGGCTACTCCAATGGCCGCCAGCTCATGGACGGTGAACACGATATCCATGGTTTGGCCCATCAGCGCGCTGGTGATGACCAGAACCGGGGCGACGAACAGAGCGATTTGCAGGCTGCTGCCCACGGCGATTTCCACGGCGGCGCCGATTTTGTTCTTCAGAGCCAGCATAATGGCGGCGGAATGCTCGGCCGCATTGCCCACAATGGCGATGACGAAGGCGCCCACAAACAATTCGGACAGCCCGAATCTATGGGAGAACTCCTCCAGCGTCCCGACCATCCATTCGCTGACCAGCGCTACCATGACAGTGGCCAGAACCAGGAACAGAATGGAGAGCTTCTTGCTCCACGGGGCTTCCCCATGCTCCACGGCTTCGTCGGCCAGCTCATTCTTGTGGGTAACCATGGAGAACAGCAGCCACAGAAAATACGCGGCCACAAGCAGAATGGATACGGTCAGACTGAGGGTGGTCAGGTGCTCATGATTCATCCGGGAGGCAAACATGGCCGGGATAAACAGGGCAATGACGGACAGCAGCATCAGAGACGAGCTGTGGGACGCCATCCGGATGTTGTAGGTCTGATTCTTGAACTTGAGGCCGCCCATAAGCACGCTTAAGCCCAATACCAGCAGCAGATTGCCGATAATGGAGCCGGTAATGCTGGCTTTGACCGTATCGAACAGCGCGGGTTTGCCGTTCACCGCATCCTTGATCAGGATGATGGCGATAATCAGCTCGGCGGCATTGCCGAAGGTGGCGTTCAGAAACCCGCCCACGCGGTTGCCGGCATAGTGGGCGACGCTTTCGGTAGCCCTCCCCAGGAAGCCGGCCACAAAAATAATAGCGATGCCTGCCAGCGCAAATTGCAGGATGGACGACAGCCCCAGATAATGGGCGCTGCCGCTGGCAATAAAGGTCAAACCCAAGGCAAAATAAAACCAATTCTTTTTCAACGACATGCACCATGCGCCACCTTTTCCATTTGAATACATGCACCCTCTGCCCGCATTTTGCTGCGGGAGTATGAATCCTAATCGATTATAACCAAGTCTGGCTTTTTCTGACAAGCTGAATTTGTGCGGGAAAGAGGGGGAAAGCCGCTGATCTCGTTGACGATGGGCGGTTCCAATCATTATAATGAAGGGGAGATGATTGCAGCAAAGGAGTGGAAGCCATGTCCGACACGATTGAAACGGGATTGATCCGCATATCCGATGATGTGGTGGCAACCATTGCAGGCTTGGCGACCTTGGAGACGCCGGGTATCACGGCGATGTCCGGAGGAATATCCGAAGGGTTTGCCAAACGGTTAAGCGGCAAAAATGTGCAAAAGGGCATCACGGTGGAGGTTGGTCAGGTGGAAGCCATTGTCCATCTCCGCGTCATCGTCCAGTACGGCTCGAAAATCCAGGAAGTGTGCCGGGAGCTGCAGTACAATGTCCGGGAAGCCATTGAGAATATGACGGGTTTGCGGGTTGTGGAAGTCAACGTGAAGGTGGAGGGTGTGTCCTTCCGCGAGGAAGAGGTGGAGGAGCCGCAGAAGCTGCTGAAATAACAGCTCCCGCTCCAGGCATAAAAAAGAAGGGGCCCCTGCAAGCAAGGGCTCCTTTTTCTCGCTTCAGCGGCTTGCCGCCTGCTTCCGCCGGGTATTGTGAGCGGCTGCGCTGCCGCGGCTGTGGGCCTCCTCCGCTTCCCGGTTATAGTCCCGGGAGATGCCCAGGAGAATGCCGAGGCTGGCCAGGGTGACCAGAACCGAGGTTCCTCCGTAGCTGATCAGCGGCAGCGTTACCCCTGTCAGCGGAATGGAGTTGGTGACGCCGCCCAGATTGATCAGGGCCTGTATGGCAATGGTGCCGATAATGCCGATGCCGGTCAGGCTGGCAAAGGTATCTGTAGCCCGCAGAGCGACGATGATCCCCCGCCAGATGAACAGCAGATAGACCAGAAGAAACAGGGAGCTTCCGAGAAATCCCAACTCCTCGCCGATGATGGAGAAGATAAAGTCATTATGGGGTGCGGGAAGAAAGTGCAGCTTTTGGATGCTCTGGCCGAAGCCTGCTCCGGTCCATCCTCCATGGCCAAAGGCGTACAGGGACTGGATCACATGGAAGCCTGCGCCGGTTTCGTCCGCCCAAGGGTCCAGGAAGGTTGTGATTCGCTCCATCCGGTAGCCAAACTCCGAGTTGACCAGGAACATGATGACGAGCACAAAGGAAGCCAAGGCTCCCCCAATAGCGCCCAAAAAAGCCAGCTGCTTCAGATTGGCCCCGCCGACGATAATGACCAGAAGCGCTCCCATAAACAGGATGGCGGCAGAGCCGAAGTCCGGCTGCAGCATGATCAGGAAAGCCACCATGCCGACGATAACCAATGCCGGGATCAGCCCTTTTTTGAAATCGCGGAACCTGTCCTCTTTTTTGGAGATCAGGGCGGCCAGATACATCACCACCGCAACCTTGGCGAATTCCGACGGCTGCAGCTGCAGCGGCCCGATGGCAAACCAGCTCCGCGCCCCTTTTACGTCAATACCGATAAAAGGAACCAGCACGAGAGCAATCAATACGCCGATAAAAAAGAGGGGGGTCAGCTTCTTCAGCTTGGTATGATGGATGTTCATGCAGATGAACATGCCGATAATGCCCAGCACGATGCCGAGAATCTGCTTTTTGGTAAAATACAGGGCGTCTCCGCTGTAATAATAAGCGGCCGACATGGAGCTGGCGCTGAACACCATGATGAGTCCGAATGTAACCAGAGTGAAGGTAAGAAGCAGCAATAAAAAGTCGGGAGTTCCCCTGCGGGTTGTATTCATGGCGTTTCCCTCACGCCCCCTGCCTATGTATTCAAATCAAAGGATCGGCTCCCAAAGAAAGGACGATTCATGTTATCATGATAGTATGTTTCCGGCACTTCCGCAAGGTGATGAAGAAGGAAACGAACATTCGGATTCAATAGATTTACAGATTTAGATTATTTCATCGGAGGAGCTGTGTCATGGGAGGAGCGGCAACACTTGAAGGGATATTTCCGGAGATGGTGGCCTGGAGAAGGCATTTGCACCAAAATCCCGAGTTATCATATCAGGAAGAGAGGACATCTTCCTTTATTGCAGAGCGTCTGGAGGAGCTTGGCCTGCAGGTCAAGCGGCATGTAGGGGGCCACGGAGTAGTCGGGGAGCTAACAGGCGGAGGGAGCGGCCCTGTGATCGCTCTGCGGGCGGATATGGACGCTTTGCCCATCCAGGATGAAAAGAGCTGCGGCTATGCCTCCAAGGTGCCCGGAGTGATGCATGCCTGCGGCCATGACGGCCATGTGGCGGCTTTGCTTGGCACGGCCAAATATTTGGCCTCCCGCAAAGGGGAGCTGAACGGAACGGTCCGGTTTATTTTTCAGCCTGCGGAGGAGCTTAGCCCCGGCGGCGCCCAGCCGATGATTGCCGAGGGAGTGCTGGATGGAGTGGACGAAATTTACGGCGCGCATCTGTGGACTCCCTTCCCCGCCGGTGAGGTCTTCACCCGGAGCGGCCCGATTATGGCTGCCGCGGATGAATTTCTGCTGGAGATTATCGGCAAAGGAGGGCACGGCGGCCTGCCCCATGAAACCATCGACAGCCTGATGGTGGGGGCTCATCTGGTGGTCAATCTGCAGTCCATTGTCAGCCGGAATCTGAATCCGGTGGAGCCCAGCGTCATTTCGGTAGGCTCCTTCCATGCCGGGTCGGGCTTTAATGTTATTGCGGAGAAGGCCGTTTTGAACGGCACTGTCCGGACCTTCCAGCATGGGCTGCGGATGCAGGCCCAAGAGCGGGTTACCCGGGTGACGGCGGATACCTGCTCCATGTTCGGGGCGGATTATAAGCTGGATTATAAGCTGGGATATCCGCCGGTGATCAACCACCGGGCGGAAACCGAATGGGTGCTGAATACCGCGGCGCAGCTTTTTGGGGCGGATAAGGTTAAGGATTGCCCCTTGATTATGGCGGGAGAGGATTTTTCCTTCTATCTGGAAAAGATTCCGGGCTGCTTCTTCTTCGTTGGCGCCGGCAACAAGGAGGCGGGAATTGAGGCTCCCCATCATCATCCCCGCTTTGATATCGACGAATCGGCGATTCTGCAGACTGCCCGGTTGTTTGCGGCCCTGGTGCTGCGCAGGCTGACTGGGACAATTTAAGCGGGTAAAGCCTGTTCACTGCGGGAACCCTAACCCTGCACCTTTTTCCTAACCTACAGTACAGGACCCCAAGGAGGCAGGAATCCCATGAACAGCAAAACGGTCAAGGACATTATGACCACGAACTGCGCCACCGTCACGCTGCAGGACAATGTTTATGAGGTGGCAGTAGCCATGTCCAAGCAGGATGTAGGCTTTATTCCCGTAGTGGAGGGCAAGCAGCTGATCGGCTGCATTACCGACCGGGACCTGGTTGTGCGCGGCTATGCGCAGAAGAATGAAGGCTCGGCCAAGGTTGAAAAGGTCATGAGCCGCGATGTGACCACGGTTACCCCGGATACGACGGTGGACGAGGCCGCCAAGATCATGGCCGACAAACAGATCCGCCGTTTGCCTGTGGTGGAAAACGGCAACCTGGCAGGCGTAGTGTCCATCGGCGATCTGGCAATCCGTAAGATCTTCGAGAATGAAGCCGGAGACGCTCTGAGCAAGATCTCCGAGAATGAATTTGCCGGAGCGGTGCATTAAACGCTCCAGCGCGAGCTTCCCCCGCACAGCCCTTTCCCCTTGCCGGGGATGGGGCTTTTTGCGCATGGGCATACTACATGGAAAAAGGCAGCGGGAGGAAGCGCGCGCATGGAATGGAAAAGCGGGGAACCGCCCCTTTGGATACAAAAAGATCTCTCCATCTGGCTGGAGGCCGGGCACCCGGAAGCGGGAGAAGCCTCCGCAATGCTCTCCGGCTTTGCCGAGCTGGTGAAAACCCCGGGAAGCATGCACCAGTACCGGATAACTCCCTTTACCTTATGGAATGCGGCTGCGTCCGGGCTGGACGCCGACCGGATCTGCCGCTTTCTGCACGGGGCCAGCCGCTTCGGACTGCCGCAGACGGTGCAGAACCAGATCCGCATCTTAATGGGCCGCTTCGGCTTATTCCGGCTCACACAAGGGGATGCTGCCCTCCGGCTGGCAGCGGAGTCCGCGGAAGCCGTGGCCTTGCTGGAGGGGCTACCGGCGGTCAGCCGGTTTTTTGGCCGCAAGCTGGATGAACGGACCGTTGAGATCGGGACGGCCTCCAGGGGGCTGCTCAAGCAGGAGATGGCCCGCGCCGGATATCCGGTGGTGGACGAGGCCGGTTTCCTGCCGGGAGAGGCGCTGGCGGTGCGGTTCCGGGATAAGCTGGCAAGCGGGGCCGCCTTCAGTCTGCGCAGCTATCAGCGGGAGGCTGTGGAGGCTTTTGCCCGGCAGGATTACGGCGGCGGCAGCGGTGTAGTGGTTATGCCCTGCGGCGCGGGCAAAACGGTGGTGGGCCTGGCGGTGATGGCCCGCTACGCCTGCGAGACCCTGATTCTGACGGTAAGCGGCACCTCCGTCAGCCAGTGGAAGCGGGAGCTGCTGCAAAAAACCTCCTTAACCGAGGAATACATCGGCGAATACAGCGGGGAGCGGAAGGAGGTCCGTCCCGTCACTATCGCTACCTACCATATCCTGACCCATGGGGCCGGGCGGAAGGAAACGGCCCATCTGGACCTGTTCCGCAGCCGGAGTTGGGGCCTGATTATTTACGATGAGGTGCATTTGCTCCCGGCGCCGGTGTTCCGGATGACGGCGGAGCTGCAATCCGCCCGCAGGCTTGGGCTGACCGCCACTCTGATCCGGGAGGACGGTCTGGAGGCGGATGTATTCGGGCTGGTGGGCCCCAAGCGTTATGAAATCAGCTGGAAGCAGCTGGAGCGGGAGGGATGGCTGGCCAAGGTGGAGTGTACGGAGGTGCGGGTTCCTTTTTCCGAGGAGGACCGGGAAGGTTATGATCAGGCGCTTCCCCGGGAGAAAATCCGGGTAGCGGCGGAAAATTCCCGCAAGCTGGACATTCTGCGCCGGGTTCTGGAAGGCTGCCAGGGAGATAGGGTGCTGATTATCGGTCAGTATCTGGACCAGCTGCGCCGGGTGGCGGAGGCAACGGGCATTCCCCTTATCTGCGGCGATACCCGCCATGAGGAGCGGGAGCGGCTGTTTCAGGCCTTCCGGCAAGGGGAGGTAGAGACTCTGGTGGTTTCCCGGGTGGCCAACTTTGCGGTGGACCTGCCGGACGCCTCTGTGGCGGTACAGATTTCCGGCAGCTTCGGCTCCCGGCAGGAGGAGGCCCAGCGGATGGGCAGGATTCTGCGGCCCAAATCCGGCGCCAATGCCGCCCGGTTTTATACGCTGGTTACGGAGGACAGCCGGGAGCAGGATTTTGCCGTCAACCGCCAGCTGTTTCTCCTGGAGCAGGGGTACCGCTATGAGGTGAAAGAAGCGGCGGAGCTGATAGGGGCGGCGGAAGGGCGGGAGCTGCCATGAGCTCCCCGGAGGCGGCTCTGGCGGCGGCTTACGCCAGGCTCCGACCCTGGGCGGCGGAGGTTTTCCGGCTGCTGGTTGCCCGCTGCGGGCCTTTGCCGGCGGAGCAGGAGGAGCTGGCGCAGCTGGCCTTGCAGGAGGGCTTAAGCGCCGCCCATGTCAAGGCCGCCCTAAGCCTGCTGCAGAACGCCGGATTGGTTGCCGCCGTGCCCAAAGGCTGGCAGGAGCACCAATACCGGGTGCCGGTGGAGCATTTGGCCTTTTGTCGGGAGACGCTGTTTCCCCGGCTGGAGCCTGAACCGGAGGCGGCTGGAGGTTTGCCGGAGGGGGTACGGAATGAACCAGGCGATGCTGTAGCGGATGTGCTCCAGGTGCTGTTGGCCGCTTCCCGCGGGGAGCTGAAGCTGCTGAAGTCCGGGGGTTTGGCCGGACAGGCGGTGCGCAGGCTGGAGCGGGCGCTTCTGGCCCACAACGAAGAGCTGGAGGGCTGCGGGATTGCCGGAGCCGCGCCCCATCTCTATGGCCCGGCAGTGACGGCTGCGCTTCATATGGCGGTGGCCTCGGGCCTTTTGCTGGTGCAGGACGGCTGCTTAAGGCCCGCAGAGGAAGCTGCGGCTTTGTGGCTGGGGAAGTCCCGCGGTACTCTCAGAAGGGAGCTCTATTCCATCTGGAAAAAGGCGGTGGCCCCCACCCTCCGCGGCTGGGAATTTCATGCCCTGGCCGCAGTGGAAACGGCGTTGCCAGGGCGCTGGTATCCCTTGAATCATCTATTTGACTGGTTGCGGGTGTGTGGTATGATTGATTTAGACTGCATGGCACAGATGGATTTCATTTCCACCCGGCTGGTTCCGCTGGGCGCGTGGGGATGGCTGTGTTTGGAGCGGCGGGAGTCCGGCACGGCCTTTATGCTGCCGGCGCCTGTTGCCGCATTGCAGGAGAATGACCAGCAGTCCCGTTTTGCAGGCATTGTGGTGCAGCCGGATCTGGAGATCCTCGTTCCTCCGGAACCGCCCCCCGCCTTATGGTGGGAGCTTCTCCAATGGGGCGAATGGACAGTCCGCGGGGACATATCCGCGTTCCGTCTGACTCCCCGGAGCATGGGCGCCGGACGGGCTGCCGGAGGTTCGGCGGAGACGCTGATCCGGCTCTTTAAGAGTTGCAGCAAGGCTGATATAGATGAAGGTGTCATCCGTTTTATCCGGGAGCATGGGGCGGCTCGTCCTGACGGTGGCGGCTCGGTTTCACGCGGCAGGGGGTTGGGTCCGGCCCGTGTGCCGGAGCCGGTGATCGTCCCGCCGGACGTGGAAGAATACCGCCAGGGGTCCGGCGGCCATGCCACGGGTGCGCCGGGCTTGGACCCGCTGCCTGCGGAGGTGCCCGCCGCCTGGTGGACCATCGGCGGACGCGGCCATCCCTCCACGGAGAAGGAGCTCATCCGCCGGGCCATTGCCCTGCGGACGGCGCTTCGCATCCGCACCGCCGGCGGCGATGAGGTGATGCTGGTGCCGCTGCGGCTGGTGGAGGAAGCGGAAGGCTGGGAGCTTTGCGGAATGCAGGGCAGGCGGGCTGTCCGGTTGAAGCCCGGGGAATGGACAGGTCTGCGGCTGGTATGGCCGGGGATACATGAATAGATGAAAGGGCGTGAGGCTGCCATGAGCGTAATGGAGAAGCAAGCATTGGATATGTCGGCCCTGCTGCTTCGCGCTTATGAATTGGGAGATCTGATTCTCGCCTCGCAGGAGGCGGCGCGTTATCTGGCCGAAAAGGAAAGGTTGTCCGGGGACCCGGCTGCCCGGGAATTAATCGGCAAGCTGGGGAAAAAGAAGGAGCTGTTCGAGGAATGCCAGCGCTTCGGGCATTTCCATCCGGAATATCATAAAGCCATGGATGCGGTGAAGGAGGTCCAGGACCAGCTTGACGCGCTGCCCAGTGTGCAGGCCTTCAAGGAAGCGGAGAAGACGCTGGATAACCTGCTGTATGACGTGTCTGCGCTGATTGCCGGAGCCGTATCGGAGACGGTGAAGGTGCCGTCCAACGACCCGCTGCCCAAGCAGGGCGGCTGCAGCTCCGGCGGGAGCTGCAGCGGAAACTGCGGGTAGGGTGTGTGCAACCCTAAAGCGGCCGGCGGCGCGGGAATAACGAGCCGCGCTGCCGGCATTGCCGGTGCGGCGTTTAGCCGTTTGCCGCTTGCAGCTTGAAGACAGGGAGTATTTCCCCCACCTCTGTGCCCTTCCAGTTGCGGACGATGGGCTTGTGGAAGGCGGAGAGCGCCTTGCTCTCCCCGTCTGTCAGCCAGCTCAGCTGGACAAGGGCTTCGGTTACCGCGGGGTAGATGGCCCGCTGGGCCCCGTCTTCGATCTTGAGGGCCAGGCCCAGCCCCAACTGCGGGGCTGCCACGGTGAAGACGCCTTCGGCCCCCATCTTGCCGATGAGCCTGCCGCCGGTCACTTCGATCAGCCGGGTATCATAGCGCCCGGTTCCCGCCAGATGGCCGGGATGGGCGGTGATGGCCGCGATGATCCGCCGGGCGGCTTGGGCCAAGGGGCCGGGATGCTCTTCCCGGCTCAGTTCTCCCAGCCGGGCATAGGCCGCGGCCAGCCGGTTCAGCGGCAGGCCGAATACGGGCACGCCGCAGCCGTCGGTGCCGAGAACGATCTTCGCCGCGGGATAACCGGACAGCTGGCTCACCGTCTCCAGCATCCGCTGTTGGACGGGATGGGCCGGGTCCATATAGGTGCCGGTGTCGGCGCCGAGCTGCAAAGCCAATGCCAGCATCCCCGCATGTTTCCCGGAGCAGTTGTTGTGCAGCTCTGAGGGCTCTTTGCCGGCTTTGGCCAGACAGGCGGCGCTTGGGACATGGTAAGGGGCATGGGGGCCGCAGAGCAGGCAGCGGGAGTCCAAGCCCAGCTTGCCCAGCATGGAGGCCACGGTTGATGTATGGAACTCCTCCCCGTTGTGGGAGGCGGCGAGAATGGCAATTTCCGCATCCATGAAGCCGTATGCGTCGGCTGCTCCCGATTCCAGTACGGGCAGGGCCTGAATGGGCTTCATGGAGGAACGGGCAAATATGAAGACCTCGGGATTCCCGGCGGACGCGACAATTTTGCCTGTGGAGTCGGCAACGGCAAGATAGCCCCTGTGCAGGCTTTCCACAAGCGACCCCCGGGTTACATGGAGCAGGATTTCTGAGTTGTGCATGATTAAACATCTCCGAATTCATGATAGAATAGCATACTCGCAAGAAAGCGCTTTGGCGACCAGAAAAGAGGGAGAGAGCAATGATTACAGAAAGAACCGGCCTGATTATTTGGGTGAATGACATTAAACCGGCCAAAAACCTGGAACGCTTCGGCAGTATCCATTATATCTCCAAAAAGATGTCTTATGTAGTCCTGTATATTTATTCCGACAAGCTGGAGGAAACCCTGAAGGGCTTGCAGCGTCTTCCTTACGTGAAGAAGGTGGAGCGCTCCTTCCGCAACGAGATCAAAACGGAATACAGCCGGAACAACCAGGAAGAGCCGGACAAAAGCTTGAATCCCCAGGAGATCAGCGAGGCTTAGCCGCAGCTTAAGCCACAGCCTGGCCAACAGCAGCCTCCGGTATGAGGCCGGCCAAACCCCCCAACCAAAAAAACCAGGAGCCAAGCGGCTTGTTCCCGCTTCGCTTCTGGTTTTTTTCAGCATGCTTTGCAAGCCCTGCTTTGCAAGCGCGCAAGCCTGAGCCCTTGTTGTTGCGGAACTCAGCGACCCTTATGGCGCTGAAAGCGGGAGTTTGGAGGATTAGCGGAACTGAGAAACCGTTAAATCCCCGATGCGGCGAAAATAGGGAGGAAATCGGGCTGCGGCGGGAAATAAGGGCTTCCTAGTTCCGTTCAGGCGGAAATAAGCGGCAAAAGCCGCTTTAAGAGTCGCTGAGTTCCGCTACGCTCTTCCGGACGCAGAGAGTGGGTGTGAGCGCGATTTCCTGGCACAAAGAGTAGATGTGAGCGCAGGCCATTTTCCGGCACAGAGAGTTCCGCCTATTCATCCGTTGCCTCTTTGCGGTATTCCCCGGGGGTAATCCCCACCACTTGCTTGAAGCGCCTGATGAAGCTGGTCACGTTGTAATAGCCGACCTCCAGGGCAATATCCCTTAACGGCAGCCGCGTACTGGCAAGAAGCCGCTTGGCCCGTTCAATCTTCAGAGAGGTGTCGTAGTCCGAAATCGTCAGCCCGGTCTGATCCTTGTAATATTGGCTCAAATAAGCCTGCGACATCTCAAAATGCTCGGCCATCATGCTGACACTGAAATTCGGATGCGTAAAGTGCTCCCGGATATAGGCATTCATCTGGTCCACCAGCGTTTGCTTCTTCATTTGCTTTTGCTTGTCCAGCAATGCGCTGATTTCATGGCTGACGGCTTTTATCGTTTCCGCCATCTCGTCGATGGTCTCAAACTCCTTCAGGCTGAACACATCGGGAAGGGCGGCCTTGAAGTCTCCGCCGGTTCGCTTCACTTCCTCCAAGGCTTGGTCTACCGTGCGGATAATGTCCAAACAGATCAAACGCGCTGCAAACAGCGACGCCTTGCCGGTCTTCAGATTGCCCACGATTTCATCGAGCAGGTGGTCGACTTGATCCCAATGGCCTTGGCGGATGGACAGACTGAGCTTCTCCTTCTGCTGGCTGGAGATCAGGTCCACGGGAAGATCCATGTTGATGTC
Organism: Paenibacillus sp. YN15; assembly: GCF_003285005.1. Classification (GTDB taxonomy): domain Bacteria; phylum Bacillota; class Bacilli; order Paenibacillales; family NBRC-103111; genus Paenibacillus_AR. Next base: position 22,766 of record NZ_QMFA01000004.1, on the reverse strand, counting down.
GCTAAAATAGATGGACTGCCCGATGCCGGTAATCAAGCGGTAATCAATGGCCGTCAAAACCTCCAAATAACATTGGGGAATATCCGCGGCAGACCCGCTGCTTCGGCTTACCCCCATGGTAACAAGTCCATGGCTCCATGAGCCCAGCCTTGCCTTGACATGCTCCAGCATTTCATAAAGCCGGGCGCTTTGTTGCGGCTCGAAAGAGGCAAGCAGCAGCAATTTCTTCTGCTCCAGCTCATTCCTCGCATGAAGCTGAATGCCCTCCGGCAAGTCCTGCTCCAAAGCCGTCTGCCAATCAGCCTCCTCAAACACCGCCGACTCCTTGCTGTGAAAATAATAACCCGCCACCAAAAAAGCCGGCTGGTCCAGGCAAACCCCGGCAAGCTCCCCTTGCTCACGGATCTGCTCGGAGGAACGGAACGCCCCCTTGAACAGCTTGTACAGAAAGTATTCCTGCGCCATGGCGGAATGGTCCATCAGCCTTTCGTTCAGCTCTCGATTCTGGTGGCTGAAATAATGGAGGGTTCCCCGCACCGCCTCCAGCTCATTGGCATGGTCGCCCTTTCCGTTCCACAGGCTGTCGGTGAATTTTTTCAACTCATGGATCGGCCTGTAATTGATGTTAAGGGAGATGCCAATCACAACCGCCCCCAGCAAAAAAATCAGGCTGACGGCAAATAAGAGAACCAGTTTGACCGTCGCCACTTTTTGCAGCACCTGAGCCTGCGGAATCAGGGTGACATATTTCCAGTTGGTCTGATCCGATTTTACGCAGGAAAGCAGATAGGGTTGGCGGTTTAGATTGATGGAGTTGGTAAAAAAACGGCTGTCCTGTATAAGCGGAAGCCACTCTTCGGGATTCAGATTTTCATCGGCAACAAGGGAGGCCACGATTTGGTTATGCTCGTCCAGAACGTAAGAATTGCCCGTATATTGATCATGAACATCCAAGAGCAGCTCTGTAATGGATTGTTCGGGAACCTGCAGAAGCAGGGTCCGGTTGGGGTTTACTCCAAAGTTCGTAAGCGGATACATAAATGTGACTACCCGTGTCTTTTCAGCTCTTGAAGATCCGGAAACCACCCATTCGGCAGGGCGAACCTGCGGGACCTGCAGCGAATTCAGCGCATCCACAAAATCCTTATGACTCCATGACGGGTATTTAAATATGCTTTGGTTCATCATTTCAAGCGAGATGGAGCTGGTGGAGGAATACAAATACTGATCGCCGCGGTAGTACAGGAAGATTTCGGAGAAGAAGCTGTTGGTTACCGCATAGTTGTTCAGATCTTTGATGATATCAAGGGCGTCCAGCGGCCGGTCCAAAAAGCGGTAGTGGTTGTCGATCTGGCGGAGGGTAATTTGGGAGCCAATGTTTTGCAATTGCTGCAATTGAGCGTCAACGATGCTTCTCGCCCGGTCCAGCTTGTTCAGGTTGGCTGCAAGAATCTCATCTTGGAAGCTGCGTATGAAATGCAAATAAATCAATCCGCCCAATACCAACAGCGGGAGCAGCAGAAGGATCATGTAGGAAGCCAGATGTTTGTAAAAAAATTTGTGCGAGCTCGGAAGGAGTCTCATCTGTTTTCACCCCGCCTTACGAAGTATGAACCTGATGTATCCTAACCCGCTTATTATAGAGAAAACGGGCGGGGCAAGGCAATATCCATTTCATTTCCCCTTTGCAATTGATCGCGGGGCGGCCCGCGGCTTTATACTTTTACCGGTATTGTACCGAAAAATCAAATGAAATGTAAGCGCTATATAAAGTGTGAATATACAAGCGTCCCCCTCTTTATGTATGGTCAATCTGCGCACATAACTTAACGGGGGAGTGAAATAAGGAATGAACGGCAAGAAGATTCATGAAGAAGCCATCCTGAGGCCTGAACGGTTTCAGTCTATTGATCTGGGCGATAAATCCGTTTATGAAACAGCGTTTGGCCATGTGCTCCGCAAAGTGGATGAAGGGATGAAGGACTTCGCCAGCCCATTCATCTATCCGGGTCCCAACAGTGTGAACGGACGCTATGAAGGAACGGAATACTACAGCTGGACCAACAGCTTCTGGACGGGGCTTGTCTGGCTTTGCTACGAAATGACCGGAGATGACAAGTACAGAAGCTTCGCGGAGAAACAGATTGAAGCGTATTATGACCGCCGGATGAAGCACAGGATTGAAACGGACAATCACGATATCGGGTTCGTGTATACGCTGTCCTGTACGGCTGCTTACAAATTGACGGGAAATGAGGCTGCCAAGCAGTTGTCCTTGCAGGCGGCGGAGTTGTTGGCCGACCGGTTCCTGGAAAAGGCGGGGGTGATTCAAACCCATGGCAGTCTCGATGATCCCGAGCTTAGAGGCAATTTTATTGTCGATTGCAGCATGAATGTCCCCCTTCTGTTCTGGGCCAACCAGATCGCGCCCAATCAGCGCTGCTATCATGCCGGGTATACCCATATGAAGCAAGTGATGAAGCACAGCGTAAGGGAATCGGCCGCGGCTTATCATCTGTGCAAGCTGGATGACAGGGGGTTGCTGCGAAAAGTGGAAGCAGGCCAAGGCTGGTCGATAGACGGATGCTGGTCCCGGGGGCAAAGCTGGCTGATGTACGGCTTTCCCCTGGCCTACCGGTATACGGGGGATGACAGCTTTATCGATACGGCCCGCAAAGTAAGCCATTATTTTCTGAACCGGCTGCCTGAGGACGATGTTTGCTGCTGGGATCTGTGCTTTACGGACGGCAGTGAATTGCGGGACAGCTCGGCTGCGGCCATCGCCTCCTGCGGCTTGCTGGAGCTGGCCGGGCATCTCAAGGAGGAGCCGGCCCTCCAGGAGCTGTACCGTAAGGCGGCTTACGGGATCGTACGCTCGCTGTCGGAAAACTACACCACTGCCGGAGCGCCTCAGTCCAACGGTATACTGGCACATGCGGTATATTCGTATTTCTACGGGATGGGTGTGGATGAAAGCTGCATTTGGGGCGATTATTTCTATGCCGAGGCTCTGGTGCGCATTCTCCGGGATTGGAAATCTTACTGGTGATTGGTGATCGGTGTTGGCCCGGGCCTACCAAGGCCCGGTGTAATAAATCAAATAAGATAGGAGAATTGCCATGAAAAAGATTTGGGGAACATGGATGAAGCAAGTTATGGCGAGTATGTGCGTATTGATGCTGCTGGCCTCCGCTTTGCCGCCTTTTCCGGGCGGTGGAGGGGGCAAGGTCCAGGCGGCCGGAGCCAATCTGCTGGTTAATGGCGGCTTCGAGACGCTGGCAGGTGATCTGAGCGGCGGCTGGACCGACTTCAAAGCGGCGGGCTGGAGCATCTGGAAGGCATCGGGAAGCTCTGTTGTAACCGCCACCTACGGAGAAAGCTACGCCGGAGGCCGAAGCCTGCGCATATCCGCGCAGACTTCAGCGAAGGCGACAGTCAGCAGTATCGCTCCATACGCGCAGGTTACGCCGGGCGGATATTACCGCCTGTCGGGCTGGGTCAAGCGCGAGAACATATCCAACAAAGTGTTTTTGCAGGTTTTTTTCCGCGACCAGTCGGGACAGGTTCTTGCGCAAAAGGATTCGCTTACGCTGAACGGAAGCGGCGATTGGCAGCTGCTGGAGCAAGTGGTTCAGGCTCCGGCGAATGCGGCTGCAGCCAATGTAACCGTCTATTTTGATACGGGTACGGGAACCGCATGGTTCGATGAACTGGCTTTGACCCCTTACGTGCCTGACCGGGCGCTTCACTTGTCGGCGGTCAGCAATACGCTGCTGGTTGGCGAAGGGACGGATCTGCTGCTGACTGCCAATTTTGAAACCGCTTTATTGTCTCAGGCCCAGTGGAGCAGCTCCAACCCTCAAGTAGCCGCCGTCACCGGGCAGGGACATGTTATTGGAGTTAACGCCGGGGAAACGGTCATCAGCGCCGTCTTATGGGACCAGGAGACGGAGCGGGAGCTGCGTGCGGAGATGGTTTTGGAGGTTCAGGCGGAAGGGCCGAATCTGCTGGTTAACGGCGGCTTCGAGACGCTGGCAGGCGATCTGAGCGGCGGCTGGACCGACTTCAAGGCAACGGGCTGGAACATCTGGAAGGCCTCCGGCAGCTCCGTGGTGACGGCCGTCTATGGGGCAAGCCACGAGGGAAGCCGCAGCTTGCGCATCCATGCGGAGCAGACCGCGAAGACGACGGTCAGCAACGCCCAGGCGGTGGCGGTTGTTCCGGGAGAGCATTACCGCCTGTCGGGTTGGGTCAAGCGCGAGAACATCTCCAACAAAATATTTTTGCGGATTTATTTCCATGATGAGTCGGGAAAGCAGCTTTCGTATGCGGATTCGGCCGTGCTGAACGGAAGCGGCGATTGGCTGCTGGCGGCGCTTACGGTTCAGGCTCCGGCAGAGGCTGTGAAGGCCAATATAAACGCCTATTTCGATACGGGTATGGGAACCGCGTGGTTCGATGAGCTGAGCTTAAAGCGGTATATTCCGGAGCGAAGGATTGCCGTGTCCGGCAGCAGCCATCTGGTTGTGGGTGAAGCCGCAGCGCTTGAACTGAGCGCCAGTTATGAAGGCGCTTCCCTGTCCGAGGCCCAGTGGGCCAGCTCCAACCCCCAGGTTGCATCGGTAAACCAAGAGGGCCGGGTTACCGCGTTGTCTGTGGGAGAGACGGTTATCTCGGCTGTGCTGTGGGACAGTGAGCTGCTGCGCCAGTATGAGGCGGAGTTTACCGTTTATGTTGCAAGCGGATATCCCGATTTATTGCAGAATGGCGGATTTGAGGTGACGGATACCCCGCCTCCCGGCAGCAACTGGTCGCAGAAGCGGGCATTAAACTGGAGCAATCCCTGGCTTCCCAACGGAACGCCGGTGGTGACGGTGGACGCTCAAACGGCCCATTCGGGCAGCCAATCTCTTAAAATCTCGGCGCAGGCAGCCTCCCGGGCCACCACCACGCAGTCGGTTCCCGTTGAGAGCGAAGCGTACTATCGGGTCGGCGCCTGGATCAAAACAGCCAATATGCAGCCCAGCGCGTTTCTGCGCATCTATTTTGACAAAGCGGATGGTACGGCCATTAACTTTGTGGACACATCGGCTATTGGCGGCACACGGGATTGGACTTATGTCCAGGGAATCGTACAAGCTCCGCCGGAGGCCGCCAAGGCCGGAGTCGCCGCGTATTTCAGCCTGGGTACGGGGACGGCGTGGTTTGACGATGTCACTATGCACAAAATCATTCCCCCCGCCAGCATCAGCCTTGAGCCAAGATTGGGGTTTGTCGGCATCGGCGGGACGCTGGGGTTGAATCCGGTATTCGTACCGGCTTACGCCACGGAGCGGGGCCTGGTTTGGAGCAGCTCCGATGACACGGTTGCCGCGGTAGCGGATGGAGTTGTGACAGGCGTATCGGCCGGTTCCGCCGCTATTGAAGCGCGGACTGCGGACGGACGTTTGACCACCCGGGCGATTGTGGCCGTTGGCCCGCAGCCGAAAATGTTGGACATCGGCGACTTCACGGCAGCCGCCATGGAAGAACAGGCGGCAATGGGGACATTGCCCGCCACTGACGGCCAGGGTGTGCCGCTTGTCTATTATATCCTGGACGCCCCGGCGAATGGGGTGCTCCATCTCGAAGCAACCGGCGCATGGATCTATTATCCCGATGCCGGTTTCAGCGGAACAGACCGCTTCACGGTGGTGGCGGCCAGTGCGGACGGGGGGCTCGGCGTGTCGGCGGCAACCGTCAATATCGGGCGGGCGAACCATCCTCCGGTTATAGAGACGCAGGTTATTTCCGTGCCGGACAACACCACGCACACAGGCAGCTTCCAGGGAAGCGACCCCGACGGCGACACTGTTGCGTACAGCATTGCGACGCCGCCCGACCACGGAAGCCTGCAGTTGAATGGAGCGGAGTGGAGCTATACGCCCGCTGCCGGCTACATCGGGTATGACCGCTTTACGGTTCGCCTGACCGACGCTCATGGCGCTGTGGCCGAGTCGGAGCAGAATCTGATGGTGGTGATGAGCCGCGACAGCATTGCAGCCCAGCTTGCCAACCTCCAGGGAACGCGGCAGCCGCGAATCATGGCGGGCGCAGGAGGCTTTGAGCGGATCAGCTCCCTGCTGACAGCGTCAGACCCGTATATAACGGCTTGGTTTGCCAAGGCAAAGGCCAAAGCGGACCAAACCCTGGAGCTGCCTCCCTCCATCTATGAAAAGCCGGACGGCATGCGGCTGCTGGAGGTAAGCCGCCGGGTGCTGGACCGTGTGGAGGTTCTTGCCATGACCTATCGTTTGACCGGAGACGCACGTTATGCCGAAAGGGCTTGGACAGAGCTGGCAGCCGTGTCGGCCTTTCCGGACTGGAATCCGGCGCACTTCTTTGATACGGCGGAAATGACGGCGGCAGCAGCCATCGGGTACGACTGGCTGTACGACTATTGGACGCCTGAGCGGCGGACCGCCCTGCGTCAGACCATTGTGGAGAAGGGGCTTCAGCCCGCGCTGCCCTATTACCGCAATAATCTGGAATGGGCGCAAAGTACGACAAACGCCAATTCCGTGATGAACGGCGGTCTGGGCATGGGGGCGCTGGCGATTGCCGGGGATGATCCGGCGTTATCCGGCCTGGTTTCCGAAATTCTTGCCCACGGCGTTCGTTTGCTGCCCTTGATGGTGGAGGAATACGGTCCGGACGGCGCATGGAATGAAGGGCCGACCTACTGGGATTACGGCACCTCGTACCTTGTTTATTTCCTCAGCTCTCTTGAGAACGTGCTTGGCAGCGATCTGGGCTTTACGGGCATGCCCGGCATGAGGGAGACGGCGGGCTTCCCCATGCATATGACAGGGCCCAACGCTTCCTTCAACTTTGCCGATGCATATCCGGCCTATATTCAATCGCCGGCGCTGCTCTGGTTTGCCGCCAAATACAATGATCCGGTGTATGCCTGGTATCACAAGTCAATGGCGGACCGGGCTACCAACGGAGTGCTGGATATGATTTGGTACCGGCCCGAGCTTTACAGCTCGGCGCAGCCTTCGCAGCAGCTGGACGCCTATTACGGCCAGGTGGAGACCGCCGCTTTCCGAAGCTCATGGAATGACAGCAACGCCGCTTTTGTCGCCTTTAAAGCAGGGGACAATCAGGCGACGCATGGTGATCTGGACATCGGTTCGTTTGTATTCGACGCCCTTGGCTACCGCTGGATTTCCGATCTTGGGATGGACAACTACAATCTGCCCGGTTATTGGGACAATGGCAGCGACGGAGGCCGCTGGGCATTATACCGCAAGCGGGCGGAGGGGCATAACACGCTGCTGATCAACCCGGACAGGGGACCGGACCAGGACCCGCTGGCCAAGGCGGCGGTGCAAAGCGTCTATTCCGGCGAGGCCGAGGCTTGGGCCGTTATGGACATGACCCCCGCTTACAAGAAGGATGCGGTGTCGGTCAGAAGGGGCTTTCGGCTGGACAACGGCCGCCGCGAGCTGCTGGTTCAAGACGAGATCAAGAACAAAACCCGCTCGGAGGTGCGTTGGCAGATTCATACGCAGGCGCGGGTGGAGCTGTCGCCGGACGGCAAAACGGCAACCCTGCGCATGATTGACCGCAGCTTGCAGCTGAAGCTGCAATCGCCTTCGGCGGCGGTATTCTATACCGCACCCTCGGAGCCGCTGCCGTCCTCGCCGAACCCGCCGGGACAAGCGTCCAACAACGCCTATTCCGTGATCGGCATTCATTTGCCGGCAGCTCTTGAGGAGACCATCGCCGTGCGGATGATTCCGCTCATGCCGGGACAGGAGCCGGCGGCGGAGCTGCTGCCGGTGGCGCCGATAGCGCAATGGACCATCCCTACGCAGCCCATGTCTGCACTGGCAGGCATATGGGTCGATGGCGAGCTGCTGGGCGGCTTCCAAAGCAGCAAACGCTTATACGAAATCAGCCTGCCCCAGGGAGCGTCCATACCCGGGATAACGGCAGCGGGAGAGGATGCCGAAGCCGTGGTGCAGGTGACGCCGCCTGTCTCTCTTCCCGGCGCAGCGGTTATTCGCGTGGAGACTCCCGGCAAGCTGGCGAATGAATACCGCGTGAATTTCACCATTTCACAGGCCATCGGTCTGCCGCTAGACAAGACCGAGCTGCCGGTGGTGGAAGTGACGGCCAATAACCACGATCAGAACTATGTGCCGGAAAATACCCTTGACGGCAATCTGGCCGGGGAGTCCCGCTGGACGGGTATCGCCGGCGACTGGATCAGGTTTGATCTGGGCGGGTTAAAGCGGGTTGACGGCATTGCCGTTGCTTTCTTAAGCGGCAACGCCCGCAAGACCATCTATGATGTGGAGGTGTCCGAAGACGGCGAGAATTGGCAGACGCTGGTCAGGACAGCAAGCACAGGCGAAACGCTGGATTATGAATATACGGAGCTGGGAGGCGCCTTGGCCAGATACGTCCGTATTTTCGGCTACGGCAATACTATTAGCCAGTATACGAGCATAACGGAGGTTAAGCTTTTTGGCTCCGATATCCTGCCGCCGGGCCCGGACACGCCGGATACACCAGACACGCCGGATACACCGGATACACCGGATACACCGGATACACCGGATACGCCGGATACGCCGGATACGCCGACGGCGGACCCCACACCGGACTCCGCATCGGAATCCGGGCAGCAGCAGGCTACGCTGAAGCTGGATCTGGCATGGGCCGAGAAAGCATTGCAGGCTGACGGTGGAATGATCGTCGATCTGGATGGCGGCGGCCAGGGCGGCAAGCCCTTGACCGGCGTCGCCCTGACGAAAGAGGCGGCTGCGCTCCTTCAAGCAAGCGGGAAACCGCTTGTTCTCCGGACGGCAGCCGCAGAATGGACCATTCCGTTGGATGGGGTGGAAGCAAGCCAAGGGGTGGAAGCGGCGGTTCTTGCTGCCCCGGCTCCTGCGGTTGGCCTGCCTGCCCATACGCGGGGCTACCGGCTGTACAGCCTGCAGCTGCAGGATGGCGCGGGCAACCCCTTGCAGACGGCGGCAACGCTGCGCATCGGCGCGGCAATAAGCGCTCCGCTGGACAAGGAGCTGCTTGTGGTCTACGGACAAACGGCAGGCGGGGGCTGGAGCTATGTGGGGGGCCGAATGGAAGGGGAGCGGCTGCAATGGAGCTCTTCTGGTTACAGCGCTTTTCTGGTGGCGGAATCGACGGCTGCCTACGCCGATGTCACCGGCCATTGGGCCAAGCGCACTATTGAAATTATGGCTGCCCGGCAGCTGGCCCAAGGCATGGAGGACGGCCGGTTCGCGCCGGACAATGCATTAACCCGGGCCGAGGCGGCGGCGCTGCTCGCCCGTCTTCTAAAGCTGGAGAACGGCGGCGCCGAATTTGCCGATGTGCCCGCCGGCAAGTGGTACGCCAAGGAGATCGGAGCCGCCGCCCAAGCCGGCCTGATCCAGGGAGCCGGCGGCCGCTTCCGCCCGGAGGATGCCGTCACCCGGGAGGAATGGGCGGTTATGATCATGAGAGCCTATGACGCGGCAGGCGGCGAAGCAAGCAGCGGCGGCCGCGGACAGTTCCGCGACGGCGCCGAGGTTTCGCCGTGGGCTGCCGGCGCGGTGCGGCAGGCGCAGTCGTTGGGGCTAATCGAGGGACAGGAGCAGGATTTGTTTGCCCCGAAGAACAACACCACCCGGGCGGAAGCCATGACCGTGCTGCTGAGACTGATGAATGCTTTGCCCGAATAATGCAATATGCAATTGATCTCCCGTTTGCAGTTGATCGCCTGCGGCGTGCGGAAGCCCTCCGGGCGCGGCGCCGCGGCGAAATCCTGATAGGCTGCAAGCGGTAAATAAAGTGTGAATATACAAATGCCCTTCCCTTTTTGTATTGTCGGATTGTACACACAACTTGCGAGGGAGTGAGGACATGAAGCAACTGGCGGATACCGGATATGTGCCCGGGGACAAGGCCCCTTCGAGTATTCCGGCAATAAAGAAAGGGCTCGCCATCCGGCTTATCCGGGATTACCAATTATACCTGCTGGCCCTTCCGGCAATCGCTTACTTATTTATTTTTAATTATGTTCCGATCTACGGCGTTCTGATTGCCTTCAAGAATTTCAATGCCGTTCAGGGGATTTGGGGAAGTGATTGGGCGGGCTTCGAGCATTTCCGGCGATTCTTCCACTCGTATCAGTTCGGGCCGATTCTCCGCAACACAATCGGCTTAAGCTTGTATCAGCTGGTGGTAGGTTTCCCCATTCCCATTATGCTGGCGCTTTTGCTCAATCAGACCCGGAACAAACGATTCAAGTCATTGGTGCAAACGGTTACGTATGCGCCCCATTTTATCTCCATTGTCGTGATGATCAGCATGATTTTTATTTTTCTGTCTCCCCGGACCGGTTTTGTCAACCATCTGCTGACCTTCTTTGGGCATGAACCTGTCCTGTTTATGGGAGATCCCGCTTATTTCAAAACCATCTACGTCCTTTCGGGCGTCTGGCAAAATACGGGCTGGGGCAGCATTATTTACCTTGCCGCACTGGCTTCCATCAATCCGGAGCTGTATGAAGCGGCAAAGGTGGACGGGGCCAGCAAGTGGCAGCAAATTCTGAAGATTGACATTCCGAGCATCATGCCCACCGCCGTGATTCTGCTGATTCTGAATGTTGGCCATATTATGGATGTGGGCTTTCAGAAGGTCTTTCTGATGCAGACGCCGCTTACTGCCGCGTCCCAGGAAATCATCAGCACCTATGTTTATAAGATGGGCCTGATCAACACAGATTACAGTTATTCCGCAGCCATTAATTTGTTCAATACCGTTATCAATCTGGTGCTGCTGATTGCGGTCAATCAGGTGGCCCGGCGGGCTTCGGACACAAGTCTTTGGTAGAGAGGGATAAGGGAGGAACCTGCTATGAACGGAATCAAGCTCTCAAGAAGCGACCGCATCTTTGAATGGATCAATTACACCATCCTTACCGCTGTTCTGCTGGCGGTATTGTATCCGCTTTATTTTGTCGTTATTGCTTCCTTTTCCAATCCCACCTATGTCAACAACGGTTCGATGGTCTTTTGGCCAAAGGGCTGGATGACCCTGGGATATGAGAAGGTGTTCCAGTATGCCGATGTGTGGATCGGCTTCCGCAATACCATCTTTTACACCGTATTTGGAACCGTGCTGAATGTGGCGGTGACCATGGGCATTGCCTACACGATGTCACGCAGGTCCTTCCTGGGGAAGAAGGCGCTGATGATCTTTGTCCTGATCCCCATGTTTTTTGGCGGCGGCCTGATTCCCACCTTTCTGGTGGTCAAGGGTCTCGGTCTTTACAATACCTGGTTGGCCATGATCATCCTGGGGACAGTCAATGTTTTCAATGTGATTATTGCCAGGACATTCATTCAGTCCTCCATTCCGGAGGAGCTGTACGAGGCGGCGCAAATGGACGGATGCAATCATTTTACCTACTTTTTTAAGATTATCCTGCCGTTGTCCAGCTCCATTATTGCCGTGCTGCTCCTGTATTACGGAGTGGGCCACTGGAATGATTTTTTTACACCGCTGATTTATTTGAATGATAAAAATTTATTTTCGCTTCAACTGGTGCTGCGGGGGATTTTGATCCAGAGCACGATTCAGACTGACCTGCTGGACGCCGAGGATGCAGCCCGCAAGCAAATGATGGTGGAGCAAATTCAGTATGCGCTTATTATCGTCACCAGTCTACCGATTCTGGCCGTCTATCCCTTCTTGCAGAAGTATTTTGTCAAAGGGGTCATGATCGGCTCGGTCAAGGCGTGAGCAGCTTCGGTTAGGATTACTTTTTGGCTGCAGGGATAGTATCCTTGAGCATATATCATTTCAGACATTTTAAGGAGGGTCATCAATGAAAACAACCATCTTAGTGCGCGCCGGCCTGGCGACGTTTGCTTCCGCTTTGGTCTTAAGCGCTTGCAGCGGCAACGGCGGCAACAACAGCGGTGATGCGGCGGGAAAAAGCCCGGCTGCATCCGCAAGCGCCGACAGCGCCGTACCTGAAACGGGGCTGCCGCTGTCCAAGGAACTGCAAACCATCAAATTGGTCACGGTTATTGACGACGGCAAACCGCCCAACAAGGATATCCGCTTCTGGCAAAATCTCGAAAAGGAAACCAATGTGCATGTGGAATTCCAGGATATCAATGTCAGCCAATGGAAAGAAAAAAAGAGCCTGATGTTTGCCAGCAACGATCTTCCCACCGCCATTCTCGGCCATGCCAGCCTTACCGATATCGAACTGCTGAACTATGGTTCCCAGGGGCAATTGATTCCTCTGGAAGGGCTGATCGAGAAGTATGCGCCGAATTTGAACAAGGCCTTCAAGGAATATCCGGAGCTGAAGAAAGAATTGACTGCTCCCGACGGGCATATCTACGCCATCCCGTCCTTTGACGACGGTCTTGTGCCGGAAGCCGCCTTTCCGCTTTTTATCAACAAAAAATGGCTGGATCAGCTGGGACTGAAAGTGCCGACAACCACGGATGAGTTTGAACAAGTGCTGCTGGCCTTCAAGCAAAAGGACCCCAACGGCAACGGCAAGGCCGATGAGATTCCGCTGACCACCGGGTCGACTTGGGGATATTTCTCGCAGATGTTCGGCTCCTTCGGACTGGTCGACGATTATAATACCCACATCGCTCTGGCGAATGGCAAGGCCGTCCACACGGCGTCCCAGCCCCAGTTCAAGGAGGCCATTCAGTATTTCCGCAAGCTTCAATCCCAAGGGCTGATTGATAATGAGGCCTTCACCCAGGACAGCAAGGTGCTGACCTCCAAGCAAAAAACGGTGCCGCGGATTGCCGGTGCTTTCCAAGGCTGGCGCAGCTCGGCATGGGCCAATAATCCGGAGGAAACCAATGATTATGTGGTTGTCCCTCCCCTCAAAGGACCGAAGGGCGATCAGGCATGGCCAAGAAATACCACAGGCTTAACGGCAAGAGGATCTTTTTCCATCACCAAAAACGCAAAAAATCCGGAGCTGCTGATGAGATGGGCCGACAACCTGTTGGCGGACGACAACGGATTGATGCTGACCTTTTCCTATCGGATGGGGGATACCATCGAGAAAACCGCCGACAACAAAATCAAGATTTTGCGGGCGCTGGATTGGAATAATCCCGATGAAAGCCTGAATTCGCCCACCACTTCCTCCAAAATGAATTTTATGACCAAGAGCAATTCCAAGCGGCTGCTGGATGTTCCTGCCCATATGATCGAGAAGCAAGGCTTCGATAAGGTGTACACCCAATACCTGGAGCCCAGATTCCCCAACGTATTCTTCAGCAAGGAAGAATCGCAGAAGCTTGCCACTATCGGCAATGATCTCAATACGTACATCAACAGCATGTACGCCAAATGGATCATGAGCGGCGGAATTGAAAACGAGTGGGACAGCTATCTCAAAAAGCTCAATGATATGGGCCTGAAAGACTATGTGGGCATTTATCAAACGGCGCTGGAGCGGTACAATCAAGCCAAATAACACAAACAAAACCCCCGCGTTGAGCATCAACAATGCGGGGGTTTATCCTGTTCCATGAGGAAGAACGTCAGCAGAGCGCAACCTGCACCAGGCTGCGCAGGTATTGGTCGCCTCCGGGCACCTGAATCAAATCCCGGGAATACCCCTTCAGCGGCCCCACATAATCCTGCTCTCCCTCCACCAAAACCGCCACGCTGCATTTGTTGACGATCACATAATCAAACTCCGCATCCTTTTGCAAATATCCGCTTATTGTCATGCTGAAAATCCTCCTTATGTGGTTTTGTTATTCAGACACTTTAAAATGGCAGAGTATAACGCTGTTCACAAAACCTTCAATATTTTCACCGATAACAGACGGAGCCAAAAGTAATTCCCGCCGCATATCCGACTTGAAGACTATATGAGTCTTGCAACATAGCGAAAATAATCATTGCGTTCCTGTGCAGTAATGTGATAAATATAGGAAAAGAAGGATAATCCGAACGTGCCCTTTTACCAGATTTAAGGTGGTTTTTAATAAAATTGAATAGGATTTTAGGAAATGCGGGAGATTATTTAGTTGGAAATCCAATTGCAATCAGGTATCCTATTGGTATATCCACGATCATCCGGGTCTAAAGTCCTTCCAGGGTTGTAGAGGAGTGAAACATATGAGAGATAAGCAGATGGACAGATGGAGCACATACGAGCCCTTTTTTGTTATCCTGGGAGAGAAAAAAATTGCCGATATTGTCATCACTCATCATGCCCGCTCCCGTTGGCTGGACCGGGTGGAGAGCCAGAAGGCAGGTTACGAGGATATCTCTTCGTTTTTATGGGATAGGTTAAAGAACGGTCAAATCCGCAACTATTACCGTCATGAGCAGGATGTATACCTGATTGACGAAGATTTGGTTATGGTGGCGGAATTTGTTCCCTTGGAGAATGAAACGGATCTGACCGGAGGACCGGTCTATAAGATGATTGTGGTGACCTTTCTCGGCCGGATGTCGGAAACCATGGAGCTGCGCGATCTGAAAACCTATTACTCCTGGCTGCGCCATTCCCGGCGGATGACCCTGGTGAAGAACAGCCGCAAGCGCAAATAATGCAACCCGGAGCAGGCGCTGCACCGGGAAGACAGAAGCCATTCACAGCATTCCCCAAAAGAACTCATTGGAGACTCTTTTTGCGGGGATGCTTTTCATTTATATGTGGAAATCGGCGGCGCAGAAGCTTTTTGCGCAACTTTGTTATAGAATGGGAAGGAAGGGATGGTGCACGCGTATGGCGTTAAATTTCCATCAGCTGCATATTTTCTATACGGTGTCCGAAAAGGGCAGCTTTTCCGGGGCCGCCCAGGCATTGCATATGACCCAACCGGCGGTGACCATGCAGATTCAGTCGCTGGAGGATTATTTCGGGACCAAGCTGTTTTTGCGCACCACCAAAAAAATCGAGCTTACGGAAGCGGGGCGGGCGCTCCTGCCCTTCGCCAAACGGAGCATTGAACTGATGCGGGAGACGGAAACCGCCATGTCCCGGTTTACCCATATGCTGGAGGGCCGGCTTCAGCTGGGGGCGAGCCTGACCATCGGCGAATATATCCTGCCCCGGCTGCTGGGTCCCTTCGGGCGGGAGTTTCCCCATATCTCTGTGAGTCTGAAGGTGATGAACACCACTCAGATTCTGGATGAAATTATGCAGCATCAGCTGACCTTCGGGCTGGTGGAGGCGCCGATTGAGCATCCGGATGTGCTGCTGGACCCGGTATTGAGCGACGAGCTTCTGCTGGTGCTGCCGGCCCAACACGAGCTGGCCCAACAAGAGCGGATTACGCTGGAGGATGCGCTGCGTTATCCCTTTGTGCTCCGGGAGAAGGGCTCCGGCACCCGCAGGGTGATGGAGGAGGAGCTGCTCCGGCGGGGGCGTGATCTGTCGGATATGAAAATCCTCATGGAGCTGGGCAGCACCGGTGCCGTCAAATCGGCGGTGGAGGCCAATCTGGGCCTGTCCATCCTGTCCCAATCCTCCATCAAGCATGAGCTGGCCCTTGGGGTGCTTGCGGCGAGAAGCATAGAAGGCATCCGTTTTGTGCGGAGTTTCTATTCCATTCATCTGAAATCTGCGTTATTGCCCATCTCGGCAGTGACCTTCCTGACCTTTATGAAGGAGCGGGATTTGAAGCAGTGGCTATAGCTTGGGAATAAAATGATGCGCTTTCGCGGAAAGGATGCGGCAGGTATGGCTGAAATCATGGAAGGGTACGCTGATTTACATACCCATACCCGTGCCTCCGACGGAACGGGAACCCCCTCGGACAATGTCCGCCAGGCGGCGGCAGCGGGCTTAAGCGCCGTTGCCATAACGGATCATGACACGGTCGCCGGGCTGGAGGAAGCCTTCGAGGCCGGTCGGGCTGCGGGGATCACCGTGGTCCCGGGGGTGGAGATCAGCTCCTCGGAGGACGGCAAGGACATTCACGTGCTGGGCTATTATATGGACATTGCCGATCCGTTGTTTTTATCCCGGCTGGAGGAATTGCGCAATGTCCGGGAGGGGCGCAATGAGCGGATGCTGGAGCGTCTCCGTGAGCTGGGTTATGCCATTACACTGGAGGAGGTGCTGGAGCGGCGGGGGCCCGTGGAGCAAAAGGATTCCACCGTCGGCCGTCCGCACATTGCCCAGGTGCTGGTGGACAAAGGGTATGCAGAGTCCCAGCAGGATGCCTTCAACCGTCTCATTGGAGAAAACGGAGCCGCCTACATCAGCCCCAAGCGCATCTCGCCGGAGACGGCCATTGCCTGGATTCACGAGGCCGGGGGAGCTGCCGTGCTGGCCCATCCCGGGCTGTACGGCAACGATGCCCTGGTGGAGCGGCTGGCCGGCGGCCGATTGGACGGCATAGAGGCCGACCATTCCGACCATTCCCCGGAAGAGGCGGCGAAGTACCGGGAGCTTGCCCGGCGCCATGGTCTGGTGGCCACGGCCGGATCGGATTATCATGGAGAAAGAGGCGGCCAGGTGTTTCACGGGCCGTTGGGGGGCAGGCGGGTGGAAGCAGCCGTTCTGCCGCTATTGCGTCAGAGGGCGGAAAGCCGCGCCCGTCACCGTCACCAGTATTGAAGGAGGCTGACACATGCGTATCAAGAAGGCGATTATTCCGGCTGCAGGGTTGGGGACCCGATTCCTGCCGGCCACCAAGGCCCAGCCCAAGGAGATGCTGCCCATTGTGGACAAACCCTCCATCCAATATATCGTGGAAGAGGCTATCGCTTCGGGCATTGAGGATATTATCATTGTCACAGGCCGCAACAAGCGGGCCATCGAGGACCACTTCGACAAATCGGTAGAGCTGGAGATGATGCTCTCCAAAACCGGCAAGGACGATCTTCTCCATATGGTGCAAACCGTTTCCAACCTGGCCGATGTCCATTATATCCGCCAGAAGGAGCCGCTGGGTCTTGGCCATGCTGTCCTTTGCGCCCGCAAATTCATCGGCAATGAGCCGTTTGCGCTGCTGCTGGGGGACGATATTATCGCTTCGGAGCCCCCTTGCCTGAAGGGGATGCTGGATTTGTACGAGCAGGTGAACACCTCCGTCATTGCGGTGCAGGAGGTGCCCTGGAGCGAGGTGGACAAGTACGGCATTATTTCCCCGGCTGACCCCAAAGACGGTGTGGAATATATCCGCGATCTGGTGGAAAAGCCGGAGCGGGAGCAGGCGCCGTCCAATCTGGCCGTGATCGGCCGGTATGTCATTGAGCCGGAGGTGTTCGCCATTCTGGAGCACCAGGAGCCAGGCAGAGGCGGGGAAATCCAGCTGACTGACGCTCTGCGGGTGCTGAATGGGGACAAGCCCATGGCCGTTTTCCGGCAAACGGGAGACCGCTATGATACCGGCGACAAGCTGGGCTATATCCAGGCGACCATTGAATTTGCCCTCAAACGGGAGGAGCTTGCCCCGGCGCTGCGCAGCTATCTGCGGGAGCTGGTGCGGCGTATGGACTAAAGAGCAGAGGAAAACACCCCCTCCGCACTTCCGCCGGCTTGCCGGTGAAGGGGAGGGGGTGTATTATTGCGCGCTTCGGTTGTCGCCGCAAAGGCGTCATCAGGCGTTTCGCCTCAGCCCGGAGACGGTTCGCTGTTGTCCTGGAGAAGATAGCCGTAATGCTCCCGGACAAAAGCCAGCACCCGCTCGGAGATGATGCGGTGGCCGTCCTTGTTGGGGTGAATTCCGTCCATGCAGATGAAGCGGGTGAAATCCGGATGCTCCAAAAAGGCGCCGCGGATATCAATATATTTGGTTTTGGTAGCCTCCGCCACCTTCACAATGGTAGAATTATAGCGTTCCTGCCACCAGTAGATTTTGGTGACGCTGCCCAGCCACCGGAGAATATTCCGTTCGGCCTCCGGATTGCTGCGGCTTACCCACTTGAAATATTGGTCCGCATTCAGAGGAGGCAGATTCATCAGCACGGGAACAACGTCCTTGCTGCGCAGAAACTCGATGGTTTCCTTCAGCATCCGTTCAAATACGTTGAAATCCGTTTTGGGCGTGTGATCCCCCTCGGGATTCTCGGCGATTTCGTTCCAGTTGAAATCACAGTCATTCCCGCCGTATTCGATCAGCACCACATCCGGCTTTTCGTTCACCACATCCCGCTTCAGATGGCCGATTCCCTTCAGCAGGGTATTGCCGAACCGCGCCGTATTGTGAATGACCCCCTTCAGCTTATCCTGCAGCAGGGCCACATAGTTCTCTTCCAGCACCACATATTTGTTGCGTACTTCGTCAAGCACTACACCCTTGGAGATGGAATCTCCGGAAATCATATACTTGGCAATATTGCCTGAAAGCGGATTGTTCATGTTCCTCACCTCTATTTATAATGTAGCATAGTCCGCCCGCCAAGTAAAAGCCTTCCTGGTCCCGGACGGGTGCAGGAAAAAAACATGTCAGGCCGTATGGCGGCTTGACCTCACAGACTGATCAAAAAGGGTGAACCGGTTTTGCGCAGGAAACAAAGAGGCCGTTATTATTTGAAATTGCTGCTGTTCTGCTTTATTCTCGCCTCGCTTCCCGTTCTGCTCCTGGGCATCATTTCCTATGGCAAGTCCGCCCAGGTGGTGCGGATGAAGGTAAGCGAGCAGAAGGCGTTAAGCCTCCGCCAGACCCAATTGGGGGTGGAGGAGACGCTGAAGGTGGCCGACCAGGCCATGAGCCATTTTTTCAGCTCCAGGCTGATGATTTCCGTGCTGACGGAGCCCCTCCGTCCCGACCAGTTCCAGCTGTACAATCAGGTCCGCACGGAGCTGACCAATCTGCAGCGGCTGGATACGGGGATTGAGGAGGTACGGGTGTGGAGCGTGGCGGGCAACTGGATGATTACCAATGAAGGCTTGTCCCGGCTGGATGCCTGGACCCAGAGCCATCCGGAGGCGCGCATCCCGGAGCTGGCGGAGGTGACGGTGCACCGCCCCGCCGGGGACGCCTCGGGAGCCGGAGAGTCCGGCTGCGGCAGCTACCTCCTTCTCCAGAAGGGCCTCCCACTGACGGCCTATTCCAGCATCGGCATGGCCACGGTGAAAATTCCCGCCTGCCGGCTGAATGAGGTATTTACGGCGGAGGAGCAGAAGGAGCCCCTGTATCTGTTTGACGATCAAGGGGAACTGATTCTGCAGAGCGGAAACACCAATCCGCAGCTGGATGATGCCGTGGGCAAAACGGCGGCCGCCCTGGCCGGGGCGGACGGAAAGCCCTTTGTCCTGAAGGCGGGCAGGGAAGAATTCGCCGTGAATTATCTGGTTTCGGAATATAACGGCTGGACGTATGTCTCGGCCGTCTCCCTCAATGAGCTGAACCGCAACTCCCGGGAAATCGGCTGGTTTACCTTTTATATCTGCTTGGGGCTGCTGCTTTTGTTCATCCTGCTGGCGTATTTGGGCTCCAGGAAGCTGTACCGGCCCATCGGCAATATCGTCAAGCAGGTAATGGCCGGACAGGCTCCGCCGGGAAGCGGAGAGTCGAAGGACGAGCTGGATTTCATCGGCCGGCAGGTGCATTTTTTGTTCGACGCAAAAAAAAGTCTGGAGGAGCGCCTTTCCGGGCAGGGGGAGCTGTTGCGCAGCTTCTTCATGATCCGGCTGTTCCTTGGCGGTCTGAAGGAGGAAGAGGTGACCGGGCGTCTTCTGGAATACGGCCTGAACGCGGATCTTCGCTCCTTCTGCGTGGTGGCAGTGCAGACGGGCAATCTGGAGGAAACCCGGTTTAAGGAGGAGGACCGGGACCTGCTGCTGTTTGCGGTGAACAACATTATCGGGGAGCTGGTTCCCGCTGACCGCCGCCTGGAGCCTACGGTGCTGGGCAAAACCCAGCTTACGGTCATCACCGCCCCTGATGCGGACCATCCGGAGGAGGAGATGTACCGGATTGCCAAGCAGATCGTAAAAACCCATGCGGAGCTGCTTGAGCTTCCCGTGGCGGTGGGCATCAGTCTGGCTCACTCCGGCGCCTCCTGTATCCCCCGGGCCCATGATGAAGCGGTGGAGGCTCTCCAGCGGCGGGCCGCCTTCGGGAATCAGCCGATTATCCGGTTTGCCGATTTGGGCGAATCCCATGCCCTGCATGACCGTTATCCCCGGAAGCTGCAGGAGGAGCTGTTCCACTCCATCAAGCTTCTGGAGCGGGAGCAGTCGGAGGCGCTGGCGCTTACGCTCCTGGAGCAAATCCGGGAGGCGTATCCCGTTTTGTATGACCGGCAGTTCCAGTATGTCCGTCTGTTGGTGAATCTGCTGGCCCTTGCCAACAGCATTGCCCGCCAGGCGGTGCCTCCGGAGCAGCAGCAGCTGCTCATCGACCAGCTGTTTGCCCTGGACAAGGAGGATGCGGCGGCAGACTGGTTTATGGAAAAGGCCATCGGCCCCCTGCTGGACAGCATGGAGGAGCAATCCGAGGTCCGGCATATGGCCATTGCCAAGGAGATGGTGCGGATGGTCCATGAGGAGTACGATACGGACTTGACTCTGGATACCTGCGCCGACCGGCTTCATTACCAAAGCGGCTATGCCGGAACGATTTTCCGCAATTGCATGGGGATGACCTTCGCGGCCTATCTGGCCCGCCACCGCCATCAGGTTGCCCTCCAGTGGCTGAAGGAAACGGATATGCCCGTCAAGGATATTGCCGCCAAGCTGCAGTACAACAATCCGCAGAATTTTATCCGCTCCTTCCGCAAGCTGGAGGGTGTGAGTCCGGGGAAGTACCGGGATATGCAGGCGGACGAGGAGGAGGAAGCGTAGATGAGACATATGCGCAGACGGGCCGCGTCAAAGAGAGGTCGTCCGGCGCTGCTTCTGGTTTTGCTGCCAGCCGTATGGGTGCTGTCGTCCTGTCAGGGCGGCGGGGGGCCGGTTGCAGCAGATAAGCCGCCGGAGGAAGCGGTCATCCGGATGATGCTGGTGCAGAATACCGGCGATCCGCCGCTTCCCGGCATTGTGCCGGAGCTGGAGAAAAAAACCGGCAAGCGGCTGGGCATCACCTGGGTGCCGGAGAATCTGTACTCCGACCAGATGGTGTCGGCTCTGGCCAACGGAATTTTGCCGGAGGTGCTGTCCGTCAAGGCTGTGGACCTGAAGCATCCATCGGTTGTCAATGCGGTCCGCTCCGGCGGTTTTTGGGAGATTGGGCCGTATCTCTCCCGGTTTCCGCTGCTCACCCGCTATCTGGACCCGGATATTCTCCACAACGGCTCGTATTTCGGGAGGATTTACGGCTTGTATTGGGAGCGGCCGGTGTCCCGGCAGGGCATCCAGTACCGCAAGGACTGGCTGGAGCGCCTTGGACTTGCCGAGCCGCGGACGGTGGAGGAACTATACCGGGTGCTCCGCGCGTTTACCTTCGATGATCCCGACGGCAACGGCAAGCAGGATACCTACGGACTGGTGGACCGCAACGATCTGGTCTACGGCGCTTTCCGCAATCTGGCCGTCTATCTGGGGGCGCCTAACGGCTGGGCGCTGCAGGAGGAGGGGCTGGTTCCGGATTTTTACTCGGAGGCGTATATGGACGCCATGAAATTCATGAGGCGGCTGTATAACGAGGGTGTCATGAACGCAGATTTTACCGTAACCAGCAAGTCGCAGCAGGAGGAGCGCTTCGTCCGCGGGGAAGCGGGAATGATGATCACCAACATCGTGGCGTCCGGGAACCAGGACAAGATGTCCAAGCTGAATCCCAAAGCCGTCATCGGCATCCAAAACCGTCTGTCCGGTCCCCAAGGCGACCGGGTATGGGGCGGGCCGGGCTTCGGCGGCTTGTTCCTGTTCCCGAAGAGCAGCGTCAAGACGGAGCAGGAGCTGCTGGGCATTCTTGATTTTTTTGAGCAAACCCTGTCCGCCGATGTGCACAACCTGCTGTCCTTCGGCATCGAGAACAAGCATTATACGCTCCTGGAGAACGGGAATGTGAAAATCTGGCCGGATACCAAGGCCCTGCGGGAGCGGGAGGTGGAGCCCTATACCACCGCCCTGCGGCTGGTGCAAATCCCCTACCTCAGCCAGGACAAGCTAAGCGCATCCCAGGAGCGGGTCAATGAGATGACGGCGGACAACAAAACCATCGCTGTGGCCGACCCTACGACGGCTCTGGTTTCTCCGGTGCAGGCGGAACGGGGCAATGAGCTGGGCGAAATCATCACCAATGCCACCTACCTGTATATTCTGGGCCAGCTGGATGATGCGGGCTTTGCACAGGAGCGCAAGCGCTGGGAGGCAGCCGGAGGAACCCAGGTGATCCGGGAGCTGAACGAAAGCTATAAGGAATCGCAACAGCGCAAGCAATAGATGCTGCGCGACGGATGCGAAGAGCCTCTGCGGGAATGATCCGCAGGGGTTTTTGTACGTTGCGCGGAAGGCGAGGCGGAAGAGGGGCGCAAGCTTGCCGCCCCGGGGCAAGCGGGCTGTAGGGAGAGTTCGTCGAAGGGGGCAGACCGTCAATGGGAGCGGCCCATCAGACTATTCGTCACGGCAGCCGCCAGCCGGACACAGATTCCGTTATTTCACGAAAAAGCGCTGCTTTTGCGTTTGAGCGGACTGAGAATCCGTTAAGAAGCGGATTTCAGCCAATTCGGGGGGCTGGATAAGCAAATAAGGGATCGTGAGTCCGCGAAACATGGAAAAGGGGGGAATAGCCCAAAATAGTTATAATGAACGAAACCGACATCCAGTTTGCTTCAACGTAGGTTAATTTGGAAATAATGGG
>NZ_QMFA01000039.1 GCF_003285005.1 Paenibacillus sp. YN15 | reverse complement strand
ATTCGTCCTAATGCCAGCATCTCATAGATTTGACAGCTTTGCTAGGTGGTCCGTATTTGACGCTTACATATCTCCTCCGTTACATTTCAATCCACGCACTCCATACGAAGTGCGACTAGACGGCGAAATCCCTCGCGTATGGATGCTGGAATTTCAATCCACGCACTCCATACGAAGTGCGACAACGTACGGAATCGTCGTCCATGCGCGGATAAACATTTCAATCCACGCACTCCATACGAAGTGCGACGTAGGTCTGCGATAATGACGTCGTATTTGTCCGAATTTCAATCCACGCACTCCATACGAAGTGCGACCGTTCTTCCTGCGGATCGCGCTTCAGTCCAACCGATTTCAATCCACGCACTCCATACGAAGTGCGACACACGCGAACCTATCGTGTTTTTGAGTGACTTAGAATTTCAATCCACGCACTCCATACGAAGTGCGACGTTCACGGATATTTGTAGTGCTTGGGAGATTCCGATCTCAATCCACGCACTCCATACGAAGTGCGACGCAAACTTGAAACCTACCAAGACGCCTGCTATCAATTTCAATCCACGCACTCCATACGAAGTGCGACTAGCCGCGCAATATCCCTTTACGTTGCCGTTCAGATTTCAATCCACGCACTCCATACGAAGTGCGACTTCGTTGTTTATGGCGTTTTCGTACTCTACAGATATTTCAATCCACGCACTCCATACGAAGTGCGACTGGATGCGGAGATTAACGGTTCAACAGTGAAGAATTTCAATCCACGCACTCCATACGAAGTGCGACTTTTCGGTTAACCATCCGCTCGACCGCTGTCCGATTTCAATCCACGCACTCCATACGAAGTGCGACCCAGTACATTCAGCACTTTCTTGAAATGCTGCAATTTCAATCCACGCACTCCATACGAAGTGCGACTGCAAAAACAGGCCCAATTGAGAGCATTTTGAGAATAATGTAGGCTGTTTGATGTGCTGTTTCTTCCAAATAAAGTATAGCATAGATATTGACATGAGCGAAAATGGATAGTTTGCATCTCAATTCGACAAAACTTGAGGTGCGAAGGAGCCAGGGTTTTTATGGGAGCTTCACATTCGCACTAGAAACCTTTCTTCAAAATCAGGAATGAATCAGCACATCTATTTTAGAAATCACTTCATCCAAGATAGCTTGGGGCACTTTACAAATAAATATAGCTTGGCGAGAGTTCCAGTCGAGGCTCTTTATCTGGTCAGCTAGAATGACTCCTTCAATGGGAAGATTCTGCGGAATCAATATTTCAAAAGGATATCCCTTCATTCTTGAGGTAACCGGACAAAATAATGTCAAGCCTACCTTACTGTTGTAGGAGCTAGGTGAAATTACCAAAGCAGGGCGTTTACCTGACTGCTCATGACCCGCTTGGGGATCAAATTGAAGCCAAACCAGGTCACCGCGGTCCGGAATATAACGATTTACTACCATGTTTCCCGTCCTTGCGTTTTTCCGGTCTGAATCTCGGAATGAAGGTTGTCCGGGGTGATTTGGGATAATAGCTCTTCTAGAGTCCTTGTTTTGGGTTTGATGACCAGATGACCCTTTTCAACATCAATATCAACCTCTGAGCCTTCTTCAAGTCCTGCCTTCATAGCTAAGGCTTTGGGTATGCGAACTCCCAAACTGTTGCCCCACTTCTGAACCTGCATCATGGCACCCTCCACCCTGATCGTTTATACAAAGTATAAACTTCTTCTTGTTTCGAGTCAAATGAAATG
Source organism: Paenibacillus sp. YN15 (assembly GCF_003285005.1). Taxonomy (GTDB): domain Bacteria; phylum Bacillota; class Bacilli; order Paenibacillales; family NBRC-103111; genus Paenibacillus_AR. Next base: position 70,953 of record NZ_QMFA01000039.1, on the reverse strand, counting down.
ACCAATAAACCGCACACTCCATGCAGCGTGCGACCGACATGGGCTACATTTAAGCTGTGTTTCCAGTATTTCAATCCACGCACTCCATACGGAGTGCGACTACCATTTCCGCCAATGCCCCCTCCTCAAAGTCATTTCAATCCACGCACTCCATACGGAGTGCGACTTCAAGAAAAAGCTGGAGCATATTCCTACGATGTTATTTCAATCCACGCACTCCATACGGAGTGCGACAATTAACGACATTGTATTGATACCGAGCAGCTCATCATTTCAATCCACGCACTCCATACGGAGTGCGACCCATTCGTCTAGCGGTAATCCGGCAGCGGAACGATTTCAATCCACGCACTCCATACGGAGTGCGACATGTCACCGACACAATTTGCCCGTATCGTGCAAAATTTCAATCCACGCACTCCATACGGAGTGCGACCCTTTCGCGGCGAGAACGTTAACGATAAGTTGCGATTTCAATCCACGCACTCCATACGGAGTGCGACCTCTCCGCTATCGCCGACGCAGATCCTTCCGCAAATTTCAATCCACGCACTCCATACGGAGTGCGACTGGTGCTTCTACGGCTGTGACTTGGCGGGACGGACATTTCAATCCACGCACTCCATACGGAGTGCGACATCGGTCGCCTCTTCCTGGTATCCACTCCAACCGATTTCAATCCACGCACTCCATACGGAGTGCGACGAATCTGTTACTCCTGGATTTCCTCTGGCATACGATTTCAATCCACGCACTCCATACGGAGTGCGACACATCTACCGGAGTAGTGGACGTAAATGAAGCCAATTTCAATCCACGCACTCCATACGGAGTGCGACAGGTCTGCTCCGTGGGGACTACAAGAGCCGGCAGATTTCAATCCACGCACTCCATACGGAGTGCGACCTATACTCCTCCACCCCTCCGCGGCGCGGTGCCTATTTCAATCCACGCACTCCATACGGAGTGCGACTTCATTTTCCCAATTGTATTCAAATTGATGCGTATTTCAATCCACGCACTCCATACGGAGTGCGACTTATCGATTAATAGTTACCACCGCCCCTGGATTATTTCAATCCACGCACTCCATACGGAGTGCGACTTATCGATTAATAGTTACCACCGCCCCTGGATTATTTCAATCCACGCACTCCATACGGAGTGCGACCGCCGGTTTTGCTCATCAGGCCGAGAATGTACAGATTTCAATCCACGCACTCCATACGGAGTGCGACCCGTATCCGGAATTGCTGCGATCACATTTTGCGATTTCAATCCACGCACTCCATACGGAGTGCGACGCGACATCTGCTTCGCAGAATATAAGCCTACGCGTATTTCAATCCACGCACTCCATACGGAGTGCGACGCTAAAATCAGCGTACAATCGGCGTAAACAACCGATTTCAATCCACGCACTCCATACGGAGTGCGACGCTAAAATCAGCGTACAATCGGCGTAAACAACCGATTTCAATCCACGCACTCCATACGGAGTGCGACTGGCGGACGCTCGGCGTACAAAGAACGGCGTAGTATTTCAATCCACGCACTCCATACGGAGTGCGACAGTCCAAAACCTTAATACTTCTGGACTCGGTGGGATTTCAATCCACGCACTCCATACGGAGTGCGACTTGGCAGCACTTCGGCAGCGCATAACGGCTTTGATTTCAATCCACGCACTCCATACGGAGTGCGACTACCGAAAATTTTGATTTAGCAGATATTTTTTCTATTTCAATCCACGCACTCCATACGGAGTGCGACTGGCGTTTAACTCGCTGTGGGCCTTGATGGCTTGATTTCAATCCACGCACTCCATACGGAGTGCGACCCGGCATCCTGTGTCCATCACAAAAGACGGAACCCTATTTCAATCCACGCACTCCATACGGAGTGCGACCAAATTGGCTTTGGATCGGAGGTGATTTTTGTTTATTTCAATCCACGCACTCCATACGGAGTGCGACGCGCTTCCGCTGGAACTCGCGATACTTCGTAATTTCAATCCACGCACTCCATACGGAGTGCGACCTTTCAGCGAGTCTAACCCTTCCGGCAGGCCAATATTTCAATCCACGCACTCCATACGGAGTGCGACACCAGAGCATTAAAGCAACGGTTAGCATGGACTGATTTCAATCCACGCACTCCATACGGAGTGCGACTGCAAAAACAGGCCCAATTGAGAGCGTTCTGCGAACAATTCGGCTGTTTGGTCTGCTGTTTGTGCCAAATAAAGTATAGCATAGATGTTGACACGAGCGGAAATGGATTATTTACTCTTCGATTCGACAAGATTTGAGGTGCGAAGGGGCCGGGGATTTTATGGGAGCTTGGCATTCGCACCAGCCTTCACCGGAGGGAGTCGTCAGCTTTTAGCAGCAGTGGCATCTGATCTGGTGGCATCAAACTTATCTATTTTTCTCAGCAACACATGAAAACTACATGTACCGACAAACAATATCCAGCTGGCCGCATCCAAAGGTAGAGTTGCGCCCAATGTGCAGAATGCGGGCTGCGTGAAGCCAAGGAGTGAAAGCCGTCAGTTTCCCTTCAAAGGTCATGGCCCCCAGCATGCCGCTCCAGTCCAGTGACTCCTGCCTGCGATTGGAATAACGGTGCATCTGGTTCAGATACAGCGCATGGGAAGCCATGCGGATTTCGCTCGCAAGCTCGCAGGCTCCTGAGGCCGCGGCCGCATCCACAGCTCCTCCGTAACGCTCGACAAGCAAGCTAATTCTTTTGGTAATGGACCGAATTATGGTTGGAAAGTCCATCTTCTGCACCAGAGCGCCGCCGCGGCGTATACGAAGAGGCGTGACCAGATGAACAGAGCACCAGGAGGCCAACTCCTGTGTCGACACGGCCGCAATATTTTCCACTACAAGCGCCTCTCTCCGGAAAACTCCTTCCTGCCAGATCGGCCCATACTGCTCGCCATGTAAAATATCCCGCGGCTCAAACAGACAGCGCGCCGCGCCGATTCGGAACTGCCGAAGGCGAGCCAGCACCTGGACCACCTCTTCAGCCAAACCTGCCGCATCTCCAAATAGGACCAGCTTGAAGCACAGTGATTCTCCCGGCTGGTAATGGGCCTTCGACCGGGGCGGCTCGATCATATAAGGATTCACAATATCCTGTCCGGCTCCGCCAAAACGTTTATTCTCGAACAAATAGGCATACAAAGCCGGATGCTTGGCCAGCTCCCACCCCAATACGCCATGCAGCGTTGAACCCAGGAATGGAGGCAAGCTGGCCGCCTCCTTGCATTCCAGACGGATCAGAAGTGGAAGATACTCCAATGAAAAAAGTAGCGGCTGCAGCTTCATATCATACTCCAATTCATGTGTGGTAGGTCAACCCACTCTATTTGTAGAATCCGAATATCATCCAAGCGATTACTTTCACCAATCCTTACTCCTCCAAATATTCTAACACCCAGCTCTTGAGATAGCCCCCTCCTTTAGCATTGCGGCTATCAATCTTTCTTTTCTCATCTATATTGGTCCAGTCCACATGGTTTTTATCGAAAGACTCTTTTACCAGCTTGCTTTTGACATAGCGCTTCATATGGACTCTCTTCAGCCAGGCCTCTCCGCCCCGCTCACGCAAATAAGCTGCCACATAGTGCGCAGATGAAACCTCCGCCTGTTTATAAGGCTGAACAATGAGCGACTCGAAGCTGCTTCCCTTCTGCTCAAGTTGAATCTCTTCTATCGAAAATTGGACCTTGCCATAGCCATAAGCCTTGGCTCCGCCAATCTGCTCAAAGTATGGCTTTTTGTCGGGATTAAAACTGCTTGCGTCAGGCAGCAAACTGATATCCATAGCCAGCAGCAGCAAACCCAGCTCAGCTTCCGTCAGGTTCTTGAAGTGAAGGGTTCCTTTCAGATGGAAGGACGGATCATAGACATAGCGCTGGCTAGTCATATTGTCAGGCACCTGTCCACAAAGTTTCAATGGCTGGGACAATACATGATAATACTTCCTTCCCCTCAATTGCGGCGCCACGATTATGGACTCCGAATTCCTCTGCCTCTTCACGGAATGTCCTTCATAGCTTGACGCTTCATTACCGTGTGGCTTCAGGTACATAGCTTCCGCTGTAGCTTGCGGCTTGGCCAGCAGAAACTTTTCTATCCTGCCCAAGCCGATATTACCGCAAACTCGAAGCGGACTGAATCTTAACCGGGATTTGTACCCCTCCTGCTCGCCTGCGTTCCCGTTTCCTCGTTCAGACGCAATGTATCCGAACAAGGCGCTGGCATAGTCAATGCCGCCTTGCTTCCTTGTGCCGCGCAGATCGTTCAGTTGATAATGATGCCGCACCCGGAAATAAGGCGTTCGCCCCACAACCAACACTTGCTCCTGATTTCCCGACAGGTCCTTCCTCCACTCCTGCTTATAGAATACAATCTTCGGATATTTGCAGTTGGTTTTACTCAAGATATTGAATAAATCATAGAACGCCTTATTATTATCATCATCATGGGGCGGCTTATTATTATTGGACGGCTTATTTGCCTCATCCAAACGCATCCTGCCAAAAGCCGAATTATACCCGGCGATGGTCTGATCCGGGACCTTGATCCGCTCAGCATCCTTCCGCTCCTGTCCAATCAGGTAATGCCCCCGTTTGGAGCCGGCATTGGTGGAGTTAAACAGCATTCCTTTGACTGCTCCCGCCCTCGGAAAAGAAACATGCCCAATCCAGCTTACACTGTTTCCTTGAGCATCGAAGCTAACCGCCTTTTGGTAGGGAGCACTCGCCTTATTTTTGAACCAGGGTTTCTCAAGGCCCTCATATATAGCATGCATCCGCAGTTTAAGTCCCCAGCGCTCTACCATTTTATTCAGCAGTTCTTGCAGAGAGGGTTCCTTTATTCGGCTCTTTAATTCTCGACCCAGATTTCGACACTGATCATCAATAACCGCTTCATACTTGGCTTTCGCTTTTTTCACTTCACTTTTTATCTTGGGAAATACTATTGTAAAGGGGAAACTTGAGGTGAATACTTCTTCAATACTAAGGTCTGCTGCTGTCCCCTTCACCTCTTCCCTTTGCCTGATTGCATAAATAGCCTCATCCAGCTTTTTAATTTGATCCGCATACCCCTCCAGCTTCTTTTGGATCAGGGCTCCATCTGAGGCGCGGACGCTCCAATCAAACAAGCGTTCCTTCTTCTTCAGTACATGTCCCCAGCATCGGATAATATCAAGCTCCCGGACCGAAACAAAGTGAAAATCGCCAATCGGGGCAGCAGGAACAATATAGAAGCTGCCATCTTCATCACGATAGAGATAACCCGCTTCCACCGCTTGCTCCAGCTTGCATTCATCGGAGACTCCCAGTCTATCCCTGTACTTTTTTTCTCCAATATTCCGATACAGCAAATCACTGTCGTCAATAAACGCCGGATAGCTGGCGCTTAGGATTTCCACATTGGAATGAAGCTTGCCACGAACTGTACTGCCGCTTAGCCAGTAGGCCGCACGGCCATCCGCATCGGGAATCTCCCTCAGCTCCAGAGCAAGCGGGGAATGCGGCTCAATCTTATACGTCAGATAGCCGGACAATCGCCCCTCAGCAGCCCGGTCATGGCGGGGGAGCCTATTTCCCTCTCCAAGGTTACTGTAGGGATACAGATATTCAGGGCCACCCCCGGAGTCTGAAGCAGTGCCCTCTCCCGGCAGCGGAATAAAATCATACGGCAGAGTGATTTTTTTCATCCCACATCCCCCCTTTCCAGCCTGCAGAGCATAGCATACTTCACATAAGCCAGATCATCCTCGTAAGCAATCCGCTCCCGAACAACCAGCCGATTGTACTTGGGCTTCCCTTTTCCTGCCGTATTATAGGGCGCTTCTTCCAGCTCATAGCTTCGCTCAATCACATCATACTCGCCGTTCCCCGGCTCCTTAACCACAATCGGCTCGTAGGCCGTCAGCTCCCCGTTCACCCTGGACACATAGATTTCCATCGATCCGTCAAAAAAATGTCCCTCCAGCACCTCATCCCGCTCCAATGCCTGCAGCAGCCTTCCGTCCTCTTGCCCGGGATGACTGATTCCCACCAGCAACCGGTCGAATAAATGCACAATGAATGAGAAGGAGCCCTTCGGCAAAAACTCCCTCCTAAATGCCAGCGGAGTCGTCATGAACCGTTCCTCCCTTATTCACAAATTCAACAAACCGGTCATAGAATTGGCGCAAAAGCTGCTCCTGACGCTCATTCAGCTTTTCATTATCAAATTCGAGAGGCTGTCCGTTCAGGTTGACACAAGTAACGGCCGCCTTAAATTCACCGAGGCCAATCACTGTTCTTCCTCCTAACGGAATGAAGCCCGAGCCAATTCTGCGCAGCAGATACACAAGCGGAAACAGCTTGGCTTCCATATCTGCCGCAGCCCGCAGCTCAAGACGAAGCTCGGCCTCACCGCGAACCTCATTATGAGTCTTGAGAGCACCGTCAATGACACCGCCGGTAATCCGGTCAATTCGGGTATACTTGGGCAGGTCAAACTCCCCTTGAGACTCAGCCCGAGGCAGCTTCATCTCCTGTGCCTTCTGTATGATGACATCGCCGACCACAATAGCTCCCGCTTGGTCCGGCCCCCCGAACCATTTTTGTATGCGGATATTTGCCAGCCGCTCACTTTCCGCATCCTCTTCTCCTCTGTCCTGAAGCATCCGAAGCAGCAGACACCATAGCTCATGACGCAGCACCCCCTTAATACTTGAGCCGGGCAAATAATAGTCGCCCTTCTCATTACGCATCAGCCCAGTAACCTTGGATGGGACTTCCCCCTTCCCGCTTAACTTCTGATCCTGGTATGCCTGATATACAGCATAAGGAAAGCAGCCCTTCAGGGACAGCACTGCCACATCCGGGCGGGGATCTAGGAGTGCGGATTTCAACGCTTCCTCCCGACAATCCTTGGCCACTGCCGAATGCCGTCCGAAGATATATTGGTCCAACGCCTCCGGACTGTCGAAGACGAACTCGGAGCAAGTTAGTTGCCGAACCGTGAACCGGCCGTAGCCATTGCTTTTCTGTCCGCCAAACCGCAGCTCCCCCTTCTCAATAGCTTCAGCCCATATGTATACCAGCCGGGAAAAAGGAAGCCGCTTCTCTGTTTCTCCACCATCAGTGTCGCACTCCACCGTGAAGGACAACTCGATGCCAGCGGGCAGGAAATACCGTTTATATTTATGGTTGCGGCGGGCCGCCCCGCTGGCCGGGTCAATCGCCGTTCCCTCCATGGCGGGAAAAGCATCATGGCCGGCAGTACGCCCCGGCAGCTTTTCCATTCCGCTGATCGTGCCATCGCTGATGAACATCCGGCTTTCGATAAACTCCTCTTCAGAGGAGGACCCTCCTTTGCCCATATAATATTGGATGTCCTCCGGCTCAACCCTCTCGCCCTGCCCGAGAAAGCTGCGCAGCGCTCCGCCGATGCTGTTGCCGCTGGCAAACGGCGCATCATTCCCGTCCAACAGCAACTCTCCCGGCGTTCCCCCGCCAAAATGAACCGGCGAAGCCGCCTGAAGCGTAAAGGTAAATCGCTGCCTAATCTTCATTGGACGCTTCCTCCTTTTGCGCAGACTTCTGGCGGATATACAGCCCTTCGCGCAGCAACTCGGCAATAAACCGTTTTTGCCTGATTTCCGGGGAATTGCCGGAGGAAGCTCCTGTGTCTCCGTAATATATCCGGCCGTGGCTGCTATTCAGCATGTTTTCGGCAAACCGGCGCAAAGCCTCATGCTCTGCCACCTGTGAGTCCCCCCGCAGATAGCTTATAATCCCGTTAAAATGAACCCCGGCCAATGAGCAATACTTCCGATCCTGACAATAGTCCCTATCGAGAAAATCCGGCTTATCCTTCTGCAGGCCCTCCTCCGGCTTGCCGCCGGCCCGCAGCCATTCCTCAAGCTCGTTTTGCATAATCCGGCAGTGATGCGACTTCAGCTTGTGGATAATCAGCGCCCCAGCTGCATCTTCCGTTCCCGGCAGCCTCTGAGCCAACATTCTCAGCCAACGTATGCGCGCATCGGCCAGGCCCTTGCTGATTAGTCGAATGGACTCGGCGATATGCGCCGGAGGAGCAGCCTTCCGGTCTGAGCGGCTCGGCTGCTCTTTCTCCATCTGGGGTGATTCCGAATAAATCTGCAGCGAGGACGGATAGGGAATGTTGACGGCGATCCAGCCGTAGCCATCCTGGGTACGCGCGCCAAAGCGCCGCTGCTCCAGCAATGCCGCCACCTGCCGAAGCAGCTGCTCGTCAGGCTGGCCTTCCAGCTCATATCTCATTACAGATCCGGCTTTAATGGTGGTTTCCTTGGGATAGCGCGCCCTCCAGGTGGCATTGTAGCCCTCCGTTACCCCTGTTTGCACAAAATGCCCCTGTCCTTCCGTTCGCCTCCTGAGCTTGATTCCGCAGCAATCCTCCAGCCATTGCTCCGGCAGGCAGGGCAACGGCTCGCCATATTGTCCACGAATAATCATATCCGACAGACAGGTCAAGGTAAGTGCCGGCGCTGTCCCGAAGCCGAAACCGCTTGCCGCGTAGGCGGGAGCAGGGATGCCCAGTTGCTGCCGCGCCTGCGCATAATCGGCGCATGCCTCTCCCAAGGCTTGCACACGACAGCGCCCGTAGCCTGATCCCTTGGAGCCGCCCAGATACCAGATGTCCGAGTCGGACCACATCTCCTCAACCCGCTGCTTAATCCGTTCAGAATAAGCCATCACCGCCCGGAAGCTTTGTCCGGGCTCCAGAGCCTGGTAGCTGAACAGATTGGCGCGCTCCTGCAACTCCCGGTTCAACATTGAGCTATGATGCAGCCGGTAGCTTTTGCTTGGCCGAGCTCCCTCCAAATATTCACCCCTGATGGTCACAAAAGGGTCCGGCAATGCATCCTTTGATGCCGGATTATTGTTCTCCCCCGCCTGACTGCCTTGACCTGCCGCAAATAGATTGGTCAATTGGACGGCAGCCATAGACGAGCCTTCTTGACCGGACATACTCTTCTGTCTGCGGTATTCATGTTTATCCATGCGCAAATGCTGCGGAGCCGGAATATATAATTGCCCGTTGCGGTACAGATACGCATTGAAGCATTCCATATGCTGCAGAATCGCCTTCGGATCATCGTCGAACAGCCCCTTCCGGCGCATCCTGGCAATAGCCCCGCCGCGCAGAGTAGAGCCGGGAATGTAGTCCTTGCAGGGCTCCTCCCAGTGCTCCTTGCTGCCTCCCGAACCAATCTTAAGCGGCTCCAGATTGCAGATTTCAATAACCTGATACCACATCATTCCGCGCAGCGCCTCCTTTCATGTCTATCCATTCCAATGCGTTCTTCCCGTCGATCAGCAGCTTGGCCTCCACTTGGCCGCGCCCGCGGTGAACTCCGGCTCCAATCCGGTCCAACGAGCTGATGATCCGCAGCAGATCGGGAAGAACTGCGGCGGGATTCTCCTCGAAAAAAAGCCGCGACTGAAAAACAAGCCCCCGTTTGACTGCCTGATAGGTATTCAGCATCTTCTCTTTGGCCTGGCCTGCCTCCAGTTGAATTTCGGTGCGGATATGCGTCTGAGCTTCAATCAGATCATGTATCGAGAACTCCTCACCGCCAGTCACCATATCGCGGAAATACTCCCTTACCTCCGGCGGCAGCTCCAGATGGGTCAGCTTCATGATGCCTTGTCCCCGAAGGCCATTCGCCTGCTGCTTCATCTTCAGGTAGCCGCGCATAAAATCCCGAGGCTCCCATGCGCGTTCCAACTCCCAAACATTGACGCCGAACAGCGTATCCATCGAATCCAGAAAAGCGCGGGCCCTGGTCTCGCCCTGCTCTCCCATGGCAACATATTGCTGAACCAGCCAAAGAGCCTGGCGCTTTAACTGTCCCTTCAAGGACTTGGCATGAAAATAAACAAAGCCGCAAGCATCTGTCTGCGCCCGGGATTGCGCCAGATTGCGCTCCTTCTCCCCGTTCCTGAACACTGCTTCACTTAATAATCGAAGCTCCAGGATATATTCGCTATGCCGATTATCATTTACCATCGCTATAAGCAGCCTCCTTTTCGGAAGCGATAAATGCAAGTGCCTCCAATACATCATTCAGAACAAGCTTGTATTCCTTTCGTTGCTGCTTTTCATTCCATTGGATCAAAGCCGCGTACTGCTGTATCAGCGAATCCTGGTTGAGACCCATATCCTCCGGCTGCCTGTCCGGACAATAGATCTGTTCTACCGACTTAGAGAGAGCTTCTCCCGAACCGGTCTGATCGAATTTGAACAACAACTGGTAGCTCTCCCAGCCTTGGTACAGCTGCTTTTTGAGCTTCTCCAGAAAAGAACGGCTTACCGCTTCCTCCGCCTGTCCATCATTTTCCAGCATACGGCGGACCGACTCTACCAACTCCCGAAACGCCTTATAGCTGTATATCCCGTTGACAAATGCCCGCTCTTGGTCAACCCGCAGCGGTCTTATCCGGTAATGATGATGCTCCCTGGCCCGGGCTGTCAGCTTCTCATAAGGCTCCTGAACACTCACCTGGCCTTGCACAATTTCCCAATCCATCAAAGACGCGGACAGGGCCTCCCCTTCCGCTGAACGGTATAATGCTTCCTTGGCCTGCTGGCAGAGCCGTTCCGCAATTTGAACGGCATCGAAGAACGGATAGGCCACCCTTACAATTGTCACACCGGCGCAAGCGGTCAAATAAGGCTGTTTTGTTGCCCTCATCGCTTCAAGCAAAGCCCCCTCCGCTTTAAGGGAACGCTCGTGGATTTGTTCCAGTACTCTCGCCGTAATATCCAGCGCATTCTCCGCATGGGTGACGAGGCAAATATCATCGCCCGACATCAATACCGGCGTTACATACAAGGTGTCGGGCCGGGAGTCCGCGTATTGATGAAGCGCATCAGCCACGGCATCTGCATAAATCTGCTCCACTCCCCGGCTAAACGCACTCCATTCCTCAGCCTTCCCGAGCTTTCTGAACATCTCGCCCATCTTGTTCCCATCTATGGCAATTACGCCAAGATAGCTTTTGCGGTCATCAAATGTTTTGTACGATTTTAATTCAACAGTGATTTTCACTTTTGCTTGTTTATCAATCTTCTCCAGACGATTTTGCAATCGCCCGAACAGCATATTTCTCGCCAACTCAAGCTCCTTCTTCTGTTCTTGCTCCAATCGTTCCCGATCCGCCGCATCCGATTCGGAGCTGCCGCGGTATTCCCGTTTTCCCCATACAACCGGTTTGCCGCTCTCATCAAGCCTCTCGATTCCGTAGCTCCAACGGCGGAACATGGCCCGTCGCTTATCCTTCAGCGCATCCGCCCGTTGCACAAGCAGGCTGCGAATGATGCTTATGTTGGTTGGGCTGTCTCCGGGAACCTCGTCCTCGTTCACCTTGCTGATATATAGCTCCAATTGGGGATAGCTCCGCAACACCGCCAGGGAATAGCTTCTGATGAATGCCCCGGCCTGCTCCGCATCCGCAAATTGGAGGATACTGTTGCCTCCACCTGAGTACACCACGGTGTAGCCTCCAGGATATTCCCGCTGCAGGAATTCCCCCAGCACAACCCGCTCCTGCGCCTTTTCCGGTTCGCTATCCCCTGCCGGATTTCCGCCGCGGTCCAGCACCTCAGTAATCGCTTTAATCACCCACGAATTCACCAGATTATTCCGCAAGCTTTTGTGGCGAAAAATATACTCCTGCTTCCTTGATACGTCGATGAACACATATGCTTTCACTTCGTTGTCCCGGCCTCCTTCTTCGGCTAACCATGAATCATGTGCCAGTTTCCATTTTTGAAATTCCAGGAATAGGTCTCCAGACTTGAGGCTTTTTTCCTTGGTATACCTTCTCCATCTTGCACCAATTTTCCTTTTTATTTGAGCATTCTCAACAATTTTTACTGCGACTAATGGAAAAAGCCCGTTATCCGCGCCATACGCGAAAACGGGCCTGCTCGGCCATGTCTAATTTTATTTTGAACTAATTCTTTTGAAAGCTTCGGCATAGGCAAAATGCGGAAACAGCATAGGGTTGTTCAGCAGCATCAGAAGCTGGTTCAATTGCAGGTTCAGCGTCAGCAGATCATTTCCTGGCACCCGCAGATCAGAGAGTGTGTTGATCAATTCCAACTTGTTATTGAATTTCAGCTCAGGGTACCGGCCATTCAGCTTTTTCAAATGATCCGCGCGGGTTCGGCTAATTTCTTCAGTTAGCTCCGATATTCGCTGCTCCTTCTGCTCATCCGTGAGCAAAGTATCCTGCTGAAGTTTTCTCCGTTCCCTCTCCAGGTCGGCCGCTTTATCCAGATGCTCCAGCTTCATGGGCGTGTTGGCATCCAAGTCATTATCTTCACCCTGATTCAGTTGCTGGCCCCACCAGCCCAAGGTTCGATCCTCATAGGGAACATACAGCACAAGACGCTTGTCCTTCTGCTTCTGTTCTGATGATCCTTCGACAATCTGCTCCTCAAGAATGAAGTCGAATGAATTCTGAAGAACCTCCCGAATCGATTCAGGCTTGCGCTTCTTTCCGGCAGTTGTTTTCAATGATACCAGTACCCGAATAGGCCGTGTACAGCTCTGGGATCTATTCGTCTCTCCCACCGCATACCCCTGTACAATTCGGGCAATACCCGAAGCAACAGGAGTCAAAGCCTGGATCTTTTGGCTCCATTTCTTTAATTTCTTCGGATCGTAGCTTTTGCTCTTGCACTCAATGACCATCACCACAGCCTCAATGGGGATAAATTTGAGTGTATTATATTGGAACACATACGGCGTATACGTCTCGTCATAGACCGCAATATCCACCTCATTGGATACTTCGCGTCCAGAATCAATAATGATGACCCCCTGGGCCAACTGATACTTAAGCGGAATAATGCTGCGAAAAAAAGAAAGCCACATCCCCTCACGGAACCCGCCTGTCAGCCCGCCATGCTCGGAAGACAGCTCCATTTCCTCTACCATTCTGCTATTGGAATAAGCGTAGTTATCATAAATACGTCTCAGCACCTTGTTATTCACCATTAATCCGACTCTCCTTGTTTAAGGTATATTCCTAAAGAGGGCGCTACTTGTTCAAAGCAAAACAGAGGCATCCCCAGCTCTCCTCAAGGCATATTTGCAAATGAGCCTCCCTATCGCAAGCCGGATACTATTATGGAAGCCACAAAATCGGCAAAACCGATTGAAGGGCCTCTTCCGAACTTGCATCAGTCTTCGGTATCCCGCATAGCCGCGTCCCCCAGCAAAAAAACGCCACTGGCTGCCATTGCAAACTACGCACTCTATACGAAATATGATAACCAACAGTATTGCTAGATTGGAGGTAAAACAATATTTCAATCTACGCACTTCATACGAAGTGCGATAAGAAATCGCCCAGGCCATGACCAAGCAGATCGAGATTTCAATCCACGCACTTCATACGAAGTGCGATAAGAAATCGCCCAGGCCATGACCAAGCAGATCGAGATTTCAATCCACGCACTTCATACGAAGTGCGACATACGAACCGTACTGCGTGCCATGGGACAGGGTCAATTTCAATCCACGCACTTCATACGAAGTGCGACAGTCCACTACCCCCACCATCATCCCCACTTGAGGGTATTTCAATCCACGCACTTCATACGAAGTGCGACTAATGAGCATGATGAAATGAAAACTACCATAAATAATTTCAATCCACGCACTTCATACGAAGTGCGACAAACAAAGTGGCCAGATTAAAAACGGCGTTAACAATTTCAATCCACGCACTTCATACGAAGTGCGACGACGAAAACCATTGTGCTGAATATTGAACAAGCGATTTCAATCCACGCACTTCATACGAAGTGCGACCGTCAACAGGAGGACGGGAAGTATGGGACAGGAAATTTCAATCCACGCACTTCATACGAAGTGCGACCGGAAAACCTGGGCGTGGTGGATGTCTATATATGATTTCAATCCACGCACTTCATACGAAGTGCGACGCGCAGGACTCTCGGCAAAGGTCGATATATTGCTATTTCAATCCACGCACTTCATACGAAGTGCGACGACTGTGGCTGAAGCCTTCGGCAAAGAGCATCGATTTCAATCCACGCACTTCATACGAAGTGCGACCAATGTTGGTGGGTATACATCTGCCGGCGGCTTATTTCAATCCACGCACTTCATACGAAGTGCGACGAGATATAAGGCAGCTATTGCCTACAGGAGATAAACATTTCAATCCACGCACTTCATACGAAGTGCGACGGCTGCATCACGGCCATAAACTCGTTGAGCCGATTATTTCAATCCACGCACTTCATACGAAGTGCGACTTGATCCGGTACGCTGTACTCCATGTTAACCCAGAATTTCAATCCACGCACTTCATACGAAGTGCGACAGCAAAAAAAGGTGTGATCAATCCAAAATCAAGATAGATAGCGCGAGGATGTCTGGCGTGTATATAAAGAAAGTATAGCATAGATATTGACATCTTTGAGATTTAATCTTTTTCGTTTTAATTCGACAATATCTGAGGTGCGAAGGAAGCAGAGTTTTTATGGGAGCTTGGCATTCGCACCGGTCGCTATTTTTTTGAATTTTGAAATCCATTATGAACTCTTGAGGCCAGATTTCAACCAGAAAAAAGGTTCTTCCCTAAAAACTGCGGCAGCCTTCCTCAGTACATTCTCCAGGCTATGTTAGTACTTGTTACTCATAGGTTTAGACCCTTCAAATCAATATTCGTTCTTGTATTGCACTATAATTCCCCCTATACGGAGTACGACGCCTCGGCCCGTTGAAAGCTCTTTCCACTGAAACATTTCAATCCACGCACCCCATACGGAGTGCGACCTTTTCAAAATCGTCCTTTTCCGGCGGCTTCGACGATTTCAATCCACGCACCCCATACGGAGTGCGACTGATGAAATACAACAATTATTGCGGAGATTGCGATTTCAATCCACGCACCCCATACGGAGTGCGACTGGGCGATTATCTCCGGGCTTTCCCCTTGCATGTTATTTCAATCCACGCACCCCATACGGAGTGCGACACATAGGCGTCTGCCGCTGCCGCAACGGCTGATTATTTCAATCCACGCACCCCATACGGAGTGCGACGCACGACCTAGACGCGTCTGATGGCCGTAAAAGCATTTCAATCCACGCACCCCATACGGAGTGCGACATGTGATGTTCCGGCTGTCGTCGATGTGGATGGTCCATTTCAATCCACGCACCCCATACGGAGTGCGACACCCGGCATTTAAATATGTTGGAGACGGCGTGGCATTTCAATCCACGCACCCCATACGGAGTGCGACTATAGCGTTAAGCCGGCAAGTGCTAATCCGAATTGATTTCAATCCACGCACCCCATACGGAGTGCGACTGTCTATCGAAACACCAATGCGGCAAATATCCCAATCATTTCAATCCACGCACCCCATACGGAGTGCGACTTGCTTCACTCACCCGGAATGTGATTGGCCGAACATTTCAATCCACGCACCCCATACGGAGTGCGACGATCAAGATCGACAACGGCAAGGACTTCACCGCCATTTCAATCCACGCACCCCATACGGAGTGCGACGGAGCCAAGGCTCCCGAAATCAGGAGCACCTTGATTTCAATCCACGCACCCCATACGGAGTGCGACCCCGCTTTTTCAGGAACGTTTCCACAAACGAATTATTTCAATCCACGCACCCCATACGGAGTGCGACTCATGTGCTTCCAGATGATCCAGGGGACAAAAAAATTTCAATCCACGCACCCCATACGGAGTGCGACGGAGATCGGCCGCCTGCTGGGTGGCTGGTTGAAATTTCAATCCACGCACCCCATACGGAGTGCGACTCGAGCCCTTGCTCCTTCGCCATATAAATGTCAATATTTCAATCCACGCACCCCATACGGAGTGCGACAACAGCGCCGGGTCTAAATTAACCAAAAGAGCGCTATTTCAATCCACGCACCCCATACGGAGTGCGACATGAGTTGCTGTTGTGGAGCATATTGACCGGATTATTTCAATCCACGCACCCCATACGGAGTGCGACACGCAACGATCATATATTTCCAAAGCAAATAATTGATTTCAATCCACGCACCCCATACGGAGTGCGACTGCAGCATATAGTTTCAACCGTTCATTCGCTGTCTATTTCAATCCACGCACCCCATACGGAGTGCGACTGCAAAAACAGGCCCAATTGAGAGCGTTCTGCGAACAATTCGGCTGTTTGGTCTGCTGTTTGTGCCAAATAAAGTATAGCATAGATGTTGACACGAGCGGAAATGGATTATTCACTCTTCGATTCGACAAGATTTGAGGTGCGAAGGGGCCGGGGATTTTATGGGAGCTTGGCATTCGCACCAGCCTTCACCGGAGGGAGTCGTCAGCTTTTAGCAGCAGTGGCATCTGATCTGGTGGCATCAAACTTGTCTATGTTTCTCAGCAACACATGAAAACTACATGTACCGACAAACAATATCCAGTTGGCCGCATCCAAAGGTAGAGTTGCGCCCAATGTGCAGAATACGGGCTGCGTGAAGCCAAGGAGTGAAAGCCGTCAGTTCCCCTTCAAAGCTCATGGCCCCCAGCATGCCGCTCCAGTCCAGTGACTCCTGCCTGCGATTGGAATAACGGTGCATCTGGTTCAGATACAGCGCATGGGAAGCCATCCGGATTTCGCTCGCAAGCTCGCAGGCTCCTGAGGCCGCGGCAGCATCCACAGCTCCTCCGTAACGCTCGACAAGCAAGCCAATTCTTTTGGTAATGGACCGAATCAGGGTTGGAAAGTCCATCTTCTGCACCAGAGCGCCGCCGCGGCGAATACGAAGAGGCGTGACCAGATGAACAGAGCACCAGGAGGCCAACTCCTGTGCCGATACAGCCGCGATATTTTCCGCTACAAGCGCTTCTCTCCGGAAGCCCCCTTCTTGCCAGATCGGCCCATATTGCTCTCCGTGTAAAATATCCCGAAGCTCGAACAGGCAGCGCGCCGCGCCGATTCGGAACTGCCGAAGACGAGCCAGCGCCTGGACCACCTCTTCAGCCAAACCCACGGCATCTCCAAATAGGACCAGCTTGAAGCACAGTGACTCTCCCGGCTGGTAATGGGCCTTGAACCGGGGCGGCTCGATCATATAAGGATTCACAATATCCTGCCCGGCTCCGCCAAAACGTTTATTCTCGAACAAATAGGCGTACAAAGCCGGATGCTTGGCCAGCTCCCACCCCAATACGCCATGCAGCGTTGAACCCAGGAATGGAGGCAAGCTAGCCGCCTCCTTGCATTCCAGACGGATCAGAAGCGGAAGATACTCCAGTGAAAACAGTAACGGCTGCGGCTTCATATCATACTCCAATTCATGTGTGGTAGGTCAGTCTCTAGAAAAATAAATGTCAGCAAAAATGGCATTTATGGCTTGTCGGCAACATTATAGCGGCTTGCGTCAGGCAACAAGCTGATATCCATAGCCAGCAGCAGCAAACTAAGCTCAGCTTCTGTCAGGCTCTTGAAGTGAAGGGGCCCCTTCGAGGTAGAAGGATGGATCACAGACATAGCGCCTGTTGATGATATTGTCATGAATTTGCCTTCCCTTTTCTATTCCGGCAACTCCAGCTCATAGAGCTGCTCCACATGGCGTACGCCCCATGCCTGGTTGGCTTGTTCGCCGGTTTTGCCGAAGCCAACGCTCTCATACATGCCGATCGCCGTTTTCTGATCGTCCGTTGTCTCCAAAAAGATATGCCGGTACCCCTTTTCCCTGCAGTAATCCAGCGCTTGATTCAGCAGTTTTTTTCCCAGCCCCAGTCCCCTGAAATCCGGATGCAGGATAAACCACCTTAACTGGGCCCTGTCAGCGGAATGTCCGACAATGGCAATGGCGCCGATCATTTCTCCGCCCGCCTCCGCAAACCAGAACCGATCCTTTTCCGGCCGGTAACTCTCAAAAAAGTCGTGGAAGGTCTTGCACACATAACCCTCAAAGTCGTGATTGTACCCGCATTCCTGGGCATAAATCCAGCCGTGCAGGTGAATCAGCGTTCCCGCATCGCCGGGCCTCAGCTCATTACGGATTTGAATGCTCTGCCGCACATCACCGGACTGGTCGGACAAAATCTGTTCAATGGCAGTCATGCTGCCGGCCAGCCTTTTGCTGTGAAAATCCTTCAAATGGCCGACCAATCGGCCGATTTGCTGATTGGACAGGGTGTCCAGCTTGGAAAGAGTGCTTGTCCCCGCATCCGTCAGGTAAAGATAATACAATCTGCCGTCTTCCGTGGATTGGACCCGGTAGGTCAGCTCCAGCTTCTCGAGCCGCTTCAGGATTCGGCTCAAATAACCGGCGTCCATTCTCAGCCGGTCAATGAGCATCCTCGCCGTACACTCTTCCACATGGCCGATTTCGTAGAGAACTCGCGCCTCCGACAGGGAAAAATCGCTGTCCGGCAAGTGCTGCTCCAGCAGCCCCAGAATATTGGTGTAAAAGCGGTTGAATTTGCGAATCACGTGTACCAATGTGTTGGCGTAATTCATGAAGAGCCTCCCCGAGTTTGCTGAATTACAGCAAATGTAGCAATTTTATTTGACTAAGTCAACTATATGTTAGCGAAGTTAACTTTCCGATGTGGAAAAGGTTCTGCGCAGTATTCACCACAGCAAAACCTCATATATTGCCTTATTTAGGTTTATCCTCCAGCGGACAAACCTTCGGATTATACCCAATCAATAAACCAGTCGCACGGGACCCAGCAACCCGCCGGGCTCCAACTGGGCAAACCGGGAGAAAGGATCGGTCTCCTGCTTCACCAGCGTATTGGTGACCTCCACGGCTATGGCATTGGCGCCTTCCCGAAGATGGCCTCCCACTTCGAGACGGTACGGGGGACAAATGCGGATGCCGGCCTCTTCTCCGTTGATCCATACCTGGGCCGTCTCATAAACCTGTCCCAGCTCCAGCCATACTGGACCGTTGCCTTCAGCAGCCGTCCACTCCAACTGGGCTTCATACCGGAACGTGCCGGAAAATGCGGGAAGCCGGTCCGGCTGGTTCAGATCCGTCAATTCGGGCAGCTCTCCCGATGGAGGCTTATGAATGCATACAGGAGCAGCGGCCGCAGGTGGTGATTGCCGATATCCGCATGCCGGAGATGGACGGATTGACGCTGATGGAACGGGTGAATGAGCTGGCCGGGGAGGTGCGGTTCATTTTTCTGAGCGGCTACGATTTGTTCGATTACGCCAAGCAGGCTCTTCATCTGGGGGCCGTGGCCTATCTGCTGAAGCCAGTAAAGGAAGCGGAGCTAAAGCAAGCCCTGGATAAGATCCAAGCCGACTTGGAGCAAAAAAAGCGGCAGCAGGCTGCCTGGACCAAAAACCGCTTCCGCATCCTGTATCTGAGCATCGACCAGTACCATGAGCTGAGCCGCTCCCCCCAACCGGTATACAACGATCCGGCGCTGGCCCGATTCGCCGTGGAGAACATCGTGCTGGAGATTGCCGGACAGCATGGCATAACGGCCCAGGCCTTTGATGTGCATGACGGCATCGGGCTGCTGCTTCATTACTGCAGCGAAGAGGCCGCCGCCCGGGAGGAGAACATTTATGCGCTGTGCCGCCATCTGAATCACAGCATC
Source organism: Paenibacillus sp. YN15 (assembly GCF_003285005.1). Taxonomy (GTDB): domain Bacteria; phylum Bacillota; class Bacilli; order Paenibacillales; family NBRC-103111; genus Paenibacillus_AR. The sequence goes on along the minus strand of NZ_QMFA01000039.1, from coordinate 51,270 downwards.
TCCGCTTATACCAAATATACGGCTACAATCGGCATCGGCCAGGAGGTGGAGCAGGCGGGCCACATCCATCTTTCCTTCCGCACAGCCAGCCACCAGATCATGCAACGGCTGGTCCTGGGGGGAAACCGGGTGATTACCCCCGGCTCGGCTGCGGACGCCAACACGCGGGAATGGCTGACTCCCGTTATGGAGAACCAACTGATGTCCTATATGGAAAATCGGATGACCGAAGAGGCCCACCAAGTATTGGGCCAATTGTTTGAATCCGTCCATTCGGCCAAAGGGGATGCGGCGGATATCCGCAAGCTGAACCTTCAATGCATCGTGCTGTATTGCAAAACCATGCGCCTGCTGGACATCGACACCGAAGATACCTTGGGCGACGAGGTTGCGCTGTACCACGACTCCTGCCGCCATTCCGACATGGACAGCCTGTTGAAGTGGCATTGCCGCATTCTGGACGCCTGCATCGGGCTGATCCGGGCCAAATCGGAGGATGCCGAGGCCGACAACAAGCTGGTGCAAAAAGCGCTGGAGCATATCCACGCCAATTACGGCGGCAAGCTGTCGTTGAAAAACACGGCGGACCATGTGCATCTGACTCCGGAATATTTCAGCAAGCTGTTCAAAGCCCATACCGCAACCAGCTTCACCGATTATCTGATCCATTACCGGATCAGGATGGCCCGGAGCTTGCTCAAGGAGCGGATTTACAAAGCCAATGAAGTGGCGGCCATGGTGGGCTTTTCCGATGTCAAGCATTTCTACAAAACCTTCAAGAGGCTTACGGGCTTTACGCCCCAGGAATATAAAAATAATTAAATGTCCCCCCTTTAAAGGACTGCGCTGTCCCGGCGGTACTGAAAGGGTGTTTTTCCAGTGAATTGCTTAAACAGATGGGTGTAGTAGCTTTGGCTGCAAAATTAGAACAGGCCGGACAAGTAACTGGAATGGACGCAGACATGGGCGGCGATGTCCTTCATTTTTCTTGGAACGGAGCGGATAGGCGGCCAGAACCGCCCCTTCCCTTTCATTGATCCTGGGTTATTAACCAATGGCTGGAATCCAATGACGAGGAAGACCCTCGTGTTATTGCTGACCTCATTTTGTCCTTAACCCAGATGACTATGAATGGCAAGAAGGCGTAATAACAATTTTTATGGGGTGATCCTGATCTGTCGCAATAGGACGTGCACTGGATTGCTTACTTAAAAGTAACTAACTAAGCAAGTTTTGCGTACTTTCCAAATTAGTTTGGATTTACTATAATCTCCTTGAACGGATAAGGAGGATGAATGAAAATGAAATATAGACGAGTAGGCTCAAGTGGATTAAAGGTAAGTGAAATTGGACTCGGAAGCTGGCTGACTTATGGAACAGCGACGGAGAAAGAAGCTGCGGAAGCTTGCATTCGTACGGCATTCGACAATGGCATTAATTTCTTTGATACTTCAAACGCATATGGCCGGGGCGAAGGTGAGAAAGCTTTGGGCGCTGTGTTGAAGCATTATGAAAGATCCGCCTATGTACTTTCAACCAAGGTGTATTTTCCCATGGATAAGGGACCTAACGACCGGGGGCTTTCACGCAAACATATTATGGAGCAGTGCAATGCAAGCTTAAAAAGGCTGGGAGTCGATTATATCGACATTTATTTCTGCCATCGTTACGACAATGAAACCCCCTTGGAAGAGACGCTGCGGACTCTGGACGATTTGGTGCGCCAAGGAAAAATCCTCTACGCTGCAGTTAGTGAATGGAGTCCGGTGCAAATTGCCGATGCCGTCGATATATCCCGTAGATTGAAGTTAAACCCGCTTATCTCTAACCAACCGATTTACAATATGTTTGAGCGCTACATCGAACAAGAGGTGATGCCCTTGAGCATTCGTGAGGGGGTTGGACAAATCGTGTTCTCTCCGCTGGCACAAGGCATACTGACAGGAAAATATAAACCCGGCCAACCGAGACCCGCGGATAGCAGAGGCGCAAACGAGTCGATTAATGGCGTAATCAAGAGTTATTTTCGTGATGAGGTGCTGCAGGTTGTTCAACAGCTTGAGAATGTAGCCAAGGAACTTGGGCTTTCGTTGTCTCAACTCGCGCTTGCGTGGGTGCTTCGGCAACAGGGGGTTAGCTCCGCTTTGATCGGTGCAACAAAGCCAGCACAAATTGAAGAGAATGTTAAAGCAGTTGGCGTTGAGCTCTCTTCCGACACCTTGGAGCATATCGACAATATTTTATCGCAAGTGAAAGACTTTGCACCTATGCGATGACATATGCGTAGAACAAAAAGGGGCTATCCAGAAAGTCAGTGAGAACTGACCGCCGGATGCCCCGTTTTTACTGAACGCTAAAAATAGGCACAAAAAATCGCCCCATCTTGTGGAATGGAAGTTACACATAACCACTACGGGAAGGGCGATACGAAGTGCGACTAGGCTGCCGATCTCCTCATTTATCGGAATTGATATTTCAATCCACGCACCCCTTACGAAGTGCGACCCGTGTGCCAGACTACTGGATATGCCAGTTTTATATTTCAATCCACGCACTCCATACGAAGTGCGACTCCCATTGACCATTCTCCTCTTCCATCCATCGATATTTCAATCCACGCACTTCATACGAAGTGCGACCAAGGAGTTAGCCCAAGCGCTAACGATTATGAAATTTCAATCCACGCACTTCATACGAAGTGCGACTTCTAATCCAGTCCCACCCTTTTTTCCGGATTCAATTTCAATCCACGCACTTCATACGAAGTGCGACCATGATTCAATATATCACTGAAAAAATCCAAGAATTTCAATCCACGCACTTCATACGAAGTGCGACCGGACCATCCTGGCGGGGGACCGGTTTTTGATTATTTCAATCCACGCACTCCATACGAAGTGCGACGAAACAAAATATCATGTGGCGCACGATGATACCATTTCAATCCACGCACTCCATACGAAGTGCGACGACTACGCTCATGACTATCCCTCCCGCAAGTAACAATTTCAATCCACGCACTCCATACGAAGTGCGACCACAAAGGCGGCTGCTGCATCCGTTGAGGAGCTATTTCAATCCACGCACTCCATACGAAGTGCGACTTAAAAAAGGAATGTGGATATGCAATTATTACATTATTTCAATCCACGCACTCCATACGAAGTGCGACCATACCAACAATCGCTAATTGTGCGATCAGGTTTTATTTCAATCCACGCACTCCATACGAAGTGCGACTACGATCTACCCCGCGCACGCGCCTGGGCTAGAAAATTTCAATCCACGCACTCCATACGAAGTGCGACCATGGATGCTGCAACTGGTTCCTGTGGTAGTGGGATTTCAATCCACGCACTCCATACGAAGTGCGACCATGGATGCTGCAACTGGTTCCTGTGGTAGTGGGATTTCAATCCACGCACTCCATACGAAGTGCGACAAGACTTCGATGAAAAGCAGGCCGAGGTTCAAATATTTCAATCCACGCACTCCATACGAAGTGCGACATAAGGAGACAAATTTTTCTCCGGAGAATTTGAAAATTTCAATCCACGCACTCCATACGAAGTGCGACAAACGACAAATTCAACGGCGGCTATCTGAAAGTATTTCAATCCACGCACTCCATACGAAGTGCGACGATACCGAGTGACGCGGCGTTGCCTATGGATCAGATTTCAATCCACGCACTCCATACGAAGTGCGACCCCGTTACGTTCGATCTCCCGTAGGTGTTTAAGCTATTTCAATCCACGCACTCCATACGAAGTGCGACGTGAGGGGGCGGATAAGTACGCGGCCACGGTGCTATTTCAATCCACGCACTCCATACGAAGTGCGACGTGAGGGGGCGGATAAGTACGCGGCCACGGTGCTATTTCAATCCACGCACTCCATACGAAGTGCGACCATCCATCGGCTCCGAATGGGCAGCAGCTCTTGGCATTTCAATCCACGCACTCCATACGAAGTGCGACGGCGGAACTGGTGGTATACCAACCGGTGGAACTGATTTCAATCCACGCACTCCATACGAAGTGCGACGGCGGAACTGGTGGTATACCAACCGGTGGAACTGATTTCAATCCACGCACTCCATACGAAGTGCGACCAGGACGGATGCCGTTGGGGTACAAGAGCTTGAGATTTCAATCCACGCACTCCATACGAAGTGCGACTCTCCTTTGTCGATGATCCGGCCGCCGAAGCCAAATTTCAATCCACGCACTCCATACGAAGTGCGACCAAACGAGGCACCGAACAACAGCAGCAGGGTGGGATTTCAATCCACGCACTCCATACGAAGTGCGACTGTAAAAAAAGGTGCAATCAATCCAAAATCAAGATAGATAGCGCGAAGATGTCTGTGGTGTATATAAAGAAAGTATAGCATAGATATTGACATTTTTGAGGGCTAATCTTTTTCGTTTTAATTCGACAACATTTGAGGTGCGAAAGAGCCGGAGTTTTTATGGGAGCTTGACATTCGCACCAGTCGCCATTCTTTTGAATTTTGAAATCCATTATGAATTCCTGGGGCCAGATTTTAACCCGGAAAAAAGACCCTCCCTAAGAACTGCGGAAGTCCTCCCCAGTACATTTTCCAGACGACGTTGGTACCCGTTACTCATAGGTTTAGATTCTGTCAAATCAATATTCGTTCCTGTATTGCATTTTAATGCCCGCATCCGCCGCGGCTCTCTCCGTAATACTGGATTTCAAACCATGCACTCCATGCGTGCGGCAGCAAAAATAGATATGATTCATCGATAAAGATAATTCAATTCTTGTATGTTAATAACTCATACATTCCGCAGATTCTTATGGGAGCTTCACATTCGCGCCCGTAAGCTACTCCTGCACCAGACGCTCAACGACAAATTCCCCCTGCCCTGACCGGACCACATACAATTCATCGAAACCTTCTTCTGGCTCCGGCTGTTGCATCCTGCTTATAGTGCTTTTAATGGCGACTGGCGGAACCTTGCCGCTTCCAGTCCGCTGCTCATTACGCCCCACCGAGGTGTGAAAGTCCGGTTCAAAATAATAGCCAATGATCCGGAATCCCGCGGCTTTTGCAGCTTCTATGTATTTGGCGCGTTCTTCCTTCGTGGGGTTGGTATTGTCTACGACAAAAGACTGCCGCGTTTGAATCGAGGTCATAACATACGCATTCTCTCTGTGCCGTGTTTTCAGCATATCGAGATTAATCCGTACATGAGTCGCAAAAAAACGTTCCTTATAAAACGTTGATTTGCCTGATGCCTGAATTCCAATAAAAATAACGCATTCCACTTTAATCTTCCTTTTCCAAATACACATATTGGTTAATATAGCTGCGGTCCTGGGAGAATACAGGCGTTTCGTGGTCCACTTCCCACTTGCTTCTCACGGTTTCCCCCTTCAGATAAGGCTGCCGGGTAATACATACACCGCGTTTTTGCCAGACAGGCAGGTCATTCCAATTCATCTCTTTCTCCACAAACAGCTTGTCCTGCAGTTGTTTGCCTGATAAGCCCTGCAATTCCTTCTGGGTAAAATGCGCCTGCGCCAGCATGGATATGCTGTTTTTGGTGGCATCCTGCTGCCTCCATAGAAAATAGTTTGCAACCTCGTCGTGTGGTACAATCCAGGCCCTGCTGTCAAAATGAGCTAACGGTTTGTGGGGATATGAGGTGTGAATCACTTCATTAAACTTGGCCGTTGCCATCGATGCCGACACGGACACCATTTTTTGCAGATTATTTTCAAACCATGATTGGGTTGTCAGCTTATCGTAATTGGTCAAGAGCAGCGAGATTTCATCACTCTGATGGTATACAAGCTTGCAGCCCATTATATTCTGAGCCAGATACTTGCAGGTTTCCCAAAAGGCGTGGATCAAGCCTTCATCAAAAGGCTTGGCCATCCCGCGGGTAAAAGTGTGGAAATGTGTACCATCTATCCTGATAATCACAGGCATTCTGCGGGGCAAGCCTATCCGGTATGCGTCTTCGTACCCCTTCATCCGATTTCCAAAGTCATCTTTTTGCATAAGACCTCCGGAGATAATAGTTTTTCTACGTTTTCGGCATATCTCCTGGGATTCCCTCCTCTATCGGGAGTTATTACAAACCGGGAATAAATAGTCGCTCTGCCACCGCTGCCGTCAGCGCCGGTCAGCCAATGGTGTCCACCACATTGCCCTCTTGGTCCTTAATATACGTCTTCCTCACCCGCACCATCAGTCCTTTGAAAGTGGAAAGCTTGAACTCTCCCTCCACCGGGCGGAGCATGACCGACAGCTCCTGGACAGCAGCCTCACTCAGACCGATGCGGACATATTTCTCGCCTTCCTTGTAACCGGTATCCCGCGCCGCCCCCAGTACAACCTGCAGATTCTGGCTGGTCAGGGTCAGCTCCTTATCCTTCAAAAGACGGCCTCGCAGAAGCTTGGCCACCGTCCCGGCTTGCTTTGCCCCCATGGTCAGGACAGCGGGCGCCTTGCTTAGCAGACGGTTTTTGGCAGGCTCCCAATCCAATTGGTCCACAAAAAAGAAGCCCGTATTGGACCCGTCACGCCCAATTCCCTGCTTCAACGCTTCGGTTATGCCGGAATGGCGAAGCAGCGAATCCCGCGAAAGATCGGTGATATACCCGGGAAGCACTTCGTGGCAGGCCTTCAGAAACGCGTTTGTATTCCAGGACATCATGGCTTCCAGCTCATCGCCCGTGATCCCCACCATCTGCAAAAACTCCACCCGCCCATTCGGTGTATCAATGACCGGAAGCTCAGGTTCATCCGTAAAAGCCAACGCAGTCAGCTTGGTATCTGCTCCCAGGCAGATAGGGCCGTTAGCATCCAGATAATGTCCGGAAGCAAAAACATTGCCGCTGGAGAACACATATCTGGCCATATTCTGCAGCAGGCTCATTGCCCAAGCCGGAGGCTCCTGTTCTTCGGCAGAACGGACCAGCCGGAAGGTCAACTCGAATCCGTAACCGCTGTAATTCGGGTCTTCGGATTCCTTCTCATACAACTCCGAGAACCCGAAGGTGACAAAACAGTCTCTTCATCTGTTCCTCAATTGCGCCCCAGCCGGCTGCTTCTACTTCTTTCTCGCTCATTTTGTTCCCTCCCAATTCCCGCTTGTTAACCAGTACATGCCGCTTTGTTACATGATACACTAAACCCGCAACAGACCGGCAGGGGCCGCAGATGCAAAAAGGAGGGACCCAATGCACAAATTAAGCGCCAATGAGCTGATTGATCACGAACATCACGCGCGGAGCGAAATACTCGGGCTGCTTCGGCAGCCGCAACAACCCTGTCATCCTTAAGGCCTCAAAGGAGGCCGGTCAGAAAATCCTATATCTTTTGCAAATAAGCACATTTCAAGCCACGCACTTCATACGAAGTGCGACAGGCTTTGATCGTGGCGGGCCGTCCGAGCAGGATATTTCAATCCACGCACTCCATACGGAGTGCGACAGTGCAGCAGCCTATGGCGGAGCCATCGCTCCGCTATTTCAATCCACGCACTCCATACGGAGTGCGACGCCTCTAAAAGCAGCTGCATCGTCAGCTGTACCAATTTCAATCCACGCACCCCATACGGAGTGCGACCGTACGTAATCCACGGCGGTAAAGTTTACGCTAAGATTTCAATCCACGCACTCCATACGGAGTGCGACGCGTTTTGCCGTAGCTGTCCTCATCCGTCCCAGGATTTCAATCCACGCACTCCATACGGAGTGCGACCGGAGCGTCAGCACCTTGCTGGCATCGTCAAAAATTTCAATCCACGCACTCCATACGGAGTGCGACTATCAGCCATATGTATGTTCACCTCCTTCCTGGTATTTCAATCCACGCACTCCATACGGAGTGCGACGCGAGTGATCAGTCGTTGGCGCTCCAGACCGGGCTATTTCAATCCACGCACTCCATACGGAGTGCGACCGCTAAAGGTGCCATGACACTATTGCATAAAATACATTTCAATCCACGCACTCCATACGGAGTGCGACAACACGGCCAATCAAATCAAGTATATCGATATCGTATTTCAATCCACGCACTCCATACGGAGTGCGACTTATTTTTCACGAATACCACAAGGTCGGGGCTAAATTTCAATCCACGCACTCCATACGGAGTGCGACGCCACCGTTTCCGGGGCTGATGACACTATTGCATAATTTCAATCCACGCACTCCATACGGAGTGCGACTTGCCGTTGCGCGATATTTCTTAAGCAAGGTAGATATTTCAATCCACGCACTCCATACGGAGTGCGACCTGTAGCTATATTTATGGTGGCAGTCCTCACCATACATTTCAATCCACGCACTCCATACGGAGTGCGACAGCTTCATTTCTACATTCGGGACTACATCAAGGAATTTCAATCCACGCACTCCATACGGAGTGCGACCACTAACTCAAAATGATTCTGGCTATGGCATTCACAATTTCAATCCACGCACTCCATACGGAGTGCGACAAGCGATCCTCCTTGAGGAAATGGTGAACGTCGTAATTTCAATCCACGCACTCCATACGGAGTGCGACTGTTTGTTGATTAATGAACTAATTCGTCAGGCAGATTTCAATCCACGCACTCCATACGGAGTGCGACGCAGACCTGGGTCACATTACAGCCGGCTTAATCATTTCAATCCACGCACTCCATACGGAGTGCGACGCGTAAGGACGTGCGATGCGTCGTCAAAGCTATAATTTCAATCCACGCACTCCATACGGAGTGCGACTATTTTTTATTGTGCAGCATACTGGGATGCTCCGGATTTCAATCCACGCACTCCATACGGAGTGCGACGCGTGCTCACGGCAACGAATGCCAACATCACCGATTTCAATCCACGCACTCCATACGGAGTGCGACATGGGGTAGTCATTGGAAATGTGCATGCCAACCCTATTTCAATCCACGCACTCCATACGGAGTGCGACTCACGAACGGATCAATGAGCGGCACATGGCCCTATTTCAATCCACGCACTCCATACGGAGTGCGACGCTGGCATGAATGCAGAAAAGATGCTCCAGTATATTTCAATCCACGCACTCCATACGGAGTGCGACTCCATCGGCGGATTTTGTCTGGATCACCTGAGTATTTCAATCCACGCACTCCATACGGAGTGCGACTGGCTTTGGAGGTGACCAATGGATGAGCGGTATTATTTCAATCCACGCACTCCATACGGAGTGCGACATCCGTCAGCAACCGAATTTATCCGTGAGAATACATTTCAATCCACGCACTCCATACGGAGTGCGACGACGCTCTCGCTTATTTCGATGCCCGCCGGGAGATTTCAATCCACGCACTCCATACGGAGTGCGACAGGCGGTCAGATTCCGTTTACGTCGATTAACTACGATTTCAATCCACGCACTCCATACGGAGTGCGACCGTTGGGCTTAATCACAAACGTTACCGCGTACTCATTTCAATCCACGCACTCCATACGGAGTGCGACACGCGCTCTGCAACGCCGGTGCGATTTCCTACGTTCATTTCAATCCACGCACTCCATACGGAGTGCGACAAAAGTGAAGTATACCAGAGTTTCAAGGGATCGATTTCAATCCACGCACTCCATACGGAGTGCGACCAGGAGGGGTGATAGTTGACCCGGGGACAGGCCAAATTTCAATCCACGCACTCCATACGGAGTGCGACGCTGAAGCTTATGACGGCCTTGCTGTCTTCGCGGATTTCAATCCACGCACTCCATACGGAGTGCGACTTGCTTGTTTCAAAATGACCCAGTTCTTCAGCAAATTTCAATCCACGCACTCCATACGGAGTGCGACGACCCTTGCCTTTTTGATAACGCTGTTCATACTATTTCAATCCACGCACTCCATACGGAGTGCGACCCGTCCATTCCAGCGCTAGGAATTCGCCGCGCCGATTTCAATCCACGCACTCCATACGGAGTGCGACATGTAAGAATCCAAGAAACAATAGAAAAGCGAAATTTCAATCCACGCACTCCATACGGAGTGCGACTTCCGTTGGACTCCATTCGGCTTTTGAAAAGCTATTTCAATCCACGCACTCCATACGGAGTGCGACACGGCTCCCAGTGCTGGGATCATCGTCCAACCCATTTCAATCCACGCACTCCATACGGAGTGCGACGATCTTACGCCGCGTCATCAGACCAACCCCCGAAATTTCAATCCACGCACTCCATACGGAGTGCGACCACCTATGTCCCGATGCAGGAATCCATAGAGCTATTTCAATCCACGCACTCCATACGGAGTGCGACCATCAGAGAGTGTTCTGTTACCTTGGCCGGTCAATTTCAATCCACGCACTCCATACGGAGTGCGACAATAATAACACGAAAATGTATACAAATTCAAGGATTTCAATCCACGCACTCCATACGGAGTGCGACAGCAAAAACAGCTACGATCAATCCAAAATCAAGATAGCTTGCGCGAGGATATCTGTAGCGCATATAAAAAAAGTATAGCATAGATATTGACATTTTTGAGCGTTAATCTTTTTCGTTTAAATTCGACAATATCTGAGGTGCGAAGGAGCCGGGGTTTTTATGGGAGCTTGGCATTCGCACCAGCTGTCATTCCTTGAATGTTGAAATTCATTCATGCCTTCCCATACGAAGTAGAACGCCGACCGCAGCGGCTATCATCATGGCTGCCGCGGTCGGCGGCCCGTCGCTTTTTTATATACCGCCGATTTGGATGGTTCTGCCTTCCAAACGCGATTGCTCGCCAGCAAAGCCGATCTGATGCCCGTAAAGCGACTTTTCCCGAGAAGTGGAGGAAATGGACGGCTCTTGTCCCCGCAGCACACTCACAAAATCGGCGACAAGCAATAAGTCTCCTCCGCCGTGGCTGTCGCTGGTAACCGGAACCTCGATCCGTTTTTCCGTGTACTCATGCCCTTTACGCGGATCGGGATGCCGGATGAGATGGCATGGTAGAACGGAGCATACCGCAGGACATGACAGACCATTACCGTCCGTCCATATTCGGTTGCGGCCTGGTACAGCTGCAGGAAGCATACAGCAGGCTGCGGTGCCCTGCTCCTACAATGACAACGGTTATCCGGTCCGAACCTACCACTCGAAGCCTACGGCCTTGAGGAAGGAGCGGGCGATGATCATGTGCCCGGTCATATTGGGGTGTACCCGGTCCCAGGCAATGTTCATGGGGTGCATATGCTCCAGCACCTGCTCATAGGCGGACTGCACGTCGATGAACAAGGCGTTATGACGCGCAGCGGTTTTTTTCATGATGGCGATGTAGGTATCCAGCGTGGCCCGCATGTCATCCTGGCGGTTCCGCTCCATGAAGACGGGGCTCATGAGCACGGTTTGTTTGACCTTGCCTTTGACCAGCTCCATCATCTTGTTCAGGTTGGCCTCATACTCCTCCGGATACACGTGGACCTCCGGGCGGAGGGGCGCGTCGAATTGCCGCCAGATGTCGTTGATGCCGATCATGATGGTCAGCCAGTCCGGGTTCAAATCCAGCACATCCGTCTGAAACCGTTGCAGCAGATCGCGGGACGTATTTCCCGAAACCCCCATATTGACCACCCGGATTTGCTCCTGCGGGCAGGCGCTGTTCAAGAGAGCGTTTACAATCGCTACATAGCTTTTGCCGATATCCTCTCCCCGGCCTTCTCCCACCGGGCGTTTGCGTTCCGCATCCGTAACCGAATCCCCGATCATCAACAGCTTGCTTCCTTTGCCGATAAGCATGCCTTGGTTCCCTCTTTTCCCAAAATATATATGTTGGATAAAAACGTTCCTGTCCATTATAAACCCGCCGTCCCCATTCGGCGACCCTCCAAAGAAGGATTGTCGGAAAACGGACAAGCCTTTGCATTTATTGTTTGCACAGTACCTTGCAATACACGATACCTTTTTATATAATAGACTCAGGCAAATATTAGGAGATGGTGGGGCATCACATGAATACGCAGTTTAAAAAAGGCGTTCTCGAGCTGTGCGTGCTGGTGATGGCCGGGCAAAAGGATTATTACGGCTATGAGCTGGTCAATATGATTTCGGACAATATTCAAATCTCGGAGGGGACTATTTATCCCCTGCTCCGGCGTCTGACCCAGGAGGGGTACTTCTCCACGTACCTGAAGGAATCCAACGAGGGTCCTCCGCGCAAGTATTACCGGCTGACGGAGCAGGGCAAGGCTTACAGGGATGAATTGGTAAGCGAATGGGTCAGTTTTTCCAACGGTGTGAACCGGATTATGGAGTCATTTTTCAAAGGAGAGGACCGCTCGTGAGCAACCCGTATTTAGTAAAATTGGAGCAGCTTCTGCAGGACATTCCGCAGGAGGAGCGCGAGGAGATTCTGCAGGACTACCGGGAGCACTTCCGGCTGGCGCAAGCCGAGGGGAAAACATCGGAGGAGATTGCGGACTCTCTCGGAGCCCCCGAAGCATTGGCAGCGGACATTCTGGCGGATTACCGTTCCCGGGCCACACTGCCGGAAGCACCTTCAGCAACAGCAAAGTCCTACCCCCGTTGGCGAAAAATGGCCATCCCGGCCATTTGCGCCCTTTTGTTTCTCGCCCTGGTTTGGGCATTGGTGGATATCCGGGCAGTCCCGTCAAGCAGCTCCCCTTCGCCCGCTGCCAGCCCAAGTCCCAGCCCCAGCCTTGTCGATACGGTTGCGCAGTTGAATGAAGCGCTAAAAGCCTATGCGGCCGGCGCCAGTCCGGAAGCCAAAAAACCCGGCGGAACGGTAACCATACAGGAGGAACGGAAGGCAACAGGTGAAATCCGTTCCGTGCGGATCGAGACGGTGGACACGCAGGTGATAATCGAAACGGCCAAGGATGCCAAACCCCAGGCACTGCTGGATGGCCAAATTGCCGTCCGGGAGGGCGAGGACTGGACGGATTATTACGAGTTTGGGGCGGATAGCAGCGGGGATACGTTCCGGGTTTTCGTCAAACCGACGGAAGCCAAGAAGCAGCAGATGCCCCAGGGCAGGAGCACCACACTCCGCATCCGGCTGCCGGAGGCCCCGATGGAGGATCTGGAGGTAGCCACGGTATCCGGTTCAGTCAAGGGTCCCTCTCTCCAGGTTAGTTATTTTAGCGGAACCTCGGTTTCGGGAAACATCGATCTGGCAGGCTTGAAGGGCAAAAGCCATAATCTGGCCAATGTGTCCGGAAAAATCAGCGTAGGCGGCTTAAGCGGAGATTTCGGCGTGGAATCTGTCTCCGGGAATGTGCAGATTACCGGCGCCTCCTGGGAAAGCTCCGGCTCCGTCAATACCATATCCGGCAATGTCAATCTGACTGCGGATGCCAAGCTTCCCTTCGCCTATGAGCTCAGCTCCATCACCGGCTCCGTCAGCTGCGGCTACGAAGGAGCCGCAACCGGCAAGCTGAAGCGGCAATGCTCCGGCACCACCGGAGAAAGCAAACGGAGCCTGACCCTGACCAGCATCTCCGGCCCGCTGCATGTGGGGCCTGTCAACTGACCGATGCAAAAGCGCGCGCCAAGGTCCGCTATCTCCGAGCCTCCGTTTGTTCTTGCAAAGGGATTCACCGGGGGAGTCTGCAAATAGAGCCCTGCGTAGTTCCGCTATTTGCGGCGGGCGGCGGTTATAGAGAGGATAGCGGAAGCCTGTTTTCCCCTATTCCCGCCACCCCTCTGCATAACCGGAGGAAAATGGAGGGATAGCGGAAGCTCTTCTTCCGTTATCCCTCCATTCGGAGCAGCTAATGATAAATAGCGGAAAATCACCTTCCGCTATTTCACTTCAGGGGCCGAATTGGCTGACCAGCCCACTCTCCTGTATGACCGGCAGCCTTTGGCACAGGTTCCGCCTGATTAGTTGACCCTACCGCCCATGATCCCGGATGGCGCTTCCCTCAACCCGGCTAAAATTGCCATTCCGGCGTATAGCACGCCTTACGGCTGCACTTCGTTATGAAGGTCCGCTTATCCGGACACAAAAGCCGTTATTTTCCCAAAATGCAGACTTTTGATGATTTTGCGGACTCACGATACGCTATTTCCTCTACCACCCTCCCAAACCGCCCCTTTTCCGGCACATAACGAATCCTGTGTCCGCTCAGATGAAAAACCAGCATTTTTCTGCCAAATAACGGATTCTGTGTCCGTTTGGACGACTACAGAAGCTTACCGAAGCTTACCGAGCCGCTTGTTCTCCTCGTTTGGACATTTTGGAATTATCACTTTGCGATCTTTGCGATATGCCAAAAAAAGCCCGGACGCCAACCACACAACAGTTGGCATTCCGGGCTAATTCCGTTACATTTTGAAGCGGCTCATCAGCTGCTGCATATCCTCGGCAAGCCGGGACAGCGCGTTGGAGGAGGAAGCAATTTCCTCCATGGACGCCAGCTGCTCCTGCGTCGCGGAGGATACGTCATGGGTATTGTCCGCCGTGGCCGCAGTGGTTTCGGAGATTTGCGCCATGGCCTCCACCGCATTGGCCGACTCCTCAGCAATCATGCCCACCGTCTGGTTCATGGCATCGGACTGCTCCGCTACCTGCTCCAACATGCTCCGGATGGTGTCGAACAGCTCGCCGGCATGGCGGATGGACTCGGAGCCGCGGCCCACCCCCTCCACCACAATGACGGTAGCCTGAACGGCAGTGTCCGTATCCCTGCGGACCGTTCCGATTCTCACGGCGATCTCCTCCGCAGACCTGCGGGACTGCTCCGCCAGCTTCTTCACTTCCTGGGCCACCACGGCGAAGCCCCGGCCATGCTCTCCGGCGCGGGCCGCTTCAATCGAAGCGTTGATGGATAAAATATTGGTTTGCTGGGCAATATCCGTCATAACGGCGGCGATTTCGCCGATGGCCGCGGAACGCTCGTCCAGTTGGCCCATCACCTGATTCAAGGTGCTGACCTCCTGCTCCACCCGCTTCATCTGGCGGATGGCTTCCTCCATAACGGCCAACCCTTCATTGGAATGCAGGGAGGCTTCTCCGGCGGATTGGGAAACGGCCTCTGACCCTTCAGCGATCCGGCCGATCCCCTGATCCATAAGCCGGATGGACCCGGCGCCTTGCTCCACATGCTCCACCTGGCGGGATGCGCCCTCCGCCACCTCCTGGATGGACCCGGCAATCTGCTCCGTGGCCCTGGAGGTCTGTTCGGCGCTGGCCGTCAGCTCCTGGGAGGAAGCGGCCACCTGCATGGACACATCCTGCACCTGGGTCAGCAGGCTGGAGAGGGAGTCCGCCATGGCGTTGAAGCTGCTTCCCAACCGGCCGATCTCGTCCTTGCCGCGGACCTCCGCCCGTTGGGTCAGATCCCCTTCGCTGATTCGTGCGGCCACAGCGCCCAGATCCCGGACAGGCTTGATAATCAGCCAGATAATGGCCATGGCCAATGCGCCGAACACCAGGAAAGCGGCAGCCAGCACCATAAGCGTTTTCTGCAAAATGGGGGCCGCCTGCTCAGACTCCTCCGCTTCCTCGATGACGCCGCCGATTTTCCAGCCGGTCAGGGCGTTGGTGGCATAACGGATGCGCTTGGCGCCGGAGCCGTCGTCGTACACCGTTTCCCCGCTGTCGGCGCCAAATACCTGCTCCACCCAGGAGCCCGTCAGATCAGCGCCCGCTGCAAACTCGGAATGAACAATGGCCTTGCGCTCTTGGTCCAGAAGGACGGCGAAGCCATGCTGCCCGATACTGACCTGCTGGGCAATCGCCTCCAGATTGGCCAGCTTGATCTCGGCGCCGATGGTGCCCGAGCCGTCCCGCAGCACCTTGGAGAGGGAAATCACGAAGTCGCCTGTGGTTTTGGATATGTATGGGGCAGCAATGGCCACCTTGGAGCTGTCCTTGGCCGCCGTCTGGTACCACGGGCGGGAGGTGGGATCAAAATCCGCCCCCAAATCCGCCTTGGGCGCGTTCAAAAACCGTTTATCCGGCGTTCCGATAAAGATGGTGTTCATTTCGGGATGGAGCTTTATGTATTCCTCCAGATAAGCTCTGGCTTGTTGGCCGCTGCCCTGCAAATCCTCCTTATCCACCAGACCCGCCAAATAATCTATATCCTTAATACGCCCGGAAATTTCGCTTTCGATAACCCGGTCCAGCAGGGCCACATTCTCGTCCGCGCTGCGGATCAGCTGAACGGCCAGCCGGGATTTGGCGGTTTCATAGGAGATGTACCCAATGATTAAGCCAGGGACGGACAGGATGACGGCAAAGGACAGGATCAATTTCAGTCTTAAGCTCATGTTGCGCAAAATTGCCGACACAGGCATACCTCCTCCAACACTTTAAGATTCCTTCACTAATTCGACATAATTCTACATTATCCTTCCATAGGAAAAGCTTTATTTTTATGGATATTGGAAAATGGTCCCGCCGTCTCCAGCCGCTCGGCATACCACTGCTCCAGCAGCAATAAGCTGCCCGCATCCCCGGCCAGCCGCATAAGCAGATCCAGAACCTTTTCCTCTCCCTGAATGGTCAGCATGCAATTGTTGTCGACTGTCCGGTAGAGGTCCCCCTCTTGGATAAGCTTGTCCCGCTGATCGGCCAGCCATTGGTCCGGACTTTTATAAAAACTATTGTTCATGGGTACCCCCGAATTGTCCTGAATTATCCCGAATCTTCCCAAAGTGCCAACTTTCCCTATAAGTTCAATCTTCATGATAGCGTTACATTCCGTGCATAGTCAACACATTTTGTCTGCACTCTCTTTTTGGCCCACATGATATGCTATGATTCCGGTAGGTGATGATGCCATGACATTCGGTCAACGACTTCGCAGCCTGCGCCTGGGGCGGGGGCTCACACAGAAGGAATGCGGCAAGCTGTTTCAGTTGAGTGAAAGCGCCATTGGCATGTACGAGCGCGACCAGCGCGAGCCATCCCTGGAATTGGTCCGGCGAATTGCGGATTATTTTGAAGTAACGATTGATTATATTCTGGGCAGAGATCATTACATCAGTGAGGGAAAGGCTCGTTACACCGCTGCCGATCATTGGACAGATGAAGAACGGGAGCTGGCTGATGCATTCATTCAGACCATCCGGCACCGCAAGAAAACCAGTATGACCAAAAATGAAAGCCAATGAATAGTAAAACGGCAGCGCCTCTTTCCGACCCAGAAAGGAGGCACTGCCGTTTCTCTTTGATGCCGGGCGTCTGTTTATTACCGGTTCAGCAGGCTTCCCACATACCGCAGCAGCTCATTGGCGCATACGGGGCAATAGCCGTTGTCCTCAATCAGCCGCGCCGTCACTTCATTGATCCGCTTCAATTGCTGCTCATCCGGTGTTTTGGAGGAGGTGGTAATCTTCACGATATCCTTCAGATCGGTGAACAGCTTTTTCTCGATAGCCTCGCGCAGGCGCTCATGGGTGTTGTATTCGAATTTTTTGCCTTTCCGCTGGTACGAGGACATGCGGATCAGAATTTCCTCCCGGAAGGCTTTTTTGGCATTTTCGCTGATGCCGATTTGCTCCTCGATGGAGCGCATCAGGCGTTCGTCCGGGTCCACATTTTCCCCGGTAAGAGGGTCCTTGATCTTTTGCCAGTTGCAGAAGGCTTCAATATTATCCAGATAGTTGTTGAACAGAGTCTTGGCGGACTCCTCGAAGGAATAGACGAAGGCCTTCTGAATCTCCTTCTTCGCCAGCTCGTCGTATTCCTTGCGGGCTACGGAGATGAAGTTGAGATACCGCTCCCGCTCCTCCTTGGTAATGGAAGGATGCTGGTCCAGGCCGTCCTTCAGGGCCCGCAGCACATCAAGGGCGTTGATGCACTGCACATCCTTGCGGATCAAGGCGCTGGAAATCCGGTTGATGACATAGCGGGGGTCAATGCCCGTCATGCCCTCTTCGGCATACTCGTTCTGCATCTCCTTCAGATCCGCTTCCTTGTAGCCCTCAATGGATTCGCCGTCGTACATCCGCATCTTCTTCACCAGGTCCATCCCCTGCTTCTTGGTTTCCTTCAGCCGGGTCAGGATGGAGAAGATCGCGGCGGCGCGCAAGGCGTGGGGGGCGATATGGACATGGTTCATGTCCGACTGGCGGATCAGCTTGGCGTAGATTTTTTCTTCCTCGGAGACCTTCAGATTATAAGGAATCTGCATCACGATCATCCGCGACTGCAGCGCTTCATTCTTTTTGTTGGCGATAAAGCTCTTGTATTCCGATTCATTGGTATGGGCCACAATCAGCTCATCCGCACTGATCAGGGCGAAGCGCCCCGCCTTGAAATTGCCCTCCTGCGTCAGGGAGAGCAGGTTCCAGAGGAATTTCTCGTCGCACTTGAGCATTTCCTGAAACTCCATGAGCCCCCGGTTGGCCTTGTTCAATTCACCGTCAAAACGGTACGCGCGGGGGTCGGATTCAGAGCCGTATTCGGTTATGGTAGAAAAATCGATGCTGCCTGTCAGGTCGGCAATATCCTGGGATTTGGGGTCGGAGGGACTGAAGGTGCCGATGCCCACCCGGTCCACCTCGGAAATAAATACCCGCTCCACCATTACATCCTCGATGCGTCCGCCGTATTCGGTTTTCAGCCGCATCTGGCAGGAGGGGCAGAGATTGCCCTCAATCTTGACGCCCAATTCCTTCTCCGCATCCGCCCGCAGCTCGCTCGGGATCAGATGCAGCGGGTCCTCGTGCATGGGGCAGCCGGAAATGGCATAAACAGCGCCGTCGTCGGTGCGGGAGTATTCCTCCAGCCCTTTTTTGAGCATGGTGACCAATGTGGACTTGCCGCCGCTGACGGGCCCCATCAGAAGCAGAATCCGTTTGCGGACATCCAGACGTCTGGCAGAAGAATGGAAATATTCCTCCACCAGCTTCTCCAGAGCCCGGTCAAGCCCGAAGATATCATTGTCAAAAAACTTGTAGCGAATCTGGCCGTTCCGCTCTTCGGTGCCCTTGGAGGCGATCATGTGGAATACCCTGGAATGGGCTGTCATGGCCAGCTTCGGGTTTTTCCTCACCAGTTCGTAATACTCTGCAAAGGTCCCTTTCCACGCCAGGCGCTCGTTTTCCGCCCGGTAATCCGAAATTTTCTTGAAAATACTCATGGTAACCCTCCTCCCGATCACTCATGCATCTCTTGGCAGCATCCTGACATTTCGTTGAAGGTTAGCTGACATGAACAATCTGTCTCCCGGCAGTCAATCCAAGACAATCCCCCAAATGGAATGTAATAAATAAATATGCAGACCGGGGAGGAGAGTTTACCGAATTTTATGAAATTTTGGGCTGGGGCGTGTGGGACAGGCGGCAAAGCAGAACCCGGCGGACCAGCTTTCCCTTGGGAATCCGGCAGCTGTCCTCCACCAGAAGACACGCTGCGGCCACCAGTTCATCCAGCTCTTCCGCCTCCGTGGTGACCAGCACAATCCTGCCCGACAGGCCTGCCGCATGGCGGAGAATGGCCAATTGCTCGTCCCGGGGGCTTTTGGAGCACAGATTGTAGGGCAAATCGGCAATCACTGCATCATATGCGCCTTCGGCATGGGCAATGTCACATAATTTCACCACATCGGAATACCCGAAATAAGCCAGATTGACCCTGGCCCCCTGGACAGCCAGCGGGTTCACGTCGGAGCCCGAGGCCGTTGCGCCCATGGACAAAGCCTCAATCAGCACCGTGCCCATTCCGCAGCAGGGGTCCAGCAGGGTTTTGCCGGCCAGCTCCCGATCCGGCCAAGGCAGGGCAATGTTCACCAGCGGCCGGGCCACCCGGGTGCTGAGGGCGGTGGAGTAGCTCTGCGGCTTGTTCTGATGGGCCAGCCATACCGCCGGATTATCCGCCAGCTCCCCCAGGAGCCAGCCGCCACCGTCGGTATCGGTGACCCCCAGTACCGTCTCCGGCTGCCGCATTTCCGCCTTGCCGCGGATCACCGCTCCCACCTTGCGCTCAATCTGCCTGCACGCGCCGTAATCGAAGCCGTTCTCCGCCGTTGGCACGTAGCGAAGCTTGAAGGTCCTCCCCTCCATGCTCCAGCCCTCCGCACAGGCAACCAGCTCCTCCAGGGAGGAGGCCCGCTTGCGCACAAAAAGCCGCTGCCGGATAAAGGGGCTCCGGCCCGGCTCAAGCAAACGGGAAGAGGCCAGCCAGCCTCCCGGGCAGGCTTCCCTGCCGAATAGAGCGCGCTGCTCCATCCGGCACAGCTCCAGCTCCTCTTCCCTGCATGCAAAGGTATACAGATACTGCGGCAAATCCATATCGGCAACGCCATTCATGTTCATATCCCTATCTGCGCTCAACTTATTAACCTCACTGCATCATTCTCCCGCAACGGTCCTAGGGCGTGTTTGCAAACACGGCCTAGCGGAGCCGTCACGCGGAGCAAGGCATCCGCCCTGCCCCGGCATCTTAGTATAGAGTGATGGAGGTAGGTTTGTCCAATTCCCGCAGGGTACGGATCATATCGTTGACAATCCGCAGCTTGATATTCAAGTCCTGGGGAAAATTAGGGTTCTGATGCGCCGGATTAATGGCTGTGCCGACAATAAAATGAATCTCTGTGGCCTCCCGCAGCAGCAATCGGGCCAGCCGGGAGGCGCCGTTGTTTTTGCGGTCCAGGGTGCCCCCCGCCCGGTAGGCCTGGAGATGCTCCAGCACCTTGCGCAGGGTCAGCACCCCTTCCGTCACCAGATCCACTCCCGCAAGCTTCCCCGCCGGAGGGATATCCGGGTCGGTGGCGGAGGACCAGTCCACCTCCAGCTCCACGCCCAGCTCCCGGGAGGCGATGGTGGCGGAGGTGCCTCCGCAGACCACCTTTTTGCCGGGGCGGTCGAACCATTCCCGCACAATCCGGCTGTCCAGCTCGGGATTGTTGGGCGGTCCCACCAACAGCGTCACAGGGCTGGCCATCCGAAAGCGCACCGCCACCGCCGTGGTGTCATCCCCGGGTTTGCCGCAGTACAGGGCTTCGCAGGCCTCCGCCAGCTGCCGGGCCACCGCCCGGGTGGAGGCTGTCTCCCGCACAATTTTGCCCAGATGCTCGGCGATATGGCTCCACTGCCAGCCCAGATTCAGAATCTGCCCCACTCCGGCATGAACCGCGCCATCGCTGACCAGCACCACCGTATCCTCCTCGGTGACGCGGAAGCGGGACTCCTTAATGATCTTGCCGTTCACCGTCCGCTCCAGATAATACAGCTCCTCCAGCTTGCCCTGGCGGTAGAAGAAGGTGGAGGGGTTGTCGTATTCCACCAGATACGCCCGCCCGTCGGCGAACACCTGAAAGATGGTGAAGGTGGAATAGGCCACCCCTCGGACCTTGCATACGGGCAGAGTCTGGGTCAGGGTATCCACCACATCCTCGATATCCATCCCCATCCGGAGCATATCCCCGGCGATTTTCGAGGTCAGGGTGGCCAGAATATTGGCCTTCACTCCGCTGCCCAAACCATCCGCCAGCACAATCACCGCCGAATCCGGGGTCCGGGTAATATGCACCTTGTCCCCGCACAGCTCCTCCCCGGCCTTGTTCAGGCTGCTGGCGCCCACATCCGCAAACAGCCGATGCTCCATCATCGCCATGGTCTCACTCCTCCAGCAGAAGCCGCTTCATTTTGGTCAGGGTCACCTTGGTTTCCGCTGTGGTCTCGCCCAGCAGCCCGGCAATTTCCTGGGCCACCCGCATCTGATTCTCAATGACCCGCTGGGCCATTTCTACCGTTTCCTGCTTCAACGCCCGCAGCTTCTCCTGTTCCTGCTCCTGCTCGGTCAGGTCATGGAGAATCACCAGATACAGCTGCTGCTCCGGCACGTAGGCGGCAGACACAATGGCGGTTTTGCGCAGCTCGGGAAAATACAGCTTCTTGCGCGCGTGCTCACCGGGAGACAGAGTAATTTCCTCGGCGGGAATCAGATATTCCAGCGGCAGGCCCAATAGCTGCTGCGAATCCGTGTGAAAAAATACGCCGACAGCGGCGTTCACTTCCTTGATCAAATGCTGCTCAGTCACCGCTATCACCGCGTTGGGTGTCTTCTCCAGCAGGACATGGGCAAAGGACTCCGCCCGGGTTTGGGCATAGGGCATACACATGTACAGCTCAGCCTTGCCGGCCAGCACCGCCTCCGCCTTGTCCTTGCAGGTGTCATAGCCGCAGGCGCCGCAGTTCAGCTCATCCTCCCGCCGTTCCTTGCCCAGCTTCAACAGAATATCCCGAATTTCCTCCTTGGAGTACCGCACAGGAGCCTTGCTGCGGTCGCGGAAGGAGCGGCGGATCATGTCCTTTTTCTCCATGGGCAGAGCCGATCCTTGGGGAGCCGGATGCTGCCGGTAGGCGAGAATCCGGTCCTGCTTCAGCAGAGGATGAATATGATCTCCCGCGGCGGGACCGTTGATGCAGCCTCCTTCGCAGGCGTTCATTTCCAGGAAATAACCCTCCGGCAGCTCCTTCAGGGAGGACAAAAGCTTGCGGCAGTTTTCGATGCCGGACACTGCCCGCAGGCGGGTGGAAGCCGGCTGCTCGCTGCCGGTTTTGAAGGTGGTCTCCACTACTCCGCCGTCAATGGGGTACAGCCGGGCTTCCATTAATGGAGACGGCACATCGGCGGGTACGGCCGCTGCTGCAGCCGCCGCCGCAGAAACCTCCTCCTCTGCGGTCAGCAGAGGAAGCCATTCCACTTCATCGAAGGTCAGCATTGCATCCACATAACCAGGCTGCTGGTTGGCCTCCATTTTTTTGGCATAGCAGGGCCCTACGAATACTACCTTGGCATCGGGATAACGCTCCTTGATCCACTTGGCATGGGCCATTAAGGGCGAATCCGTCTCGGCCAGATACGGCGTCCACTGGGGGCTGTACTTCTCAATATATTCCACAACCACGGGGCAAGCGGTGGTGATAAGCCGCCCCTTGCGGCGGAACTCCTCCTCATAGCAGCGGGAGACTTCCTCCGCGGCCTCCGCTGTTTCCCGCACCTGGGAGAAACCGGCCCGGTACAAACGGCGGATATATCCGTGAGGGTCCGGGGTAAACCCGGCAAAGGAAGGCGCCAAACTGACGATGACATTGGCGCCGGACTGGAGCATCCGCAGCACCTTGCCTGCATCGGACTCCACGGTTTTGGCGTTCTGGGGGCATTCCTTCATACATCTGCAGCAAAAAATACAATCCTCAGCCACAATGCGGGCCTGGTTGTCTTTGAATTCAATGGCTTTAACGGGGCAGGTGCGGATGCACCGGTAGCAATTTTTGCAATTGGCGGCCTGGAAATGAAGCAGTCCCATGGTTATCCTCTCTCCTCCAGCACTTCCTTCAGGAATTGCCCGATGCCTTCCTCATTGACCTGGATACAGGGATTGCCGTCCACCTGCACGGAAACGGCATGCTGGCAGCGGCCCGCGCAAAAGTTCGCTTTCAATTCCACTTCCTCCAGCAGCCCGCGGCTGGCGATCAGCTGGCGCAGCTCCTCAATCAGGCGGTACGCCCCTTTCAGATGACAGGAGCTCCCGATACAAACGGATATTTGCTTTGTCAACCGGCATCTTCCTTTTCTCTGCTCTTGTGAAAATAGTCACATGAATTGCGGAATAAAGACCTCGAATTTGCATGGCGGTCCACTCCAAATCCGAGGCTTCTCCATCCGCTCCGGCCTATCCCTGTTTGTCCGGCTAGCCGCGGGTATGACCGTAAACGTAATCCGTAAACATAAAAACAGGCAAAAGCCTGCATATGTGCAGGCTTCTCTCCTTATAGAGCATAGCGGTGTTCAAACGGACTCCGGGGCTTGGGTTAGGCACAAACCCCGGAAGGCCCGAAGCCAGACTTCCTTATTACATGGTAGCGTGGAAGGTCCGGTGGATGACATCTTGCTGCTGCTCGCGGGTCAGCTTAATGAAGTTAACGGCATAGCCGGATACCCGGATGGTCAGCTGCGGGTACTTCTCCGGATGCTCCATGGCGTCCATCAAAGTCTCGCGGTTGAACACGTTGATGTTCAAGTGGTGGCCGTGCTTGGAGGCATAACCGTCCAGGATGGCGACCAGGTTCTTGATTTGGCTCTTGTCGTCCTTGCCCAGCGCATGAGGCACGATGGAGAAGGTGTTGGAGATGCCATCTACCGAGTATTGATACGGAATCTTGGAGACGGAGGACAGGGAAGCCAATGCGCCCTTCTCGTCGCGGCCGTGCATCGGGTTGGCGCCAGGTGCAAACGGCTCGCCGGCGCGGCGTCCGTCCGGGGTGTTGCCGGTCTTCTTGCCATACACCACGTTGGAGGTGATGGTCAGGATGGACATGGAGTGGACGGAATTCCGGTAGGTCTTGTGCTTGCGCAGCTTGGTCATGAAGGACTCGACCAGTTGAACAGCCAGTTGGTCCACACGGTCGTCGTTGTTGCCGTATTTCGGGAACTCGCCTTCGGTGGCGAAGTCTACAACCAGGCCATTTTCGTCGCGGATGGTCTTGACCTTGCCGTACTTGATGGCGGACAGGGAGTCGGCTGCTACGGACAGGCCGGCGATGCCGGTGGCCATGGTGCGCAGGATATGAGTGTCGTGCAGCGCCATTTCGATGCGCTCGTAGCTGTATTTGTCATGCATGTAGTGGATGCAGTTCAGGGTGTTGATGTACAGCTCAGCCAGCCATTCCATCATGGCGTCGTACTTCTTCATCACTTCGTCGAAATCCAGGTACTCGGAGGTGATGGGAGCGAAGCTCGGGCCTACTTGGATCTTCAGCTTCTCGTCCACGCCGCCGTTGATGGCGTACAGGAGAGCCTTGGCCAGGTTGGCGCGGGCGCCGAAGAATTGCATTTGCTTGCCGACGCGCATAGCGGATACGCAGCAGGCGATAGCATAGTCGTCGCCGAACTCATTGCGCATCAGATCATCGGACTCATATTGGATGGCACTGGTCTTGATGGACATCTTGGCACAGTAGTCCTTGAAGGCTTCCGGCAGATGGGTGGACCAGAGCACTGTCAGATTCGGCTCCGGGGACGGGCCCAGGTTGTCAAGAGTATGCAGGAACCGGAAGGAGTTCTTGGTGACCAGCGGACGGCCGTCCAAGCCAACGCCGCCGATGGACTCGGTTACCCAGGTGGGGTCGCCGCTGAACAGCTCGTTGTATTCCGGAGTCCGGGCAAACTTGACCAGACGCAGCTTCATGACGAAGTGGTCAACCAGCTCTTGGGCTTGCTGCTCGTTGATGACGCCTGCCTTCAGATCGCGTTCTACATAGATGTCCAGGAAGGTGGAGGTGCGGCCCAGGCTCATGGCAGCGCCGTTTTGCTCCTTGATGGCGGCCAGGTAGCCCAGGTACAGCCATTGGAAAGCTTCCTTCGCGGTTTGCGCCGGTTGGGACAGGTCGAAGCCGTAGGCCTTGCCCAGCTTCTTCAGCTCGTTCAGGGCGCGGATTTGCTCGTTCAGCTCTTCGCGCAGACGGATCACATCATCGCTCATGGTGCGCAGGCCGGTGTTGGCCAAGTCCTTCTTCTTCTCGGCGATGAGGTGGTCGATGCCGTAAAGGGCAACGCGGCGGTAGTCGCCGATGATCCGGCCGCGGCCGTAAGCGTCGGGAAGACCGGTGACGATGGCGGCCTTACGGGCCAGCTTCATTTCGTCGGTGTAGGCATCGAATACGCCTTGGTTATGGGTTTTACGGATTTCGGTGAAAATCCGGGTAATTTCTTCGCTTACTTTGTAGCCGTAGGATTCACAAGCCTGCTCTGCCATACGAATGCCGCCGAAGGGCTGCAGGGAGCGCTTGAAGGGCTTGTCGGTTTGCACGCCGACTACGGTCTCCAGATCCTTGTTCAGGTAGCCGGGGCCGTGGGAGGTGATAGTGGAAACCACTTCAGTGTCCATATCCACAACGCCGCCATTGTCCCGCTCCAGCTTGGAGAGTTCCATGACTTGCTTCCACAATTGGTTGGTTGCTTCCGTAGCTGGTGCAAGAAATGCATCGTCGCCGGTATACACAGTGATGTTTTGCTGAATGAAGTCCCTGACGTTAATTTCCTTTTCCCATGCGCCGCCTTGGAATCCTTCCCATTGTTTCATGATCTTCATTCCCTCCGAATAAAACAGATTTAATTAATTTATATAACAGCAATTACTATATTCAAATCATACACCTATTTCGCCAAAAGGAAAAGAGACAGAATGGTGACACGTTTGTGAATGAAAACAGGGGTAAAATCCCAATAAATCCCGAATAATAAGGCTTTCATTGGATAATGTTACACCCTTTTCACAATTTGAGGCCAGGTTTGTGAACGAACTGTTACAAAAATTTGTCGATTCATTCTCAAGAAAACAGACAATTAAGAATGGTATAACAGACCGTTGAAACATTTTTTTGGCGGCATAGCTCCTGCGGGAGGATTCGGATGGGACTGGGCGTATGCTTCGGATGCTGGCGGGGCGATCGGGAGGCAGATGCGGAAGGGGCGGATATAAATCGAGTGTGGGGCGGCTCCCAAACCTGAATGGACAGCTATCCGGACATACGTTCCGCTAATTTTCAAATTTGTGCCCATTTGAGGATTTCGCGGACTCACGATCCGTTAAATGTCCGATGGACCGCCAAAACCGGCTGTTTTCCGCCTCATAACGGATCGTCTGTCCGCGTGGAAGAAAAAAAGCCGGTTTTTCACCTGAGTCCGCATCACATGCACCAGAGCCACCCCCGGGCCCGACTATGCTTCATACAAGCCAATAGCGGAAGCCGGTTTTCCGCTATCATCCAGCTTTCCGCTATCATCCAGCTTTCCTCTATCATCTCAAGCTCCTTCTTGCGGACCGGAATAGCTGCTGCCGTCGCCTCATCCCAAGCGGGAGTTTGCGTCCCCCCGCTCCGCCAGCCGCCGCAGATCCGCGCGGCCCTGCTCCAGCTCATGGCGGGGCAGCCGGCCTTCCTCCAGCGACTCGTCGGGCACCTCCTGGAGCATCCGGTAAAAGCGTTCCCCCGCCTGTCGTCCGGCCGGAGACACCTCCTGCTCCAGCAGTTCGAACAGCGCATCCTCGGCGAAGGCATATTGTCCCGCGGAGGTGTAATAATCCAGCAGCAGCAGCAGCGTATGCTCCGGAATAAAGTATGGCCGCAGCAACTCCCGGGTCTCCTCAATCAAGCCGCGGCAGTCCGCGCCGGGCATATCCGCACCCAGGCGCTCCGCCGTCAGAAACAGATACAGCGCCTTGCGGAAACGCTCCCCGCTCTCCCCATACTGCTCCATAGACTCATGGACCCGGCCCTCCTCCTTCAGGAGCATTCCCAGACCAACAGCCTTGTCCAGATCAGGCTGGCCGTTGGTGCTGATCAGGGCAAGCAGCTCCGGGTCGGGCATACGCAGGAGCAGCCGGGCCGGAGGCAGACGCAGCTTGCCGTAGAATTCCTCCAGCAGAACCAGGGCTTCCTGGCGCTCCTCCAGAGACTTAAGCATCAGGAGCCGGGCCATCACCTGGGACAGCTGCTCGATCATGCGCAGAATATAGTCCCGTTGAAACAAGCGCATTCCCTCCCCCCGGGGACTTGTCTTCCCCCCGCTCACGGAGCCCTCGGAGTGTTAAGACAGTCCCTGATCATATCTTCATCATAACCTTGTCCGTCTCCCGCATAAAATAGAGCATCGGCTCCAATGGGAGCTCCACATTCATTCCTTTTACTATACCATGATTCCCCCGGACTCCGCCTGCCTCTATTTTCCACCGTTGAAAGAGCGTGCAGGAAATATGCCAAGTCTTGTGGAATTGTAAATGGGAATGGATTAATTTCCCCATGGATTCGGGTAAATACAAGGTACACCAGCGGCGTCCCCCATCCGGTGAGGCGGACTGTGTGAACACCAATTGGCTCAGGAGACGGAAAACATGAAAAAATGGGGATGGATATGGACCCTTTGTCTTTTGCTGGCTGCCTGCTCCAGCGAACGGGGTGCAGCTGTTCCTGCAGGGACGGCCTCCCCCGGAATCGGCGGTTCGGCAGAGGCAACGGTTACAAGAACCATCGATGGGGATACCATCCAGGTCTCCATCGGCAGCCGCAAGGAAACGGTGCGGATGATTCTGGTGGATACGCCGGAAATCAACAAACCGGGGCAGAAGGAGCCCCAGCCCTTCGGTGCGGAAGCGGCCGCATTCACCCGCAAGCTCCTGACCGGCAAGAAGGTGCGGCTGGAGCGGGATGTATCGGCGAAGGATACCTATGGCCGTTCCCTCTATTATGTATGGCTGGATGACAAAATGGTGAACCGGCTGCTGCTGGAGGAGGGGCTGGCCCGTGTGGCGGTGTTTCCGCCGGATGTGAAGTATGTGGAGGACTTCCGCGGCATAGCCGCCAAAGCCCAGGCCGAAGGCAAAGGCATCTGGAGCCTGGAGAACTATGTATCGGACAGAGGCTTCCGGGAGTCTCCCTCCCCTTCCTCTTCGCCTCGGGAGCAAAGCCGGCAATGAGCCGCAAGCCCCGCCGGCGCATTCAACTTTCAGTTTGTTCAGGAGGAAAGCATCAGCATGGCTATTCAACACGAAACAGAGCTATACGCGCCGGTGAAGCATTTTTTTGAGGCCAAGGGCTACGAGGTCAGGGGTGAGGTGAAGCATTGCGATCTGGTGGCGCTGAAAAACGGAGAAGACCCGGTTATTGTGGAGCTGAAGCGCAGCTTCAACCTGCCGCTTTTGATCCAGGGGCTGGACCGGCTGCGCACCTCCGACCGGGTATATCTGGCCGTGGAGATGAGCCCCACCGGACGCGCTCCCCACGGGTTGGCCTGGAACGATATTGCCCGGCTGTGCCGGCGGATCGGCGTTGGGCTGCTCACCGTCCGCTTCTACAAAACCAAGAAACCCGTCGTACACATCCAGTGCGACCCGGAGCCGTACGCCCCCAAGCGGACAGCCCGGCGCACCGCAAGCCTCGTAGCGGAATTCCGCCAGCGCTCCGCCGACTACAACGTGGGCGGCAGCACCCGACGGAAGCTGGTCACCGGCTACCGGGAAACCGCTCTCCGCTGCGCCCTGGCCATGGACACCCACGGTCCTTTGACCACGGCGCGCCTGCGGGAGCTGACCGGCAGCCCCAAAATCGCCTCCATTCTCCAAAAAAACTACTACGGATGGTACCGGCGGGTGAACAGGGGCACGTATGAGCTCACGCCAACAGGCAAGGAAGCTCTCCGCTTATACGAAACAGTTGTAAACGGCTGGACGGTACCCGATTAAGCCGCGGGCGCCCTGAATCGAATGGATAGACTCTAGGCACGTTAACCTTTAGGGAGGTTCTTGCTATGAAAATGAGTCAACGCGCAGCTTTGTATGCAGGCGCCGTCGTATTGCTTCTGGCAGCGGTGGCCGTTCCGGTTTTGTTTGATATGGGGGATAAGCCCTTTGAGCCTGCATTGGCCCAGGTGGCGCAAACGGCGGAGCCCGCTTCCCCATCCCCCGCAGAGAGCGGGGCGGCGGCAGAAGAAACGGAGACCGCCTCCTCCCCTGACCAGTTTGCCGCAGCAATCGGCACAGAGGCGGTGGTCGCATCACCATCACCGGAGGCTTCCGCCGCTATTTCCACCCTGGCCGCAGCCCCGGACTCCTCCGGGCCCCCGTCCCCCGCTGCGCCATCAACCACGCCTGCGACAGCCGGGACCAGCGTCACCGCTTCCGTCTATAACGGCGGCTCCGGGAGTCCCAAGGTTTCCATTGCGGTGCTGTATTACCACAGCGTTCAGGTTATGCCGGGCAGCACCGCGGTGATCAGCCCCGCCAAGTTCACAGAGCAGATGCAATATCTGGCCGATAACGGCTACCACCCCTTAACCATGGCGGAGTTTTCCGATATTATGGAGGGCCGGACGGCCGCTCCCGAAAAACCGGTGCTGCTGACCTTCGACGACGGTTATGTGGATAACCACAGCACGGTCATGCCCCTGCTCTCCAAGCTGGACTTTCCCGCAACCCTCTTCATGTCCCCGGGAGTGATGGACGATAAGCGCTTCATCAGTTGGGAGCAGGCCGAGGATCTGCGGGACAGCGGCTGGGACATTATGCCCCACGGCATGACCCACCCGTACCTGACCAAGCTGACACCGGAGGAGCAGGCCTGGCAGATTACCGAAGCGCGGAAGCAGATTGAGGAAAAGCTGGGGGTAACGGCTGACGTGTTCTGCTATCCCTACGGCGAGTACAATAACACGACGCTCCAGATTCTCAAGGACAACGGCTTCCGCTACGCCTTCACCATCGATCAGGGCAAAACTACCCCCAAACAGCATCCCTACAAGCTGAAGCGGGTGTTCGTCAACGGCGAGGAGGATCTGTCCGCCCTGGTCCGCAAGCTGACCAAGTGGTAGCAGAAGCTTTCATCTCCATTGATAAAAACTCCTATCGGAGCATTTCGAGGATGAGCGACCGCGTTTACGAAGCACTTCGGAGAAACGGATGACCTGCGGCAGGGGCCACGTTCTCCCGGTGCTGAAGCTGCATATGATTTTTCGAGCATATTTGTAACTACTCAGCTATCTATTGGACAGCAAGACTCACTGAGTTCTGTATAGACTGCGCGTGATCCATATCCTACCAATGCTATCATGCCAAAAGTGCAGTTATTTTTAGCCGCGAGCCCTCTTTTTCGCTCTCTTCATGCAAAAGTGCACTTATTTTCGCTTGAAACCGCCCCAAAAGCTGAAATCCGCGTGATTTAACTGCACTTTTGCATGATGGCCCCTCCGTTTCAGCGGCTGATCCATGAAATAAGTGCACTTTTGCATTAAACTCGCTTCAGCCGGAAATAGATATGGGAGAAAAACTCCTATCGGAGTATTTTCGAAGAAGCGGGTACGTCCTTAGACGTAGTTTTTGCCAATCACAATGCTCTTCGTTTCGCTTTATGGCTTTAACGAAGTTCAACTTTCCGATGGGGTAACAAAAAACCGGCGTTTTACCGCCATACGGAAGATCACCGTTCCGTTATGGCAGGCAAAACAGCCGGTTTTTGCCGTTATGCACACCGCCTATTGCTCCGCACAAGCCTGGACGAACCGGAGAATCAGCGGATGCGGCTTCTCCTTTGTGGAGCGGGTCTGGGGGACGAACAAGGTGGCGGCAAAAAAGGGATGGCCGGCAAGCTCCACAATCCGGACTTCCCCGTCCCGGTCCTTGCCGGATAGGCGCAAGCCGCTGTGGGTGAGCTTCTCCCTGAACCCGGGATTGATGCCGAAGTTGCAGTAGTAGCTTTCCGTGGCCTGCTTCTCCCCATAGCAGGAATAGGCCAACGTTCCTTCCTCCAGCAGAATCTCCAGCTCCTGCCCCGCCAGGGAGCAAGCGAGCCGGGTAATAAACAGCACATCCGCATCCGGATTGTACTCCTCATGCTGCGCCTCCGGAATATCCAGCACATTCCGGGCATACTCCAGAATGGTGTGCTGAAAGCCTGCACAAGTGCCCAAATGCGGCACCTTATTCCGCCTTGCATACGAGATGGCGGCCAACGTCCCCTCCAGGCTGCGGAACGGGCTGCCCGGCGCGCTCCATATGCCCGCGTAGCCCTTCAACAGCGCGGCTCCCCTGCGCTCAACCTCATCCGTATCCACCCACTCGTAATCCACAGGATAGCCGAAGCCGTCCCGGATATCCTCCAACGCGGCATTCAGCGCCGCCTGGGGCTTGGAATTTCCGCGGAATTCCCCAACCACAGCAATGGTTTTTCTCATCTTGCTCCCTCCTTCTCGTTAATCCTAGAGAATTCTCATCCGGTCCGGGAAATTCCTGCTTCCCCAAAAAAAAGAAACCCGCCAGGGCATAAGCCTGTCGGGAGCTTTATCGGGGTATTCGCGATTTACAATTAAGCCCGTCCCGCCTGCCGCTTCGTTCCCGCGCTCTTCTGCCCGATGAGCATCGGCAGGATCAGCTGGCAGACCGCGCCGCCCAAGAGAATGAAGGCCAACTGCCGGCCTGCCACCTCCTGCAGAAGCAGGATCAGCACTACGATGGAGATAACCCGTCCCGCATTGAGGAAGGTCTCCCGCAGCACCACCGATTCCACCCGGAAATTGCCCTTCAGGGGCAGCTTGCCCACATGGTTGTAGTAGTGGGAGGTTAAGGTATTGCCCTGCAGCGGGTTGAAGAAGGAGTAGAGCACCATGAACGAAATGACCGACCACAGGGACAATCCCGCCAAAAGCAGGGACGCCGCGGCAATCAAACCACCCCCGGAAATCCACAGGTACAGGGTGGTATGCTCCGTTTTGGCAAACCGGGAGATGAGCATCCCCATGGCAATGGTAATGAGGGAAAACAGCACGCTCATATAGCCGATATGATCCTCCCGGGGCATAACCTGATACAGCAGGATATTGGGCAAAAACAGCATGATGCCCTGCAGCAGCCCCATGGCGAAAAATCCCCACAGTCCCCTCATCCATTCCGGGCTGCGCTTCATCATTAAGAGCGTATGCTTCAAATAATAAGCCTTGTGCCGGGAGGGTTTGGCCTTGATCTTGAGGCTGCCCACGGCGGCCAGCAGAAACATGAAAAAGGCGATGCCAAACACGATAATATAGCCGTGCAGCCCGTCGTTCAGGGCAATGACCCGGCCTGCCAATGCGGGCCCCACCAGACCGGCCAGGGTGAAGAAAATGCTGTTCATGGCCAGATAGTGGATGCGGTTCCGCTCATCCGAAACATCGTACATCAGAACCAGATAGCCCACCCAATAGAAGGCGCTGGACAAGCTGGCGAAAACGGCAAACACCGGATACCATTCCGCTACCAGCTCCTGCGCCGCCACCACGCAGATATAGAAGGCGGAGATGAGAAGCAGCCCCAGCCGGTAGGAATACATCCGGTCGGTTTTTTTGGCCAGC
Source organism: Paenibacillus sp. YN15 (assembly GCF_003285005.1). GTDB lineage: Bacteria > Bacillota > Bacilli > Paenibacillales > NBRC-103111 > Paenibacillus_AR. Next base: position 18,452 of record NZ_QMFA01000039.1, on the reverse strand, counting down.
CAGCCCCCCAGCATAAAAGCAAAAGGAGCAACGGCGTAGTTGATGATGTTGTACATGCCGTTCACCCAGATGCTCTCCGTCAGCCGCCACAAATACAGGTTCAGAAAAACACCGGACATGGAAGCGCCGAATTGAAAAAAAGAATGGATCAGAAGCGATACCTTCGCCTCCCGGCCCAATCTGCGCTCAGGCGGCGCAACCGTGCGTCTTGCCCCCAAGCCTTTGATGAACCCCTGCAAACCTGCCCTCAAATTGATCCGCTCCCATGATGCTGTTATAAAGACAGTTCCTCTTCTTTCACTCATATTGTAACACAGCATCCGCATCCTTGAGCCGCCGCGAAGGGGCATATGGCCCCCATAACCGCAAAAAACCCCCGGCTCTTCAGCCGGAGGCAGTATTCGCACGTTCTCCCTTACTTTTTCTTTAGGTTATCCCATGTTTTCTGGAATGCGTCAAAAAGCTGCTCCTTGGAGCTCTTCCCCGCCGCATAAGCCTGCATGGAAGCGCCAAATTCCTGTCCCGCCCCGTCGGGGAACTTCATGAAGTTCCAGGAGAGGAGCCGGTTGTCCTTGGAGTACCGGGTAATATCCGCGGCGATGTCCCCCAGATCCGCCGGATCGGCGGGAATATTGGTAAAGGCCGGAATAAACTTGAACTCCTTGGTAATGTACTTCTTGCCCGCATCCGAGGAAACCATCCAGTTCAGGAATTCCTTGGCCTCCTCCTTGGCTTTGGACTTATTCCACACCACCCAGTTATTGGGGACGCCGGTCAGAATTTTGTCGCCCTCCGCAGCATCCTCGCCGATAGGCATAGGCAGCAAGCCCAGCTTAATATTGGGGTTAATGCCGTTGATCTGCACCTGGGTCCAGTTCCCCTGCTGCATCATGGCCGTCTCCCCTTTGGCGAAGAGGGTCACCTGGGAGTTGTAATCCGTGGTCAGCGGGTTCTTGTTGCCGTATTTCAGGGTCAGGTCCAGAAGCTTCAGCCAGCTTTCCATCACCGCATTGCCCTTGAATTTCTGGGTGCCGTCATTTAAGCCTTTAATGAAGGCGTCGGGGTTGGGCTTCTGGTTGGCGAAAGCCACATTCAGGTTATGCAGGCCAAGAATCCACCATTCCTGATAACCGTTGGCAAACGGGGTAATGCCCGCCGCCTGCAGCTTCTTGGCCGCCTCTTCCAGTTGGCTCAAGGTTTTGGGGGTATCCTTGATGCCTGCCTTGGCAAAGAGGTCCTTGTTGTACACATATCCGTAGCCTTCAATCCCCAGCGGCATGCCGTACAGCTTGCCGTCCTTCAGCATCGGCTCCTTGGCCACCTCCACCACATTTTTGACCCAGGGCTCGCCGCTTAAATCCTCCAGATGCTCCAGCCACACATCCCGTTCCGAATAACCTCCCACGTTGAAAATATCCGGGGCTTCATTGGCGGCGAACTTGGCCTTCAGCGCCGCGCCGTAATCCGCTCCGCCGCCTACCGTTTCAATCTCCAGCTTGACACCGGGATGCGACGCCTCATATTCCGCCTTCATCCGGTTCATCTGCTCGGCAATTTCCACCTTGAACTGGAAGATCTTCACCGTCACATTCTTCTTGGCTGCCGGCGAGGCTGCCCCCGGTGCGGAGCCTGCCGCCGCAGGCGTATCGTTTCCACCCCCGCAGCCTGCCGCCATACCTGCAATAAGAGTCAATGCCACACCGGCCGTTATCCATTTCTTTTTCACCGAAATCTCCCCTTCTTACCTTGGTTTATGGTTCTGATCCGATTATAGAGGACCGCCCCGGGGCATCCCACTTCCGGGATTGATCAAAAAGGTGCAAGATATTGTTAAACAGTCACATAAATGTGACAAACATCCATTTCACTTGATCCACTATCCCTTTTCATCCGGGCCACTATCCCTTTTCACCCGAGCCATTATCCCTTTACAGAGCCGGCGGTAATGCCTTCAATAATATGCTTTTGCATGGCCAGGAAAAAGATAATAATCGGAATGATGCCCAGCACCAGCGAAGCCAAACCCAAGTCCCATTGTTTGGTGTATTGGGCGAAGAACGAGCTGGCCGCAAGGGGGATGGTCCGCAGGCCGGGACTGCTCAGGATCAGAAGAGGCAGCAGGAAGTCATTCCAGATCCACAGACTGTTTAGAAGCAGCACCGTAACCGTCATCGGCTTCAGCAGGGGAAACACGATCCTCCAGAATACGCCGTAGGGGGAACAGCCGTCCACCACAGCGGATTCTTCCATCTCCTTGGGGATGGATTTCATATAGCCGTGATACAGAAACACCGACAGCATGGTGCCAAAGCCGAAATAGCAGATAATGATACCCACGTAGCTGTTTTGGATGCCCAGCGCGCTGACCACCTTGACCAGGGGAATCATAATGGACTGGAACGGGATAATCATGGAGGCGACGAATAAGCCGAACACCCCTTTGTTAAACCGGGTTGGCACCCGGATCATCCGGTGGGCGGCCATGGCGCTGATCACCACCAGCCCTGCATTGGCGATTACTGTGATCAGAAGCGAGTTGCCGAACACCCGGGGAAATCGTAGAAGGCTCCACGCCCGGGAATAGTTGCCCGGATGCCAGGACTTGGGCCAGCCGGCGGAATCGGTCAGAAGATCGCCGAAGCTTTTGAAAGAATTGATGACGGCGAAATAGAAGGGGGTCAAAAACACCAGCGCCAGCAGAATCGCCAAACATTCCGCCACAAAAATCCGGGAATTGTAGGACCGGCTTGTATTCATTATACTTCCACCTCCTTGCGCTTGGTAAGGAAGACCTGCAGGCCGGTAATGGCCGCTACCGCCAGGAAGAACAGGAGCGCCTTGGCCGTCCCCAGACCGTAGCGGTTATTCTGGAAGGCTTCGGCATAGATGTTAAGCGCAACGGATTCTGTAGACCGGAAGGGTCCCCCTTTGGTCAAGGACATGTTGAGATCGAACATTTTGAAGGCCCAGGAGATAGCCAAAAACAGGCAAACCGTAACCGCCGGCATCACCAGGGGAAGGATAATATTCTTCAAGGTGTCCCAGACAGTGGCCCCATCGATCCGGGCGGCCTCCAGCAGCTCAGCCGGAATATTGACCAAAGCGGCAATGTAAATAATCATCAGATAACCGGCTCCCTGCCAGATGCTCACAATCAGAATGCCCCAGAAGGCGGTCCGCTCATCCCCCAGCCAAGGAAGCTCGAAGAAGCCGATTCCGGTGGCTGCGCCGATGGAGGCGAAACCCTTGATGAAGATAAATTGCCAGATAAAGCCCAGAAGCAATCCTCCGATCACGTTGGGCAGAAAAAAGATAGTGCGCAGAATATTCCTTGTTTTGAGAGGCCGGGTAAGCAGGAAAGCCAGCGCAAACGCAAGCAGGTTCATCAATACTACGCTGCATACAGAGAAGCGGGCCGTGAACGAAAACGCCTCCCAAAAAGCCCGGTCCCCGGTAAAAATTTGCCTGAAATTCTCCAGCCCCACCCAGGCCATATCCGAGTTGACCCCATTCCAGTCAGTGAAGGAATAATACATCCCCAGGAAAAAAGGGAGCAGCACGATGGCGCTGAAAAACACAAACGCGGGTCCCACAAATACCAGCTGCACTCCCCACTCTCTGCGCCGCCTGGCTCTTCTTCCGCCTGGAGCATCCGCTGCCCTTGCGGCAGGCGCAAGTGATTCCTCCCATTGTCCGTTTGTCATATCCGACACTCCCCTCCAGGCTCCCGGCCCCAAATGAGGCTTTACCGGGTGCGCAATTCCTTATACACTAAGTATAGAAAAAGCCGTATAGGGAGAACACATCGCCAGATGACAAGTAAAGTGTAAAATATTGACCTGGCCCGCTTTTGGAAGGGAGCTTATGCCCATGATTCGGATCAAGGGGAGCATCCGCAACAAGCTGATTCTGTTTATGCTCATCGCCACCATTATTCCCATCGCCGCCTCCATCCTCATCACCTATTCGTACAACAAGGAAACCGTCAGGAAGAATACCATCCACGAGAACCGCAATCTGATCTTTCAGGGCAAAACCAATCTGATCCATTATCTCAGTATTATCGATCAGGCTACATTAAGCGCTTACAGTGATTACCGGGTGTTCAACATCCTGCAAAGCGGCTATCAGGGCAATATTGACCAGCGCAGCGATTTGCTCCGTGCGGTACAGCTGGTCAGCCGCTCCGTCAGCGAGATAGCCCAGGTCCATCTGGATTTGTATGAATCCGGCGAGCATTTCCTGTATGTCAACGGCCGCCTGGTCAGCTCCCCCCGGGAGCGCGCCGGTACTACGGCGGAGCCACGGTCTTTTGCAGGCTACCAATCCTATATGGAGGCCACCCATCCGGCCCATGATTACGGCGTCAGCTATTTTCCCAAAAACGAACCTTACCCGGTATTCACCCTGCACCGCCCCATCTATAATGTGCCCGCGGTTCAGCAGCTGGGCCTGATGTCGGTAGATCTGCGTCCGGATTTTCTGGAGCGGATTTGCACCCAGCTGTATAATCCCCAATATGAAAACCTGTACATTTTGGATGAAAATGGAACAATTGTTTACAGCAAGCTCCCTTCCGAATGGGGCAGCAAACCGGCAAGCAGCTGGCATACCCAGCTTACCGCCGATGAAGGCAGCTTCGAATGGAAGGAAGGGGATTTTAGCGGCATGAGCATCTACCAGAAGATGGAAACCCCCTTTATGGAATGGACCGTGGTCAAGCAGATTCCCTACAGTCATCTGTACGAGGATGCCCGCGATCTCACCCGGATCAACGCCGGAGTGTACACGTTGTTTCTGATTATTGTCATTATCGCCACCGTTATGATTTCCATCCGTTTCACCGCGCCGATCCAGTCGCTGATCTCCGCCATCAATAAAATTCAGGCCGGCCAGCTCCATGTGGAGATCGACTCCAGAAGCACAGATGAAATCGGCATTCTGGCCCGCCGCTTCCGGATTATGATGCAGTCCCTAAACGAGCTTATTCTGCGGGAATACGCCCTGAAGCTGGCCAACCGGATCAATGAGCTCAAGGCGCTCCAGGCCCAGATCAACCCGCATTTTCTCAACAATGCCCTGCAGTCCATCGGCACCCTGGCCCTCCAGCACGGGGAGAACCGGATTTACGCCCTGATTGCCTCGTTGGGGAGGATGATGCGGTATCAGATGAATACGGACAAGACCATCGTGTCCTTGCAGCAGGAGATCGATTATGTCAAGGGTTATCTGGAGCTTCAGCAGCAGCGCTTCGACGAGAAGCTCCAGGTGGAAATCAGGGCGCAGCCCGGTACTCTGGCCATTCCCGTTCCCAAGATGATTCTCCAGCCGCTGGTTGAAAATTACTTCAAGCATGGCTACGACTCCACAGCAGGCGGACGCATCCTCATCGCCGCAAGCCTGTCCCCGGATGAGGAGCTGCGGATCGAAGTAACCGACAACGGCAAGGGCATGTCCGCCGGGGAGCTGGCGGCTCTCCGGGAGAAGCTCCGCCAGGGGCCGGCTGCCGAAAACGGAGAGGACAGCGGCATCGGATTGCTGAATGTCATTGCCCGCATCCGGCTGTATTATAATCCGCAAGCGGTTCTGACCGTGGAATCGCCGGAAGAGGGCGGCTTGCGTGTGGAGCTCTATATTCCGCTTCAAGAAGGAGGTTTGCATCATGAAGGCATTGATCGTGGATGATGAGAAGCATGTGAGGCACGCCATCCGTCTTTTGGCGGATTGGCCTTCCTTCGGCATTACCGGCGTGGAGGAGGCGGAGGACGGAGAAACGGCGGTCCGGCTTATTCCCGCGCTTCAGCCGGATCTGGTATTCACCGATATGCTGATGCCGGGGATGGGCGGCACAGGCTTGCTTGAATGGATCAAGGAGCATTGCCCCCGCACCAAGGTGATTGTCATCAGCGGCCACGATGATTTCGAGCTGGTCCGCACGGCGGTGAAATGCGGCGGGCAGGACTATCTGCTCAAGCCCATCGATCCGGCAGAGCTGGCGGAGGCCATTCAGAAGGCGGTGGACAGCCGGCGGCTGGAGGCGGAGTCGGAGCGCAGACAGCAGGAGCATAATATGGAGGTTAACCAAATTAAGCCGGTGTACTGGGAGCGGATGCTGTCCAATCTGCTGGAGGACGTCTCCTATTACGGGAAGCTGAAGGACAGTCTGATCCGCGATTTGGGGTATTCCCCGGACAACCGGGAGTGCCGGATAGGGGTTATCGGGCTGTCGGACATCCCGCCGGATATCCGCCGCAAGTTCGCCTCCGGCATGGATCTGCTCTATTTTTCGCTGTTGAATATCTGCAACGAGTACCTCAGCCGGGACAAAACCGGCCACGCCTTCCGTCATGGGGACGGCGCCGGCGCCATCGTGCTGCTGATCTGGCGGCGCACCGGCAGCGCGGGCGAGGAGCTCCGGCGCATTGCCGGCGGCATCCGGCAGACTCTTGGCGGCAGCTTCGATATGGGGCTCAGCCGCGCCGCCCCCTTTCCCCAGGGGTTGTCCACCGCCTACCGGGAAGCGCTGCAAACCCTGCGCAGCCGCAATCTGCTGAAGCGCGAGGGATGGACTCACGAGGCTCTGCCCGGGCAGGAGCCTGCCTTCCGTCCGCTTCCCTTCCGGGAGTATGAGGAGGAGCTGCGTTTGGCTGTCCAAAGCGCCCACGAGGAGAAAATTGCGGCGGCGGCGGGCAAGCTCTTCGCGGATATCCGGCAGTGGAGCCGCATTACCGTGGACCAGTTGGAGCTGTGGAAGCAGGAATTTGCGCTTTTTCAGGCGCGCTGGGCCAAGGACGGCGCGGAGCTGCCGGAGCCCGCCATTCCCCTGGAGCCGGACGGCAGCCTGTCGCTGCCGGAGTGGGAGCGCCGGACTGCCGGGCAATTGCTGCTACTGGCGGACCTTCATACCCGGCAGCTTCGGGAGGACAGGCACGCCATCTATGAAATTGCCCATTACCTGCGGGAGCATGCCGAGGAGGAAATCTCCCTTCAGGACATAGCCGACCGCTTCTATCTCAGCCGGGAATATATCTCCCGCAAATTCAAGCAGGAGCTTAAAGAAAACCTGTCCGACTATATTGCCCGCATCCGCATCGAAAAAGCCAAGCTGCTGCTTTTGAATCCGGACTTCCGTCTGTGTCAGGTGGCCCTTCTCGTCGGGTATCAGGACGAAAAATATTTCAGCAAGGTGTTCAAGAAGCTCACCGGCCAATCTCCCGGTGAATACCGCAGGAATTCGGGAAGAGGCGACAGATCGTAACCGTTTCTTCACCTCTCTGACAGCAATCGCCACTAAAGTCCCTCGCCCCTGGCGGAAGACCTATGCTATACTAATGGCGGACAATTTAAATTTCTCCTTGAGGTGACATGTTCATGAGCTTGCCTTTGGACGCCAGACAAGAGACGTATATGCGCGGCGTCAAATCCACCACTTCCAAAAAGAAGCATACTTACGCCATTCTTCTGATGGCCTGGGTCTTTTTGATCGCTTTGGGGGTATGGGGGACCAAAGCCTACAGCGATCATCTCCGGGGCCAAATCGCGGAACAGATTGCAGTGCAGAACAAGACGCAGCTGGAAGCCATCCAGCAGGATTACCAGACCCAGATCGGCGATCTGAAGGCCGCTTTCCAAACCGAGATCGCCCAGCTCCAGACCAAGGTGGATTCCCTGAATGAGCTTCTGGCCTTTACCAGGGACAGCGCCAACAGCAAAACCGACAACAGCAACCAGCTTTATACCCAGCTGGCCGAGGTCAAGAAACAGCTGGAGGAGCTCCAGCATAATCTGGATGTGCTGAAATGAACCATAAACAAGCCATCAACCGGCTGTTTCTTCTGGCCACCGCTCCTTTTCTGGGAATGGCGGTCTGGATGCTGTTTACCGACAGCACCCGGCTGATGCCTCCCATTGCCGCCATGTCTTCCGCGGAGCTGCCCCAGGTGAATCTGTCCGAGGATACCGCCGGCCTCGCCGGCAAGCTGGAGAAAGCCTCCCAGGACAGCTCCGCCATTCAGTCTACCATTCTGAAGCACTACGACCTGTATAACGAAAGCGCCGCCCAGGTTTCCCTGATGCTGAAGACAGCCTCGGAGCAAACGAACAAGCCTGCGCAGATTTTTGAGCGGCGGATCTCCAATGTGCTGGGCGCGCCGATCCGTTCGGCCTCCTCCGGCAATATCGATCTGAAGCTCTATTCCTTCTCCGCTTCCTCCTATAAGGGCTACGCCTTGAAGGCGGAGCTGAAAACGGACAAGGCCATGAAGATGGCCCTGGCCGGAGACAAAATCGGCAAAAGCGAAACCACCTTGGCCGCCGTCAACCGTCTTGGCGGAATCGCCGGAGTGAATGCAGGGGGCTTCGCCGATGAAAGCGGCACCGGCAAACGCTACCCCACTGGCAATACGATTCAGAACGGCAAGTACGTGTACGGCTTTTTCCCCTCCCAGGAGTTAAGCTTTGTCGGCCTGAACGACCAGCGCCAGCTCATCGGCGGCATGTTCAGCAAGCAGGAGGAGCTGGACAGGCTGAAGCCCCAGTTTGGCGCCTCCTTCACCCCCATTCTGCTGAAGGACGGCAAGAAGCAGACCATTCCCGTCAAATGGATGACCAGCCCGTACAGGGCCGCCCGTACAGTGGTGGGCAATTTCAAGAATGACCAGCTGCTGTTCATTGTGACAGACGGCGGCGACGACCGGGGCAGCGCCGGAGCATCTCTATCGGAGCTGCAGGACAAGCTGCAGCAGATGGGCATCCGCGATGCTTACAATCTGGACGGGGGCGGCTCCTCCACCCTGGTCTGGGGCAGCGAGCTGATCAACCGCCCCTCGGACAACGGCCGGATGCGCTCCATGCCTACCCACTTTGTTTTTTTCAAGTGATAATAATCCCCCGAATGAACAAGCGCACCGCCGCATGTTCACAAAAAAAGAAGCATCACGCTTAGGCCAAAAAGCCGGGCGTGGTGCTTTTTATTTGGAACGTTGGAAACGGATCAAGCCTGTTTCAACAGCATGTTCATTTCGCGCAGGCAAGCGGAACAAATCTGTTTTTCCTTGAAGTCTGTCACTTCTTCCATGGACCCGCAAAATACACATCTCGGACGGTAACGTTCCAAGATAATATGGTCGCCTTGAACCAAAATCTCTACGGGATCACCTTCGTTCATTTGATACCGTTTCCGCAGCGATTTCGGTAACACGATGCGGCCCAGTTGATCTACCTTGCGCACGACACCTGCTGGTTTCATGACGTCCCCTCCCTTAAAAGATAATTATTCTTGCTCTATAACAATTCAATATTAATACAAAAAACCCTGCTAGAAACATAAATATTGACTTAAAATTGTTAAAAAAATATGTAAATAGAAGGTTTGCTGATTTATTTCAGTTGCAAAAACCCGTTTTGTCTTAAGGCTTCATACAAAATAATGGCAGCCGAATTGGACAGGTTCAGGGAACGCACGGCATCGGTCATGGGCATCCGGATGGCAGTATCGGCATGGGCCTGGATAATGTCCGGTCCCAAACCCTTGGTTTCCTTGCCGAAAACCAGAAAGTCCCCGTCCCGGTAGGACATGTCCGTATACAGCTTGTCCGTTTTGGTGGTGGCGCAGAAGAAACGGCCCTCCGGGTACAGCTCCTTCACCTCTTGAAAGCTGTCATGATAATGAACCTGCACCGCATGCCAGTAGTCCAGTCCGGCACGCTTCAGGGTTCTGTCATCGGTATTAAAGCCAAGCGGCCGCACCAAATGAAGATGCGTCCCCGTAGCGGCGCAGGTACGCGCAATGTTGCCGGTATTTGCCGGAATTTCCGGTTCTACCAGCACAATATGAAAAGCCACGATGGTCACCTCGCAAAATTAAGACTCCGGCTTTCTATTATACAACATTTTTCAGAAAAATTTACACTAGCTTTACGATCCCATAATACCGCCTTAGCAGGAAGCTGTCATACTGGATGAAACAATAGACATTTTCTTGTCCGAAAAGCCAAAGGAGAGTCGCCATGAAGACAAAAATATTGGTTGTCGATGACGAGCCTTCCATTTCCACCCTCATCGACTTCAATTTGAAGCAGGCGGGTTATGATGTCAAGTGCGTCATGGATGGGGAAGCGGTATTTGAGGCGGTCCATTCCTTTAAACCCGATCTGGTAGTGTTGGATCTGATGCTGCCCAAGCTGGACGGCATTCAGGTATGCCGCAAGCTGAGAAATTCCCGCATCCGCACCCCGATTATTATGCTGTCGGCCATGCAGGAGCTAAACGACAAAATCGCCGGACTGGACAACGGCGCTGACGATTATATGACCAAACCCTTCAGTCCGATGGAGCTGGTCTCCCGGATTCACGCCTTGCTCCGGCGGGCCCGGATGCACGGGCTTGAGGAGCAGCAGGAGCCGGCCCCTGCTTACCAGGTGGGCGGGCTGCTGGTTTCGCCTGAGCAGCGTGAGGCGCTGCTGAATGAGAAGCCGCTGGATTTGACGCCGAAGGAATTTGAGCTGCTGGTCTTTTTGTGCAAACACCGCGGCATGGTGCTGTCGCGGCAGCAGCTCTTGCTGGGCGTTTGGGACTACCATTTCGTAGGGGACACCCGGATTGTCGATGTGCACATCAGCCATCTTCGCGACAAAATTGAGACGGATGCAAAAAATCCCCAATATATTGTTACCGTACGCAATGTGGGATATAAGCTGCGCGAGCCGGCAAGGGAGTATTCCACCTCCTGACGGCTCGGCAAAAAGCAGGCTATTACAGCTTGAAGTTGGAAACCGCCTGCTGCAGCTCCTCGGCCATATTGTTCAAGGAATTGGCGGAGGCGGTGATCTCCTGCATGGAGGCCAGCTGCTCCTCTGTGGTGGATGCAACCTCCTGGATTTGCCGGCTGGATTGCCGGGCAATGCGGGAGGTTTCCTCTACGGAGGCTGCCACCTCCTGTGTGCCGGCAGATATCTCCTGGGCGGTGGCGGACACTTCTTCGATTTGGGACGCCACTTCAATGATGGCGGTGCGGATGTTGCCGAAGGCCTCTCCCGCCGATTCCACCACAGCCAGCCCCTCCCGGCTTTGCAGCATTCCCTCCTGCATGTCTTTCACCGCCGCAGCCGTTTCCAGCTGCACCTCGCGGATCAGCCCGCTGATCTGCTTGGCGGCCTCCTCCGACTGGATAGCCAGCTTCTTCACCTCCGATGCCACCACCACAAAGCCTCTGCCCTGCTCTCCCGCCCGGGCGGCTTCAATGGAAGCATTCAAGGCAAGCAGACTGGTTTGGGAAGCGATGCCCGACATCACCCCGATGATTTCCCCGATCTGCTCCGAACGTTCGCCCAGTCTCTTCACATTCTCGGCCCCTCGGCTTGCGGACAGATAGACCGTGTTCATCTGCTTTACTGCGCGCTGCGCTGCCGCATTGCCTTCGTCCGCCTGCTGCCTGGCCTGGACGGATACCTCATGTACCGCCGATGATGACTCGGCTATGCGGGTGATGCCCTGGCTCATTTCCTCCATGGCTCTAGCGCTGTCCTCTGCGCCGCGGACCTGCTGCTCGGAGCCTGCAGCCACCTCCTGGGTCGTTCCGGTAATATGCTGGGTGGCCGCCGCGGTCAGCTCGGCATTGGAGCTCAGCATCCGTGCGCTCTCAACCAGCTGCGCGGCTTCCAGCTCCACCTTGCCGATGATCCCCCGAAGCTGGCCCATCATGTCCAGGAAGGCCTCGGACAGGTCTTGGATTTCATCCTTGGTCCGCACATTCAATTCCTTGGGCCGGAGATCGCCTGCGGCAATTTCTCTGGCGGCTGCGGTGATTTTGCGGATGGGCCGGGAGATGGCATACGCGATCAGAAAGCCGATGGCCAGAGAGACCGCCGTTGCGCCGATCCCAGCCCCCAAGGCAAGCTGCTTATCGAACAAAACGGAGTCCTTCACCGTCTGCTGCTCCCGATTCATCAAGGCCAACTGGTCATTGGCCATGTTCTCCGCCAGTATGGCCAGCTGAGTCGCCACCGGGAATACACTGAACTCCGCCTCCCGCAGGCCCTTGTCCGCCGGCATCGCCAATGCGGCGTCCACTCTTTCCTTGTAATCCAGCGCCAGAGCCTTCAAGCGTTCAAACCGCTCTGCATCCTCGTCGGAGCTGACAAAGGGGAGCGTCTCCTCCACCAGGCTGATGACCCGTTTATTGGCTTCGGCCATCCGCTCGATTGAAGCCGGGGTCTGGGTCAAATAATATTCCCGGATGTAGTCATTCTGCTGAAGACCTGCGGATTGGATCAATTGGGCCTGGGTAAGCACCTTTACCCGCGTGTCCACCAATGCATGAAACCGTGTTTCGACGTCACTTAGGGAACGGTAGAACAGGCCAATGACAATGACCATAAAACATACTACTGCCAAAAAACCACCAATAAGCTTACGTGCTATTGTCAGCCTCACTATGCATCCGCCCTTTTCCTTCAATGTTACGTCAGGTTTTTTGACATTATTTTACCTACGTTTAACAAATTGTTCTGTGACGGATATCATAAAAACACAAAAACCCGACAGGAACCATCCTGTCGGGTTAGAGAAACTGCCATACAGTCTATAAATCAGCCGTGAGTGCGTTTGAATTCGTCCAGCAGATCCGTGAGCGCCTTGCAGCTTGCGTAAGGTACGGCATTGTATGTGGAAGCGCGGAGATGGCCTACGCTGCGGTGGCCGCCCAGACCCACGAAGCCGTTCTTCTTGGCCAAAGCGAGGAATTCCTTCTCCAGCTCCTCGGTTTGCAGCTTGAAGGTAACGTTCATGATGGACCGGCTGTCCTTCTGTGCCAGGCCTTCATAGAAGCCGCCGCTGTTATCCAGGGCGTTGTAGATCAGATCCGTCTTCTCGCGGTTCAGCTTCTCAACAGCCGCTACGCCGCCTTGCTCCTTGACCCACTTCAGCACCAGATTCACCATGTAAATGGAGTATACGGGAGGTGTGTTGTACAGGGAGTTGTTCTTCAAATAGGTGCTATAGCGCAGCATGGTGGGAATGGTCTTGGGAGCGTCCTTGAACAGATCCTCCTTCACCACCACGACGGTAACGCCGGAAGGACCCAGGTTCTTCTGTGCGCCTGCATAGATCAGCGAGAACTTGGAGGCATCGATGCGGCGGGACAGGATGTCGCTGGACATGTCCGATACCAGCGGAACACTTCCGGTATCCGGGAATTCCTGATACTGGGTGCCGGCGATGGTTTCATTGGAGGTGACGTGCAGATATGCCGCGTTCTCCGGAATTTCAATTTCGCTCAAAGCGGGGATATGTAGAACGCCTTCCTTGGAGCTGGCGGCGATGTGGGTTTCTCCGATGAGTTTGGCCTCCTGGATGGCTTTCTCCGCCCAGGAACCGGTCATGACATAGCTGCCCACCTTGCCCGCGGAGAGCAGGTTCATAGGAAGCATCGCGAATTGTGTGCTTGCGCCGCCTTGCAGGAACAGCACCTTGTAGCCGGCGGGAAGCTCCAGAAGCTCCAGAAGCAGCTGTTGGGTCTCGTCGTTGACCGCTTCGTATTCCTTACTGCGGTGGGATACCTCCATGATGGACATGCCGATCCCTTTAAAATCAACAATCTCTTCCTGCGCCTTCTGCAATACTTCCAGCGGGAGCGCCGCAGGCCCTGCATTAAAATTATAGGCTCTAGTCATGAAATTCCACACCAACCCTTCACGTTTGTGTCTATGATAGCAAGATTCAATAGGATCATCAAGTAGGTTTAAGCGCATTCACATAAATTTTCTTTTATTCTTTACCGCGATTACGGACCAAATTTTCGTTCGATAAATTTATTTTATCGTAAGAATAAACCGAAAGCAATTTCAAAGGTTTCATGTGAAGTTTTCTCCCATTCACTGCGTACCCCTGCTCCCGGACGTGCGTAGCGGAACTGAGCAGCCCTTAAAGCAGCTTTTGAGGCTTATTCGTGTCCTAACGGAACCCAGAAGCCCTTATCCCCCTGCCACAGCCTCATTACCCCCATTTTCACCACATAAGGCCGGCATAAGAGTCGCTCAGTTCCGCAAAAATCCAAATCCCCGCTTTTTTCCGCCATAAGAGTCGCTGAGTTCCGCTACAGATGACTAAAGGGCGAAGCCGCCCAAAAAACGCACACGCCGCTGTCCCTCAACCACCGTTTCGCCTCACCGTCCGATTACAGTTACCGTCTCCATCGCCTCTCATCCACCGTTTCGCCCACCCGTCCGTTTGCAGTCGCCGTCTCCGTCGTCGCCTTCCCCCTCAAAAACAACCAGCCACCCGGATTGCTCCGGATGGCTGGCATTTTGTGTTTGTGGTTTTTAGGGAAGGAGATATACTTTGACCTGTTGGAACCCAAACTTCTTCAGTTCTTCCCGGGACCCCGGCACAAACAGATCGATCCGGTTCCCCTTGAGGGCATTGCCTGTGTCCGTCGCCTCCGCATACATGCCGCCTGCCGGCAGGCCGTTAAAATCATACCCCTCCACATACAGCTTGGTTCCCAGCGGGATAACTGCCGGGTCTACCGCGACGGTTCCCACCTTAAGGGGATTGCCGAAGTAATCCACCGCTCCGTAGCCGCCGTTTTCCTTAGGATCAGCTGAGTATGCCGTAGCCGTAAACGTGGATAGCAGCTTCATCCGCGTCGCATACCAGGCCGGAGCATGGTAGTTGCCGTCTTCATTGAGAATGGCAATAAAATTGTTGGAGTCCCACTGCACCCGGATTCCCTTTGACTCGGAAATAAACCGCAAGGGCACATACACCCTGCCGTCCCGCAGCACCGCAGCCGTGTCCATGGCTTCGGCTTTACCGTCCACCACAGCCGTCGATTTGCCGGTTTCCAGGGTCAGGGTTTTCCCCGCGTCATTTTTCAGCTGCACATTGATTTGTCCGTCGGACAGGCGGGACCAATCCACCTGATACCCCAGCTCCTCGCTTACGAAGCGTACAGGCACCTGGGTACGTCCCTGGTCATCAATAAAGGGCTGGGCGTCGGGAAATTGAATCAGATTGCTGTTGACCTGCACCTTGACAGTAAGCGTTTCCGCCAGCGGGGATACTTCAGCATGTGCAGCGGGAACCGCAAAGGCACAGAAAGAAATTGCTGCAGCACATGCGCCTGCAACCCATTTTTGCATTTTGTTGACCATTGGCATGAACGTGGGCCTCCTGAGTTTTTCATCCGCATTGCTGCCGGATGAGTCTCCTGCCTCCGAGGTTAGTTGACGGGTTCGGGAAGAAGGTTGCTCCCTAGGCGCTCAAAATAACAAGCGCTCATTCACCCCTGTAAATCATCCCCCGTACCGGTTGTTCATATAGAAGCATCTATACCGGATTCGGCTTTATTTAGGCTACCACACCGGCCAAAGCTCCATCAACCCACAAAATATTACAGTTGGGCTTAGCGCTCCCGTCTCTTACCGGAAATGAGAAGCGCTTATCGTGGACTGGCCCGCCCAAACAAAAAACCCCCGGATGAACCCGGGGGCTGCGATCATTAAAGTTGGTATGAATTATACTCCGAAGTACAGGGAGTATTCGTGCGGGTGCACGCGGATAGCTACAGACTTGGCTTCAGCGCGCTTCAGCTCGATGAAGTTGGCGATGAAGTCTTCGGTGAATACGCCGGATTCGGTCAAGAAGGAATGGTTCGCTTCCAGAGCGTCCAAAGCTTCCTCCAGGGAGCCCGGTACACTGCGGATTTCCTTCTTCTCTTCGTCGGCCAGCTCGTAGATGTTCTTGTCCAACGGACCATATCCCAGAGCAGTCGGGTCGATCTTGTTCTTGATGCCGTCCAGACCGGCCAAGAGCATTGCGGCGAAAGCCAGGTACGGGTTGGCAGTGGAGTCCGGAGTACGGAACTCGATGCGACAGCCCTTCGGAGTTACGGCAGCAATCGGGATACGAACAGCCGCGGAACGGTTGCCCTTGGAGAATACCAGGTTAACCGGCGCTTCATAACCCGGAACCAGACGCTTGAAGGAGTTGGTGGAGGGGTTGGTGAGAGCGATCAGGGACGGTGCATGGTGCAGGATACCGCCGATGTAGTACAAAGCCAGCTGGCTCAGGTTGGCATATGCGCCCTTCTCGTAGAACAGCGGAGCGCCGTCGTTGAAGATGGATTGGTGTACGTGCATGCCGCTGCCGTTGTCGCCGAAAAGCGGCTTCGGCATGAAGGTTGCAACCTTGCCGTATTGGCGGGCTACATTTTGCACAATATATTTATACTTTTGCAGGTTGTCGGCTGTTTTGGTCAATGTGCTGAAGCGGAAGTTGATTTCGCCTTGGCCGGCGGTGGCAACCTCGTGGTGGTGGCGTTCAACGCGAAGGCCAGCTTCTTGCAGAAGACGGCACATTTCGGAGCGGATGTCTTGTTGGGTATCTGTGGGAGCAACCGGGAAATAACCGCCCTTAATGCCGGTTTTGAAGGCCAGGTTGCCGCCTTCTTCCTTGCGGCCGGTGTTCCATGCCGCTTCTTCGGAATCCACTTCGTAGAAGGATTTGTTCATGCCGCTTTCGTAGCGCACATCATCAAAGATAAAAAACTCGGATTCAGGAGCAAAAAATGCATCTGTTCCGATTCCGGTGGTTTTCAGATATTCTTCGGCTTTTACCGCAATGCTGCGGGGGTCACGGTCATAACGCACTCCGTCCGGAGTATAAATGTCGCAAAGCAGAACAAGCGTGGGATGTGCAGTGAACGGGTCAACAAAAGCGGACTCTGTGTCCGGCATCATTACCATGTCGGATTCTTCAATGCCCCGGAAGCCAACAATAGAGGAGCCGTCAAATGCAACGCCGTTTTCGAAGGTCTCAGCTTCTACCTCTACAGCGGGAATAGACAAGTGATGGGATTTGCCGCCAATGTCAGTAAACCGAAAATCAACCCACTCAATACCCTTTTCCTTAATGGTATCCAGTACTTTTTGAACAGACATGATAATTACCCTCCCTAATTCCGAACATTCACCGTTGAAATGGCGATCATTGTTCAAGTTTCTACTTAACTTGCCATTATTATATAGCCTTCATTTTAGGGCGTCAATACTTATGTAAGGTATTTTTTTGGCACATGTCAGCATTGTTCACACCCCATAATGAATCCTTCACAAAATCACCCCAAAAAGGCTTATTCCACTGGAGCACCAGGGAAATAAGCCTTTTCTACATGAATTTGGAATTTCAAAATCCGAATATTACTTCTTCCAGGAGCCGGCCAGAATCGGTTCCTTGCGTGTGCTGAGGGTCTTCCCGCACAAGGGAGCCAGCTTCTCCAGATCAGCCAGCAGATCGGAGAATTGATCCGGGAAAAGGGACTGTACGCCGTCGCCGGTCATGGAATTGTCCGGGTCCGTGTGCATTTCGATAATCAGTCCGTCGCAGCCTGCGGCTACTGATGCCTTGGTCATGGGCACAACCAGCTCTCTGCGGCCGGTGCCATGGCTGGGGTCGGAAATGACCGGAAGATGGGACAGGGACTTCAACACGGGAATCGCCGCCAAATCCAGGGTGTTCCGGGTGTAGGATTCGAAGGTGCGGATGCCCCGCTCGCACAGCATAACATTGGGGTTGCCGCCGGCCAGAATGTATTCCGCCGCATTCAGGAACTCGTCGTAGGTGGCGCTGAAGCCGCGCTTCAGCAGGACCGGAGTCTGGATGGTGCCCAGCTTGCGCAGAAGGTCGAAGTTCTGCATGTTCCGGGTGCCCACTTGGAGAATATCCGCGTATTCGGCGCAAACATCCACATATTCAGGAGTCATCACCTCAGTGATGGTCAGAAGGCCGTGCTTGTCGCCGGCATCCTTCATCCACTTGAGTCCCTCGGTGCCGATGCCCTGGAAGCTGTAAGGACCTGTGCGGGGTTTGAAGGCGCCGCCCCGGAGAACCTGGCCGCCGGCCAGCTTCACCAGACGGGCAATCTCGTCGATCTGCTCCGGCGTTTCCACCGCGCAGGGACCGCCCATAATCACCAGCTCGCTGCCGCCGATTTCCACACCCTTGATCTTGATAACGGTATCCGCGGGATGGAATTCCCGGCTGGCCATCTTGTAGGACTTGGAGATGCGGACAACCTGCTCCACACCCGACATCTGGCGCAGATGCTCGGCAAGCTGGGAATCAAATTTCCCGACGATGCCGATAACGGTGCGGTCCTCTCCCATGGAAACATGTGCGCTCAAACCGTGCTTTTCTATATAACGGACGATTTCATTAATCCGTTCTTGGCTGGTTTTATTCGAAGTGACTACGATCATCCCTGGCACTCTCCCTTAGCTAATTGTTTCGCTTCAACGCTTGTGCGCTTCGTCGCTTTTAATCGTTAAAGAAAATATAGACTATTCTACTCCCCGCGTCAAGCCCTTTTTCATACTTTTTTTCATGCAATCATGACCACCCGTCAAACGGGTGGTTTGCTCTGCGGCTATAAGCCTTTGTCACCGGCTAGCGTC
>NZ_QMFA01000038.1 GCF_003285005.1 Paenibacillus sp. YN15 | reverse complement strand
TGCGTCCGACCCTTCCCATCGAAGCAAGAGCAGAGAAGCTGGCCCGGCCCAAGCGGAAGGTTCAGACACCGACCACCCGCGCTTCGCTGGACGCCTGCGGCGGCGGGTAGGGTGCGGAAGGACGTTTTGCCAAGCGTAAATGGATCTCTTAGCTCACGCTGGGGGGTCTTTTTTGTTGTGCCGCTAACGTCCGCGGAAGTGAATGGTCATGAGGCCGTGGACGAATCTACCGGACCTTTTAACCGCTGTAAGCGGGCTTTTTCCGACTCTAACGGAATTTATACGCTCTTAGGAGGCACAGTTCCCCTTCTGATCGACTCATTCGGCTTCTAAGAGTCGCTCGGTTTAGCGGTAGAACAAGGATAGACGCTACCTTCAAACGCCGCTTTATACAAAACAATGCTGTACCCCTGGCCGTCTTCATCCCTGGTGAGGGGTACAACTCCCAGGAGGGACTCTAACGGAAGTGAGAGCCGCTATTTGGCTAAAAATAGGGGGTGAAAAATTCTAACGGGAGCCAGCGCCGCTATTTGAGCCAATCGGGCCCCAAGTGGCTCTCATCCGGGCCAATAAGGGCTCCTGCTTCCGTTAAATTTTAAAACAGGCCCCAAACGGCCCCATAAGGGTGCTCACTTCCGTTAGCCGCCACAACTGGGGATGCAACACAAGCAGTCCTAAGCGTTACCCTTCATTAGGGCCGCCGCGGCATTATTTTAACCCCGGCTTCATGCCGCTCCCTCTGCCTCGGTGCATAGAATGCGGTGGCAAACCCTTCCCGCCATAAACTTCAAGGCTTCAGGAGATACTGTGGGTAGCGTGCAGGAGGGCCTTCGCAACTTCATCTGCTTCATCTGCAACATTACCCCCAAAATGATTTGATAATTTAGAAAATGGTGCTATAATATTTACAAGGTCAAAGAAAGTCAAAGTCAACTCCAAAAAAGCTGCGGGAATAGGGGATGAGGGATGAGAAATATTTCGGAACTCATAGAAAACTACCTGAAGCGTATTCTCCAGCAGAGCCCGGGGGGGATCATTGAGATTCAGCGCAACGACCTGGCGGATGAGTTTCAATGTGTGCCTTCCCAAATCAATTACGTCATCAGCACCCGGTTTACTCTCGAAAAAGGATATGTGGTGGAGAGCAAGCGCGGCGGCGGCGGTTACATCCGGATTCAGAAGGTGGAGCTGTCGTCCAGGGGGCAAATTCTTGACCACATTTTCCAGACCATTGGCGAGGCCATTGACCAGACGTGTGCTGAAGGATTGGTTTATCAGCTGGAGGAGGGCAAGCAGATCTCGAGCCGGGAAGCGAACCTTATCCGTGCTGCGATATCCAGAGACGCGCTTCAAATCAAGCTTCCATTTCGGGATGAAATCAGAGCCAAGCTGCTGAAGGCAATGCTTATTGCCTTGTTGAGTCCATGAGGAAAGGGAGGACGCTCTCATGATTTGCCAGGAATGCGGCAAGAAGCCGGCAACCCTGCATTTTACCAAGATTGTCAATGGAGAGAAGACGGAATTTCACATCTGCGAATCCTGTGCCAGGGAAAAGGGCGAGATGATCCCGGGAACGGCGGGCGGATTTTCCATCCACAATCTGCTGTCCGGTCTGCTCGATTTTGAACCGGCCACCGGAGGCCAACGCCGGCAGGAAGCGCCGCCGCGGTGTGAGAACTGCGGGCTGACGTATTCGCAATTCAGCAAGCTCGGCCGTTTTGGCTGCAGCGAATGCTATAAATATTTTGATGAGCGGTTGGACCCGCTGTTCAAACGGGTTCATGGGAATACCGTGCATACGGGCAAGGTGCCCAAACGTACCGGAGGCAAGATCCAGGTAAGGCGGGAGCTGGAACGATTGAAGAAGGAATTGGTTCACCGGGTGGAGCATGAGGACTTTGAAGCCGCTGCGAAAATCCGGGATCAGATCAAAGAGCTGGAGCGTCAAACCTCCGGCTTGTAAAATGGGAGGAATCAAGGGTATGGTTTCCCGGCGATTTTTCGAGCAGGCATTGACGGAATGGATGAAGGGCGAGGGCCCCGATTCGGATATCGTCATCAGCAGCAGAGTCAGAATTGCGCGCAATTTGAACGGGTACCCCTTTCCTATGCTGGCTACCAAGTCCCAATCCGGTGAGGTGCTGGACAAAATCAGGCAGCTCCACGAGGCGGACACTCTTCAGGAAGAGGGAGCCTTCGAGATGATTCCGCTCTCCGGGCTGTCTGAGCTGGAGAAGAAGGTGCTGGTGGAAAAACATCTGATCAGCCCCAATCTGGCCAATGAGTCGCAAAACGGGGCAGTTTTGTTGAACGAATCGGAATCCATCAGTATTATGGTGAATGAGGAGGATCACATCCGGATTCAAGTCCTCGCTTCCGGCTTTCAGATTCAGGAGGCCTGGAAGATAGCCAATGAGGTGGATGACCGTTTTGAAGAGGTGCTGGAGTATGCGTTTGATGAACGGCGGGGGTTCCTGACCAGCTGTCCCACCAATGTGGGAACGGGGATTCGCGCATCGGTCATGATCCATCTCCCGGCCCTGGTGCTTACCCAGCAGATTAACCGGATTCTGCAGGCCATTACCCAGGTGGGGCTTGCCGTTAGAGGGATTTATGGCGAGGGCAGCGAAGCGGTGGGCAACCTCTTCCAGATCTCAAACCAAATTACCCTTGGCCAGTCGGAAGAGGAGATTCTGGATAATCTGCACAGCGTGGTCAAACAAATCATTGAGCATGAACGCAGCGCCCGGCAGATTCTGGCAGTGGAATCCAAGGCGCGGATGCAGGACCGGATAGGCAGATCCTACGGCATACTAACCAACGCTGTCATTATGGACTCCAAGGAGGCGGCCCAGCGGTTATCCGATGTGCGGCTGGGGGTTGACCTGGGAATGGTCCAGAACGTCAGCAAAACCGCGTTAAACGAGCTATTGGTGATGACTCAGCCGGCCTTCCTGCAGCAGCATTTCGGCGAGAAGCTTTCGCCGGAGGGCAGGGACATCCGGCGGGCGGAGCTGATCCGCAGCCACTTGGCTCAGAAATAAATGAAAGCCGATTACTCTATTTGGAGGTGTTCACGATGATGTTTGGCAGATTTACGGAGCGTGCCCAAAAGGTATTGGCCTTGGCACAAGAAGAAGCTGTGCGGTTGGGGCACAACAATATCGGTACAGAGCATATTTTGCTTGGATTGATTAAGGAAGGGGAAGGCATTGCCGCCAAGGCGCTGATCTCCCTGGGCTTGGGCCTGGAGAAGATTCAGGACGAGGTGGAATCCCTGATTGGCCGCGGGCAAGAGCAGCCCACCAATATTGCCTACACGCCCCGGGCTAAAAAGGTCATTGAGCTTTCGATGGATGAAGCCCGCAAGCTCGGCCATACCTACGTGGGCACTGAACATATCCTCCTGGGCCTGATCCGCGAGGGCGAAGGCGTGGCTGCCCGGGTATTGAATAATCTGGGCGTCAGCCTCAACAAGGCCCGCCAGCAAGTGCTGCAGCTTCTGGGCTCCAGCGAAGCCGTCTCCACCAATCACGGCACACCGGCCAATGTCAGCACGCCGACCCTGGACGGTTTGGCCCGCGACTTGACGGCCAGCGCCAAGGAAGGCCATCTGGACCCGGTAATCGGGCGCAGCAAGGAAATTGAGCGGGTGATTCAAGTATTGAGCCGCCGCACCAAAAACAATCCGGTGCTCATCGGCGAACCGGGCGTGGGTAAAACTGCCATTGCCGAAGGGTTGGCCCAGAAGATCATTAACAATGAAATTCCCGAAACCCTGCGGGATAAGCGGGTCATGACTCTGGATATGGGCTCTGTGGTGGCAGGCACCAAGTACAGAGGCGAATTTGAGGACCGTCTGAAGAAAATCATGGACGAAATCCGTCAAGCCGGAAATATCATTCTGTTCATCGACGAGCTGCACACCCTGATCGGCGCAGGCGGAGCGGAGGGCGCCATCGACGCCTCCAACATCCTGAAGCCTGCCTTGGCCCGCGGCGAGCTGCAGTGCATCGGCGCTACCACGCTGGATGAATACCGCAAATATATCGAGAAGGATGCCGCTCTGGAGCGCCGGTTCCAGCCGATTTCGGTGGATCAGCCCACTCCGGAGGAGGCTGTGCAAATTCTGTACGGACTCCGCGACCGTTATGAAGCCCATCACCGGGTGAAGATTTCCGATGAGGCGATCGTACAGGCCGTGAAGCTTTCGGACCGCTACATCACCGACCGCTTCCTGCCGGATAAAGCTATCGACCTGATTGACGAAGCAGGCTCCAAGGTCCGCCTGAAATCCTACACTGTACCGCCCAGCCTGAAGCAATTGGAGCAAAAGCTGGAGGATGTCCGGAAGGAAAAGGACTCCGCCGTACAAAGCCAGGAGTTCGAGAAGGCGGCCGCCCTCCGGGATACGGAGCAGAAGCTTCGTGAGGAGCTGGAATCTACCCGCAACGAGTGGAAGGAAAAGCAAGGCCGTACCGATTCCGTGGTGACGCCGGACGATATCGCCCAAATCGTGGCAAGCTGGACCGGAGTTCCTGTCCGCAAGCTGGCGGAGGAGGAAACTGAGCGTCTGCTGAAGATGGAAGACATCTTGCATGACCGGGTAATCGGCCAGGATGAAGCCGTCAAGGCCGTCAGCCGCGCCATCCGCCGGGCCCGCGCAGGTCTGAAGGACCCGAAGCGCCCCATGGGCTCCTTCATCTTCCTCGGCCCCACCGGCGTCGGCAAAACCGAGCTGGCCCGCGCCTTGGCTGAAGCCCTCTTCGGCGACGAAAACGCGGTGATCCGCATCGATATGTCCGAATACATGGAGAAGCATTCCACCTCCCGTCTGGTGGGAGCGCCTCCGGGGTATGTGGGCTACGAGGAAGGCGGCCAGCTCACCGAGAAGGTCCGCCGCAAGCCTTACTCCGTGGTGCTGCTGGATGAAATCGAGAAGGCCCACCCCGAGGTGTTCAACATCCTCCTGCAGGTGCTGGAGGACGGCCGGCTCACCGATTCCAAGGGACGGACAGTGGACTTCCGCAACACCTTGATCATCATGACCTCCAACGTGGGGGCGGATACCATCAAGAAGCAGAGCTCCTTGGGCTTCACCGCAGCCATTGCCGATACCAGCAGGGAGTATAACAATATGAAAGACAAGGTGCTGACGGAGCTGAAGAAGAGCTTCCGGCCGGAGTTCCTGAACCGGATGGACGAAATGATCGTGTTCCATTCCCTGGACGAACAGCACATCGCCCAAATCGTGACTCTGATGGCTGAGGAGCTGCGCAAGCGCCTAAAGGAGCAAGAGGTGGACTTCGAGCTCTCCGACAGCGCCAAGAAGTTCCTGGCCAAGGAAGGCTATGACCCGACATACGGGGCAAGACCCTTGCGCCGCGCCATTCAGAAGCATATCGAAGACCGGTTGTCCGAGGAATTCCTCAAGGGCAACATTACCAAGGGCGACCATCTGGTCATCGATGAAAAAGAAGGGGAACTGGTGGTTGTCCGCAGCTAATTGCGCATAGCACCCTCAAAGCCTCTTGCACAAAGGGAGCCATCCCGTGTGCAAGGGGCTTTATTTTTTGTCGGGATTTGCCGAATCAGATAATAGAGAGGTCGTTTGGGTTTCATGGACGGCGATTCAAATAAATGGTAAACTTAAGCTTATGTCAAGTTGAACGGAATTAAGCAAAGAAAGTGCAGGAAATCCGAAAATATGGCTAAACTAAAAACGAAATTTACATGTACCGAATGCGGCTACGAAACGCCCAAATGGCTGGGCAAATGTCCGGGCTGCCAAGGCTGGAACACGTTTGTGGAGGAAATGGAAGCGCCGCAGCGGGCCGGCATTCATACATCCGTTTCCGCTCTTCCGCAAGAAAAGGCGGTTTCCATCATACATATAGAAAGTGCCAAGGAACCGCGGATTGTTACGGACAATGCGGAGCTGAACCGGGTGCTGGGCGGAGGCGTTGTTCCCGGCTCGCTGATCCTGGTGGGGGGCGATCCCGGCATCGGCAAATCCACCCTGCTGTTGCAGACCTCCTTTGAACTGAACCGCAAAGGGCTGAAGGTGCTGTATATCTCCGGCGAGGAATCCACCCGGCAGACCAAGCTCCGGGCGGACCGGCTGGGCGCCGTTTCACCGCTGTTGTTCGTGCTTTGCGAGACGAATATCGACGCCATCCTATTGGCCATCGACGAAATTGAACCGGATTTTCTGGTGATCGACTCCATCCAGACCGTGTTCCACCCGTCCATCTCGTCTGCACCCGGCAGCGTATCCCAGGTGCGGGAATGCACCGCCCATTTTATGCGGATTGCCAAATCCAAGGGCATTGCTACAGTTCTGGTCGGACATGTCACCAAGGAAGGGGCCATTGCCGGCCCGCGGCTGCTGGAGCATATGGTGGACTGCGTGCTTTATTTTGAAGGGGAACGGCATCATACCTACCGGGTCCTCCGGGCGGTGAAGAACCGGTTCGGGTCCACCAATGAAATCGGCATTTTTGAAATGAGGGAAACGGGGCTGGTGGAAGTGAATAATCCTTCGGAGCTGTTCCTGTCCGAACGGCCTCTGGGGGTAGCCGGCTCCACGGTTGTAGCCAGCATGGAGGGAACCCGTCCGGTGCTGGTGGAGCTGCAGGCGCTGGTCAGTCCCACCAACTTCCCGTCGCCCAGGCGGATGGCCACCGGCTTTGACCATAACCGGCTGTCCCTGATCATTGCCGTATTGGAGAAACGCAACGGGCTTTTTCTGCAAACCCAGGATGTATATCTCAATGTGGCCGGCGGGGTGAAGCTGGATGAGCCGGCTGTGGATTTGGCCGTGGCCGTGAGCATTGCCTCCAGCTTCCGGGATTGTCCGACCCAGCCCTTCGATGCCATCTTTGGAGAGATCGGACTGACCGGCGAGGTCAGAGGGGTCTCCCGGGTAGACCAGCGGGTCAAGGAAGCGGAGAAGCTGGGCTTCAAGCGGGTCATTGTCCCGCAGAAGTCCCTGAAGGGCTGGAGTCCGCCCAAGGGAATGGACATTATCGGCGTCAATACCGTTCAGGAGGCGCTGGACGCGGCGCTTCCGCGGTAAACCGGAATCAGATAAATAATGAAACCAATCATATAGAGTCAGGGGGCTTCCCATGGGGCGGGACGATGAAAAGCAAGACGTAATGAGCAAACTTCTGCAGATGGTGGCGCCCGGCACCGCCTTCCGCGATGGACTGGAGAATGTGCTGCGGGCCAAAACCGGCGGACTGATCGTGGTCGGCTACAGCCCGGATTTGATGGATATTGTGGATGGGGGATTTTCCATCAATTGTGACTTTACCCCCAACCATTTATATGAGCTGGCCAAAATGGACGGGGCGATTATTTTAAGCGAGGATATGCGGAGAATCCTGTATGCCAATACCCAACTGATTCCGGACCCCACCATTCCCTCTATTGAAACAGGAATCCGGCACCGGACGGCGGAGCGTGTAGCCAAGC
Organism: Paenibacillus sp. YN15; assembly: GCF_003285005.1. Classification (GTDB taxonomy): domain Bacteria; phylum Bacillota; class Bacilli; order Paenibacillales; family NBRC-103111; genus Paenibacillus_AR. The sequence goes on along the minus strand of NZ_QMFA01000038.1, from coordinate 66,195 downwards.
AAACGGGGAAGCTGGTGGTATCCATCTCCCAGCGGCGCAATGTCATTACCCTGTATCAGGGCACGCTGCGCTATTCCCTGAAGGATATCGGCGTCATTCTGACCAAGGCCAACCAGGCCATTCAAACCCTGGAAAAATACAAGACGGTGCTGGATCAGGCCTTGACCAACCTGGGAGCGGCGGAATTTGAAGAAATTGTGACCACCCATGATGTATGCAATGTTTTGCAACGGATTGAGATGGTCCTGCGTATTAAAGGTGAGATCAAACGCTACATCAACGAGCTGGGTACGGAAGGCCGCCTCATCAGCATGCAGCTGGAGGAGCTGGTAGGCAATACGGAGTATGAGCAGCTGCTGCTTTTGAAAGACTATGCAAGAGACCCTTCAGAGGAGCGGGTAAAGGAAATCCGTCTGACCTTGAAGCGCTTGGGCAACGATGAGATTCTGAATCACAACGATCTGGCCAGACTGCTGGGCTATCCGTATTCCAACACCTCCATGGAGGAGCAGCTGTCTCCCCGGGGTTACCGGGTTCTGAGCAAAATCCCCAGNCGGGGTTACCGGGTTCTGAGCAAAATCCCCAGACTGCCGTCGGTCATCATCGCCAATCTGGTGGAGCGGTTTGAATACCTGCCGTTTATGGTGAATGCGTCCATCGAGGATCTGGATGAAGTGGATGGAATTGGAGAGGTTCGGGCGAGGGCGATCAAGGAAGGGTTAAAACGGATTCAAGATCAAGTATTCATTGACAGACATATCTAAATTGCATACAATCATGAAGGAGTATCCGGCGGTCAGTTTACGAAACCTTTAAAATTGGACGTACACCAGATCATTCAGTTTACGAAGGAGGCTCCGAATAGCAAGGCCTGCATCGGAATCTTCAACATGGGGTGATGAGATGATCAGAAAGTCCGTTCCTAATATGTTTACCATCGGGAATTTGTTCTTGGGATTTCTCGCTATCATACTTGTTTTCAATGAGTATACAGAGCTTGCCGCCATTATGGTGATTGTCGCCATGCTGTGCGACGGCCTGGATGGCCGTGTGGCCCGGGCGCTGAACGCCCAATCCGAATTCGGCAAGGAGCTGGACTCCCTGTCGGACGTGATTTCCTTCGGCGTGGCTCCGGCGTTTATTATGTATGTTACGGCTTTCCAGGGGATTAATGAAGCTACGGCCTGGATTGTGACCGCTATCTTCCCGATTTGCGGTGCGCTGCGGTTGGCCCGCTTCAATGTGGTTGCGGGAACGCCCGGTTATTTTATCGGCTTGCCCATTCCTGCGGCAGGCGGGGTACTGTGCACCTTGGCCCTCTTCGCGGCTGACATTAATACGGTTGTGCTGGTTCTGTCCACCTTGCTTTTGTCCTATCTCATGATCAGCACGGTGAAATACCCCAACTTCAAGAAGATCGGCATTCCCAAGTCGGCCATTTGGGTTACTCCGGTGGTTGTCGTCATTGCTGTTGTGCTGGCGATTAAGTTCCCCGGTTCCATTTCCAAAATGATCTTTGTGCCGCTGGTTCTTTATGCGCTCTACGGCCTAAAAAAAAACGTTGAGCAAATTTCCCGTCTGGACCGTGTGCTGAAGCGCCGCGGACGCCGCCGCGGGCAGAATGACGAAGCGGTGAACAAGACCCACATGTAATTGCAACTGAATAGATGAAAATAAAAAGCATTTATTTTCCTGCATCAAGGGGAAATAAATGCTTTTTTGTTGTCGGCGGACGGAGAGCTAACTAAGGTTGAACAGACCTAATGTGGAGCATTTGGTGGATTCCTGGGAGACCACCTTGTCCAGGTTCAGGTCCAGCAAATTGCATAGGGACGCCATATAAAACAAGTTCCGCCCCAACTCAGACGCAATGACCTCTTTGCAATTCTCGCAAACTTGTCCCTCAAGATGGGTTCCCAACTGCTCTTTGGCCTGCTCCAGCGTCATATCCCGGGTGTAGTTCTGTTTACCGGCATGAACCTGAATACAGCCACATTCGGTAACCGATTTCATCACGGCCCGGTTGGCAGCGGCATTGGACTGTTGAAATTTGGAGAGAACATCCAGAACACTGCGGTGGCGGAGCAGCAATTCGCCGACTTGATCCTGGAATTCCTTCAGGCTGGGAGAGCTCATAGGGTTCACCTCAGGTTAAATCCTCGAAAGAGGTTATTTTCATCATTATATAGCAACCATGGAGTCAATTCAATTTTATGCGGACAAAGCCGATGTGGGGGATGAAGATGGCAGGTTTATCCAAAGGAAATTTGGTCATACTGGTAGCAGGAGGTGAAGGAAGTTGAAAAAGTGGATTCAATTGGCTGCCTTGTTGGCAGGCGGCGCGGCAGGGTTTCAATCCGGCCAGCATACCGAAGGGGCTTTGGCGCAGATGATCCGCCAGCTGCTGGGGGTAACCGAGCTGAAGGGCCAGGTGTACTGGTTTATGCTTCTGGGGGCGGCAGCCGCATTTGCTCTTGTCCAGCTGTCGGATACGTTTCTCCGCCGGTGGCTGAAAACAGGGGAAGCGATGCTCCTGGAAACGCCGGTTGCCCATGTGGTGTCAGGATTGTTGGGATTGATTGCGGGGCTTTTGGTATCGCTTTTGGCCCATCCGCTGTGGGAAGGAATCGGAGGAGGCGGAACGCTTATTCCGTTATTGGCAACGCTTCTGTTTGGAGCGGCAGGCTTCCGCGCAGGGTGGATGAAGAAAGAAGATCTTATCGCAATTTTTTCCAAATGGCCGTCAGGTACGGAGAAGGAACCGGAGGAGGAAAACCGGGGAGAATGCAAGATTCTCGATACCAGCGTCATTATTGACGGGCGCATTGCGGATATCTGTAAAACCGGGTTTATCGAAGGCACGCTGGTTATCCCCGAGTTTGTGCTGGAGGAGCTGCAGCATATCGCCGATTCCTCTGATCTTCTGAAGCGAAACCGCGGCAGGCGGGGACTGGATATTTTGAATAAGATCCAGAAGGAGCTGGATGTGAAGGTGCTGATCTACGAAGGGGATTTCGAGGAAATCTCCGAGGTGGACAGCAAGCTGGTCCGTCTGGCCAAGGTGCTGCGTGGCAAGGTGATTACCAATGACTTCAACCTGAACAAGGTGTGCGAGCTGCAGGGAGTGCCTGTCCTGAACATCAATGATTTGGCCAATGCGGTAAAGCCGGTGGTGCTGCCGGGGGAGGAAATTGTGGTCCAGGTGATCAAGGACGGCAAGGAGCATGGCCAAGGAGTGGCTTACCTGGATGATGGCACGATGATCGTTGTGGAGGGCGGACGGGATTATATCGGGGCGACCATGGAGGTTATGGTCACCAGTGTGCTGCAGACCTCCGCAGGGCGGATGATTTTTGCCAAACCGAAACTATTGGAAAAAGCCCAGTAAAACGGATATGATAGTAGTAACGGCGGGGATTGCGTGCGCAATCTCCGTTTTCAGTCTGTTGAAGGAGACATATGATTTATGGAGCAGGTGGGTGTAATTGTGGTGGCCGCCGGGAAGGGCCTGCGGATGGGCGGCCAGGTACCAAAGCAGCATCTGCCTTTGGCAGGCAAACCGGTGTTGGCGCGTACGCTGGAAGCCTTCGAGCACATGGAGCAGGTGCATTCCGTGGTGCTGGTGGTAGGCCCGGGAGATGAAGCCCGCTGCAGCGGTTATATCGCCCGTTACGGGCTCCGCAAGGTCCATGCTGTTGTCACCGGCGGTGCAGAGCGGCAGGCGTCGGTATACCAGGGGCTCCTTGCCCTGGACCCGGAGGTGGAGTGGGTGCTGGTGCATGATGGCGTCCGTCCTTTTGTGACACCGGAGGAAACGGCGGAGTGCCTGGCGGCGGCCAGGAAGCATGGGGCTGCGGTGGTGGCCGTGCCGGTGAAGGATACGGTGAAGATTGTGGAGCCGGATGGCAAAATCGCCTCCACCCCCGACCGCAGCACAGTCTGGGCCATCCAAACCCCGCAGGCCTTCCGGGTGCGCGACCTGGCGGCGGCCCATGAGCTGGCCATGCGGGAGAGCTTCACCGGAACGGATGATGCCATGCTGGTGGAACGCGCCGGGCAGGCGGTGTATGTGGTGCGGGGCGGATACCACAATCTGAAGATTACCACTCCGGAGGATCTGGAGTGGGCGGAATACCGACTTAACGCGATGGAAAGGGGCAAGGATGCATGATTCGTGTAGGACAGGGCTTTGATGTCCATAGATTGGTGGAGGGCCGGAAATGCATCATCGGCGGGGTGGATATCCCGTATGAGCGGGGGCTCCTGGGCCATTCGGATGCGGATGTGCTGCTGCACGCCATTTCCGACGCTATCTTGGGCGCTGTTGGCAAGGGAGATATCGGCAAGCATTTTCCCGATACGGACCCGGACTTTAAGGATGCGGACAGCGTCAAGCTGATGGAGCATGTATGGGCGTTGGCCAAGGGGATGGGGTATTGCCTGGGAAATTTGGATGCGACCATCATTGCCCAGAAGCCCAAGATGGCCCCGTACATCCCCCAGATGGTGAAGGTGATCGCCGATGCCCTGGAGACCGACGAGGACCGGATCAATATTAAAGCAACCACCACCGAGCAGTTGGGCTTCACGGGCCGCGGCGAAGGCATTGCCGCCCAGGCGGTTGTGTGCCTCTATATGGAGGAGAAACCCGCTCCGCAGCAATAAGGACTCCCAAGCGGACTCGGATCACTTGTACCGCTCCATTTCGGCAAAAAATAGCCGGTTCCGGCAAGGGGATATTGTCTTCATCCGTTAAGTTTCATATAATGGAACCAGTCACATACCAGCACAAGCTATGATCAGGAGAGTACGTATCGGATTGGAACCCTCCAGAGAGGATGTCCGGACGTTGATGGGGGAACCCGTCAGCCGCCGGCTGCAAGACATCCGTTTTCCACCAATATGGAAATGCACCTGTGAGCTGCAGCTCGAACGGACCCCCGTAGAGCCTGCCGGCCGGCCTCCGATACCGGGCTATGAAGTTGACGCTGCGGAGGTGATCCGTCCGGCATGTTCATGTCCGGTTGGAGTACTGATGCTGGCGTCAAGCAGAGTGGGACCGCGTATATAGACGCCTCTGCAGCCCTTGTTGGAAGGGCTGTTGGGGCGTTTTTGATGTTGGAAGGGCCGGGAGCAGGGATGGTACGGGCAAAAACAGGGCCTGACCGCCGCGGCAGCCCTTAACCACAAGTGGATTCATGCTAACGGCGGTCAGCGCCGTTATCTGCCGCATAAACAGCGTTTTCCCATTTTAACGGCGGTGAGAGCCTCTATTTCCGTCAAAATGGCCCGATCCGTTCCCAAAATGCTGGAATAAGGGCACTGGCTTCCGTTAGGTTTTGAAAAGGGTGTTTTACAGCAGAATAACGGCGCTCACTTCCGTTAGAATCTGCGGAGCTGAAACGTGGGTTATTCAGAGGGGATGTGAAATGATGTTCGCACGCATGAAAAGCGATATCCGGGCTGTGTTCGATAATGACCCTGCGGCACGAAGCTGGTTTGAAGTGGTGTTTACCTATTCCGGCTTGCATGCCATCTGGGCTCACCGTGTCGCACATTGGTTTTATCGCCACAAAAGATATACTATCGCCCGGATCATTTCACAGGTGAGCCGCTTTTTTACGGGTATTGAAATCCATCCGGGGGCGGTTATCGGCAACCGGCTGTTTATCGATCACGGCATGGGCGTTGTCATCGGGGAAACCTGCGAAATCGGCGACGACGTGGTGATGTATCAGGGGGTGACCCTGGGCGGAACGGGCAAGGAAAAGGGCAAGCGCCACCCCACCATCGGCAACAATGTGGTGATCGCCTCCGGCGCCAAGGTGCTGGGTTCCTTCACCGTAGGGGACAATTCCCGGATCGGCGCCAATGCGGTGGTGCTCTCCGCAGTGCCGGCCAACAGCACGGTAGTGGGCTTCAAGGCCCGTGTGGTCAAGCGGGACGGGGTCCGCGTGGACCGGCTGGATCATGCCAACCTGCCGGACCCGGTGGTGGATATGTTCCGCCTCCTGCAGGACCAAATCGACCAACTGAACAAAGCGCTGGAGCTTCGCTCCGAAGCGGCCGCCGGCAACGACGCCGCGACGGCAGAGGGACAATCCGCCCAATCCGGCGGGAGCCCCGAATCCAAAGGAGGAAAGACACTGCATGACATTAAGAATCTATAATACGCTGCGCCGGACCAAGGAGGAATTCCGCCCTATCGAGGAAGGCAAGGTGCGGATGTATGTTTGCGGACCGACAGTATATAACTATATTCATATTGGAAACGGCCGGCCGGTCATTGTGTTCGACGTGGTCCGCCGCTATCTGGAGTCCATCGGCTATCAGGTGACGTATGTGGTCAACTTCACCGATGTGGACGACAAGATGATCCAGCGGGCCAAGCTGGAGGGCAGCACCGTGCCGGAGATTGCCGAACGGTACATCGCCGCATTCCTGGAGGACAGCCGGAAGCTGGGTGTGAAGAACACCATCCATCCCAGGGTCACGGAAAATATGGAGGAAATCATCGCCTTTATCTCCGGTCTGGTGGAGAAGGGGTATGCTTATGAGAGCGGTGGGGATGTGTATTTCCTCACCTCCAAGTTCGCCGAATACGGCAAGCTGTCCCAGCAGAAGCTGGAGGAGCTGCAGTTCGGCATCCGCATTGAAGTGGACGAGCGGAAGCGGGGGGCGGAGGATTTTGTGCTGTGGAAGGGCGCCAAGCCGGGGGAAATTGCCTGGCCCAGCCCCTGGGGCGACGGCCGTCCGGGCTGGCATATCGAATGCTCCGCCATGGCCAAAAAATATCTCGGCGATACCATCGATATCCACGGCGGCGGGCAGGACCTGATTTTCCCCCACCATGAATGCGAAGTGGCCCAGTCCGAGGCGCTGAACGGCGAGCCGCTGGCGAATTATTGGATGCATAACGGCTTCCTGAACATGAACAACGAAAAAATGTCCAAATCCATCGGCAACGTGATGAACGTCCGGGATATTCTGGCGGCGGCCCGTCCACAGGAGTTCCGCTTTATGATGCTGTCCACCCATTACCGGAATCCGCTGAACTATAACGACGAGGTGCTGAGCCAGGCCAAAAACAGTCTGGAGCGTCTGGACAACTGTGTAACCAACCTGAAGCACCGGCTGAAGGGCGCCGCGGAGGGAGCGGCGGATGCGGAGGTAGTGGCATTTGTGGAAACGGCCGCACAAACCTTTGCCGCGAAGATGGATGATGACTTCAATACGCCGGATGCCCTGACTGCCATGTTTACTTTGGCTGCCGACGCCAACCGGTATCTTCAGAAGCCCGAGGTGACCAAAGCCTCCCTGGAAGCTATTGTGGCCCAGTTCTCTGCCATGGACGAAGTGCTTGGTGTGCTGGCCGGCGAGGCCGAGGAGCTGGTGGATGCGGAAATCGAGGTGCTGATCATCGAGCGTGGTGAGGCCCGGAAGGCGAAAAATTGGGCCAGAGCCGATGAAATCCGGGATTTGCTTACCGCCCAGGGCATTGTGCTGGAGGACACGCCGCAGGGAATGCGGTGGAAGCGGAAATGAAGCAGGACACCACCGGCAATGACGCACCCGTTTATTTTGCGCCGCATAAAAGCCCGTCCCAGATGAATCCCCTTGTGCTGGCGTATATGGGGGATGCGGTGTATGAAATGTTTATCCGCCAGTATGTGGTTTCCTTATCCAACCACCGCCCCAATGATCTGCACCGGCAGGCTACCCGCTATGTTTCCGCCAAGGCTCAAGCCAAGGCGCTGGAGCTGTGGCTGCCGGTGCTGACGGAGGAGGAGGCGGATGTGGTCAGACGGGGAAGGAACGCCAAGTCGGGGACCTCCCCCAAGAATACGGATATTCTGGTGTACCGCCACAGCACGGCCTTTGAAAGCCTGCTCGGCTATCTGTATTATTGCGGGCGCCACAACCGGCTGGAGGAGCTGATGCGCATGACCATACCCGCTGGCCAGCCCGGCACAAGAGAGGATGCATAAGCATGGAAGATATAATCGGCGGCAAACATTCGGTGTTGGAGGCATTGCGCTCCGGCCGCACCATCAATAAAATCTGGATTGCCGACAATGCCCAGAAGCATCATGTCCAGCCCATTATCGCGGAAGCGAAAAATGCGGGAATCATCATCCAGACCGCGGATAAGCGGAAGCTGGACCAGATGGCCCAAGGCGTGGCCCATCAGGGCGTAGTCGCCCAGGTGGCCCCTTATGACTATGCCGAGGTGGAGGATCTGCTGGCCAGAGCCAGGGAAAAAGGGGAAGCGCCTTTTCTCCTGATTCTGGACGAGATTGAGGACCCCCATAACCTGGGCTCGATTCTGCGTACCGCGGATTGCGCCGGGGCCCACGGGATCATTATTCCCAAGCGCCGTTCCGTGGGGCTGACCGCCACCGTGTCCAAAATCTCGGCGGGTGCGGTGGAATATGTCCCTGTAGCCAAGGTAACCAACCTGTCCCAGACCATTGAAGAATTGAAGAAAGCCGGGGTCTGGGTTGTCGGTGCGGATGTGCATACGGATAAAATGCTCTATGATGTGGATTTCACCATGCCCATCGCCATTGTCATCGGCAACGAGGGCAAGGGAATGGGACGCCTGGTGAAGGAGAGCTGCGATTTTAATGTCAAGCTGCCCATGGCCGGACAAATCAATTCCCTGAATGCCTCGGTGGCGGCTTCCATCTTCATGTATGAGGCTGTCCGCCAGCGTTTGCTTAAGAAGTAAGGCGCCAATGAAAGAGTACCTGATCGTGGACGGCTACAATATTATCGGGGCCTGGCCGGAGCTGGCGAAGCTGAAGGATGTGGAGCTGGAGGAAGCCAGGGACAGGCTGATCGGGATGCTGGCGGATTACCAGGCCTACAGCGGCATGAAGGTGTACCTGGTATTCGATGCCTACAAGGTCCCCGGCCTTGGGGGCAAATATGTGGAGAGCAAGCTGGAGATTGTCTACACCCGGGAGAAGGAGACGGCGGACGAGCTGATCGAGCGGCTGAGCCTAAGCCTGATCGGCCGCAGGCGGCATGTCTATGTGGCCACCTCGGATATGGCGGAGCAAAGCGTCATCTTCGGCCAGGGGGCCTACCGTCTGACCGCCAGAGAGCTGCTGGTGAAGGTCAAGCAATCAAGGCGGGATGTGGAGGAACGGATTCAGAACAAGGATGTCTTCAAAAAAAATTCCATCGACGGGGCGCTGCCTGACGATATTAAGCAAATCTTCGAAAAGTGGCGCCGCGGCGGTCAGGATTAGTATAGCCGGCCTCATATGAGCACCGGCCTCCCTTTGGGAGAGCCGCTTTGGAACCCGAAGACTTGCAGAGCCTCCTCCTATAGCTTTCATGGGTATTTTGCAGGAGCTATGGGATATTCTAGAAAAATTCACGGGTTTTCCAAATGGCGCTAGTTGACGATAATTCAAGGCATCATGTATACTAATCCTATCTTTTGTACGTGGAATAAGGCCTCATGGGGCTTGGCCGGAGGGGTTTTATGTGAGTGTCGACCTCAATATGTGGAGAAAGTCCGAAATAGAGCTCCGATCCGACGAAGACAATGTGGAGGCCGTTCGTGAAGGCGACGCCGAAGCCCTGGAATACTTGATTAACAAGTATAAGAACTTTGTACGCGCCAAAGCCCGTTCCTATTTTCTCATTGGGGCGGACCGGGAGGATATCGTGCAGGAGGGAATGATCGGCTTATATAAGTCCATCCGGGATTTCCGGGGAGACAAGCTGGCTTCCTTCAAGGCATTCGCCGAGCTGTGCATCACCCGGCAGATCATCACCGCCATCAAAACCGCCACCCGGCAGAAGCACATCCCTCTGAATTCCTATGTTTCCTTGGACAAGCCGATTTACGACGAGGATTCCGACCGGACCTTGCTTGACGTGATCTGCGGCTCCAGAGTGACAGACCCGGAAGAGCTGATCATCAACCAGGAGGAGTTCAGCGGCCTGGAGGATAAAATGGGCGAGCTCCTGAGCGATTTGGAGCGCAGGGTGCTTATGCTTTATCTGGACGGGCGATCCTATCAGGAGATTGCCGTGGATCTGGACCGTCATGTTAAGTCCATAGACAACGCCCTTCAGCGTGTCAAGCGCAAGCTGGAACGGTATCTGGAAATTAGAGACTTACCCTAAAAACGCCGCATTCCCTAACGGAACGCGGCGTTTTTAAGTTTTGCGGCCTCCGCCGGGAGGGCGGGCAGCGGCTAATGGAAGAGACGCTGCCGCCTGCATGCTGCGCGCCTTGGATAAACGGGCTGATCCCTGCCATACTAAAAACCGTAAGATTTTATCCGTTTACCGTTGGATTTTTGCTGTTTGGCCCGCGGCAGGCGGTGCTACAATACATATATCTGCTAGGGGCTGTCTCCAAACTCCGAGGGGAGCAGATTTTGCAGAATTTTCGTTCCAGGCAAGGCACTTTCGTGAAGGCGTACCGGGGGTACGTCAAGCGGAAGTAACGAAGCATGGGGCGAAAAGGCGGTGAAAGATGCCCTCAAGCGGGTTTGAAGACAGGCCCTAGTCCCTATGCGGCGGAGGAGCTTAAGCAGCTTCTCGGCCTTCTTTTCTTCTGACGGGGAGGCATTCCAGATGACGAAATGGCGTTCCCTTATTCGAACCATCCGCCAGCAGTTCAAGGTAAAGCTCATTATCAGCTTATCCGTTATTATTACGGTCTGCTCAGTTGTAACCGGTTATATCTCCTACCGGATCAATCTGCGGTTATTCGAGGAAGAGGTGAGCAACCAATACCTGAAGACCAGCGAGCAGACGATGGTGCAGATCGGGTACAAGATTCAGGACATCTATCGGATAACGGACTTTATTTTTTTTCACCCTTATGTGGAGCAGCTTGTTCTTGGCATGCAGGAAGAGGCCGGGGAGCAGGAAAGCGCGGCATACCGCAATTATCAGCTGGAGCGGGAGCTGGCGGAGGTGCTCTTGCCCCTTAAGAGCGAGACTCCCTATATCCGGGGGGTGTACATCACGGATGTGCGCGGCAACAATTTGTTTTACAGCCACTCGAATATGCTGGTTCCGCCCCAGTTTCCGGAGTTCTACAATCAGGTGGAGGAAGGGATGCCGAGCCCCTCGGCGGAGATTGTCTGGCAGCGGCTGAAGCTTCAGGATGAACTGGAGCCATCGGGAGAAAAGAGCTATCTGGTTGCAGCCCGGAAGTTGATGTCTACCAAACAGTACAGGCTGTATGGAACGGTTATTCTGATTATGGATGAAACCTTATTCGAGGAATCTCTCTATCCGCTGATGACGGCTCGGGCGATGGGGGTGCATCTGTATGACCAATACAGCCGTCTGTTGTACAGTCTGGAGCCTCCGCAGCCCGCCGGCTTTATGCCGGAGCTGGAGGAGGGAGTGGGAACCTTCGTTCAAAGCAACAGCACCGCAGATTACTTGGCTGTTACCAGCGTGTATGAGCCGCGGGCCTTCAAGCTGTTAAGCAGCGTCTCTCTGTCCGGGATCAAGGAGAAGGGGCGCAATGTGTATAAGCTGGCGCTGGTTTCGGGTTTCATCAGTATTCTGCTGATGACAGCGAGCATTTCCTTCTTAAGCGGAAAAATGCTCAAGCCCTTGCTGGTTTTGGTGAAGGCTATGCACCGGGTTCGGGAGGGCAATTTTCGGGTGGCCATTCCCAAGGCGTCCGCCGATGAGTTCGGATTTCTGACGGACAGCTTCAACCGGATGATGACCCATATCGATACGTTGATACAGGAGGCGTATGTCAGCAAGCTAAGCGAGAAGGAAGCGGAGCTGAAGGCGCTGCAGGCACAGCTTAATCCCCATTTTTTGCATAATACGCTGAATACGATTTATTGGAAAATCATGCTGCTGTACGATGATGAGGAAACGGCGTCCCTTGTCACCAGCTTATCGAATTTGCTGAAGTATTCGCTGGAGCCTGTCTCCACCCCCAGCACCTTGCAGGAGGAGCTGGCCCAAATTCGCAATTACATCAACATTCAGGAGGCCCGCTACGGAAGTAACCTTCACGTCAATATCACCATGGAGGAGGGGCTGGAGCAGGGGAGAATGCAGCGGCTCTTGCTGCAGCCTTTGGTGGAAAATGTGTTCATCCATGCTTTCCGGGACATGTCCGGGGAGAAGCGGCTTTCCATCCGCGCCTACAGGCAGGGAGAGGATACGCTGCGGATTGATATTGAAGATAACGGCTGCGGCATGCCGGCGGAGATTCTGCGCGGGCTGCAGAGGAAGCGACTTGCTCCGGCGGGCAGGAGACCGGAGGAACGGGAGAGTATCGGCATACAAAATGTGATCAGACGAATTGATCTGGTATATGGAGATATGTACGGCCTTGAGATTCACCCTCTTCATGAAGGAACGCAGATGAGCCTTAAGCTGCCGTTTATTGTGGAGCCGGACAGGAAGGAGGAGGCATAGGATGCGGATTTTGCTGGTGGAGGATGAGCCTATGTTCCGCAAGGGACTGGCCAAGATGATCGCGGGTTTGAATACGGGCTGGGAGGTGTGCGGGGAAGCGGAGAACGGCGAGGAGGCGGAGCGGCTGGTGGAGCTGCTGTGTCCGGATCTGGTCATTACGGATATTCGGATGCCCTTGATGGACGGTCTGGAGCTGCTGCGGCGGGTGAAGGCCGCCCATCCCGACACAGCGGTAATTGTGATTACCGGCTACCAGGATTTCCAGTATGCCCAAACTGCCTTGCGCTGCGGCGCTTTGGATATCCTGGTGAAGCCCTGCGGCAAACAGGATATCTGCCATGTGCTGGATAAGGCGGAAGCGGTGGTAGCTGTCAAGCGGGAGCAGCGGGGCAGGGAGCAGCGGGAGGAAGCGCGCCGGCTGGACAATGCGCTGCGGGAGCTGTTTCTGCGGCTGCCCTGCCGCCCGGATGTCGCGGCAATTCTGGAGCGCCGGATATGCGGCACGAAATTGATCCTGCTCTATATCGCCGACTATTCTCCCGACCATAAGCAATATGCGAAGAAGGATATACCGCTCCTGCAATTTGCTGTGCTGAATATTGTCGGCGAGGTGACCAGGGAGACTCAAGGGGATGCGGGCTGCTTGCTGATCGTGGAGACAGGTTGTTTTGCCCTGTTCATCAAGGAGCTGTCAGAGGAGCAGCAGCTGCAGAGCGCCATTGCCGGGAGCCTGTGGAGCTTCCTCGGCCTGCGGGCGGAGCTGCAGGAGGCGGTTGCCGTGGATGCTCTTGAGCAGCTTCCGGATCTGTACGAGGAACGGCTTGGCGTTCGGCGGAGCGGAGCAGCGGCGGGAGGGCTTCCCGCATCGGCGCTGTCCCGGGAGGAGGCCGCGCAATCCCTTCCCGATGGCGCCTCCAGCAGGATGAAGCAGCAGATGATCGCCGAACAGTTGGCCGAGCTGATTCGGGAAGGGAACCTGAAGGGATTGAAGGAATGTCTGGAGCAGCTAACCGAAGCAGTGTGCGCCTCCGGCCCGGAGGTGCGGAAGCTGGAAGCGCTGTCACTGGGTTTTGCCTTGCAGGAAACGGCCCGAAGACAGCTGGAGGCGGGATATGATCCCGGACTGTTGACAGCTCGGATAGAGCGGCTTCATGAATGCGGCAGCTTGAAGGAGCTGCGGGAGTGGCTGGCGGAGGCGACAGGACATTTTTCGGAGGCCCTGGCAGAGTGGCAGAATAAATACGGCGGGAGCTCCGTAGCCGCCGCTATCCGTTACATGGAGGAGCACTATGCCAGCAGGCAGCTGACGCTGGCGGAGGTGGCCGTCCAGGCCCATCTGAGCCCCGCTTATTTCAGCCATTTGTTCAAGAAAGAAACCGGACGCAGCTTTGTTACCTTTCTGATCGAGGTGCGGATGGAGAAGGCAAAGCAGCTTCTGGCCGGAACCGGCTTGAACGTGACAGAGGTGGCGGGCATTGTCGGGTATGATCTGCCCAATTATTTTGCCAAACTGTTCAAGCAGTACAGCGGATTAACCCCCAAGGAATACAGGAAACGGCATCAGTCATGAACAGGCGGCATCCAGCGGAGAGCGAGGAGGGGAGCAGATTGGACGGACAGAAGGGGAAGCGGCATCGTTGCAGGCTGTTGTTAGCCGTGCTTATGCTGCTGGCGTTAGGTGCGGCTGCCTGTGGAACAAGCGGCGGTGATCCGTCAGATGCGAAGCCGAAGCCGCGGATCAGGGTTTCCGTTTATGACCGGGTGAATGTTCCGTCCAGCGAAGGTTCTATTGTCAACAACAAGATCACCCGCTGGATCAAAGAAGCAGGTCCTGTGGATGTGGAGTTTGTTCCCGTGCTGCGGACCCAAGCCGAGCAGAAGCTGAATGGATTGTTCGCTGCAGGAGAAGCTCCCGACCTGATTATGGAGTATGCTCCGCAAATCAAGAATACGCTCATTGACAAAGGGCTGCTGCGGCCCATTGACGATATGATCGAGCAGTACAGCACCACCTATAAGGAAATATTGCAGCGTTATCCGATTCTGCGCAAAGCGGGGACGGGTGAGGATGGACGGCTGTACCAGTTTGGCCGGATCAACGAGACGGTGCCTATGCGGGCGGTGTTCATCCGTACGGACTGGTTGGAGCGGCTGCAGCTGGATATTCCGCATACGACGGAGGAGCTGTTCCAAGTGGCCAAAGCATTCACCGAACAGGACCCGGACGGCAATGGCAAGCGGGATACCTATGGCATCGCCTTGGCAGGCGTTTCCAGCGCTGTGATCAATGAGATGTTCGGATTAATTCATCCGGACTATGTGGTCCGCGGCGGGGAATTGGTGCATGGCTGGGACAATATTGAGGCGGTGACCGCTTTTAGGAAGCGGATCTATGATGAAGGGCTGGCGGACCGGGAATTCTGGAACGACAAGAATGGGTACCGTGCCAGACAAGACTTTTTGCGGGGGCGGATCGGGATCTTTATGGATCAGTTCAATGTTCCGGCCGCCTTCTATAACGACTTCTATTTGCGGCTAAAAAGGAATGTCCCCGATGCCCGGCTTACGGTTATTCCCTATCCGGTTACACCGGTAGGGCAGTTCAATCCGATATTCGTTAACCCGGTGCAGATGACCGGTGTCGTCAATGCCAACACCCGCAATCCGGAGGCGGTGATGCAGTACGTCGATTTCGCCGTGTCGGAGCTGTTCATGAAGACGATGTATTTCGGGTTTGAAGGTATTCATCATAAGGTGACGCCTGACGGCTGCCCCAGACTGACAGGCATGGACAAGTGGCGCAAGGAGTTTAATTTTGGAGCCGGGGATTTCGGGATGCTTACCTCTCCGACCCTTGCCGGCCCCTGTTATTACGGTACAGAAAAACTGGATGAGAAGGAACCGCTGCAGCGGGAGGTCCAGCAGATGTTCGAGCTGAATTCCTCCTATGTGAACTTCGCTCTGGAGACAGCGGGGCCTACCCATGCAGAGCAAATGCCCAGACTGCCCCAGCACTTGCAGGGGATTCTGAACCAGGTAACCGGCGCTGTGGGCACAGACGGGGATATCTGGCTCAAGGCGATTCTGACTCCGAACTATTCTCCCGGGGAAGCCCGCCAGGAGGCGGAAGCGCTGTGGGAGCAGGCGGGAGGCAAACAGGTGGACGAATGGTACCGGAGCTTCTATGCCCATGACAGGGATCAGGCGATTATGACGAAGGATATCTACCAGCTATTCAGGGAGCAGCGCGCCGCCCGGGGAAAATGAAGCGATAATCGAAAAATCGTATCTGTTTATCGTTAATTTCTGAATGTTGCCCCTTTGCCAGATAGGTATACTTAAGAGGCAAAGGGGTGAGCAAAATGGCTGTGAAATCAGCACGAGCCAAAAAAGCTTTGCGGTATCTGGACAGGAAGAAATACCTTTATATTCTTCTTATTCCATGTGTTGTATATTTTTTCATCTTCAATTATGTCCCCATGTATGGAATCATTATTGCGTTTAAGGACTTCAACTTTGCCAAAGGGATCATCCACAGTCCTTGGGTTGGTTTGGAGCACTTCAAGTACATGTTCGGATTAAGCGATTTCTACCAGGTGTTTTGGAACTCGTTCTATCTTGGGCTGCTGCGGCTTGTATTCACCTTTCCCTTCCCGATCTTGCTGGCGCTCTTGCTGAACGAAATTCGCCAGGTGACGTATCAGCGTCTGACCCAAACGATCATTTATTTGCCGCACTTTATTTCCTGGGTAGTCATCGGCGGCATTCTGGTGAACTTCCTGTCCCCCAGTTGGGGGCTGGTCAATATTTTCCTGAAGCAGTTCGGCATCGAACCGGTCTTCTTCCTGGCTGATCCGGATTACTTCCGTCCCATTGTGGTGTTGAGCAGCATCTGGAAGGAAGCCGGTTGGGGCAGCATCATTTTCCTTGCCGCCATTACCGGCATTAACTCTGAATTGTACGAAGCCGCCAGCATAGACGGCGCCAGCCGGCTGCAACGAATTTGGTATGTGACGGTTCCCGGCATCAAATCCACGATTATGGTGCTGTTCATTCTCCGCTTGGGACATATTATGGGCAACGGCTTCGAGCAAATATTCGTCTTGCAGAATCCGATGAATCTGAGGGTATCCGAAGTGTTCGAGACGTATTCGTACCGGGTGGGGCTGCTGGGCAGCCGCTTCTCCTTCGGAACGACGGTGGGACTGTTCACTTCTGTTATTGGCCTGATCTTCCTGATGATGGGCGACCGTCTGGCCAAGCTGATGAAGGAGGATGGCATATGGTAAACAATGGCGCAGGCGATCGCGTGTTCAGTGTGATCAATTATATATTTGTGACTCTGTTTTCCTTGGCCTGCCTGTTTCCTTTCCTCTACGTGGTTTCCTTCTCGGTAACGCCTTATGCCGAGTACCTGGAGCATCCTTTGCGGCTGATTCCGAGCCGCCTGGAGTTTGGCGCTTACAAGCAAATTCTGCAGATGCCGCTGATGTGGAGCGGCTACAAGGTTACGGTGTTGATTACACTTGCCGGTGTAGCGCTGAACATCTTCTTGATGGTCATTTCCGCTTACCCGCTGTCCAAGCCGGACTTGAAGGGACGGAATGTCATTCTGGCGTTTATCGTGTTCACCATGTTTTTTAACGGCGGGCTTATTCCCAACTTCTATCTGATTAAGACGCTGGGCTTGTACAATACCATCTGGAGCTTGATATTGCCGGGGGTATTGGGAGCGTATAACTTGATTCTGATGAAAAATTTCATCGGTTCCATCCCCGCCAGTCTGGAGGAATCCGCCTATATCGACGGCGCCAACGAGATTAAGGTGCTGTTCCGGATTATTATTCCGCTGTCCAAACCGGCCATTGCCACCTTCGTTATTTTCCATGCAGTCGGTCAGTGGAATACGTTCTTCTCCGCCATTATCTATACCTCCAAGCGCAGCTTGTGGCCGTTGATGCTCATTCTGCGGGACTTGGTGGTGGAGGACGGAGGGTTGGCCCGGGATATGATGGATACTGGCAGCGTAACGGAATTTACCCTTAAGATGGCGATTATTGTATTTGCTACATTGCCGATTATTATGGTGTATCCGTTCTTGCAGCGGTTTTTCATGAAGGGCTTGCTGGTGGGGTCCATCAAAGGATGAATGCCTCAGCGTTGACTTGGTTATAACTGCGGCAGGTAGCGGTTGTAATAGATAATCAGGATAAAGGGGAGATTTGTGTTGACTAGATCAAACAAGCTTTCAGCAAGTTTATTGGCGTCCGCCCTGCTCTTGACTGCGGTTCTATCCGGATGTGGAGGCGGTGACAAGAAAAGCGAAGGCACAACCGATCCGGCTGCTTCCACTGGATCAAGCCCTGCGGCCAAAGCTCCGGTTACCATCAAGATGTTCAACCGGGTGAATGCCGGGATTATCCTGGAGAACAACCCGGTAGTCGCCGAGGCGGAGAAGCTGGCCAATGTGAAGCTGTCCATCGAAGCGCCTCCGATCAACAATTATACGGACAAATTGAAGGTGATGATGGCGTCGGGCGAGCTGCCGGACCTGATCTACAACTGGGGCGGCGCTGATGCCAGTATGGAGACCTGGGCGCAGAACGGCTTGCTGCTTCCGTTGGATGACAAGATTTCCAAGTATCCCAATCTGATGAAGAATATTACCAAGGAAATGTGGGATAGCGTCAAGTCTGTGAATGATGGTAAAATATACATGATTCCCAAAACCAATATCGACAACCATTGGGGCTACATGGTCAACCAGGTTTGGCTGGACAAACTGGGGCTGAAGGCTCCGGAAACCCTGGATGAGCTGACCAATGTGCTGCGGGCGTTCACCAAGAATGATCCGGATGGCAACGGCAAGGCGGATACGTATGGCTACACTCAGGTCGGCGTGTGGGCGCCTTCCTACTTCATTGCCAGTGCCTTCGATCTGCCCATGATGAACGGGGTGAAGGATACGGATGGAAACTACAAGATCAAGGAGAAGATGTCCGGGTATATTCCGTATCTGACCTACTTGAAGCAGCTGCATGATGAGAAGATTATCGATCCCGAATTTATCATCAACAAGTCTTATGTGGATCTGGAGAAGCTGAACCAAGGGAAGGTGGGAATGGTTCCCGCCCATCAATATGGGGTCATGGTCAATCTGGGCCGGGACAAGGATGCGGACAAGAAGTTTACGTACCAGGGCGTGCTGAAGAACAGCAAGGGAGAAGCGCGGAATCTGGTGACGGTGTCCACCTGGGGCGGCTGGATGATCAGCAAGGACAGCAAGAATGTGGATGAAGTGCTGCGGTTCCTGGATTGGGGGAATACGGCGGAAGCGAATGCGTTATTCCAGATCGGGTTGAAAGGGCTTACTTACGATAGCTATGATCCCGCAAGCAAGGCCCTCGTCCGCAGTACGGAGCAAGCCTCCAAAGTAAATACGCTGACCAGCACCTATATGACATTAGCCAATGCCATTGACGGCCAAGGCGCCATTATCGAGAATGCCGATTCGCCGGAGAAGCTGACCAAGTTCAAGGAGCAGTGGGCTGCCGCCCAAAAGAAGATGACGACAGTGAATGTGCCGGCTGTCCGTGCGCCCAAGCTGTTGAACCTGGGCAACACGATTCCCGATCTGATCAAGGAGAAGGATGAGCAGGAGCAGAAATATATCACAGGCGAAATTACTGTGGAGCAATTGAAAAGCTTCCTGGAGAAGAAGTGGTACCCGGCCACAGCGGATGCGGAGAAGGAATATATCGAGTTCATGAACAAGCTTGGGAAATAGCAAAGTTAGAAGTCTGACCGGCTTTTAGAAAGGCAGATGAATGTGAGGTGGATACGGTTGACCTTGAAGCAGCGAAGAATGGAATTTGAAGCGCAGAAACGTATTTACGAAAGTGCGACTCTGCGATTTCATGGCGTAGATGGCTTTGATGTGTACAATGGGTCCATTCCGTTCACGAGAAACGGGAAACGCTATTTGTTCGGGCGGGTGGAACGCCGTGAGGAGTGGGCCCGCTCCTGGGTTCGGCTGTTCGAGGAGACGGGACAGGATGAATGGACAATAGTGGACAATAGTATGATCTATACGCTGGAGGACCCTTATATCACGGAGATTGGCGATGAACTGGTGCTGGGCGGGACTCATGTGCAATATGAGCGCGGATCATACAGCACGTTTTTCGGCTACTTTTTCCGGGGAACGGATCTCCATGACTTGTACTATTTCACCACCGGGCCGAGCAAAATGAAGGATATTCGCCTTGTTCCCCTGGCGGATGGCAGGATTGGCGTTTTCTCCCGTCCGCGCAGCAGCGAATTGAGAGGCAAGTATGGCAGCGAGTCCATGATCGGCTTCACCACTATCAACAGTCTGGATGAGCTGACCGCGGATGTGATTGCCAATGCCCCATACATTCACGGCATCTTCGGGGAAGGCGAATGGGGGGGCGTCAATCAGGCGTATCTGCTGGACAGCGGCAAGATCGGCATTATCGGCCATATCTGTTACCGGGATCAGGATGAGCGCGGAGGAGAGCAACGGGTATACCTGAACATGGCCTTTGTCTTCGATCCGGTCACCCGCGAATCCGCAGATCTTCATCTCATTGGCAGCCGTCCCTGCTACCCGCCGGGTCCGGCCAAAAAGCCATACCTGACAGATTGCGTCTTCGCCTCGGGCATTGTCACGCGTCCGGACGGGAGGGCCGATCTGTACAGCGGCCTTGGCGACTGTCAGACGGGGCGCATCACCATCGACTATCCTTTTGCAGGGCACGGGTCATTGTTGGCAGGTGTCTACTAAGGCGTGTCTCTAACCTGTATTTCAAGAGCTCGGGCCGTCAGGTCCGGGCTTTTTGGCGCGTAAGGAATTTATAACCTTCGGAGCGAAGATGTCTTCTGCTTGGGAAAATATTGGTGGGGTGCGAAGGACAGAGTATGGAGGGGGCGCGGTGGGCGGCCGTCTGATGGTTGCGGACAGACGATCCGTTATTTTCCGCATTTGGCCCGTTTTCAGATTTTCACGGACAGACGATTCGCTATTTTGCTCCAGAGGCAAGGGAACTCCAGATTTTCCACACTTAACGGAATTGGAGTCCGCGCAGGAGAAGAAAAGGCAGATTTTTGCGAAATAACGGAACCACGGTCCGCCAAACTGAAACTCCTAAGCAAATGTATGGCGCCAAAGTCGCCGGCAGGCCAGTTTTTTAAAAGCGGCGCTACAATTCCATAGGCTATGGTTATAAACGCCATATATAGAATATAAATCCATACCGACAAGCCTCATCGCAAGTCCCGCAAAAACGAGGAGGTGATGTGTATCTGCAAGGAGTACCTCTGGGCGAGCTTTACGGAGAAAAGGCCCATGAGCTGCTGCATACCCCATAATACAGCCCGGGAGCTGCTCTTAGGATGTGCCTCATGTCTCATAGGGCCTCTCTTTGTCCGTTCTTATTTGGCTGCGGCCGCTTTTGCGTCGGCCAGGCGGTTCTCGGCCAGGCGGTCGGCCGCCTCGTGGGGCAGCATCTTTTCCGCTGCGGCGATGCGGAACACTTCCTCCAGGTTATGCCGGATGTTGGCTACCTGCCGGAACGCCCGCTCCTCATCATAGCCGCCTTGCTCGTTGGCGATGTTGATCACGCCGCCGGCGTTGATGACATAATCCGGCGCGTAGAGGATGCCGCGCTCCGCCAGCGCCAAGCCGTGCCGCGGCTCCTTCAGCTGGTTGTTGGCTGCGCCTGCAACCACCTTGGCCTTCAGCGCCGGAATGGTGGCATCGTTCAGCGTTGCGCCCAGGGCGCAGGGGGCGTAAATATCGCAGGCCGCCCCATAGATGGCGTCCGGGCTGATGATGGCGGCTCCGAATTCCGCCTCCACCTGGGCCAGCGCCTCCCTGTTCAGGTCGGCAGCCACGATCCGGGCTCCCTCCTGGTGCAGGTGCTTGCACAGGTAGTAGCCCACATGGCCCACCCCCTGAACCGCCACTGTCAGTCCGGCCAGGCTGTCCGCGCCGAAGGCTTCCCGCGCCGCGGCCTTCATCCCCACGTATACGCCATAAGCGGTGGCCGGAGACGGATCGCCCGACGAGCCTCTGGACTTGGCCAGCCCTGCAACGTATTGGGTATGCTCGCTGACGATCTCCATATCCTCCACGCAGGTGCCCACATCTTCGGCGGTGATATAGCGTCCCGCCAGCCCTTGCACATAACGGCCGAAGGCGCGGAACATGGCTTCGTTCTTGGCGGTTTTGGAATCGCCGATGATGACGGTTTTGCCGCCCCCCAGCGCCAGTCCCGCCGCCGCATTCTTATAGGTCATGCCCCGGGCCAGCCGCAGCACATCCGTCAGCGCCTCTTCTTCGGAGGCGTAATTCCACATGCGGGTACCGCCCAATGCGGGGCCCAAGGTGGTGTCATGGATGGCGATTATCGCCTTGAGGCCGGAGGCCTTGTCCTGGCAAAACACCACTTGCTCGTAATCATCCTTCTCCATCATTTCAAACAGCCTCATGGCCCTCCACCTTCCTGATCTGTGCCGTTATCCTGTTCTTTGTCTCCTTATCAGCCTAAGACGGGCGGGGCTTTTCGTCAAGAAGGCCGCCGTGGTAAGATGAACGGGAATTCTTATTAACGGATGCTCAACCAATAAGCAGCAGTTTTCGGGAGGTTTCTATGGAGCGGGAGCAGTTGGCGGGCAACGCCAGGGAATATGCCGCGCGGGTTCACGGTGTAATGGATTATATTGAGAATCATCTTGCCGATCCGCTGACACTGGAGGAGCTGTCCCGGGTGGCGGGCTTCTCCAAATATCATTTTCACCGGATTTTCGCAAGCCAGACAGGGGAGACCCTGTTCGGCTTTATTCAGCGGCTGCGGCTGGAGAAGGCGGCGTTCCTGCTGGCAAGCGATCCCCGGATCAGCGTCACCGAGGCGGCGCTGGAAACGGGCTTCGGCGGGTCTTCCTCCTTTGCCAGAGGCTTCAAGCAGCGCTTCGGCCTCTCCCCCACCGAATGGCGGAGCAAGGCGGCGGGCAGCGAAAGCAATTTCGGTATAATGGACCGCAATTCATGCAATGCGAACCGCAATCCGGGGCAATCGGCGGCCGCCTCCAAGGTTTATATTGAGTATGCAGGCGATACTCAAATCTGGAGGTGCGAGATGGAACAGAACACAACCACCGTAACGGTAAAAGAAATTCCCGGCTGGACCCTGGCGTATGTACGGTATGTGGGGCCGTATGCCGGAGACGGAGAGCTGTTTCAGCGGCTGAATGACAAGCTTTTCAAATGGGCGGGCGCACGGGGGCTGATCCGTTTCCCCGAAACCCAGCACCTGATCATGTACCATGACAGTCCGGAAATTACCGACGAGGATAAGCTGCGCCTAAGCGTATGCCTTACGGTGCCGGAGGATACCCAGGTGGATGGGGACATCGGCAAAATGACCCTGGCGCCCGGCAAATACGCCTTTGCCCGGTTCCGGCTGGGGGTGCAGGATTATACCGAGGCGTGGGGCTGGGTGTACGGCACCTGGCTGCCGTCCTCGGGATATGCCCCGGATGACGGCCCGTGCTTCGAGCTGTATCCGGAGCCGGGCCCCGATGCGGACGGCCGGTTTGCCGTAGACATCTGCGTTCCGGTGAAGCCTCTCTGACGGGGCAGCTTGCGGCCGGCTTGGAATAAGCCTGGCTGCAGGCTGTTTTTTCGCTGCAGCCAGCCGCGGCTTCAAGGTTTATCTCGCGACTCTATGGGCAATACTAGCAAAAAACGAATAGACGCGATGGACAAACCGGATCGACAACTATGAAAGGCAGTCTGACGGCGGGCGGAGTCCGGCGGGGAAAGCGCTGCTGGAGAAAAATGCTTCCTTGACACGTTTAACGTGTTATGATAGACTGCTTTAGTGACCCTAAATTGTTAAGACGCGAGTCCCAGACAATCAGGGTTTTTAATTAGTTCAGGTTGTCTATGGGAGGTGTAAACATGCGGGTTATCATTACTTTGGCTTGCACGAACTGCAAACAACGGAACTATACGTCCAACAAGAACAAGCGGAATAATCCGGACCGCATGGAGCTGAAGAAGTATTGCAAGTATTGCAATGAGCCTACAGTCCATCGCGAAACTCGGTAAGTTTTTGGAGGTGCAGTCGTGGCTTTTGTGGACAAAATGAAGCGTAGCTTCGGTTCCTTTTTCGGCTTTTTCGCCGATGCCTGGTCCGAGCTCAAGAAAGTCAAGTGGCCGACCAGGAAAGAAATGATCAGCTATACGCTGGTTGTTGTTGGTACGGTGCTGTTTGTTACCCTATACTTCTACGTTCTTGACCTGGGCATCTCCGAGCTGATTCGCCTGGTCACAGAATAGGGGCCGGCGTCAATGGAGAAAAGATGGTATGTCGTCCACACGTATTCGGGTTACGAAAACAAGGTAAAAGCAAACCTGGAAAAGCGCGTCGAATCCATGAACATGCAGGACAAGATCTTCCGTGCTTTGGTGCCCACTGAAGAAGAAGTGGTCAACAAGGACGGCAAGAAGAAGACGGTTCAGCGCAAGGTTTACCCCGGTTATGTATTGGTGGAGATGATCCAGACGGACGAGTCTTGGTACGTTGTCCGCAATACGCCCGGCGTAACGGGGTTTGTCGGTTCTACCGGCTCCGGCTCGAAGCCGACCGCTCTGCTTCCCGAGGAAGTGGAATCCATCCTGAAGCATATGGGCATGGAAGAGCCGAAGCCGAAAATTGATTTTGAGCTGAAGGAAATGGTCCGCGTCAAAGTGGGTCCCTTCGCCAATTTTGTCGGCTCCGTGGAAGAAATTCTGCCGGAAAAGATGAAGCTGAAGGTTCATGTCAACATGTTCGGCAGGGAAACACCGCTTGAGTTGGAATTTACTCAGGTGGAGAAAGTATAAATGCATCCGCCGCATGAAGCGGACTTCTCCGCTTTTATTTGCATGCGGGCTGCCGGCAGTGACACACACGGCAGCGTGGATTCGCTCTGGCCGTTTTAAGTGAGAAGCGGCCGGTGTTTGCGGCTGGCGCATATTGCGTTTGTCCGCGGTGGGAGGGGCAGCACCCCATCTGTACCACATTTCGCAAGGAGGTGTCTATAGCAATGGCAAAGAAAGTTATCAAAATGGTGAAGCTCCAAGTTGCAGCAGGTAAAGCGAATCCGGCACCGCCGATCGGTCCTGCGCTGGGTCAAGCAGGCGTGAACATTATGGCGTTCTGTAAGGAATTCAATGCCCGTACCGCCGATCAAGCCGGTCTGATCATTCCGGTTGTCATCACGGTGTTCGAGGACCGTTCCTTTACATTCGAAACCAAAACTCCGCCCGCAGCCGTTCTGCTTCGCGTGGCCGCCAACGTCCCCAAGGGGTCCGGCGAACCCAACAAGAAGAAAGTGGCTACCGTTAAACGCGCCAAGGTGCGTGAGATCGCCGAACAAAAAATGCCCGACCTGAATGCAGCGTCCGTGGAAGCGGCTATGCGCATGGTGGAAGGCACTGCCCGCAGCATGGGTATCGTAATCGAAGACTAATCAGTCTTCACTGATTGACCAAGTGGGAGGATATTCCGCTAACACCACAAAGGAGGAACCGTACATGGCTAAACACGGTAAGAAATATGCCGAAGCGGCTAAGAACGTAAACGCAGAAGCGCTTTACGATGCTGCGGAAGCAGTTGAGCTCGTGAAGAAAATGGCTACCGCCAAGTTCGACGAAACCGTTGAGGTTGCCGTTCGTCTGGGCGTAGACCCCAAGAAGCAAGACCAAGCTGTCCGCGGCGTAGTTGTACTGCCCCACGGCACAGGCAAAACCAAGCGCGTGCTTGTATTCGCCAAGGGCGACAAAGCGAAGGAAGCGGAAGCTGCCGGAGCCGATTTCGTTGGCGATGCCGACATGATCAACAAAATCCAGCAAGGCTGGTTCGACTTTGATGTCTGCGTAGCTACGCCGGACATGATGAGCGAAGTGGGTAAGCTGGGCCGTCTGCTGGGCGGTAAGGGTTTGATGCCGAACCCCAAGGCCGGTACTGTTACGTTCGACGTAACCAAGGCTATCGGTGAAATCAAAGCAGGTAAAATCGAGTATCGTCTCGACAGAGCCGGTCAAATTCATGCTCCTATCGGCAAGGCTTCCTTCGACGCCGTGAAGCTGAATGAAAACCTGAAGGCCCTGATTGATGCGCTTGTTCGTGCCAAGCCTGCTGCAGCCAAGGGTGTATACCTGAAGAGCGCCGCGGTGTCCTCTACTATGGGCCCGAGTGTAAAGCTCAACGTTGCTGCATACCGCTAAAAATTGGCATTTGACTTGCGCGCCTCATCTGTGTTAGGATAAGTGAGGTTTTTCAAAAGTGAATATGCTGACCGTAGACAGCAGGTGCCGCAAGGCTTAATCTCCTGCCGAGGTGTTATGATATAGATCGATCCTTTGCTTGAATCGATTTGAATCCATCATGCCTTCGTCGTCTAACGAGGGCATTTTTTATGCCTTCAGCAGCGCAGGTTGCCGTATGTGTCGAATACAGTTTTGCTTTTTCGCAAAGCTTTCCTAGGAGGTGTAACGAATGCCTAATGCAAAAGTTCTGGAACAAAAACAACAAATGGTAAACGAAGTGACTGCCAAGCTGCAGGAGAGCTCCTGCACCGTAGTTGCCGACTACCGTGGTCTGACTGTTGCTCAAGTAACCCAGCTGCGGAAGAACCTCCGCGAAGCAGGCGTTGAATTCCAAGTGTTGAAAAACACCCTGGTCCGCCGCGCTACCGCCGAGGCCAACCTGACCGAGCTGGACGCTGTTCTGACTGGACCTACAGCTGTGGCTTTCGGCAAGGACGTTGTCGCTCCTGCCAAGGTGCTGGCTGATTTCGCCAAGAAGAACGACAAGCTTCAAATCAAAGGCGGCGTTGTCGAAGGACGCGTTGTCGATGCCGCTCAACTGAAGGCATTGGCTGATCTGCCTTCCCGCGAAGGCCTGCTGTCCATGCTGCTCAGCGTGCTGCAAGCGCCGATGCGCAACTTCGCCCTTGCGGTTAAGGCTGTTG
Source organism: Paenibacillus sp. YN15 (assembly GCF_003285005.1). Classification (GTDB taxonomy): domain Bacteria; phylum Bacillota; class Bacilli; order Paenibacillales; family NBRC-103111; genus Paenibacillus_AR. The sequence goes on along the minus strand of NZ_QMFA01000038.1, from coordinate 39,723 downwards.
CCGAGAAGCAAGAAGCGTAAGACATCCCAGCAAAGTGAAGATAAGCTTCGAAGCTTATTCCTGGTACTTTGCCGGGGACCCGAAATTCCCGTTTTCTAAAAAATTATAGGATTGAACATAGGAGGTTTAACCATGAGCAAAGAGCAAATCATTGAAGCCATTAAAGGCATGACCGTTCTGGACCTGAACGATCTGGTTAAAGCAATCGAGGAAGAATTCGGCGTAACTGCAGCAGCTCCTACCGTTGTAGGCGCAGCAGCAGCAGCTCCGGTTGAAGAAGAGCAAACTGAATTTGACGTTATCCTGACCAATGCCGGCGCATCCAAGATCAACGTAATCAAGGTTGTTCGTGAAATCACCGGTCTGGGCCTGAAGGAAGCTAAGGATCTGGTTGACGGCGCACCGAAGCCGATCAAGGAAAAGGTTGCCAAGGACGAGGCTGAAGCTGTTAAGGCTAAGCTGACCGAAGCAGGCGCAACTGTAGAAGTGAAGTAATTCCACTTTGCTGCACATAGGACCCCTTGAAGATTCTTCAAGGGGTTTGTGCTGTTAACGGGTGCGCTGTCTTTCTCTCCGGTGGAGACGGACTACCGGCAAGAAGGAGAACGCATACTTTTATCAGGAAAGGGGGCGAGCCGCTGTGGATCATTATTATACCTCCAAGCCGGTCTCCAGCCGGGAAACCTTCCGGTTTCAGGCGGAGCTCCGCGGGAGAAAGTGGACATTCTGCTCCGATGCGGGGGTTTTCTCCAAACATGGCATTGATTTCGGGAGTACGCTTCTGATCGAAACCATGGAGGTTCCGCCGGACGGGCGGGTGTTGGATGTGGGCTGCGGCTACGGGCCCATCGGACTGTCGGCTGCCGTATTGGCAGAGCGGGGAACGGTCGCCATGCTGGATGTGAACAATCGGGCCCTGGAGCTGGCCAGGGAAAATGCGGCGTTGAACGGAATCGGAAATGTCCGGATTCTCGAAAGCGACGCTTTGGCAGCGGTGGCCGGCGAAACCTTCGACTGCATTCTCACCAACCCGCCCATCCGGGCCGGGAAGGAAGTGGTGCACCGGATTTTCACCCAGGCGTACGATGCTCTGGCAGTTGGTGGAGCGCTGTGGGTTGTCATTCAGAAGAAGCAGGGTTCGCCCTCTGCGTGGGCCAAGCTGGAGGAATTGTTCGGTGAAGATCAGGTGGAGGAAGTCACCAAGGACAAGGGGTACAGAATCTTCCGCGCCAAGAAAAAAGTTTGACTTGATTTTTTGTTTGTGATATGATTATAAAATGTCAGAATTATGATGGGCGACATGTCTTTCATTTTTGAAAATGTCAAGTGTTTTTTTGCGGGGGTGACGGGAGTTGCGGATCTGTCCGTAAGTCACGGTTATTATACCCGGCGTTCCGGGCATTTAAGCATCTTGCAGGAAAATGTCGCATGACGGTGTCCATTTGACCAATTATCCGGATCGGGTATATTCTCTTCCATTTTGGCAAATTATAGGAAGATGATACTGGATCACTCTGTGCATTTTGCGCGGAGCAAACCGATGCGGTGCAACAACCGGAACCCGGCTTGTCGCCGGTTTCGGGAAGGCGATAAATGGTGGAGAGGCTGCCCTTGGCCGGTATCCCGGTTTGAGGCTCTCCATAACAGATCCGGCCTTTGGCCAGGACCATGTTATTGCATGACAGCAGCAACTTTAAGCAGGCACGAGGGGTGAATGAAAGTTGGCGGGTCATCTTGTTCAATTTGGTCGACGTAAACGCAGGACTTATGCGCGCATCAACGAAGTGCTGGATATCCCTAACCTGATTGAAATTCAGCAAAAATCATACCAGTGGTTTTTGGATGAGGGATTGCGCGAGATGTTCCAGGACATCTCTCCCATTCAGGACTTTACCGGGAATCTGGTGCTGGAGTTTATCGACTACAGCCTTGGGGAACCGAAATACACAGTGGACGACGCGAAGGAACGGGACGTAACCTATGCGGCGCCCTTGCGGGTCAAGGTTCGCTTGATCAACAAGGAAACCGGAGAGGTGAAGGAACAGGAAGTCTTCATGGGTGATTTTCCGCTCATGACCGAAACAGGCACGTTTATTATCAACGGGGCCGAGCGTGTTATCGTCAGCCAGTTGGTCCGTTCGCCAAGCGTGTATTTCAGCACCAAAGTTGACAAGAACGGCAAGAAGAACTTCACCGCAACTGTGATTCCCAACCGGGGTGCGTGGCTGGAGCTGGAGACGGATGCCAAGGACATCATTTATGTCCGGATCGACCGTACCCGCAAAATTCCGGTTACCGTTCTTCTGCGGGCGTTGGGATTTGGCACGGATGCGGAAATCATCAACCTCCTCGGTGACGATGAATATATCCGCAATACTCTCGATAAGGACAACACCGACACTACGGAGAAGGCCCTTATCGAAATTTACGAACGGCTCCGCCCCGGCGAGCCGCCGACGCTGGACAACGCCAAGAGCCTTCTGGTGGCGCGGTTTTTCGATCCCAAGCGCTATGATCTGGCCAATGTAGGCCGTTATAAGATCAATAAGAAGCTGCACATCAAAAACCGGCTGTTCAACCAGCGTCTGGCCGAAACACTGGTGGATGCGACCACCGGCGAAATTCTGGCGGAAGCCGGACAGCTGCTGGACCGGCGCCTGCTGGATACCATCATCCCCATGCTGGAAAACGGCTTGGGCATGAAGGATTACCACACGGCCGGCGGCGTGCTGGAGAACGAAAATGTGATTCCGCTGCAATGTGTGGATGTGTATTCGCCCAATGAAGACGGCAAGATCGTCAAGGTGATTGCCAACGGGCTGATCGACAAGTCGGTCAAGCATATTACGCCGGCGGACATCGTTTCTTCCATTAACTATTTCATGAACCTGCTGCACGGCATTGGCAGCACGGATGATATCGACCACCTGGGCAACCGCCGTCTGCGTTCCGTAGGCGAGCTGCTCCAGAACCAGTTCCGCATCGGCCTGTCCCGGATGGAGCGGGTGGTGCGCGAGCGGATGTCCATTCAGGACGCCAATGTGATCACGCCCCAGGCGCTGATCAACATCCGTCCGGTCATTGCATCCATCAAGGAGTTCTTTGGCAGCTCCCAGCTGTCCCAGTTCATGGACCAAACCAATCCCTTGGCCGAACTGACGCACAAGCGCCGCTTGTCCGCGTTGGGCCCTGGCGGCTTGACCCGGGAACGGGCGGGCATGGAAGTCCGGGACGTCCACCACTCCCACTATGGCCGCATGTGTCCCATCGAGACGCCGGAAGGTCCGAACATCGGGTTGATCAACTCCTTGTCCACCTTCGCGCGGATCAACGAATATGGCTTTATCGAAGCGCCGTACCGCTGGGTCGATCCCAAAACCGGCATCGTTACCGATCAGATTGCTTATCTGACAGCGGACGAAGAGGATAATTACGTCATTGCCCAGGCCAATGCGGAACTGACCGAGGAAGGCACCTTCACCCAGGACAGCGTAATTGTCCGTTATAAGGATGATATCCTGACGCTCCCCAAGGAGCGGGTGGATTATATGGATATTTCGCCGAAGCAAGTAGTGTCCGTGGCTACGGCGCTCATTCCCTTCCTGGAGAATGACGACTCCAACCGCGCCCTCATGGGCTCCAACATGCAACGGCAGGCCGTACCGCTTTTGATGCCCAAGGCTCCTCTTGTAGGAACCGGCATGGAGCATAAATCCGCCAAGGATTCCGGCGTTTGTATCGTTTCCAAGGTCCACGGCATTGTAGAACGGGTTTCCGCCAATGAGATCTGGGTCCGCCAGCAGCAAGTAATTGACGGCCGGATGGTCACAGGCAACCTGATCAAGCATAAGCTTCACAAGTTTGAACGCTCCAACCAGGGCACCTGCATCAACCAGCGTCCCATTTGCCGCAAGGGCGACATCATCAAGCCGGGGGATATTCTGGCTGACGGACCGTCCACCGAGCAGGGCGAACTGGCGCTCGGACGCAACGTAGTGGTTGCCTTTATGACATGGGAAGGCTACAACTACGAGGATGCCATCCTGCTCAGCCAAAAGCTGGTCAAGGAGGATGTGTACACCTCCATTCATATCGAGGAATACGAATCCGAAGCCCGGGATACCAAGCTGGGGCCCGAGGAAATCACCCGGGATATCCCCAACGTGGGCGAGGATGCGCTGAAGAACCTGGACGAGCGCGGCATTATCCGCGTCGGCGCGGAGATTGGCGCAGGCGACATCCTGGTAGGCAAGGTGACGCCGAAGGGAGTCACTGAACTGACTGCGGAAGAACGCCTGCTGCACGCTATCTTCGGCGAGAAGGCCCGGGAAGTGCGGGATACCTCCTTGCGGGTGCCCCACGGTACCGATGGCATTGTTGTGGATGTGAAGGTCTTCACCCGTGAGAACGGCGATGAGCTTCCTCCCGGAGTCAACCAGTTGGTGCGGGTCTACATCGCCCAGAAGCGGAAGATTTCCGAAGGCGACAAGATGGCCGGACGCCACGGCAACAAGGGCGTTATCGCCCGGATTATGCCGGAAGAGGATATGCCCTTCCTGCCGGACGGCACGCCTGTTGAAGTTGTGCTGAACCCGCTGGGCGTTCCGTCCCGGATGAACATCGGCCAGGCGCTGGAGGTTCACTTGGGCATGGCCGCCAAGATGCTGGGCATCCATACGGCAACCCCGGTATTCGACGGCGCCCGTGAAAACGACGTGTTCGATACCATGGTGGAAGCCGGCATGCACCGCACCGGTAAATGGCAGCTGTGCGACGGTCGTACAGGCGAGCCCTTCGAACGTGAAGTTACCGTCGGCGTCATGTACATGATCAAGCTGGCGCACATGGTTGATGATAAGATTCACGCCCGTTCCACAGGTCCATACTCCCTCGTTACGCAGCAGCCGCTGGGCGGCAAGGCCCAATTCGGCGGCCAGCGCTTCGGCGAAATGGAAGTTTGGGCGCTGGAGGCATACGGCGCGGCCTATACCCTGCAGGAAATTTTGACCGTCAAGTCCGATGACGTGGTTGGCCGGGTGAAAACCTACGAATCCATCGTCAAAGGCGAGAATGTGCCGGAGCCGGGCATTCCCGAATCCTTCAAGGTTCTGATCAAGGAATTGCAGAGCCTGGGCATGGATGTCAAGATTCTCTCCGAGAACGAGGAAGAGATCGAGATGCGCGAAATCGACGAAGATGAAGTCACCAGCGATAAATTGAACCTCAATCTGGAAGGAGCGGAGCTGGGAGCGGAATAATCCGCTTCCCGGCTTTGTTCCAAACCTGTAGACCGTTGTCTTTCGACGATCGACCGATCCCGGGGGTAAACGCACGGCATCTCTTATGAATGCCGCCAGGCGTTTGCCCTTGGGGTCATCCCTTGCCCCTAGACCGTGTTTCGCTCCAACAATTTTAAGGAGGGCTGCTCCTTGATCGATGTCAATAATTTTGAGTCCATGAAAATCGGCCTTGCCTCGCCGGAGAAAATTCGTTCCTGGTCCCGTGGCGAAGTCAAAAAACCCGAAACCATCAACTACCGTACCTTGAAGCCGGAGAAGGAAGGCCTCTTCTGCGAGCGCATCTTCGGTCCCCAGAAGGACTGGGAGTGCCACTGCGGCAAGTACAAGCGTGTCCGCTACAAGGGCGTTGTCTGCGACCGCTGCGGCGTCGAAGTGACCAGGGCCAAGGTTCGCCGGGAGCGGATGGGCCACATTGAGCTGGCTGCGCCGGTTTCACATATTTGGTATTTCAAGGGTATCCCCAGCCGGATGGGGCTGGCATTGGACATGTCTCCCCGTTCCCTGGAGGAAATCATCTATTTCGCATCCTATGTGGTTACCGATCCCGGAGATACGCCGCTGGAGAAGAAGCAGCTTCTGTCCGAGAAGGAATACCGCAGCTACCGTGAAAAGTACGGGTATGCCTTCCAAGCCGGTATGGGCGCAGAAGCGGTGAAGCGTCTTTTGCAGGACATCGATGTGGAGAAGGAAATGGAGAGTCTGAAGGAAGAGCTGAAGACCGCCCAGGGGCAGCGGCGCAACCGCGCCATCAAGCGTCTGGAGGTTATCGAGGCATTCCGCAACTCCAAGAACCTGCCCGAGTGGATGGTGCTGGATGTGCTGCCGGTTATTCCCCCGGAGCTTCGTCCCATGGTTCAGCTGGACGGCGGCCGTTTCGCCACCTCCGACTTGAATGACCTGTACCGCCGCGTTATCAACCGGAACAATCGCCTGAAGCGTCTTCTCGACCTGGGCGCGCCGGACATCATTGTCCAAAACGAGAAGCGCATGCTGCAGGAAGCTGTGGACGCGCTGATCGACAACGGCCGCCGCGGCCGCCCGGTAACGGGTCCCGGCAACCGTCCCCTCAAGTCCCTCAGCCATATGCTGAAGGGTAAGCAAGGCCGTTTCCGGCAAAACCTGCTGGGCAAGCGGGTTGACTACTCCGGCCGTTCCGTTATTGTGGTAGGACCGGACCTGAAGATGTACCAATGCGGTCTGCCTAAGGAAATGGCCCTGGAGCTGTTCAAACCCTTCGTAATGAAGGAATTGGTCAACAAGGGCCTGGCCCATAACATCAAAAGCGCCAAGCGCAAGGTAGAGCGCAGCAGCGGTGAGGTATGGGACGTTCTGGAGGAAGTCATCAAGGAACATCCGGTTCTCCTGAACCGTGCGCCTACCCTTCACCGTCTGGGCATTCAAGCCTTCGAGCCTATTCTGGTGGAAGGCCGCGCCATCAAGCTTCACCCGCTGGTTTGTACCGCGTACAACGCCGACTTTGACGGCGACCAAATGGCTGTTCACGTGCCGCTCTCCGCGGAAGCGCAAGCCGAAGCCCGCATCCTGATGCTGGCTGCCGGCAACATCCTGAACCCCAAGGACGGCAAGCCTGTTGTTACCCCGTCCCAGGACATGGTACTGGGGTCCTTCTACCTGACCATGGCCGATCAAGGGGCCAAGGGAACCGGCATGCTTCTGGCCTCCGTTGAAGAAGCCGTGTCCGCCTATTACCGCGGCGCCGCTTCTCTGCACGCTGTGGTTGCCATCCCGGCCAAGCTGCTGGGCAAAACCAGCTTTACGCCGGAGCAGCAGGAAGCCATGCTGATTACCACCATCGGCAAGATTATCTTCAACGAGATTTTCCCGGCCGATTTGCCGTTTATCAATGAACCGACCAAGAAGAATCTGCTGAACGGTACGCCGGACAGCTACTTCGTCTTCGAAAAGGGCGGCGACATCAAGCAGCGGATCGCTGACCTGAACACCGCCAGACTGGCCGTGGGCAAGGACTTCCTGGGCACCATCATCGCGGAATGCTTCCGCAAGTACAAGACCATGGAAACCTCCATCATCCTGGACAAAATCAAGAAACTGGGCTTCACCTACTCCACACGCGCCGGTATCACCATCGCCGTGGCCGACGTGGAAGTGCCGCAAGAGAAGCACCAGCTTCTGGGCGAGTCCGAGGAGAAGGTCCGGGTGGTGACCAACCAGTACCGCCGCGGCCTGATTACCGACGACGAACGGTATGACCGGGTTATCTCCATCTGGTCCAAGACCAAGGACGATATTACGGACATCCTGATGAAAAACCTGAAGAAGTTCAATTCCATCAACATGATGGTGGAATCGAAGGCGCGGGGCAACAAGTCCCAGATCACCCAGCTGGGCGGCATGCGCGGTCTGATGGCTACGCCGACGGGCCGGATCTATGAATTGCCCATCAAGTCCAACTTCCGCGAAGGCCTGACGGTTTTGGAGTACTTCATCTCCACCCACGGCGCCCGGAAGGGGCTGGCGGATACGGCCCTCCGTACCGCGGACTCCGGTTACCTGACCCGCCGTCTTGTGGACGTGGCCCAGGACGTAATCGTCCGTGAAGACGACTGCGGCACCGACAAGGGTTTTGTGGTCACCCGCATCCAGGACGGCAAGGAAGTCATCGAGGACCTGTACGACCGTATTGAAGGCCGTTATTCCTTTGAGACTGTGCGCGATCCCAAAACCGGCGAGGTTATTGTGGGCCGCAACCAGCTCATCGATTCCGATATCGCCGAGCGCATTATCAAGGCCGGCATTGAAAAGCTGCAAATCCGTTCCGTGCTTTCCTGCCGCACCTACCATGGTGTCTGCAAGAAGTGCTACGGCCGCAACCTGGCTACCGGAGAGCATGTGGAAATCGGCGAAGCAGTCGGCATTATCGCCGCCCAATCCATCGGCGAGCCGGGTACCCAGCTCACCATGCGTACCTTCCATACCGGCGGCGTTGCCGGTGATGACATCACCCAAGGTCTGCCGCGGATTCAGGAGCTTTTTGAAGCCCGGAACCCCAAGGGCCAGGCGACCATCACCGAAATCGACGGCGTGGTCAAGGACATCCGCGAAGGCAAGGACCGCCGGGAGATCGAGGTTCACGGCGAAGCGGAATCCAAAACCTATTCCGTTACCTACGGCTCCCGCGTGCGCGTGACCAAGGGGCAGGCAGTCGAGGCCGGCGACGAGCTGACCGACGGTTCCATCGACCCCAAGGAAATGCTGCGCATCAAGGGTATCCGCGGCGTGCAGAACTACATTCTGCAGGAAGTGCAGCGGGTATACCGGAACCAGGGCGTAGAAATCAACGACAAGCACGTGGAAGTTATGATCCGTCAGATGCTGCGCAAGATCCGCGTCGTGGATGCAGGCGATACCACCCTCTTGCCGGGCTCCTTCGTCGACATGTATGAATATGAGGAAGCCAACAAGGTTGTGCTGCTGGAAGGCACCGAGCCTGCCGTTGCGAAGCCCGTGCTTCTGGGTATCACCAAGGCGTCGCTGGAAACCGACTCCTTCCTGTCCGCGGCTTCCTTCCAGGAAACCACCCGCGTGCTCACCGACGCCGCTATCAAGGGCAAGGTGGACCGTTTGCTGGGCCTGAAGGAAAATGTGCTGATCGGCAAGCTCTTGCCTGCCGGAACAGGCATGGCCCGCTACCGGAACGTCAAGATTACCGACCAGTACATCGAAGCTGCCGAAGCAGCCGCTCTTGCGGCCGCACAGGCTGAACAGCCCCAGGAAGACGGGGAAGTGCCGGTTGCCGCCAACAAGTAGGATGTACGTATAGAGAAAATCTGGTGGCAAGATTGAAGAGATTCTTTCTTGACACCGGATTTTCAAAATGCTAATATATCAAAGTGTGCCAAAATGGTTAGCCCCTTGTGTCTTTGGAGGATGCCTTATGTCTTATGATAAAGTCAAACAGGCGGGTAAGCTTATTGTAGGCGCAAAGCAGGCATTGAAAGCCGTCGAGGCCGGTTCGGTCCGGGAGGTTTTCATTGCCAAAGATGCAGATCCGCGTGTGACGAGCAAGATGGTGAGCCAATGCAGGAAGCTCAGTGTCCCCGTGACGTACGTCGAGTCCATGAAGCAGCTGGGCAAAGCGTGCGGCATTGATGTGGGCGCTGCGGTGGTTGCGGCGGTGAATGAATAAAGAATCGAATGTTTTTGCAAGGGTTGGGATAAAGATGGACTGGCCCTAGCAAGAACATTTCCTTTGTCCATTTATGATTCGCCTGGGTCTGTGGGCTTGTTTTCAAAAGCTTAACAATCCGATTTATTTTTGGAAGGAGGTGCCTCAATGCCAACAATCAACCAGCTGGTACGTAAAGGCCGTGAAGCGAAAGTTGTGAAATCCAAATCTCCCGCTCTGCAAAAGGGATTCAACGCCCTGAAGCGCGAGGAAACCGATCTCTCCGCTCCGCAAAAGCGTGGCGTATGCACTCGTGTAGGTACAATGACTCCGAAGAAGCCGAACTCCGCGCTTCGTAAATATGCCCGGGTACGTCTGTCGAACCGCATCGAAGTTACTGCATACATTCCGGGTATCGGACATAACCTGCAGGAGCACAGCGTTGTTCTTGTACGGGGTGGCCGGGTTAAGGATCTTCCCGGTGTCCGTTATCACATCGTCCGCGGCGCACTGGATACTTCCGGTGTGAACAACCGGATGCAAGCCCGTTCCAAGTACGGTGCGAAGCGTCCCAAGAAGAAGAAGTAATCATGTACAGCCCACATTTTAGGATGATTCTTGTAAGAAAGGGGGATAACTATGCCTCGTAAAGGTCCCGTAGCAAAAAGAGACGTATTGCCTGACCCGATATATAATTCCAAGCTGGTCACCCGTCTGGTAAACCGCATTATGATCGATGGCAAGAAGGGCACTGCCCAAACCATTCTGTATAATGCGTTTAACCTGATCAAGGAGCGCACCGGCAAAGAACCCATGGAGGTTTTTGAGCAAGCCATCAAAAACATCATGCCGGTTCTGGAAGTAAAGGCCCGCCGTGTAGGCGGCGCCAACTATCAGGTGCCGATCGAAGTGAAGCCGGAACGCCGGACTTCCTTGGGTCTGCGCTGGTTGGTGAACTACTCTCGTCTTCGTGGCGAGAAAACCATGGAAGAGCGTCTGGCCGCCGAGATTATCGACGCCAGCAACAACACCGGCGCTTCTGTGAAGAAGCGTGAAGACACACACAAGATGGCGGAAGCCAACAAAGCCTTCGCACATTACCGCTGGTAGGATATACACCATAATAAGAGGATTCGAAAGGAGATCATACTATGGCAAGAGAGTTCTCCTTGAAGGATACACGTAACATCGGGATTATGGCGCATATCGATGCAGGCAAGACTACCACAACCGAACGTATTCTGTTCTACACCGGTCGTACACACAAGATCGGTGAAGTGCACGAAGGCGCGGCCACCATGGACTGGATGGAGCAGGAGCAAGAGCGCGGCATTACGATTACGTCTGCCGCGACTACCTGCCAGTGGAAGGGTCACCGCATCAATATTATCGACACCCCGGGTCACGTTGACTTCACGGTTGAGGTTGAACGTTCCCTTCGTGTTCTTGACGGTGCAGTAGGCGTGTTCAGCGCCAAGGAAGGCGTTGAACCCCAATCCGAAACCGTATGGAGACAAGCGGACCGTTATGGAGTACCGCGTATCGCATACATCAACAAAATGGACATCATCGGCGCGGACTTCTTGGCCGTTATCGACCAAATGCGCGACCGTCTGCGTGCCAATGCTGTAGCGATCCAACTGCCTATCGGCGCTGAATCCGACTTCGTCGGCATCATCGACCTGATCGAGCAAGTCGCTTACATCTATAAGGATGATCTGGGCAAGGACATTGAGAAAACCGAAATTCCCGCCGCCTATACCGAAAAGGTAGCCCAACTCCGTCTGGAGCTGGTAGAGAAAGTGGCCGAGCTTGATGAAGAGCTCACCATGAAGTATCTGGAAGGCGAAGAAATCACGATTCCGGAAATCAAAGCTGCGCTGCGCAAGGGCGTTTGCGAAGTAAAGGTCTTCCCGGTTATCTGCGGTTCTTCTTATAAGAACAAAGGCGTACAGCTGATGCTGGATGCTGTTGTGGACTACCTGCCCGCTCCTGTTGACGTGCCGGACATCAAGGGTACCCTTGAGGACGGAACCGAAGCAACCCGCAAATCCTCTGACGAAGAGCCGTTTTCCGCTTTGGCGTTCAAGATTGCCACCGACCCTTATGTGGGCCGTCTGACCTTCTTCCGCGTCTATTCCGGATTCCTGAATTCCGGCTCCTACGTGCTGAATTCCACCAAGAACAAACGTGAGCGCATCGGCCGTATTCTGCAGATGCATGCCAACAGCCGTCAGGAAATCAGCATCGTATACGCAGGCGATATTGCAGCTGCCGTTGGTCTGAAGGACACCGTTACCGGTGACACCCTGTCCGACGAGAAGCATCCGGTTATTCTGGAGTCCATGAACTTCCCGGAGCCGGTTATCTCCATCGCGGTAGAGCCGAAAACCAAAGCCGACCAAGACAAGATGGGCGTTGCCCTGTCCAAGCTGGCTGAGGAAGATCCGACCTTCCGTTATTACACCGACGAAGAAACGAATCAAACGATTATCCAAGGTATGGGCGAGCTCCACCTGGAGATCATCGTTGACCGTATGCTTCGCGAATTCAAGGTAGAGACCAACGTGGGCAAACCCCAGGTTGCTTACCGCGAAACCTTCCGTGCACCTGCCAAGGTGGAAGGCAAGTTCGTTCGCCAATCCGGCGGCCGCGGCCAATACGGCCACTGCTGGATCGAGTTCGAACCGCTTGAGCCGGGAACAGGCTTCATCTTCGAGAACAAGATTGTCGGCGGCGTAGTACCGAGAGAGTACATCGCTCCTGTACAAGCCGGTATCGAAGAATCCATGAAGAACGGCGTATTGGCCGGCTTCCCGCTGGTGGACATCAAGGCAACCATCTTCGACGGTTCCTACCATGATGTCGACTCCTCCGAAATGGCGTTTAAGATTGCCGGTTCCATGGCGCTGAAAGCCGCTAAGGATAAGTGTAACCCGGTTCTTCTGGAGCCGATCATGAAAGTGGAAGTTACTGTGCCGGAAGAATACATGGGCGACGTTATGGGCGACCTGAACTCCCGCCGCGGCCGCATTGAAGGTATGGATGCACGTGCAGGCGCACAAATCATCCGTGCCAAGGTGCCGCTGTCCGAGATGTTCGGCTACTCCACAACCCTGCGCTCCCGTACCCAAGGCCGTGGCGTATACTCCATGGAAATTTCCCACTATGAAGAAGTGCCGAAGTCGATCAGCGAAGAAATCATCGCAAAGAACAAAGGCGCTTAATGCAACCTAATCTTACATTTTGAGGAGGAGAAAAAACAAATGGCTAAGGCAAAATTTGAACGTACTAAACCCCACGTTAACATTGGTACTATCGGTCACGTTGACCATGGCAAAACCACTCTGACTGCTGCCATCACTACCGTTCTGTCCAAGAAATACGGCGGTGCTGCTGTAGCATTCGACCAAATCGACAAGGCTCCGGAAGAGCGCGAACGCGGTATCACTATCTCCACCGCTCACGTGGAATACGAAACTCCGAACCGTCACTACGCTCACGTTGACTGCCCGGGCCACGCCGACTATGTAAAGAACATGATCACCGGCGCAGCTCAAATGGACGGCGCTATCCTGGTTGTATCCGCAGCTGACGGCCCGATGCCGCAAACTCGCGAGCACATCCTGCTGTCCCGCCAAGTAGGCGTTAAGTACATCGTCGTATTCCTGAACAAGTGCGACATGGTAGAAGACGAAGAGCTGCTCGAGCTGGTTGAAATGGAAGTTCGCGACCTGCTGAACGAGTATGAATTCCCGGGCGACGACACTCCGATCATCCGCGGCGCTGCTCGTCCTGCTCTGGAAGATCCGAATGGCGAATGGGCTCAAAAGATCGTTGAGCTGTTCGAACAAGTTGACACCTACATCCCGACTCCGGAACGCGAAACCGACAAGCCCTTCCTTATGCCTGTCGAGGACGTATTCACCATCACTGGCCGCGGTACAGTTGCTACCGGCCGTGTAGAGCGTGGTCTGGTTAAGGTTGGCGACGAAATCGAAATCATCGGCCTGCACGAAGAAAGCAAGAAGTCCGTTGTAACCGGCGTAGAAATGTTCCGCAAATTGCTGGACCAAGCCCAAGCCGGCGACAACATCGGCGCCCTGCTGCGTGGTGTTGACCGTAAGGAAATCGAGCGCGGCCAAATCCTGGCTAAGCCCGGTTCCGTTAAGCCCCACACCAACTTCAGCGCTCAAATCTACGTCCTGACCAAAGAAGAAGGCGGCCGTCATAAGCCCTTCTTCACTGGCTACCGTCCGCAGTTCTACTTCCGGACAACTGACGTAACCGGCGTAATCACCCTGCCGGAAGGCACTGAAATGGTTATGCCTGGCGACAACATCACTGTTACTGTTGAACTGATTGCCCCCATCGCTATCGAAGAAGGCACCAAGTTCACCATCCGTGAAGGCGGCCGTACTGTAGGCGCCGGCGCTGTTGCCACCATCTCCAAGTAATAAATGAACGTCCGAGAAATCGGACGACATGCGAAAAGCCCTCGCCCGCTGACGCGGTGAGGGCTTTTTAAAATTAGTTTCAAAAATTCCTTGCTTTTGTCTGCGGATTTTTATATAATAGTGAACGTTGGTCTGACGTTGCGATGATGCGGGAGGTTGCTGATACACCCGGCTCCTTTGCCATGGAGCAGGTGTTCAGGGGATTTCCGCGGAGTATGTCCGATACTAAATTGGGCGATAGAAGGAGGGACTTATATGGCAAAGCAAAAGATTCGTATTCGTTTGAAGGCGTACGATCACAGAATCCTGGATCAATCCGCTGAGAAGATTGTGGAAACCGCCAAGCGTTCCGGTGCAGGTGTTTCCGGGCCGATTCCGCTTCCGACAGAGAAGCAGGTTGTGACCATTCTTCGTGCGGTTCACAAGTACAAGGATTCCCGCGAGCAATTCGAGATGCGCACACACAAGCGCTTGATCGATATCGTGAACCCGACGCCGCAAACCGTTGACGCGCTGATGCGTCTGGATCTGCCGTCCGGTGTGGACATCGAAATCAAGCTCTAATACATGAGTTTCTTCTATAATAGAAGAGACGAACCTACGAACGAAAGAAAAGAGGTGTCAACATGAAAGGTATCTTAGGGAAAAAGCTGGGCATGACTCAAGTATTTACTCCGGAAGGTTTGGTACATGCCGTTACCGTTGTCGAGGTTGGTTCCTGCGTTGTTCTGCAGAAGAAGGATCAAGACAATGACGGTTATGAAGCCATCCAGCTAGGTTATGCGGATAAGAAACATCCGAATAAGCCGGAGCAAGGCCACGCTTCCAAGGCTGGTGCAACTCCTAAGCGCTACATGAAGGAAATTCGCGGTGTTGACTTGGCCGCTTATGAAGTTGGACAAGAAGTGAAGGCTGACATCTTCGCTGAAGGCGAGTATGTTGACGTAACCGGCATTTCCAAGGGCAAGGGCTTCCAAGGCACCATCAAGCGTTGGGGACAATCCACCGGACCAATGTCACACGGTTCCGGCTACCATCGCGGACATGGCTCCAACGCCATCATCCGTACTGCCAACCGCGTGCCGAAGGGCAAGCACCTGCCGGGTCACATGGGTCATGAAACCATCACGATCCAAAAGCTGCAAATTATCCGCGTTGATGTTGAGCGCAACGTGCTGCTCATCAAAGGCTCCGTACCGGGACCCAACAAAGGATATGTAACCATTAAATCTACTGTAAAGAAATAAGATTGGCAGAAAGGAGGAAATCAGATGCCTAAAGTGGCTGTGTATAACATTAGCGGAGCTCAGGTTGGAGAAGTTGAATTGAGCGAATCCGTTTTTGGAATTGAACCCAATACCCACGTGCTTCACGAGGCAGTAGTGATGCAGCAAGCATCCCTGCGTCAAGGTACTCATAAAGTCAAGACCCGTGCGGAAGTCCGCGGCGGCGGACGCAAACCCTGGAAGCAAAAGGGAACCGGCCGTGCCCGTCAAGGCTCCATCCGTTCCCCTCAATGGAAAGGCGGCGGCATTGTATTTGGCCCGACTCCCCGGAGCTACGGCTACAAGCTGCCTAAGAAAGTACGTCGTCTGGCGATTAAATCCGCCTTGTCCTCCAAGGTTCTGGACAACGACATTATCGTGCTGGATCAGCTCGCCCTGGCCCAACCGAAAACCAAGGAATTTGCGTCCATCCTGAAGAACCTGAATGTGGACCGCAAGGCTTTGGTTGTGACTTCCGCTTTTGATGAGAACGTGGCTCTGTCCACCCGCAACATCCCCGGCGTGAAGTTCCTGTCTGCCGAAGGTCTGAACGTTCTGGACGTTCTGGTATATGACAAGCTGATTATCACCAAGGAAGCTGTTTCCAAGGTTGAGGAGGTGTTCGCGTAATGAAAAGCGTATATGACGTGATTAAACGCCCGGTCATTACCGAGCGCACCACTGATATGATGGCTTCCAAGCGGTATGTGTTCGAAGTGGATCTCCGCGCGAACAAAACCGAAATCAAGAAGGCTGTGGAAGCAATCTTCAAGGTGAAGGTAACCATGGTGAACACCATCCGTATGCCTGCCAAGCCGAAGCGCTATGGCAGATACTCCGGCTACACTTCCGAATGGAAGAAGGCCATTGTTCAACTGAGCCCTGAAAGCAAAGAACTGGAGTTCTTTGAATCCGTATAAAGACAATCCTGTAAGCAAGGAGGGAAATCCAAGTGCCTATCAAAACGTATAAGCCAACGTCTCCTGCACGTCGCGCCATGTCCGTTTCCACTTTCGAGGAAATCACGGCGTCCAAACCGGAGAAATCGTTGCTTGCTCCCCTGTCCAAAAAGGCAGGCCGTAATAACCAAGGCAAAATCACTGTCCGTCACCAAGGCGGCGGACATAAGCAAAAGTACCGGATTATCGACTTCAAACGGAACAAGGATGGCATACCCGGCAAAGTTGCTACAATCGAGTATGATCCGAACCGTTCCGCCAACATCGCCCTGATCCATTATGTGGACGGTGAGAAGCGCTATATCCTGGCTCCCAAGGGTTTGAAGGTTGGAGATCAAATTTTCTCCGGTCCTGAATCCGACATCAAGGTGGGCAACGCGCTTCCGATGGAAAACATTCCGGTAGGTACCGTTATCCACAATATCGAAATGAAGCCCGGCAAAGGCGGCCAACTGGTTCGTGCAGCAGGCGTTGAAGCCCAGCTTCTCGGTAAGGAAGAAAAATACGTAACCGTTCGTCTGGCATCCGGCGAAGTCCGCAAGTTCCTGAAGAACTGCCGCGCTACCATCGGTTCCGTAGGCAACGAAGACCACGAGCTGATCAGCATCGGTAAAGCCGGTCGTTCCCGTCATCTGGGCAAGCGTCCTGAAGTCCGCGGTGTTGTAATGAACCCGAACGATCACCCGCACGGTGGTGGTGAAGGCCGCGCTCCGATCGGCCGCAAGTCTCCTATGTCTCCTTGGGGCAAGCCGACCTTGGGCTACAAGACTCGCAAGAAGAAGAACGCATCCGACAAATACATTGTTCGCCGCCGCAAGTAATTGCCTGGCGCATGATTATACGGGGGCTCCTCCAAAAGTAATCGGATTTGGCTTCAAAGCTTGGTGTCACTTTTGGGGGAACAAGTTTGAGAAGGGAGGATAAACAATGGGACGCAGTTTGAAAAAAGGGCCTTTTATTGACGGCTACCTGCTGAAGAAGGTTGAGGTTCTGAATGAATCCAACAAGAAGGTGGTTATCAAGACCTGGTCGCGCCGTTCGACGATTTTCCCGCAATTTATCGGTCACACTTTCGCAGTGTACGACGGAAGAAAGCATGTGCCGGTGTATGTTACGGAAGACATGGTAGGACATAAGCTTGGCGAATTTGCTCCGACCCGTACTTACAAAGGACACGGCGACGACGACAAGAAGACCGGCAAGCGCTAATCGCCTTAGTGCCGCCTGTGAGGCGGCATGAGAGGGTACGTTTTCTTATGGAAGAGTTTTGAGAGGAGGTACTGACATGCAACAAGCAACCGCACATGCAAGACATGTACGTCTGGCTCCCCGCAAAGTGCAGCTGGTTCTGGATCTGATCCGCGGCAAGCAAGTGGGCGACGCTATTGCGATTCTGCGGCATACACCGAAATCGTCTTCTCCGGTGGTGGAGAAGCTTCTGAATTCCGCGATTGCCAATGCGGAGAATAATTTCTCCCTGGACCCGAACAAACTGGTTATCAGCCAGGCTTTCGCAAACCAAGGTCCGACTTTGAAACGCTTCCGTCCCCGCGCACAAGGACGCGCAAGCAGCATCCATAAACGCACCAGCCACATCACCATCGTGGTATCTGAGAAATAAGGAGGGATAACGAATGGGTCAGAAAGTAAATCCGGTAGGACTCCGGGTTGGCATTATCCGTGATTGGGAGTCCAAATGGTACGCAGGCAAAGAATTCGGCACTCTGCTCATGGAGGACGTGAAGATCCGTGAGTACCTGAAGCAAAAGCTGAAGGATTCCGCCGTTTCTCATATCGAAATCGAACGGGCTGCCAATCGTGTGAACGTGACAATCCATACTGCCAAGCCTGGCATGGTAATCGGCAAGGGCGGCGCAGAAGTGGAAGCCATCCGTCAACATATCTCCAAGCTGTCCGGCAAGAAAGTGCACATCAACATTTCCGAAATCAAAAACCCTGAGCTGGACGCCATTCTGGTAGCCGAAAGCATCGCGCAACAGCTGGAACGCCGTGTTTCCTTCCGCCGCGCTATGAAGCAAGCCATCCAACGCACCATGCGTGCAGGCGCCAAGGGAATCAAGACCGGCGTCAGCGGCCGTCTGGGCGGCGCTGAAATTGCCCGTTCCGAAGGTTACAGCGAAGGTACAGTACCGCTTCACACACTGCGTGCGGATATCGATTACGGTACAGCAGAAGCACACACCACTTACGGACGGATCGGCGTTAAAGTCTGGATCTACCGCGGTGAAGTTCTTCCTGCTGCCAAGAAGAAGGCTGTTCAGGAAGGAGGAAACTAATCATGTTAGTACCTAAGCGCGTCAAACACCGCAAGGAACACCGCGGCTCCATGAAGGGCCGTGCCAAAGGCGGCACTGAAGTTGCATTCGGCGAATATGGTCTGCAGGCTATGGAGCCGGCATGGGTAACCAACCGCCAAATCGAAGCTGCCCGTATTGCCATGACCCGTTACATCAAGCGGGGCGGTAAGGTATGGATTAAGATTTTCCCTTCCAAGCCGGTTACCCAAAAGCCTCTGGAAGTCCGGATGGGTTCTGGTAAAGGTAACGTGGAAAAGTGGGTATGCGTCGTAAAGCCTGGTAAGATCCTGTTTGAATTGGCGGGTGTCAGCGAAGAAATCGCTCGTGAAGCTATGCGCCTTGCCGCTCACAAGCTGCCAATCAAAACCAAGTTTGTGAAACGCGAAGAATTGGGTGGTGAAGCAAATGAAAGCTAATGAATTTCGCAACTTAACCACTGCAGAGCTTGAACAAAAGGTCTCCGGCTTCAAAGAGGAGCTCTTTAACCTCCGTTTTCAACTGGCTACCGGCCAACTGGATAATCCGTCTCAGATTCAGAAAGTGCGCAAAGACATCGCCCGTGCAAAAACTGTTTTGCGTGAAAGAGAACTGGGGATCATCAGCTAATTTATCCGGGAGAAGAAAGGAGGAAATAGGGCATGGCAGAGCGTAATGAACGCAAAGTGCAGATCGGCAAGGTCGTAAGCGACAAGATGGAAAAAACGATCGTTGTAGCGGTCGAAACCTATAAAAAGCATGACCTGTACCACAAGCGCATCAAGTACACCAAAAAGTTCAAGGCTCATGACGAGAACAACGAAGCCAAGATCGGTGACACTGTCAAGATCATGGAAACTCGCCCCCTCTCCAAGGACAAGAACTGGAGACTGGTGGAAATCGTCGAGAAAGCCGTTATCATCTAAGCAGCAACATAAATCCGAAAGGAGGAGACACGAATGATTCAACCATTTACACGTTTGAAAGTGGCCGATAATTCCGGAGCCAAGCAGCTGATGTGCATCCGCGTGCTGGGAGGAACAGGCCGCCGCGTTGGACATATCGGCGATCTCATCATCTGCTCCGTCAAAGAAGCAACACCCGGTGGCGTTGTCAAAAAGGGTGATGTGGTGAAGGCAGTTATCGTCCGCACCAGAAGATCTACCCGCCGTAAGGACGGTTCCTATATCACGTTCGACGAGAACGCAGCCGTAATCGTTAAGGATGACAAGAGCCCCCGCGGCACTCGTATCTTTGGCCCGGTTGCCCGTGAGCTTCGGGACAAGGACTTCATGAAGATCGTATCCTTGGCGCCGGAAGTTATCTAATCGACACGCATCATTCCACCCACCAGGAGGTGTAAATCAATGCCAAGACTGAAGAAAATCAAAGAATCCCACAACAATAAGCTGCATGTGAAGAAGGATGACACAGTCATCGTCATCACAGGTAAAGATAAAGGCAAGAAGGGCCGCATCATCGCTGCTTATCCCCGGGAAAACCGCGTGCTGGTTGAAGGGGTTAACATGGTGAAGAAGCATTCCAAGCCGACCCAGCAAAATCCCCAGGGCGGAATTCTGGATCAAGAAGCTCCGATTCACGTGTCCAACGTGATGCTGGTAGATCCGAAAACCAACAAGCCTACCCGTGTAGGTTACAAGGTCCTGGAAAACGGACAAAAGGTTCGCGTAGCCAAGAAATCCGGAGAAGTTATCGACAAATAAAACGGCCGGAAAGGAGGTCCATAAAGCATGACTGCAAGAATGAAGGATCGTTATCTGAATGAAATCACTCCTGCTCTGATGCAGAAGTTCAACTATACGACTGTAATGCAAGTTCCGAAAGTGGAGAAAGTCGTTATTAACATGGGCGTAGGCGAAGCAGTTGGCAACTCCAAGATTTTGGACGTGGCTGTGGATGAATTGCAGCGCATCGCCGGTCAAAAGCCGGTTGTCACCCGGGCCAAGAAATCCATCGCAGGCTTTAAGCTTCGCGAAGGTATGCCTATCGGTGCCAAGGTAACCCTGCGTGGCGAGCGCATGTACCACTTCCTGGACAAACTGTTCAATGTAGCCCTGCCCCGCGTACGCGACTTCCGTGGCGTAAGCAACAAAGCCTTTGACGGCCGCGGCAACTACACCCTTGGCCTCAAGGACCAATTGATCTTTCCTGAAATCGAGTATGATAAAGTCGACAAGATCCGTGGTATGGACGTTGTTGTTGTAACCACAGCCAAGTCTGACGAAGAAGCACGTGAATTATTAACCCAGCTGGGTATGCCGTTCGTGAAGTAACGGCCCCGAGGCTGCCGGAGGTGGAAAAAGAATGGCAAAAACTTCGATGAAGATCAAGCAGCAGCGTGCACCGAAATTCAAGGTTCAAGCCTATACCCGCTGCGAGCGCTGCGGCCGTCCCCATTCCGTATTGCGCAAGTTCAAGATTTGCCGGATTTGTTTCCGCGAATTAGCATACAAAGGCCAGATCCCTGGCGTGAAAAAGGCTAGCTGGTAATTACCCCACTACTGGGAAGGAGGTTCGCAAACACATGGTTATGTCCGATCCTATTGCTGATATGCTTACCCGTATCCGCAACGCCAACACTGTCCGTCACGAAACCGTTGAGATCCCGGCTTCCACCATCAAGAAGGAAATCGCCGAGATCTTGAAGAAGGAAGGTTTCATCCGTGACGCTGAATATATCGAAGATAACAAGCAAGGGATTATCCGCGTATTCCTGAAATACGGTCCCAACAACGAGCGTGTTATCTCCGGCCTGAAGCGAATCAGCAAACCGGGTCTTCGCGTTTATACCAAGAGCACTGAAATCCCGCGCGTTCTGGGCGGTCTTGGCATCGCGATTATCTCCACATCCAAAGGCATCATGACTGACAAGGATGCCCGTCAGTCCAAAGCCGGCGGCGAAGTAATCTGCTACGTTTGGTAATTAAGCACGAACAAGAATGGAGGTGTCACCATGTCTCGTATTGGTCGCAAACCAATCGTTATCCCCAATGGAGTTACGGTTACTCTGGACAACACCACGATCACCGTTAAGGGCCCGAAAGGTACCTTGTCCCGCCAAGTCCATAAGGATATGAAAATAAATGTAGAAACAAGTGAAATTACCGTGGAGCGCCCTTCCGACAACAAGCTTCACCGCTCCCTGCACGGTACTACCCGCAGCGTGGTTGCCAATATGGTAGCCGGCGTTACGGAAGGCTACAGCAAGAACCTGGAGCTGGTTGGCGTCGGTTACCGTGCCAACAAGACCGGCAACAAGCTGGTGCTGAACGTGGGTTATTCCCATCCGGTGGAATTCGTTCCGGAGAACGGTATTGAGTTCGACGTTCCTGCCCAAAACAAGATCACCATTAAGGGCATCGACAAGGAACTGGTTGGCGCAACTGCCGCCAAGATCCGCGAAGTCCGTCTGCCCGAGCCTTACAAAGGCAAAGGTATCAAGTATGAAGGCGAGCGCATCCTGCGTAAGGAAGGCAAAGCCGGTAAGAAAAAATAATGCCGCGGCCTAAGCCCGGTTTAGCAGTTTTTCTGCAAGCAAGCTGAAGGGAGGAACCTTAAGGATGATTACCAAAGGCGATAAGAACCAAGCCCGTCTGAAGCGCCACCTGCGTGTGCGCAAGAAGATCGAAGGCACAACCGAGCGTCCCCGCCTCAACATATTCCGTTCTGCCAAACACATGTATGCTCAGATCATTGACGATGCAAAGGGTGTTACCCTGGTATCCGCTTCTACTGTAGAGAAGGAATCCGGTATCGAAAATGGCGGCAACGTGGAAGCAGCCAAGCAAATCGGCGCTTTGATCGCACAACGTGCCAAGGAAAAGGGTATCGAGAAGGTCGTATTCGACCGCAGCGGTTACCTGTACCACGGACGTGTTCAAGCGTTGGCTGATGCAGCTCGTGAAGCTGGTCTTGATTTTTAAAAAAGCAAAAGGAGGTTAGTGACTTGCGCGTAGATCCTAATACGTTAGAACTGAAAGATAAAACGGTCCACATCAACCGTGTTGCCAAGGTTGTTAAGGGCGGACGCCGTTTCAGCTTCAGTGCGCTGGTTGTTGTCGGCGACGGCAACGGCTGGGTCGGAGCCGGTATCGGCAAAGCATCCGAAGTCGGCGATGCCATCAAAAAAGGCATTGAAGACGCCAAGAAAAACCTGGTTTACGTTCCGCTGAAGGGAACCACTATCCCTCACCTGGTCATCGGCAAGTTCGGCGCAGGACGTGTGCTCCTGAAGCCGGCCAGCGAAGGTACCGGTGTGATTGCAGGCGGTCCGGTTCGTGCAGTACTGGAATTGGCGGGCGTTGGCGATATCCTCACCAAATCCCTGGGTTCTTCCAACTCCATCAATATGGTCAACGCTACAATCGAAGGCCTTCAACGCCTTAAGAAAGCCGAGGATGTTGCAAAGCTCCGCGGCAAAACTGTAGCTGAGCTGTTAGGTTAAGGAGGAATAACCATGGCAAAGCAACTGCAAGTAACCCTGAAGAAGAGCCTGATCGGCCGTCCGGAAACCCAACGGGTTACCGTTCGCACCTTGGGCTTGCGCAAAACCAACCAAACCGCTCTTCACCAGGACAATGCTGCAATCCGCGGCATGATTGCCAAGGTCAGCCATCTGGTTGAAGTTGTGGAAGTTGACGCGTAACATGATGAACACAATGGTCTGCAGATAAAAGACAAATGAATAGGAGGTGCACAAACGATGAAGTTACATGAACTTTCTCCTGCTCCTGGGTCCAAACATCCGAAAAAACGTGTTGGTCGCGGTATCGGTAGCGGCATGGGCAAGACTGCAACCCGCGGTCACAAAGGTCAGTGGGCTCGGTCCGGCGGCGGTGTCCGTCCTGGATTCGAGGGTGGCCAAAACCCGTTGTTCCGTCGTTTGCCCAAGCGTGGTTTCAAAAACTTCAATCGCGTGGAATACGCAATTGTGAACTTGGAGGATCTGAACCAGTTCGCAGCAGGTACCGTAGTGACTCCGGAATCCCTGAAGGAAACCGGCATCGTCAAGAACCAAAAGGATGGCATTAAGATCCTGGGCAACGGTGAGCTGACTGTTAGCTTGACAGTAAAAGCGAATAAGTTCTCCCAATCTGCGGTAGAGAAGATCACGGCTGCCGGCGGTACATCCGAGGTGATTTGATGTTTAAAACCATATCCAACATCATGAAAGTAGACGATCTCCGTAGACGGATTTTGTTCACACTGGCCGTTTTGATCGTCTACCGTATTGGCGCTTTTATTCCGGTGCCCAATATCAATACTGACGTTCTGTCGGCCACAGACCAGCAGAATGCCGATATTTTCGGGATGATGAACATCTTTTCGGGTGGCGCGCTCTTCCAGTTCTCTATTTTCGCAATGGGGATCATGCCTTACATTACAGCTTCGATTATCGTGCAGCTCTTGTCCATGGACGTGGTGCCGATCCTGGCCCAATGGGCTAAGGAAGGCGAAGCTGGCCGGAAGAAGTCCACTCAAATTACAAGGTACGGAACCGTTGTTTTAGGGATGATTCAAGCCTTTGGTATGTCCATTGGTTTCAACAACTATTTCAGCGGTCTTGTGATTGATCCGAGCTTCACAACCTATCTGATGATTGCAATTGTGTTGACTGCGGGTACGGCTTTCCTGATGTGGTTAGGGGAACAAATCACGGAGAATGGAATCGGCAACGGTATCTCCATTATCATCTTTGCGGGGATTGTTGCATCCTTCCCATCCAGCTCACAACAAATTTACCTGAAAATGTTCAAGGATGCCGGTGATGCACTGTTCTTCAACATCATCAAGCTTGTCCTGCTGGTCGTTGCCATTCTGGCGATTGTCGTAGGTGTCATCTTTGTTCAACAGGGCGTTCGCAAAATTCCGGTTCAGTATGCCAAACGGGTAGTCGGACGCAAGATGTACGGCGGTCAATCGACCCACCTTCCGCTGAAGGTGAATGCCGCGGGTGTTATCCCGGTCATCTTCGCCTCCTCCCTCCTGTATTTCCCCTCCACCATCGCGCAGTTCTGGAGAGGAAATGCGGTAGCTGACTGGATTATGCAGCACTTCACCTACCAGCGTCCGCTTGGTATGGTTTTGTTTGTTCTGATGATCATCGGGTTTACCTTCTTCTACACCTTCGTTCAATTTAACCCGATGCAAATGGCTGACAATATGAAGAAGAACGGCGGATATATCCCTGGCGTGCGTCCGGGCAAAACAACGGCCACTTATCTGACCCGCGTCATGACCCGCATCACGCTCTCCGGAGCTATATTCCTGTCGCTCATCTCCTTGCTTCCCGTAGTGTTGTCCAACCTGGCGGATCTCCCGAACTCTGTTCGGATCGGCGGTACTTCACTGCTTATCGTGGTCGGTGTTGGTCTCGATACCATGAAGCAGATTGAAGGCCAACTGATCAAACGCCATTACAAGGGCTTCATCAACAAGTAAACAGACGGGATAGATTAAAGGATCGGCGAAAATCAGCGACTGGTTTTTGTCGATCTCCTTCGGGGGAGGTAAGCGAGGCATGAACATTCTGTTTATGGGTCCTCCCGGAGCCGGTAAAGGGACCCAGGCTGAGTACATCGTTAATGAATTTCACATTCCGCATATTTCGACAGGGGATGCGTTTCGGGCGGCGATGAGTCAAGGCACACCCATGGGTGTGGAAGCAAAAGGCTATGTGGATAAGGGACTGTTGGTACCGGATGAGATCACAAACGGAATTGTGCGTGAGCGCTTGGCCCAACCGGACTGCAACGCCGGCTTTCTGCTTGACGGCTTTCCCCGGACTCTTCAGCAAGCCGAGAGCCTTGATGGGATGATGACCGAGCTGGAGAAGAAAATCGATGTGGTTTTCAATCTGGTGGTCGACCGCAGCTTGTTGCTGGCCCGTCTGACTGGACGGAGAATTTGCAAATCCTGCGGCGCAACCTATCATGTCATGTTCAACCCGCCGCAACACGACGGTGTCTGCGACAAGTGCTCCGGCGAGCTCTACCAGCGCTCCGATGATACAGAGGAAAAAGTCGGTACCAGGCTTGACGAATACTCGAGCAAAACCGCACCGCTTCTGGATTACTACCGGAACAAAGGGGTCCTGAAAGAAGTTAACGGTGAGCAGGACATCCAACTGGTTACCGCGGAAATCAGCTCCATACTGCGAGGTCTTGGCGAATGATCATCTGCAAGTCCGAGAGCGAACTGCTCATCATGCGGGAAGCCGGGCGCATTGTTGCGGAGACGCATCAAGTGCTTGCCAAGGCGATCCGTCCGGGCGCAACAACCAAACAGTTGGATCAGATCGCAGAAGAGTATATTCGCAGCAGGGATGCAATACCATCCTTCAAAGGCTATGGCGGTTTTCCCGGCAGTATCTGTGCTTCAGTCAACGAGGAGCTGGTACATGGGATTCCCGGTGACCGGGTCTTAAACGAAGGCGACATTATCAGCTTGGATATAGGGGCGGAATATAAAGGCTATCATGGCGATTCGGCCTGGACCTATCCCGTTGGGGATATTTCGGCGGAAGCCAAGAAGCTTCTGGAGGTTACGGAACGGTCCTTGTATCAAGGGCTGGACCTGATCAAACCGGATGTTCGTCTTTATACGGTTTCACATGCAATACAGAAATGTATCGAAGGTGAAGGGTTTTCCGTGGTACGGGAATACGTCGGACACGGAATCGGCCGGAAGCTGCACGAAGAACCCCAGATTCCCAATTACGGCAGTCCGGACAGGGGGCCGCGTCTCAAAGCAGGCATGGTGTTGGCCATCGAGCCGATGGTCAATGCAGGCGAACGGTACGTTCGCACTCTGGAGGATAATTGGACGGTCGTGACGGTAGATGGAGCGTTATGCGCGCACTTTGAACATACGGTTGCGGTAACGGCGGATGGATACGAAATCCTTACTGCTCTGTAGGTGAGAATCGTGGAAATCGCTAAAGTTCCTCAACTCGGCCAAATTGTCAAAATTCTGCGCGGACGGGACAGCGGCGACTATGCTGTCATTGTTGGTCTCGTCGACCAGCGGAGCGTGCTGATTGCAGATGGTCGGACCCGCAAGTTCGACCACCCGAAGAAGAAAAACCTGCTTCACCTGGAACTGCAGAATGAAACCAGCGACATTGTCGTCAACAGTTTATTGGAAACGGGACGGGTAACCAACGGCAAGCTGCGCCATGCGCTGGCCAAGTACCTCCCTTCCTAAGCAAGACGGAAGCTCGAAGCGAAAGGAGAATCATCCGTGGCCAAAGAAGATGTTATTGAAGTGGAAGGAACGGTCATTGAGCCGCTTCCCAATGCGATGTTTAAAGTAGAGTTGGAAAACGGTCATAAGATTTTGGCCCATGTGTCCGGCAAAATCCGGATGCACTTCATCCGAATCCTGCCGGGCGACAAGGTGACAGTGGAACTGTCTCCCTATGACCTGACCAGAGGCCGGATTACGTACCGTTACAAATAAATGGCTGGAACAATGAAGTAAGTTTCGTCTTGGACGAAACTTCGTGTATGCTTACGAAGTAAGTTTTGCTTACGCAAAACTCTTAGGAGGGTTTACCATGAAAGTTAGACCGTCGGTGAAGCCGATCTGCGAAAAATGCAAGGTCATCAAGCGTAAAGGCAATGTCATGGTGATCTGCGAAAATCCCAAGCACAAGCAAAAACAAGGATAAAAAGGAGGTTGTGTCTCTAACATGGCCCGTATATCTGGTGTAGACTTGCCGCGCGACAAGCGCGTGGAAATTGGACTGACGTACATTTTCGGAATTGGCAAAGCCACTTCCCAAAAGATTATCGCTGCTACCGGCATCAACCCGGACACTCGCATCCGCGATCTGACCGAAGACGAAGTCAGCAAGCTTCGTGAATATATTGACCACAACATTAAGGTGGAAGGCGATCTGCGCCGCGAAGTTGCCCTCAGCATCAAACGGTTGATCGAAATCGGCTGCTACCGCGGTGTTCGTCATCGTCGCGGCCTGCCTGTCCGTGGCCAACGCACCAAAACCAACGCTCGTACGCGCAAGGGTCCTCGCCGTACTGTAGCGAACAAGAAGAAGTAAGAAGGAGGGATAACCCGCAATGGCAAAGCCTAAATCCAAAGTCGTTCGTACCAAACGCCGCGACCGGAAAAACATCGAGTCCGGTGTTGCCCATATCCGCTCCACCTTCAACAACACCATTGTTACCATCACTGATCCCCACGGAAACGCAATTTCCTGGGCATCTGCCGGTAACCTGGGCTTCAAAGGCTCCCGCAAAAGCACTCCGTTCGCCGCTCAAATGGCTGCCGAGTCCGCTGCGAAGAGCGCAATGGAGCATGGTATGAAAGCAGTTGAAGTTATGGTTAAGGGTCCTGGCGCAGGCCGCGAAGCAGCTATCCGCTCTTTGCAGGCTGCCGGTCTGGAAGTCAACCTGATCAAGGACGTAACCCCGATTCCCCATAACGGTTGCCGCCCGCCTAAACGTCGCCGCGTATAATCAAGCTGGTACAGTGGTATAAAACTTTCAAACATGTGAATAATGTTTGGAAGGGATAGGCATACTACTTGATTTATGGTGCATAATCGTATCCAGACGGAACGACGTTTCGAAGGAGGGTATTTTAATGATAGAGATTGAAAAGCCGAAAATAGAGACCGTAACGATCCACGATGACGGCACGTATGGTAAATTCGTGGTCGAACCGCTTGAGCGCGGATACGGCACGACGCTCGGTAACTCTCTGCGCCGGATTCTTCTGTCCTCCTTGCCGGGGGCTGCTGTCACTTCCGTTCACATCGACGGCGTGCTGCACGAATTCTCCACCATTCCTGGAGTTGTGGAAGACGTAACAGAGATTATCCTGAACCTGAAGGGTCTATCGTTAAAGATTCATTCCGACGAAGAAAAAGTTCTCGAGATCGATGCAGAAGGGGAAGGCCAGGTTTTTGCCGGCGATATCCGCACGGACAGCGACGTGGAAATCCTGAACCCTGACCTTCTCATTGCTACGTTGTCATCCGATGCCCGCCTGCACATGCGCATTCATGCGAATAGAGGCCGGGGATACGTATCTGCGGATAAGAACAAGCGGGAGGATACCCCGATCGGGGTCATTCCGATTGATTCCATCTATACGCCGATTACTCGTGTGAACTATGCAGTGGAGAACACCCGTGTCGGTCAAGTGACTAACTATGATAAGCTTACCTTGGAGGTCTGGACAGATGGCAGCATCCGTCCCGAGGAAGCGGTAAGCATCGGCGCCAAGATCCTGACCGAGCATCTGATGCTCTTCGTCGGCCTGACTGATGAGGCCAAGGATGCGGAGATTATGGTGGAGAAGGAAGAGGACAAGAAGGAAAAGGTTCTGGAGATGACCATCGAGGAACTGGATCTGTCTGTCCGCTCCTACAACTGCCTGAAGCGTGCCGGTATCAATACGGTTCAGGAACTGATCACCAAAACCGAAGAAGACATGATGAAGGTCCGCAACCTGGGCCGCAAGTCTTTGGAGGAAGTGCAGGAGAAGCTGGAAGAGCTGGGATTGGGACTTCGTACAGAAGATTAAGACCTGCTTGACCTTCGGCCTGCCACGAAGCGCTTTGGTATCCCAAAGCCAGCAAAAGGATTTTCAAGGAGGGAACAATAGTGGCATACCAAAAGTTGGGTCGTGACTCCAGCGCGAGAAAAGCACTTTTCCGCGATCTGGTCACTGACTTGTTCATACATGAACGCATCGAAACGACTGAAGCCAAAGCGAAGGAAGTTCGTTCCATTGCCGAGAAGCTGATCACTCTTGCCAAGCGCGGAGATCTGCACGCACGCCGTCAGGTCGCAGCATTTGTTCGCAGAGAGAAAGCGACTGAAGACCAAGATGCGATTCAAAAGCTGTTCTCGGATTTGGCAACCCGCTATTCCGAACGTCAAGGCGGATATACCCGCATCATGAAGCTGGGTCCCCGCCGCGGCGACGCTGCTCCTATGGTATATCTGGAATTGGTTGACCGGGCGTAAGACAATGGGAAGAGGGTGGACGGAATCTTGAGATTCTGATGAAGCCCTTTTTGCATTCACGCCTTTTGCAATTGCCGGTCCCCGCAAGAGTATGGCGCCAGGAATGGACGAAATGCCTTTGTGGGGATGTTATGGCTAGTGGAGGTACATGTGAGGAACATTGCCTTGGTGATCGGCTACGACGGAACCGGCTACTACGGCTTCCAGACACAGCCCGGCGGCAATACCGTTCAGGACCACCTGGAGGCGGCCATCCGGCTGCTGACTGGAGAGACCGTCAAGCTGCACGGGTCCGGACGTACCGATGCCGGTGTGCATGCCAGGGCTCAAGTGGCGCATTTCCTGACTGAGTCGGCGATCCCCATTGAACGGTGGAGTATTGCCCTCAATACAAGGCTGCCCAACGACATTGTGGTTTATGAAGCCTGGGAAATGCCCCTTGACTTCCATGCCCGCCGGTCTGCGAAGCTGAAGACCTACCGTTACGTGATCCAGAACTCCAAATTTCCGGATTTGCTTTATACCCGTACCCGCTTTCATCATCCCAGGAAACTGGATACCGCGGCAATGAAGGAAGCCCTGACGTATGTAAAGGGAACCCATGATTTCACCTCCTTTTGCACGGTCAGATGCGATAAGGATTCAAGGGTCAGAACCATTTATGATGCCGATCTGCTTGTCCTGCATGATCCGCTGCCGGGGGATGAATTAGCGCGCTCGATCCATTTTGAAATAACCGGAAACGGATTTCTCTATAATATGGTCCGGATTATGGCGGGAACGCTAATCCAAATCGGGCAAGGAAAACGTCGGCCTGAGGACATGAAAAGAATTCTGGAAGCCAAAAACCGGCGTCTGGCGGGTCCGACGGCTGAAGCACACGGTTTAACGTTATGGCGAGTCGAGTACGATTAATGCTTGCCATTTGGCAGACACTGTAGTATTATAGTTGTTGGTGTTTCACAACTGGCACCCCCACTTGCCCCGAGTTGTGAAGCAACCGACCCTGCAGTGTCGCAATATCATGCATAATGGCCGCAAGTCAGCTTGGCTGATTGCGTGTCTTTATCCGCATAAACTTTATGAATGCTTATAACTCAGCTTATGTTTACGATGCCAGATTCTACTGGCGCAATAACTCAGTCCATGCTTACGATGCTAGTTTTTACCGACGTAAAAACTTTTAGGAGGATCAAGATGCGTACGACATATATGCCTAAAGGCAATGCAGCCGAACGCAAATGGTATCTTGTAGACGCCGAAGGCAAAACCCTCGGCCGTCTGGCCAGTGAAGTGGCCGGTATCATTCGCGGTAAACATAAACCGGATTTCACCCCCCATGTGGACGGCGGCGATTTCGTCGTTGTGATTAACGCCGACAAGATCGAACTGACCGGCAAGAAGCTCTCCCAAAAAATGTACTACCGTCACTCCCATTATCCGGGCGGCTTGAAGGCTACTTCCGCAGGCGATATGCTGAAGAACAAGCCGGAGCGGATGATTGAGCTGGCTGTTCACGGCATGCTGCCGAAGAACCGTCTGGGTGATTCTCTGAAGACAAGAATTAAAGTATACGCTGGTGCCGAGCATCCGCATCAAGCTCAACAACCCGAAGTTTGGGAACTTCGCGGATAATAAGAGGAGGACCATTTCATGGCAACTGTACAATACTATGGAACCGGTCGTCGTAAGCACTCGGTAGCACGTGTACGTTTGATTCCGGGTGAAGGACGAATCGTAATCAATAAGCGCGACATTAACGAATACTTTGGTCTGGAAACACTGAAGCTGATCGTAAAGCAGCCTCTGAACCTGACTGAAACTCTGGGTAGATATGATGTACTGGTTATCGCCAACGGCGGCGGCATGTCCGGACAAGCCGGAGCGATCCGTCACGGCATCTCCCGCGCCCTGCTGAAGGCTGACCCGGAGCTCCGCGGTTCCCTGAAGCGCGCAGGCTTCCTGACTCGTGACCCTCGTATGAAGGAACGGAAGAAGTACGGCTTGAAAGCAGCCCGTCGTGCTCCTCAGTTCTCCAAGCGTTAATATCTATGTCCCGCAAGGGATTCCAAGCCTCTGGCCCATTTGGGCTGGGGGTTTTTCGTTTAGCCGCTGGAGTTTGAGTTTGTAAAAGGTGGTGTGGGTATGTTTTCAAATGAAAAAATCATAAACATTGTTAAGGAACAGCTGGCCATAGAATGCAACTGTTTGCCAGAGGATTTTGATAAGCGGGAGAATATAATCTCTTTGCCTGCCCTCCATGAGAACAGAAGGAAATTTGCAGATAAACCATTCTTTTTTAAGATGGCGTCAATGGGAGGCAACGCAGTTATATCTGCAGACAAACGGCTGCATGATTGGCTTGCCGATTTTACCGGCGAACAGACAGGCCATGGGTTATTCGAGCATACGAAGCTCAGGGAAATTGATAAGCATCTTGAAGGACATGATAAACAATTATTTCAAACTCACCATATGTTTTTACCGCTGGGCCCATCCATGACACACAGGGCCAATATTGAGGTCAAGTGGTTTGAGCAAGACGACA
This sequence comes from Paenibacillus sp. YN15, assembly GCF_003285005.1. Taxonomy (GTDB): domain Bacteria; phylum Bacillota; class Bacilli; order Paenibacillales; family NBRC-103111; genus Paenibacillus_AR. Next base: position 7,735 of record NZ_QMFA01000038.1, on the reverse strand, counting down.
TACATCAGTTCTATGGAGATAAAAAATACCCTAATGCCCTTTGCGCACATTTTACACCTGAACGTCCGGATATGCTGGCGGTGGCAGCAATGGAGGGGAGGGAGATAATCGGAATGGCAGGGGCCTCTGCCGACACGCCGCTAATGTGGCAGATTGGGATCGATATCAAGGATGAATATCGTGGCAAGGGAATAGGGACGCAATTGGTGCTTTTATTAAAAGAGGAAATTATTTGCCGCGGCAGAATACCCTATTATGGAACAAGTTTATCAAATATTCATTCCTGGAAAATTGCATTGAATTGTGGATTTCGCCCGGCCTGGATCGAAGTCGAAACGAAGGAATGGTAAGCATCGCCTGGAAACGCTGATCATCCACCAAAAATAACGCCAAAAACCTCTGCTGAATATCCGGCAGAGGTTTTTTCTATTACCCAAAGTAAATCGACATTCCTGCCCAATGATTTTTGACTACTGTTGCAAATTACGATGAGAATTAGAACCCATTCTAGGCGCTTCACATACATTATTACAGCATTATAGCCCGAGTTTTTGCCATTTCGAGAAAAAGATTGACTTTATGATCACAGCTTATTAAAATAATAGCAAAACCTAATAAATCATATGTATTTAGTAGGAATATCGTTTCGGAGGGTAAACAAGCCATGAACTTATTCGAGAAGGAAACGTTAATTGCTAAGGCTGCTGAGGAATTTGAGGACAAAAGCCCGGAAGAGCTCCTGAAGTGGGCGGTGGAGACCTTTCCCAATATTACGCTGGCATGCAGCTTTGGCGCAGAGGATGTAGTATTGGTGGATATGCTTCAGAAGGTCAGCCCCAAGACAGATATCTTCTATTTGGACACGGATCTTCACTTTGAGGAGACCTACGAGACACGGGATAAGCTGGCTGCCCATTACGGCCTTCAATTTGTCAGAGCTGGCACAGAGCTTACTCTGGAGGCGCAAGCAGCCCAATACGGCGAGGAGCTGTGGAAGTCCGATCCCAATACATGCTGCAATCTGCGCAAGGTAGAGCCCCTGACCGCCATTCTCGGCAAATATGAAGCATGGATTACCGGCATCCGCCGCGATCAGGCTCCCACCCGGGCGAACGCCAAGAAGGTGGAGTACGATGTGAAGTTTGGCCTGGTCAAGTTTAATCCCCTTGCCGGCTGGACCAGCGAGGATGTATGGAATTATATCCGCGTCAATGAGGTTATCTATAATCCCCTCCATGATCAGCACTATCCCAGCATCGGCTGCGAAAAGTGCACACGCCAGGTGCTGCCGGGCGAGGACCCCCGCGCAGGCCGCTGGGCCGGCCATGAGAAGACAGAATGCGGATTGCATAAATAACAACAGGATGAAGGGAGCCATACCAAGTGAGTGAGACCATACAGGCCCACGGCGGCACGCTGATTGATCGGCTGGTGGAGGGGAAAGAACGGGAGGAGCTGCTGCAGCTTGCCGCAACCTTGCCCTCCATTCCCGTCAACAAATGGACGATTTCGGATATTGATCTAATTGCGGTAGGCGGTTTTTCGCCGCTGACCGGCTTTATGGAAGAGGAGGATTACCACTCTGTCGTAGAAAACATGCGGCTGGCCAACGGGCTGGTATGGAGCATCCCCATAACTTTGGCGGTGGGCAAAGGCCAGGCGGCTGCGCTGGATATCGGCCAACAAGTGGCCCTTGTAGGCGAGCTGGACGGCGTGGTATATGCCATTCTGGAGGTCCGGAGCATTTATACCGCGGATCAGCAGAACGAGGCTCTGAAGGTCTTCAAAACTGCCGACAGCGCCCACCCCGGCGTGCAAAAGCTTCTGTCCCGCCCCAATACCTATGTTGGCGGCCCGATTCAGGTGCTGAACCGTCCCCAACCGGAGAAGTTTGAGGAGTTCTATTACACACCCGCCGAAACCAGACAAATTTTTGTCTCCCGGGGCTGGAAGACGGTAGTTGGCTTCCAAACCCGCAATCCGGTCCACCGGGCGCATGAATACATCCAGAAAAGCGCCATGGAGATTGTAGACGGGCTGTTCCTCAACCCTTTGGTGGGAGAGACAAAGGCCGACGACATATCTGCGGAAATCCGCATGGAAAGCTATTTGGTCCTGTTGGAGAACTATTACCCGGGCAATCGCGCGTTTCTGGGAGTGTTTCCGGCGGCAATGCGCTATGCAGGTCCCAGAGAAGCCATCTTCCATGCCATGGTCCGGAAAAATTACGGCTGCACCCATTTTATAGTGGGACGCGACCATGCCGGTGTAGGGGACTATTACGGCACCTACGAAGCGCAGGAAATTTTCCGCAACTTCACCCAGGAAGAGCTGGGCATTACACCGCTGTTTTTTGAGCACAGCTTCTTTTGCACCAAGTGCGGCAATATGGCCTCCAGCAAAACCTGCCCGCATGACAAGGCCTTCCATATGCACTTGTCCGGTACGAAGGTCCGCGCCATGCTTCGTGACGGAATCTGCCCGCCAGCCGAGTTTACCCGGCCGGAGGTAGCCCAAATTCTCATCAAGGGCATGAGGGAAATGGACGCCTCTTTATCCGAATCCAGGCTCTAGCTGGTGCTTACGATGCCGGCTTTCCTTCGGAAAGCCCTTAGAATGGAGCTTGTTCATCCCTAAGACAAGATTCAAGGTATAAAGATCCACCTTTGTCCATAAGATTCTTAGAGAATCTATTGGATGCGGGGTGGATTTTTTTATGCGCGGGTGGAAACGGAAACGGCTCATAATCTGGACAAACAAGCAAGGCTTGCTGAAGCTGGGTGCAGCGGCGGCTTTGGCGGTGCTGACCGTTTTTATGCTGAGCTATGAGCTTCCCCACAGTGAAACCTGGAATTATTGGACCATGCCTTTGTCCGGCAAGGTGATTGCAGTGGATGCCGGTCATGGCGGACCGGACGGAGGCGCCTCCAGCAAAGAGGGGGTGAACGAGAAGGATATTAATCTGGACATTGCCAAACATCTGCGGGATTATCTGCAGGAGGCGGGGGCGATTGTGGTGATGACCCGTGAGGAGGACAAGGATCTGGCTGCTCCGGGAACCAAGGGCTACAGCAAGCGCAAAACGGAGGATCTCCAGCAGCGCGCCAATCTCATCAATAAGGCTCAGGCCGATTTTATGATCAGCATCCATCTGAACAGCATTCCATCCCCGAAGTGGCATGGGGCCCAAACCTTCTATCATCCCGACAAGCCGGGCGCCAAAACGCTGGCGACCCATATTCAGGAGGAGCTGAAGCGGAATCTGCAAAATACGGACCGAGTGGCCAAGGAAAATGACACCTTTTATCCGATGAAAGCTATATCGATCCCCGGCGCTTTGGTTGAAGTGGGATTTCTCTCCAATCCCGAGGAGGCTAGGTTAATGGGGCAGGAAGGTTATCAAAAAAAGGTGGCGGCTTCCATTTATCAGGGCATACTCAAGTATTGCGCCGGCGAACAAATAGGCGAGCCGTAAAATTGTGGTATAATGGTGGCATAAATACAGACAAGCCCACATGAGGTGTAGCTATGGTAGCCAAAGAGCAGGTGTTTGACGCGCTGAAGCATGTATACGACAAAACCTATAACCGGCCCCTGACTGAGTTGGGGCTGGTCAAGGACATGATGACGAAGGATTCCCGCGTGAACCTGACGGTTGTCCTGACGGAGGACAGCGAAACGCTGAAGGAGCAATACCGCCAGGACGTGCGGGAAGGGCTGGGACGGATCGGCATTCAGGATGTGCATGTCCGGTTCCGGATGATTACGGATGCGGAAAGCCAGGAAATCGCCCGCAGGCTGCAGGCGCCCCAGGGAGAAGCTTCCTCCCGCCAGCAGACCCAATCTCCCGCAACAGGCCGTTCCGAGCTTCTAAGCCGCGATTCCGGGGTAACCTTCATTGCGGTAGCCAGCGGCAAGGGCGGGGTGGGCAAATCCACCGTAACCGTCAATTTGGCGGTTTCATTGGCCAGGGAAGGCAAACGGGTGGGCATCATCGATGCGGATATTTATGGCTTTAGCGTTCCCGATATGATGGGCATTGAAGAGCGTCCCGGGATGGAGGACAATAAGATTATTCCGGTGGAGCGGTTCGGCGTGAAGGTTATGTCCATGGGCTTCTTCGTGGAAGACAATGCGCCGGTGATCTGGCGGGGGCCTATGCTGGGCAAGATGCTCCGCAATTTCTTCAGCGAGGTCAATTGGGGCGAGCTGGACTATATGATTCTGGACTTGCCTCCGGGGACAGGAGACGTGGCTCTGGACGTCCATCAAATGATCCCCCACAGCAAGGAGATTGTGGTGACCACTCCCCACGCTACGGCGGCATTTGTGGCTGCGAGGGCGGGTTCCATGGCCTTGCGGACGGACCACGAGATTTTAGGCGTTGTGGAAAATATGGCGTATTACACCGACAAGACCGGTGAAGTGGCCTATATTTTCGGCCGCGGCGGCGGGGCGAAGCTGGCTCGGGAGCTGCACACGGAAATTCTGGCCCAAATCCCTCTGGGGGCGCCGGATAACCATTTGTCCGAGCCGGATTATTCTCCCTCCGTCTACAAGGCGGATTCCGAAACAGGCGAATTGTATTCCCGGATGGCCCGGCGCATTATTGAGAAGCTGGACTCCGAATAATACTGTAAACAAAAAGGGCTGTACGGCTTGCCGCCGTTCAGCCCTTTGCCATTATTTTTTCTTCTCCTTGGACTTGGTCTGGTCTTCCTGATCCTGAGAGCTGTCATCCGTATCCCCGCTGCTTTGGTCATCTTGGCCGCCGCTTTCCTGTTCCTGCTGGTCTCCTCCGCTTTGATCGTCCCCGCCGTCTTGATCCTGGCCTTGTCCGCCTCCGCCCTGTTGGCCTCCCTGTTGCCCGCCTTGCCCGCTTTCCGCCGTAATGGTCAGCGTTTTGTCATCCTTCGGCTTCATTTCCTCTGCTACCGCCTTCTGAAACATGGCGATCAGCTCCGCTTTAAACAGGGGACTTTGCAGGGATTCGCGGACAACCTCTTGCATTTGCTGCCGGTATTTCTGGCTTTTCATGGTCTCAAGGATGATTTTCTGATAATCCGGATTGTTTAAAGCCTCAAACAAATTTTTCTGATATTCGGGATCTTTCAGCAAATCCTTCTCAATTTGCTTGATATTTTTCTGCGCCGCTTTGGCGAATTCACCCGCAAATTTGGGGTCGGTCATGGTAGCTTCCAGCATCTTGAGTCCATGATTTTCCGTAGTCAGCAATTCCTTGACGGCAAGCTGGATTTGTTGGCCCTCGCCGGTGGAAAGAAGCTGGATGGTCTTGTCCTGGTTTTTGGCTGCAGTAGACATGATCGCTTTTTGCGCGTCCTCTGTTTTCAGGACATCAAGAACCATAGCCTTCATATCCTTATAGGATTGCGGCTGTGAAGACTGCTGTTCACTGCCGCAGGAGATAAGCAGCAAAACAGGCAGGAGGGCGGGAATCAGCAGCATTCGTTTAGCTGTCATAATCCGGTTTACGCTCCCTTCCTTCGGATAGTATGGCGTTAGTATGTGTGAATGCCGTCCGTTTCATGAAAGGGGCGAATAGCTTTTTGTTGTGAAGGTTGGTACAATTAACTAGGATTTTTCCATTGTGAAAAAGCTCTGCCGGACTTTAGGACATATAAAAAAAGCGGTTTGGCTAAACCGCTTTTTCCAGTAGGGATGGCCTATTCCGCCTGCTGGAAGGAGACGGAGGATTGCTCCAGAAGCTCCGATACACTGACGAAATCATATCCCTGGGTACGCAGCTCGTCGATAATTTGGGGCAGCGCCTCTTGGTTGTATTTGGCCGAATCGCTGGCATGCAAGAGGATAATATCTCCCGGATGTACCTTGGAGGTAACCTGGGTGACGATTTCCTTGGCATTGGAAGCCTTCCAATCCAGCGAGTCTGTATCCCATTGAATTACCTTATACCCCAGATCATTGGCGATGCGCAGCACCTTTTTGTCGAAATCCCCGTTGGGGAGCCGCAGAAGCTGCGGCGACTTGCCGGTTACCTCGGTCAGAATGCCGTGGGCGGTCTGGAGCTGGGTGCGGATGTCCTTTTCCTCCAGGCTGCTGTAATTCACATGCTTATGGCCGTGGCTCCCGATTTCAAAACCGGCTTTGTTGATTTTGTCCACAATTTGGGGATGGGTTTTGGCCCATGGGGAGGAAAGGAAGAAGGTTGATTTCTTCACTCCCTTGTCCTGGAGCAGCTGTACAATGGGTTCAGGCTGGACATCCCCCCAACTGATGTCGAAGGTGAGGGAGACGACTTTTTTCTCCGTCTGTACGCTGTATATAGCGGCGGGTTCGCTCTGAGTGAATACCGAGATATTTTCCGTTTCTGCGTAAATGATGCCTGCTGCAAAAAAACAGGCGGCTGCCGCGATGATCGCTTTTTTTACTTTTTTGGCATGGAAAACATAAAATACATTCATTGCCGGGCCTCCTTGGTTTCCCACTTGTCCGTAATTGCGGCAGGCGGGGCTTGGTCAATTGCTTTATTACCAATGTATGCCCGTACCACTTGGTTATGTCTATTATAGGGAGGACTTTGGCTGATGAGCTGGCGCAATTTAATCTTAGTGATCAAGGAAATGAAGCATTATTTCATAGCTGCGGCTGCCACCTTTCTTGTTGGGGCGTATCTGGGCTTTTCCCAGCCGGAGCAATTCCAATTTCTGCTGGATAACCAAATTGAACAACTGACCGATATGGTGAACAGCATTGGCGGCCATGATCATTATCAATGGAGGCTGCTCGGTTTTATCCTGATGAATAATGTGCTGGTTTCCGTCTTTATGGTTTATTCCGGGGTGATGCTGGGGATTATTCCGCTGTACAGCTTGCTCAGCAACGGATTGATTATGGGGTATCTGGCCCATCAGAATGTGCCTGAAACGGGCTGGGGACCGTTTATTCTGGGAATTCTTCCCCATGGCATCATCGAGCTGCCTGCATTCATTCTGGCTTGCGCATTCGGCATCCGGTTTGGGGCGGTTATGCTGAAGAGCTTCTTCTTTTTGTTTTCTCCTGCCCGCAGAGCGGCCAATAACGCGGCTTTTGTAAGATTGCTGAAGGTTTCGGTGCCTTTGGTCATTCTTGTTGCTCTTCTATTGATGGCAGCGGCAGTTGTTGAAAGTATGATTACCATCCGACTGGTCGGCTAAAAAATTTCATTTTCCTGTTCATAAAAAATCCAATATCTGTACATAACAGTAAGACGACGCGCTTACTATTCCTTGTTCCTTGAAGGGAGCTAAACCATGTTGGGTTTTTTGTTCAATGACAGAGAATGCAAAGAGCTTGATTATGTACTGCGCAAGGAATTGGATGAAATGTTGTTTGATCTGAATGACAAACGGATGGACAATGACATCAAAACCGCAATTGAAGCCAGGTATACCATCATTTTCCGTATGTATGCCCGCCTTGCGTCTCCGAAGGATATTTCCAGATATGCAAGGAACAGGATGCAACATCAATAGCAAAGGCTTTGGGAAATTATAAATGAAATTTATGCTTGACTTTATTGGACAGGCTGTGGTAAGTTAGTTTTCGCGAATGAAACAGGTTTTTAAAGGCATCACAAGCGAAACCTGATTCAAAAAAAGTTTCAAAAAAAGCTTGCATTACTGAGTAACAATGTGGTATATTAAAAAAGTCGCCTCTTGAAGAAGAGAGCGACAAGGAAACAAACGAGCTCCTTGAAAACTGAACAACGAGCAGC
>NZ_QMFA01000037.1 GCF_003285005.1 Paenibacillus sp. YN15 | reverse complement strand
TTCTATGAACATTTGGAGAAGGATTTCTGCTTCCTTTCTCATGTAAGGTTTGATGCATCGCTAGTGGTCTGAGCGGACAGAGAATCCGTTATGTGCGGTAAAACAGCAAGTTCAAGCCCTCCGGAAAACAAATAACGGAACCTGTGTCCGCGTATGATTCAAAAACAGGCAAGTTTGAAAAATAGCGGAACCTCAGTCCGCATGGGATGCCCGCGGAGCAGCTGCTCCCCGGGCAAGTTCAAGGGCAACCGAAAAGGCTTTTGCAAGAATGGAACAGCGTGCATAATCTGGCTCCCCGGAACGCAAGCTACAAGCAACCGATCCATTTTCCGAAAGGGGAAGCTGATGCCATCATGTACAGACGATTGAGCATGATATTGTTTCCGATTATGACCCTGGCCTTTATCGGGACGGCCATCTGGGGTTATCAGGAGAATCAAGAGAAGAACACCATGCTGATCAAGGCGGAAAACCAGTACCAGCGCGCCTTCCATGACTTGTCCTTCCATGTGGAGCAACTGCAGACGGAGCTGGGCAAAACCATGGCTGCCAATTCCACCTCCAACGACTATTACCGGAGAAGCCTGACCAATGTATGGCGGCTGACCAGCCAGGCGCAGAATGAAATCAACCAGCTGCCGCTGACGCTGCTGCCCTTCAACAAAACCGAGGAGTTCCTTTCCAATATCGCCAACTTCACGTACCGGACCGCTGTCCGGGATCTGACCAAAAAACCCATGACGCCGGAGGAGCAGAAGACGCTGCAAACCCTGTATGAGCATGCCAACGAGATCAACAGCGAGCTCCAGGAGGTGCAGGGCAAGGTGCTGGCCGAAAACCTAAGGTGGATGGATGTGGAGACCGCTCTGGCCACCCAGGAGAAGCAGATGGACAATACCATTGTGGACGGCTTTATGACCGTCGACAAAAAGGTATCCGAATACGAGGAGCTGGACTGGGGTCCCTCCATGGCCTCCACCTTCCAGAAGCGCAGCTACAGCGCGCTCCCGGGGTTGGACATCAATGCGGAGGAAGCCAAGCAGAAGGCGGCCCAGTTCCTTCAGCTGCCTGACGGCACCGGTGAGCTGCAGGTGGCGGAAAACGGGGCGGGAACCGAATTCAGCAGCTACAGCGTGAAGGGCAAAAACCCGTATTCCGGCGAAGACATGCAGCTGGATGTCTCCAAAAAAGGCGGCCACATCATCTACTACATGTCCTCCCGGAATGTGGACGAGAGGAATGTGGACTTGCAGGGGGCCCAGTCTGCCGCCGCAGATTTTTTGGCCACCCACGGGTATGATTCCATGGTTCCGGTGAACTACGACGAGTATGCCAACACGGCTTCCTTCACCTTTGCCAGGAAAGACGGGGAGATTATCGTTTATCCCGAAAAAACGGTGGTCAAGGTTGCGCTGGACAATGCGGAGGTAACCGGTCTCCAAGCCTCGGATTATATCTACGAGCACAAGAGCAGGAATTTCCCCAAACCTGCCCTGTCCGTGGAGGAGGCGAGAAAGGATGTAAATCCCTCCCTGAAGGTGGAATCCGTAAACCAAGCCTGGATTCGCAACGACTTGGACGAGGAAGTGCTGTGTTATGAGTTTGTGGGCAAAATGAATGACTCCATGTACAAAATCTACATCAGCGCCGAAACCGGCCTGGAGGAAAAGGTGGAGGCGTTCAAGGAGGTCCAGCAAGGGGCTTGAGCCGCGGATGCCCGCGTATAACCGGCTTCAGACTCCATTCCCAGCTTCCCTGCCGTATGGCGGGGAGGCTTTTTGCATTTGGGGAATTGGGTTTTGCCGTTCCGCGTTGGGTTTTGCCGTTCCGCGCAGGGGAGGGGCTTGCAGAAAAATAGGACTGGCCTTGTCCGGCATTAATGTTATAATTCCTATTAGACAAACGGGCAAGGAATAGATGAGGAGGCAAACCCTTTCATGCTCCCCAAAATCAATCAGATCCTGCACATCCAGATCAATTCCATTGACGAGGATGAATCCATGCAGGAGTACAAGGCAAGAATCTCCGACATGACGGAGGAGTATATCGAGATTGAAGTGCCGATGAATGAACGGACCGGGCGGCTGAAGCGGCTGTTCCAGGGGGATGAGCTGTCGATTTATTTCCTGACGGAGGGCGGCATGAAGAACTTCTTCATGAGCACCGTGCTGGGCATCCGGGACAACGAGTTCCGCACGGTGCTGATCCGGAGGCCCGCTCCGGAAGCCATTACCAAGATTCAGCGGCGAAGCTTCCTCCGGGTGCCTGCCGAGCTGGATATTGCCGCCAGTCTCGGGGAGCAGATGCGCTTCACGGGAGTAACCGATGATGTAAGCGGAGGCGGAACGTCCTTCCTCTGCGAGGGCAATATTCCCGTCAAGGCAGGGGATACGTTGTCCTGCTGGCTGCTCCTGGGCTCGCGGAACGGCAAGCCGGAGCATATTCCCTTCAAGGGGGAGATCGTCCGGATCAAAGCGCTGGAAACGGGCAAGCAGCAGGTGATGCTGCAATTCTCCGAGATTTCCGATAAAGACCGCCAGAAGGTCATCCGCTTCTGCTTCGAGCGCCAGCTGGAAATCCGGAAAAATTAGGATATTACACGAAGCGGTTGGAAATAATGCATGTCGTACACTCTTACCGGAGGTGCGGCAAACATGAAGAAACCGACCTATGAGGAATTGTTCAAGACGTTCTCCGCCGCGGTGGAAAGAAGGCTTCTGCATATCGCCGCCGTGCTGGCGGTTCTGCTGGTGGTGGCGCAGCTTCTTCTGCAGATACCGGCGGTCCGCCATGCTCTTCTGCGGGTGGAAAGACTGGAAGGGACTCCTTTCCCCGTCCAGGAGGGAAAAAAACCATAGCAGCTTTTGCATAAAGAAGCGATTCTATGGTATAATTTTCAACGTTCGCAGGCGCGGCCTGCTTTTTGCGTTGTGTAAAGGAGGCCGGGGCTTTTGGGGAAATTCAATGTTGCGCTGGATGGGCCGGCAGGAGCCGGGAAAAGCACGGTTGCCCGCATGGTGGCCAAAGAGCTGGGATATGTGTATGTGGACACGGGAGCAATGTACCGGGCGATTACCTGGAAGGTTCTGCATGAAGGCATTCCTCTGGAGGATTTGTCCGCCATTGCCGATATGACCGCGCGCACCCGCATTGAGCTCTTGCCCGGCTTGGCCGGTCAGACGGTATTGGTGGACGGGCAGGATGTAACCGAGTGCATCCGCTCCAAGGAGATCAATCTTCATGTCTCGCATATAGCGGCGATTCCCGAGGTCCGGGAACGGCTGGTCGCCATGCAGAAAGCCATGGCTGCCGCCAAGGGTATTGTGATGGACGGGCGGGATATCGGGACAAGCGTTCTGCCTGACGCCGAGGTGAAGATATTCCTTACGGCCAGCGCCCGCAGGCGGGCGGAGCGGCGGTATCTGGAGATGGACGCGTCCGGCATTTCGCTTGACGATCTGGAGAAGGATATCGAGCGGCGGGACCAGCTGGACTGCGGACGCAAGATGTCTCCCCTCCGGCAGGCCGAGGATGCGGTGCTTCTGGACAGCACGGACATGTCCCTGGACGAAGTGGTCAACGCCGTCCTCGAACTGTGCAGAACCAAGACGGAGTGGAGGTAACAAGGTGGTTTTGTATCGAAGCATACGCTTTATGTTTCGGGGCATGTTCAAGGTGCTGTTCCGCGCGGAGATTGTCGGGGCCGAGAATGTCCCTGCCGCGGGTCCCGTGATCTTGTGCTGCAACCATACCAGCAATTTCGACCCGCCCTTTGTCGGCTCTTATCTGGAGCGCCAGATTCACTTTATGGCCAAGGAAGAGCTATTCCGGATTCCGGGCTTCGGCTGGATTGTCACACAGCTGGGGGCATTCCCGGTGAAGCGCGGCGGTGTCAGCAAGGAATCCATCAAGCTGGCGCTGACCCATCTGCGGGAAGGCCATATGCTGGCGATCTTCCCCGAGGGTTCCCGCAAAAACGCCGGAGGCATGGGCAAGAAGGGGGCCGCCAGCCTCGCTCTCCGCTCGGGAGCGACAGTGGTGCCCGCTTTCATTGAAGGAGGCTATAAGCTGTTCCGGCGCACCACCGTTACTTACGGCAAACCTGTGGATTTGTCGGAATTTGACGGAGGAAGCTCCGAGCAGCAGGAGGCGGCTACCGAAAAGATTATGGAAGCCATCCGCAGCCTCTCCCGGGTAAAGAAAAATACGGCTACAAATTGATTGAAATGAATGGAAATGGTATCTTGGAATTATACTACACCCATCATAAATATGGGGTTTGGTTGTTAAACAAGGAGGAATAGACAATGACTGAAGAAATCAAGCTGGATCAAACAGAAAACGGGGCGACAGAAGCATCCGCAGTTGAAGCGGAAGTGCCTGCAACAGAAAATACAGTGGACCTGACTCAAGTGATGACCGTCAAGAAGGGCGACATCGTCAAGGGCAAGGTCGTGAAAGTGGAAGCCGACCAGGCGATCGTGGACATCGGCTATAAATATGACGGCATCATTCCTCTGCGCGATCTGTCCTCCGTTCAGCTGGATAACGCCGCCGACGCTGTGCAAGTGGGCGACGAGGTTGAACTGAAGGTTATCAACATCAATGACGCCAAGGAAACGCTGCAATTGTCCAAACGCGCCATCGACAGCGAAAAAGCCTGGAATGTGCTGCAGGAAAAGCTGGAATCCAAGGAAATCCTGGAAGCCAAGGTTGCCGACGTGGTTAAGGGCGGTCTGGTAGTGGATGTAGGCCTGCGCGGCTTCGTGCCCGCTTCCATGGTGGAGCGTCATTTCGTGGAGGATTTCTCCGATTACAAGGGCCGTTCCCTGCGCCTGCGCGTGAAGGAAATCGACCGTGAGAAGAACAAGGTGATTCTCTCCCAGAAGGATGTTCTGGATGAGGAGTTCGAAGCCAATAAGAAGGAAATCATTGCCGGCATCAAGGTTGGACAAGAACTGGACGGCACGGTTCAGCGTCTGACTCCCTTCGGCGCGTTCATCGACATCGGCGGCATCGACGGCCTTGTGCATATCTCGGAGATGGCTTGGCATCATGTTGAGCAGCCCTCCGAAGTGGTGAAGGAAGGCGACAAGGTTCGCGTCCACGTGCTGAAGGTTGATCCTGCCAGCGAACGCATCTCCCTGTCCATCAAGGCTACCCAGCCCGGACCTTGGCAGAGCATTGCCGGCAAGGTGAATGTGGGCGATATCATCGAAGGCACCGTTAAGCGTCTGGTGACCTTCGGCGCGTTTGTGGAAGTGGCTCCCGGCGTAGAAGGCCTGGTCCATATCTCCCAAATCTCCCACTCCCATATCGGCACGCCTCATGAGGTGCTGAAGGAAGGCCAAGAGGTTCAAGTGAAGGTATTGGATATCAACACTGACGAGAAGCGCATTTCCCTCTCCATCAAGGATACCCAGGAAGCTCCCGCAAGAGAGCCGAGACCGGAACGTGAGCGCGGCGAGCGCGGACACCGCTCCGGCCGTGATACCTCCAATGCCGAATTTGCGCCGCCTTCCCAAAGCCTGAACCTGACCTTGGGCGAGCGTTTTGGCGACAAGTTGAACAAATTCAAAAAATAATCGGGAGCGGGGTTGCGACATGAGGATATCCCGCAAGATGGAGCATATTCACCATGCCCTGTCCATAAGGCCGCAAGGCCGCAACGGACTGGCGGATGTGAGGCTTGTTCCCAATGCCCTGCCGGACATTTCTCTCTCCTGCGTCTCATTGGCTACACGAATCGGCGAACTCAATCTGAGTTCGCCGATTCTTATTAATGCCATGACCGGAGGGGCTCAGGAGACGGAAGCGATTAATGGTCAGCTGGCGGCAGCCGCCAGGGAAACGGGCTCGGCAATGGCAGTGGGCTCCCAGATGTCGGCCATCAAGGACAAAGCCATGAGAGACAGCTACCGGATTGTCCGCGAGATGAATCCGGATGGGATTATTCTGGCCAACTTGGGGGCGGAAGCCACCGTGGAGCAGGCATTGGAAGCGGTGGAGATGATTTCGGCGGATGCTCTCCAAATTCATTTGAATGTGATGCAGGAGCTGCTTATGCCCGAGGGCGAGCGTAATTTCCAAGGAACAACGGAGAGAATCAGCCGGATTGCGGAGGCGGCGGGAGTGCCGGTTATCGTCAAGGAAGTGGGCTTTGGCATTGCGTCCGAAGCCGCAGCCCGGCTGAAGGCGGCGGGCATCCACGCTCTGGATGTGGGCGGGGCGGGGGGAACCAGCTTCGCCGCCATCGAGAATGCCCGCCGGAGCAGGCCCTTGGAGGCGTTGAATCAATGGGGCTGCACCACGGCAGTTGCGCTGCTGGAATGTGCGCCTGCGTTCGGCAGAGGCTCCCTGATCGCCAGCGGCGGCATCCGCAGCGGGCTGGAGCTGGTGAAGGCGCTGGTTTTGGGCGCGTCCGCAGCGGGAGTGGCGGGGGCTTTCCTGAGGCTGCTGCAGCAATCAGGGGTGGAGGGTCTGATCCGCGGGATCGGGGAGATGAAGGAAGAGGCCGCGTTGGCCATGGTTGCCCTTGGGGCCGAAAACGTGGAGGACTTGTGGCGCTGTCCGGTTGTTATCTTGGGGGAGACGGCGGAATGGTGCCGGGCCCGCGGCATCGATACGGATTCATTGGCCAGGAGGAGCAAGAGATAGATAACCGTTTTCGCATGAATCATCTTCCGGCAACTCATACTAATGGATGAGTTCCAAACACCGCCTTAATGGGGCAGGAATCGGGGGATGGACATGAATCCTGGCTATTTATCCCTTGTTCTGATCAGTGTGACCATGATCCTTCTGGCCAGCGGCTGGAAGGATATCCTGCTTCCCGGAATTCCGCGTGCTGGCATCCTTGCTTTTTTTGTCGGCTGGATGATTGCCGCTTTATTCAGTGTGGAGCTGGAAAGGGCGGAGATCCAATTTACGCTGCCCTATCTCCTGCTCTGCGCCGCGGCGGCCACCCGCAGTCTGAAAGCCCCGCTGCTCCGCGCCCATGTATGGGTATGCGGCTTGCTGCTGGGCGCCTTCGACTGCTTGTTGAGGGAGCTTGGCGGATGGGCGGCGCTGGCGCCGCAGGGACATGCCTGGCTGAATGAGGCTGCTGTGATTGCCGTTATCACTTTGCTTCTGGGAAGAGGGGCGCTCTGGCAATGGATCGCCCTTTCCGTGGGTCTGACGGTCTCCGAGGCGCTGTTTTTCTGGTTTCACCAGGAAACGGCAAGTGTTGCCGGAGGCGCCGCTTTTGCCGATCATTGGTGGCTTTTGCTCTGTTTGACCAGGGGCCTGTCGGTGCTGCTGGAAGCCGCGGGCAAGCTGGCGGCAAAATACTTAAGGCAAGGGACCAAACGATAACGGGGACAGGAGGGCTTGGAGACGGTGAAGGAGCTGTTGGAATTTCCCTATACGGCAGGAATTGCCGCCGGCATTCTGTTCGGCGTTCTGGCCCGGCTGTCCATGCTGCGGACCGATTACAGACAATATCCCACCTATCCCCATGGCCGGATTATCCATCTGGCATTGGGACTGATTGCCGCCTCTCTGGGGTCCTTGGCGGTTCCTTCGCTTATGGAAAAGCAATATACCGCCGTTACCTTCCTGACGCTGGCCGCCCAGCAATTCCGCGATGTGCGCAACATGGAGCGGCAGACCCTGACCAACATAGACAGCATGGAGCTGGTTCCGCGGGGCGCTACTTATATAGAAGGAATCGCCATGGTTTTCGAGGGCCGCAATTATATGGTGATGTTCACCGCCCTTGTGACCTCCATGTGCAGTATTCTGTTCGGCTGGTATTGGGGGATTGCCGCCGGGATTCTGGCGCTTCTGGTCTCCAATTATTATAAAACCGGCAAGTCCCTCTCCAGCATCGCCCATGTGGAAACGGCTCCGGTGCGGATTGAGGGGCCGGATTTGTATGTGGGGGATATCTACATCATGAATGTGGGGCTGGATGAAACCAGGCAGCTGATCCGGGAGCACGGCATCGGCTGCATTCTTAAGCCCAAGGACAAGAACAGCCGCATCACCCTGTCCAGCATCGGCCAGCGGCAGGCGCTTCTGCATGATGCCTGCACGATTATGGGGGTGTACCGGGATACCGGCGAGCCGTCCCTTTTGCCCATGGCCAAGCTGGACATGAATGACGGACGTTTGGCGGTGCTGCTGCTTCCCCCGCAGCCTGACCAGGGGTTGGCCCTTTCCGTGGTGAAGCGGGTGCCTCTGCTGGAAAGTGCGGTCCGGCTGCCGGTGGAGGCCCATGTCCGGACGGGAGACCAGCTGTAACGGATAAGGAGAGGAGTGGACCCATGGGGAAAATCGTTGCCGTCATCTCGCCCGATCCGGCCGCTGTTGTTGGCGGCGGGGCTCCCATCTTTATTGCCGCCTCGGAGGAGGAGCGGAAGAAGCTGGCTTTCCGCCTGGAGAAAATCCTGGACGCCTCCGTACATGATCTTGGGAACGGGCAGCTGATTGTGGTGGACCACAAGGCATAGAATTGCCTGTGAGGGGCCTTGCGCTGCAGCAGCCTTGGGCAGAAAGGCAAGACTTCCCTTTGTGAGGTTATTTTGTTATCATGAGACATGCAGGTTTTTGGAACAGACAGATAGTTATGATGTAGGGAGTGAACGGATTGGCCAAACCTATTATTGCGATTGTGGGGAGACCCAATGTGGGCAAATCCACAATCTTTAACCGGATCATTGGCGACCGGTTGGCCATTGTGGAGGATAAGCCCGGTGTGACCCGCGACCGGCTTTACGGCAGGGGAGTATGGCTGGAGCAGGAATTCAGCATTATCGATACCGGCGGCATCGAAATCGACGGGGAGGATGAAATTCTCCGTTCCGTCCGTATTCAGGCGGAGCTGGCCATTGAAGAGGCCGACGTGATTGTGTTTATGGTGGACGCCAAGGCAGGGGTTACGGCCACGGACCAGGAGATTGCGGAAATTCTCTACAAGTCCCGCAAACCTGTGGTGCTGGCGGTGAACAAGGTGGATAATATCCAGCGGCAGGATGATATTTACGAGTTTTACACCCTGGGCTTTGGCGATCCGGTGGGCATTTCCGGAGCGCATGGCCTGGGCATCGGGGATCTTCTCGATGAGGCCAGCAAGCATTTCCCGGAGGATGCGGAGGATGAGTACGGCGAGGATGTCATCAAGGTGGCGCTGATCGGCCGGCCCAATGTGGGCAAATCCTCCCTGGTCAACGCCATGCTGGGCTCCGAGCGGGTGATTGTCAGCGATGTGGCGGGAACCACCCGGGACGCCATTGACACCCCTTTTGAGAAGGACGGCCAGAAGTATGTGCTCATCGACACCGCCGGCATGCGCAAGCGGGGCAAGGTCTATGAATCTACCGAAAAGTACAGCGTCATGCGCGCTATGAAGGCTATCGAGCGGGCGGATGTGGTGCTGGTCGTTATCAACGGAGAAGAAGGGATTATCGAGCAGGATAAGCATATTGCCGGTTATGCCCATGAAGCGGGCAAGGCCAGCATTATTGTGGTCAATAAATGGGATGTGGTGGAGAAGGACGACAAAACCATGCAGCAATTCACCACCAAAATCAGGGATCATTTCCTGTTTATGTCCTATGCGCCTGTAGTGTTCGTCTCCGCCAAAACCGGCCAGCGGCTGCATAAGCTTTACCCGGTGGTGAACAAGGTTGCGGAAAACCACTCCATGCGCGTGGTCACCCATGTCCTGAACGACATTATCAACGAAGCGGTTGCGCTTAATACGCCTCCGACGGACAAGGGGCGGCGGCTGAAGCTGAACTATGCCACCCAGGTAGCGGTGAAGCCGCCGACGTTTATGATTTTCGTCAATGACCCGGAGCTGATGCATTTTTCCTACGAGCGTTATCTGGAGAATAAAATCCGGGAATCGTTTGACTTCGAAGGAACTCCCCTGCGGATATTCACCCGCCGCAAATCGGAGGATTAACAGGAGAAAAAGAGCGAGCCTTCCAATGACGGAAGGCTTTTTGGGGAGTGTTGGTTATGTGGATAGTTGCAGTGGTTGTGGCGTATCTGTTGGGCTCCATCAGCTTCAGCTATTTGATGGGCAAGATGCTGAAGGGGATTGATATCCGCCAGCACGGCAGCGGAAATGCGGGAGCCACCAATACCCTACGCGTGTTGGGCAAAGGGCCGGCGATTGCGGTTCTGAGCCTGGATGTGCTGAAGGGGATGGCTGCCGTATGGCTGCCGGTTTGGCTGGGCCAGGATTTGATCTGGGTCCGGATAATTTGCGGAGTTGCGGTTATTGTCGGCCATAATTGGCCGGTCTTTTTCGGGTTTAAGGGGGGCAAGGGGATTGCCTCCACCATCGGCGTGATGGCGACGCTGGCCTTTTTGCCGTCGCTTCTGGCGGGCATCATTGCCATTGTTACCATTGCGGTGACCCGGTACGTTTCCCTGGGATCGCTCTTGTTTACTGCATTCATACCTGTCTTTATCCTTCTCTTGCACCGGCCGATGGAGCTGTTCTGGATCAGTCTTCTGGTGGCGCTGTTCGCCTTTGTCCGGCACCGCAGCAATATTGTCAAGCTGGCCAAGGGGAAGGAAAATAAGCTGGGCGCGAAGAAGAAGGTATCCTGAAGGAGGTGGGTAGCCTGTGAAAAAAACCGCAGTGCTTGTGGCGGGCAGCTGGGGAACCGCTTTGGCCTCTGTGCTGGCGGACAACGGCCACGAGGTTGTCTTATGGACCCGGCATCCCGAGCAGGTTCATGAAATCAATACCCTACATACCAACAGCCGCTATCTGAAGGATGCGGTTTTATCCGGCAGGATTTATGCCACGCAAAGCCTGGAGGAGGCGGTGCGGGGAGCGGAGGCCGTTGTGCTGGCCTCTCCGTCGTCGGGGATGCGGGAGGTGGCGGGCAATATCCGGCCCTTCCTGTCCTCCGAAACGCTGGTCATTCACGCGGCCAAGGGCTTTGAGGCGGAGACGCTGAAGCGGATGACCAGCGTCATCGCCGAGGAGCTGCCGCAGCAGGACCCTGACCGGATCGTGGTGCTGTCCGGCCCCAGCCATGCCGAGGAAGTCATCGTGAAGTGCCCCACCACCATCGTGGTGGCGGCCAAACAGCTGGACGCCGCGGAGGCGGCCCAGGATTTCTTCATGAGCCCCTACTTCCGCGTTTACACCAATCCCGATGTGGTTGGCGTGGAGGTAAGCGGCGCCCTGAAGAACATTATCGCCTTGGGCGCCGGAATGAGCGATGGCCTCCAGTTCGGCGACAATGCCAAGGCCGCTCTGATGACCCGCGGCCTGGCGGAGATTGCCCGCCTGGGAGTGGCGCTGGAGGCCAATCCGCTGACCTTCGCCGGGCTCTCCGGCTTCGGCGACCTGGTGGTCACCTGCACCAGCCGCCACAGCCGCAATTGGCGGGCAGGGTACATGCTGGGCCAAGGCAAGCCTTTGGCAACGGTGCTGGAGGAGATGGGCATGGTGGTGGAAGGGGTTAAAACCACCCGCGCCGCCTACCAAATGTCCAAGCAATATCAGGTCCGTATGCCCATCACCCAGGTGCTGTACCAGGTGCTGTTTGAAGGCAAGGAGCCCAAGCAGGGGGTAGAGGACCTGATGGGCCGTGTCCGCACCCATGAGATTGAGGAGATCGCCCAGGAGGCCGCGGGCAAATGGCTCGTCTAAGCTGGGAGGGGGCCTGCGCCCGCCCAAACCTTTTCCGGAATTGTGTCATACAATACCCTATCCGGCGATGAACGCCAATGGAATAGGGGAGGTAAACCGATGCCCGGCAAAGATATGTCCAAGGATGTGCTGAAGGCTGTCAAAAGCAAAACCGGAAAATCCGTTTCCCAAAAGGATATTCATAAGCTCGCCAGCAATGTGAAGCCCGGCACCATGCAAAGCGAGGAGCAGCTGCGCCAACTGATCAAGCAGGTGGCGTCGCTGGTGAACGTTCCGGTTTCGGAGCAGACCATGAGCGAAATTGTGAAGGCGGTTAAGGGCAGCAATCTCAATCCCAACAATATGGAAGCCCTCATGAAAATGATGATGGGCGGGAAGAAGTAAATGGCCGCCTTCGGGCGGTTTTTTTGATCGCGTTGTGTTCTGCGAATCATCATCTGACCTGGTTTGCAAGCACGCAAGCCTGGTTTTTGCGAGGAGCTGTCATTGGCCAGGCAGGTACTCTTTTGTTGCGGAACTCAGCGACTCTTATGGCGGAGAAAACGGGATTTTGGATGATTAGCGGAACTGAGAAACCGTTAAATCCCTGATGCGGCGAAAATAGGCAGGAAATAAGGCTGCGGCGGGGAATAAGGGCTTCTTAGTTCCGTTCAGGAGAGAATAAGCGGCAAAAGCCGCTATAAGAGTCCCTCAGTTCCGCTATGCTCTTCCGGATACAGAGAGCAGGTGTGAGCCAGGCCATTTCACGGTGAACTGTCGGTATACCATGAGGTTTTTCTCACATGGCGTAAATTTTTTTCATTTTTCCGCATGGGTGGTATGATGATAGCATGTTTGTTGAAAATGCTAGAGAGGAGATTTACATATGCCGGAGGTGGAGTTTTTGCCGGACGGAAAGAAGGTTGTTGTCCGTGCCGGAGTAACGCTGCTGGAGGCGGCCAGACAGGCCAAGGCGGCGGTCAGGACGCGGTGCAGCGGGGGCTTGAGCTGCCTGATGTGCAAGGTAAAGGTAGTCGGCGGCTCCGGAGGGCTTTCCGAGCCCAAGCAAGCGGAAACGGCCAAGCTGGGGGCTCTGAAGGAGCAGGGCTACCGCTTTGCCTGCCAGGCCAGGGTTGCGGGGCAGGTTACTGTAGAATTGCCGGAGGACCCGCTTAAGGCCGCGGTAAGGGCCCAGCTGAAGCGCCAGCAGGAGGAAGAGGAGCTGTGGTAGCGCGAAGCTGCGGATAAGATGGTTTTTTTCAAACTCTGAGGCTGCCCTGGGCAGCTTTTTTGCGTTTGCGCCGCTTTCCGGCATACGGGGCAGTCATAAGCCTTGGGAACCGCTCATATATCATAAATCGGGGAAGCTTTGCGCATGACTTGCGCAAAAGCCGGATTGGCCGGTGGGTACTCCCGGGAATTTTACTATAGAATTCTCTGTCATATTCCGGGGCTGTACACATATATTTTTACTAGTCCAAAAGATGGTACGAGTGTGGCTTTCATTGCAGCTCACATCAGGCATCTTTTTCGGGTACAAGAAGGGCGGGAGATTGTTCGGCGGGAAGCTCCGGCGCTTGATGTACTACATTTTGAAGGAATTCAGGAGGGGATCATGTTGGAACGAGTCGATATCATTAAGGACATTGCCGAACGCACCGGCGGAGACATCTATCTCGGAGTGGTCGGAGCGGTACGCACGGGGAAATCCACCTTCATCAAGCGTTTTATGGAGTCGGTGGTTATCCCCAACATCAAGAACGAGTCGGATCGGGTGAGAGCGGTGGATGAGCTGCCGCAAAGCGCCGCCGGCCGCACCATCATGACCACCGAGCCCAAATTTGTGCCCAACAATGCGGTTCAAATCTCGGTTGGCGAAGGCTTGAACGTCAATGTCCGCCTGGTGGACTGCGTCGGCTACGCCGTGCAGGGAGCCAAGGGGTATGAGGATGAAGCCGGTCCCCGGATGATCTCCACTCCGTGGTTTGATGAGCCGATTCCCTTCCAGGAGGCGGCCGAAATCGGCACCCGCAAGGTGATCCAGGAGCACTCCACCTTGGGCGTGGTTATTACCACAGACGGCAGCATTGCCGAAATTCCGCGTTCCTCCTATGTGGAGGCGGAAGAGCGGGTGGTGGCCGAGCTGAAGGAAGTCGGCAAGCCGTTCATCCTGGTTATCAATACCATGAAGCCTGACAGCGAGCCGGCCCAGGAGCTCCGCGCCGAGCTGTCCGCCAAGTATGATATACCGGTTATGGCCCTGTCCGCCGCCACCATGGGCGAAGAGGATGTGCTCTCCGTGCTGCGCGAGGTATTGTATGAGTTCCCCGTGCATGAGGTGAACGTCAACCTGCCCAGCTGGGTGATGGTGCTGGATGAGAAGCACTGGCTGCGCACGGAATTTGAATCCTCCGTCCGCGATACGGTGCAGGATATCCGCAGGCTCCGGGATGTGGACCGGGTGGTGGGCCAATTCGGGGCATACGACTTTATCGAGCGCGCCGCCTTGGCGGATATGAATATGGGCCAGGGTGTGGCCGAAATCGATCTGTTTGCGCCGGATGAGCTGTATGACCACATTCTGCAGGAAGTAGTGGGTGTGGAAATCCGCGGCAAGGACCATCTTCTGCAGCTGATGCAGGACTTCACCCATGCCAAGCGGGAATACGACCAATTTGCCGAGGCGCTGGAAATGGTGAAAACCACCGGCTACGGCATTGCGCCGCCTACCTTGGCCGAAATGGCGCTGGATGAGCCGGAGCTGATCCGCCAAGGCTCCCGCTTCGGAGTGCGCCTGAAAGCTACCGCTCCTTCGGTACATATGATCCGGGTAGACGTGGAGTCCGAATTCTGCCCCATCATCGGGACGGAAAAGCAAAGCGAAGAGCTGGTCCGCTACCTGATGCAGGATTTCGAGGAAAATCCGCTGAAAATCTGGGAATCGGATATCTTCGGCCGTTCGCTGCATTCCATCGTCCGCGAGGGCATTCAGGGCAAGCTGGCGATGATGCCGGACAATGCCCGCTACAAGCTCCAGGAGACTCTGGGGCGGATCATCAACGAAGGCTCCGGCGGTCTGATCGCCATTATTCTCTAATTTCAAGCTTCCCCTCCATCAAGCCCCAACTGCTGAACAGCTGTTCACAGACTGGGGCTTTTTGCCTATTTATGGACAAATGCACGCAATTTGTCGTATCCGTAAGGGAAAACTTCATTTCTCGACTTGAAATTGGACCGATGGTGTATTACTATAAATTTGTTCGTTTTTATTCAATGGACACGTATAATTCCGAAAGAATCGGTAAACACATGTAATATACCGGGGGGAGGTGAATATGCATGAATAAATCCGATTTGATCGCCAAGGTTGCAGAAAGCTCCGAACTGTCCAAGAAGGACGCTACGAAAGCTGTCGAAGCGGTATTCGAGGCCATCACCGAAGCGCTGCAAAGCGGCGACAAAGTTCAGCTTGTTGGATTTGGCAACTTTGAGGTGCGTGAGCGTTCCGCTCGCAAGGGCAGAAACCCGCAAACCGGCAAGGAAATCGACATTCCCGCAAGCAAGGTGACTTCCTTCAAACCCGGCAAAGCTCTGAGAGACGGTGTTCAATAAGCTCCCGTACATAGATGCTTTATTCGGAAGAGACAGGCCGTGGAATCTGATTATCGGATTCTTCGGCTTTTTTAGCGCCTTCCGGCGGTGCTGGCCGAAAAGTCTGATTTGTCCTGAATTGTCTGACTTTAAAAAAGTGATATCCAAAAGGTTGACATGCTGTGCGAAATAAGGTAAAGTAATTTTTGCCGCCGGGAAATGGCGGGCGCGGGAAGGTATCGGGGTATAGCGCAGCCTGGTAGCGCGCACCCTTGGGGTGGGTGAGGTCGCACGTTCAAATCGTGTTACTCCGACCATGTGAAGAAGACATCGTTAACTGCGATGTCTTTTTTCTTTGTCTGCGGTGCCTTTTGCTGGTATAATCATGTTGCGGACAAGAAGGAGTTGCGATGAAGGACATGAGTCAATTTATGGAAAAAATCATGGGCCGAATGGATCAGCAGGAGCAGATGCTGACTACCCTGATTCAAATGCAGGGGGCAACGAACAGGCATATTGAGGAATTGCAGCAGGACATGACCGTACTGAAACAGGAAGTGTCACTCTCAAAAGCGGATACAGCTGCAACCAAGGACCTGCTGCATACCTTTCGCAGTGAAACCAACATCAATTTCGGCAAGCTGGAGCGGCGGATTAAATTGATAGAGGCTGACTTGGACGCAACCATGGTACAGGTGGAACAATTGCACAATTAGGAAACGGCCCGGAAATATGAAGAAATATGGAATTCCCCCTTTACAAATCATTAAAAACCGAATATAATCATTTTTGCCGCCGAAAAATGGGCGGAAGCAACAGGGTATCGGGGTATAGCGCAGCCTGGTAGCGCGCACCCTTGGGGTGGGTGAGGTCGCACGTTCAAATCGTGTTACTCCGACCATATGAAGAAGACATCGTTAACTGCGATGTCTTTTTTCTTTCTCCCGGGGTTTGACAGGAGAGGGACAATCAAGCATCATAAGAGTAAGAGCATAGGAAGCTTTTAGAGGAGGTCCAAGCAGATGGACAAGGAAGAGACGCAGAGCGGAGAATATTTCGTAGTGAAGGCCAAGGACAACGGTGTGCATGTCATCGGATTGACCAGAGGGCAAGACACCCGCTTTCACCATACGGAAAAGCTGGACAAGGGCGAAGTGATGATTGCCCAGTTTACGGATCACACCTCCGCGGTGAAGGTCCGTGGCAAAGCGATAATCTGGACAAAATACGGAATTGTGGATACAGAAGAATAAGAACCGGGGATGATTTTAGGGATAAGCAGGCATAGCCTGCTTTTTTCTTTTGTACAATGGAAAGGAGGACCATGAATCGGCCGGGCCTTGTTTCCGGCGGCGGGAGTTGATGAGCGATGAAGCTTGCGAAGGGCATGGCCGCGGCGCTGCTGCTGTCTCTGGGAATTGCCTGGGGGCTGTCCTGGCTCCCCCAAGGGGGATCGCAGGCGGACCCGGTATTCAGGCCCGGAGGAGCGGGTTATCTGACGGAGACCAATCTGGTGGACGCATTGGCGTCCGTCCCCCTGGACCTGCAAATAGCCAGCGCCAATCTCCAGCACGGGATGCTGTCGGTGGATCTTTTTTTGCCGAAGGGTGTGAGCGGGGAAAGATTCGTCTATCATGATTTGTATGGGCTCTTCGCCTTCTCCTGGAATTCCACCGCCAATGTAAACCATCTGCTGGTGCGGGTGCTGCAGCCAAACAACGGCGACCGGCACTCCAAGGAGCTGCTGCTGGCCATGGAGGCCAAACGCAGCCAATGGAACAGGGAGCTGCTGCCTATGGACAGTCCCGTTTCCCTGTTCAAAAGCGAGCTGGAGAAGCAGGGGAATTTCAGCTATACTCCCGTTTGGATGAAGCAAAACTGATCGCCGCCACAAAATATTCACGAAATCGTGCGGTCAATTGCAGGTTATGCTATAATTAAATGCTGTAGATTTGAGTGTGATTTTCATCATGTTCGGAGGCAACCGGATGAATTCATTTCACCTGCCAGAGTTGGCAAAGCAATATACACAGTACGATATGATCCGGCTTCACACGGATGTGCCCGACTTCCCGGAGGCGCGCTCCAGGCTGCTTCTGGCCTTTCTTAAGGAATCCGGAAATGCGGGGAAGGCGGCGGAAAACCTGACGCTGGCCGTAGCCCTGGTGCAAATGGGCATTGATATCCATGAGATGGTCTCCGTGTCCAATCAGGTGAAAGAAAAGAAAGCTGTCCGTTCCCGCCAATTGAAGGTATTGGCGGGCGATTATTTCAGCTCGGGATATTACCAGCTTCTGTCCGAAGCCGGGCAGATTGAGATGGTGGAGCAGATTGCCGGTTCCATATGTGAGGTCAACCGTCTCAAAATGACCCTGTATGCCCGCATCCAGCAAATGAAGCTCACGGCTGACGAGTATTTGCAGCGGATGACGGTCATCCGCGCCCAGCTGTTCGCCCGCTTTGACCACCTGATGAAAAACGGGCTGGGCAAGGCGTGGCACGGCATCCTGGAAAGCTTCGCCTGCTGCGAGCTGCTGGCGGACGAGCTGGACCATTGCGGCAACCCGGACAAGTTTTGGGACAGCTGGGCGTATTGGCGGATCAGGGAGCAGGGATATGCGGAGGCGCTCCGTCAGCTGGAGTCTTCTGCGGACAGGAAGGAGCAAGTCGCCAGCTTGATGCAGAAATGCAGGATCAAGGAACAGCTCCTGCAGCTGCTCGATGAGCAGGTGGGTTATTTGTACGAAAAGGCAAAGCTACTGGATTCGGACAGACTGATGCAGGAGCTGCTGCAGACCGGGGACCCTTTTCTCCGTATGGTGCGGCAGCCGCCGGCTGCTGGAGGAGCGATGAGGTGACGAGCGGATGAATTCCACCCAAACCAAGGAAAAGTTTGTGCATGAGGTCTTTGAAAGCATCGCCCCCAAGTATGATTTGATGAATGATGTGCTGAGCTTCCGGCGGCATAAGGCCTGGCGCAAACGAACCATGAAGCGGATGGCCATGAAGCCGGGGGATACGGCCATCGACCTGTGCTGCGGAACCTGCGACTGGACCATTGCCATGGCCCAGGCCAGCGGCTCCGGGCGGATTGTCGGGCTTGATTTCAGCAGGAACATGCTGGAGCTGGGCAGGCGGAAGGTGCAGGAGATGGGGCTGGAGCGGCAGGTTGACCTGATCGAAGGCAACGCCATGGCGCTTCCCTTCCCGGACAATACCTTCGATTACGCCACCATCGGCTTCGCTCTCCGCAATGTGCCCGATCTGGTGCAGGTGATTAAGGAGATGCGGCGGGTGGTGAAGCCCGGCGGAATGGTGGTTTCTCTGGAATTGTCCAAGCCCGTCTGGCAGCCCTTCAAGTCCATTTATTATTTTTACTTCCAGAGAATTCTTCCCTTGCTGGGCCGGCTGTTGGCCAAGCGGTACGAGCAGTACAAGTGGCTGCCGGAATCATTGATTCATTTTCCCGATCATCAGGAATTGGCGCGAATCTTCCGGGAATGCGGTCTGACCCGGGTGGAAGCCCGGCCCTTCACCGGCGGCATCGCCGCTCTTCATCTGGGAATCAAATCCGGTGAGGAAGGAGGGGGCGCGGCGTATGTGGAATAAAATCAAGATTTTCCTGGAGATGATTAAATTTGAGCATACCGTGTTCGCCTTGCCTTTCGCGTATATGGGCGCTCTGCTGGGCTCAATGATGGTAAACGGCCACTTGCCTTCATGGGGCCAGATCGGCTGGGTGACGCTGGCCATGGTGGGCGCCCGGACGGCGGCCATGAGCCTCAACCGGGTCATTGACAAGGCCATTGACGCCAGGAATCCCAGAACCCGGAACCGGGCCATTCCCGCCGGTCTAATCAGCTCCGCGGAAGTGATTTTGTTTATTGCGGTCTCATTCGCCTTATTATTCTGGGCCAGCTCCCAACTGAACTCATTATGCGTCAAGCTGCTTCCCATCGCCGTCTTTTTCCTGGTCTTTTACTCGTATACCAAACGGTTTACCTGGCTGTGCCACATTATCCTCGGTTTAACCATCGCCCTTGCGCCTCTGGGCGGCTGGGTGGCGGTAACCGGCAGGATCGACTGGACATCCATGATATTCTATCTGACGGTGGCTTGCTGGACGGCAGGTTTCGATGTCATTTACGCCTGCCAGGATATCGAATATGACCGCTCCGCCGGTCTGCATTCCATTCCCGCCCGGTTCGGCATTGCCAAGGCGCTCTTGATCTCCAGAGGGCTGCATGTGCTGACCGCCATCGGTTTTGCCACGCTGTATATGATTACCGATTTGAGCTGGGTATTTTTTGCGGGACTCATTATTGCGTATGTGATTCTGTATTATGAGCATCACCTGGTCAAACCCCATGATCTTAGCAAGCTGAATACGGCATTCTTCACCATGAACGGCATTCTGAGCATGCTCGTATTCGCATTTACCTTATTCGATATGGTGGTGCACTGATGGCAAAGGCAAGGAAGCCGTGGATCGTCGGCATAACGGGGGCAAGCGGTGTGGTATACGGCGTGGAGCTGTGCCGCGAGCTGCTCCGGCAGGGGATTCAGGTGCATCTGATTGTAACGGATGCAGGATGGCGGGTGCTGAAGGACGAGCTGGGCTGGAACACGTCGGACCGCACAGCGGAGCTTGGACGGCGGCTGGACCCGGCAGACGGATTGCTTACCCTGCATCCGGTCCGCGATGTGGGCGCCGCCGTAGCCAGCGGCTCCTTCCTTACATCCGGCATGGTCATCGTCCCCTGCTCCATGGGAACCTTGTCCGCCGTGGCCAGGGGAGCATCCGACAATCTGCTGGAGCGTGCGGCGGACGTGGTGCTGAAGGAGGGGCGGCCCCTCCTTCTGGTGCCGCGGGAAACCCCCTTGCATGCGATTCATCTGGAGAATATGTTAATTCTCGCCCGGAGCGGTGTGAAGATTATTCCCGCTATGCCGGGCTTTTACCACCAGCCCCGGACTCTGGAGGATATGGTCCGATTCCTGGTGGGGAAAATCCTGGACATGATGGATGTCGAACACGATATGTATACAAGATGGGGAGCGCATACAAATGAATCCATATCCGATACGGATCGGCCGTATTGATTACACCAATGTGTGGCCGATCTTTCATCACTTTCCGGAAAGTCAATTCGCCGGCAGAGTGGAGCTGGTCCGCCAGGTTCCTGCCAGTCTGAACCGGGCTATGGCGGAAGGAACGGTAGCCATGGGGCCCATCTCCAGCTTCGCTTACGGGGAGCATGGGGATGAATATGTGCTGCTGCCGGACCTGTCCGTCAGCGCCTGGGGGCCGGTAAATTCCATCCTGCTGTTCCACCGGAAGCCGCTCGCCGAGCTTGCAAACGGCAGGGTTGCGCTGGTAAATACCTCGGCCACCTCCGTAAATTTGCTAAAGATCATCCTGGAGCATTATTATAAAGGGACACCCTCCTACTTCTCCTCGCCCCCGGATCTGGACGCCATGATGAAGGAAGCCGACGGCGCTCTCCTCATCGGAGATGACGCCATCCGGGCCAGTTGGCAGGATCACGGGTATCTGATGACGGATCTTGGCCAGGAATGGAACCGGCTAACCGGGCAGTGGATGTCCTTTGCCGTCTGGGCGATCCGGGAGGATGCGGTCCGGCAATATCCGGAGCTGATCCGCGAGGTGTATGAATCCTTTGTGGAGAGCAAGGAGAAGGGCTTGAAGGACGCCTCCGGCATGATCAGCCTGGCAGTGGCCACGGTAGGCGGAACTGAGGCCTATTGGGACCGCTACTTCCGCCAGTTGGCCTACGATTTTGCAGAGGCCCAGTGGAAGGGATTGTCGCTGTATTTCAGGCTGGCTGCAGAGCTTGGGCTTTTGGACAAACAGCCGGCTATCCGGATCTGGAAGGAAAATACCCTAATGCAGGTGAAGGAATGAAAATAGTCGACATTTATGCCCGCTTAAAAAAAGATTTGAACCAAATAGAAAAAGAACTGGACCGCTCCGTCCGTTCGGAGCATGTCCAGTTAAGCGAAGCCTCCCTGCATCTGCTGAAGGCGGGGGGCAAGCGGCTGCGCCCGGTGTTTGTCCTGCTGTCCGGCCAGTTCGGACGCTACGACATGGACAGGCTGAAGAATATAGCCGTATCGATGGAGCTGATCCATATGGCGTCGCTGGTGCATGACGATGTCATCGACGACGCGGATACCCGCCGCGGCCAGCCCACCGTCCGCGCCAAGTGGGATAACCGGGTGGCCATGTATACGGGGGACTATATTTTTGCCAGGGCGCTGGAGGTGATTACCAAGCTGCCCGATCCCCGGATTCACCGGTCCATGTCCTCCGCATTGGTGGAGATGAGCATCGGCGAAATGGAGCAAATCCGGCTGTTCTTCCATTCCGGCCAGCGGGTGAGGGATTACTTGCTGCGCATCAAGCGGAAGACGGCCTTGCTGATCGCCATAAGCTGCCAATTGGGCGCGCTGGCTGCCGAGGCCGGCGACCTGATCAGCCAGCGGCTCTGGCGTTACGGGTATTACGTAGGCATGGCCTTTCAAATCCGGGACGATGTGCTGGATTTAAGCGGGACGGAGGAGCAGATCGGCAAACCGCCGGGCAGCGACATCCGCCAGGGCAATATCACTCTTCCCGTGATCTATGCCCTCCGGGAGGAAACCTCCAATGTGGAGCTTCTGACAGAGGTGGAGCGCATCCAGGCCGCCGACGGCCAAACGGATATCAGCCGGTTTTTGGAGCTCATCCTGAACAGCGAAGGTGTGCGGCATGCAGAAGCCTTGGCGGAGCGGTACATCCGCAAAGCCATTGAGGCCCTTGCGCCCCTGCCGGATGGACGCCACAAGGAGGATTTGATCCGCATCGCCCATTTTGTGGGCAACCGTTCATATTAGGTCCTGTCCGGAACGGGCAGCAGCAATAGCCTCTACATACTTGCGCGCTTTTGCCTCCAGATGGGCCAGACTATCCTGGTCCTTCCCCGCTCCGGGGCTGTAAAGAGCGCTTCCCAAGCCTGCAGCCGCGGCTCCCGCACGCACATATTCCCCGATGTTGGACAGGCCGACTCCGCCTGTAGGCATCAGGGGGATCTGCGGGAGAGGCCCGTGGATATCCTTGATATAGGAGGGGCCAAGAGGGCCTGCGGGAAAAACTTTAACTACATCAGCCCCCAGTTCATACGCTGCCAGAATTTCCCCGGGGGTCATGGCTCCGGGGATGCTTATGACCCCGTAGCGCTTGGTCAGAGTTACCGTCTCCGCCTTCAAGCTGGGAGACAGGATGAATTGCGCCCCCGACAGAATAGCCCCGCGGGCCGTTTCCGGGTCCAGCACCGTCCCCACCCCAACAATAAGATCATCGGGCATGGCCGCCCTGGCCTTCTCCACCAGCCCCATAATTCCCGGTGTTGCCGCTGTCAGCTCCAGCACCCGGATACCGCCGGCATACAAGGCCCGGATAACGGGCAGCGCCTCCTGGGGCGAGGCTCCCCGCACAATGGCCACTGCAAAATTCCGTTTGATTTCTTCTAACAGATTCATGCCCTTCCCTCCATCCCGCAGTTTCATTCCATTTTTTGGCTTCAGCCGGGGATTTACCGGCTCGGCTTCCAATGCAGCGCAAGCAAATCCAGATCCTTCAGCGTCTCCCAAACCTCATCGCGCGTGCGGGAATCCAGAGGCGCGTTGGGATTGCGGACATGGGAGGAGGCAATAACCCCGCCCTGCTGCAGAATTTCCTTATGGACCGCCATGGCATAACCCGGGAGTGTGCCGATCCGGATAAAGGGGAGGTACCGGTAGAAAATCCGCCGGGCCGAATCCCGGTCCCCGCTTTGGAAGGCCTTGTAAATCTGGACGCATACCTCCGGAAATTCGCAGGCCGGCATCGTCCCGACTGCGCCGCGCACCAGCTCCTCATAGAAGTACATGGCATTCATTCCTCCGAAAACAGCCAGCCTGCCCTCTGTCTGCTCCAGCACCTCGGTGATTTTCACGGTGGTTGGAGGCGCTTCCACCTTTACCATCGTAATATTCCCGAAGTCCTTGGACAAACGGGCCAATAAGGAAGCGGGAATGGACACACCGCTGGCATTGGGCGCGTCCTGAATCATAATCTCAATATCCACGGCCTTGGCGATGGCGGCAAAATAATCGTACAGCCGCGTTCCGTCCGCTTTTGCCATGTAAGGGGGAAGGACCATCAGGGCAGCCGCTCCCTGCTTCTGGGCCTGTTTGCTTAGCTGAACGGCAGCCTCGGCGCCTGTATGGCCGCTGCCAAAAATAAGCGGGACCCGTCCCTTCACCTCGTCCGAGACGATCTCGGCAATCCGCTGCCGTTCTTCCTCCAGAAGCGTGTACATTTCACTGGCCATGCCGAACAAAGCGATGCCGTCCACTCCCGCCGACAGCTGGAACCGGACCAGCTCCCGCAGACTGGCTTCATCCACCTCTCCACGGGTGTTGAAGGGTGTGGCAAGAATCGGGTAAATTCCTTCAAATTGTGTGCGAGCCATACTTAAAACCTCCCAAGTGATCATAATTTGCAATTTAATTCTATAATACAGAATATAATTTATCAATATGAAATTAAAGTGTTTATTTTACGCATTTCGTTTGTATGGCGCTTTTGGTTCATATATAATGATCTGGATCACTTACAGAGGCTTGTTTCAATGAAGAGGAGGGGTGTTGTAAATGAAGGAAGAAAAAAATACAGCTTTGCTGACGCAAAGCGTTACCCGGGCATTGGCGATTCTGTCCTGCTTCTCCGACGAGCAGCCGGAGGTGCGCATTATTGATGTGGCAAAGAAGCTGAATCTGACCCAAAGCAATGTTTCCCGCTTGCTGACTACCATGGTTTGTCTGGGCTTCGTGGAAAAGGACGAGTTTTCCGGCTTTTACCGTCTGGGCCCGGAAATCGTGTCCTTGGGAGGGATTGCTCTCAACCATTACGAGATCCGCAAGCAAGCCCTTCCCGAGCTGCATCAGTTGGAGAGCCGGCTGGGGCTTGGGGCCAATCTTGCCATCTTGAATAAGCAGCGGATTTTCTATCTGGCCCATGTGGACAGCCATCAATCTCCGCGCATGTACACGCTCATCGGGCGTTCAAACCCGCTGCATGCTACGGGAATCGGGAAGGTGCTTTTGGCTCATATGGAGGAGGGAAAGGCGGCAAGCCTTCTGAAGGAGGAGGAGCTGGTGGCGTATACGGACAAAACCATTACCGACCCGCTGCATCTTCTGGCCCAGCTGGAAACGGTGCGCAAGCAGGGCTATGCCATTGAGGATGAGGAGCTTGCTTTGGGGCGGGTCTGCCTGGCCTGCCCTGTCCGTGGGCGCACGGGCGGGGTGATTGCGGGAATCAGCCTGTCAGGGCCGGTAACGGAAATGAAGCTGGCCAGCCGGCAGACGGAGCTGGCGCAAATTCTCATCGAGACCACAGACCGGATTTCCATGAAGATGGGTTACATAACGGCGGGAAGCGGCAGATAAGCTATGGCTCGATGAAGGGCTGATGCGAATGCTTGAATTCGTTGGGGGTCAGTCCGGTGTATTTTTTGAACAGCGTGCAGAAATAGGAGTAGCTTCGAAACCCGATCTTCGACGCCAGCTCGTAATTCCGGTATTGGCCCGTCAGCAAATAATGCTTCGCCATCTCCATCCGCTGCTCCAGAATATAGTCGACGATGGAGACTCCCACCTCCTTGCGGAACAGCTGGCCCAGATAGGAGGGGCTCAGCTTCACCCGGCTGGCGATGAGCTCCACATTGAGGTCCTCGTTCAGATGCGTCTTGATGTATTGCACCGCGGCGGAGAGCTCATGCCGCAGATGGATGGACTGGGACTGCCGTTTGCGATACTCGGCGGCTTGATAAGAAACCGTTTCCAGCATGCGGTTGAAGGAGGATTCGCCGTGCAGGGACGGGGAGACGCCCGGCGAGCGCTTCGGCTTCGGCTCCGGCATGGACGCAGCCGCGCCGGGTGAGGCATCCGTCAAATACCGCAGCAGGCTCTCCAGCCATTCCGCGGCGAAGGACGGCTCCGGCCTGTAGGTCAGAAATTCCTTCCGGACGGCCGAAACCCATCCCTCCGGCTTATCGTCGAATCCGCGGGCGATGTCCTCGAACCGTTCCTCCAGCTTCTGCAGAATCTTGGAAGGGACGGTGCGGAAGGGAACAATCTGGTCGCTCCATACCGGCTCGGCGCCGTCCGAATAGAAATGATGGACCCGCTGCTTCACCGTCTCCTTGTACATTTGGCAGATGAAGGAGACGGAGGAGAAGGGGCGGCTGACGGTAACCGATAAGCGGATTTTCATATATTGGCCCAGCGGCTTGGAAATTTTCCTGAGCAGCAGGGTAATGTTCTCCTTACTGAGGGCATCGCAAGCTGTGCGCTGTCCCGTCAGGATCAGAACGAACCGGCCAAAGGCAACGGGGAACAGCTCGAACCGGCCGGGAATTTCCGTCTGGGCGCACTCTCTTACGATTTCCAGCATGCTGAATTCGATGAGCGAACGGTCCTTGCTGGGATACCGCTGCTCGAAGGCTGCCAGCTCATCCACGGAGCAGTCCAGAAGCAGGTATGCCGGACGGTGAAGATCCACTCCAAGCCTGTCCCCGGAGGCAAGAATTTCTTCCGGGCGGGACAGCAGCGAGGAGAGGATGTCCTCGAAAAATTTTTGCCGCAGCGGATATTGGTAGTTTTGCACCAGAGCCTTATGGCTTTGTTCGCTGACGGTCAAGCGGTTAGCCTTGTCATGCTCCTCGCTGGCGCGCTGCAGCGCCGTCCGCAGCTCCTCGGCGGAGATGGGAGCCTTCAGGATGTAGCCGTCCGCCCCCTTGCGGATAGCCTCCTGGGCATAGGCGAAATCGCGGTGGGCGGTTAAGACGATGCAGCGGATATGAGGATGCTCTTCCCGGATGCGGCGGAGCACCTCCAATCCGTCCATAAGCGGCATGGTAATGTCCAGAAGCAGAATGTCCGGCTTTAGCGACCGGCAGCATTCCAGCGCCTCCGCGCCGTTCTCCGCTTCCCCCGCGATGGCGTAGCCCCATTCCTTCCAGGGAAATTGGGAACGAATATGCTGCCGGGTCATCCACTCGTCATCCACAATCAAGATTCGTTTCATCGGTTTCCACCCCCAGATGTATCAAAATTCTTGTTCCCTCATCAGGCGCGCTTTCGATCTGCAGCTCGTAGCCGCCGCCGAACATCATCTGCAGCCTGCGGTGCACATTGGAGAGGCCGATGCCGTGGCCGTTGGAGGAGTCCTCCGTCAGGCTGGGGCCGTAGGCCGGGTGCCGGGCCAGGCGCTTCTCGATCTCCATCCGCACATCCTCCGTCATCCCTCTTCCGTTATCTTCGATCATAATATCCCAGCCGTCCGGACCGCTGGTAGTTCCGATGAACAGCACTCCGTTTGCATGCGAGGAAGCAAGGCCGTGAAAGATGCTGTTCTCCACGAGAGGCTGAAGCACAAACTTTGGCAGGCGGCGCTCCATCGTGAGAGGGTCCAGGTCCATATGGAATGTAAATTTGTCCGGATAACGGACCTTCATCAGGTGGATGTAGCTTTCCAGAGCGCCGATTTCCTCGCGGAGCGTAACCGGACCGGGATTGGCCTTCAGGGAATAATCCAGCTGCGCCGTCAGGAAAGAGATCAACTGGTCGACCTTGGCGTACTCGCCGGTTCTCGCGGCCATGCTGATGGTATTCAAGGTATTGAACAGAAAGTGGGGCTTGATCTGCGCTTGCAGAGCGAGCATATCCGACAGCTGCTTCTGCTTCTCCGTATCCTTAAGATCGGCGATCAGCTCGCGGATGCGCGTGGTCATCCGGTTGAAGTGGGTGGCCAGCAGGCCCAATTCATCCTGCCGGTTCATGCGGATGGACGTATCCAGACGCCCGGCGCTGACGGCACTCATGGAATCGGCGATGACGCGCACCGGACGGCTGATCAGGAGGGAGATGGTATAAGCCATGCCCACGGACAGCAAAAGCGACACCAGGCCAAGCGCCCATGTGAAGGAGAGGGTTTTTTGCAGCGGCTGGAGCAGCGCCGTTTTGTCCAGAATCCAGACCACATCCCATCCGACGATGGGGTTGGTCGCTCTGGTCAGGACCAAGCTATGCCCGGCGGCCGTTTGCCGTTCGGCTTGGCGCCAGCCGCCTTCAAACCAGCCGGTTTCGACGCCGTTTAAGCGGTAGGATTTGTTGAAGACATCATATTGGGCAAAAGGGGGACGCCCGAACACCGGCTGATGCTGGGCATCCAGCAGGACGAATTCGCCGCTCACCTGATTCGGGGCTTGGGGAAGCATGGATTCATACAGCCGGTCCAGATAAAGATCCAGTAGGATAAGCTTGTCACCCCCTGCGGAAGGAAGCTTCATGGCCGCCGTGACCGTATAGTTGGACGCGATGGAGAAGTACGGGCCGATCCAATATACTGTTCCGTTCAGCCGAACCTGCTCCATCTCCTTGGCAAGAACGGGGTTGTCGAGAAGCGCCCACTGCACGTAGGAGGTGCTGGCCGACAGGCTTCCTTGCTCCAGCAGATGGATGTTGTATACATTGGGCAAATAGGGGAGCAGGCTGTCGTTGAACCAGTCGATGATCTCCTCGCTGGAGCCGGACTGGAAGCGGCTGTCCGCTCCGATGGTGATGAACAGATTGCGGATATGCTCCAGTGTAATTTTCAAATAATCATTGGATTTATTGGCGATTTGCGATGCGTATTCATATTGGGCGTCCAGCAGGGAAGCGGAGGAATGCCGGTAATAGCGGTAGCCAAGGATCAGGATAATCGATTCCACCATGACGAAGGTGATGATGAATACTTTCACAGCGATGCGGCGCTTCATATGGCGAACCTCCACGGATGTCCGTTTTCCTCTATATTATAGACGAACGAAAGTCGAATGTTACCGAATTTTGCAGCTTCGTTAATATTTGAAGCTTTTTCAGAGATATTGAACGGTCATCCTCCTCTGCGCTATGGATAATGAGGGTAGCGCAGCTATATTCAACCAAGCAAGGGGGATATCCGATGAAACGGATGGCAAGAAGAATGATGGCCGGCACGCTGGCAATGCTGCTTCTGGCGGGGCAATGGACGGCAGGGGCCGGGAGGGCGGCGGAAGGGGTGACCGGCGCGGGAGAAACAGTTTTGGAAACCATCATCATCGACAATGACAGAACCGGCGCTCCCAATACGCCGGGGGGGAGCGCCGACAACAACGAAGGGCTTCTTCCAATCCGGCATGTCCGCCGGAGGGTACAACGCGCTTGCCTATGCAGGAGGCACTCATAACGCCAACAACAATACGGCGTACGCCATGTATACGCCCTCCGAGAGCGGAGAGAGCTTCGTTATCGGGACGTACCGGGTATCGGTTTGGATTTTTCAGCGGGCTTCGACGGAGGCCCTTCTGCTGACCGAAGTATACCGCAACGGCGAAGTGGCGCGGGCGTCCTTTCCCAACAAAGCGCCTGCAGGCGGCTGGGTGGAGCTGGGAGTCTTCGATTTCCAAGGTTCGGGAACGGAATATGTAAAGCTGTTGCGGGACCCAACGGGACCGACAGGATACTTCAATGCGGATTCCGTAAGGTTCGAGCGGCTGCCGTCCCGCATATCCTCGCTCCGTGATTTAAGCGTCGGCGGCATCTCGGTTTACCGGCCGGGGGTTACGGAATTTACCTATAATGCCGGCTACGAAACAAGCTTCATCACCTTGACGCCGACGGCCGCAGATCCCAAGGCTGTGGTGGAGGTGAACGGAGCCGTGTTGGAGCAGGGCCAAACCAGCGGCCCGATCCCGCTGGAGATCGGCGAGAATTGGATTCCGGTGGATGTCACCGCCGAGAATCCGGATTATTCCCAGAGGTATATGGTGAAGGTGAAGCGCTCGTCCGGGACAAGCACGGATGCAGATCTGAGCGGTGTGCTGCTGGATGGAGGGGCGCTAACCGGCTTCGACCCGACCGTGACGTCTTATACCTATACCGTCCGTCATAACACAGCCGCGGTTTCCGTTGCGCCGATTCCTTCCCATCCCCAGGCCACCGTTAAGGTTAACGGCGCGGAGGCCGACGGAGCGGATATGCCGGTTGCCGTCCCCCTGAACGAGGGAGCAAATGAGGTGCGGATCGAGGTAATCGCCCAGGACCCGGCTTATACCAAGACCTATGCTTTAAACGTGATTCGGCAAAAGGCGGATGCCACGCTGAAGCGGCTGCTGATTGACGGAGCGCAGCCGACACGCGGCTACCAGGTGGGAGGCGGCCAGAATCAGTCGCCGGGCTTCGAGCCGGATGTAACCGATTATGTCCACGCGGCGCCGGTGGGGGCGGAAGGTGTTGTCATATCGGCCGAACCCGGGGATGTGAACGCGGAGGTGCGCATCAACGGCGCAAGCTTGGGGGAAGGCAGGGAGAGCTACACGGCGGCCATACCTGTGGGACCACGCCAACGGCGGAAGAAGCAGGGAATCACGAGCATCTGACCGTCTGGTTCATCGGAGACGATGGCATACCCGCTCCGGTGACAAGCGGCAAATACGAACCGGAGACGGGAAGGGTGACGTTCGCTGCGTCGCATTTCGGCACGTATGCAGTGGTGTATGTCACGATGGAGTTCAATGATCTGGATGGGACGCCCTGGGCCCGGAAAGCGGTTGAGGTGCTTGCAGCCAAAGGAATCGTGCAAGGGACTGCTCCGCGGACATATTCGCCGGAGGCCGGCATCACACGGGCTGAGTACGTCACTCTGCTTGCGAGAACGCTGGGCTTGTTCTCCGGCAGCAGCGGGACCGGGACCGGCGGACCGCGCTTCACCGATGTGCAGCCCGATGATTATTTCTTCGCTGCCGTGACGGCATTGTCCGAAGCGGGGATCTTGCAGGGCTATGAGGACGAAACCTTCCGTCCGGAAGAGCGGATCAAGCGGGAGGAGCTTGCGGCGTTGACGGAGCGTGCGCTCCAGGCGGCGCAAAAGCCCCTCAAGTCCGGGGACGCCTCCCTGCTGGATGGCTATGCCGACTCCGCGGATATCGCAGCTTATGCCCGCGGCAGCTTCACGCGGTTGATAGCCGCCGGCCTGCTGACGGGAGACCAATACGGGCTGCGTCCGGCGGAGGGCGCCACCAGAGGGGAAGCGGCCGTTCTGCTGCATCGGGTCTACAGCGGCGGGACGGAGTGAAATTTTAAAGCTTTTTTAGAAAAATTGAAAGGTTGCGGCTCTGCCTCAGGGTGTACACTATAGTTAGGTGATGAACCACGGAAGCTGTTCAAGCCGTGTACACCTTGAGGAAAGGGACGGGAGAAGCATGAGCAAGCAGCGATCGCGCATCGTTCCCGCATTGGCCGTCATCCTGTTGCTTTCGATAAGTCTGGCAGGCTGCAGGCAGCCGTCCGGAGGGGCGGAGCAGGAAGTCGGAAACGGCGGCGGACCCGTGACCCGGGTGAAAATCGAAGCCATGGTTTCGGCCCAGAACACCCTGCCGGCCGACGCCTCCCAGGACGTCATCAAGCAGGAACTGGACAAAGCGGTGGGCATCGATCTGAAGATTACCTCTTTGGTCGGAGGGGTGGATTACCGAAACCATTGGAACCTGCGGATCGCAGGCAACAGTCCCCCGGATATATTTTATGTGGACCGGATGGATATGATCCGGCTCTCCCGGCAGGGGGCGCTTTTGGACCTGACTCCCTATCTGGAACAGCTGGAATCGGCAATCCACTTCGTCGGCGAGGATTCCCTGGCCACGGGGACGGTGGACGGCAAGGTGTTTGGCATCCCCAAGACTTCCCCGGCTCCCCAATATACCTTGTGGCTGCGGCAGGACTGGCTGGAGCGGGTGGGCATGAATCCCCCGGCCACTCTGCAGGAGCTGATGCTGGTGATGAAGGCCTTTACCGAGAAAGATCCGGACGGCAACGGCAAGAATGATACCTACGGCTTCACGGGAAATCCGGTTACCAACGCGCTGGACCAGATTTTCGGCGCATTCGGCACGACG
Organism: Paenibacillus sp. YN15; assembly: GCF_003285005.1. Classification (GTDB taxonomy): domain Bacteria; phylum Bacillota; class Bacilli; order Paenibacillales; family NBRC-103111; genus Paenibacillus_AR. The sequence continues at coordinate 43,079 of NZ_QMFA01000037.1, read as the reverse complement.
TTTCCCGGGAAACTGTATATCAAGGATGGTCTGCTGACCAATTCCGTTTACGATCCGTCCATGAAGCAGGCGCTGGCTTTCCTGAGGGAGATGGTAGTGAGCGGAGTTGTGGACCCGGATTTCCTGGCCAACACGAAGATGCAGCAGGTGAACAAGGCCTACCAGGGCCAGGTGGGCGTGCTTAACTTCAATTGGCCGATGGTCATCAACAAGGACACGGCGAAGCAAATCGAAGAGCTGCAGCCGAATGCCAGGTGGATTCAGATCCCGCCGCCGGAAGGGCCGGGCGGAGCCTATAACGAAATCGACGATTTCGGCGCCCGCAGCATTCTGGTCATGCCGGTGACGTTGCAGAATGAGCCGGGCAAGCTGGAGGCGATCATCCGGCTTCTGACCTACATGTCCTCGCCGGAGGGCTCCCGTCTTGTACAGTACGGGCTGAAGAACGTGCATTACACCATGGACGGCAGCGATGTCAAGCCCACGGACAAAATCAACGAGGTGCTGTATTCCCATCTGTACCAGCTGCTGGGCCGGGAGGAAATGACGTACCTCCAGACCAAATTCCCGGCGGCGGAGCCGTACTTCCGCTTCGCCATCGCCCAGCCGCGGATCAAGGTGTACGACTCGTTCGTCCAGATGCCGGACGACTACCCGGCGGCGGACATCAAGCGCTACATCATGGAGCAGACGTACAAGTTCATCTATGGCAACCGTCCGTTGGAGGAGTACGACGAGTTTGTGCGCACCCTGGAAGCGAAATACGGCTACGATTCGTATATGAAGACGGCGCAGCGGCAGTTGGAAGAGCAAGGGCTGCTGCAATGACGAGGGGAGGAGAAGGGAATGGTTCGACTGGCAGAGGATGCGGAGCGCGACGTGCTGGTCCGGGATTTCGGGGCCGTGCCGGATGACCCGGCCGACCAGGCGGCGGCACTCCGGGCGGCCATCGCCTATGCGGCGGCACACGGGAAAGCCCGTGTGCTGCTGGAGGCCGGCCGCTACTCCCTGCACAGCTTCGTGGTTGACAGCGACGAGAAGCATCCGGGATGGTGCATGAGGCATCTGTGGTTATGCGGGGCGCAGGGGCTGACGCTGGAGGGCGCTACAGACGCCAACGGCCGTCCTGCCACCGTTCTGGCCGGCTGCCATGCAGGAGAGAACGAGCAGTATCTGCCCGCCATTCTGTGGGCGGACCGGTGCGCTGGCCTGCAGCTCCGGAATCTGGCCTTCACCCGCGATCCTGTATATTCCAGTGCAGGTGTAGTTGTGGGAAGAGGCGAGGATTACGTTGTTGTGGATGTATTCGAGGGCAATCCCCATAAGGACGGAATGGCCTGCTTCTGCGCCAACCGCTTCGACCTGCAGACCAAGGCGCTGCTGGGTGAAAGCGTAACCTATGGCCAGGGGGCCGAGGCCGGAGCCGTGTGGCGGAGCATCGAAGGCGGCGAAGGGCGGAGGCTGCGCCTGGACAGCGCCATGGTGGCGGGGCAAGTGAAGATCGGTGAAGGGTTTTCCTGGCACATGGGGGCCAACACGGAGTTTCAGGTTCAGTTGAAGGAATGCCGGGACCTGATCCTTGACAATCTGCATACGTCAAGCTCCAACGGATTCGCCATGCAGACCGAGTGCTGCCGCAATGTGAAGGCCAGCCGGATCAGGTTTCAGCCCGAGGGCAATCTGCTGTTCACGGCCCCCCGGGATGCCTGGAAAATGTATAAGTGCGAAGGTGTGTTCGAAATCGAACATATGTACGTGGAGGGCGTGCGGATGGACGGACAGAACATGCACAGCACCTTCCTGCTGGTGGACCGGATTCTGGATGACAGACGCTTGAGGCTGTGGGCCAAATGGAGCTACGCGCCTCTGCGGAACGGCTCGACGGTATCCATCTTCGCCGGCTCGGAGGAATACCGGAATACCATCCGCAGCTGGCGTCCGGACGGACAGGGAGAGAACGGCCACTATTATTGGGTGGAGCTCGCCGAGCCGGTGAACTCCATCCCTTTTACCCCCGCTGCGCATATGGTTGCTGCCTGTTGGGAGCCGGAGTCCTATACCATCCGCAGCTCGGCCTTCCGCAACATTGCCGGGTGCGGGCATATCGTCAAGCATCGGCAGGTGACCATCGAGGATGTGGACTACCGGAACCTGATGAACCCCGGCATTCTGATCGGGGCGGAATGGACGGGATTCTTCGAGGGCGGGCATCCCGGGCAGGTGACGGTGCGTCGCTGCACCTTCGACAACTGCGGCTATACGCCCCGCTGCGGCGCAACCGGGGGCATCGGCATCCGGACCGAGGGGCTGAAGGGCTTCTACAACAAGGATATTGTAATCGAAGATTGCACCTTCTGGCGGGTCCCGGTGGGGGTGGATGTGCATCATGCGGAGAACGTGCGGCTTACCGGGAATATATTCCCCAAGGGGGGAGAACGGTACTGGACCGATTCCCGCACGACGAAGCGCATCGTGATTGAAGAGAGGGAGTGAGCATCGTGGAGTTGGCAGCCGACAAGAAAGAGGAGGCTCCGGCAGCGGAGCGCAAAAGTGAGCTGAGAAGGCATTTCAGCTTGCATAAGTGGCTTTATATTTTCCTGATCCCCGGTTTTCTGTACCTGCTGGTCTTTAAATACATTCCCATGTTCGGCATTGTCATTGCCTTCAAGGATTTCAGCCTGGTGCGGGGAATTTGGGGGAGCGATTGGATCGGCTTGGAGAATTTCGCGTACTTGTTCCAGTCCAAGGACTTCTACATTGTGCTGCGGAACTCGCTCTTGCTGAGCTGCTACCAGATCATATTCGGGTTCCCGGCGCCGATCATTTTGGCGATCATGCTAAACGAAGTGCGCAGCGTCATCTTCAAGCGTGTGTCGCAAACCGTTTTGTACCTGCCTCACTTTATCTCCTGGGTGGTGCTGGCGGGAATAGTCATGAATTTTCTGTCGCCGTCCACGGGACCGGTCAACCATGTAATCAAAGCGCTGGGCCACGAGCCCATCTCCTTCCTGCTGGAGCCGAGTTATTTCCGGACGATTCTGGTATCGGCGGAGGTGTGGAAGGGTGTCGGCTGGGGAACCATCATCTATCTGGCCGCCATGACCGGCATTGATCCGTCTCTGTACGAATCGGCCCGGATGGACGGCGCTTCCCGGATACAGCAGGTCCGCTACATCACCCTTCCCGGCATCGCCTCGACCATCATCGTTCTGTTGATTTTGCAGCTGGGCAATATTCTTGACAACGGCTTCGAGCAGGTATTCCTGCTGTATAATCCGAGAACCTATGATGTGGCCGACGTCTTCGAAACCTATACGTACCGGATCGGACTCATCGACGGCAGATTGTCCTTCGGTGCGGCGGTGGGCCTGTTCAAAGCGGCAGTCGGCTTCGTATTGATCCTCATGGCCAACCGGATAGCGAAGCTGTTCGGCAAACAAATTTGGTAGGTGAGCAGGATGAGAAAAGCAAAATGGGATCTTTTCGATGCAGTCAACTATACGCTGATTACGATTATTTGCGCGGTTATGCTGTATCCGTTCTTGAATGTGGCTTCCGTATCGTTCAGCTCTTACAGCGCGTATGTGAATAACCCGATGATGATCTGGCCCCATGAATTCAATATCGATTCGTACAGAGAAATCATGAAGCGCGCCCTGTTGTGGAAAAGCTACCTGAATACGATTATCGTGACGATCTCAGGGGTCGGAACCGGGATTCTCCTGTACATTCTGACGGCTTATCCCTTGTCCAAGCGGATCGTGAAGGGACGCCGGACGCTGATGGTGCTGGTGGTGTTCACCATGCTGTTCAACGGGGGGCTGATCCCGAATTTCTACCTGATGCGTTCCCTTGGTTTGCTGGATACGTTGGCCGCTCTGGCCCTTCCCGCCCTGCTGTCGGGCTTCAGCCTGATTCTGATGAAGAATTTCTTCGAATCGCTGCCCGAGGAGCTGGAGGAAGCGGCCCGGATCGACGGGGCATCCGACCCGTTCATTCTCTTCCGCATCGTCGTCCCGCTGTCCAAGCCGATTATCGCCACGTTGTGCCTGTTTGCAGCCGTCGGCTACTGGAATAACTTCTTCAACGGAATCGTCTACATCCGCAGCGAGAACAAATGGCCGCTTATGCTGTATCTGCGCGAGGTGATCCAGTCTGCCAGCACCATGGCCGAGCAGGCCAATGCGGCGGAGATGGGTGCCCAGAACGTCACCAGCGAAACCTTGAAATATGCCACGTTGATCATTGTCATGATTCCGATACTATGCGTATACCCGTTCCTGCAAAAATATTTCGTCAAGGGCATCATGCTGGGTTCGGTCAAAGGATAGCTGCCAGGGGTTACCCTGATGCTATAAAAAGCTTTACCAATGCGTTCCACACAAATGGGAGGGGATCTGAATGTTCAAAAAACGGAAAGGAATGCTGGCCGTCCTGTCAGCCGCCGTGCTGATGACTACTGCTGCGTGCGGAGGGTCGGACTCAGGCAATGAAGCCGCCACAACGTCCCCCGGCGCCACGGGAGGGGCCGCAACGGCTGCGCCAACCACATCGGCGCCGGTGGCGATTAAGATTATGGGGAACTATGACCAGCCGGAGATCAGCGAGACCGACGCCAAATTCATTCAGGAGCTGGAGAAAAAGAACAATGTGAAGCTGACCTTCGAAATTCCGCCGTCCACAGGCTATGTGGAGCGTGTGCAGCTTATGCTGGCGTCGGGGGAATATCCGGATGTGGTGTTCTTCGGCAATACGTCGGAGAAGAGCTTCCAGAACGCGGTGAAGGACGGCATTCTCATCCCGGTCAACGACTACATCAAGTCAGCGAAAAATCTGGAGAAGTTCACGTATCCCGCTTCGTGGGACCAACTGAAGATCAACCAGGACGGGAAAATTTACGGCATTCCGCGGACCTCGGTGGTCCGCAACGACGGCTACTGGGTGCGCAAAGACTGGCTGGACAATGTAGGCATCACCATTCCGGCCAACAGTGAAGTGACCATTGCCCAGTTCGAGGACATTCTGGTCAAATTCACGAAGAATGATCCGGACAAAAACGGCAAGAACGACACCTACGGCTATGCCGGGGCGTATAACGGCCGCAAGGTGCTGGACCCGCTTCTGACCGGTCCCTTCGGGCTGCTGGGATGGCAGAAGGCTGCCGGCGGCGCTTACGAATATATGAACCCGATGTATGACAAGCAGAGCGACGCGTTCAAAAAAGCCTTGGAGTTCACCACCAAGATGTACAAGGCCGGCGTGTACGATCCGGACTCGGCATTGAACGACGGCACGAAGCAGCGGGAGCGCTTCTGGCGCGGACTGACCGGTGTTTATCCCGGCTTTGCCGGCCATTACGCCTGGCATTTGACAGAAGTTCAGAAGCAGAACCCCAAGGCGGAGCTTACCTTCATTCACGTGCAGAATGAGAAGGGCGAAGTGAAGGGCGGCAATCTGGCCACCAGCCCAACCGGCTTGTGGGGCTTCTGGGCAATTACGAAGTCGGCGAAAAATCCGCAAAAAATCGTGGAGCTGCTGGACTCCTGGCTGTCGGATGAATTGTGGCCCACCGTTGTAGACGGATACGAGGGGCAAGATTACGCCTTGCAAAATGGAGAGAAGGTTGCGATTAACCCCGCACCGAAAAACTACATCCGCCGCAATTCCATGCGCAGGGCCTATGACGCCGAATTCTTCATTACGGCAGGAACGCCCAAGGATGTGGAGAGCAAGATCATGCCTTGGCTGCAGAAGTCGCTGGATACGGTGATTGCGGGCAAGGATCTGGGCTTCCAGCCGGAGGCTTCAAAGAAGCCGAACTTTATGGATTACCAGAAGGTTTGGGACCAAACCATGATGAAAATCGTGGTGGGCGAAGCAACCGTCAGCGAGTTCGACAAGCTTCTGGACGGCTGGTATAAAGCCGGAGGGGAAGACTATGTCAAGGAAATGAATGAGTTTATCAAGAAAATGGAAGGCTCCAAATAGTCCCGATAAGATGACAGGGGAAGCGCAAAGCGAAGGAGGCTTGCTTCCCCTTTTTCAATGGAGGAGGAATGGTTTATGGAAGCATCGGCAGCACAGCATCATGCGCAAACCTTCACTCTGGTTAGCCCCGGCGGTATGGTGAAGGGCGACATCCGCCTCTCATCCGCCGGAGTATTGGTCTATTCCGTTGCGGTTTACGGTGAGTCCGTTGTTGAGGAATCGGAGCTTGGCATTACGGTGGATGGGGTGTGCTTAGGCTCGGAGGTGCGGATAGAGGGCGGGAGCGTTGCGGAAATCCGGGAAACATACCCCACCAGGGGCTGTCATACGCAGGCGGTAAACCATTGCTTCCAGTTGACGGCCGCTATCCGGCATGTGCCGTCAGATACCGTGTGGACGCTGATGGCCAGGTGCTACGACGACGGATTTGCCTTCCGGTATGTGATTCCCGGAGAAGCGGGAGCAGGCTCGCGCCTGGTAGGCGGCGAGGCCTCCAGCTGGACTATGCCGGCAGGCAGCAGCGTCTGGTACTTCGAGCGGGATAACGGCTGGAAGCTGAAGAGCTATGCGGGGGAATGGCTGAAGGTCCCGGCGGAGCGGCTCCATGAGGTATCCGGGCAGGGGCCGGTGCAGGGTACGCCGCTGGTCTATGATCTGGCCGGCGGGGATGGGCGACGGGTCCGGTATGCGGCTGTGATGGAAGCGGCCTTGTCCGATTACAGCGGCATGAGAATCGAGGCGCAGGAAGGACGGCGGCTGCGGGCGAATTTTACGGAAGGGGAGAACGGCTTCGAGGTTGCGGGGACCATTGTGACGCCCTGGCGGGTTGTGCTGGTCAGTCCGGATTTGGACGGTCTGGTCAATTCCGATCTGTTGACCAATCTGAACCCGGCCCCGTCTCCCGAGTTGTTCGCCGATACGGGCTATATCCGGCCCGGCCGCTCCGTCTGGCGCTGGTGGAGCCTCGGAACCGGCACGCCGGAAGAGGAGCGCCGGATGATCGATTGCGCACAGGAGTTGGGCTTCGAATATACGACCATCGACGAGGGCTGGGAGCGGTGGGACGATCCATGGGGCAGCCTGCGGGAGCTGACGGCTTATGCCGCTGAACGGGGGATCGGCGTCTTCGTCTGGAAACGGTCCAAGGAAATCAACCATCCTGCGGACGGCTGGGCCAGCATCCGCAGCTTCTTCCGCAAGGTGAAGGAAGCGGGATGTGCCGGCCTTAAGGTCGATTTCATCGACTGTGAGGATAAGGCTTCTATCGACTTCGAAGTGAATGCCCTTCGGATTGCCGCAGAGCTTAAGCTGATGATAAACTTCCACGGCATCTCCAAGCCGACGGGAGAGTCCCGGACCTATCCCAACGAAATCTCCCGTGAAGGCATTCGCGGACTGGAGCTGAACAAGATGAAGGAGGGGCCGATCCCCGCCTTCCATAATGCCGCTCTGCCGTTTACCCGATTCGTTGCCGGGCATGGCGATTATACGCCGGTGGGCTTCACCAATCCGGGGGCTACCACATGGGCGCATCAGCTGGCCACCGCCGTCCTGTTCACCTCGCCGCTTCAGGTGATCGCCGAGAATCCGGAGGTGCTGCTGCGCGACCAGCGGGTTGCTCCGGCTTTGGAGCTGCTGAAGGCGATCCCCAGCGTATGGGATGAGACCCGTGTGCTGCCTGTGAGCGATATCGCCCGGTTGGCCGTGATGGCCCGCAGGAGCGGGCAGGTCTGGTTTCTGGCGGCATTGAACGGCACCGGCAAGGCGATGACGGTGGAGCTGGAGCTTGCCCCGCTGCTTGGCGATGTCCGCTGGGGCGGCGTCCAGGTCTTGAGTCCGACGCCTGAAGTTTTGGAGAGACGGGAACTGCGGCGGGAGCCTGGGGATGGTGCCATACGGATTGCTCTGCAGCCGGCTGACGGCTGGGTGGCCATGATCACCCCCAATTAGAATGACAGATGATATCCATGCCTTTGCCACTTTTGCTGAGGTTGTCCCTTATTTTGGGGGCAGCCTCTTTTTTGCTTGCGCGCTCGGACAGGTGCGAAAAATTTTTATACTATTTCAAAAAATATTTCAAAAATCATCCAGCCGTTTTTTTTATCATGGAAAGGGACAGGGAAGGGGGGATACTCAGCGAAATTTCAAGAGCTTCAAATGAAAGCGGTAACAAATTGGGAGGCCCTGTTTTGCCGGTTTCCTGAATGACAATTTTTGGGAGGGATTTTATTTTTATGATGAAGCGAATGCTCTCTCTGCTTTTGGCCATTTTGCTGCTGGGCTCATTTATCCCGCAGCTGGCTTTTACTCCAACAGCCCGGGCGGATACCGGACCGCAGCCGGAAGAGAAGCTGCACTATTACATCCCGCCGAACTATTTTTACAGCTTTGGTTCGTGGACGTTAACCGGAAGCTACGTAACCGGCCGGGCCACGGCGTCTACAGCGGAGGAAGCGGACCCGGGCGACGGCGGGGAGCCGGCTATTGCCAGGGTCAATGTTGAGTCTGCCGGCCAATACAAGCTGTGGGTGCGGGACCGGGATTTTGCCACCAATCAGCCTGGCACCCGTACCTTCCATGTGGGGGTGGACGGGGCAAGGGCGGACAAGAAATTCGGCGCTCACGGACAAGAGGGCTTCCGTTGGACGGAGGTGGGGGTTTACACCTTGGAGGCCGGGGTTCATGAATTGTCCCTGATCGATACCTCCGCCTTCTATGCCCGTTGCGAAGGGTTCTTTCTCACCAAGGATTTAAGCCTTGTTCCTCCGGAGGATCTGGATGAATTGATTGAGCTGGCGCAGCCTGAGGACCCGTTCTCCGCGCTGCCTCCCGCCGATTTTCCGGAATGGGCGGCAGCCGATGTCCCTTCCGCTGAAACAGCCTCGATTGAAAACGGGAGCGTCAAGGTGGTGTTTCATAAGGGAACCGGCCAGGAAGGCGATCTGGTGCAAAATGAAATTTTTATCAAAGAGGATGGCCAATGGCTGCAGGTGAAGGAAAAGACAGAGCAGCTGGGTTTCCTGATGATGGCCGCCTCCAATAGCCAGTTTGCCGGCCAAGACGGGCAGTTTATTCAATTCAGTCAGGAAGTGGAGCTGGAGGGTGTCTCCGTCAATACCGTCGTCAGCGATTTTTTTCGCTCCGGGGTTCCCGTCTGGTTTATTCCCAGCGGTTTTACGAAGATCAATGACCATAAGGTAGAGCTCAGCTTTCCAAGCCACAGTGAAGCGGAGCTGAAGGTTGTCTTTGAATTGGATGATCTGAGCGATGATCCCAAGGTTACTCTGGAGGCGGAATTCTCTCAGGAGGGAGCCTATTCGTTCCTGCTGTTCAGCGGGAATGAAACCGCCTACAGTGACTTTGACACCGTTACTGCGCCTTTGCTGTATGTGAAAAAGAATGTTCCGGCCGGCTCAACGATTGTGCCGGAGTCCTACTTGTTTACGCCAATGGCTACCCTGCATTACGCGGAGGGAAACACCCGCTTTGGGGGCAAGGCGATGACCTCGGGCATTGCCATGGACCCGGTGTCGGTGCCGCAGGATTATGCCTATCCGGAAACCTCCTCCTTCGGTCTGGTGCTCCGCGGGCCGGAGCAGAATGTGCGGCCGCAATTTACCGCGCCCATGTTCGGTTCGGGGCACAGCCTATTCGAGGCGGGGGACAGCTATTCCGTGTCCTACCGGATTATTAACCAAGCGGCTTCCTGGTATGATACCTTCAAGCATACCGCAGAAAATCTGTATAACGCCCGGGATATCCGCACCAACTATTTCCACTCGCTGAATGAAGCCATCTATAACGCCACCGACCTGATGATGGACGACGATTACGGCGGCTGGGATACAGAAGACATGGCCCATTACAATATGGAGGAGAAGGATCTGGTTACCGTCTCCAACAGCATGGCGGCTTTGCAGCGCTATCTGCTGACGGAGGATGAAGCGATTTTGGATGACCGCGCCATACCCACTCTGGCCTACATATTGGGCAGAAACAGGCCGCATTTTCGGGGAACGGGAGACGGGGGAACCAGCAATTATGCAGGTGCCCTGCCCACTCCTATTGGCGGGCCCATCACCAATTATTCTGCGCATGTTTACGGCGGTCTGTATGAAATGACCCAGGGACGGATGCCTTTCCTGTTGGATCAGGCGGTACAGTCTCCCTCCCAGCAAGCCAGCCTAGCCGGAGTGGCGGACCAGGCGATTATGTTCAAATACACTGAGGATGAGCAGTATTTGAATCATTTGCGGACGCTGGCCGACCGCTATTTGCAGCAGCATCCCAATGCGGGAGCCAACCGGGAAATCCGCTTTGTCAACGGCTTTGTATATGGGGATTATATTCCGATGGTTGCCACTCTGCTGGCCGCTTATGAGGCCACGGGAGAACAGCGCTATCTGGATGGGGCGGAGCAGAACGCCCAATTGCTTCTGACCGGCGTATGGACTACGGGCTATCATGATGATTACGCGGAAACGGATTATACCGTCACTCAGGAAAAATCCGGCACCCGGCCCCTGTACGCCAACCGCTTCAATTTCTGGTGGCACGGCGAGCAGCAATGGCGGCTGGGCAATGTGGACGGAGAAGCCAAACCCGCCCAAGAGCTGGGCGTGCCTCTGGAAACGGAAACGGCTCCGGGCTGGCTGGGCGGCCGGGTTGGCATGGGGACGGAGCATCCCTCTACTCCGGGGCACGGCAATGTGATCACCATGAACAACTGGGCGGGGATGCTCGCGAAGCTGTCGGTGTACACCGGGGATGAGTTTTTCTACAACATGGCCCGCAACGCTACCATCGGCCGGTACGGCAACTATCCCGGCTACTATCAGGACCGGATTCTCTTCCATCAGATGAAGGAGGATTATCCGTACACCGGACCGGACTTTACCTCCATCTATTGGCACCACATTCCGGTGTTCATCAGCATGCTGGAGGATTTCCTGATCAACAGCGCCTGGGTGAAGTCGGAGCAGCATGTGGAGTTCCCGTCTCTTTACCAGTCGGGGTACGCCTATTTCGCCTCCAATCAATTCGGCCATGCGCCGGGGAAATTTTATGAGGAAGAGGACATGTGGCTGTGGCTGGACCGGGGCATCGTAGAGCCGGATACGGTGGAAATCGACTATGTGGCCGCCCGCAAGGACGGGGTGCTGGGCGTGGCCCTGATGAATGAAGGCAATGATGCGGTGACCTCCACAGTGACGCTGGGAGAGAAGGCCGATCCTGCCGGGAGCTATACGGGTACGGCAACGGTCTATGAGGCGGACGGAAGCAAAAGCGCGGTGAGCGTGGTGAACGGAGCCTTTACGCTGACCATCCCGGCCAAAGGGATCAAGTCCGTGGTGCTCCATGGCCTGACAGCGGTGAAGACGCCGGCGTATGCCAATCCGGACTTCGAGTATTCCAATTATACGGAAGGCACTACAGTGGAGCATACCCGGGGCAAGGGCCATGTGATCCAGGTAACGCCGGAGAGCTATTATGCCTACGTGTACGCAACGGATCAGAATGACACCACCGACAAGGCAGTTCTGAACTATACCATTGGAGGAGAGTCCTTCAGCGCGGAAAAGACGGGTTATCCCTATGAGTTCCTGATTAAAGTGGATGATCCTTCCAAGAGCTTTCAGTATGAGCTGACAGTTTTCAAAACGGACGGCGGAACGGAGGTTCTGGGCGGCGGAGAGCTGAAGCCCTATGATTTCTCCCATTCGGGCATCGAACTGGAGACGAGTCAAGGGAATACTGTAAGCATGGATACATGGGCGCTGAGCAGCGGCGCCGATTCCCAAAACAATACGCTGCGGTTGGAGGTGCCGGCGGAGGACTTCTTCCCGCTGCTCCCGGCGGCGAATGTGCTGAAGGGGATGAAGGTGAGCGGTGTGCTGACCCATAGGACGGATGGCTCCACCAGGCTGCTGTCCAGTGAAATTGTGGGCAACGAGGTGAATCATGCGGCAGGGACGTTAACGCTGATAGTCAAACCGACTGCCGCAGTTCCGTTGGCTTCCTATGACAGCTATAATATCTTCCTTTCTGTTCAGGTGCCGGCGGAGCGGGTGCTGGAATATGAGGAATTGGAGGTTGCGGTGACTCTGGCAGGCATGAACTCCTCCCGCAAGGAAATCCGTCTGGTGGTCAGCCAGTCCGATTTTCCCTATCCGCTGGAGGAGAATAAGCTCAAGGGCTTGAGGATCAAGGGGACGCTGACCCATAAGCAGGATCAATCGGTGCTGCAGCTGGATTCGGTAATCCGGGGCAATGAAGTGCGAGCCGGCGGCACCACGGTGCTGGTGGTGGAGCCTACGCTTGATGTTCCATTGAAAGATTATAAGGATTACAATTTTGCGGTCAAAGTGGTTTCTCCGGCGTATTGGCGCGTGGACTCGCTGCTTGAGCCGGTAGATGTTGCCGTGACTTTGGCGGGCATGAACTCCGCGAAAAAAGAAATCCGTCTGGTGGTCAGCCAGTCCGATTTCCCTGAGCCCTTGGAGGTCAATTCCCTGCAGGGCTTGAAGATCAAGGGAACGCTGACCCACAAGACGAACCAATCGGTGCTGCAGCTGGATTCGGTGATCCGCGGGAATGAAATTCGGACCAACGGAACGACGGTGCTGGTGGTGGAGCCTACGACGGCGGTCCCATTGGCGGACTATAAGGACTATAATTTCGATATAGCGGTATATTTCCCAGTGTCTGAACAAGGAAGCTATGAAGCTCCGTTCGATCTGACCGTAACTCAGGCGGGCATGAATCCCGGCCAGCGGGTGCTGCGGCTGGTTGTGCCCCAGAGCGAGTTTCCTGTGCCTTTGGAGGAGCTTCTGCCCAACGGGCTGCGCATTACTGGCGAATTCAAGAATATCCACGACGGCACGGTGCTGGGGCTGGACAGCTTTGTGCTGAGCACGGAGATCCGGTCCTCCGGCACAGCGGTTCTGGTGGTGCCTCCTACCTCCCGGGTATTGCTGAAGGAGTACAAAAACGCTGATTACACCATGAGCCTGACCATCCATCCCCAACTGGAGGGAATCTGGAATCTGGATGACCGGCGGGAAGGGCATTTCCTGTACAAGGTCAATGAGGATGGCAATGGAGTGACCGTCACCGGTTTCACCGGACGGGGGGAGGCGGTTATTCCCCCGGTTATTGCCGGTCTGCCCGTTGTGGCCATTGGCGATTCCGCCTTCCAGGGCAAGGGGCTGACCCAAGCCGTGATTCCGGACAGTGTGCGCTCCATCGGCCATTCCGCTTTCCGGGACAATGCGCTGACCGGGATCGTATTGCCGGAGCAGGTGGAGACTGTGGAGGACTCGGCCCTGCGCCTCAATGCGCTGACGGAGGTGGCAGTGGGAGGAACGGATGCGGTGTTGGGCCGGCGGCTGTTGGACTTTAATCCCGCCGGTTTGACGATCCTGGGCTATGAGGGTTCAACCGCTCAAGCCTATGCCGCAGCCAATGGGTATAAATTCCAGGCTATTCTCCCGGTAGAGATCGGCTTTCAGCCCGATGGCCGGGAGGCCTGGGGCAAGACCGCTTCCACCGTGGTAAGCGTCACTTACGGCCGGCCGGAGGTGCTGGCCGTCTGGTCCCCCGGCCCGGAAACGCCGGGGAAGGAGGCAGGCTGGCAGCCGGTGGATGCGGCGCAGCCTGTGAAGCTGGAGGCCGGCGACGGCCTCTGGTATCTGCATGTGCGGGCGGAGGACGGGGCTGGCCACCCCGTTTTTGCCCGGTCCCAGGCGTTCCGGCTGGACAATACGGCTCCTGATCTGGAGGCGGTGGGGACGCAGGAGGACGGGACAGCCTATGCTCCCGGGGGGTGGACCTCCCGGACCGTAAGTTGGGCGGTCTATGCCCGGGATGAGGGCAGCGGCTTGGACCGCATTGACGTTTCGCTGGACGGCGGGGAGAATTGGCGGGAGTATGCTCCGGGGGAAGAACTGGGGCTGACGGATAGCGGCGTGCACACGCTGCTGTTCCGCGCCGCGGACCAGGCGGGCAATCTGGCGGAGGAAGCGTATGTGACGCGCATCAGCAAGGAAGGGCTGCAGGTGGCGGCGGGCTTCAGCAAGGACGACGGGACGGTGTATGTTTCCGGGACATGGAGCAACCGGCCGGTAACGGCCAGCGTGTACGCGGTTAATGTGAACGGGCCAACCGTTACGTCCGTTACCTACTCGCTGGATCAGGGGCAGGTATGGCTGCCGTATGAAGGCCCTATTGTTATCGGCCAAGAAGGGATTCACAAGCTCTGGTTCCAGGCGGAGGATGAGGCGGGGAACCGGATGCTGGAGAAAAGCGAGGTTCGGCTGGACCTGACTGCGCCGGAGGTGGAATTTGCCCCGGATGGAAGGGAAGAGGCATTGGAGGGGGCAGCCGCCGTTATAACAGTCCGGGATGAAGGCTCCGGAGCGGATGGAGGGTCCCTGGAATATGTATGGAGCCGCAGCCTGGACACACCGGGAGAGGAAGCGGGCTGGAGCGCTTTTGCCAATGGAGAAGCAGTAAGACTGGAGTCGGGCTACGGAGAGTGGGTGCTCCATGTCCGGGCAGCCGACCGGGCGGGAAATCGGGTGTTGGCCCAATCCCGGGTATTCCGGTTAGACGCGGCGGACTGGCATAATGCCTACTTGAGCAGCCTGAGCCTTGCGCCGGTAAACCTGGCGGGATTTGACCGGACGGTCACCGACTACACGCTGCACGCAGACCACCAAGTGGACAGCATAACGGTGAAGGCGGTGCCGAAGGTGCCGGAAGCGGCCATGAAGCTGAAGCATAATGGAGGAGAAGCCGTAGAGCTGGCAAGCGGGCAGACCACCGCCGGTTTGCCCCTTGCAGTGGGGACTAATCGGCTGGAGCTTCGGGTGACGGCGGCGGATGGAGCCGCGGAGAAGCTGTACACGGTGAACGTGATCCGGGCATCGGCGCCCTATGTTCCGCCGGAGGATGGGGATGAAGAGTCCAGTGAACCGGCTCCAGAGCAGCCGAAACCGAATGAGCCGACCGCCCTGGCCCCAGGGCAGCCGGAGCCGGGCAAACCGGGGGCGGGGGAGCCGGAGACAGGGGAGCCGGACACGGGAGGCCCGGGGGCGGAAGAGGAGCCGCCCTTCACCGATGCGGCTGACCATTGGTCCAAGGAGCTGTTCAGGGAGTTGAAGGAAAAGGGGATCATCGACGGTTATCCGGACGGCAGCATCCAGCCGGAGCGGGGCATGACCCGGGGGGAGTTTGCCGCGGTGCTGATCCGGGCGCTGGGCGAGGAATCAGCCGGAGCCAGGCTGCCGGAGGAAGCATTCGCGGATGCGGAGGCCCATTGGGCCAAGGAGGCGATTTACCAAGCCTATGTCCTTGGCTGGATCAACGGATTGGACGGTGGCCGGTTTGGCCCGGATGAAGGGGTGACCCGGGAGCAGCTGGTGGTAATCCTGATGCGGGCGATTCTGAGCATACAGGGCAAAACAGTGGAGGAGAGCGGACAGGCGGCGCTGCTTGCTTTCAACGATGAGGGGAAAATATCGTCCTGGGCCCTCGGATGGGTGAAGCTGGCGGTGAAAGAGGGCCTGGTTGATGGATATCCCGACGGCAGCTTCCGCCCTGCTGAGACCGCCACCCGGGCCGAGGCGGCGGCTTTGCTGGCCAGAGCGCTGCAAAGCTTAACCGGCCGCTAAGCTGCTGCAAAGCCGTTTTTCGCGCCGGATGGCCTCATCTTCGCAAGAGCTGTCCGAAACGTCAAATGGGAGGAATAAATATTCAGCAAGCTGCAAGCACTCGCGGAAAAAGGCTGTCTTGAAAGCTTTAAAAATGGGAGAAACGCTAACGAATCCAGGTATCGCTATTTGACTATAGGTGAGCCTGTTTGAAATCTAACGAATCGTAGGATCGCTATTTGTCCGGATTTGCGCCGAACTGCGTTCAAACAGGCGAATAACGTGATATAGATTCGTTAGATTTTTTATCATGCCCGTTTTGGCGAAATAGCGTGATAGAGATTCGTTAGCCAGATTCTGCTTGTCCTCAGACGTCACCTTGGCGTACCTTTCGGACAGCAGCCCCCTTTTCTCTTTTTCGGGCGGAGCATATAAAAATTTCTATACAACATCAATAAATTTTTAAAAAATGGCGAACGGCCCTTCTGTATCATAAGAAGTGTAAAGAGAAGCAGGGAAGGAGCGGATTGGCCATGCTGCTGAGTGGAAGAACCGCACTTGTAACAGGCGCAGCGGGTAAAATTGGAGCTGCCATTGCAAGGCGGCTGGCTGAAGAGGGCTGCCGGGTGGTCATGACGGATATCAAGGAACCGGAGCTGGAAGAGGCGGCTTCGCAGCTCCGGCAACGGGAACAGGGAGCGTCCGTCATCACCAGGCGGCTGGATGTTGCCTGCGAGGACGAGGTAGCGCAGGTTTTCGCCAGTCTGGAGCATCTGGATATCCTGGTGAACAATGCCGGTGTAACCCGGGCCGGCTCCATTGCCGGGCTGACGCTGGAGGAATGGCGGGAGACCCTCGATCTGAACCTGACCTCGGTCTTTCTTTGCGCCAAACATGCCCTGCCCTTGCTCCGCCGATCCTCCCGCCCTGCCGTGGTCAACATCTCTTCCATCAATGCCCTGCGGGCCAACCCGGGGTTTCCGGCTTATTCCGCGGCCAAAAGCGGCATCATGGCCCTCACCCGCCAGCTGGTGCTGGAGGGGGCCGCATGGGGGCTGCGGGCCAACTGCATTTCCCCCGCCTCGATTGTGACCCGGGAAGTTCAAGGCCAGCAATGGCCTAATCCGGACTTTCAGGCGAATGTGGATTGTTACCCCGCGGGGCGGTTGGGCTATCCGGAGGATGTGGCCAACGCGGTTCTTTTCCTGGCCTCAGACCTGGCGTCCTTCGTCAACGGGGCGGATCTGCCCTTGGATGGGGGCATGTCGGCGCTGGCGCCCGGAGCGCTGGTGCGGGACAGGCTGCGGGCCCGCTGGAAGCCGGGAAGATACGCATTCGTTTCCCGGGAAGAGGAAGCGCC
This sequence comes from Paenibacillus sp. YN15, assembly GCF_003285005.1. GTDB lineage: Bacteria > Bacillota > Bacilli > Paenibacillales > NBRC-103111 > Paenibacillus_AR. The sequence goes on along the minus strand of NZ_QMFA01000037.1, from coordinate 26,078 downwards.
TGAGGTGCGCCGGGAGGACTCCGGGGGACCAAAGCCATGAGCAAGCGGTACAGCGCCTCCATTATAGAGCTAGAGGGGGAATCCGTCCTGCGCCTGCGGGATGAACAAACGGATTGTACAGTGGACATTGCGCCCGGCATTGGCATGAATGTCATCCGTTATGCCCGGGGCGGCCGGGACATTATCCTGCCCCCGCTTTCACTGGCCCAACTGAGAAGATGGCCCACCCGCTTCGGCATTCCCGTATTGAGCCCGCCCGGCCGGGTCAGCGGGGGACGCTTCCAATATGCCGGACGCTCCTATCAGCTGCCGCTGACCCACGGGCCCCATCATGTGCATGGGGAAATCGGCAGGCTGCCCTGGGAGCTAAAGCGGCATGGCGCCTCTGCCGCGGAAGGGGCGTTTGCGGAAGCGGTGTACGCCTATGACCGGGACCCGCAGCGGTATGCTTATTTTCCCCATAAGCTGGAATGCCGTCTGACATACAGCGTGAGGGACGGGGATTTATACCTTCAAGGAAGCGCCTTCAACGGAGGGGAATGCACAGTCCCTCTTGCCCTGGGATTTCATCCGTATTTTGTCTTCTCCGGCGGGCTGAAGGATGTGGTGCTCTATGCGCCACCCTGTGCGGAATGGCCCCGAGACGGAGAAGGGCAAGCCGCCGGACTGCCCGTGCCTACCGGGCTCACACAAAGATTGGAGGAAGGGCTTCCGTTGGGGGAAATGAATAGCGATCTTGCCTTCCTCCGATTGGAGAGCAAGGAGAGCGTCTGGGTCATCGAGGATCGTCCTGCCGCCCGGCGTCTGCTCCTGCGGACGGACCCGCTGTTTTCCAATATGGTGCTGTTCAAACCCTCCTGGGCCAACGCCATTTCCCTGGAGCCCCACAGCTGCGTCCCCGATGCCTGCAATCTTCCATGGGACGGAGAAGAAACGGGGGCAAGAGGGCTGGATTCCGGAAGCGCCCGACTATTTTCCTGGTCCATACAAGTGAATGAGAGGTGACCGTAATGAAAATTACCAGTATCGAGGGCTTTATCGTCAAGCTGCCCCCGGCGAAGCCGGCCAGTACAGCCAATAGACGTTTTCTTACCAAGGACTATTATATTAACGAGGGCAGACGCTCCTGCATATATTCCACCCATGCGGAAACCGTATTTGTGAAGGTGACCACCGATGAAGGGGTGGAGGGCTGGGGAGAGATTCTGGCGCCCACCAATCCGGAGGTTGCGCTGGCCATCCTGAAGCATCATCTGGCCCCCTTGGCACTGGGGGAGAATCCTCTGCAAAATCAAGTGCTGTGGGACAAAATGCTGGATACGCTGCGGGAGCGGGGCTACACGGGAGGATATCTGGTCGACGCCATGGCCGGGCTGGATATTGCCTTCTGGGACATAAAGGGCAAGGCTCTGGGGCTTCCCGTCTGCATGCTTCTGGGCGGCAAATACCGGGATCGGCTGCGGTGCTATTGCTCCAGCGTTCCGGGAGCCACTGTGGAGGAGAAGCTGGAGAGTGTGGCGCGGATCAAGGAAGAAGGCTTCCGCGCCGTCAAAATCCATACCTTCGGGCAAGGCAAGACCAAGGACCTGGAGCTGCTCCATGCGCTTCGCCGCACCTATAATGCGGATCAGCTGGAACTGATGTATGACGCCCACGGGAAGCTGAACCATACCGAGGCCTATACGCTGGGAAGAGAGCTTGGCGAGATGGACGCCCTGTTCTTTGAAACGCCTCTCACCTTCGAGGACCTTCCCGGCCACCGCAAGCTGGCAGAGGCTGTAGATGTGGCGATTGCAGTGGGAGAGCCGCTGCGCACCATCTATACCTTCCGGGAATGGATCGTCTCCGGGGCGGTGGAGGTGGTTCAGCCGGACATGGGGCGCAACGGAATAACGGAGATGATGCGGATTGCCGCCTTGGCAGAGGCCCACCATCTCATGTTTGCCCCCCATCTCAGCGCCCACCAGGCCATCGGCCACGCCGCTTCCATTCATGTGTCGGCTGCCGTCTCCAATTTCCTGCTCTATGAATACCAGCCCAATGCGCTGAAGAGCTGCAGCCCTTATTCCCAGGCCGCATTCCGGCTGGAGAAGGACCACCTGACAGTGCCCGATGTTCCCGGGCTCGGTGTGGAAATCGATGAGCTGGCCTTAAAGCCGTTTGTAACCGGTTCCTTTAAGGAGGGGGAAGGCAAATGAATGTCGCCTTGGCAACCGAAAAACAGCGGGTGAAGCAGGGTTTGCTAAGGAGGCTGCTGCGCGTCATTCGCCGGTATAAGATCATGTATTTGCTGCTTGTTCCGGGTCTGGCCTACTTTACCATCTTCAAATATATTCCCATGCTGGGCTTGATTCTGGCCTTCAAGAAGTACAATGTGGTGTTGGGCTTCTGGGACAGCCCTTGGGTGGGGATGGCCAACTTCAACCAGTTCTTCGAGGGCGCCTATTTCTGGGACCTGATTGAAAATACCGTACTCATTTCCCTGTATAAGCTGTTGTTCGGATTTTCCGCTCCGGTAATCCTTGCCCTTATGCTCAATGAAATAAACAGACAGTGGTTCAAGCGGATCGTCCAAACCATCACCTACCTGCCCCATTTTCTGTCATGGGTCATTGTCTATGGTCTTATGCTGGCTCTGCTTTCCCCCGGCGAGGGGGTGGTCAATATTGTTCTGAAGCAGATGGGTTATGACAGCATTTCCTTTCTGACGTCTCCCAACTGGGCCCGGTTTCTGGTGGTCGCTTCAGATATTTGGAAGGAGATCGGCTGGGGCGCCATTCTCTATCTGGCCGCGCTGGCGGGCATTGATCCCAGTCTGTACGAGTCCGCCCGGATGGACGGCGCTTCCAAGTGGAGGCAGATCTGGCATGTCACCTTGCCGGGCATCCGCAATGTCATCATTGTGCTGTTGATTATCAAGCTGAGTCATATCCTGGACGCAGGCTTCGATCAAATCTTTATGATGGCCAACGTCTTCAACCAGGAGAAGATCGACATTATTGATACATGGGTCTACCGGGAGGGTGTGCAGCGGCTGCAGATGGGGATTGCTACGGCAGTGGGCATGTTCAAATCCCTGATCGGACTGGTGCTGGTGGTAGGCGCCAATGAACTGGCCAAGAAATTCGACGGACAAATCTGGTGACGAAGGAGGAGAGGCCTCATGGAATACCTCACACCCGGTGAAAAAATCGCCAAGATTATCAATTATGCAGTGCTGGCCTTGCTTGCCGTCGCCTGCCTGTTTCCCTTTTATTATGTAATTGTAATTTCCATGTCTCCGGAATCGGAGGTCGTGCGTAAAGGAATTGTCCTGTTTCCCGATACCGTAACATGGAATGCCTACAGGGAGATGTTCCGGGAAAGCTATGCTCTGGATCAAGCCTATAAGGTTACGCTGTTCCGCACGATTGTGGGCACGGCGCTTAATCTGCTGATTACCTTCATGACCGCGTATCCCTTATCCAAGAAGATGCTGCCGGGAAGATCTGTCTTCATGTTCTACATCGTGTTCACCATGCTGTTCAGCGGGGGCATGATTCCCACCTATCTGGTGGTGCAGAGCCTGGGGCTTACTAACACCATCTGGGCCCTGATTGTTCCCGGCCTGGTTGGGGCCTTCAACGTGATTATTATGAAAAGCTTCTTTGAGCAGCTGCCCCCCGAAATCGAGGAATCCGCCAAGGTAGACGGTGCAGGTGAATTGCAGACCATGGCCCGCATTGTATTTCCCTTGACCATGCCTGTTATGGCCACCGTAGGCCTGTTCTATATGGTATTTCATTGGAACAGCTATTTTGACGGGGTATTGTATATCAGCAAGCCTGAGCTGAATCCCCTGCAGGTAGTGCTGCGCACCATTCTCCTCAGCGTGCAGCAGCAGAACGCGGAGATCAACCAGTACGGCGACGATCGTCTGGTAAGCTCCCACGCCATCAAGATGGCGGCTGTCGTCTTGACCACCGTTCCAATCCTGCTGGTGTATCCGTTTATCCAGAAGTATTTTACCAAAGGAGCCATGCTTGGGGCAGTAAAAGGATGATGCCGCTTCACCGGCATTGACCTTCTTCATTATATTCCACTATGATTAAAAAAAGGGGAGATGTGCATGTTTAAAGGAAAGCGTTTCAGAAACACGATGATTGTGTCATTATGTGCGATTTTGCCTGTACTCAGCGCCTGCAGCGGTAACGGGGACTCCAAGGGAGCCGATCCGACGGCGGCCTCCAGCACTGCCGGGGGAACAACTCAGCCCGATAATCCCTTTGCCAAGAAAATGACCCTTAACATGTACAATGCAGGCAGCTGGATCGGCGGCGGCACTCCGCTGCCCGCCCGCGAGCAGGACATCCAGCGGCAAATGCTGGAGAACGCCGTGAACATCGATCTGCAAATGACCATTCCCATTGCCGGCGAGGACATCGCCAAGCTGAATACGCTGCTTGCTTCCGGAGACATTCCCGACATGATCTTCTTCAATAACCGGACCGATGCCATCAAGTATTATCAGGATGGATTGATTGCCGAGCTGGACGGCTATCTGGATCAGTTCCCCAAGCTGCAAAAGTACTTTTCCCAGGATCAATGGGATGCGCTCAAATTCAAGGGCAAAACCATCGGCACCCCCGGCCTGGAGCTTGTCAGCGGAATTGCCGGATGGTGGATCCGCAATGACTGGCTGAAAAACCTTAATCTGCAGGTTCCCACTACAACCGAAGAGCTGTTCCAGGTCATGAAGGCGTTTACCTTCAATGATCCCGATAAGAACGGGAAGGACGATACCTACGGGTTTGTCGGCGGAGTTCCCAAGGACGGGGATATCTCCAACACCGCTGTTCAGGGACTGGGACTGAACGCCATTATGTGGCTGTTCGGCGTCAATCCCCACAAGATTGATATTGTGGACGGGAAGCTGGTGAATCACAACACCGATCCCCGCATGAAGGAGGCGGTCACCTATATTAACCGGATGGTGACGGAGAAGGTCATTGATCCCGACTGGGTGACTCTGGCGACAACGGGAGAGAAAATTCAGAAGGGTAAAATTGGAATATCGGTATCGGATTGGAGAATGATGGATAATCCCACAAAAATAATTGAAGTCAGCGGTGAAACTCCTGAGTGGATTTCTATGGCACCGGTAAAAGGGCCTGACGGCAAGCAAATTCTTGGCGAAATGGCTTTCCAGAGCAACATGTGGGTCATTTCCAAGAAGGCCGCCCAGGACCCGGAAAAGGTCAAGCGGATTCTGGCCCTGCTGGAATACTGGTATGCAGATGAGGAGGCCTATCCGTATTTTGCTTATGGTGACAAAGGAATCTTCTGGGATTATAATGAGAAAAAAGAGGTTGTCCGGCTTACGCCGGAGAAGGCCGTGCAGGAAGCAAAACACTATGTGAACCACTACAAGCTGCCCCGCAGGGCTGCCGATGCCTTGTATTATAACTTTAAGAAGCTGGAATTTACATCCGCCGTTCACCAGACCAACCTGAAATACAGCATCTCGCCCAAACCCAGCGTCTATTTGGTCCCCGATGAGAGCGACAGTCTGTATCAGGACCGGAAGAAATTCATTAATGAAGCGCTGTTGAAATTCATCTATGGCCGGGAGCCCATCAGCCAATGGGATAATTATGTGCAGACTCTGGAAAAGACCTACAAGCTGAAGGAATATGAGGAAAATGTCATGAAGCAGCTGAAGGAGCAGGGGGTTATAAAGTAACAGGTTATAGCGGCGGGAGGGCTGTCCTCCCGCTGCTATTGCCATTGTTTGCGCTTTATCGCAGCAGCAGCCACAATCCACCGGGAGGAACCATGAAAAGACGAACAAGCAGTCTCACCTTCAAATTGTTTGTGATCTGCCTGATCTTTGTTCTGGTCTGTGTGTTGATTATCGGACAGCTATCCTCCCATTTTGTAAAGAAGCAGCTGACGAACCGGGAGCAGGAATTCGTCGGCCAAATTTTGTCCAAGGTAAACGAGTACCTCACCTTAAACTTTTCCTCCATGCAGACCATTCTGTTCTCCGTGGAATCCTTTCTGGAGGCCAAGGAAGAGGACGGCATTCAGGACAATCAGTTGGGCCGCCATCTGGAAACGCTGTACGAGATGAATCTTCAGCATATTTCCAATGTCTACGTCATCAGGGATAACCTGAGCATTCTCGGCGGCCGGACGGTTACCCGGATCGTCAATGAGCCTATGCCGGAGCTGACAACCATCTATGCCGACTCTATTGACGGCGGTTACTTCAGCACCAAGATCAGTTCTTTGTATTACAACCGTTTTTCCGGCTGGACCATTACCATCTCCCGCATATCCCGGTATGATCCTTCCCTTGTCATAGCCGTAGATTTAAATTTAGTCGATCTGAGCCAGAAGCTGCTGATGGTTCATCAGCAGGAGCGAATTCAGCTATTCATCGCAGATTACAGCGGTAATGTGCTGGTTTATTCCAACGGTGTGAAGTCGGGTGTGCCGGACACCATCGGCATCCCCGAAACCATCGGCGGGATGGAGATGGAAGAAATCATCAGCGCCAACAGCAGCATGATTATAGCTGACGGGGGGACCAATGGGGAGAAGCTGGTGGTGAAGCTCCATTCCCCCACCTACAATTGGCTGCTGGTTGCCGTCAGCGACGGCACAAGGCTTGCCCAGATTCTCCGGCAAATCGACGCCCACTTTGTACAATTAAGCCTGATCGGCCTCTTGCTCAGTCTGGTGACCTCCGTATTCATCACCCGCTATATCCGCAAGCCCGTGTTTGCCCTCATCGGCAAAATGAAGCAGGTGGAGCAGGGGCGGCTGGATGTGCGCCTGGCCATGCAGCGCAATGACGAGTTCGGCTATTTGTCCCGGACCTTCGATAAGATGCTGCTCCAGATTTCGGATTTGTTCCGGCATCTGGAGGAGCATAAGGAGCAGCAGAAGAAACTGGAGATTCAGGTGCTCCAGTCCCAGATCAACCCCCATTTTTTGTACAATACTCTGGGGGCGGTCAGCAATGTGGTCCGGCTGGGCCAGCTGGACAAGGTAGACCCGGTGATCCGCTCGCTGATCTCCATTCTGGAATACGGGGTGAGGAATCCCGCCCAGAAGGTATCGCTGCAGGAAGAGCTTCATAACGTGCGCAATTATGTCATCATTCAAAATATTCGCTATAACAAGGTTTTTGCCCTGGTGGAGGAAATTGATCCGGAACTGCTGGATTTCAAGGTGTTCCGGATGTTTCTTCAGCCCATCGTGGAGAACAGCATCTTCCATGGCTACAAGGGCGGCCGGGAAGCAGGGGAGATCCGGATTGCGGCCTACAGGGAAAAAGACAGGGTGGTTGTGGAGGTAGCCGACTGGGGCATCGGCATGGACAGCGAGAAGCTGGCCGGGCTGCTTAAGCCCAAGGCGGCCGATGAGGAGCAGGACCCCCGCAGCCGGATCGGCTTGGCCAATATTCACGGCCGGATCAAGCTTCATTATGGCCCGGACTATGGACTTTGCATCACCGGAGGCCCCCATAAGGGTGTTTGTGTCCGGGCGGAATTTCCTACTATCCCAAGGGAGGGGACGGGCAATGAACCCTATTCGCTGCCTGATCGTGGATGATGAAGAATTGATTATCCAGCGGCTTCAGCTGTTCTTCGCGGAGCTGTGCGCTGTAAACAGCAATTTTATTCTCCAGGGAGCTGCCTATTCTGGAGTGGAAGCGCTTCAGATGGTACGGCAGCAGCAGCCGGATCTGGTAATCACCGACATCCGGATGCCCGAAATGGACGGCATTGCCATGATCGGGGAAATGCAGAAGCTTCTGCCGCGAACGGAATATGTGATCCTAACCGCCTATTCCGATTTCCACTATGCCAAACGCGCCATTCAAATGGGCGTATCGGATTACATTGTCAAGGTCCCGTTGGACGAAGAGGAATTGCTGCGGGCCATGAACAAGGCGGGACTCTGCATCCGGCAGGCCAGGGAGAAGGAAGAGCATTTGCGCAAGCTGGATATGTCCATTGTGAAGAACCGCCACAGAGTGTTCAAGCAGCTGCTGCGGGAATTGCTCCAGGGTGAAGCCAGATTTGGCCAGGCCGAGGAGATTATGGCCAGCTATGACATGCAGTTGTTTGAGCATACCTATTGCTGCCTGGTGATCGAGATGGATCATTATTCCAACTTTATCAACCAATATCCGCTGTCGGACCAGAGTATATTGAAATACGGCATCCTGAATATTATCGAGGAGACCCTGGGGCAATACGGCTCCAATATCGCCTGCCATTTGGAGAGAGGCCGGTTCATCGGATTTTTGGGCTGGCCGCACAGTCCCAGCGCCAAGGAAAATGAACAACGGTTCTGGAACGTTGCCCAGGCGGTTGCCGGCAATATCCGCACCTATTTGAAGCAGCCGGTTTCCATTGGCATCAGTCCGACGGCAGTAGGCTGGCGGGAAATCGCTCCCGCGTACAACCAGGCGCTTGAAGCCTGCGGGGAGCATTACTATTCCGACGGGGAGACCGTGGTGACGCCCTTTCACCCGGCTGCTCCAAGGTCCAGGGACGGACGCGGCATCCGGCTGAAGCTGCAGGAGCTGCTGATGCTGTTTCACCGGGAGTTTGACGATGTGGGGGAGCTGCGTGGGCGGCTCCAGGCCATTATGGAGCAAGCCTGCAGGGAGCGGCTGCCGAGACAGCTGATGACCGGTCTGCTGAAGGAATTTCTCGCCTCCGCCCACAATCAGCTGGACCGCTGGAAGCAATCGGCCGATGAGCTGCTGGAGGACGACCTGACAGATATGTCTTTGCCGGAGCAAATGGAGCTGATATACAGCCATCTTGCGCGGAAGCTGACGGCAAGGGACACCGCCCTGCGGCCGGATATTGCCAAAGCCGTGGAATATATTGAGGCAAACCTGACGGAGCGGCTGTCCCTGCAAATTATCGCCAAGCAGGTGAACCTGGCTCCCGCCTATTTCAGCACCCTGTTCAAAAAGGAAATGAAGGAGAGCCTGGTGGACTATATCAACCGCAAAAAGATCGAGCTGGCGGTGGAGCTGCTCAAAGCCAAAAACTATTCCAACCAGGAGCTGTGCGACATGGTGGGCATCATGAATGAGGCGTATTTCTGCGCCTTATTCAAGCAGAAAACCGGCACCTCCCCCAAGCAGTATCTGAAGCAGGCCAGGGGATAGGGCATCGTTTGTATTTGCGAAACAACTATTCCCCTGATGTTGGACAGGCAAACTTCGCCTGTTAGGCATCAGGGGAATTTGCGTGAGAGGACCGAGCAGAAAGAATGAATTGCGCTCCGCATGGCACCGCAAAATTCCGCTTTATTTCCTCCAAAAGATCCATGCCACCCCGCTCCAGAAGTAAAGAAAAGTCAAGCGGAGTAGAAAGATTCGCGTAGAAGGGAGCTCCTTTCAACCTTATAATTTAAATTGAAGCAGGACGCTTCTGCAGGGCGTACCGGGCTTTAAGAACATACGTCTGGAAAGGGGTTCGTACTATGAACAGAAAGACAAAGCAAGGTGCCGCGGTGATTCTGTCGCTCTCCTTCCTTCTTCTGGGGGGCTGCGTGAATGGAGGAGGGGACGAAGCTGCTCCCATCAACCTGCCCTCTCCCGCGGCAAGCGCGGGACAAACCTCCGGTGAAGCGGATGGCCCGTTTGGCAAATACGATCCTCCCATAACAATCACCACCGTCAAAGGCTTGTCCTTAACCAAATTTAAGGAAGGGGAGTCCATCCACAACAATATTTGGACCCGCAGCTTCGAGCAGGACCTGGGCATCAAGGTGAAATTTGAATGGGCCATCGACCAGGCCCAGTACGACCAAAAGATGAATGTAACCATTGCATCCGGCTCGTATCCCGACTTTTTCCAGGTATCCCCCATCCAGCTTCAGCAATTGGTAGAGGGCAATAAGCTGGCGGACCTGACGGAGGTATACGAGAAGTACGCCTCCAAGGATGCCAAAAAAATGCTGACTCAGGATAACGGCATTGGTCTGAAGGCCGCCACTTTCCAAGGCAAGCTAAGAGCCATTCCCAGTGCCGCCGCTTTGACGGATCAGGCGCAGATCGTATGGATTCGCGCCGATTGGCTGAAAAAGCTGGGGCTTCCGGAGCCCAAAACCATGCAGGACCTGCTGAACATCTCGAAAGCGTTCACAAAGAATGATCCCGACGGCAATCAGAAGAATGATACTTACGGACTGGTGCTGGACAAAACGGTTTTTGATCCTCTAAAGGGCTTTTTCAACGCCTATCATGCCTATCCCGGCATCTGGATCAAGGACAGCTCCGGCAACCTGGTTAACGGCGTCGTCCAACCGCAGGTGAAGACTGCCCTGGCCCAACTCCAGGCCATGTTCAAGGATAAGCAGATTGATCCGGAATTTGGCGTAAAAGATTTTACGAAGAATATGGAAAGCCTTGTCACGGGCAAAATCGGCATGGTTATTGGCTCTATGGCCTATCCGGTGGGAGGACTTCAGAAGACGCTGGACAATGATCCCAATGCGGATTGGAGGCCTTATGCTGTCGGCTCCATCGATGATAAGCCCGTTAAGATTCAATTAAATCCTACGGTCAATGCTTATTATGCAGTGAATAAAAATGCCAAAAATCCTGAAGCGGTGTTCAAGCTATTGAACTACAACATCGAGAAGCGCTGGGGGGAAACGGCAGACCCGGATACCTATCACAAAAGCGATGGGGTAGAGGTGTTCCAATATGTTCCGGTTGGAATTACAAAAATTAAAAAGAACCTGGAGGCTTACCGCGTCGTACAGGAGGCGTTGGACAGCAAGGACACCTCCAAGCTGGATGCGGAGCAGAAGGGCTATTATGACAGCATTGTGAAGTTCCAAAATGGCGACACAAGCCAATGGGGGTATGCCAGGGTATTCGGGAAGGGAGGCTCCCAAAGCATTATCGATTTCTATGACACCAATAATATGTTCATCTACAACGAGTTTATCGCAGCGGCAACGCCAACCATGATCCAGAAGCAGGCCACACTGGATAAGCTGGTCCTGGAAACCTTCACCAAGATTATTCTGGGCGAGTCCTCTATTGATGAGTTTGACACCTTCGTGGAACAATGGAAAAAGTTGGGCGGTGAACAGATTACCAAGGAAGTGAACGAGGCAGCGGCCCAATAAATAGGGGGAGAGAAAGCATGCGAACCAAATATACGAGAGAATGGCCCCTGCACGTTATGCTTTTGCCGGGAGTTGTCCTGGTTCTTCTGTTCAGCTACGGACCGATGTTGGGGCTGGTAATGGCATTTCAGCAATTTGTCCCCACCAAAGGAATATGGGGCTCTGCGTTTAACGGACTGGATAACTTCCGCTATGTGCTGGAGCTGCCGGGTATCTACCAGGTGCTTTTCAACACGGTGTTTATTGCTGTTATGAAAATTGCGGCCGGTATTGCCATTCCGGTGGGAGTGGCTCTGCTTTTGAATGAGCTGCATCGGACTTGGCTGAAGCGAGGCATTCAGACACTCATTTATTTGCCCCACTTTATGTCCTGGATTATCCTGGGGGGGATTCTGATTGATATTTTGTCCCCCTCCCAGGGGATTGTCAACCAACTCCTCGTCAAGCTGGGAGCGGAGCCGATCTTTTTCCTGGGCAGCAACAAGTGGTTTCCCTATGTTATCGTAGCCACCCATGAATGGAAGGAATTCGGTTTTAGCACCATTGTGTATCTGGCGGCCCTTACCGGAATCAATCCCTCCCTGTATGAGGCTGCCCTCATGGACGGGGCAAGCCGTCTGAAGCAAACATGGCATATTACATTGCCCGGCATTCTGCCCATTGTGGTGCTCATGTCCACTTTGGCCCTGGGGCAGGTGCTGAATGCAGGCTTTGATCAAATATTCAATCTTTATAGTCCCCAGGTGTACAAAAGCGGTGATATCCTAGATACGCTTGTGTACCGGATCGGCATGCTGGAGGCCCAATACGGAGTGGCTACGGCCATCGGGCTGTTCAAATCCGCCGTTTCCTTTGTATTGATTGTCATTTCCTACGGGATGGCCAGCCGCTTTGCCAATTACCGCATTTTCTAAAGGAAGGAGGGGGCCCTGACTTATGCTGTATACCCATACAAAAGCTTACCGCATCTTCAATATCTTCAACCATTTTTTTCTCATTAGTCTGTCTTTGCTGTGCGTGCTTCCCATTGTGCATACCCTTGCCGTTTCGTTCAGCAGCAGCTGGGCAGCTTCCTCCGGCGCAGTGGGCTTATGGCCGGTGGACTTTAGCTGGAAGTCCTATGAGTTTGTAGCCGCCAAACCGGAGTTTTTCCGGTCCATGGGGGTGACGGTGCAGCGGGCGCTGGCAGGCACGGCGCTGAATATGTTTTTGACCGTCATTATTGCCTATCCCTTATCCAAGGAAACCAAAGCCTTTCGCTGGCGGACGTGGTATGTGTGGTTTTTTGTGTTTACAATTTTGTTCCATGGCGGACTTATTCCCAGCTATCTGGTGGTGAAAAATCTGCAGCTTCTGGATACGCTGTGGGCTTTGGTTTTGCCCGGGGCGGTGCCGGTATTCAACGTCATCCTGCTGTTGAACTTTTTCCGCAGCCTGCCCAAGGAGCTGGAGGAGGCGGCCGCCATGGACGGGGCGGGGCATTGGACCTTATTGTGGCGGCTGTATGCGCCACTGTCTTTGCCGGCTCTGGCTACAGTCATTCTGTTTACAATTGTGGGGCATTGGAACGCCTGGTTTGACGGATTGATCTATATGAATTCCCCCGAGCGTTATCCGCTGCAAAGCTATATGCAAACCGTAGTGATCCAGATGGATCTGGAATTGCTAACGTCAACAGACCTAAGCATGCTTGAGAGCATATCCGACCGGACCACCAAATCGGCGCAAATTTTTCTTGCGGCGTTCCCGGTACTGCTGGTTTACCCGTTTCTCCAGCGCTACTTTGTAAAGGGCATTGTGATGGGAAGCGTAAAGGAGTAAAAGGGAGTATACTGTAGTCGATAGCGAACGGGGGATGTCGATGACAGGGAAAACCGGCCTTTGGTCGCCTGGAATATACTACAAGCTGTTTTTGGCCTTTGCGGCGGTGGTGCTGCCCATTATTGCCATCAGTTTCATGCTCAATGAAAGCGGAGCCAGAATGGTGGACAACCAGATCAGAGCCACATCGGATTCCGCCATGGATCTGTATATGAATATGCTGGAGCTGGATCTGAACAGGGTCATCGGACTGCAGCGGGAGTTTGTCATTGATCCCAACCTGAACGAGCTCAGCGCCCGTGGGGAATTCATGTCCCATTACGAAATTCGGGGAGCCGTCAATGAAATCATGCGGGGACTGCGGATGCTGAAGGCCTCAGGAAGCTTCAATGAGGATGTGAGGGTCCATATTCCCGGTTTGGGGCGAACCCTATCCGCCTCCTCGGATTCCATTGAGGATATTCCTGCCGGAGAGTATGAAGCGCTGAAGGTGATGCTTGATCCCCAGGCCTCTCCCTTCATCCGTTACAACGGCAGGTTGTATCACGTGATCCACTATCCGGCCATGTACAGTCTTCCCGAAGGGACGGAGCCGCTCTTTCAGCTGGTGCTGGAGCTGTCGGAGGAGAGGCTGACCGAGACGCTGAAGCAATTCAATACAAGCCCGGGCAGCGAGACCTTTCTGTTTGGCAACGGCTGGAGCATCGGCACGGAAGAGGGTTTGTCCGGGACGGGGCTGCTGGAGTACAGGGAAGCGGGCCAACGCTCCGTTACCATAGAGGGGGAGGAATATTTTCTCACTGCCTCCGTTTCCGATGTATGGGGTCTGACCATGATCAAGGCGGTGCCCCGGCAGGAAATTTTCGGACCTTTGCGGCAATACCGGACTTATCTGTGGATTTTTGCCGGGATGTCCTTGGCGCTGATCTTTTTTTTCAGCTATGGCATCCGCCTGATGATTCACACGCCCCTGAAGAAAATGGTCAATGCCTTCAAGCGGGTGGAGCAGGGTGATTTGGAGTTGGCCATTGCCCACCCCTACAGGGATGAGTTCGGCTATTTATACCGCCAATTCAACAGCATGTTGGCCAAGCTGAAGGTGCTGATCCGGGAGGTATACGAAAAGAGCTACAGGCTGAAGCTCTCCGAGTTCCGCCAGCTTCAGAGCCAGATCAACCCCCATTTTCTGTACAACAGCTTCTACATCATTTACCGCATGGCCAAGCTGGAGGATTATGAGCGAGTCATGCGGTTTACCAAGTATCTGGGGGAATACTTCCAGTTTATTACCCGCAATGATTCGGATACCGTTACCCTGGAGGAGGAAGTCGCCCATGTCCGCAATTACGTGGAAATTCAGACCATGCGATTTGCCAGACGGATAAAGGCGGTCTTCGGAGAGCTGCCGGAGGAGGTTAAGGGTTTGCGCGTTCCTCGTCTCATTCTTCAGCCTGTGGTGGAGAACGCTTACAAGCATGCTCTGGAGGACAAGGAGGATAACGGCTTGCTCCATATTTCCTTCCGGCTGGCGGAGGGACGGGTGGAGGCGGCGGTGGAGGACAACGGCCTGCTCCTGCCGGAGGGGAAGCTGCAGGAGCTTCGGCAGCGGCTGTCCCGGCCGGGAGATTCTCCTGAAACTACGGGCTTGTTCAATGTGGCCCGGCGGCTGAGGCTGATTTACGGAATAGAGGCGGAACTTCGGGCCGAGCGGAGTCCGTTGGGAGGATTGTTGGCCGTCATTTCCCTTCCTCTGCAGGGGCCGCCGGCATTGAGGAGCAATGGCTGGGAGGAGGAGAAGGATGTACAGGGTTCTGGTGGTGGATGATGAGGAAATTATTGTGGACGGATTGTTTGAGCTGCTGAGCCAGGTTGACCATCTGGAGCTGGAGGTGCACCGGGCTTATTCCTCCCGGGAGGCTCTGGCGAAGCTGGGGCGCTACAAGATGGATATTGTGTATTCCGATATCCGCATGCCTGGCTTAAGCGGTTTGGAGCTCCAGAGAATCATTGGCGAAAATTGGCCTTTCTGCAAGGTCATTTTCGTCTCCGGCTACAATGATTTTGAGTACGTGCAGACGGCTATGCGCAACGGCAGCTTCGACTACATCGTGAAGACGGAGGGAGACGGTCCGGTGCTGGCCGCTTTGGACAAGGCTGTGGAAAGCATTGCCGGCCGCATGGAGAAGGAACGTCTTATGGAGGAGGCGCGGAAGCGGTGGTTAGCCGGCTTGCCCCAGCTTCAGAAGGACTTCCTGCTCCGTCTGCTCACGGGGGAACGCAGGGCTGATCCCGCCAGGCTCAAGGTCCGCTTCGGGGAGCTGGATATGGAGCTTGATCCCGACCGCCCTGTCTACATGCTGGCAGGCAGCATCGACGAATGGCCGGGCAGCGTGGACAAGGGCGACCGTACGTTGCTCTTGTACGCCATGGACAATATTTTGGCAGAATATTTTCAACAGTATGTCCTGTACTTTACCGATTGCGGCAACGGCCGTTTTGGTGTGCTGCTGCAGGAGAGGAAGGCGGGGGAAACCTTTCTGGCCGCTTACGCCCAGGATACTCTGGATGCGGTGCAGTCCACCTTCAAAGCACTGCTGAAGCTGCCGGTTTCCATGATCTTCTCTCCCCGGCCAGTCAGTTGGGAGACGGTCGCGGCCAAATTCAGGGAGCTGACAGCCGCTCTCTACAGCCGGTTCGGCTGGGAAAAAGAAAAATTGCTTATTGACGACTCTCTGGCGGCTCCTGATCCGGGTGAAAAGCCTGGCGGCCCTAAACCCTATCGTGATGCCTGGCTGCAAACAGCTAGGCAGACGGGGCTGTTGCTGGAGAGAGGGATCAAGGAGCCGTTCATGCATGTATGCGGCGGTCTGCTGCAGGAGCTGGGCTCCCAGCCGGACTGTCCGCGGAAGTGGCTGGAGGAAATCTATTATACGATTGCCCTGCAGCTCGTCCATTACATGAACAGCTATGACCGCTGGCCTTCCGATGGGGTGACCGCGGATAAGCTGCTCCGGCTCCATGACCACGAATCCTGGGAAGAGGCCGCCGGGAACCTGTTGCGGGTTGCCGATAGCCTGTTTGAAGAGCAGGCCCGGGAGCAGTCCGGCAGATCGGCGGAATGGCTGCATCAACTGCACCGCTATGTAGAGGAGCATCTGGATGGCGATCTGTCCCTGACCAGGCTGGCCCAGGTGGTCTATTTGAATCCTGCTTATTTGTCTCGGATTTACAAGCAGGCCAGAGGGATCGGGCTATCGGATTATGTGGCTCAGGTCAGGCTGGCCCAGGCCCAGGAACTGTTGAAGGAGGGCAGCATGAAAATTCAGGAGATTGCCGAGGCGCTGGGGTACGAGTCTGCCGCTTATTTCTCCAGGCTGTTCAAGAAGCAAACCCGTCTGACTCCCAATGAATACAGGGAGCATGTCCGGTGAGACAAAATCCGTTTTTTTGAAGGAGCTGATTGGAATGAAACCGAATACGGCGGCAAACAAGGAAGAGGCAAGCCGGAGAGAGGAGCCCCGGCTGGAGCTGAAGCAGCTTGTCCGGTCCCCCGCCTTGAAGGGCAGGCCCAGGCTGCAGGAGCTGGTCCGGTTTAGGCTGCACGTGCAGCTTGAAGGCTTGCGCCGGGATCAGGAAACCTTGATCAGGGTCACTGCCGATGCCAATTATTTGCTGTGGGTTAACGGTATTTTGGCCGGACAGGGTCCCCCCCGCAACTTTCCCGATACTCTTGTGGGGGAGCTTTATGATATAGGGCCCTTGCTTCGGGAAGGAGGCAATGAAATTGTGGCACTGGTCCGGCACCTGTATGTGGATACATTCGGCTATCTGGTTGGCGAGCCGGCCTTTGGACTGGCGGGAGTCTGCCAGGGAGCAGATCTGTCCACCTGCAATGGGCAATGGCAATGCCGGACGGAGAGGAGGTGGAATGAGTATGCCCCACGGGTCAATATGCATCTGGGTCCGCTGGAGGAGCAGTGTTGGAACGCCGCTGCCGGGGAGGAGGAAGAGTGGATAGGCGCAGTTGCGTGCCGGAGCATGGACCGCCGGATTATTCCTTCTCCTATGGCTCCCCTGCGGCGGACTGACGTGGAGCTGTCCGGGGACGCAGTGATAATGGGGACTTTCCCCCGGCTTCCCCTCCGAAACGGCAAGGTATACGCCTGCTCCCGAGAGCCGGGAAACCGGGTTGTTGCGGTTGCCCTCCGCATGGCGGAGGCGGCAGCGGAAGAGCAGGTTTATATCGGCATTCGGGGACAGGGCGGTGTCCTGATGGAGAGGGACGGAACCTCCGCAGTCTGCCATCCCTACGGGCATCATGTGGGAGAGGATTATGTTTGCTGCTCCGGCAGCAGCCTGCAGCAGGGCGTTTTGCTGTACCTGATGGGAGCGGAGTATGTTGTTTTGGGAAGCGCTTCTCCTATGGAATGGCCTGACGAGCTTAAGGTGGACGGCTATATTCCTTCTATAGATCCGCTGTTTTCTTTCGACCGCATTATCGGCCAGCTTCGGTACGATTCTCCTCTTTTACCCTTTAAGGAGAAGCTGACGCTGAGGGCGGTTGGGGAGACTGCTTTCCATACCTGGAAGGAGATGGGGGAAATCCGGCTGCTGGGCGAGTCTGTGCCTCTTGTGGGGGAGGACTGTCCGGACATCGAAACCGGCAACGGGATGGTCATCCGCCTGAACCGTTTCCGTTTCGGGCATTTCCGGCTGGAGCTTGAAGCCGAAACCCAGCCGGACAGAGGTCTGCTGGAGATTGGTTACGGCCATACGGAGGATGCTCAGGGGCGTCCGATGGTCTTTAATTATGACCGCCTGGTATGGTCTGGAGGATCAGCCGTCTTTGAAAACCGCTTTACCCCCCGCGGCGCTCAGTATCTGCTGCTGTCCGCCTCTGTCCCTGTCCGGATCAAAAAGCTTGTCGTGGTGGAAGCGCTAGCTCCCATGCCTGCGCATCCGGGACAATTCCGTACCGACAGCCCGGGCTGGAACGGGATTTGGCAGACTGCTGCAGAAACCTTGCGCTATTCCCGTACAGACGTTATTTCCTCGGATTCCTTCCGAGAGTTTTGCGCCTGGCTGGGAGACACCCAGCATATTGCGCTGAATTATTATTACAGCCATTATGATCCGGCTTTTATCCGCTACACCTGGGAGCTGTTCAGCCGCAATACGGACGGGGAAGGCCGCATGTTTTCCGTGGCCCCTGGCTACATGCGCTTCCAGCTTCCCGTCTGGACCTGGCAATTTTGGATCGGAGTGCGCAATCATTGCCTGTATACCGGGGACCGGGAGTTTTTGCAGGCTGTGTGGCCCGTTTGTCTGCAAACCCACCGCTTTTTTGGGCAGTTTCTTACGGAGGAGGGCTTGCTGAAGGACCCGGAGGGCTGGGCCATTGTGGACTGGGCCAAAATTGATTTCGGCGGAGAATCCTTTGTGCTCAACGGTCTGTACCGGCTGGGTTTGCTTGCCTTGGCGGATTTGGCTGAATATGCAGGGGATGGGCAAAGCAAAGGCGCATTTGAGGAAGCCGCCGGGCGGATTGTCCGGGCGCTGGCTGCTCCCCGCTTCTATTGCAGCGAACGGCGGCTGTTCATGGACGGCGTAAAGGAGGATGGACCTGCCGCTACGCTCTCTCAGCATGCGCAAATTTTGGCCGTATCCATGGGGCTGTGGAGGGAGGAGCAGGGAGAGCTGTGGCAGCGGATTTCCGATCCCGGCCTGGAAATCTGCACACTTGGCGAGCCGAGCTTTCATTGGGCCGCCAGCCTTTTATGGGGCACCTCCGCCTTTGTTCCCTTTGTCCGTTACATGTGGGAGGTATACGAATGGAAGATGAGCTTGGGTGTAGCCTGCTTCGGCCATATTCATCCCCGCAACAGGCCAGGCGATTATCGTCATAAGCAAGGTTCACCGGCTCATGGCTGGTCATCCTCCCCCGTTTATGTAAGCGGCGCTTTTTTGCTGGGAATACGGCCTCTTGCCCCAGGTTATAAGGAAGCTATTATTGAACCGTGTTTGGCTTTGGAGGATGTGACAGAGGCGGAGGGCCAGGTCATGACTCCCTGCGGTCCCATTCGGCTTGCCTGGAAGGCAGCGGTGAACGGCGGGGACGGGTGGGTCAGGGGACAGATGCCAAGGGAGATTTCCGCTCTGCTGGATATCCGTCAGCTTGCTGCTCCCGGCGGGAGGCTGGAAATTATTCATCTGGAGGGACTTCAGGCAACAGAGCGGCCAGGCGGCTTCAGGGTTACGGCGCCTTCATTTGAATTACGCTTCAGACAATGATTCTGCTGTTAAAGTCACGCAACGCCCATACTCATTATTCAGGGAGGGAAATGAAGTGACGCTTTTGAAAAAAATGATGCCGGTTCTCCTTGCGTTCTTATTGCTGGCCCATTTGGCCGCTGTTCCTGTGTTTGCTGCTTCTGTTGTCCGGATTGAGCTGCAATCCAGCCATTACGGTCTGGCTGTGGGAGAGACCTATTCAACCATTGTAACAGCGGTTTACAGCGACAGCTCCAGGCAGGACATTACCGCTCTGGCCCAGTTCAGCTCATCCGATTCTGCTGTAGCCTCAGTGGACGATGCCGGAACGGTCACCGCCCTGGCTGAAGGAAAGGCCATTATACATGCTTCCTACGAAGGCTATCAGGCGGCTGCTTCTGTTTTGACAGTAGAAATTACCGGAGAGGAGGAGCAAAGGGTACTGTTCCAGGATTTTGAGGAGGAAAACACGGCTCAATGGCGGTTATTGCCCCAGGGAACGGGAAAATCGGCGCTGGCCTCCTCTGGAGAGCAGGTTCGCTCAGGAGCAAGAGCATTGAAGTTGACCTATAATTTTTCCCAAACCGGAACGAGTGAGCTTGCAGGTCTGATAGCGGCCAATTGGAATAGGGGCATCAAGCTTCCCGGGCAACCTGACAGCATCGGAGTTTGGGTATACGGAGACAACAGCGGCTATCTGTTGGAGCTGGATTTGATGGATGCCCAAGGGGAGGTGTTTCAGTATGGCAAGGAGTCCATGGTGATCGACTGGAGCGGCTGGCGGTATGTGCGCTTCTCCCTGTCATCCCCTGCGGGAAAATATGGCGGCAACGGAATTGCGGATCAGCCCCTGCATTTCTTCCAGCTGTTTATTACCAAGACGGCATCCATGGCGGATAAGCAGGGAGCCATCTATGTAGATGATTTGGAGCTGATTTATGAAGACCCATATGCGGATGTGAAAAGCATCAAGCTGAATAATGTGCGGTATGCCCTGGCTGCGGGGGAGAGCTTCAATACAGTGGTTTCCGGAACCCGCGCCGACGGGAGCGTATCCGATTTGACCCCGTATGCGGAGTATTATTCCTCCAATCCGGCTGTGGCAACAGTGGATACCGCGGGAAGAGTAATGGCCCAGTCCCCAGGTGAGGCTGTTATACAGAGCCGTTTCCGGCAGTTTCAGGCTTCCGCTGCGGTGCAGGTTGTGGCCGTGACGGGAGAACCCAACCAGAAAATTGTTTTTCAATCCTTTGAATCCCGGGACGAAGCCTCAAAATGGATGCTTTTGCCCCAGGGAGCAGGGAAATCCGCTTTGTCCGTATCGGAGGAGCAAGCTCACAGCGGCGCAAAAGCGTTGAAGCTGGACTATCATTTCCGAGAAAACGTTCAGGAGATGACAGGTTTCCTTGCTTCTAACTGGCAAACAGGTCTGCGGCTTCCCGGTACTCCTGACAAGGTGGGGATCTGGGTGTACGGAGACAGGAGCGGCTATTCGCTGGAGCTGAATTTGATGGATTCCGGCAAGGAGGTATTTGCCTATGGCCGGAATGTGGTGAAAGTGGACTGGGAAGGCTGGAAGTATATCCAATTTGCCATCTCGCGCCCTTCAACCAGCTACGGGGGAGACGGCAACCGTCAGACTGATTTGCCGATGTATTTCTTCCAGGTTCTGATTACCAAGAAGAATTCGGTGGAGCGCCAGGGCAGCCTTTATTTCGATGACATCCAGCTTGTTTATCATGCCACCGGCAATGAGGATGATATTGTTGGCGGAATCGGAGACGGAGGCGACTATTCTCCCCCTCCCGAGCCCCAATTAACGGATGTGCCGCTGCCTGCTCCAGCTATGGATGCTGCGCAACCCAGCCAATGGAACAACGCCAACGGGCTGACCGGGCTGGTTTCCCGCCATTCCCATGAAATTGGCGATAACATAAGCGGCATGGCGTTAACCAAGAGCAATAATTTTTTCTACAACACGCCTGAGGTGAAAAGTCCGGAGTGGGGCAGCTACTGGCTGATCGACGGGGATACTGCCGGGCATATGAACACGGTGTTCTCCTCCAGGCTGCATTCAACTGCCGATGCCCAGGAGTGGGCACAGGTTGAGATGGATGCCGTCCGGGTCATTGACAAGGTTGTGCTGAAGGCCCGGGCAGGTGGCATCGCATTCCCGCTGGACTTTGCCATTCAGGTCAGCCGGGACGGCGCTTCCTGGACGACAGTGGTCAGCCGGAGCGATTACGGGCCGGTGGAATCCGATGAGCCGCAGGTGTTTGAATTCCCGGAGACGGAGGCCCGTTATGTGCGGGTAACCGCCACACGACTGAAAAGCGAGAATGGCGCGTACTATTTTCAACTGAAAGAACTGGAGGTTTATAAAGGAGACAGCATCAATTATGCCCTGGCGCAAAACGGAGGAACAGCTTCGGCGGCCAATTCCCTGGGCGGAGATTATTTCGATTACGATGAATTTTATGGCAGCATGTTCGAGGCGGGAGTCAAGTGGCTGCTGCTTGCCGACGGAACCTTTTACAACCAATACAAAAGCGGTGCTCTTCAAGCCTTGCCGCAATCGTTGCTTGACAATCTTCAGCATGTGGCGGACAACGGGGTGCAGATTATTTTCCGCTTCCAGCAAGCTCCGTCTGTGGCCGCGCTTCAGGAGGATGAAGCGTTCCATATTCGTCAATATGCCGAGTTTTGCGGTTGGGTGGCCAATCAGCTGAAGGGCAAAGTAGACGTATGGGCCATCGGCAATGAGCAAAATTTCGGAGCCCGGAAGAGCTATGGGGTGGAGGAGTTTCCGGCGGTTTACGCCCGGATGGTGAAAGCGGCGGCTCAGGAGATAAAGGCGGTTGATCCCCTTACGCCCATTGAGATTGAAACGGCTTTGTTTGATTTCGGCTGGACAGAGGAAATTATGGAGGAAGGGCTGGATGAAATCGTGGACATTATGGGTGTTCACGTGTATAAAGAGCGGCCCAAGGCGGTTGTAACCCCTGAAGCGGTAGGCACCTTTATTCATAATGGCGAGCGGCGCTCTCCCTCTGATCAGCCCTATTCCAATTATGCGGCAGAGGTGGAGGCCTACAAGCAGCTTCTTGCGGGCTACAATCCGGATATTCAGGTTTGGATCACGGAAACCTCCATCAATACGGGGGAAGGCGCCTACAATGTGACATGGCTCTCCCAGGCGAAGTTTTTATCACGCTTATACATTTACCATTACATGCTGGGGCTGGGTCCCACCAATTGGTGGTCTCTCGACCCGGTCAAAACCGGTGAAAGCGAATGGGGGCTGACGGATTTTGCCGGGGTGCGGAAGCCGGCCTGGTACGCCCTGCGCAATGTTTCCGCCCTGTTTGACAGTTCCCTTCGTCCCGTTGATCTGGCAGACGCGCTGGAGCATAGCGGGAGCATTCCGGAATGGACCGACGGCGCCTTTGAAAATGCGGATAGACAGTTGCTGTATGTGCCTTATTGGAGTGCTGTGCCTATGAGTGATGAGAACACAGGCATGCTTACCGATATTCGCCTGGAGCGGGACAATGTTGTGGAAATTGAGGCAGTGGATATGCTGACGGGAACGGTGCAGGCTGTGGAATTTACAAAGGAAGCCGGTGCGGTTCTCATGAAGGACATGATCGTGCGGGATTATCCGATTGTGCTGGTCATCAAGACAGGCTCCGGGGAAGCGCCTCAGGCGGGTGAAGCGCCGGGAGTCCCGGTGCTGTCCGACGACAATGGATATGATTACGGCATCCGGGACGGACATTATCGCATTGCCATGAATATGTGGTGGGGAAGCAACGCCGATACCTATAAGCTGTATGAAAATGGCGTCCTTGTGAATACGCAGGCGCTGGAGGCCCGTTCTCCCGGCGCCCAGTCGGCGGTAACTCTGATCAAGGGAAAACCCAATGGCACATATCGCTATTACGCCGAGTTGAGCAATTCCTCAGGCACCACCCGCAGCGGGGAATGGATTGTTGAGGTAATCCAGGCAGAGCCGGGCAAACCGGTGCTTTCCCACAACAACTGGGGGCAGGAAGGCAGCTTTCAGGTGCGGGCGGACATGTGGTGGGGAGTGAATGGGAGCATATACCGTCTTTATGAGAACGGGGAATTGGTTGATACCCGGCAGCTTGCCGTTGCTACCCCCTTGGTCCAAACTGTCATTACAGAGCTGGAGAATAAAGCGCCGGGCCGCTATATTTACGTATGCGAGCTGGAGAATGAAGCGGGGGTGGCCCGCAGCGAAAGTCTTGCAGTAGAAGTCAGGTAGGGCCTGCGCCGTCAGGCTATAAAAAACATCCGCCGCCGTAGCCGCTTGCTCCCGATAGGGGGTAAGCGGCCTTTTGTATCACATGGTGGGCATCATGAACGAGGCGTATTTCTGCGCCTTATTCAAGCAGAAAACCGGCACCTCCCCCAAGCAGTATCTGAAGCAGGCCAGGGGATAGGGCATCGTTTGTATTTGCGAAACATATGTATATAGAGTACACTTATCATGTGATTTTCGTCATATACAAAACTGGGGTGATGGCGGTTGGATAAGACATTTTTGATGGTGAAGCCTGACGGTGTGCAACGCGGTTTAATCGGAGAAATTGTAAAGCGCTTTGAAATGAAAGGGTTTCAACTCATCGCCGCCAAGCTGTTGATTGTCTCGCAGGAACAGGCGGAATTCCATTACGCGGAGCACCGGGAAAAGCCTTTCTATGGAGAATTGGTGGATTTTATTACCTCCGGGCCGGTGTTTGCCATGGTGTGGCAGGGAGACGATATTGTCACCCTTTCGCGGATGATGATGGGTAAGACCAAAGCAGTGGATGCGGTGCCGGGCACGATCCGGGGCGATTTTTCCATACATACGGGCATGAACCTGATTCACGGTTCCGATTCGCCGGAGGCGGCGGAGCGGGAAATCGGCAATTTCTTCCGTCCGGAGGAGCTGGTTACATATGAACGGGCAAACAGCAGATGGATTTAAGCGCTGTCTTTGCCAGCGCGGCACCTGGATTCCTGGAATCCGGGTGTTTTTTTGTGGTATCGGCGTCACTTCTGCCGCGTACTCGGTTCTTGGATGTGATTTTATGGTCCATCCATTGAATGGTTGCGGACAGAGAATCCGTTATTTTCCGTATTTGGCTCTTTTCTGGACTTTCACGGACAGACGATTCGTTATTTTGCTCCAAAAGGGTGGAGAACCGCTGTTTTTTCACACTTAACGGATCTTGTGTCCGCTCCGAGAAAAATAGGCCGATTTTTGCGAAATAACGGAACCAGGGTCCGGGAAATGAGGCGCAGAGGAAGGGCTGGCGGCCGTACGGATTTTTTGTGGCAGGCAAGAAGGAGTTTGGCGCAAACACATGGAATACATAGCGGAGCCGGCAACCATTTTGCGAGATTGACCTGGCCGGCGATACAAAAAGATACCAGGCAATAAAAGCATCAGCTGTGGGTCTCGTGGAAAGACTTCCTAGCGCATGCCGACCCGGGAGGAAAATAGACGATGGAAGACAAGGATTTTGCCCTTTTTATTAAGAAGGTAAAGGATTATACCGCGATTGATTTGTCCCAATACAAAGAAGCGCAAATGAAACGGCGTTTGACCACGCTGCGGGAAAAAAAGGGATATAAAACCTTTTCCGACTTTTTTGAGGCCATGATGAAGGACAAGAACCTGTTCTATGAATTTCTGGACAGGATGACCATCAACGTGTCGGAATTTTGGCGCAATCCGAACCGGTGGGAGATTCTGGAGGTTAGGTTTGTGCCGGAGATGCTTAAAGCCACAAGCCGTCCCAAGGTATGGAGCGCAGCCTGCTCTACCGGCGAGGAGCCGTATACCCTGGCGATGATTCTGGCGGAGCAGAGCAAGAGGGCGGATATTCAGCTCTTGGCAACGGATATTGACGAGGGTGCGCTGGAGAAGGCGAAGAAGGCGGTTTATCCGGACCGTTCCGTCCGGGATGTGCCTGCCCATTATCTCAAGAAGTATTTCCGCCAGGACCAGCTGACCTTTTGTGTCACCGATGATCTGAAGAGAATGATCCGGTTTCAAAAGCAGAATTTGCTGGTGGACACCTTCGAGGAAAACTTCGATCTGATTGTGTGCCGCAATGTGATGATCTATTTTACCGAAGAAGCCAAACATCTGCTCTATCACAAATTTGCCAAAGCCTTAAAGCCGGGCGGACTCCTGTTTGTGGGAAGCACGGAGCAGATTTTCTCGCCGGGCCAATATAACATGGAACCGGCAGACACCTTCTTTTACCGGAAGAAGTAAGGGGGAGTATAAGGATTCCCTGCTTTTCCCATACTATACATAGAAGCCGTTTTTTCCGGGACTCCAGACGCAACCAAGAGAAAGCGGCTTGACTTCCAGACATGCTTGAGGGGGGCCGTCAAGATGGATAAGCGGAAGGTCATCACTGCTTATCGCCGCGGGTTTATCACGATGCAGGAGTGTGCGCAGATTTTGGGCATCGATTTGTCTCAGCTTACGGGCATGATGAATGATCCCGAGCTGCAGGAGGTACGGATGCGAAAGGATTCGCTGCCCTCTTCTGTTCCGCTGGTGTAGCGCGGCGTAAAGTCCGGCTGCAGGGAATTCCTTGCAGCCGGACTTTTGTGTTTTTGCGGAACTATGGAGGAGCCCAAGCAGCTTATTCACGGAAGCCGGCTCATAAATTGTATTCGAAATTTCATATATAATGGCCTGGTTTGGCGGGAGTTAACATGAAGCGGGTAAGGGATGTCAATAGTCTGAGAAAATGTCACCGTAACTCTTCTAAGAAAATGTCACTTTCAGTGTAGATTGA
>NZ_QMFA01000036.1 GCF_003285005.1 Paenibacillus sp. YN15 | reverse complement strand
CTCTATCTTACCAAAATTTCTTAGAAAGGGCTTCTACACCTCAAGATTTTATACTTTCTGATATGGCCAAAAAGGGCTGTAACAGCATGCCTCCCGGCAACCTGTCACAGCCCCCCAAACCCGCGTCCGACGCGGCTTTTCGTTTTTTTACTCTTCCCCCGTCGTCACCGGGTTCTCCGGGTACGAAATCCAATCGCTCCAACTGCCCAAATAGAGCCGCGCGTCTGTCCGGCCCGCTTCCGCCAGGGCCAACAGGTTGGGACAGGCGGTGACGCCCGAGCCGCAATAGACGATAATCTCCTGGTCCGGGGCGATGTCGCCGAACCGGGTCTTCAGCTCCTCCGGCGGCAGCCACCGGCCGTCGGCCCCCAGATTATCCTTCCAGAACCGGTTCCGTGCTCCCGGGATATGGCCTGCCTTTTTGTCGATGGCTTCTTCTTCACCCCGGTACCGCCTCGGCTCTCTGGAATCGATGAGCACGGTGCCCGGCCGGTCCAGGCGCTCCCGGACATCCTCCATCACCACCAGCATCTGGTTCTGCACCCGGCCCCCAAACACCTTGGGCTCCGCCGGTGCGGCAGGCTCCGAGGAAACCGGCAGCCCGGCCTGAACCCAGCCGCGGTAGCCGCCGTCCAGCAGATAAACCTTCTCATGGCCCAAAAACCGCAGCAGCCACCAGAACCGGGCCGCCATGGCTCCCCCCTGGTCGTCATATGCAATCACCGCCGTATTCCGGTCAATGCCCCGCTCTCCCAGCTTCAGCAGCAGGACCCCCAGATCAGGCATGGGATGGCGCCCGCCATGCTCTCCCACAGGTCCGGAAAGGTCCTCCTCCAGATCAAAATAGACCGCTCCCGGCAGATGGCCCGCCGCATAAGCCTCCTGTCCGCACTTCTGCTGACCCAGCTGGAACCGGCAGTCGGCCAGCACCACCGGCTCCTCCCCGCCCAGCTTCTCCATGACTTGCTCCCTGCTAACAATAAACCGGTGTTGATTGACCATGATCTCCACTCCCCGCTTGGGACTGCATTCTTAATGCCCATTATATCAAAATCCGTCTCCCGCCGCCGCAGTCCATCCAAAAGACAAACCGCCGCGCTATACTACAAACCAATCCATTTTTCCTGCCGGAAAGTTTGTCCGTTTTTTTAAAGTTTACATCTCCGCCAAACGGTTTAAAAAGAGTGTGTAAAGAGAAAACCAACCAATCTAGCACAATAGAATGTTGGAGAGGAGAATGTAAAATGGGTTTTATATGGGCATTGATTATCGGCGGTGTAATCGGCTGGCTGGCCGGTGTTATTCTGGGACGGGACATTCCCGGAGGCGTCATCGGCAATATTATTGCAGGTTTTATCGGAGCTTGGTTAGGTAGCCTGATTATGGGGGACTTCGGTCCGGTAATCGGCGGCTTCTACTTCATACCGGCTCTGATCGGCGCAGTAGTGGTGGTCTTCCTGACCAGCCTCATTCTGCGCAACACCAGCCGCAGGCACAGCTGATGCAAGGCAGCGGGCAGCAAGGGCCCGCTTCACAACTGGGAACCGGGACATCCGTCGCCGGTTCTTTTTGCGTTGTGTATGGGGATACGGATGGCCGAATCCGGCGCGGGTCTGCCTGAAGGGACTGAGCGGACCATGCTATCCTGGTCGCTCCAAAAGTGCAGTTATTTTGAACAGTGATCCCTTTTTTCCGCGCCCATCCTGCAAAAGTGCATCTATTCTACTCTGAACCCGCCAAACAGGTGGAATTCGCGGGAAATAGCTGCACTTTTGCATTTGGCCCCCCCCCCGGTGAAGCGGCTGGTCCGAAAAATAAATACACTTTTGCATTTTGACATCTCCCCTTCTCCTCAAATGCAGCCGCCAAACCGTGGATACATCAGGCGCTCCCATCGACAGCGCTCACGGGGAGTTGTACAATGAAGGGATGACGTAACATTACGGGAGCGGGTAAAAGATGTGCAAGAATTTGCCGGGATTCACCTTTCAAGCAGTGCCCATGAACATTAGACATTGCCAGGACATCTGCACCTGGAGCTATGAGCCCCCTTACGATATCTACCAGTGGAGCTCCTGGGCCCAGATGGAAGCGGAGGCCGAGGAGTTCGGCGACGCGCAAATCCGCGAGACCCAGTACATTTCCATTTTGGATGGGGAAAACGGTTATTTGGTGGGCTACGCCCAGCTCTTTCCCATCACCGGTGTGACCCGGCTGGGGCTGGGGATGAGGCCGGAGCTGTGCGGGCTGGGAATCGGCCCGGACTTTGTCCGTTTTATTGCCGAGGAGGCCAAGCGCCGCAGACCCGGGGATACAGTGGATCTGGAGGTGCTGGTGTGGAATATCCGCGCCCAGAAGGCCTACCGGAAGGCGGGGTTTGTCATTACCGACCGCTACGAACGCCCGACCCCTAAGGGAAGCATGGACTTTTACTGCATGGTGTATCAGGAGGGTCCGGAATTCAATTAGCGGCCGAGACTTAAAAAAGCGACGGACAGTTTTGCCAAAAAGGGGTTATGGAGAGGCAAATTATGCTACAATAGTAGGATGCGATCCATGCGGAAACCACTGTGAAACAAAGGGGAAAAGGAGGTGCAGGAATGCTGAAGCTCAAGCTGCCCAAAAACCGGATTGAATTTCTGGCCGCCGGGGCCGAACGCCGAATGAAGCTTGCCGTGCTGGAGCGGGGCTGGGAATATTACCACCGGAATCTGGTGCAGAACGTGAATCTGGTGCAGGGCTATATTCTTCAGGCCGATGTCCGGGGGAAAGAAATCTTCCAGGTCAGACTGGATCTGGAGCAGTTCGAGAGAAGCGAATGCACCTGCTCCTCCGAGGGGTATTGCCAGCATATGGCCGGGCTGATCTTCTGGGCATATTCGGCTCATGGCCGGCCGGAGCTTCTGCTGATGCAGCTGAAGCAGGCCATCAACGCCCGGCGGAGAGCCAAGGCGGGGCTGAAGGCCGACAAAACCGCCGAATCCGCGGCGGCCACACTGCTGCCGGAGCTGCCGCCCAAGGAATGGGCCCGCTATTTCGAGCAGAAATTCCATGGCTACTCCCTCTCCAACCAGCATTCGGTGGAGCAGTTTTACCAGACCGTCTGGGAAACCCTGGGGGGAACGGCGGATGAATGGCCCAAGCCGTTGGCCGCTTTGTACCGGCTCCATCTGACCCTGTACGTGCTCTCCAAAATCGAGCAATTCCATCAGGACAATCAGTCCTCTTATTTGTCCTATTATATTGAAAACGGCTGCAAGCTGGTGGCGGCCTCCTGCTGGGATAAGCTGAAGGAGCTGACCCATGAGCGCCAGTCCTTCCATGAGGCGGCCCTGCAATTCCCGAAGCATTGGAAAGAAACGCTGGAGGCTGTATCCTCCCGGCTGCTCCATGCCCGGCCGGGGCCGGTGTATTGGACGGATGTGTACCGGTTTTTGTGGTGGCAGCTCTTCTATGGGGCCGGCGCGGAGCCGGAGGAAGCGGCAGGGCGGGAGCTGCACCGGCTCACCCTGCTGTCCGCCCAGGAGAGCATTCCCCGGGCCAAGGACGGCATCCTCCTGGCCATGGCCCTGTTCGATATTATCCGGGGCCAGGACGCCCAGGCCATGAAGCGGCTCTCCGGCCTGCATACCCGGCAATTTTCGGATTTCTATGTGATTCTCGAAAAACTCTCCGGCGGCGGAGAGTGGGAGCGGGTGCTCAACTGGCTGCGCTGGCTTCTGCCGGTGCTCTCCAAGGCCAAGCAGGAGGAATTCAACCAGGGCTGCTCCTTCTGGGTAGAAGCGGTGAAGCATCAGCCCACCGACGAGGAGTGGATTCGCGTGATGCTCTCCCTCCTGCCCCGCAGCTACTATTATTACACCGACTACCTGATGCAGACCGGTCGCTTCCGCCAATGGGTGGACCTGCAATTGGCCACAGGAATTTCACCGGCCAGTCTGTATACAGCCGAATTGCATACGGTGGAGACCCATGATCCGGGGCTGCTCCTGCCCCTTTTCCATCAATCGGTGGAGAAGGCGGTTGCGGAAAAAAACCGAGATTCCTACAAGCTGGCCATCCGCCACTTAAAAAAATTGAACAGCCTTTACAAGCAACTGGGGAGAATTGAGCTTTGGGAGGAGTATCTGGCCCGGCTCCATATTAAATACGCCCGGCTGCGCGCATTCAAAGAAGAGCTGGCGAAAGGACAGTGGGCGACATGATTGTCACCGGCCCTTATACCGTTCATGCCTCGTGGATGCCGGCAGGCTCCCTGTTCCTCTGGGGCACCCGCCGCCAGGGCGGGTCCGTGGACGCCACCGAGCTGAAGCATTTGCTGTTTGCCTGGCATGCGGCCAGCTTTTACGGCACCTTTATCGAGACGCTGGAGTTTACCGGGAAGGAAGGCGTGGTGCTGGAGGCCGAGGACGCCCTGCATTACTTTTGCGACCCGTCGGAGCTGCAGCACGCCTCTATCGAATGGTCCACGGAGGCCGCTCCCCTGAAGGCCGCCGCTCCCGCCATCCGGGAGGCCTTGGCTGCAGGCAGGGTGATGCCCGATTACGATAAGTGGCGGCAGGGGTCCCTAGGCTGGAAGCTGCAGCTGCCGGAGGAGCTGCGGGGAATGGAATCCCCGCTCCTGAAAACCTGGGCGGATGCCCTCATCGAAGCGGAGGTGCGCCGCCGCCCCGAGCTGCAGGAGGCCTTGGCCAAGCTGATGGAGACGGTGCCGCGGATTATGCGGGGCGACATCTCCGCCGACCTGTGGCTGGACGAGGAGGATTGGCTGGTGTCCATCGGCTGGAAGCCGGATACCGCCCCCTTCCGCACCTGCCTGCAGCTGGTGGAGCCCGAGCATGACCAGCTGTGGCGGCTGGCCATTCTCCTGCAGGACCGGCAGCTGGCGGAGCGGATTATCGCCTGCGACGCCGAAGGCTCGCCCCTGCCCGGAGAGCCGGTGCCGGAGGAATGGCAGCCGGAGCTGGCCCGGGTCGGCCGGGATGTGGAGCGCTGGCTCCATATCATTCCGGAGCTGCGGGACCCGGCGGTGCCCGCCCGGCTGAAGCGGGAGCTCACCGCCGACGAGGCTTGGGAGTTCCTGGCCCAAGGGAGCCGGCAGCTTGTGGAGGCGGGCACGCCGGTGTTCCTGCCGGCCTGGTGGGAGCGGCTGCGCCGCACCAGACCCCGCCTCCGGGCCAAGCTGCGCTCCTCTGTCGGCTCTGCGGGATCAACCGCCTTTGGCCTGTCCCAGCTGATGGAATTCGACTGGCGGCTGGCTGTGGGCGATATGGAGCTGACGGAAGAGGAATTCCGCACCCTCATGGAGGAGAAACGGCGGCTGGTGCGCTTCCGGGGACGCTGGATTCAATTGGACCCCAAGCAGATGGAAGCCATCAGCCAGGTGATGAAGCAGGTCAAGAAGAAGCGGGGTCTTTCCTTCCGGGATGTGCTGGAGCTGCATTTGGCCGGCGAGGAAGAGGAGGGCGAAGGGCCCGGCGGCCGGGAGGAGGACGATCTCGATCTGAAGCTGGAGGTGGAGCTGAACGACCATCTTCGGCAGCTCATCTCCCAACTGAAGGAGCATAAGGGCGTCCCCATGCAAGGACCGCCTCCTGGCTTCCACGGCACCCTCCGCCCTTATCAGGCGGAAGGAGTCTCCTGGCTTTTGTTCCTGCGCCAGTTTGGTCTGGGCGGCTGCCTGGCCGACGACATGGGCTTGGGCAAAACCATCCAATGGATCAGCTACCTCCTCTCCGTCAAGGAGCAGGAGGGCCAATCGCAGGCCGCGGACGACCAGGAGCCGCTGCCTCCGGGGCTCCTGATCTGCCCCACCTCCGTGCTGGGCAACTGGCAGAAGGAGCTGCAGCGTTTTGCCCCCGGCATGAAGGTGCTGCTCCATTACGGACCCCAACGGCGCAAAGGCGAGGATTTCCGCAAGGCGGCTCTGGAAGCGGATTTGGTCCTCTCCTCCTACACCTTGGCCCATCTGGACGAGAAGGAATTCGCCTCCATCTACTGGAGCTCCATCTGCCTGGACGAGGCGCAGAATATCAAGAACGCTTATACGAAGCAATCCGGCGCGGTCCGGCGGCTGGACGGGTACCACCGCATTGCCATGACCGGCACGCCCATCGAAAACCGGCTGACCGAGCTGTGGTCCATCTTCGACTTCCTGAACCCGGGCTACTTCGGCACCCTGCGGGAGTTCAGCCACCGGTTCGTGCAGCCCATTGAACGGATTTCCGATCAGGCCCTGATCGGCCAGGTTCAGCGGATGATCCGGCCCTTTCTGCTCCGCCGCCTGAAGAAGGACCCGGCCATCCAGCTGGATTTGCCGGACAAGGACGAGAGCAAAGTATTTATCTCGCTTACGGCGGAGCAGGCCTCCCTGTACGAAAACTATATCCGGGACCTGTTCGAGCGCCTGGACCGGCTGGGCCCCATGGAGCGCCGCGGGCTGATCCTGTCGGCCCTCACCCGGTTAAAGCAGATTTGCAACCATCCCGAGCTGCTGCAGAAAACCATGCGCGGCGCCCCCATCCAGTGGCGGGAGCGCTCCAACAAGCTGGAGCGGCTCTTGGACATGGTGACGGAGCTGCGGACGGAGGGGGACCGCTGCCTGATCTTTACCCAGTTCGTGGAAACCGGCTACATGCTTCAGCATGTGCTGGAGCAGGAGCTGGCGGAGCCGGTGCTGTTCCTCCATGGCGGCACCCCCAAGCATATGCGGGATGAAATGGTGGCCCGCTTCCAAAACGAAAGCCTGCCCGAAGCGGAGCGGAACGGCGTGTTCCTCTTATCGCTTAAGGCAGGCGGGATCGGACTGAATCTGACGGCGGCCAACCATGTGTTCCACTTCGACCGCTGGTGGAACCCGGCGGTGGAGAATCAGGCCACGGACCGGGCATACCGGATCGGCCAAAACCGCCATGTGCAGGTGCACAAGTTCGTGACCCTGGGCACCCTGGAGGAGCGGATCGACGACATGATCGAGCGCAAGCAGGACTTGAGCAGGCAGATCGTCGGCGGAGGCGAGGGCTGGATTACCGAGCTGTCCACAGAGGATCTGAAGGAGCTGTTCTCCCTGCGCCAGGAATGGATCAGCGTATAAGCAAATCGACGAATAAGTACAGATCTGTGCCCACCGGACAGGAATAGGACTGGATGGGCTTGGCGGTGGCAAGGTCGGCGTATGCCTGGGACAGGATGCCCGACCTTTGCTTTTGCATATGGATGATGGTCGGAATAAAATAGGGGCGCCACAGCCAATTGGAGCCGCGGTACTCCTCATTGCGGGTCCAGGCGCCGTCCTCGCCGCGTTCAAAATTGCAGGAGACCTGGATGCCGTCCCCCCGGCACAGATATATCCGGAGAGTGTTCTCCGGCACCTCGTGGATCAGTTCCCCCGCCAGATGATCCGGCTCCCGCACCGCGGCCATAACGGCGGTCCGGTCGGCCAGCTCCTTCAACCGGTGTTCGGCGGCCATAAGCTTCAAATAAGAGGCATAGGACTCTTTTCCGTACCGGTCCATCTGTTCGTTGAGCAAAGCCGTGTACTCATGCTCGGGCAGAAAATCCCGTTTTGCCTCCGAAAATAGATAACCCTGCACATAACGCGCGCCTGCGGCCATGGCATTTTTCAGATCAAGGACATTTTCCACCCCCTCCACCAAGAGGGAGCCTCCCATCTGCTCGGCAATGATGGAGAAGGAGCGCAAAAGGGCCCGGTACCCGTCATGGGTAACGCCTTTGCGGAGAATCTTCAGGTCCATCTTGATAATATCCGGGCGGAACATGGCAATCCGGTCCAGGCTGGAGAAGCCGCTGCCCACGTCATCCACCGCAAGCAGGCAGCCATGCTGCCGGTAGATATCCACGATCTCCAGCAGCTCCTTCAGCTTCCCCGAAAAGGACTCCTCGGTGATCTCCACCACCACCCGGCCGGCGGGCAAACCATACTGCGTAAGCAGCTCCAGAGTAGGCAGCCTGCCGGTTTCCCGGTAGGAGCGGTAAATCCAGCTGGGCTTCAGGTTCACGAACAGCAGGCCGCCGTATCCCTCCCGGACCGCTTTTGCAAAGGCAATCTGCCGGAGCTTCCGGTCCGTGGCAATCTGAATGGGCTCAGGAATGGCCGGATCATGAAAAAAGGCCCCCAAACTGCGCACCTCCCCGCCCACAATCTCTCGGCCCAGAGACTCATGACCAATGACGGACATGCTCTGCAAGGACAGGATGGGCTGAAAGAAGGGGCAAATCTGCCCGGCAGGCAGGGTTGCATTCTTGCTGTCGATCATTTGGGTCCGCCCTTTCCTTCTTCTTCCTAGGCCGTGTCTGATAACTCCGAGGGGAGCGGGTTTTCAGACACGGCCTAAAAAACTCGCTCGCGATTTCTTTATCCCCGATTGTACCGTAGGCCCAGGGACTATGCAAGCTTCCCACACCTTGAGTGTCACATTCATGTCAGATATGCCCTCCAAGAATTTAGTTTTCGGCATGGCCGAAACTTATGAATTCT
The DNA here is from genome assembly GCF_003285005.1 of Paenibacillus sp. YN15. Taxonomy (GTDB): domain Bacteria; phylum Bacillota; class Bacilli; order Paenibacillales; family NBRC-103111; genus Paenibacillus_AR. The sequence continues at coordinate 67,850 of NZ_QMFA01000036.1, read as the reverse complement.
CTACGCGTAAAAAAAGTTTGGCGTTCGACATGATCCTACATCATTTTAATAGAACTTGCGTTATAATGAAATATTGTAAACGAATGGTCGGGACTAATTGCCTATTATCCGCGCAATTGCGCGTTATACTTACTTCAGGCCAGACTTGGCAGGCGGTGATGCGTATGAACAGACATGGAAAATGGTATGCAGCCGGCTTTACCGTGATTTCCATGCTGCTCTCCCTTCAGCTGGAATATTCCGTTTGGGACTTCCGGTACTCCCATCTTCTCATGACGGGATTGAGCCTGACCATCATCTGGCTCCTCGGCTTGGGCTATGACCGGGCCATGAATCTGGCGGTCCGGGATGATCTGACCCGGGCGTATAACCGGAGATTTCTGAACCACTACATTCCTTCCTTGCTGGTCCGGGCAGCCAAAAAAGGGGAAACCCTGACGCTGACCATCCTGGATTGCGACGACTTCAAAAAAATCAACGACGAAAACGGGCATCATACAGGCGATACCGTTCTCCAGGGCATCGCCAGGCTGATGATCAAGCATATCCGGCACGAGGATCTTCTGGTTCGCTTGGGCGGGGATGAATTCGTGCTGATTACCCGGCACTCCACCTACAATTCCACCCTGACCGTTATCGACCGGCTCCGCCAGGAGCTGGACATTCTGGCCCGGGAGATGAACTTGTCTCTGTCCGTATCCGCCGGAACGGCTGTGTTTCCCGACGACGGACACCGGCTGGAGGACCTGATCCGGATGGCCGACTTCCGGATGTACCAGTCCAAGCTGATGCGCAAGGAGACTGCGGCCTATGCCTCATTGGGCCTGTCGGTGGATCAGGAGCCGCGCATGAAGCAGGCGTAGCCTTGTTTGGACAAGCTTGCGGCCCTCAAAAAAAACCTCCGTCGCCCCTGTGCCTTATGGAAGGACACAAACGCATGACGGAGGTTTTTGGCATGGCTTATTTCTTGAAGATTCCGAAGGGTTTGCCTACCGGCAGGAACGTCCGGCCAAAGTGGGTGTTCAGCACATTGGCCCCGCAGCCGTAGAAGGATACCAGCGCGATCAGGAGCTCGGACACCGCAGCCACATCATGGAAGAAGCCCTCGGCAATGCCCAATGTGGAGAGAGACAGCCCGATAAACAGGAAGTCGATCAGCACGAAGATGATGAACAGCACCTTGTTGGTTTCCATGGCCCCGATGGTCATGAACAACGTAAAGATCAGATAGCCCACAAAAGCGGCGCCCAATTGGTGGGTATCCACAGCGCCTGCCAGCTTTTCGCCGAAGACGCCCATATTAATCATCCACGTGGAGGCTACCCCCAGCCAGAAGAAACCGTAAGCCCCGAACGCCGTGGTTCCAAAGGTATTGCCATGCTTGGAATCCTGCACAGCGGCGAACAGCTGCGCGAAGGCTCCCAGGAAAATAGCCCAGGGAATCACATCGGATAAGCCGTGGGTCCACTCCAGCTTTTGGGTGGATGCCACCAGGGTCACGATGGCTAGACCGAATAACCCGATTGCCGACGGGTCGGCGGTAGTAATTTTGACATGCTGAGAGCTGTTCATAGTGCTTGCTGTTCCTCCTACGCGCATCATAATAATAGTCCTCGACACTCCCTCGCCTGAAGGCCGGACGGGAAAGAACGGAAAAGCTCAAAAATCGTCCAAAATTGTCGGGTCACATGGATTTTAACGGATTCCGGCCCAAAAGACAATTGAAATTTCCTTAAATTTGGTCTTTACAAGTTGACCTAAGGTTGATAATATTAGTATCTATCAAGCCTCTGTAAGAGGATGGCATAAAGTTACAATTAAATAGCATTCATGATATTCCTTAACCGGAATACTTCTTATCAAGAGTGGCTGAGGGTAAAGGCCCTATGAAGCCCGGCAACCGGTCCATCCGACAACGGACGACAAGCCAGAGAGACGCTCTTTTCCTGCGCTCCCTATTGTTTGCCCAGTGCGGAGCGGACGTCTTTGGTGCCAATTCCTTCGGAGATCCAGCGGATTTCCGGCAGATGAGAGGGGAATGAATCGTTTCTAGCGAAACTGCTGACGAGCCGCCCTTTTTCACTGTGAAAAAGGGCTTTTTATTTTTGCGAAAAGGTGGCCTGGCTGGATTATGATTCGCTTGAACCAGATTACGAAGACATATACCGTCGGCAAAAAAACGGTGCCCGCTCTCCACGGCATCTCGCTTACCGTGGCCCAGGGGGAAATCTTCGGCGTCATCGGCCACTCCGGTGCCGGAAAAAGCACCCTGATCCGCTGTATCAACCTTCTGGAGCCTCCTACCTCCGGGCAGGTTAAAGTGGACGGCGTGGAGCTGTCGGCCCTCTCCGATAAGCAGCTGCAGGAGGAGCGGCGGAAAATCGGGATGATCTTCCAGCATTTCAATCTGCTGTCCTCGGCGACGGTGGCCAAAAATGTGGCTTTCCCGCTGGAATTGGCGGGTATCCCCAAGGAGGCTATTGCGCTCCGGGTAAAGGAGCTGCTGGAGCTGGTGGGCCTGGAGGAGCATGCGTCCAAATATCCGGCCCAGCTGTCCGGCGGCCAGAAGCAGCGGGTGGGCATTGCCCGGGCGCTGGCCAACAACCCCAAGGTGCTGCTGTGCGATGAAGCCACCTCGGCTCTCGACCCGCAGACCACCAGCTCCATCCTGGCCCTTTTGTCCGACATCAACAAGAAACTGGGGCTGACCATCATGCTCATCACCCATGAGATGCATGTGATCCGCACCATCTGCGACCGGGTGGCGGTTATCGACGGCGGCCGCATTGTGGAGGAAGGACCGGTCACGGATGTCTTCCTGAAGCCCAAGCATCCCACCACCCGTGAGTTCGTCGAGCAGGTATCCGACAGCCAGGAGCTGAAGGAGGCCATCCGCCACGGCAAAGCCTCCGGCCAGCATTCGATTGTGCGCATCACCTATCTGGGGGATACCACCTATGAGCCGGTGCTGTATGAGGTGACCCGGCAGACAGGCACACCCTTCGCCATTCTCCAGGGAACCATCTCCCGGATGAAGGATACCCCTTACGGCCAGCTGACCGTCCAGTTCGGCGGGGCGGAAGCGGATGTGGCGCGGACCCTGGACAGCCTGCAGGCGCGCGGATTTGATGTGGAGGTGCTCTAGGATGCTGGAATGGTTTAAAAATGTGGACCCCCAGGAAATTTGGCAGGCCAGCCAGGATACCCTGACCATGCTGGGCATGTCCGCCCTGTTTACCGTTTTGCTGGGGTTGCCTTTGGGCATTCTGCTGTTTATGACCTCCCGGGGGCAGATTTTGCAGAACCGGGCTGTATATTTGACTTTGTCCATTATCGTCAATGTCCTGCGTTCCATCCCGTTTGTCATTCTGATGATTCTGGTGATGCCCTTCACGAAGGTTCTGGTGGGCACAACCATTGAAGTGAAAGGCTCCATCCCGCCGTTGGTGATTGCGGCCGCCCCGTTCTTCGCCCGTCTGGTGGAAACCACCCTCCGGGAGGTGGACAGAGGCGTGGTGGAAGCAGCCAAGGCTATGGGCGCTTCCAATTGGCAGATCATCCGCAAGGTGCTTCTGCCCGAGTCCTTGCCCGGTCTTGTGGCCGGCATCACCATCACCACCGTAACTCTGGTCTCCTATACCGCCATGTCAGGCATTATCGGCGGCGGGGGGCTGGGCGATCTGGCTATCCGCTACGGCTATCAGCGGTTTATGCCGGACGTGATGGCTGTGACGGTGCTCATTCTGATTCTTCTTGTCATTCTGCTGCAAATCCTGGGCGACCGTCTGGTCCTCCGGTTCAGCCGCAAGTAAACTTAGAAGCCTGTCCGACGAACCTGCCGGTGGCGCAATGGGGATAGATGCTTGGACGTTCCGGCCTTCAGCCGACGCCTGCATAAGCACCCGATTCTCATGCGCCACCGTGCGGACCGCCGGATTGACCCATATATAGGGCCTCTTGCTATTAAGAAGCCCAGTATTCCCATCATAATACTTATATCTTAAGGAGGGTTTTGTCTGATGAAAAAACAATGGCTTGTCGTTCTGTCCCTGGTTTTTGCGCTTACCTTCGTGCTGTCCGCTTGCGGTGAAAAGAAGGATTCTGCAGCTTCTCCGGCTGCCAGCACTGCCGCCGGCGCTTCCACAGCCGCTTCCGCCAGTCCTGCCGCAAGCCCGTCCGCCGCTCCCGTTACCCTGAAAATCGGCGCCACCGCCGTCCCCCACGCCGAGCTGCTGGAGTATGTGAAGCCTGCATTGGCCAAGGAAGGCGTAAACCTGGAAATCAAGGTATTTACCGACTATGTCCTGCCCAACACCCAAGTGGCTGAAAAGCAGCTGGATGCCAACTTTTTCCAACATATTCCTTACCTGGAGCAGCAAAATAAGGACCGCAACCTGAAGCTGGTGAAGGTTGCCGGCATCCACATCGAACCCTTCGGCATTTACTCCTCCAAAATCAAGAAGCTGGATGAGCTGAAGGACGGCGCCAAGGTGGCCATCCCCAACGATCCCTCCAACGGCGGCCGCGCTTTGGCCCTGCTGGAAAAAGCCGGTCTGATCAAGCTGAAGGACGGCGTCGGCATCAACGGTACAGTGAAGGATATCGCCGAAAACAAGAAGAACCTGAAGATCACCGAGCAGGAAGCCGCTATGCTGCCCCGTGTGCTGGGTGAAGTGGACATCGCCACCATCAACACCAACTATGCGCTGGAAGCCAAGCTGGTTCCCACCAAGGATGCCCTGTTCATTGAGCAATCCGACTCCCCGTATGTGAACATCATCGTGGCCCGCGAGGACAACAAGGACTCCGAGGCGCTGAAGAAGCTGGTGAAGGCTCTGCAAACCGAGGATGTGAAGAAGTTCATCGCCGATAAATACCAAGGCGCTGTTGTGCCTGCATTCTAATTTGATGGGATTATTGCCGTCGCCTCCGGGCGGCGGTTTTTTTGTTGGCGGCGGGCTGCGCTGCCGAGACCGGGAGGGCGGACGCCGGATCTGTTGCGGGTGTTCGCCGCGCTTCGATGCGGGTGTCGGGGCTGTTGCGGGCGCTCGCACCACTCTGATGCGAACCCCAGCTTCTGTGCGGACCCAGGTTCCGTTATTGGCGGGAAAATGCCTCTTTTTCATTTTAAGCGGACTGGAAAGCCGTTATTTGCGAAAAAGGTGGAGATGGCGGCGCCTTTATGATGCGATAACGGATCGTGTGTCCGCCAAATCTGCAAACACCCTCCAAACGGAAAAATAGCGGATCGCCTGTCCGGGTAGATGGGCGACAGAGGAGTATCGGGTAGGGTAACAGGCGATATTGCACTAAGCTTTTCCGTTTCTTAAGAAACGGAAACAGGCCACGCCCCGTATACTGTACCAAAAGCGCTGTAACGGGAAAGGAGCCGCCCATGCACATCTTGACTTATTCCTTGCTTGACGGCGAAGCAAACTCCGATGGGTTTTACCAAAGAGCGGCAGAACTGACGGATGCCTTCCTCCTGTACGGAGAGGAGAAGCTGCTGCCAGAGGCCCGGAAGCTGCGCCGTCTGGCGGAACGGACGGGCGCGGAGCCCCCTCGTTCCGTAGAGGAATACGCCTTCGATCTGCTGACGGCAGGGGTATTATGGCGCGTGTACCGTTTCCACGCGCTGGGGCTGTCTCCCGCCAGAGGCAGGCTGCTGCGCCGTCTGGCGGGAGTTCGCACTGCCTCGCCGCGGCTGAAGCCCGCGGCGGACCGGTTGCGCGCCACCTGGGGGTCCAGGTGGCTGCTGGTCCCGGCGGCCGATGGCGAAGCCCGGCCGCCCGAAGCGGCTGTGCCGGGGGCTCCCACCGCGGCACAGTGGCAAAAGCTGTGCCTGTGGCTGGAGGCCACAGGCGAGTTCAACCAAGAGGCGGCGCGGCTGCGGCTGGCCGCCGATTGCTTGGCGAAGGCGCCGCCGGGGGCCTTCCGGGCAACTGCGGAAGCGGCGGTGGACGCCGCCGCATGGCTAGCGGGCGCGGGCGCCCGGATGCTTGGCGACTATACCCGCCAGGTGGAGGACTTCCGCGCCGGGGTGGCAGAGCGTACCACCCGTCGGGAGGACGCGGTTCTGAGGAACCGCACCCGGGTGGAGTACCATCTGAATCTGCTTGGCGCAGAGCTGATGAACCGCGTCTACCGCAGCGCTTTTTGGGCTGCGCCGAAGCATGCCGTGCTTCTCCCGGTGTGCCTGCGCGCCCATAGCGGCCAGGACTGCGCCGCCATCCGCAGCGGCTGCGGCCATACCTGCCTCCGGTGCGACAAAAGCTGCCGGGTAGCCTCTGTAATGGAGATGGGAGCAGCCGAAGGCTTCGAGGTGATCCTGATCTCCCACGAAAGCGACGCCTTCTCCCACCGCCTGATCGACCGCTTGCTCCGGGAGGGCACAGCCATCGTAGGGGTGGCCTGCGCGCTGAATCTGGTGTCAGGGGGACTCCGCGCCAAAGCGGTTGGGTTGGCCGCCCAATGTGTGATTCTGGACTATTGCGGCTGCGGGAGACATTGGGATGATGCCGGAGGCTTTCCCACGGACCTGAACTTGAACCGGCTCCAGGCCATCCTCCGGCCAACCTGATCCATAACGGAACAAGTATCGGTCCCCAGAATAGCCCGCCTGAATGATTATAAAAGCCTCAAATTTGATCCCGCGACTTCTGCCTCCGTAAAATAACGCAACCTATTTTCCGCTATTTACCCCAGCGGTCGTCTTGAAGGGCAATAACGGAAGCACTTTTCCGCTATCCGCCCCGATTCACGCTCCCGCAGGCGATAGCGGAAAATCCTTGCCGCTATCCAGCAATAACCTCGCTCAAATAGTGGAGCGTGTTTTTCCGCTAATTGAGCCGCTCCGCCGTTTGGAAGCAAATAAAGACAGCCTACTTTCCTCTATTGTTCTCCCGATTTAGCTTTAGAGGGGGAAATGGCCGCAATAACGGAAGAACACCTTCCGCTACCCAGAAAACCATGGCCCGCGCCGAAGATCGGATAAGTTACGGATGTCTCGAAATCGGCGAGGGCGATTGGGGGACCTCCTCGACTTTCATCGGTCTTCGGCCCCTCGCGAAGCAGCGACAGGGAGGGCTATCTGGAAGATAGCGGATGCCACAAACCACTTGCCGGAATTTTCAGCAATTCTTCAGCCGCTTTTCAACTTGACCTGTTACCCTTTGGAGGATGATTCCAATCGACTCGGAGGGATAACAGTATGTCCATTTCAAATGTATCCAGCAGCACTTCCAGCGTGTCATCCTATTCTTCAGCTTCCTCTTCCTCATCCTCGGACTCCGAGGTGGCCTCCCTTCAAAAACAGCTGGAGCGGCTGCAAAGTGAATTGAAAAAGGTCAGCACCAGCAAGGATGATGCCAAAACCAAAGAAACAAAAACGAAGCAGCTTCAGCAGCAAATCCAGCAGCTTCAGCAGCAGATTGCCCAGAAGAAGAACAAAACCTCATCCAGTTCGGGCACCGGCAACACAGCCCGGGAGGAATCTGCCGCAACCGCCGCCCCGGCAGCCAACAGCGCTGCAGCGAGCCAAACCAAGGCCAACGGCTGGCAGCAGGACGGCAGCTTTAACCTGCTGGTCTGAATATGGCAGTATTGCTCTATTAGCCTTCTGCTTAGCAGCGGATACTCCCATCCGAAAAAGACCCCGAAGAAGCCATTTCTTTGTGGTCTTTTTTCGTTCTGTTCGGTTTGATGAACTGTTCGGCTTGATGAATTTTGGCCGTATGGAAAATTTCCACTTTTTGATATAATGAAAGAACACAACTGAACTGCAAAGGGAGAGGAACATCAATGGAGGAAATCCAAGGGGCCTTGTTTACCGTCGAGACACTACACGACGATCTTGTGCGGTTGGGGGTCCGGCCCGGCATGACACTATTGGTTCACTCCTCCATGAAAACGTTGGGCGGCTGGGCGGCTGGAGGACCTGTGGCGGTGATCCTGGCTCTGGAGGCGGCAATCGGTCCCTCGGGAACCCTGGTCATGCCTGCCCATACGGGAGAACTAACCGACCCGGCAGGCTGGCGCTGTCCGCCCGTGCGGGAAGCCTGGTGGGAGCCGATCCGCCGGACCATGCCCGCTTACGATCCGGACCTTTCCCCCACCTATAAGATGGGTGTCATTCCGGAATGCTTCCGCAAGCAAAAGGGCGTTTTGCGCAGCAGCCATCCGCATGTCTCCTTCGCCGCCTGGGGACGCCATGCAGCGGAAGTGACCGGCAGCCACAGTCTGGATTATGGCCTGGGGGAAAACTCCCCTCTGGCCCGCATCTACGACCTGGACGGGTATGTCCTGCTGCTGGGGGTGGGACACTACAACAACACCTCCCTGCATTTGGCCGAAACCCGTTCCCGGTACGGGGCAGGAGCGCAGATGACCGCAAGCGCGCCTATCACCATTGACGGAGTCCGGCAATGGGTTACATTCCGGGATGTGGAAGGAGACAGCTCCGACTTTGAAACACTAGGCAATGATTATGAACGGGCAGGCGGCCCCGTCATCCACGGCCGGATTGCCCATGCTCCGGCCCTGCTGATTCCCCAACGGCCATTGGTAGACTACGCGGTTGAATGGATGAACCATAACCGGACAAACCCTGCCGACTGATCTCCGCTGCCCAGCCCTCCAGGCCGCCGGTCAAAGCAGCTCTGCGAGCATGCAAAAACCCGCGTCCAGCGCGGGTTTTTAATTTGCGCAGAAGCCTCGGCAGCCGCAGTCCGCAGCGAAAGCTTGGCCTTCTATGCTACTTCAGCCCCTTCGGAAGCTGGATTTGATTCTCCCGGTACAGCTCCCCGGTTTTCCGCGGTACCTGCGGCACGGTAATGGCCATGGGGCCGTCTCCGGTCTGAACGGTGGCGGTGACCCACAGTCCCTCCTGCTCCAGCCGGACGGCGGGCAGCGCCTGCTCCTCGCCCAGGGAGAAGACAAAAACCCACACCGCTCTCTCCAGAGTATGAAAGTCAAAATTCCGTTCCTCGCCCGAGGCAATTACATAATCGAGGCACACCCCATTGGCTGCGCGCTCCACCTGCACGGAGAGCGGGCCGTATGAGCCGCTGTCCAGCACCGCTTCCACCTGCAAGGCGGTGTCTCCAAGCTGCGCCGCAAGGCGCATCCCCTCCTGAGCCACCGGCACATCCAGCCCTGCCGCATCGCCTCCCAGCAGCAGGCGAACGCGCAAATCCTTGGCCCTGAACCGGCCGTTAATGATATCCAGGTCCTGATGCCAGGCGCCATTGTCCGTGGCCAGGTTGAAGCTGAACAGCACCTGCCGGCGGAACTGCACACCGCTAAAAATCGCCGAGCAGAAATCCTTGCCGTCCTTCAAAAATTGCAGTTGGACCGACACCGTCTTCCCATCTCCGGCAGCCACATACCCCAGCAAATTGCGGCGCTGGTTCCACATGCTGCCCATGCTGTAGCTGCCGAGAGTCAGCCTCCCGTTCTGGTACGTGGTGGCGTAATTCTGGTAGCCGGCCTCCTTCTCATGCAGCGTAGGCTCCGTAAAATACCGCTCCTCCGGCGAGCTGAACAGGTAGCGGTACTTTTCGGGGCAGCGAATGCCTGCCGGATCATCCTTCAGCGCGTCGGCCAAAAACACTTTTTCATTGGGCCGCAGCATGGTGCCGTATGTCCGGCTATGCGGTCCTCCCCATGCCCCCGTCGCCGGGTGATAGTGCCAGGCCACCATATGCCAGGCGATATCCAGCAGCCGCTCCGCCACCGCCACGGCCTCCGCCGATTCCGACTGCGTATAGATGTCGTGCAGCTCCTCAATGGCAATGGGCGTATAACAGGGGCTGTTATATTCCGAAAACGTGCCGATATCCGCCGTATACGCATAGAACGCCTGAAGACGCCGGATACCGTAGCCGCACAGCTCCTCATTCCCCAGCAGCTCGCCGCCAAGCAGCGTTACCAGCGCGCCCATAATGGCAATGTTGGTATAATGGGGCCCGACATTGCGGATCACAATGGCCTGACAGGCATGATACACTGCATCCCGGAGCCGGGAGACAAGGGGCTGCGGAAGAAGGGGCGCATAATGCTTGGCAATCAGCAGCAGCTTCTTGCCGTGGAAATCCGCCATATTCCAATCGGGGCGATCCATCTCGTCCAGCGTTTCCTCATAAAAATACGGCCAAATCCCATACGTTCCCCGCGTCGGGTCCTGATCCTGGCAGGATACCACAACCTCCAAAATCTCGGCTGCCCGCTGCGCATACTCCTTGCCGCCCGCCTGCAGAAGCTCATAAGCGTAGCAGGCCGAGGGATACAGAGCGTGGACAACAGGATGGGTGTCCGGCTTCAGCGCCGTGTGATAGGTTGCAGTCAGAGGCGTCCGGACCAGCTTGACCAAAGGGTCATAGTTTGCTTCCGTGGCCTGAAGCTTCGCCAGCAGTTCGGCATGATGCATGATGGTTTTCCTCCCTATTGAGGTTATATTCTCCCGAAGCAAGCTCCCTGGTTATTCCCCCATACACAAGGGTTGCCGAGGTTCCTTCCGGTATAACCAGCCGGATATGTTCCGTATCCCATGAAATTTCCAATCGGCCATAAGGGGTTTGATGCCAAGCTTGAAATTCCTGCACATCTGCGGGGATGTGGGGAGCAAGCCGGATGCGCTTGAATCCCGGATAGCAATCGTCAATGCGGAAACCTGCAAGCGCCTTATAATACCAGGCGCCGATTTCCGAAAACATATGATGATTCATGGATGAGCCGCCGTACCAGTTTTCCCCCAGAGTTCCCGCGCATAAGTCCGCCATGTAGCTCCAGCCCGGAAAATCCCTCTGGGAGGCAATTTTATAGGCAAGCTCAACATGCCCATGGTCTGTAAGAGCGTCCAAAAGCATTTTGGCGCAAAATATCCCCCCCATGATGTGGCAGTCCGCTTTTTCCACTGTCCTAATCAGCTGATTCAGAGTTTGCGGCACATCCTCGGCAAGGCCAAAATAAAGCAGTATGGCATAAAAAAGCTGGCTATCTGTCTGAAGGCTGCCATATTCCCGCAAGAACGCAGCTTTAATCTCCTCCGCCAGCCCGGAGGCCTGCCGCTGATGTTCCCCCTTATGCAGAATCCCGGAAATTCTCGCGAATAAATCGGCCATATAAAAGGAATAAGCCGTCAGCAATACTTCTGTCGGGCATTCGGGCGCTCCGGCGGGGGCAGACCAGTCGCCCACGCCGATCCGGCAAATCCCATGGTCAAGAATAGAACGAAGATACCCGAGATACTTCTCCATCGGTTCATAATACCTTTCTACATAAGCGGTCTGGCCCGTGTAGCGGTACAGCTGCCAGGGGATGACGAACAGCGCGGCATCCCAGGCCGGTCCGCACAGCATATGATCATATCCCCAGCTGCTGGTGGGGGCGATACAGGGAATACGGCCGCTTGGGCGCTGGCAGTCGGCAAGATCATCCAGCCATTTCACATAAGCGTCCTGGATCGCAAAATTAAACAGCGCCTGCTCACAGGACAGATGGGCGTCTCCGGTCCAGCCGTTTTTTTCCCGGTGCGGGCAGTCGGTGGGGATGTGGTGAAAATTGGTCAGGGTGGAACGGCGCACGGCCTCCTGAATTTTGTCAATACGGGAATTGTCGCATAGCAGCCCCCCGGCGTCGGGCAAATCAGTGTGGAAGCAGCGGGCCACCACCTCAATGGTTTCATACTCTCCGTAGACTCGCGCATAACGGAAGCCGTTGTAGCTGAATTCGCTGTGCCATACCTCGGTTCCCTGGCCTGACAGAATGTACTCGTCACGTTGAAACCGTTCGTCATACACATGCTGCTTGTATCTTTCCAGGTCCGGAGTTCCCGTGGCCCGCAGCAGCTCGAAATATTGAATGGCCACCTTGTTTCCTTTTTTGCCTGTTACCTTGATCTCCACATTTCCCGACAGGTTGACGCCAAAATCATAGATAACCGGCAATGGCCCCGGGATAATCGCCACCGGCTCGATGATGTCTCGCACTCTTATGGGCGGTATCCGCTGCTCCTCCATCATCCCGCCGGGAGCGGGGGTAAGGGAAGCCTGCTCCCATCCTTCGATCCGGTGCCCCCCGTCGAAGGTTTCCCCACACCGCAGGGAGTTGAACACAGTGCCGCTCCGGGCGCATTCCCAGCTTGTATCGGAAACGAGGAACAATTCCTCATCGATATATAGCTCTGCAATCATTTTGGGCTGGGCGCGCCAAACCGCATGTTCAAACTGCCAGGCGGAGGCCTGCATTTCGTTATACCAGCCGTTTCCCAATGTAACTTCGATTTCATTGATGCCTTCCGCCAAATACCCGCTTACATCGTAAACATTATACAAAACTCGTTTGTCATAGGCGGTAAAAGCAGGCTGCATGATCTCATCACCCACACGCTGGCCGTTGATGGCCATCACATAGAAGCCGAGTCCGCATATGCGGACTTGAGCAGCTTTTACGCCGCTTGGAAAATGGAATATTCTTCTGAATACGGGCGCAGTATGGCCGGGGCATCCGGCGAAGGTGATCCATTGGGCTTTCCACTCGGGCTTGAATTTCATTGCTTCACATTCTCTCATGGATTTTGTTGGCGGGGACTTCCCTTTCTGCCTGCCCCGCGGCAGCGGTCAGGGCAAATTGCTTTGTGCCTGCTCCCGGTATTCCGAAGGGGTAAGGACTGTCAGCTTTTTGAAAATCCGGATAAAGGTGTTGACATTGCTGTAGCCCACCGCCTCGGCAATATCCCTTATCTTCGCATCGGTTTCCACCAGCAGCTTTCTGGCTTGGATAATCCGCAAATTCATCAGGTAATCGATAAAATTGCTCTCCGTCTGCTCCTTAAATAGCTTGCTCAAATGGGACACGCTCACATGGTATTCATCCGCCAGCATGTTCAGGGACAGGTCGACTCTGCTGAAATTGGCATGGATATAGTCCAGCACCTTGACCACCAGATCATTTTTCTCCCGGCTGCTTCGTTTGTGCCGAATCTGCTCCATGTACTCCTGCAGCGTGGACAGGATAAAACCCTTCATATCTTCCAGATTGTCGTGCTGGTTCAGAGAATCCTGCATCTCCTGGGGCAAGCGGAACTGCTTCGGCTCAATCCCCACCTCTCCCGCCACTACGGCGGCCTTCATGAGACATTGCAGACTCATCTGCCGAATCAATTCGGGAGGCACGCCATATTGAGTGAAAGCGTCGAACCAACGGTCTATCTGCGTCTTCAGCTTGTCCCCGTCCAGAAGCTTCAGGGAATCCATCATGCCGTCCGTCATCATCACCAGGCGGTAAAATTGGGCCGATTCCTCACTTTGCACATCATCCTGGGTAATCACCGTATTCGTCCCCAGAATCAGCCGGTAGGTCAGCACATTGCAGGCCTGCTTGAAGGACAGATGGATCTCCCCCGGCGATTCCGCCAGTCCGCCTACACCGATGGTCACAGTCCGCTTGAAGTTTTCCGCCACATAGTTTTTGATCAATTCCGCCACTACTCCGGCCCGCAGTTCGCCCTCCTCGTCGCCGTCCTGGAAGCTCATGAGAATGGCGCAGCAGCCGTTTTCCAGCTCGATGGCCACCCCCTTGCCCTCCGCCTGGATTAGTTCCTCGGCCACATTGCACAGGGCGTAATTGTACAGATGGATATCCCGGGGCGTCAGCGGCTCATGGCGCTGGTCAAATTCCGCCACCAGCACCACAAAGCGGTTCATATCCAGCTCCATTCCCAGCATGTCCATATACTGTCTGGTGTTGGAGATATTGATTTTATAATCGGACAACAGTTCCATCACCAGCTGCCACTTCAGAATCGGCTTGGTGTCCCGGACCTGCTTCTGCAGCTGCTCACTGTTCACCAGAATATCCTCGAACCGGGATTCCAGCAGCTTCAGGCCATCCCCTCCCGCATCCCCAACAGGGTGGGGAGTCAGAGCGTTCAGCTTGGCTGTGATGGTCTCCATAAACCGGTCCAGCGGCTTGAAGGTCCATCTGCCTACAGCAAAAGCCAGCACTGCCGCCAGAAGGAGGAGCAGAGCCGACAAAACGGCGAGCGTATTGCGAATCACCATCAGGGGTTTGTTCAACTCGATCTCCGAGACGACCCGCACAATTCTCCAGCCCGTATACGGATTCACCTTGTAGAAAACAGTGGAGGCTTTATTGTCCACTGTGGCCTTGAAGTAACCCGACTTCTTGCCCATCGCCGCCATCTCCGCCACGAAGGGGGTGGAGCCCCAGCTTTCCCCCAGCGAGGACTCGTTGGGATGAATCACCACCACGCCATCCTTGTCCAGCACCAGGTTTACTCCCTGGGCATCCTGCTCGTGGTGAATCAGGGGCAATAAAAGCTCCTCCTTCAAATTGAAGGCCACCGCACCCTTGCGGTAGCCGGAGGAATGAATCATCGGATAGGTCCGGACGAAGGTCACCACATTGCGGTAAATGGGAAAGTTGGAGTTTCGGAGCAGCACCTTGCGGCTGCCCAGCCAGTCGGAATAGCCGTCGAATTGGCTGAACCGGCCGATCCAGGCGTAATCCTTCACCCGCAGCTCCTCCGTGAGAATATCCCCCGACACCAGCCGGTCCTGGGAGTAGGAGTACATATCCACGGAGAACAAATATTCGTCGCTGTGGATGAGCCTGTCGATATGATTGCCGACGCGGTAATCATTGTCCGTCCGCTCGCCCTGCGGCAGATCGTCGTCAAAAAACCTTCTTACCTCCTCATATTGGATCAATTGGAGGGCTTCATTATCCACATTCTTCAGCACCAGCTCCAGCTTCTGCTCCATATGCTCCAGCAGCTCCACATTGGTGCGGATCAAGCGGTCCTTCAGGTCATCGGTAAAGATCAGATAAAACAGCACCGCCGATACGGTTATGATCAGGAACAGAAACATGATCAGGCCTGTGATCACTTTTTTCATCCACCGGTTCTCTGTACTGCTCACGCTTCTGTTCATGCCTCTGTTCCTTTCATGTGCGTAATTGGCGGTGCTTACAAATTACTTGAAGCTGGCTTTGTTCGCTTCATACCATTCCTGGGCCATGGCTTCCACCTTCTCGCCGCCCAGACGCTTCCATTCCTTGCGGATTTCCTCCAGACCCCAGGCTGCCGTATATTGGCTGCCCTGCATGGCCACCTTGGCGCGCACTCCTTCGATGAAGGGCTTGAGTGCAGCCTGAATATCGTTCAGCTCCGTGAAGTTGGGCTGATAGGGAATATCCCGGCGGAAGGCATTCTTGGTAGCCGTCTCCAGCCCCTTCTTGCTCAGTGCGGCCAACCGTTGGGAGACCTCATCCGGCGCAGCCTTCACCAGCAGATCGGCAGGGGAGAACTTCACATCCCGCAGGAACCCGTACTCGCCGGCATAGGCCACTTCCTTCTTGTACTTATCCGCATCCAGCTGCTGGGCCACTCCGTTCACATTCTTGTAGTGCACCCCTTCCGTACCGTTAACCAAGGTCATCCAGCCTTTGTCCACCAGCCAGTCCAGATACTCTACAGCCGCCTTGGGATTCTGCATTTCCTTGTTGAACGCTACAAAAATGAAGGGCGCAGTCTCCTGGTACAAGCCAAACTTGCCGTTTTTGGTGGAAACCGGCTCCAGCGGCACAGGATTGGCGTCAGGAACATTCTTCCACATATCCCGGATATGGACCTCCATGGCGCCGCTTCCCCAGCTGGCCGCATAGATGCCGGCCTTGCCAGTGGTCCAGAGCTGGTTGGCTCGCTGGAAGTTCTTGTCGGTGAGATATTCCTTGTCCACCAGCCCTGCCTCATACATTTGCTTCTCCAGAGCCAGCGTATCGCCGAACCGGTCGAGGGTGGCGCCGTACTTCATTTTGCCGTCCTCCAGATACCATTGGCTGTTGATGGCGGCGTTCATGGCGGAGTAAGCGTCAAAGGTGGTGCTGCCCACCAGAGGGGTTGTATCCGCTTTGCCGTTGCCGTCCGGGTCCTGATCCTTGAATGCCTTGGCTACCGTGATCAATTCATCCATGGTGGTTGGCGTTTTCAGGCCCAGCTTATCCAGCCAATCCTGCCTGATCCACATGCCGTGGTTGGCGATGGAATCCAGGGTCCGTTCGGTGGCGACGGCGTACATTTTGCCCTCGAAGGTCAGGTACGGCTTCAGCTCGGGATGCTCCTGCAAATATTTTTTATAGGAGGTGCTGTATTTCTCAATATATTGGTCCACCGGCTGAATGGCTCCCTGGGTAATCAGCTTGCCGATATAGTTGCGGTCATACTCCCAGATCAGATCCGGAGCCTGCTTGGAGGCAATCAGCACGTTCAGCTTGTCCTGAGCCTGGTTGCGGGGAACGGGAACCACCTTCACATCAATGCCGGACTGTTCCCGAATCCATTTGACCCAGCGGTTGTTTTCGTAGGTGCCTTCGTCGCTGGAAACCGAGCCTCTGTCGAACATGGAGAAGCTGACGGCCTTGGGCAGATCGGCATACGGATCAGCCGCCGCCGTTCCTGCAGCCGACGCCCCCGGCGATGGCGAGGCCTCCCCCGCCCCCTTGTCCGAGCATCCCGCCAATACCGCGCCGGCCAGCACGCATAAGGCAAACGCTGAAGCAACCCGCTTTTTGTTTTGTCTGGTTTTCATGTGTAGACCTCCTGATTTCATTATAATATATCAAGACTGCGCAAACAGCCTCCGATATCAGCCTTTGACAGAGCCTAACAGGACTCCCTTTACAAAGTGCTTTTGCAGCAGCGGGTACACGCACAGGATCGGCATGATGGAGAACACAATGGAGGCCGCCCGCACACCCTCCGGGGTAATCATCCGCTCCGTGACTCCCTCGCCGCTCCTCAGCATCTCCGGGCTGACCAGGTCGATCATCTGGTACAGCTTGACCATCAGGGACATCTTGTCGGTGCTGCGGATGTAAATCAGCACATTCATGTAGGAGTTCCACCAGCCCACCGCATAAAACAAGGTCAGCGCCGCAATTACCGGCATGGACAACGGAAGGATAATCCGGAACAGCACCACCCATTCGTTGGCCCCGTCCATGGCCGCCGATTCCTCTACCTCCGCAGGCAGCCCCTCGAAGAAGGATTTCATGACGAACATGTTGTAGACGCTGACCAGGGCAGGCAGCCAGATGGCCCAATAGGTATTGACCAGCCCCAGGCTGTTGATGAGCAGGAAGTGGGGAATCATTCCGCCGCCGAACAGCATGGTGAACAGCACGCCCTGCAGCAGAACGCTTCTGCCCTTCAGCCTGGGCTTGGATAAGGGATACGCGGCCAGAATGGTAAACACCATATTGAGCAAAGTACCTACAACTGTAATCAGGACCGTGTTCTTCATGGCCACAATCAGTTGTCCGTCATCGATCAGATTCCGGTACGTCTCCGTGTTGAAATCCACCGGCCACAGGAATACCTCGCCTGCGGAGATAGCCCTGCTGCCGCTGAAGGAGGTGGCGATAATATTCAGGAAAGGAAATACGGTTGCAGCGGCGAACAGCGCCAGCACGATATTGTTGAGCCAATAGAACAGGCTCGTCTTGTTAAAGCCTTTTGTCCTCATGGGACGATCCCTCCTTTCTGATTGGGCTACCACAGCCCCCGTTCTCCCATGGCTTTGATCAGCCCGTTGACGCTGACCACCAGGATCAGCGCCACCACCGACTGGAACAGGCCAAGCGCCGTGGTGTAGCTGTATTGCAGATTTTCGATTCCGCGGGTATACACATAGGTGCTGATGACCTCCGCCACCTGGTTGACGGCGGGATTTTTCATGGTGAACACCTGCTCGAAGCCCACATCCATCATTTTTCCCACCTGCAGGATCAGCAGAATTGCTGCCGTGCTGCGGATGCCGGGCAGGGTTACGTGCCAGATTTGCCGGAGCTTGCTGGCCCCGTCGATCTTGGCGGCTTCATAAAGGGTGGGATCAATTCCCGCCATGGCGGCCATGTAAAGGATGGTGCCGAAGCCCGCCTCCTTCCAGATGCCCGACACCACAAAGGAGACGGGCCACCAGAAGGAGCTGGCCATAAAGTAGATCGGCTCCATCCCGAAGAGCTTCAGCACCGTGTTGACGATTCCCGTGGAGGGAGACAGCATGGCAATGACAATGGTGCCCAGCACCACCCAGGAAATAAAGTGGGGGATATAAAGCAGGTTCTGCAGCACCCTCTTATAGCCGTTCCCGCGCACCTCATTCAGGAGAACAGCCAGGATAATGGGCACCGGGAAGGCAAACACCAGATTGTACAGATTGAGCAGCAGGGTATTGCGCAGCACAATGTAAAAATCGCTGCTGGAGAACAGCTTCCGGAAGTGCTCCAGTCCGGCCCAGCTGCTTCCCCAGATGCCCTCGGTCAGACGGTAGTTTTTGAAGGCGATGATTTCTCCGAAGAGGGGGGCGTACTTGAACAGCAGAAAATATACAGCCACCGGTACAAGCATCAGGTACAAATATTTGTCCCGCAGGATATGCTTTCTCCACCCCTGCCTGGGACGGGCGGAGGACAGGGCAGCTTGAGCAGGCTGCGGGTGCGGGTATGTTCCTTGGGATTGCCGCAAGGGGATCTCTCCTTTCGTATGCTGTTGAATCTGCCCTAACGGTAACACGCGGCAAGAGGAACCGAAATCGCTACCTTTTGCTCCCGTATCTTTTTTCGGGAGGTTTTGATCTTTACTTTTTGTGATGGTTTTTACTTTTTGGGAAATGAGGCGGTATCCGCCGCTCCAGGCAGCCAAAAAAAGACTCAGCAACCGTAAAAACCGATTGCTGAGCCTTCAGGCGGGCCCGCTATCCGCCGCGGACAGCGCAGCGGTCTTACAGGCCGGGGGTGGGGACCAGCAGCAAATCTCCAAAAGCATCCGGGTTCTTGGACGAGCCAATTCCGCTCATATACTCCATCCAGCCCCGTCTGCCGGAGCCGTCGTCATCATTAATGAGCAGAGAGAACCCGAAGTCCGCTCCCGGGACCGCCGTGATTCCGGCCGGCAGCAACGCGCTCCACGGAATCGCCATTTCGTAGGTTGTGGCGCCGCTGCCGTCATCCCGGTTGACCGCAAATTGCGCATCATCCATGCCTGCTGTTCCCGCCGCGGCCATCCAACGCCACTGGATGACGCTCGCGGTATTCCGGTTCAGCGCCACGCCGAGCTCATTATACCCAAGCACGGGCGTTTCCGATTTTCTGCCGGGGTCGAGGGCGAACTGAATGCTGTCGCCCTTCCACATATCGCTGCCTGTGCCATTTTGCACATGGACATTGTCCTTGACCGCAACGGCAAGATAGAGCCGGTCCTCATCCCACTGCATGTATCCTGTGCCGCTTAGGTCGGAGACTCCGCCCCAACCACTCATCTGCGCCTGTGCAGCCTGATCGATGGAGAAGGGCATGGCTGCGGCCCATTCGCCCTGCGCCAGAGTCCCGTCAATGACCGGCGGCTGAGCGGCCTCCGAGGCGGCAAGGAAGCTGATCCGGCGGTCCACAACAGCGGCAGCCCCATTGCTCAGGGTGGTTTTTATCTTCAGAGCATACAGCTTCTCCTCCGGAGCTCCCGGAAACTCAAATGAAACCGTTGCCGAATCATTGGCCGCGATGGTAAACGGCTTTTCTGCGCTGCCCTGCTCCCAAGGGGAGGAATCCAGTATTTGCAGCACGCCGGATAGTGCTGTGTCTAAATGATTGCTGACGGTAATATTTACATTCCATTGCTTTCCTGCCGCTGTTTCTGTTAACTGCGGAAGCACCTGGATATGGTAAGGGTCCTTCACCTCGATGCTCTGGGCGAAATTCCCTTCCACATATACAGGCTCCTCCGACACCGGCAGGGTCATCGTTCCATCCGCCGCCGCAGTCAAGCTGCTGCCATTGCCGAACATATCGAAGGAAATTGCGCTGGCGGTCCCGAGATGCAGCAGGAGGCTTTTGGAATCCTTTTTGCTCCACAGCGCCAGCACATCCTTGCCGTCCGAGCTGCGGTGGAAGCGGTAAGCCTGCACCTGGTCCCCCGCAGGATAGGCACCCACGTAATCGGCCCCCGCAAGCTTGCCGGTCAGGGCGCGGTAAGCCGCATAATTGGCTTTGGCCGACCAGGGCACTGCCTCATGATCCCCTCTGACCAGGCCAAAATGACCCTCAAGACTTGTCTCCGGCTTATAGTCATTCTTGAAATCATACCAAAAGACCTTATCCGCAAGTCCGCTGCTTAATGCCAGCGTATATGCCCTGGCGGCATAGGCCCCTGACGCCCGCTCGCTTACGCCGCGGGCGATGACCTCATTGGTAGGCCAGCCTATTTCGGTCACCCAGATGGGCTTGGCCGGACCATAAGGCTGAAACAGCGCGTTAATGGAATGCAGACCGGCGATGAAGCCGCCGTCATCCGGGTTAACAGGATAGGTATAAGGATGAATGGAAACGGCATCCATATAAGGATAGCCGCCTGAGGCCAATACCCTCCCGATCCATTCGGCATCCGCGCCGGAGGTTGTACAGCCAATGACCACGGCATCGGGATTGGCCGCCTTAATGGCGGTGTATGCCGCTTGAAGCACCTTTGCATATGCCTCCGGGGGAAGCCGGTCAGGGTTGCCGCCTCCGATATTCCATTCGTTCCAGATTTCAAAATGATCCACCTTGCCCTTGAAATGTCCGGCCAGCTCCCCGGCGTAATGGGCATAGGCGGCAATTCCCTCATCGGTGTGGGGCGCATTTCCCCCGTCATAAAACGGGTTGCCGTAGTCGACAATCAACAAGGGGCTGAGGCCCTTGGACAAAGCCGTATCCACAAACATATCCCATGAAGCCGGGATGCTGATTTGCCCCTGGACAGTTTCCGCGTTTGCCCAGCGGGCATCCTCCCTCACCCACTTGATGCCCGTCTGCGCGATCAGCGAGAGATAAGTATCCACCAGGCTTGCATCCGTTTTGCCCATCAGATGAATGGCCGTGCCGAATATATTGTCTTGTGCGCTTCCCGGCGAAGCTGCCACCCGGCTAAAGGGGAATTGCCCCTCCTCGTCGATATTCCCGTTGTCCCCTGTGGCCTGGACCTCCAGAGTATATAAGCCATACGCCGCCGCTACAGATGACACGTCCACCCCCTGGCTGAACACCGTTCCCGCCGCCACATTGGCGTCAAGACTCCCGGTTGTGAGCAGGGCGCCGCCGTCATCCTTTACCCGGTAAAGCACTTGAACAGCCTTGTCCCGGGCAGTAGAATTTTTCATAGTCAGATTCAATACAGCCGATTCATCGCCGGAGAAAATATTGCCCGTTGGACCGCTGACCTCCATAAACAGCTCCTTCAGCTTAAGGGTAATGTCGTCAAACCAGGCTGTGCCCGTGACATTCCCGTCCAACCGGACATAGATTCTGATGTAAGCGGTTCCATTTGCGAATGAACTAAATTCCGCCGTATGCTTCGTCCATTCCTGGCTGCCTCCGGTTTTAATCAGCTTCATGGTATTGTTGTACCAGCCCAAAGCGTTGTTGTTGCCATCCACCATCAGAATGTTTACACTCGCGGCATCCGGGGCAGATATGTTGGCTGTTCTGATCCAGGCGGACAGCTCATACACTTCATCCGCATGAACAGGGATCAAGCCGCTGCCCAAATATTGTCCCGTTGCCGTTCCCGTCATGCTGGCGCTCTGATTTCCGCTGTGCTTCACCGTCGTATCAAGGACAGACCCTGCCTTTGTTCCCCATAACCCGGACTCAAAGCCGCCGTTCGCCAGCAGATTGGTCTCTTCCTGTGCACTCGCAGTCAAACTGCCGGGAAGAAGGAGACTGATAAGAAATACGATTACCATAAAAAACGCTGCACCACTTCGCTTGCTCATGGACATCATGAATACCCCTTTCGTCATTTTTGGGCAGCCCCGATAGGCTGCCGGTGACGGCTCGGACCCGTTGCCGCCCCATTGTCACACTAGAAGCTCCCCTCCTCTTCTATGCAGGATGCTGAATCCGTCCTAACGGTAACACGCGGCCAGCGGTTGCGAAATCATTACCTTTTGCTCCTGTATATATTTTTGGTGCATGTTCATCTTTATTTTTTGTGATGGTTTTTATCTTTTGGGGAAGCATAGCGCTCCAATGCGGCCTCTTCTCTTCTCCCAGTCCTCCCGGCTCGCCTCCCTGCCCAAAAAACAAAGGCGGCTGGCCCCGAAGCCCCTCTCGCACAGAGAGACTTCGGCGGTCCAACCGCCTTTTTGCCGTTTGGCTTAGTTCACTTCAGCTTTTTCCGCCAGCCAATCGAATTGGAAATCCTCGTCGGCCAAAGGCTCCACCTTCAGCGCCTTGACGTAGCCATTGCCTTTTTTGGAGAAAAAGTCATGCTGCTTGGTCTGGGTCCGGATGCCGTTCTGGACAATGGCGTTGATCTCCTCCTCCGGAAACGGCGGCGTGAGCCCCATATTCATCATGGCCTTGTTGGCGTTGTAGCGCAGGAAGGTTTTGACCTCCTCCGTCAGCCCCAAGGGATCGTACAGCTCCTCGGTATACCGTTCCTCGTTGGCATGGAGCTTGCGCAGCAGCTCCAGCAGCTCCGCCCGGGCCGACTCCTGCTCCCCGGCAGACAGTCCGGCATAGATTTCCTGGGCCAGCACCCCTACATACAGGCCGTGGATGCTTTCGTCCCGGAGAATCAGGTCGATAATCTCGCCGCTGGAGGTCATTTTACCCTGGCCCGCCAGATAGAGGGGGTAGAAAAAACCGCTGTAGAACAGGTAGCTTTCCAGGAGCACCGAAGCGCCCATGGCCAGATACAGCCCACGCGCTCCGGAGATATTTTTGTAATACGCAGAAATGGTTTCCGCCTTGTACTGGAGGCACGGGTGCTGCTCCACCCACTCAAAGATCGCATCGATCTCCTCGTTGGAGGCCAAGGTGGTAAAAATGCTGCTGTAGGACTTGGCGTGAATCTGCTCCATCATCGCCATAAAGCCCAGCACCGCCTTGCGCTGCAGCCCCTCCACATGCTCCAGAATCTGCGGCATGCCCACACCGCCCTGAACCGTATCCAGCAGGGTCAGTCCGCCCAATACCTTCATATACAAGTCCTGCTCCGGCTTGCTCAGGGTGATCCAGGACATCTTGTCATCGGACAGGGGAATCTCGTCGTCGGTCCAGAACTGCATAATATTCTGGCTCCAGAATACCTGGGTAAAATCATCGTCCGGGCGGTTCCAGTTCACCGCTTTGATGGCGCACATGGCTGTGTCCCCCTTTTTTCGTGGAATCAATGTTGATCTTTACACCGAGCAGGCGATGCACTCCTCCACCGACAGCATGTTGGTGCGGGTGTAATAAAGAGATTTCAGTCCGATCCGCGCGGCGTAGATATAGTACCGGGCCAGCTGCCGGGTGGAAATATCGCTGTTCACATGCAGCACCGTGGAAATCCCCTGGTCCACATGGGCCTGAATTTCGCCAATCAGGTCCAGCACCTTGAACTGGTCCATCTGGTAAGCGGACTTGTAATAGAAGATATTGTCCCGGGCCAAAAAGGGCATCGGGTAATAGGTGGTCGAGTTGGCGTAGGTCCGGGTCTCAATGGGCGAGACGATGGGCATTACGCTGGAGGTGGCATTTTGCACATAGGAGATGCTTTGGGTTGGCGCAATGGCCAGCCGGTAGGCGTGATACAGACCGTGGGCCTGCACCTGCTCCTGAAGCCGCCGCCAGTCCTCCGGGGAGGGGATGGGCATCTGCCCGAACAGCGTCTTCACCTTGGCGGTGACAGGACGGTAATCCGTCTCCAGATATTTTGTGAAGTAGCCCCCTGTGGCATAGTCCGACTGCTCGAAGCCCTGGAAGGTCTCCCCCTTCTCCCGGGCAATTTCCATGCTCTCCGCCAGGGAGTAATAATTCATCATCATGAAAAAGGTGCGGGCAAACTCCCTGGCCGCGTCGCTTTCGTAGGCAATCCGGCTTTTGGCCAGATAGCCGTGGAGGTTCATGGCCCCCAGGCCCACGGAATGAAGCTCCCGGTTGGCCTTGACGATGCCGGGAGCGTTGGCCACGGTGGTCATGTCGCTGACTGCGGTAAGAGCGCGCATCCCCTCCCGGACGGAACGCTCCAGAAGTCCTGTCTCCATCACGTTGGCAATATTAAGGGAAGCCAGATTGCAGCTGATGTCCTTGCGGATTTGGTCAGGCTGGCCGTAGTCGCCGATTACCGAAACCTCCTGCAGTTGAAAAATCTCCGTGCAGAGATTGGACATATTCACGGTGCCCAAAGCGGAAAGGGCATGGCCGCGGTTGGCGTTGGACTTGTTCATGATATACGGGTAGCCGGATTCCATCTGGGTGGCGGCAATCTTCACCAGCATTTCCCGGGCGGACATGATCCGCTTCTTTTTCACCCGGGGGTCGGCCAGCAAGGTCTCGTACATTTCATCCAGGTTCAGGTCGTCCAGATAACGGCCATAGGCCTTGTATACGGAGAACGGGGCGAATACGTACAGCGGCTCATCCGCCTCCGCCAACTGATAGAGCTTATCCGGGACGATCAGGCCGATGGAGAGGGTCTTCAGGCGAATCTTCTCGTCGGCGTTGATCTTCTTGCTGTCCAGGAACTCTACCACGTCCCAGCCAAAAATATTATAGTAGGCCGCGCCGGAGCCTTTGCGCTGCCCCATTTGGTCGGCGTAGGAGAAGGCGTCCTCCATCAGCTTCAGCACCGGCATAATGCCCTTGGCCGCTCCTTCCACTCCCTTGATGGGTTCGCCCCGGCTTCTCAGCTTGGACAGGTTCACCGCTACGCCGCCGCCGATTTTGGACAGCTGCATGCAGGTGCCCAGCACGTAGTTGATGGAGTTGAGGGAATCGTCCATCTCCAGCAGGAAGCAGGAAACCATCTCGCCCCGGCGTTTTTTGCCGGCGTTGAGGAAGGTGGGGGTGGCGGGCTGCAGCCGCTGCTCCATCATGGAGGCGGCCAGCCGGAGGGCCAGCTCCTTATTGCCCCGGCCCAGATACAGGGCCACGATGGCTACCCGGTCCGGGTAATGCTCCAGATACACAGAGCGGTCATCGGTGCGCAGGGCATAGTCTGTATAGAATTTGGATGCCGCCATATAGGAGGAAAAGCGGAAGTCATACCCGTGGGCCAGGGCATAAACCTCCTCCACCCCCGCTTCGGAATAGTGGGCGTAAACATCCTCATAGTAGTCGTTGTCGATCATGTAGCGGACCTTTTCCGCGGTGCTGCCGAAGGTCATGCTGCGGGCCGCAGCCTCCTCCATAAAAGCATCGGCGGCCTCCCGGTCCTTGTCCAGACGGAAGAATCCGTCGGCGTCCCGCTGCATCAGCAGATTGTTCAACTCCAAATAGCGCATCTGGCTTCCGCCTCCTTTGGGTAGGTGTGGGTCGTGGTTGGTGCGCGAGAACGATTCTCAGTATTGTCCGCGGTCCTCCCCGTTCGCTGCTGCGAGGGGGAGGTAATCTATGTAGTAAGGCTTTAGGGCAACTGTTTTTTGTAAAATGGGGCGGCCTTGCCCGGGTGAGCTACCGGACTTCAATTTCTAACAGCGGTGAGAGCCGTTATTTCCGCAAATACACCGCTTGCAGAATTCTAACGGCGGCCAGAGCCGCTATTTGAGCCGAGCAGCATGCCAGAAACCCGATTGCGCTAAAATAACGTCCCCTGCTTCCGTTAGAAATCCGAATCCCCTGTTTTGAGGCAAATAAGGGCTCTCACTTCCGTTAGAATCGCCCATGTGCCGGTGTCCCTCACCAGCAGTGGAAATGCCGGATGCAGGTGCGGCAATCCGCATAAATTTCAGCAGCCGCACACAAGCCGGAATCGATTGCCTGCCCCGGCCCAGCGACGGGCGGTGCAGCGCACCAAGCTTCTATGCCTTGTTGCGCTGCACTCCGGCCGTCACAGCCAGCCGGTCCAGCTCCTGCAGGAACTGCGCCGCCTCTTTGCCGGTGCCGGAGAGCTCGAATCTGGCCAGTACCGGCACACGGTACTGGGCGGCGATCCGGTCCGCGGCTTTGGCGAAGCCGTCGCCCCAGTTGCGGTTGCCGCTGGAGGCTACACCCGCCAGCCAGTGGCCGTTCTTCTGAAGGAAGCCCGCGGTGCTGTCCGGCACCTGGCCGAAGCCGGTGGTGTAGGTCACCAGCACGAAGGGCTCTTGAAGCTCGCCTGCCTGGGTCGCCGCCAACGCCACTGCCCGCCGCCCCAGTCCGTCTACAAACCGCCGGACATTGCCGGTGCGGGAATCATATACGATCAGCATCCGCTGTCCCTCCTTTTTTACGGAAATCCATCCAAAAGTAATCCGATGCCAGTCACTCGGTTTGATGATATCGCAATCGATGACATTATAGCTGAAAAATCAGCTATAATATTGGGATTTGAGCCGTTTACGCAATTTGTGTATGAAAAATCGAGTACATTCTCCTCCATTATGGTGATTTCACCTTATTAAGTATGAAATTTCATACTTAATGCCCTGTTGGAGAACATTCTGGTGGAATTATAGCTGATTTTCCGAGTTCAGTGGCAGGGATGAGCTTCGGGCCTCCCCACCGTACCTCTGAGCAGTTAGGTTGTATGGAGTAAGGTTGCTGAGCAACACTTGTTGAGCAATGTTTGTTACGCAATGGGTGCTTCAACTGCTGCTCACAGCTGATGCTCATTTCAACCGATGGCAGGTTCGGGCCCGTTTACGCCGTGGATGCGGCCAAAGAGCCGACTACCGCCTCGGCGGAAACCGCCCGGCCCTGGCGCAGGGATTCGGCTGCGTCCAGAAACCGCTGGTTATCCGAGCCGCGGAAGGGTAGATCATAGGTCCGCCGCTCGGCAATAAACCGGCCGTCCATCAGATAATCGCTGGCGGAGAGCAGCTCCCGCCATCCCGGATGACGGTCCGCCTGAGCCAGCAGCACCTCAAAGGTATAGCCGGTGTACGTGATCACCGACCGGCCCAAGGCCTTCACGCCCCGGGCCAGGCGGGCAAACTCCGCCGCCTGCCCGAAGGGCTCGCCGCCGCTTAGGGTCACGCCGGAGAGCAAAGGATTCTCCTTGATCTCCGCTAAGATGGACTCCACCGAGCGGAGCGTGCCGCCCTCAAAGCTGTGGGTATGGGGATTGTGGCAGCCGGGGCAGGCGTGAGGACAGCCCTGGCCGAACACCGTCATCCGGATGCCCGGCCCATCCACGATGGATTCCTGCACAATTCCCGCCAGCCGGAGCATTCCAATTTGCCTTTCCATTGCCGTTCCCTCCCGAGAGCTTTCGTCAGAAAGCTCAACTTCGTAAGCATCTGCCAAGGGCCTTCGTCAGAAAGCCCAACTTCGTAAGCATCCGCTAAGGGCTTTCGCCAGACAACTTCGTAAGCATTGCGCTATTTTACAGATGCTTCACCCGGTCCCGTTCCTCTGCCCGCTTGGCATTGTTGAACCGGTCCAAGGTGCCCACCAGATAGCCCGTAATCCGCCGAATCCGCTCAAACCCTACAGGGCCTTCATGCTCCCGGCGGCCGCAGCGCGGGCAACGGTCGCCGATAACGCCGGTATAGCCGCAGACAGGATCACGGTCAACGGGATGGTTCACCGAGCCGTAGCCGATGCCGGCTTCCTTCATGGCCCGGATGACGGTTTCGAAGGCGGACGGATTATGCACCGGGTCTCCGTCCAGCTCTACATATGTGATATGGCCCGCATTGGTAAACGCGTGGTAAGGAGCTTCCTTGCGGATTTTGGCAAAAGCGGTAATCGGATGATACACCGGCACATGGAAGCTGTTGGTGTAATACTCCCGGTCGGTCACCCCGGGAATGGAGCCGAAGCGCTTCCGGTCCATCTTCACGAACCGGCCTGCCGTTCCTTCCGCCGGTGTCGCCAGCAGGGAGAAGTTCAGCCTTGTGCGCTCCGCGGTTTCGTCCATCCTTTGCCGCATATGCCTGATAATCCGGACGCCCAGCTCCTGAGCCTCCTCGGATTCGCCGTGATGGCTGCCGATGAGCGCCTTCAGACATTCCGCCAGCCCGATGAAGCCTGCGGACAGAGAGCCATGTTTGATCACCTCGCGGATTTCGTCATCCGGGGAGAGTTTGTCGGAATCGATCCAGACCCCCTGCCCCATCAGGAACGGAAAGTTCTTCACCCGCTTGCGGGCCTGAATTTCGTAACGCTCCAGCAGCTGCTCGATAACCAGGCTGATCTTCCGGTCCAGAGCCTCCATAAAGCCTTCCACATCGCCGCGGTGCTCCAGAGCCAGACGGGGCAGGTTAATGGTGGTAAAGCTCAGGTTCCCCCGGCCAAAGGTAATCTGCCGCTCCTTGTCGTGAACATTGCTGATCACCCGGGTCCGGCAGCCCATGTAGGCAATCTCCGTTTCCGGAGAGCCTTCCTTGTAGAATTCCAGGTTAAACGGCGCATCCTGGAAGGAAAAATTAGGAAACAGCCGCTTGGCGCTGACCTGGCAGGCCCGTTGGAACAGATCGTAGTTGGGGTCGCCGGGATTGTAGTTAACCCCTTCCTTCACCCGGAAAATCTGGATCGGGAAGATAGGCGTTTCGCCATTGCCCAAGCCCCGTTCGGTGGCGTGGAGGATGCCCATGACCACCAACCGGCCCTCCGGGCTGGTATCTGTGCCGTAGTTGATGGAGCTGAAGGGGATTTGTGCCCCGGCACGGCTGTGCATGGTATTGAGGTTATGGATCAGCGCCTCCATAGCCTGATAGGTGCCGCGCTCTGTCTCTGCCATGGCTTGGCGGACCGCCATCGCCTGGGCCTCCGCCGCCTTCTCCCGGCTGCCGAGAAGCTCCGCCAGAAGAACAAGCTCCCGCTCCGCTTCAGCCTCATCCCGGTTCATGCGGGGGAAAATCTCTCCGTCCGCGCTCCATGCGCCGAAGGCTTCGGCTAACCGCGCCAGCTTTTGCCCATCCACACTCCAGCGCCATTCCAGGGCCTTCAGCAGATTGCTGCGGTAGAGCCGGGAATAGGTCTTGGCTACACCCCTTGCCAGGCCGTAATCAAAGTTGGGAATGCTTTGGCCCCCATGCTGATCGTTCTGGTTGGATTGGATGGCGATGCAGGCCAAGGCCGCATAGCTCTGGATATCGTTGGGCTCCCGGACCTGGCCGTGCCCTGTGCCAAAGCCGCCCTTGAACAGCTTCTCAATATCGATCTGGCAGCAGGTGGTGGTCAGGGTCAGAAAATCGAGATCGTGAATATGGACATCCCCGTCCTTGTGGGCGGCGGCATGTTCGGGCTTCAGCACGAACAGCTCATTGAACTGCTTGGCGCCCTCCGAGCCGTATTTGAGCATGGTGCCCATGGAGGTGTTGCCGTCGATGTTGGCATTTTCCCGCTTGATCTCGCTGTCGGAGGCGTCCTGGTAGGTAATCTCCTCGAATACCTTCATGAGGCGCGTGTCCATCTCCCGAATCCGCGACCGCTCCGCCCGGTAAAGGATGTAGGCCTTGGCCGTATGGACCAGCCCTTCATTCATCAGCACCTCTTCCACGGTGTCCTGAATCTCCTCCACGTAGGGAACGGCTGTGCCATCCTTTTGCTCCAGGCTCTGCATCACCTTCATAGCCAGCCCCATAGCTTGGGCCGGATCGGCTTCCTTGGTGGCAACAGCGGCCTTCATGATGGCATTGGTGATTTTGTCGATGGCGAACAGCGCCTCACGGCCGTCTCTTTTGCGAATAGTAGTAATCAAGCTCCAACATCTCCTAATGTGATATGTAGTAGGGATAACCAGCCTTATAGGGGGAAATAAAGGCGCCCCCCGACTCCTTTAAGCTAAGGAGACGAAAGACGCGCGAATACGCTGCGGATTATTGCAGAGAATCCCGTTGGAAAAGCCCTCATTGCGGATTCCTGCAGGAAATCCCCTTTCAAAACATGCGCCGGAATACTTCCATGAAAACCCGGCTTCACAACATGCTTTGAAATGTCCTGGGTATTCGAACACCGCCCCATCCTCCGTGGGTAAAAAAAATGCTCATGATCAGGCAGGTCTCCTGGCTCCGGTGCGTGAGAATCGAGGACGCCTTCCCGGCGTTGCGCCAGTGGCAAAAAGTCCATCGGGTTAAGCACCGCTACAGTGGCGGGGACCGCGCCGGCTTGGCACCGGCTTCCCTCTTAGATTCGGAGAGTCCGCTAGATGATACTTACCCTCCAAATACCTGATCAAAACTATATCTTGTGGTTACTTAACAAATTCTAATCAATATATTGGTGTTTTGTCAATGGACAAATGGCACTCTCTTAAAAAGCCTACCTATGGACTATAGCAAATTCCGCCGTGCTTGTCCTCCCTTTTTTTGGTCTAACAGACGGTTTTCCACCTGTGCGGGCCCCCTTTTCCGGCCGTTTTCCAAGCCTTTTTTCCGCCAAAATAAAGGGTTTTTGCAGCTGCAAAATACCTCAAAAAAAGTCCGGATTTTTTCTGCTCCCGGGTAAAACCGACCCTGGATTGAGCAATTCCCCGCCTTAGGTCCAGTACCAATTACCTGCCCGGGACTGTTTTGGGGAAGCCCGTTTTCCGTTACCATAAAGTTAGAAAACATGGCAGCGGAATCTTTTTTGACGAAAGGAAGAATGTGACATGACTGAATCCGGAAAAACGGGCCGGGGCTTGGTCCGGGCGCTGGGCATCCTTGTACTGTTTATCGGGGGAATCGGACTATTGAGCCGTTTCGGCGATATAATTGCCATCGGGGCCGCAGCCGGGGCTATTTTCTACGGCCTGTCCCTTCTGCGGAACAAAAACCCCTTGGAATTGGAGGCTTAGACCATGAGACTGGAACGTTCCCGGACTGACGCAAAGCTGTTCGGCTTATGCGGAGGGATTGCCAGGAGCCTTGAGGTAAACCCCGCATGGGTGCGGGCATGCGTCACTGTTGGCGTGATTTTCACCGGCGGCCTTCTCCTGCTGGTCTATGTTCTGGCGGCCATGCTGCTCCCTGTGGAGAAGCCTGCGCCGGCAGGCGGGTACATGTATGTTCCCTCTTCGCAGGCATATGGTTTTGAAGGCGCGGAGCCTGCGGCAGCCCCGGAGCTGTCCTGGAAGAGAGAGAAGGAGCTTCTGGCCCGGGAGATCCGGGAGCTGCGGAGCCGCCTGGATGCCTATGAAAGCAACACTTAAGCCGCCTGCTGCAGTCTGTGCCCGGCCTCGCCTATATGTCCGATAGAGAAACCCTCCGACTTGCCGGGCAGGCCTGCAGAGGGTTCTTTGGCATCTCTTATTTCAATTGCCTGATGCCTCCGGAGCAAGTAAAATAGAATTAATTACAGCCTGCAACAGGCAAGGAGGCGCCGATAACCCTATGAACCGAAGAAGCTTCGTGAAGTGGCTCCTGGCCGGCATTGCGCTGCTCGCCGCATCGGGGTCGCTGTTTATGCGCAAGCTTATGGGCGAGGCTACTCTGCCGGTAAACGCCGCGGAAGAAGCAACACCCGAAGCTGCGCCCCCCTCCGCTGCCCCCAGCGCCACACCCGCACCCTCCCCTTCCTCTTCGGCGGCGCCTGTGGAGAAAGGAAAGCTTTTGGCCACTGTATTTCTGTTAAGCGACATCCACATGATCGACTCCCAGCCTGTTGTAGACAAGGTTCACACGGCCCTCAAGGATCTTGCCTCCCTGAAGGAAACCTCCGATGCCATCGTTCTGGGCGGGGACCTGACCACCTATGCCCGGGAGCTGGACTACAAACTGCTCAGGACCACCTTTAACCAATATAAGCTACCGCCGATGTATGCCAACATGGGCAATCATGAGTATTACGATATCTGGCTGACCAAGGAAGGGGCCTGGAGCACGGAAACAGTGCCCAATGGCAAAACCGACAAGGACGCCAGGGACCGCTTCCAGAAGTTCATGGATATGGATAAGCCGTATGCCGATGCTTGGGTAAACGGCATCCATCTGATCATGGTCTCCCAGGAGGTTTACGTCCAGGAAAAGCCCGATGTCCAGGAGGGCGCCTGGTACTCCGATGAGCAGCTGGCCTGGCTGGAGGAGACGCTGAAGCCCCATGCGGACGGCAGCCCTGCCCTGGTCTTTATTCATCAGCCTCTGCCCGCCATCGGCGCCGAGGGAGGCAATCACCGGCTGATCCGCGCCAGCGAATTCCGCAAGCTTCTTCTGCCCTATCCCAATCTGTTCGTCTTCTCCGGGCACACCCATCAGGACCTGAACCAGCCCAACCGGTACAGCAAGGAAAGCTTCCACTGGTTTATGAACGCGTCTGTCACCCGCACCCGCGGCGATCTGTCTCAAGGGCTGCTCATTCAAGTGTATGAAGGAGCCGTGGATATCAAAGGCCGGGAGTTTTCCACGGGGTCCTGGATTGCCGCCGCCGACTGGAGCATCCCGCTGGCCTGACCGGAGCGGGCAATTTTGTAACCATTAGGAGGAAACGTCATGTATCCTTTGATTTACGCCCACCGCGGAGCGTCCGGCCATGCGCCGGAAAATACCATGGCCGCTTTTCGGCTGGCCGTCCAAGAAGGCGCCGGGGGCATCGAGCTGGATGTGCAGCTGTCGGCAGATAAGCAGGTGGTGGTGATCCATGATGAAACCCTGGACCGGACCACCGACGGCACTGGAGCGGTTGGCAGCCGGACCTGGGAGGAGCTGTGCAGGCTGGATGCTTCTTTTGGACAGGAGGTGTACCGGGGTGAGGGCATTCCCCTCCTGTCCCAGGTGCTGGAGCTTCTGGCCCCCACCCAACTGGAGCTGAATATTGAGCTGAAAAACGGCATTGTCCCCTATGACGGCATGGAAGAGGCGGTTGTGCGGCTGGTCCGGCAGTACGGCATGGAGAAGCGCATTGTGCTCTCCTCCTTCAACCATTACAGCATCGCCCGGCTGGCGGGAATGGCCCCGGATATGGAGACGGCGGTGCTTTACAGCGAAGGGCTGTACAGACCTTGGGAATATGCCGCCTTTGTGGGGGCGCGCAGCCTTCACCCCCACTACCTGGCCGTCACCCCCGAAATCGTCATGAACGCCCGGATGGCGGGAGTCAAGGTGCGCCCCTGGACGGTCAACAGCGACGACGATTACCGCCGGATGGCGGCAGCCGGCGTGGATGCCGTCATCACCAACTATCCGGGCCGCTTCAAGGCTATGCAGAAGGCCTGACCAGGCGGTGCAGAGAGCACGCAGGAAGAAGCACAAACCACACAACAAAAATGCCCCCGGGGCCTTAACCCGAGGGGCATTTCTTTTGCCGATGCGCGATTGGCGCATTTGCGCTTTGGCGGATGC
Organism: Paenibacillus sp. YN15; assembly: GCF_003285005.1. GTDB lineage: Bacteria > Bacillota > Bacilli > Paenibacillales > NBRC-103111 > Paenibacillus_AR. Next base: position 34,626 of record NZ_QMFA01000036.1, on the reverse strand, counting down.
TTTTAGTTTACCGTCACATAGACATAGGTTTTCTTTTTGGCGAAGGTCACGGTGATGGTTGCCTTGCCCTTGCCGTTGGCCCGGATGACGCCGTTCTTCACGTCCGCCACCTTCATGTTGGAGGTGGTCCACAGCCCGGCTATGGAAACATCCTCCTCCGTCTGGTCCGCATAGGTGGCCGTTGCCGTCACCTTCATGGTGGAGCCTGCGGTCATGTTCACCATAACATGGTCCGTCTGCAAATATTTCAAGGTATCCACATTGACGGTAACGGTGACGCTTTTGCCGCCGAAGGTGGCCGTTACTGTGGTCGTCCCCGGTCCCATTCCGGTAATCAGGCCGTCCATTACATCGGCTACATTGTACGAGTTGGATTTCCATACCGCCGCCGCGGCATCTATCTCCTTCTTGCTGTTGTCGGACAACTGCGAGTTCAGCGTAATCTGAATGCTCTCGCCGGATTTGATGTTGACCACCCGCTTGCTGGCGTTCAGCGCCTGGGCCACACCGATCTCAGCGGAGATGGAGACGGATTGCCCGCCGTACTTGGCGGTGATGGTCACCTTGCCCCGGGCAACGGGGGTAACCACTCCCTTGTCCACGGTGGCAATGGAGGCATTGCTGGTGGTCCAGTCGGCGGTTGCCGTCACATTGGCGGCATTGCCGTCCCGGTCCTTGGCGGTAAGGGTAATGGCCTTGATCTCGCCCAAATCAAACACCAGCAGCGTGGGGCTTGCAGTCAACGTTTGAGCCGTATCCACCTGCACATCGAACTCGCAGGTTTTACCGCCGAAGGAGGCGGTAACGGTGGCCGTTCCCGATGCTGCGGCAACCAGATGGCCGCCTTCATCGACGGTAACCGTTTTGGAGTTACTGCTGGTCCAGACGGCTTCTCCGGTAACATCCTTGCTGGTGCCATCCGTAAAAGCGGCGGACACCTTCAGATCCAGCTTATCGCCCTTTTTCAGGGTCAGCTCCTGATCATTCTGGGTAGTCAGGCTCTTCAGCACACCGACGGATGCGGTCAGGGTTGCTTTTCGGGTGCCGTATTCCACCGTAATTGTCGCTACCCCCGTACCGATGCCCGTTACCATGCCCTTGGTCACATCGGCAATATCCGCATCGCTGGTGCTCCACTTGGCCAAGGAGGTGATATCCGCTTGGGTGCCGTCGCTGAACAGCGCCTCCAGCTTCACCTGCTCGGTGCTGCCGATCTGGAAGTTGATCTTTTTGGTGCTGAGCAAGAGGGTAGTGGGTACATCCACGGACAGGGCCACCTTGACGCTTTTGTCGCCGTAAGTGGCGGTGATTTCCGTTTTGCCTGCTTTGTAGGTGGTAATGGAGCCATCCTGCACATAAGCAATGGAAGAATCGGCGGTGGTCCACTCCGCTTTATCCGTAACATCCTCGGTGGTGCCGTTGGCATACGTGGCGGTCAGCGCCAGCTTGGCTGTTTGTTTGGTTTGCAGGAACAGCTCCTCCTGATCCACGATCAACAGCCGGGGCACATTCACATCCACCAAAATAGACACGGTTTTGTCCACATACGTGGCGGTGATGGTGGCTTCACCTGTGCCGTTGGCAATAATTTTGCCCTTGGTGACGGTAGCCACTGCAGGATCGCTGGTGGTCCAGGTGGCCCGGGCGGCCAATCCGCTGTCTGTGGACCCGTCGGCATATGTGGCAGTAAGCGTTATTTCCTCCGTCGCATCCTTTTTTAGGAAAAGGCTGGTTTTGTTCACATTCAGCTTAACCGCCAAATCCACATCTACGCGGATGGTGGTGGTTTTGGTGCCGTATGTAGCGGTGATATAGGTTTGGCCGGAGCCGTATCCCTTCACTTCACCCTTAATGACATCGGCAATATCCGGGTCGTTGGACTCCCAATCGGCCAGCTCGGTCACATCGGTTACAGAGCCGTCCGGGTAAGTGGCGGTGAGCTTCAGCGTCTCGCTTTCGTCCAGCAGCAGGGACAGCTCCCGTTTGTCGGGGTCAATCCGTTTGACAATCTCCACGTTGACCGGAATGGAAACGGACTGGCCGTTATAGGCCGCCGTAACCACGGCCTGGCCGGAATTTTGCCCCTTAATCAGGCCGTTGACTACTGTGGCTACTGAACTGGAGTCGCTGTTCCACTCCGCTTTTTTGGTTACGTCCTCGGTGGTTCCGTCATCGTAATAGGCGGTGAGAGTAATCTGCTCGGATTCACCCTTGCGCAGGTCCACGGTTTGCTTGTCCTTCACCAGGGTGCGGACCCGCTTCACAACAGTGACATTGACGACCACGGTCTGTCCCAGATACGTGGCGGTAATCACCGCTTTGCCCTCTGACTTGGCCGTCACTGTGCCGGCATAGACGGAGGCTACTTCGGGCGAGCCCGAATTCCATTCGGTCTTAACGGTAACGGTGGCGGTAGAGCCGCTGACATAGACCGCTGTAGCCGTCAGGGCAGCCGTATCGCCCACTTCCATGGTCAATTCATTCTTGTTCAGCACAAGGCTGGAAATTTCCTCCGATGTAGTGGCGGCCAATGCGGCTGTACCGCCGAGGCCGATGGTATTGGTTATAAGGGCAAGTAACAGCATAACCAGCATGACCCGTTTCAATCGCATCAATCCATCTCCCTTTCATCATCATGTTGCTGCAACCGGCATCTGTCCGGGAATAACCTGGGGCTAGCCGCAATTTTCCATATCCTCTTTTATCGGTATTGGGCTGGTTCCGGATTAGGCTTTTCACACATCTTTTACAAAGCTGAACGAAAAAGGAACGGCAGTTCGTCCCGCCGGAACCGGGCTACCGGTACAGCACAAGCTCCTCCAGCGGCTTGCGGACCTTGGCCGCCGGAGCATCGAGGGGATACCCCAGCGGAGTGAAGACAACCGGCTCCAGCGCTTCCTCCAACCCCAGAATCTGCCGGGTTACTCCGGCGTCGAAGGCGCCCACCCAGCAGGTTCCCAAGCCTTGGGCGCTTGCAGCCAGAACCATGTGATCCATCACAATGGATACATCCACATCCGCATAATTTTTGCCGTCCCGTCTGACCCAAGCCTTATCCGGCAAAGCGCATACCCCCAGAATATAGGGGGCCTGGGCGAACCACTCCTTCGGGTAAATCCGCCGCAGCTCCTCCTGCCGGCCCTCCGTCCGCACCACTACCAGCCGGAAGGGTTGACGGTTGGCCGCAGTGGGAGCAAGCCGGGCCGCTTCAAGAATGACGGCCAGCTTCTCCTCCTCTACCGGGTCCGCCTTATAGGCGCGGCAGCTGTAGCGGCTGCGGAACATATCCAATATACTGCTCACAGGAATCCCTCCATTTATATAGAAGCTCCCCCCAATTTCAATACGGGGTATAAAAATTTTCCGTGTAGTACACCCGGTACTTGCCGCCGAATGCCACCCCTGCTCCAAAGTGGGTATTGCTCCCCAACAGGTTCTCCCGGTGCCCGCTGGTGGAATTCAGCCAGCCATAGTGGGCCTCCAGAGCATCGGCCTGGCCTGCGGCAATATTTTCGGCGAACAGCCGGTAGGAGAGTCCTGCGTCCTCCGCCCGGTCCCAAGGCATCCGGCCGCTCCGGTCATCATGGGCAAAATACCCCTGCTCCTGCATATCCGAGCTGTGGGCTCTGGCAATGGCCGCCGCCGTATCGCTCCACTGCATGGCGGCAATTCCGCGTTTGGCCCGTTCCGCATTGGCCAGATCAAGAACCTGCCGCTCGAAGGCCTCCCGGAGCTGATCCCCGGATTGGCCGGAAGCGGAAGTAAGCTGCTGCTCCTCCGCCTTGGCCACCATCTTCACGCCGCTGATTTGTCCCTTATCCTGCAAGTCATAATAGAAAGTGACATAAGCCCCGTCCCGTTCAAATACCTGAGAATGGCCGTCGCTTTTTATGGAAACCCAGGTATTCCCCTTCAGGATGCGGGAAAGGGGACTTCCCCATTTATCCGCGATCCCAGATTTGGTATCGTTGGGGCTTACACCGCCGGAGGTCAACCAGTCGGTTCCCGAGGTATATAAGCCCGCAACCTTGCCGTCACGTATGCCGACCAGGGTATAGCTTTGAGGATGCCGGCTGTAAACCTGCCACTCGAAACCATATACGCTGGCATCCCTGCGGTCCGGTTCACCCAACATGGCCTGGACATAGGCCGCTGTATCCCCCAACGAAACGCTTCCCACCTGCAGACTGCTGCCAAGACCCGCAGGCCCTTCCGGGGCAGGCTTCAGCTCCGTCCCCTGGGCCTTGGCATTGCGCAAAAACTGCACCGCCTCCGCACGGGTCAAGGCTTCACCGGAGGCATACCCCTCCACTGTAGCCGCATATTTGCCTTGGGAGAGGCCCTCATCCAGAAGAAATTGCACCGCCTCCGAGAGCGGCAGCCGGTTTCCTTGGGCGGATGCCATCAGCTGGGCCACATACCCGCGGTTATATAAATTGGCATCAAAGGCATTTGCCAGCATCCAATGGTTATCCTGCGCATACACATAATAGGGCTTGTACCACGGTTCTGCGCTTAAGCTTGACCCAACGTTTTTGCCCGGGGCAAGGGTTCTAATCAGCATGGCAAGGAACTCCGGCTCGGAAACCTTGCGGTCCGGCTGGAATGTCCCGGTCTCGTATCCCTCGGCTATTCCCTGGGAGGCCGCCCACTCGATAGTTTGCCGGGCCCAATGCCGCTCTATATCGGTAAATGAGCTTTTGTTGACTCCTGCAGCGGCTCCGGCAATGCCGGGCAGCAGAAGCGTTGCGGCACATAGGGACAGTGCCGTTTGGGCTGTGAATGCTTTGAAGCGGATGTGCATAAACGGCACTCCTCCCCGGTTAAATGTAACTGTTCCATAATTGAGTATATCGGTTTATTGAGGGAATAGGAACTTTTTATCGGAAAGATTCAACAAACTTTTGCATCTTCGCCGAAAGTTCGATGTTCAGTTTCTGTTCAGAGCCGCATGCTAAAATTAGAGTTATTCTTTATAAAGAACATTAACATCCGCCTGGAATTTAGCTTTTTAACTGGATTATTTTGGTGTAAGATGGCGGCGCGCCTTGTCGTGAAAAGGAGGAATTTTTTTTATGAAAAAGGTGAAAACCGGTCTGCAATTGCTGCTGGCGGGAGTCCTGCTGTTCAGCGCAATCCCTATTGTATGGGCTCAAGGAGAGACATCGTCAAAGCCCTTGGGCATCGCCCAGGATTTCAACATATTCCTGTTGGGGGATATTGAGCAGACCTCGGATACGGAGGGACGGCTTGCCGCAGGGGGAAACGCGATTCTGAATAATTTCGGCGTGGGCGACAAGCTGGACAGCTCGGCTAACGGAACCGATGTGTTCGTTATTGGAGGAGACGTCACTTACGGGAACGGGCAGATTTTTTACGGGAATGCCGTTTACGGCGGCGCCCTGAATGTCAGCAGCCCCTATAATCCCAATGTCCGGTACGGCAGCTGGCGGCAGGATAACCCCATTGATTTTGAGGCTGCCTTCGTTTATCTGAGGGAGCTGTCGGCAGAGCTGTCCAAGCTTACCGCCACCGGCACCACCCAGGAAGCCTACGGCACCATCACATTAAAGGGGAGCAATGCCGGGGATACGGTGTTCTCCGTACCCGGAGCCACGCTGGCCGCCGCCCATACCTTCAATATCGAACAGGTCCCCAACGGAGCCACGGTCATTGTCAATATAAGCGGGGAGAATATTTCCCGGATGCCTTCTCTGGATCAAAACTCCAACCGGGCCCGCTATGTGCTGTACAATTTCTATGAAGCCAAAACTATATCCATGTCCAGCCTGCAAATTAAAGGCTCCGTGCTGGCGCCTTGGGCGGATCTCCTCTTTTCCAACGGACAAATTAACGGAACTGTCATCGCCAAATCCATGAAGGGCACCTCCGGCGAAACCCATCATTACCCATTCACCGGAACCATTCCGGAGGGACCGACACCTACGCCTACAGTTACTCCAACACCGACGCCCACACCTGTGCCTACACCTACATCGACACCTACGCCGACACCGACGGCGACACCCACGCCGACACCGACATCGACACCTACACCGACATCGACACCTACACCGACACCAACACCAACACCTACAGCTACTCCGACTCCGTCGGCTGAACCTTCTCCGACTCCGTCGGCTGAGCCTTCTCCGACTCCGTCGGCTGAACCTTCTCCGACTCCGTCGGCTGAGCCTTCTCCGACCCCGTCGGCTGAACCTTCTCCGACTCCGTCGGCTGAGCCTTCTCCGACCCCGTCTGCTGAGCCTTCTCCGAACCCGTCGGCTGCTCCTTCTCCGAGCCCGTCGGTTGAGCCTTCTCCGGACCCGTCGGTTGAGCCTTCTCCGACTCCGTCGGCTGAACCTTCTCCAGACCCGTCGGTTGAACCTTCTCCGGACCCGTCGGCTGCTCCTTCTCCGAGCCCGTCGGTTGAGCCTTCTCCGGACCCGTCGACTGAGCCGACGCCGGAGCCAACCTCCGAGCCGACGCCGGAGCCTGAATCACCTGTAGAAATCCCGGAGGAAACTACTCCTTTAGGGGGACCCAGCCCATCGCCGTCCGTGACGCCTTCGGCTGCTCCCGTACAGTCGGCTGCACCGCGGTCTTCTGCGGCGCCGACTCCGTCAGCCTCATCCCGGCAACAGGAGGAAATGATAATCACGGATGACCTTGTGGCAAGGGGCGCACCTTCGCCCCAAGCGCCAACCGCTCCCCCTGCAGCTCCCGCACCGGCGCAAGCCGATGTAACCGGTGAAGCGCTGATCCTGGAGAACGCCGTTCCTTTAGGCGCCTTGCCCAAGACGGGAGAAACCAGCCGCGTTCCGTATCTTTTCGGCGGACTTCTGATACTGGCCTCCGGGTTGGCGCTGATCCGGACACGAAAGTCCAAATAACAGGAAGACCGAGGAACAGCTTTTCCCGCTTGGAGCGCTCCGGGCACTGGTCCGCCACGGAGCCTGCTCCCGCCGTCTATCCCAGCGGCAGATCATCCGGACTGACGATCCGCTATTTCACCAAATCCCGCGGTTTTCAGGATTTCGCGGACATACGATCCGTTAAGCACCCCGAAAAGCTGCCTAATAGGCGGTATCCCGGCAAATAACGGATTCTCTGTCCGTTTGCCCGCGAAAAAAACGGTTTTGCGCAAAATAACGGAACCTGAGTCCGTCCCCCACCGTCCGCCGCAGTATTGGGCCGCCGGGCCGGGGCGCCGGATTGCAAACAGGCGGATCATGACCCTGTTGCCGGTCATATCCGCCTGTTCATTAATTCTGCCGTCCCGGTCTTTGCCCGACCGCTCCGCCGCGGCGGCCCCGGACCGGCAAACGCTCCAGCAGCAGCATAACGCCGAACCACAGCATCAGATCGAAGGAGACATTGAAGCCAAACAGATGCTTGGCCAAATCCGCCTCCCCGTCCCCCACCACCGGGGTCACAAACTGGAACAGCGCCACCAGCCCCAGACCCGCCAGCACCTCCAGCCGGATGCGGTCCCGCAAGCGGAAGGCGTCCAGATACCGCCGGATCAGAAGGGCATAATACAGCACAAACACCAGCAGAATGAACCACAGCTTGTTGGGCAGCACCCGGTGCTTGAACTCGCTCCACAGGCTGAAGGCATCGGACAGCTCCCAGGCCTTCAAGCCTTCCGACTGCTCGAAGCTGCCCAGATAATAAGGCCGGATGGTCATCCCATGCTCCCCCGCCACCTCCAGCTTGTCCCAGAACCGCCCGGGATGCTTCAAATAGAACAAACCTACCTTCAAGTGGCTGAAGGCCGGGTAATACTCCCTCTCGAACACCGGATCATGCTGGTCAATGGGCGCCGGCTCAAAATAGTTGGTCCCCGCATTCACCGCCAGCTTCTCCGGCAGACCCAGCTCCCGCAAATCCGCCGCCGGATTCTCCGAACCCTTCAGCACCCCATAGAACACCGTCTGGTACTGGTTAATAATCTTGATCTCCCGGGGCAGCGAAACATAAATGGCCACCGAAGCCGCAACCAGCACCACCGCCAGCCAACCGGCTTTTTTGCGCCAGCCTCCGCCTTTGCGCAGAGCTCCCAGCCTGACACCGAGCAGCGCCAGCAGCAGCCCCACCGGGGCATTCTGCACCTTCGCGCCAATGAGCAGCACCGCGGCAATGGCGAATCCCCACAGGTAGAAGCCCATGGGCTGGGCCCCCCGCAGCAGCGCCAGCACAAACCCCAGGGTGAGCAGCATGGCCACATAGGCCATAGGCTCGCTGAACAGCGAGTTATAATAGGCGGAATAGCCAATATCCGCAAACATGATTACAAACAGAACGCCGAGCAGCGCGTTCCCCCACATATTCCTTCCCTTGCCGAAACGAAGCAGCAGCCAAGCCCCAGCCACAAAAAGCGCCCCGTACACAACCGCCACCGCCCGCATATCGAACAGCTCCCGGCCCGTCGCCAAACAGAGCAGCTTCCCGATCATCACCGGCAAAAGCGAGGTGCTGGCATAGCCCCCCAGCCCCAGCCCCTTCATGGCAAATTCACGGATAAACCAGCCGAAATATTTTTGCTCATAGGTCAAGGAAGGATCAGTGTAATCCAGCCCAACGGTTCCCATAATCCGCAGGAAGTCCCCATTGTCCGCCATGCCGATCACCGGCTTCCACAAGAGCAGCCAGGCCAGAATAATCACTGCGGCAACCCCTGCCAGAACCTCCACTTTCATCAAACGGCGCATCCTCCGTCAATTCCTCCCTTCTCCGGCTGCAGGATGCATCCGGCGCTCCAGCCGCTGCCCCAGCCCTTCGAATTTCACCGCAAACCCCTGGAACGCCCGGGAGCCGACCAGCCTGTCCGCCAGCCAGACGCAGCCTGCGGCAAACAGCATCCCGCCCACTACATCCAGCACCCAGTGGATTTTGAGATACATGGTGGAGATGATGATAGAAATACAGTACACGCTCAGCATCGCCTTGTACCAGCGGCTTTTTTCCCGGAGCGACAGCAGAAGACCGGCAAAGGCAATGGAGGTATGCATGCTGGGAAAACAGTTCAGCACCGTCTGGTAAGCGGCCTCCGGGCTCATCATCCGCTCCAGCAGATCGGGCGTCCCCTGCACATACCACACCTCCTGAAGCAGAATGGTGTTGTAGAAGGGCAGAATCAGCGGCACCTGCAGGAGATAGCCGGCCAGCGCGTAACGGCCCAGCTTGGTCACATCCCGGGTAAAAAAAGCGCGGATAATGCAAATCCAGTAGGACAGCGTAAAGCCGTAGGCATACACCCACTGCATGTAGCGGGTCAGCCACCGGGGCTGCCACAGCCGCATAAAGGCGGCGTCATTGCCGGGAATCCGGCTAAACCAATCGTTCCAGTTGAAGATATGGCGCAGAGATTCCGTCTGCCAGCCCACCACCCTGTGCCAGAAGGGATTGGCATATTGGTAGATCAAATAGAAAGCAGTCAGAGTCAGAAGCCCCGCCGGCAAAAAATGAATCCAGCTGATGGCCCGGGCATCCCTGCCCACGCCGACCAGAGCGGCGGCCAACAGCAGCACACACAGCCAGCTCCAGCTTTGCACCCGGGTAATGCCGTAGATCAGCCCGGCTGCGCCAACAAACATCAATGGCAAATATATGCGGGAAAAGTAACGGTTCATGATGCCGCGGGCCTCCGCTTCCGGTCAAGCCTTCCGGTGATATAAGCGGCCGCAAACATGGCCACCAGCGGCATAAGCGGCGCCGAATAGCGGGAATGGGCCAGATAGATCATATGCAGCAAGGACAGGTAGCCGAACAGCAGCAGGATGAGCTGCGCCCCGGGAAGCCGCCAGCAGCGGCGCAAGCCCGCAACTCCCGCAGCCAGCAGCAGATAGTGGTACAGTACCGCCGCAACCAAAGGAATTCCCGGCAGCGCCATCCAGTAGAACACATCTCCCCAGAACAGGGCGAACTTGCCCACCGTATACCAGGCGGTATACAGCAGCGGCTTTGTGGCGAAGCCTTCCTTAATCCGCTCCTTGGCCCGGGCGGTATCCTGCTCATCGTTGATCCACTGGTCATTGGTGGTATGCCAGGTCTTTTGCTCCTCCATAAACAGGGCCGGCACCGTAAAGGGATAGGTCCCCAACAACAGAGGATTGCCCCCCGCTTTTGTCAAAGGAATAAAATGTCCCCCCGACGCCTCATAGTTGCGCACCCACCAGGGAGTCAGGCACAGGACAAACACCGCCGACGCAATGAGCCCGCAGCGGACCAGCCTCCTCCAGGGCAGCTTGGCCCCGTAGAGATAATATAGGAAGATCAGTCCCGGCCACAGGGCAATAGTAGGACGCACATACACCGCAGCCGCCCATATGAGGCCAAAAGCCGCTGCCCAGCGGCCTGTGGGATGCTCCATGGCCCGCAGCGCTGTATAAAGCAGCAGGATTAACGCCAGCAGGAACATGGATTCCGTAAAAATAAACAGGGACATAAGCCATAAGGGCGGATAAAACGAGCTGATGGCCACCGTCCATAAGGCCGTCCGTTCATTAAAGATACGCCGCGCCGCCAAAAACAGCAGCCCCAGGGCAACCGCCACCATGGCCGCCTGGAGAATGCGGAAAATCTGCGCCGTTGCCGTCAGGCTCCCGGTAGCCTTATATACCAGCGCCAATACCCCCGGCAAAGCCGGTGTGATGAAGAAGGTGGGCCGGTCCGGGTCATTATAGGTAAACTTCCCTTCCTCCGCCAGAATGCGGGCGGACTCCAAATAACCCCGGTCATCGGAGCCGTAGTCGTAATCGCCGCCATGGAGCAAAACCAGCAGGCATTTCAGCAGGAACGCCCCCAGCAGCAGCACGGCCAGCCATTTTTTGTTGTTCAATTCCTTTACCCCTTCCAGCCGATCAAGGCCACGCCGGCCAGAATCAGCATACAGCCGCCGATTTTGGCTGCCGACAACGGCTCATGGAAAATAAAATAAGCGCCGAACACGGCGAGAATATAAGCAACGCTCTGCAGCGGGTAAGCCAGGCTCAGGGGCACCCGGGACAGAATAAAAAACCACAGCAGGGTAGCCGCCCCGTACATAAACAGCCCCGTCAGCACATAAGGGGAGAGAAACAGCCGGAGAATCCCGGCCAGGGACCCGAAGCTTCCGGGATTCTGCTGCATTCCCATTTTCCACAAAAACTGCCCGCTGACCATAATCACCGTATTCAGCAGAATCAGCGCCACATTGACAAGAGCCATTATGATTTTCCTCCGCTTCTTATGCCGGTTGTGCCTGGCGCCCGTTCCCAAGGGCTCCGTTCCGCCCTCCCGGATTATCCCCGCCCGGCGCCTGGAGCCTCAGAACCCGATGCCGCTTCAGCCGCCGCCAGCTGGCCCTTCACATCCTCCAGCTCCTTGCGGAGCAGCCCCAGCTCCTGGGTGAGAATCTTCAGCCGCTCCTCCTCCCGGGAGGATTGGGCGGCATGGAGCATCAGCAGGCTCATGACCACATAAAACGCCAGCATGAAGATCAGCGCCGGCATATAAGCGATGCCCAGCCTGGCCGCCGCCCGATTGAGCAGCGGAATTACCGCCGCCGTTACCACCGCTGCCGCCGCCAGCATCAGCCAAACAAAGGCCTGCCGCTCCCGGAAGCGCTGGCGGCGCACCACCCAGAGCACCTGGACAAAGAACAGCAGGGCCACACCGATGGAAATAGCCTGAATCCGGTCCATTCTCCGCTCAGCCCCTTCACCTTGGAATCGATTATGCCACCCGCCGCAGCAGGGAAAAAACCGTCACCTTCATCATGTAATACACCGACCTGACGGGGGTAATGGAGGAAACGCCGCCCTGGCGGGGATTCATCCGCACGCTGAGCTCCTTCACCCGGCAGCCCAGCCGGGCCATGTCCACCAGCACCTCCACCTCGGGATAGTCCCCGGGGTAGCGGACAGCGAAGCGCTCCATCAGCCGCCTGCCCACAATCCGGTACCCGGAGGTGGGGTCCGTTACGGACAGCCCCGTCAGCAGCCGGATCAGCAGGGAGAAGTAGCGGATGCCCAGCCGCCGCGCCCGGCTTCCCCGGTAGCCGCTGTCCTCTACAAAGCGGGAGCCGATGACCATATCCGCCCCGCTCTCTTCTATAGCGGCAATCAGCCTGTCCAAATCCTCCGGGTTATGCTGCCCGTCTCCGTCCAATTGGACGGCATAATCATATCCGTTCGCCGCCGCATACCGATACCCGGTCTGAACAGCGCCGCCGATGCCCAGATTAACCGGCAGCCGCACATGGGGAATGCCGCAGGAGGCCAGCAGCTCCTCCGTCCGGTCTGTGGAGCCGTCGTTGACCACCAGGCAATCCGCCCGCCCTGTGGCCCGGACCCGGGCCACTGTATCGAGAATCGCCGCCTCTTCATTGAAGGCCGGAACAATTACCAGCACCCTCTTCATGTTGTACGGCTCCCTTTTTGCCTCATATGGGTTCCAGCCCTTTCCTTTTTTCCTTCTCCTATCTTAACGAATTTCAACAGGGATTTCCATCTGCATGCCAAAGAGCCTCTGCTCCCGTAGGGGAGCAGAGGCTTGGGCAGGGGGTTTAACCGCCGGCTATTGCAATACCGATCATTAATACCACTCGGATGTGGTACTGCCGATTAACCGCCGGAAGCCCGGCAGAAATTCCTCATAAAGAGCTACGGTAAAGCTGGACAGATCAAGGGAGAGGTCCTTCATCTCCACAATCCATTCCTTCTTATCGGAGTCCAGCAGCAAACCATCCGCGGCCGCATCCTGCGGGTCCAGCTCATACGATTTCTCCTGGATCAGATGATTTTGCCCGTCCAGCAATTGCAGGACGATTCTTCGGCTCTTCATTTCCGAAACAACATTCCACTGCTTTGCCAGCATGTATTCAAAGGAAAAATTCAACTGGAACAATGCCTTCTTGTCATTGTAAAACCAAGCCGGCCGGACCATATCGGTGATCTCGAATGTGTAAGGATACAGATTCACAGGCTTTGTCAGGTCTCCGGGCTTCTCTCCGCTTCCCTGCCGCCCCGGCAGTTGGAAGACTGCGGCCTGCAGGAACGCATCCGGCTTTTCCCCCGGCTGGGACAGGCTTGTTCCGGTTACCGCCTGGCCAAGCATGAGCCCAAGCCCGTCCAGGGCAACTCCCTTGGGCAATCTGGTCCAGGCCACAAGGGATGCGGTGCCGGAGGGAATGACCCGCTTGGAGGTGGATTCCATCTCCGCCGGATACATCGTTCCATCCGCCGTCCGGAATTGAGCCACCCATTGGCCCGGCGGCGCGTAACGCTTCTCCCCGTTGACGGCATCCATACGCACGGCCACCAGTTGCTCCGAAGCGCTCTCGTAGATGATGGGCGCCGAAGCCGTCCACGCCCACCCGGCGGCCGTGTTCGGCAGCTTGGCGGGTGATCCGGCAGGAAGCTTCTTGGCCGACGCTGCCGCAACCCCGCTCCATTCCACCCGGCAAAGCGGTTTTGCCGCCGCTCCTCCCTCCGCTTCCGCCATGGCCTGAAGCCGAACGTCCCAGAGACCAACCGCCTCCTCGGGATCGACCTTGGCCTGGACGAACAGCAGGGAGGATTGCCCCGGCTGGAGCAGCCGGACCGAATCGCCCCGCACCGTCTTGGCAGCCCATTCAACGGTCCCGTCCGCCACCAGAACCCCCTCCAGCTGCGGCACCGCAACCGCTTTGGAGGAGGTGTTGGTCAGTGTCACTGCGGCGGTAATCAAATCCTGATCCGTCCACGGCCAACGCTCCAGGGCAGTCAGCTCGGCGGTGAAGGTTCCCGACTCTGTTTCAATGCTCCGGCTGCTGCCGTCCGGCTCATGGCCGAGGATGCCGGGGATGGGGAAGGCCGCTACAGGCACCTCCGCTCCGGTTCCGGTCTCCTGAATGGTTCGCGCCAGGATAAGCGTGGGGTTGTGTAAAGCGGAGTCCAGCGGCAAAACCGCAGTCAGCGCAATATCCAGCTCTCCCCCGGGCTCAATGGCCGTCCCCGCCGGCTTCCGGTCCGGCGTCAGGGAATATATCCGTCCCCCCTCGCCGTCCTCCAGCCAGAAGCTCCACTCCGGCAGCGTTGCAGGCGTGCCGGAGGGATTCTTCAGGGTGAACGTCCAGACGGCCTCCAGCTGCCCGTCTTCCCGCCACCACACAGGAGCGGAGCTGCTGCCGGGCAGCAGCACGCCGCCTGCGGGAGCTGCGGCTTGCTCCAGCCCGTTGCCGCCTGCAAACAGGGGAGCCTCGCCCAGCTTGGCATAAAGGCCGGCCAATGAAAAATCCCAACGGTTGGCTTCCAGCCNGCCTCGCCCAGCTTGGCATAAAGGCCGGCCAATGAAAAATCCCAACGGTTGGCTTCCAGCCGCAGCCCCCGGGCTTCGGCCTCGCTGCCAACTGCCCCGTAGAAGCGGTAGGCCGCAGTCGTTCCGGCGGGAACCGTCAGCCGGTTCCTGTCCTCCGGCAGCAATTTGAAATCCACCGCTTCTCCGGAGGGAGTCCTGACGGCGAAATAATAATCACGGAGCGCCAGATCGCTGCCGCTGTCATTGGCAATAACCGCTTCAAAGGTGCATAACAGCGATCCTCCCTGGCCGAACACCCGGGCGCCGGCGATCTCCAGCGTCCTTCCCTCTCCCAGGCTGATCGAAGCTTCGGCCCTATCCTCCGGCACATGCTGCACCTGCGCTTGCCCCTCCGCCGCCAAAACCGGAGGGATGTTCGCCGGAACCGCCGTCAAGGCCAGGACAATGGCCAGCCCAAGTCCGATCTGTCGTATGGGGTGCATCAGCATGCCCGCCTTCCCCCTCTTATTCATTCAAATAGGTTTCCACCCGGTTTTGGATCATGCTTGCAGTCGCCTGCACCGATTTGCCCTCGTTCACAAAGGCCGCCAGCTCCTCCTTGACAATCTTCATCACATTGGGGTCCCCCGCCGCGTACCGGTTGGCCTTCCCCATCAGCGCCACCATCTCCTTTAACTGCTCCTCGCTGACCGCCGTCGACGGCGCTGCCCCGTTGGGACCGCGCAGCTTCAGCCTGCCGCTGGACAATTGTTCGATTGTCTTGCGCAGCTGCACATCCAGCGAAGCCTTGTGGACCGGAATGCCTCCGATGGCAGGCAAGGTCTGCACCGTCTCCGACAGAAGGAATTGAAGGAACTGCCAGGCTTCATCCTTGTGCTTGGACTTTTCATTCATGCCGAAGAGCAGATCGGAGGAAAACGCAAACCCTCCGTTCCCGCCGCCATCCGACGGGGTATTGTAAATTTGCGCCTTGCCGCCGTAGGCCATCTGGGGCAGGGTGAGCAGCTCTGTGGCCGACCCCAGCTCCGCCGACCGGAATATATCCTTGCTGTCATTGGACATGGCAGCCTGCTCCAGAATCAAACCCTGCCCATACATGCCGCGCACCATTTCCAGCAGGGAGATAAATTGGGGGGTATTAAAAGCCGCCTTTTTCCCCTGCACCAGGCTGCCGTATTCACTCTCCACCATATCCGCCAGCAGGTTCGCCTGCTTCACGCCTGTCCAGATCGACGTTGCCGCGCCGGATTGCACCAAGGATTGGCCCATCTCCATCATCTGCTGCCAGGTCCAGGACGCATCGTCCACCTTGATTCCGCTCCCGTCCAGAAGAGGCCCGTTGCCCAGAGTCAGATTGGATTTAAAATGGACAGGCAGCGCATAGGACTTGCCCTCCAGCTTAAGCGCGTCGAATACTCCCGTATAGTATTCCTGCGGGTTCAGCCCCTTGCCGATCCAGGGGTCCAGCGGAGCCAGCAGCTTCTTGTCCGCATATTTGGCATACGGCAGATGCTCCAAAGCAATCAGATCGCTTCCCTTGCCCGACATCAGCTCCGTATTGACTCCTGTCCGGAATTTCTCGATATCCGCCGAATTGTCCGGCTCCGCTCCGGGGGTTTTGTTCATCATCCGGGTATTGCTGGCCGGAGTAACGGTATAGGCGCGGATTTCGATATCAATATTCGGGTGGGCCTCCTCGAACAGGCGCTCCGCATTCTGCAGAAAAGCATCGCTGTTCAGAACGGAAACCGTCACCGTGGTTTTGCCTCCCGCCGCTTCCGGCGAACTGCCGGCGGCTGCGGGCTCCGAGTCGGTGCCGCAGGCGGATAACGGCACAGCAAGCAGAATAGAAGACAGCAATGCGCAGGTCCAATTGGTTTTCATCTGAATTCCTCTCCTTTTTCCAAGTCCTAATTCAGCCTGACCGGATCGCCATCGCTCACCGGCTGGCTGGCTTCCACGATAATCTTGTCGTTCTTGTTCACTGCGCCGCTGACTGCGGCTTTGGTTGCATCGGCGCTTTCAGTGCGCACGTATTGCTTGACAGCCTTCATCTCATTTCCCAAGGGGCGCTTCGTTTCCCGAACCACCAGCAGATATTCCCCTTGCGCATCTGTCTTGATGGCAGATAAGGGAACCAGCATCCGGGGCATCCCCACCTTCCGGGTCAAGCTGAACTCCGCCGGTTCTCCGCCCGACAGCTTGTCATCGGCAATATCCAGCGTTACCTGCTTCGTGCCGGAGGAGCCTCCGGCTGTTTGGCCGCCCGCCAAGCCCTCATTTCCAATCGCGGACACCGTCCCCTTCACATACCTGGATTCACCGGCCCTGATCCGCACGTCGAGAACCTCGCCCACGGCCAGCTGGCCCGCCGCCTCCGCCTCAACGGCCGCCTCCAGCTCCCAGCCCCGGGAGAGGTCGGACAGCTGCACAACCGCCTTGCCCTGGGAGGGTATCACCCCCTCATCCGCCTCCAGCACCGCAACCAATCCATCGAAGGGGGCCGCCAGCGTCCCGTTCCGGGCGATTTCCTGGCGGATGCTCTCCACCTTGCGGCTTTGGATGGACATATCCAGCTTCAAGGCGGCAATCTGCCGCATAGTCTCCTCCAATGCAGCCGTTTCCCCGCCGATGCCGTTGCGCGTCAGCGCTTTCTCCAGCTTCTCCAGCTCCAGCCGCTGCTTGGCCAGGCGGTCCTCTTCGTCAGCCAAACTTTTCTCCGCTTGGGAGGTATCGAATGTCAGGAGGGTTTGGCCCTTCTTGACCAGCTCGCCCTCTTGAATCTGCACCTGGGCAACCGGCCAGCCGGATTGATGGTACAGGGGGATTGTCCGCTTGGGCGCCACATTCCCCTCCCCTTCGATTTCGTAGGAAAGCTGGCCGATCTCCGGCTGCTCCACGGACACCTTGGGCAGTGTCAAACTTTGATATGTGTTGGAGTAAAAGGTAAATATAATGAGGCACCCGGCAAATATGGCGGCGGCAAGCCGAATGGCCCGTTTCCGCCTGCTGCGGATCAACTCCTCTGAAAGCTCTGTCATCTGTCAGCCTCCCAACCTCTATCCCTTGATCCCCGTCAGTTGAATCCCCTCAATCAGTTCATTCTCCCCGTGCAAAAAGAGGAACAGCGCCGGAGCCATATACAATACGGCGGCGGCAAAGGCTACACTCCGGTCCCCCTGGTTCACCCGTGACAGAAATACGGACAGCGGCTGCTTCAAGGCATCATTCAAAAACAAGAGCGGCTGCTCCACCATATTCCAATTGTCGATGAAGGCCAGAATCTGCAGGGCGGCAATGCCGGGCATGGCCAACGGCATAATAACCGCCGAGAAAATCTTTCCTTGTCCGGCCCCGTCCACCTTGGCCGCCTCCACGTAATCCCAGGGAATCTGGACCATAAATTGGCGGAGCAAAAATACCCCGAAGGCGGAGAAAATTCCCGGAAGAATAATGGAAGGATAGCTGCCCAGCAGCCCAAGCTTGTCCATGGCGATAAAATTGGGCACCAGCGTCACCTGAAAGGGCAGGAGCATGGTTACAATGTACAGAAAGAACAGCGCATCTCTGCCGGGAAATCTCATTTTTGCAAAGGCATAGGCGGCCAGCGCCGCCACGATGGTCTGGCCGGCCACTATGGGAACCGCAAGAAGGGCGGAATTCCAGAACATCTGCAGGAAAAGCGGCTTGACCAGGAGCAGCTCCTTATACTGCTCCAGCGTCACCCAATCGGGAATCCACTTCAGATTGGCATAATCCTCCGGGACGGCGCTTCCTCCCGCCGCATCATAATTCAGGGCAATTTCATTGACCGTCATGAAGGAGTTGGTGATGGTTGCAACAAAGGGCGCCAGCATGAGAACCGACACGATAAGCAGCATTCCCGTAAGCGCGCCTTTGCGCATGTTTACTCGCATGGATAAGTCCCCCTCATTCATTGTGGCGGCGCATTCCTTACTCCAGGGAACGCCTGAACCATCTTTCCGCCTGAAACAGCAGGACCACCAGGGCAATGATAACTGCAGCCATCATGTAAGCCGCCGAGGTCAGCTTCTGGTAGTCCAGCGCCAGAAACATATTGTTCATATAATGCTGCAGCATATAAATGCTGTCATGGGGATATTCCCCGGCAATCAGATAGGTCTCCCGAAATACCTTGAACGCTCCGATTACAGACATCACCGTGACAAAAAACAGGGTGGGAATCAGGTAGCGGAGGGTAATGCCGAACAATTGCCGTATTTTTCCCGCGCCGTCGATGCTGGCGGATTCATAATACTCCCGCGGAATGGCAGCAAGCCCGGCCAGCAGAAGCACAATGTTATACCCCACATTCTTCCAGACGTAGAGCACAACGATGACGCCTCTGGCGCTTGTGCTCTCCAGCCATGGAACAGGCAAGCGGTCCGCCTGGATCAACAGGTGATTCAGCCAGCCGTGGGAAGCGAACAGCACCTGCCAGAACAGAATCACGGAGGCCGCCGGCACTACCATGGGGAGAACGAAGGCGGTGCGGAACCATCTGCGCAGGGGCAGGGCGCGGTTTAGGAGCAGCGCCAGAGTCAGGGAAATAACCATCAGGAGGGGCACGCCCAGACCCGCCAGCCAGGCCGTATTGACGGCGGCCTTGCGGAAGGAGGCGCTGCCCGCCACCTCCCTGTAGTTGCTCCAGCCGGCGAAGGAGCCGTTCACCGGGCTATCCATGAGGGAATAATAAAGCCCTCCGGCGAAGGGAATAAGATAGAACAAGGCAAACCCGATGAGGCTGGGGGCCAGAAACAGCAGGGCGGTCCAGCCGTCTCCCCCCCGCTTGAACAACCGGCGCAGCAGAACCGGACGATGGATGCGTGCTTGAGGCAGCATGAGTGCACCTCCTTTCGCGGATGAATTTGATCCGGCTTCCGAAGTCATCATATCAGCGGATTGTGATTTCTGTGTGACAAGCCCGGGCTTTTTTGCTTTAATGTGGGTGAGGAAGGCCTACAGGAGGAGGACGTATGACAACGGTATTGGTGGTGGAGGATGAGCCCCTCATGCGGGAGCTGATTGCGGATTATCTGAAGGAGGAGGGGTTTCTGGTGGACGAGGCCCGCAACGGGGCGGAGGCGCTGGAGAAATTCGCCCACACTCCGGCGGAAGCGGTGATCCTGGATGTGATGATGCCGTTTTTGGACGGCTTCGCCGTATGCCGGGAGCTCCGCCAGGCCTCGAATACGGTGATTGTCATGCTGACGGCCCGGTCGGAGGAAACGGACAAGCTCTACGGCTATGAGCTTGGGGCGGATGATTACGTGACCAAACCCTTTAGCCCCAAGGTGCTGGTGGCCAAGGTGAAGGCGCTGCTCAAGCGGGCGGGAGCGCGAGGCGGGGAGGAAGCCCCCGCCGCCTACCGGGCGGGGGGACTGGAGATTCGGGAGCATTCCTTTGAATTGCTGGTGGACGGGCAGCCCTCGGAGGTGACGCCGAAGGAATTCGAGCTGCTTTTGTATCTGTATCATAACCGCAATCAGGTGCTGAGCCGGGATATGCTGCTGGACGGGGTATGGGGCTACGGGTACGAGGGAGACGCCCGCAATGTGGACGCCACCATCAAGCGGCTGCGCCAGAAGCTGGGGCCGTATGCCCCGCTTATCCAGACCATCCGGGGCAACGGCTATATCCTGAAGGTCGCGCCATGAAGCTTAAAAGCATCTCCTTCAAGCTGTTTGCCGTCACCGGGCTGGTGTTTATCGGATGTCTGACCATTATGCTGGCGCTTCAGCTTCATTACTTCGAGCCTTATTACGTTCGCGACAAGACAGACGGCTTCCTCGCGGCCTTCGAGGAGAACCGGCAGCGCTTGCTCCGGGAAGCCCCGGAGACCACTGAGGTCCCCTCTTTTTTCTCCCGGCTGGAGGAGGAATATTATGCTATTTCCGCGCTGGTTACTCTAAAGCCCAATAGCTGGGAGATTTCCGCAGGCAAGGGCATCAGCGGCTCCGCGGGCAAGGTGAGCCTGCGCATCGTCAATCCCGATGCGGCCATGAACCGCAGCAGAAATACGCCCTCCTTCCGTCTGCCGGAGCCTCCCCTGGGCCTCTCCTATCCCAACGCCGAGATGGAGAAGCTTATGGCGGGAATCGAGCAGTGGTACAAGAATCCGGAGCGGCGGGAGGAGGTGCTTGTCCGCGGCGGACGGGTTTCCTTCATTGCCGACATTGCCACCACCGGAGGCCAAAGCCGCCAGTTTGTTGTGGCCGCCCCTGTCCGCCTGGACAACGGGGCGGGAACGCTGATGATCGCGGTGTCCTCCCTCCAGCCCGTAGGGGACGCCATGGATGCCTTCCGCAGCTTCTATCCTTATTTCTACCTGCTGGCGGTGGCGGGCATACTGCTGCTGGCGCTATTGTATTCGCGGATGATTGCCCAACCGCTGCTGACGCTGAACCGGACCGCCCAACGGATGGCCAAGCTGGATTTCCGGGAGAAAAGCGGGATGCGCCGCTCCGATGAAATCGGCAGTCTGTCCGACACCCTTAATTTCCTCTCGGAGAATCTGGATCAGGCCCTCTCCGAGCTGCATGAAGCCAACGCCAAATTGCAGGCGGATATTGAAAAGGAGAAGCGGCTGGAGCAATCGCGCCGGGAGTTTGTGGCCGGCGTCTCCCATGAATTGAAGACGCCTGTCAGCCTGATCGGCGGGTTCGCCGAGGCGCTGCAGGATAATGTGGGCAATGGCCAGAAGAGAGAGCGCTACGCCAGCATTATCCGCGAAGAGGCGGCCAGAATGGCCGGAATCGTCAATGATATGCTGGATTTAAGCCAGATGGAGTCAGGGCAGTATACGCTGCATCCGGAGCGCTTCCGGCTTGACCGGCTGATTGGCCAAACGGCGGACAAGCTGCAGGAGCATCCCGGCAATGAAGGCTTGCGCATGGAGACGGAGCTGGCGGAGATTGCAGTCACCGCCGACCGCTTCCGCATCGAGCAGGTGCTCTCCAATTTGCTCTCCAACGCCCTGCGGCACACGCCTCCCGGCGGACGGCTGGGCATCCGGCTGAAGGCGGACCATGAAGAGGCCCGCGTGGTGGTTTGGAACGAAGGCGAACCGATTCCCCCGGAGGAATTGGGGTATATCTGGGATCATTTTTATCGCGTGGAAAAAGCCAGACAACGCGAAGGCGAACACCGCAAGGGCGGCGGCACCGGCATTGGTCTGGCTATCGTGCGGCAGATTATCGGACTGCATGGGGGGCGCTGCGGCGTGCGCAACGTGCCCGGCGGCGTGGAGTTTATGTTCACCATTCCGGCGGGCGATGGAGACGAAGACGACGGTTAACCCGCCGCGAACTGGCTCTCGTACAGCTGCCGGTAGGCGCCGCCCTTGGCCAGCAGTTGGTCGTGGCTTCCCGCCTCCACGATGTCGCCGTTCTGCATATAGAGGATCAGGTCCGCCTCCCGGATAGTGGACAGCCGGTGGGCGATAACAAAGCTGGTGCGGCCTTCGATCATCCGCAGGAAAGCCTCCTGGATGCGCAGCTCGGTGCGGGTGTCGATGCTGCTGGTGGCTTCGTCCAGAATCAGCATGGGCGGGTCCACCAGCATGACCCGGGCGATGGTGAGCAGCTGCTTCTGGCCCTGGGACAGGCTGTCCCCCGTCCCGCTGATAACGGTGCGGTAGCCGTCGGGCAGGCGGCGGATAAAGCTGTGGGCATTGGCCGCCCGGGCCGCCGCCTCCACCTGGGCATCGGTGGCATCGGGTTTGCCGTAGGCGATATTGTCCCGGATGGTGCCGCCAAACAGCCAGGTGTCCTGCAGCACCATGCCAAAGGAGCGGCGCAGGCTGTCCCGGGTCATTTGTTTGATATTGACGCCGTTTAAGCTAATTTCTCCCCGGTCCACATCATAGAAGCGCATCAGCAGATTGACCAGGGTGGTTTTCCCCGCTCCGGTCTGGCCGACGATGGCTACCCGGGTGCCGGGCTTCACCGTCAGGCTGAAATCGGAGATCAGCGGGTACTGCGGATTGTAGGCAAAGGCCACATGCCGAAACTCCACTGTGCCCTGGACAGGCTCCGCCGTAACGGCATCGGCCGGCTCCGGCTTTTCGGGGGGCATATCCATAATGGTGAAAATCCGTTGGGCGGAGGCCGTAGCAGACTGCAGTTGAGTCAGCACGCCGGTGATTTCGTTGAAGGGTTTGGCGAACAGGTTGGCATAAATCAGGAAGCTGGACAAGCCGCCTACGGAAATCTTCGCCATGATGCTGGCAACGCCTCCTACCATGGCAATTACGGAGAAGGTGACATTGTTCACCAGCCGGGTAGTGGGATTGGCCAGGGAGCCCAGGAACTGAGACTTTACCCCCGCCTCATAGAGGCGGTTATTTTTTTCTGCAAATTGCTCCATGGCCCGGGCTTCATAGTGGAAGGCCTGGACAATCTTTTGGCCGCCTACCATTTCCTCCACATAGCCGTTCAGTTCGCCCAGAGTTTTGGCTTGCTCCCGGAACAGCTTCTGCGACCGGGTGGTAATGCAGCGGGCGGCATAATAGGCCGCGGGTGCGGACAGGAGCACAATCAAGGTCATTAGCGGACTGATATAAAGCATCAGCGCGATGGAGCCTGCGATGGTGACAACTCCCGTAAGAAGCGAGGAGAAGCCCTGCTGCAAGCCGTCGGAGATCATGTCCATGTCGTTGATGAAACGGCTGATGCTGTCCCCGTGGGGATGGTTGTCGTGAAAGGACAAGGGCAGCTTGCCGATATGTCCAAAAAGGTCCTGGCGGAGGGCGTCCACGGTTTTGTAGGCCGCCTGGTTCATCAGGTAAGCCAGGAGCCAGCCGAACAGGCTGCCTGCCCCGTAGATGACGCCCAATATGAGCAGGATGCGGAGCACGGCGGGGAAATCCACCTGTCCCGCTCCCGTCATGGCATCCACCGCTTTGCCGATATAATAGGGCCCCGCCAGGCTTGAGGCCACGCTTAGAATGGCGCAGACAGCGGACCAGTACAGGATGGAGCGGTAGCGGCCCACGTAGCCCAGCAGCCTTTGCCAAATTTGTCTGGTTGTCATGATACGGCCTCCTCTCCCGAAAGCTGGGACTGGCAAACCTCTTGGTACACCTGGCAGCTTGCCAATAGCTCCCCGTGGGTGCCCAGTCCCGCTATTTTGCCGTCATCCAGCACCAGGATGCGGTCGGCGTGGCGGACAGAGCTAACCCGCTGGGAGACGATGAGCAGCGTTTTGCCGACTGCGGTTTCCCGCAGCGCCTTGCGCAGGGCGGCGTCGGTGGCGTAGTCCAGGGCGCTGGCGGAATCGTCCAGGATGAGGATCTCCGGCTTGGCCGCCAAGGCCCGGGCAATGGTCAGGCGCTGCTTCTGGCCGCCGGAGAGGTTGAGCCCGCCGCGGGCCAGCACCGTCTCATAGCCCTGGGGCAACTTGGCGATAAATTCCGCCGCCTGGGCGGTGCGGGCCGCTTCCTCCACCTCCTCCGCTGTGGCTTCCGGCTTGCCCCAGCGGATATTTTCCGCCACGGTGCCGGTAAACAGCATCGCCTTTTGGGGCACCACGCCGATCAGGCTGCGCAGCTCCTCCAGGCGGTAAGCTCTGACATCCGCGCCGTTGACCCGGACGGTTCCCTGCACCGGATCATAGAACCGGGGAATCAGGTTTACCAAGGTGGATTTGCCGGAGCCTGTGCCGCCGATAATGCCGAGGGTTTCCCCCCGGGCGATGGAGAGGGAAATGCCATCCAGAGCCAATTCGCCGGTGGCGCTGTAGCCGAAGGAAACGGACTCGAAGGCAATGGCCGGAGGTGCGGAGGGTACCTCCGGCAGAGCGCTTGTGAGACGGGGCGCATGAGGCGATGCACTGGCACTGGACTCAGCGGAACGCCCAAGGGCAGGTACTCCCTGTGCGGATGGCGCGGCTGTCCCTTTACCGTCGGCAATGGAGGCCGGGGTGGCCAGCACCTCGCTGACCCGGGCTCCCGAGGAGGCGGCCTTGGTGAAAATAATGACCAGATTGGACACTACAATCAGCGCCAGCAGAATTTGCGTGACATAGTTGATAAAGGCAATAATTTCCCCTTGGGACAAGGAGCCGCTGTCGATATGAAGGCCGCCTGCCCAGAGGATCAGGATAATGGCGCCGTTAACCACCAGGGAGGTGGCGGGATTGAGCAAAGCGGCGATGCGCCCCACATGGATGGCGGTTCCGGCGAGATCCCCGGAGGTCTCCTTAAACCGCTTCTGCTCCTCCCTGCCTTTGGCGAAGGCCCGGATCACCCGGGCTCCCGTCAGATTTTCGCTGAGCACCCCGCCCATCCGGTCCAGCTTGCCCTGATAACGGCGGTACAGGGGAGCCGTACGGCTTATAATAAAGTACAGAATGACGCCGATGATTGGCGCAGATACCAAGAGAATCAGCGACAGCCGCAGATCCAGGATCATGGCCATGATGATGGCGCCGATGCAGATGAAGGGCGCGCGGATCACCAGCCGGATCAGCATGGCGACAGCCAATTGCAGTTGGTTCACGTCGCTGGTCAGGCGGTTGATGAGGGAGGACGTGCTGAACCGGTCCACCTCCGCATAGGACAACGAGGAAATATGCTTGAACAGCGCATTGCGCAGATCGGTTCCGAAGCCCTGGGACGCCCGGGCCGCATAATGCTGGCACACCAGCGAGCAGCCGTAGCCCAGAATGGCCATGCCGATCATCAGCGCCCCCATTTGCAGGACATAGGCCTCATCCCCCCGGGCAATGCCGTTGTTGACGATCAGGGCCACAACTGTAGGCAGCAGCAGTTCCAGCACCGCCTCCAGCAGCTTGAAGAACGGGCCGGCAATACATTCTTTGCGGAAGGGCTTGAGAAAGCCCACAAGCTTAAACATGTCAGCATCACACCTAACGTAAATTTCTTATGCACGGTCAGTTTATCTGCTCTGCATTATCCCACAGACGGTGATATATGAAAAATATTTGTTTTATATGCCGGTCATACTTTTATCGTATATAATGAATGGACATGCCGCCAGTCAAAGAGGAGGATGATGCTGATGGATATCCGCCAGCTCCGCTATTTTTTGACCATTGCCGAGGAAGGGCAAATTTCCGCCGCCGCCCGGAAGCTGCGGATGGCCCAGCCGCCCTTAAGCCAGCAGCTGAAGCAGCTGGAGGAGGAGCTTGGTGCCCGTCTGGTAGACCGCGGTCCCCGCAGCCTGCAATTGACCGAGGCCGGGGCCATTCTCCGCAACCGGGCTGAGGAGATTTTGGAGCTGACGGATGCCGCCGCCCGGGAAATCCGCGATTTGGCCAAGGGCATGAACGGCACTCTGACCATCGGCACCGTCTCCTCCTCGGGGGAAGCCTTGCTCAAGCGGGGGCTGGCGGAATTCCACCGGGCTTATCCCGGGGTGAGCTTTGAAATCCGGGAGGGCAATACCTTCAGCATTATCGAGATGCTGGGCAAGGGCCTGGTGGAGGTGGGCATTGTCCGCACCCCCTTCAACCCCGGCAATCTGGGCTGCAAGTATGCCTCCCCCGAGCCGATGATCGCAGTGATGACGGCGGAGCTGGACTGGAGTCCCGGCTCGCCCCATGCGGAGCTGAAGGAGCTTGCAGGCAAGCCCCTTATTATATACTACCGCTTCGAATCCTTAATCCGGGAGAGCTGCCAGGCCCACGGCTTTGAGCCGGCTTTTTTCTGCCGCAATGACGACGCCCGCACCACTTTGCAATGGGCCAACGAAGGTCTGGGCATCGGCATTGTGCCCCGCTCGGCCTTCGGTCTGGGCAGCAACCGAAACCTGCTCCACAAGGAAATCCGCTGCCCGGAGCTGACCACCAGCGTAGCGGCCATCTGGAACAAGGACAAATATTTATCCTCCCCCGCCGCGCGGTTTTTGGAGCTGTTTCATTAGGGCCGGATCGGTTCTGGCGCGTCATATTTCAAGTGTGCCCCGGCGCAGGGAAATTTCTCCGGCGCAGCGCTCTCCGGCCCTCTGGACTCTTCTGACTCTCCCGATACTCCCGACTCTCCGGACACACGATCCGTTATTTCACAAAAATAGCCCCTTCTGCAGATTTCGCGGACATACGATTCGTTATTTGCCCGCGAAGACCCTCCAAACACCACTTTTCCGCCGCATAACGGATACTCTGTCCGCCCAGCCGGATAAACGCCGCTTTTTCGCAAAATAACGGATTCTGTGTCCGCACCCGCCGCGCCCCAACCTGCACCTCTCCACGCAACAAAAAGACAGCCCGACAAACCCGGCTGCCTTTCCTGTTCTTTTGCGTTTACTCCGGCTTCCGGAACACGGCCACCAGCGCCGTAGAGCCGGTCTGGTATGGCTCCTGCTTGTACCCCCCGTACAGCTCCGGCACAGGCAATCCGTACTGCTCGGCAATATGCAGCAGCTCCTCGCTTTGCATCGGCAGGAGGCGCACACTGTTTTCGTATACCTCCTGAGCGCCGTCCTTATCCAGCGTGAGCCGCCCCTGGAACAGAATCCCGTCCTCCTCCAGCTCATAGAACCGTCTGAAGGTGAGAGTCCCCTCCGCCAGACTCCGCTCAATCACCGGCAGCTCCTTCACCCGGTCGCGCAGGATGCGGTCGTAGTTGACGTTTTGCAGGATCAGCGTGCCTCCGGGCACCAGCCGGTCATACATCTGAATGACGGACTCGGCAATTTCCGTCAAGTCATTCAAGTGGACCAGGGAGTTGCCAACGCACAGCACCGCATGGTAATACTCCGCAGGAAGACGGTCAAGCCCTCTCATATCCATCAGCAGGGTTTCAAAGGAAGGCGCTTCTCCCGCCTGCTGCTTCGCCCTGATCCGCTGCACCATGGAAGGGTCCACATCCAAAGCCGTCACCTGGTAACCGGAGCCGGACAAAGCCGCGGCAAGATTGCCTGTTCCGGCAGCCACATCCAGTATCCGCCCGTAATGGGGCATATATTGCTCCACAAACCGCTGCTGATCCGGGGAGTAGGGAAAAATATCATCATAATAACGGCTTAGCGTTTCATAAAAGCTCATGCCTGCTCACTCCCTTTATAAGCCTCACTCCAAGTTTACCCTGATATCAGTATACCTGTTTTTGAGGTCATTCAATAATTGGTTAAATATGGTTTTAACTTAAAGAGAATACCATATTACCGAGGGAACGGCAAGCGAACACCTATGGAAGCAAAAACGGCCTTTCCTCCGTGAAGGAGAAAGACCGTCCTCTTTTGTGAATTGTTACTACCAGGCGTCTACTGCTGAAGATAATATCTGCGCAAAGGCTCCTGCAGCGCCGCATAGCCGGTGGTGTATAGCTTTTGGTAAGCTTCATGCCGTCCGGGGTCCGCCGTGACTCTCCCCGTACCGCTTTTGTCGATAGCCGCCGCGGCTGCCTCTGCGCTTTCGTATACACCGGCGCCGATGCCTGCGGCCATGGCTGCGCCCAAAAGCGTCGCCTCGGGAATAGGCGGCAGCTCCAGAATAAAGTCGGATACATCCGCCTTCACCTGCAGCCAATGTTTGTTGCGGGTGCCGCCGCCTACCACCTGCAGCCGCTCAATGGGGCTTCCGGCAATCTCTTCCGCCGACCGGCGGATGGCCTCCAACTGGTAGGCGGTCCCCTCCAGCACGGCCTTGATAATATCCCCCTGCCCATGCTCCTTGCTCAGCCCGATAAACGCAGCCTTGGCCCGGGTTTCCGGTGCAGGCGCCCCGCTGCCGCTCAGATAGGGATAATACAGGATTCCTGTGGGGCCGGAGTCCGTTTCCTCCAAAAGAGCCAGCAGCCGCTCATAGGACATCTGCTCCTCGCTAAGCTGAGTGCGCAGCCACTCCACCGAACCGCCGGAGGAGGAGTTACCCCCCATCCAGAAATAGCGGTCCTTGGCCACGTGGCAGCCGAAGGACAGCCCGGACTCGAACTCCTTGCGGCCCAGGGGCTTCTCCTCCATGGTGCCTACCAATGTCTCGGCGGTCCCCATGGAGTCGTAGATGACCCCCTTGGCAATAGCCCCTACCGCCAGCGCCGCCACCACATGGTCGTGCCCGGCGATGGCAACGGGTATCCCCTGGCGGAGCCCCGTGGCGGAAGCAGCCTGGGCGGTTACCCCGCCGAGGGTGGCGCCGGAGGGACGCGCCGCCGGATAAATAGCCGGGTCAATGCCGAAGCTTCTGAGCCACGGCTCATCCCAGGCCTTTTCGTCGATGCGGAAGGCATAGGTACGGGCAGCCAGGGAATAATCGAAGCCCAACTCGCCGCACAGCCGGTAGGCCATATAGCCGGAGGCGGACAGCCACCGGGCATTGGGGGTAAAAGCCTCAGGCACATGCTCCTTCAGCCAAAGCAGCTTGCACAAGCCCAGCTTGAAGCTCAGATGAAGGCCGCTGGCCTGAAAACGCTGAAAGGTATCGCATTGGGAGCGGATCAGCTCCGCCTGGGGTTTGGAGCAGGTATCGAACCAAGGCATGAAGGGGGACAACGGAGCTCCGGTCTCCTTGTCGATTAACAGCCCGCTTTCCGCCATGCTGGTGATGCCGACAGCTTCAATTTCTTCCGGACTCACGCCGCGGGTCACTTCCCGGATGGCAGAGGACACAAACTTCCACATCTCCTCCGGGTCATAGTAGAACTCGCCCCGCTCGTTCTGGTGCGTGGCAGTCGGCCGGCTGGCGATAGCTACCGGCTTGCCGTCTTTGGCGAACAAACCGGCCTTGCTGTTGGTGGTGCCCAAATCAATGCCAAGGAGCATCTGACTTCCTCCCGTATTCGTATTCATCCGTTTCTCTTGTTTCATTCTATCCTGTAGAACAGCAAATTACAATCATTGGTACGTACCAATTTTGCAAAACAAAAAAGCCTCCGCCTCCGCGAAAGCGCGGAAACGGAAGCCATGGGAACGGTTCTTTATTTAGAGGATTCTAATAAATGGTAGTATGCCCAGTGTCCGGAATCCAAATCAGTAAAGCCCTTCTTCCCGGCCAACTGCTCCGGATTGGGAGTGCGGCCCAGAGCCCGGTTCAGCAGTACGATGGTTTCCGCACGGGTAATGCTTTGGTCGGGACGGAAGCTGCCGTCCTCATAGCCATTCACCCAGCCTGCAGCTGCCGCTTGCTCAATAGCCGCCTTGGCCCAGTGGTTGCCGGAATCGGAGAAGCCGACGGTGCCTTGGACCGCTGTCTTCGGCAGGAATTGCACCAGAATGGTGACCAGCTCTGCCCGGGTCATGGGAGCGGCAGGACGGAAGGTACCATCCTCGTAGCCGTTAACCAGACCCTTTTGCAGGAAATACTGGATTGCCGGGGTGGACCAGCCGGAGGAAGACAGATCCTTAAAGGAGGCTGCTCCTGTTGTTTGGCCCTTGTCCGTGTTCACCAGCAGCCCATAGAACAAGGACAGTACCTCTTCCCGGGTAATCCGGTTGTCCGGACGGACTGTTCCGTCTTCATAGCCGCTCAGATACGGCACAGATTCCTTGGTCAATTGAAGCCCGTTGGGGCCCTCCAATACCGTCTTGGGCTCTGCCGGTTGGGTCGGCCCTGGAACAGACGGAGTGGACGGATTTCCCGGTGTTGAAGGATTTTCCGGCGTCGACGGCTCTTCCGGTGTTGATGGCACCGGCGCCACGAATTTCAGGAAATCCCCAAGAACAATGTTGCCCTGCGCATCACGGGACGGAACCACAGGCGTTAAGCTCTTAAAGTTGCTGTCGCTCAAGGCCACTCCCGATTTGTTGGCGGACTTGGAGCCATTGAACAAATAATTGCTGTCCGAGGCCAAGGTGGCCGGATAAGTGTCCGCCGCTGTATAGGACTTCTGGTAGGATACAAAGCCTTTCAGCTGGAAATCCGGCGTAATGCCTGTATAGGTGGACAAATTCAGATTGCCTCTGGCATTGTCAAACCCGATGTTGTTTTCAACGATGAGACCCGGGTTGCTATTGCTGGTGTAGCCGTATGCCCCGTTGCCGAAAGCGATGCTGTTGCGGATGATATGCGGCACATGAATGCCTTCGCCGCCCAGCTTGAAGCCATTTTTATCGCCCTTGCCGACTTCGCCGTTGGTCAGGGTGCCATTGTTGTAAGCAATGCTGTCCTCAATAATAACAGCCCCGATGGCTCCGGTACCGGCTTTGGTGTACAGATCCCAGCCATCATCGATATTGTTATGGGCAATACAGCCACGGAATACGTTGCCCTCGCCCACAGTCAGCTTGGCGGCAAAGCCGTCGGCATTGTTCTGGGAGGGGTCCTTGTTGTCGAAGGAGGTGCTGTTCAGAATCAGGTTGTAGGAAGGCCAATCCGCCTTGTTATCGGAGCCGTCCGTACGGCTGATTTGCAGACCGGTGTCCCCATTTTCATAGAATCGGCTGTCTTCCACAATATTGTAGCTTCCGCCTACAGTAAAGCCCTTGGTATTGGCGGCGGAACGGGCGAAATCAATGCCCTTCACATGCCAGTAGTTGCCCCCCAAAACAACCCCTTCAGACTTCTCGTCGAAGTCAATGACCGGACGGGTTCCGGGAGCCGCCACCAGGTACTTCATGGCATCTGCCGTACCGTCATTATACTTGTTGATAAACAGCGGAGAACTGCGCTTGTATACACCCTCCTGGAGCACAATGGTTTGGCCCGGCTGGACAAAATCAATCGCTGTGTCCAAATCCAGCGGACTTTCCGCTGTTCCTTCACCTTGAGCCGTACCCTGCGGAGTGACGATCAGATCGTTGCCATTACCGAAGGACTTCAGGGTAACGGTGAAGTTCTTGACGATCTTGCTTTCGGAGGTAAGAAACTGTGTATTATCCGGCAAAAAGGTGATGCTGAAGGTGTTCTCGCCATTCACCAGAGTAACGGGTACAACCGTTTGTGCGCCCGCTTGCACCGGAGCATCCTGTCTAATCTCTTCCTGGCCTTTGCGCACAGTCAGTGTCCCATCCACATTGGCCAATACCCGAAGGTCGTAGTCCGCTGTGGATGCCCGGCTCAAAGAGACCAGATCGAAATTCGGTTCTATCGGTTGGGCAGGAGCTTCCACCTTGGGAGCATCTGCTGCCGCTGAAGTCACCTTAAGCTGAATGTTGCTGACTTCAATGGTAGCAAGCCGTGCTGCATAGAAGCCTACATACATTTTGGAATCCTGCACCTTCAAAATGTCCGGTTCAAAGAACATTTCACTCTTTCCATCGCCAATCTTGCCGTAGAACCCGCTGTTGGTTTTGCCCAAGGTAAGGGTGTACGGAGTATTGTCCGGTCCCGGTCGGGCGTTGTTCAGCATGATCTTCTGAATGCCTTTGCTGCCTGCCCCGTCAGGAGAGGTCACACCGGTACGGACAAAAAGCTGTGTGCCATTGGCATTGCCGGTGCCGCCGCTGTAACCGCCGATTGCTGCGATATTGGAGGCGAATACGCTGGAATCCTTGGCTGTTCCGATGGCGTCTCTGGCCATAATGCCGAAGGACTCCTGGCCGTCATGAGGAGTTTTGGCATAGACCTTGACATTGATGGTAGCCGAAAGCTCAAAATTATCATTCTCCGCATCCAACTCTGTGTAGTAGAAGCTGATGCCGTCATGGTCGCCGGTAACCTTGCCGGCGCCTTCCAGAGCAACGATCTCCACTGTGTCATTCTCTTTTACGGTAACCGTATTTTTGGTAGCAGAGGTGGATTGTCCGAACTCAATACTCTTCCAAACCGGAGCCTGGTCATTCCGTACGGCAACCTTCAGCACCGTAGGGGCAGGACCTTCAACTACCGGAGTAATCGGCAGTTCATAAATGCCTGCTTTGGTTTTATCATAAGCGGTTGTATCCAGGATGTAGTCCTTACCCAGAATCAGCGTCTCCCGGTCGCCATTGTCATAAACCTTTGCTACCTTCAAGCCGATGGGATCAAAATCTTCCTCGACCTTGTAGGTGGTTTTGGGGTAGGTCTTTACTTCCAATCCGGTTACGGATTTGGCCTTGACGGTTATAGGGAACGTGGTCTGCATTCCCCGGAAGCTGACAATCACATTGTAGGTACCGGCAATAGACATATCCGGCCCGCTAACACTGTACTCCCCGTCCATAATTCTGACCTTGCTGCCGTTACTGTATTGGGCATACAAGATCATTCCGTCCATCGTCAAGATTTCATCAAGGAAATAGCTGGTTTTGGCCGGTGTCTTTGCGATTTCCAGACCTGTCAGCGTATCCGCTTTCACCTCAACCGGGAATGTTGCAGTCTTAGTTGGAGTTTCCAGAGATTTCACGGTAACCATTTGCTGGCCTGGAATCTCGAAGGTATATACCGCATCCGTTACGGTAGCTCCCGTAATCGACAAGGCATACTTGTCCGGCGTAATTTCCGCCGTTACTCCGTTATTGTAGTCGCCTGTCACAACCATTCCCGCACTGTCAAAAGCGTCTCCGACATAATAAACCGTTTTGGCCGGGAGGTAGGTGACCCTCATATCCACCACGTCCAGCTTGATCACGGTAACGTCAAAATAAGCTTCTGCGCCTTTATAGCTCACGGTAACCGTTTGGGTGCCCAATTGGTCGGGGTTGTAGCCCGTCACCATGTACTCGTTCGGCTGCAGAACCACACTCTCACCGGTACCGTAAACCTGCGCCGTTACCGTAAGTGTGGACAAATCCAAGGGCTGATTCAACAGGTATTGGGATTTGGCGGCGGATACTTGCAGCCCTTGCGGGGGCTGGTCCACCTGAAGGGAAATGTCGCTGAAGGTTACTTCAGCATCACGGGCCACATAAAGACCGGCATAAAGCGTATCCGAGAACATGTCGTTCATGGGAATAATGATGCTTTCACCGTTAAGAGAGAGCTTGTATGCGTTTCCGTTCTTTTGGATAGAAAAGTCGTAGACACCACCAACCTTTGTTTGCGGAGGTGATTGAAAAGCCAGCTTCGTTTGTTTAGGCTGCTGAGTAGCTCCCTCTTTTTTCATATAAAAAGGCTTCAGTACCAGATTATCATCGCCGACTGCAATATAATTATCACTTTTTGTAAGACCATCGTTAAGCATAAGGCCAAACGATACTTGTTTATTATTGTCGAAACTACGGTAGCTTTTAATTTCCGCCTTAGCGGACAGTGTAAAACTGTCCGTGTTCTGCAATTCTTGGTAATAGAACGAAACGCCAATTTCTGTAGAAGCAATTTTCCCGCCCTTTTCCAAAGCCTTTACAGTAACTGCTCCTGTCGCGTCATCCACCTCTGGAACAGGATTGTATGGTTCACCGACACCTGCGCCAAAGGCCTGAAACTGCCATTCACCAGAGTCGACCCCTGTATCCGCATATACCGGAATCGCTGCGATGGTCAGCAACAGCAGTAAAGCTAGGAATGCTGGAAGAATGCGCTTTCTTTTTCTCATGTTCACGTCTCCTTCGTAAAAAATTTGTAGCAATAAAGCGGCAAAACAACTTCCTTGCTGAACCATGTTGGCGTTTTCACACCATGCGTCGAAACAAATATTTATATGTTTCACGTTAACAACACCATTATAAACCAAGTTTTAGAGAATATAAATGCTTTTTTATAAAATGTTGTCCTTTGGTCAAAACGGACATGTATTGTCCAATGAGAAAAATGCCTGCGGCATCCTTTGGAGCTGCGCATTTATCAAGATGTTTGAGGCTGGCGGACTGTGGCTCCGCTATTTCACTAAAACCTGCCTCTTTTTCTCCCCCGCGGACTCACTATCCGTTAAATCTGAAAAAACGGGGGAATTCCATGCTTCTGGAGCAAAATAGCGGAACGTCTGTCCATGTAAATCTAAAAACGGATCAAATTCGGAAAATAACGAATCCTCTGTCCGCCCAACTGTGACGAGGATAAACGCCTGTCGCATCCTTTGACAACCTGCGTTTGTCGAGAGTCGAGCCGCTTACCGCAGGGCAATTGCATCAGGCCAAGGTAGAGGGAGCGCAGAAACCAGGTTTTCGTATCCAGATTTTGTATGCGTCAGAAGGACAAAAGCTTCCTGAATGTCCGTTGGAAAGTGGACATTGCGGCTATAGAGGTCGCTCCAGGATACACGTCTATATATAGTTGTTGAACATCGTTTGTTTCCCGTATATTGTGTTTTGTGAGCAAAGTAGGGGAGGGGAGAGTTACTCTGCTCATGTCCACTGTATGAAAGACAAAATTCGCAAAATGTCTACTGCCAAGGAACAGAACCACAGCGCAACCGCGTTAGAAACGCATAGGGGCGTGTTCCGTACAAAGTCTAATGCAATTGCCCTGCCGTCCCGATATATGCTTTCTGGCGTGACTTCAGTCATAACCACCGGCTTAGCCGGTGGCTTCCATCAGCCCTATAAGGGCACGGTACTAGCACGCGCC
>NZ_QMFA01000035.1 GCF_003285005.1 Paenibacillus sp. YN15 | reverse complement strand
AGTACAATGTCCTCCTGACTAGATGACCTCTTTGGTCATGTTATATTTGATGCATCGTTAGTGGCAATAAGCACTTCTCAGTTCCGCAAGGACGGGAATGGCGGCAAAAGCTGCTGTAAGAGTCGCTCAGTTCCGCTGCGTGCTGCTCCTCCAGAGCCCAGGGGATAGGCAGGGATGATGGAGGCACCGGAGGTGTGGGGACGGAGGAACGGTGAGCATCTGCGGGCTAGGGATAGGTGAGGATGACGGGGAAGTTCCGGAGTGCAGGTATGGAGGGATCATGGACAGCTTCGGGAGACGGAGATAGGCAAGGATGACGGGTAAGTTCCGAAGGTGTGGGTACGGAGGGATGGCGAGCAGAGACGGGGCCCAGGGATAGGTGAGGATGACGTGGAAAGTTCTGGAGTGCAGGCATGGTGGGATGGTGAGCAACTTCAGGGGAACGGAGAGAGGCTGGGATAACAGGTAAGTTTGGGAGGGGCGGATATGGAGGGATCATGGACAGCTTCGGGGGAGGGAGATAGGCAAGGATGACGGGGTAAGTTCCGGAGGTGCGGGTATGGAGGGACGGTGAGCAGCTTTAGAGGGATGAAGATAGGCAGGGATAACGGGTAAGTTTGGGAGGGCGAGTAGGGAGGGGGCATGGACAGCTTCGGGAGATGAAGATAGGCAGGGATAACGGGTAAGTTTGGGAGAGCGGGTATGGAGGGATCATGGACAGCTTCGGAGGATGGAGATAGGCAAGGATGATGGGGAGGTTCCGGGGTGCAGCTATGGTGGGATGGTGAGCAGCTTTAGGGGAACGGAGAGAGGCTGGGGGGCGGATGATGTTGACAAACTGGGGCTTTACGCTTTTGTTTCGTAGCTGGGAGCGGCGGTGGCCCGCAGACAGTAACGGAAGCGGTTTTCCGCTATGCTCGCGGGAATCGGGTAAAAGAGGAGAATAGCGGAAGCGGGATTCCGCTATTGGGCAAAGGGGAGAAGCGCAGATGGGGGCAGACCGCCCATAACGGAAAATCCCTTCCGTTACCGGGCGCTAAAACGGTGCAGTTACCCAATAGAGGAAAACCTTTTCCGTTATTCCCGGCAAATGAGGCCTCCGCCTTACCAAGATTCGCATCCGGTCATGTCTATCCCTCAACCCGTACATGATAGCGGGCATCAAATGTCTGCTATTTGCGACCAAGGCCGATAAAAGCGGAAATAGCATACATCAAATGTCTGCTATTACCGCGCAAGGCCCCTTTTTTGGCTGGAAAATCCGATTTAGCAGACATTGTATGCCGCTTACATAAGCAAAAACCGGGGTCTTCAGCAAAATAGCAGACATTGTTTGCCGCTTACATCAGCTAATGATCCAGTTTGTCCAGCGCCCGAGTTCGCTTAACTCCCCCAAGCCCCCGTCCATCCGAGTCTACCCAACTAACCAAGGCCCTGCCCATCCGAGTCTACCCAACTAACCAACGCTCTGTCCATCCGAGTTCACGCAACTAACCAAGGCCCCGTCCATCCGAGTCTGCCCAACTAACCAACGCTCTGTCCATCCGAGTTCACGCAACTAACCCAAGCCCCCGCCCGCTCCAGTTCGCCCAACTACTCCAAGCTTTCACCCGCCCGTTCACCCAACGATAATAGGCG
This sequence comes from Paenibacillus sp. YN15, assembly GCF_003285005.1. Taxonomy (GTDB): domain Bacteria; phylum Bacillota; class Bacilli; order Paenibacillales; family NBRC-103111; genus Paenibacillus_AR. The sequence goes on along the minus strand of NZ_QMFA01000035.1, from coordinate 77,820 downwards.
TAAAGGGGCAAACCCACCCGCCCCTATTCGCCCAACTAACCTCTCTGTTCACCCGGTATCCCGCCTAAGCCCTCGACCCGCTTCCTGAGCAAAAGGGATAATAGGCGAAAAGGAGCAAACCCACCCGCCCCTATTCGTCCAACTAACTTCTCTGTTCACCCGGCATCCCGCCTAAGCTCCTGCCCTGCTTCCTGAGCTAAAGGGATAATAGGCGAAAAGGCGCAACCCACCTGCCCCTATTCGTCCAACTAACTTCTCTGTTCACCCGGCATCCCGCCTAAGCTCCTGCCCTGCTTCCTGAGCTAAAGGGATAATAGGCGAAAAGGCGCAACCCACCTGCCCCTATTCGTCCAACTAACTTCTCTGTTCACCCGGCATCCCGCCTAAGCTCCTGCCCTGCTTCCTGAGCTAAAGGGATAATAGGCGAAAAGGCGCAACCCACCTGCCCCTATTCGTCCAACTAACTTCTCTGTTCACCCGGCATCCCGCCTAAGCTCCTGCCCTGCTTCCTGAGCTAAAGGGATAATAGGCGAAAAGGGGGCAAAGCCTGCATCCGGCTCCCCGCAGGTCGCTTTGGCCTCCCTTCGCCCCGCAAGCCGCTTTGGCCCCCCGCTCCGCGGCAGCCTTGCCTCCGCTCCGCGGCAGCCCTTGCCCCTGCTCCCGGTAGGCGCCTTCCGCACCCTTCCACCGCCGCCGCTCCACCCGAAAAACTTCTTCTATATATACGGAAGCGTCATCATTCAAACTGTATGCGCTTCTAATTGTGAAATCTGTCATATGGCATTGACAAGATACAATCTGTAACATAAATTAGTGGATATAGATCGCTTCTCCCGGCGTCTTTCCCTTGTGCACACTTATGAAAACAAAAGAAAACCAACGATGTGTTGCGACATTTTTTCAATTATAGTTGACAAGATACAATTTGTATCATAAAGTAAAAGGCAAGCGCTGATACAAAACGTAACTTTACGGCAGGAATAATGAATCCAATTAACAGACTGGGAGTGAGGATGAAGAATGGAACTGAAAAACTATTGGCTGGCGGTAAAGAAGAGGCTCTGGCTGATTCTGCTCTGTGTAGCAGCCGCCACAGCGACCACTGCTTATTACACCTTTGACCGCTACACCCCCCAGTACCAGGCTTCCTCCAAGCTGGTCATCAATCAGACCTTCAGCAATGATTCCGGTGTGGAAATCATGGATACCGGGGCGATGAACAGCAACATCCGGCTCATCGAAACCTACAAGGAAATTATCCGCAGCTCCGCCATTATGGATAAGGTAGTTGCCAAGTACCCGGAGCTCTCCGCCACCTCCGACGAACTGATCCGCAGCATCAATGTATACTCGGTGAACAACACCCAGATCATGATGATATCCGCTGTTGGCCTCTCCTATGAGCGCACCGCCCAAATCGTCAACGGCGTGTCCACAGTCTTCCGCTCCGAGATTCCGCGCATCATGAAAATCAACAACGTCACGCTCCTGACCGAGGCCCCGATGCTGAACAACCCGCAGCCGGTCAACCAGCCCGCCGTTTCTAATATGCTGCTTAGCTTCATCATCGCCTTGCTCTTCTCCGTCGGCTTGATCTTCCTGCTGGAGTACCTGGATGACACCATCAAAACCGAGGATGACATTCTCAAGGTGTTCGATGTTCCGGTGCTGGCAACGGTAACCTCCATTGAGAAGAAGGACATGAAGCGACATAAACCGCTGAAAGCAGGTGAACCCTATGCCACGCTTAACCGCTGATCAACCGGTCATTATGGATGTCAATCCGGATTCCTCCATCGCCGAGGCCTACCGGACCCTCCGGACCAACATCGAATTTTCCTCCGTGGGCAAGGAAATGAGGATCATCATGATCACCTCCGCCTCCAGGGGGGAGGGCAAGTCCACCACCGCCGTCAATCTGGCCATCTCCTTGTCCCAAGCAGGCAAAAAGGTGCTGCTCATCGACGCCGACATGCGCAACTCCTCCATTCACCGGATTTTGCGGGTGGATAACAAAAAAGGGCTGGCCAACTACCTGGCTCTCCAAACGGAGCTGCCGGAAATCATTACACCGACCCATATTCCCAATCTCAGCGTCATCCCGTCCGGCACCCAGCCGCCCAATCCGGCGGAGCTCCTGACCATGAACCAGATGGACTATCTGCTGGGCGAGCTGAAGAAGGATTTTCACACCATTATCCTGGATACACCCTCCGCCCTGTCCGTTACCGACGCCCAGATTATCGCAGCCAAGTCCGACGGCGTTCTCCTGGTGGTGGAGCAGGGCTTCGTGAAGCGGGATGCCGCCAAAAAGGTCAAAGCCTACCTGAAGCATGTGAATGCCCGTCTGCTGGGTGTGGTATTTAACAAGATTAACAAAGCCAACCTGGATACCTACGCCGGGCGCTAAGGCCCGCAACCTCCGCAACAACGGCGGCCGCAGCCGGAAGGAACGGACTGATTGGCGGCAGGTAATGTCTACTGCACCTGTATCACTGTAGGCACTCGGTCATGCTGTGGGCCCTAAGGGGCCTTAGACGTTCATCGTCAAGGGTGTGATGTGAGGACGGGTTCAATGCCCTTTTCAACAACCAAGCCCAAGTGGATGAAAAAATAAGCCTACATTCCCGGCAATCCGGAAAAAGGGAAGGTGTGCTTGTTGTTTTATCCACTTCCACAAGACGTTGCAAACATCCCAATTTATTTTTTATAAGGAGGAACCGTAATGAAAAAAGTCAGAAAAGCGATCATTCCCGCAGCCGGTTTGGGAACCCGTTTTTTGCCGGCGACCAAGGCCATGCCCAAGGAAATGCTGCCCATCATCGACAAACCCACGATCCAATATATCGTGGAAGAAGCGGTTGCCTCCGGTATCGAGGATATCATCATTGTAACGGGCAAGGGGAAGCGGGCGATTGAGGATCATTTTGACCATGCTTTCGAGCTGGAGAGCACACTTGTGGAAAAAGGCAAGCTGAAGCTGCTGGAGGAAGTGCAGCGCTCCTCCAAGGTGGATATCCACTATATCCGCCAAAAGGAACCCAAGGGTCTGGGCCATGCCGTATGGTGCGCCAGACGTTTCATCGGAGATGAGCCTTTTGCCGTGCTGCTCGGGGACGACATTGTCAGCGGGGACCAGCCCTGCACCAAGCAGCTGATCAGCCAATACGAAAGAACCGGATGCTCCGTCATCGGCGTCCAGCCGGTATCCGATCAGGAAACCCAGCGTTACGGCATTGTGGACCCGATTATGAAGGACGGCCTTCTCTATCAGGTCCGGAACTTTGTGGAGAAACCCTCCTTTGGCACTGCCCCCTCCAATCTGGCGATTATGGGACGTTATGTGCTGACTCCGGAGATTTTTGATTTTCTGGAGCTGCAGGAAGAAGGCGCAGGCGGCGAAATCCAGTTGACGGACGCCATCCAGAAGCTGAATGACGCCCAGAAGGTATATGCGTATCATTTTCAAGGCAAACGGTATGATGTTGGCGAGAAGCTGGGTTTTATCCTGACAACGCTGGAATTTGCCCTGTGCAACCAGGAGCTGCGCCAGCCCCTGCTGCAGGAGCTGGAGCGGATGGTCAACACAAAAGAATTCATGCCGCGCGTGATCGGTTAAAAAGGAGTGTGGAATCATGCCGAATTATTCATTCGATGGACAAGCGCTGTCATCCCGGGCTGTATATTCCGATACGGCCGCATCGGTCAATCCCAATGAGCGCAAGCCGTATCTGGCGACCAAACGGCTGCTGGATTTTTTCGGCGCGCTTGCAGGGCTGTTGCTGTTGACCCCGTTGTTTGCAATTGTGGCGGCTCTCATCAAGCTTGAAGATCCCAAGGGATCCATCTTCTTCAAGCAAATTCGGGTGGGCAAGGACGGCAGGGAATTCCACATGTATAAATTCCGCTCCATGGTGTCCAATGCGGAAGCGATGCTGGAGGAGCTGCTGGACAAAAATGAAGTGGGCGGCGCCATGTTCAAAATGAAGGACGATCCCCGGATCACCCGGATCGGCCGTTTCATCCGCAGAACCAGCGTGGATGAGCTGCCCCAGCTGTGGAACGTGCTGCGGGGCGACATGAGCCTGGTGGGGCCGCGGCCCTCCCTTCCCCGGGAAGTGGAGGAGTACACCCATTATGACCGCCAGCGGCTTTTGGTAACGCCGGGCTGCACCGGCCTGTGGCAGGTAAGCGGACGCAACAGCCTGTCCTTCGGCGAGATGGTGGAGCTGGACCTTCATTATATTGAGAAGCGCAGCTTCTTCTACGATGTGAAGCTTATCATCCGCACGGTGAAGATCATGATTGCACCCAACAGCGCATACTGAAAACTTGCCCCCAAAAGTGAAAACATATAAAGATGGGAGCGTTAAGGATGAACATATCGGTAATCGGTACGGGATATGTGGGATTGACTACAGGCGTAGCCTTGGCCCACTTGGGGCATAAGGTAGTATGCGTGGACATTGATGAAGCCAAGGTAGAGCTCCTGAATCAGGGCATACCGCCGATTTACGAGCCTGATCTGGAGGAGCTGATGGCCAAGTCGCGCTCCCGGCTGACCTTCACCACCTCCTACCGGGAGGCCATTCTGGAATCGGATGTGGTGTTTATCGCCGTGGGCACGCCGGCCAATTCCGACGGCTCCCCCAACCTGACTTATCTGCAGGATGCTTTCGATCATGTGCTGAAGACGCTGCTGCATAAGGCCACTCCTACCCTCCTGGTCAACAAAAGCACCGTTCCCGTAGGGACAGCCGACCGCTTTATGGAAGAGGTGCGCAAAAGAGGCCTGGGACAGGTGGTGGACATCGCCTCCAATCCCGAGTTTCTCCGGCAGGGGCGGGCGGTGTACGACACCCTTCACCCCGAGCGGATTGTGGCCGGAGGCAGCGAACGGGCCGCCCGGATTCTCCAGAGTGTATACAAGCCGCTTTTGGACGAAGAGAAAATTCCCTTCCTCCATGTGGACCTGCGAAGCGCGGAGCTGGCCAAATATGCCGCCAACGCCTTCCTGGCGATGAAAATTTCCTTCATCAATGAAATGGCCAATGTCTGCGACTGCGTAGGCGCGGACGTGCTGAAGATCGCCGAGGTCATCGGCTCCGATCACCGGATCGGCCCGGCCTTCCTCAATGCCGGCATCGGCTACGGCGGCAGCTGCTTCCCCAAGGATACGCGGGCCCTGCGGTATATCGCCGATACCAGCGGCTATAACTTCAAGCTGCTCTCCGCCGTCATCGAAGTCAACAATGACCAGCGGAACATGATGGTCCAGAAGCTGCGCCGGGAGCTGGGAGAGCTCCAGGGCCGCAAGGTGGCGGTGCTGGGGCTTACCTTCAAGCCCGCCACCGATGATCTGCGGGAAGCGCCCAGCATCCCCGTGATTCACGAGCTGCTGGCCCTGGGCGCGGAGGTGTGGGTGCATGATCCTGTGGCCATGGAAAAGGCCAGGGAGCTGCTGCCGCAGACGGTCCGCTTCGCCCAAGACTGCGAGGAATGTCTCCAGGATGCGGAGGCCGCGCTTCTGGTTACGGAGTGGCCGGAATATCTGCGCACCGCACCCGCCACAGCCCAAAGGGTGATGAAGCGGCCGCTGTTCATTGACGGGCGCAACGCCATCCCCGAAAATGCCCGGGCCGGCCTGGATTACCAAGGCATCGGCATTCCCGGCGCCTCCCGCAAGGAAGAGAACACCGTTACGCTGAAATCCTAACTCGAATCTGGAGAGTGTCAGCCTATGAGCGCAATCGTTCCATTAAAAATAGCGGTTGTGGCCTTTGAGCTCCCCCGGGTGAACCAAAAAACCGGGGGAGTCAGCCATTTCAACCACCGGCTGTGCAGCGCCCTTTCGGAGATGGGGCATGATGTTACGGCCTTTACCTCCCAGCCTACCATCCCCGGGGTGGATTACAAAACCATCATCGTGGAAGGGGCGGGCGAGGAGGAAAAGGGCAGATTCTACCGGTATTATGTGGCCCCCTTCAAAAGCCGGAAGCTGGACTTCCGCCCATATGACCTGGTGCTCTCCAGCGGCGACGATTGGGCCATGAAGCGCAGCGGGGCCAAATGGCTGCGGATCATGCACGGCAGCGCCCTAAGGGAAATGCAGCACAACAAAAGGCTGGTTCGCAAGGTGAACCTGTCTTTTTTGTATCTGCTGGAGCTGCTGTCTTCCCTGCGCTCCGACGCCACGCTGTTTAACTCCGCCGATACCCGGAAGCTCTATCCCGCACGCTCCTCCGACAAAATCGTGCATCTGCCGGTGGACCGCCGGATTTTCCATCCGGGGCCGAAGGAGGCCAACCCCACGATTCTTTTCGTCGGCGGCCTGGACAGCCGCAAGCGGGGCAGATGGCTCTTGGAGCTGTTCACCACTCACATTAAACCGCTGGTGCCGGACGCCCGGCTGTGGATGGTCAGCGAGCAGGGCCCGGAGGCGGAAGGGGTCACCTATTACAAGAATCTGGGCATTGAAGAGCTGGCGGACCTGTACCGCAGGGCCCATGTCTTCAGCATGCCCTCAACCTATGAAGGCTTCGGCATTCCTTATCTGGAAGCAATGGCAAGCGGCACCCTCGTGGTTACCACCCCCAACCCGGGCGCCAATGAAATTCTCCAGCAGGGCCGGTTTGGCCGAATCGTGCAGGACAGCCAGCTTGCCGGCTGTCTGACGGATGCCCTGCTGGACCCCCAAGCTTACGGGGAGATGGTGGAGGCGGCATTGGAGTGGGCGGATGACCATTCCTGGCCGGCCATTATCCGCCAGTATCTGGCCTATGTTTGACAATCCCATTGTCAATTGGGGGGTACGCTTTTGGGAGGTTGCCGCCGACCGGCTGGGCTTGATGATGAACTGGCTGTACCGCCAGGTCTGGCTGCGCAATCTGGTGATGGCGGCGATTATGCTGGGAGGCTGCCTGTATCTGGGGAAATACGCCTCCTTCAACAAAACCATGGTGGTTCAGCTCATCGGCCTTACCGCATTTTTGCTTCCGGCGTTTCTTCTGGCCCTTGCCAAGGGCAACGGACTTCTGATCTATATCAGCCTCATGTGGGCCATAGCGCCGGAAGTAAGGCGTTTGGCCGATTATTATATGGGCTATTACCATGCGGTCTCCCTGATCAGCCTGCTGCCGCTTTTGGCCACAGGGATGCTGCTCTTTCGGATTCTGAACAAGGGAATACCGGAAAACAAACCCGTCCGTTCCATGATCGCCATGTTCCTGATTCCCTTCGGGTATGCCGCCGGCATCGGAATCATCCTCAACCAGGCGGCGGGATTATACACCGTGCTGACGGCGGTGGCTCCCCTGTGCATTTTCATTTATCTGATCAGCCATCCCCTGAAAAGGGAAGAAAAAGACCGCTTCATGGCCATGTACGCCACGCTGGCGGTGCTGCTCTCCATTTACGGGTGGATTCAGTACATCTACCTGCCGCCGTGGGATCTTCTGTGGATGAACGGCGCCAAGATGATTTCCCTGGGCAAACCGGCGCCCATGCAGTTTCGGGTTTTTTCCACCATGAACTCTACGGGGCCGCTGGCCATCTTCCTGATTTCCGCCCTGATTCCCATGGTGGTCAACCGCAAGTGGCGGGGCCCCTTCGGGCTGGTGGGCATTCTGATTGTCCTCTCCACCCTGGGCACCACCCTGGTCCGTTCGGCTTGGGTAACCCTGATTGTGGGGATTCTCGTGTATCTCCTGCTGTCCAAAAGCGCCAGCCGTCTGAAGATTATTCTGACCCTGACGGCGGTAACCGCGGCGGCTATGCTGGCTCTGCCGCTTTTGCCCAATTCGGAGCAGCTTACCGACCGGGTAGGCACCCTGGGGAAGCTGGAGGAGGACGGCTCCTTCAACGCCCGGATCGGCCTGGCGCTCCATGCCATTCCGGAAATTCTTAAAGCCCCCTTCGGCATGGGCTTCGGCAGCATCGGCCAAAGCTCCAGCAAGCTGGGGGACGGCCAAGGCTTCGCTGGGTTAGGTTCGGTAGACAACGGCTATCTGGGAACCTTCGCCACCTACGGCCTGATCGGCGGACTCCTGTTCTTCCGGGCCATTCTCCTCTATTACCGGCGGATCAGAGCGGTTCCGCAGCAGGATAATCCCTATGTTCCCCTGGCCCTGTCCACCATCCTGCAGCTTCTGGTGGCATTCCTCTTCGGAGGCGGCCTGGAGGGGCTAAGCGCCGTCATCTTCTGGCTGTTCACGGGCCTGGCCTTTGTGCCGGAGGAAGAAGCATCCCCCGGAGACACGCCCTAATCATTTTTTCGGAAAAAGGAGATATCCATTATGTCGGGAAAACGGATTGTCATTGTCAACCACGTAGCCGAGCTGGGAGGCGCCGAGCGGGTGCTGATGGATATGCTGGCCCATCTGGACAAGGAGAAGTTCCAGGTGGAAATGATCTTCCTGTCGGAGGGCAGGCTGGTGGAGGCGGCCAAAAGCTGCGGCGCCAACGTCCATGTGGTGAACTCCGGACGCATCCGCAGCCCCAGGCAGTATTGGCGGACCATCTCCTTCATCCGCAGGGTGATTCGCCAATCGGGGGCGGAGATGGTGGTCAGTTGGGCCCCCAAGCCTCATATGTACGGGGGTGTGGCGGCCATGCTGGAGGGCAAACCCAGCATCTGGTGGCAGCACGGTGTTCCCACGGGAACCCTTTTTGACAAGGTGGTAAGCCGGATTCCGGCGGAGGCGATTCTTTGCCCCTCCCAGAGTGTCCGGGACGCGCAAGCCTCCTTAAGCCCCAAACGGTACGTGGATGTCAATTATCCCGGCATCAACAAGGATACCTTTTTCTATAGCGGCGAATTGCGCGCCGCCATCCGGCAGGAATACGGCATCCCCGAGGAGGCGTTTGTGTTTGCTTTTATCGGCAGGCTGCAGCGGTGGAAACGGACCGATGTGGTGATCGAAGCCTTCAAGGAGGCTTTGGCCGGACGGGATGCGCGTCTGCTGATTATCGGCGGGGCGCTTTTTGGCGTGGAGAAGGAGTACGAAAGCGAGCTGAAGGATTTGGTTGCCCGCAGCGGCTTGGAGGAGCAGGTGATCTTCGCCGGCCACCAGCATCAGGTGGAGCGGTTTATCTCGGCCAGCGATGCGGTGGTGCACAGCTCCCTGTTCGAGCCCTTCGGAATGGTGGTGGTGGAGGCTATGGCGGCGGGACGGCCGGTGCTGGCTGTAGGCAAAGGAGGCCCCGCGGAGATTATCCGGCACGGGGTGGACGGCTACCTGTATGACGGCAGCGCCCGGGAGCTGGCCCGCTATATGGCGGAGGTGTACGGAGACCGAAATTTGACCCGCAGGGTAGGCGACGAGGCGAGGAAAACCATCGACTCCCGCTTTACCGCGCGGATTATGGCGGAGCGGTTCGCCCATGTTGTGGAAGAGAGGATGGCCAACGGATAGCCTATGAAAAAATTATTCTTCTCCAGCTTCGCCGTCAACATTCTGGTGATGGCGCTGAATATGGGCACGGGCATTATTATGGCCCGCTTTCTGGGCCCTTACGGCAGAGGCGAGCTGGCGATGGCTACCCGCTGGGCGGTTCTGTTCGCCGGATTGTCCACCCTGGGACTTCCCGGCGCCATGATCTACCTGGGCAAAAACTTCAAGGAAAAGCAGCGGGAAATCTTCGGCGCTTTTCTTCTGACGGGGGCTCTGGTAGGGTTGTCCGCCCTGGTCATCTGCCAGCTCCTGACATTGGTGATTATGTCCGGGGAATCCCGGGAAATGATCCTGCTGGGCCAATTGGCGCTGCTGGCGCTGCCCTTCGCGGTGATGACGGACGGACTGATCGGCACTCTACAGAGCTTCAACAGCTTCCGCAAGGTGCTGCTCACCCGGATTCTCAATCCCGTCGGCACCTTGGCGGCCTTGGCCGGGCTGATCCTTACAGGCCACGTGACGGTGTTCAACATTATTCTGCTGAATGTCATCTGGGGCGCGGCCACCTTTTTCCTCATTATCTACTGGATTTTCAAGGTGATGAAGCCGAAGTTTACAAAGCTTTTCTCCAATGCGAAAATGCTGCTCCAATACGGCATCAAAATCTACGCCTCCTCCCTGGTGCAGGTGTTCGGCGGGAGCTTCGACCAGATTCTGCTGTCCCTGACGCTGAGCGCATATGCGCTGGGCATCTACACCGTAGCCTCCAGCGTGGGCAGCATTCTCCCCTCCATTCTGTACGGAGCCCTGAATGTGTTCCTGGCGCCGCGCCTGATGGATTTCACCGGGGAGCGGAGACGGCAGGAGGTCAGCCGGATTCACGCCATCTTCTTTTACGGCACGGGAGCCGCCGCCGTCTGCGGCTGTCTGGCGCTCCCTTTTGTGATTCCGTTTATGTACGGGCGGGAATTCTCCGAGGCGGTGCTGCTGGGCATTATTCTGCTTTTGATGTCGCCGGTGAAGGTCGGCTATTCGATTCTGCTGAACTTTTTTGCCGCCGAGGGTAAATTCAATGTGTTGAGCAAAACGGAAATCATCGGTCTGGTTACCGGTTTTGGGGCGCTGCTGATTCTGGTCCGTTTCACCGGGGCGGCCGGAGCGGCTTGGGCTCTGGGGGCGGCCAATCTGGCCAAGTGGGGCTACCTGATCATTCAGGCCAAAAAGCTGAAGCTGCCGGTTGCCGGACTGTTCCGGCTCCAGCCGGGAGAGGTGCTGGCGCTCCTGCGGGGGTTCAGCCTGAAGAAGCGTCGCTCTCTTACTTCGGTCCCCCAAAAGTGAACAAGTGCTCTGTAGCGTATTCCGGGTACTTTTGGGGAAACCCCCATAACATAAAGCTGAAAGAGCGTCCCCGAAGGGTCATCCATATCGGTTGATAAAGGAAGGTAGATAGCATGATGTTAACGGTGGTAATCCCCTCTTACAAACGTCCGCAGGAGCTGGCCAATTGCCTGGCGGGCATCGACGCCCAGGAGCGGCAGCCGGATGAGGTGATCGTGGTTTGCCGCGAGGAGGACGCCGGTACGCTGGCGTTTGTGAAGCAATGGGAGGCGGCTCCCGCAGCTTACCTCAAGCGCCATGTGCAGGTTTCCCGGCCCGGCGTCATCCACGCCATGCAGACGGGAGTAGAGAACGCCTCAGGCGACATTGTTGCCTTTATCGATGACGATGCGGTGCCCTGGAAGGATTGGGCGGGCAGGCTGCTGGAATATTACCGTGATCCTCGGGTAGGGGGAGTCGGCGGGCGGGACGTGATTGCCGGCCGGGACCATACCATTAAGAAGCCGGTGGTGGGCCGGGTCACCTGGTACGGGAAGCTCATCGGCAACCATGATCAGGGCTATGGGAGCCCCCGGGAGGTGGATGTGCTGAAGGGAGTGAATATGTCCTTCCGCACCCCGCTGGTGAAGTTCCCCGGCTTTATGAAGGGAAAAGGAGCGCAGGTTCATTTTGAAGTGTTCCTGTGTATGGGCATCCGGCGGCTGGGCTACAAGCTGATCTATGATCCGGAGCTGCGGGTGGACCATTACCCCGCCGCCCGCCATGATATCGACCAGCGCAACGCCATTGTCCGCGACGCGGTGGCCAATGCCTCCTTCAACCTCAGCGTGGCCCTGCTTCACGGGCTGCCCGCTTACCGGAGGCCGGCGCGGATCGCCTACGGCATGCTGGTGGGGGACCGCCGGATGCCGGGAGTGGTCCGGATGCTTTACGGGGCGGCCAGGAGGGATAAGACGGTGGTGCAGACCTTCCTGCCGTCCATGAAGGGACAACTGGAGGGGGTGCTGTATTACTTCCGCCATGCGGACGCCCCTGCCCCGGGCCCGGGACAACAACAGCTTCAGTTGAAGGAGGGTCAACGGACGTGAATATTCTGCTCTCCATCCATCACTATATGGACAAAAATGCCGGAGCACCCGGCGTCACCTACCGGCTGGCGGAGGAATACCGGCGGCTGGGGCATCAGGTGGAGCTGTTTTCCTTTGACGAGCTGCCCAAGGATATGCCGGAATCCCTGATTACGCTGTTGTATCCCCAATATCTGCATGCCCGGTGCCGGAAGCTGCAGAAAGAAGGCAGGCTGGATGTTATCGACGCTTCCAGCGGGGATATCTGGTTCCACCTGCGGATGCGCCAGAAGGGCGGCGGCACCGTGGCCGTCACCCGCAGCCATGGGCTGGAGCATCTGGCCCATGAGGCCAGAGTGGAGCGGGCCAGGCTCGGCGAGATGAAGCTGTCGTGGAAATACCCCATCTACCATGGGGGATACCGGCTGTGGGAGGTGGCCCAATCCTTCCGGCAGGCGGACGGGGCGATTTTCCTGAACCGGGATGAACACCGCTACGCCGCCGAACGATTCAGGCTTCACCAGTCCACGGTGATTGGCAACGGGGTGCCGGATTATCTGCTGTCCCTGCCCCTGACGCCTACTCCGCTTGAGGAGGGGGAGCCGCTGCGGATCGCCTTTATCGGCAGCTACATTCCCCGCAAGGGAATCGAGTTTGCCGCCAAGGGGCTTGGGCCGGTGCTGGACCGCTATCCCCATGCAGAGGTTGCCTTCCTGGGCACCCAATGTCCGCCGGAGCGGGTTCATGCCGATTACGAGCCCCGGCTTCATGACCGCATCCGGGTGGTTTCCCGCTATGAGCATTCCGCGCTGCCGGAGCTTTTGGCCGGATACCAGATCCTCTTGTTTCCTTCCTTAAGCGAGGGGATGCCCCTGTCGCTGCTGGAGGCGATGGCCTGCGGACTTGCTCCGGTGGCAAGCCAAATTCCCGGGCCCAATGATATTGTTAGCCACGGGGAAAACGGCTTGGGAGTTCCCGCCCGCGACGGGGAAGCCATTGCCGAAGCGCTTGCGGCGCTTTTGGACGACAGGGAGCTGCTGCACCGGCTGCGGACCCGGGCGTGGGAGACGGCGCAGGCTTACAGCTGGCGGCGGATTGCCGGGGATACTCTGGACTATTACAGGCAATGTGCGGAACAGAAGGCGGAGAGCGCCAAGCTTAGATCGATAGGGTGATGAGATGATGCGAATCCTGCAAATGGTGGATTACTTCGGCAACTTCGGCGGCCTGGAGCGGTTTGTCTATAATTTTTCCCTGGAGCTGCTGGCCGAAGGGCATGATACAATCGTGACCGCGCTGGAAGCGGAGGAGACGGATTGGGGCGCGCAGGCGGTGCCGGTGGTTCACATAGGCTCCATGGACAACTGGGAGGCCGCCATCCGCGATTACCGGCCGGATCTGATTATCTGGCACCAAAGCACCCGCTCCAGCGAGATCGTGCTCCGGATGGCGGGGGAATACCCCATTCTGGCTACGGTTCATGCCCCCATTTGCCCGGCGGGAGGAAGACTTTTTCGGGATAAGGATGAAATCTGCTGCAAGCCGGGAGGCCTGGGCTGTTTGCCCCGCTGGTATATGCGCCAATGCGGCGCCAGCGCAAGCCCCAAGGCGGCGCTTCAAGGACTTGTGCAGTACAACTCCGCGATCAAGGCTCTGAAGGCCTGCCGGAGAATTTACACCGTCAGCAAATCTCTGAAGGATTTCCTCGTTATCGATGGTTTGCCCGAAAATAACGTCATCATCTTCGACAACACCCTGGGCGGGCTGGCCCAGTTCTACCCGGAGCTGGCGCCTGTGGCGTCCGATGCCAAGGAACTGAAGCTTCTGTACATCGGGCGGCTGGTGTATACCAAGGGCGTCCAATATTTCCTCAAGTCCATCCGGCTGCTCCGGGAGCGGGGCATTGAAGCGACGGGGACGGTGGTGGGGGACGGCTGGTACAGCGGCAAGCTGAAAAGCATGGCCGAGGAGCTGGAGATTGCCGATGCCGTCCGGTTTGTGGGCAAGGTGGCCGGGCAGGAGGTTCACCGGTGGTATGAGCGCTCCGATGTGGCGGTGGTGCCCTCCATCTGGCCGGAGCCGGCCGGATTGGTGGTGCCCGAGGCCCGAGCGCTGGGCAAGCCGGTGGTGGTGTTCGACTCCGGCGGGCTGCCGGAATGGAGCCAATGGATGGATGGCATCTATGTTTCCCGTCATGCGGATGCCGAGGATTTGGCCGATACGGTGGAGACGGCCTGGAACCACCTGCGCCAGGGAACTGCCGCAGCCGGGGTGAGCCGGGCTGTGCCGGTGCAGGCGGAGGAAACGCCCGAGTACCGGCGGATCAATATTATCGAGGATTTGCACTCCGTTTCTTTTTCCTGAAAACAATGATGGTAGGGGGAGGGGTTCCATGAATAGCAAGGTGCTGGCCGGATGCTCCACACCCTTCGGCATGGGGGGACTGGGGGGGCATCTTCAGTTTATCTGCAAGGCTATGGAAACGGCGGGGGTAGAAGCCGGGGTGTACTGCCGGGGAACGCCGGGCAAGCCGGGATTTGTGGATGTGCCCAACCCGGTGTGGGACAAGTGGCTGCGTTATACGCCGGTCCGTTGGCTGCCCTCCAAGCAGGTCTATTGGAACGGGATGCAGTTTGACAAGGCCGTTGCCGAAGTCTATCCATCATGCTACAGTGTGTATCATTCCTTTCCGGGTTTTGCCGAAGCCACCTTCCACAAGGTCAAGGCCAACGGCGGGGTGACGGTGCTGGAGGCGGCCACCACCCACGCGGCGGATGTGTACCGGATTACCGAGGAGGAGCATAAAAAACGGGGCATCGGCGGCAACCCCTTTTCCCGGGAATGGGTGGAGCGGGTGATGCGGGAATACGAGCTGGCGGACTACATTACCGTGGCTTCCCGGCTGCAGGCGGAAAGCTTTCTCCGCCGCGGCTTTGCGGAAAGCCGGATTCTGTACGCGCCGCTGGGTATCGATACCGCCCGGTTTTCTCCGGGGCCGGAGGCGGAGAGCGGAGGGCAGCGGGAGGACGGCGTGTTCAGGATTATCCAGGTGGGCCAAATCTCCATCCGCAAGGGCTACCACTATCTGCTGGACGCGGTGGAAAAGCTGGGCGACCGGGACATTGAGGTGGTGCTGGTAGGCGGCATCGGCTGGCGCTCCATCGCCAAGTCCATCGAGGAATACCGCAGCCGCGGCGTGCGCATTACCTGCGCCCCCGGCGATCCGCTGCCCGCCTTGCGCAGGGCCAGCCTTTATGTGCATTCGTCGGTGGAGGACGGCTTCGGCCTGGCTCCACTGGAGGCCATGTCGGCGGGGCTGCCGGCGGTAGTCACGGATATGACGGGGATGAGGGATGTAATTGACAACGGCCATAACGGGTTTATCATTCCCAGCCGGGATACGGATGCTTTGGCGGAGCGGATTGCGCTCCTGAAAGCCAACGAGTCCCTGCGCCGGCAGATGGGCCAGGCGGCCCGGGCTACAGCGCTGGAGTATGACGCCGCCCGGTGCACCCGGCAATATGCGGCGCTGCTGTCGCCGGTCTGGAACGCGGGATAAAGCCGGAGGGGGGAAGAACATGAACCGCTCAACAAAAATCAAGCTGGCCCGCAAGCTGGGCAAGGTGCTGCGCTTTATCCAATATTGGTCGGTCCAGCCGGAAAACAGCAGCATCCATTCCACCGTTTGTGTGGAAACGGGCAGCCGGATCGCCCCTTCGGTATCCATCGGGCGGTACAGCTATGTGGGGCATAACACCATGATCCAGTCAGGCTCTATCGGCGCTTTTTGCTCCATCAGCTGGAACGTAACCATCGGTGCGGATGAGCATCCGGTCAGCGGCGCCTCCCATCATCCCTTCTGGTATTCCCCGGCCCATCACGATTTGAAGTCGCCGGTGTGGCGATGGGGGCAGACCAAGGCGCCGCCTGTGATCGGCAATGATGTCTGGATCGGAGCGGGAGCCACTATTTTGCGGGGAGCCGTTATTGAGGATGGGGCGGTCATCGCCGCAGGCAGTGTGGTAGGCAGCCATGTGCCCGCTTACTCCGTTATCGGGGGGATTCCCGGCAAGCTATTGAAGTATGCGGTGGAGGATGACGAGCTTCGCCTCGCCCTGCGGGAGATTCGCTGGTGGGAATGGGATGAGGCCAGGCTGCAGGAGGCGGCCGCCAGCTTCGGGAATGTGGAGGAATTCGTCAGACTCTACGGCGCGCTTCCCCGGCAAGAGGAGAAGCGGCTTAGCTCATAGCGGGGGTGCGGGAAGTCATGAGTACCATGGTCAATTGGAAAATGCAGGCGGCGCTTCGGCTGGACGGCTACATGAGCTACTGGAAAACGCAGAAGCAGAAGATGCAGACGGGCATTCACGAAACAGTGTACGTGATGCCCCAGACCCGGATCAATCCCGGCGTAACGGTTGGCCGCTATACCTATATCCGCGAGGGTGTGGAAATCGACTCCGGCCGGATCGGCGCTTTTTGCTCCATTGCCCCGGGAGTGAGAATCGGCGGCGATGAGCATCCGGTAGATGCGGTGTCCACCCATCCCTTCTGGTACTCGCCGGGCGGCTTCACGCTGCCGGTGGAGGACAGGGAGGCGGGCTGGGCCCAGCCCAAGCCGGAGCCGGTGATCGGCAACGATGTCTGGATCGGGGCCGGCGTCCAGATTCTGCGGGGGGCCGTCATCGAGGACGGGGCCATTATTGGCGCAGGCGCCGTAGTCACCGGCCGGATACCGGCTTACGCCGTTGCGGTGGGCATTCCGGCCAAAGCGGTAAAAAGCCGCTTTGCTCCGGACATCTGCCAACGGCTTCGCCGCACCTGCTGGTGGGAGTGGGAGGAAGCCCGGCTGAAGGAAGCCCGCCGGCTGTTCGGCAATGTGGAGGAATTTCTCCGGTACGCGGAGCAGCCATAGAGTATCATCAAGCGGATTATCCGCCAATATCCAGATGAAGGAGCAGTGAAAGCATGGACATACTGGCAACGGGAATGGGCTGGATCAATCATACCCCAGGCGGGTTAAACCGGTATTTTGCCGACTATCTGGAAGCGATGGCCGCTTGCGGTCATGAAGTAAGAGGGCTGGTTACGGCCCACGGCGAGGAAATCGCCGCTCCCGCCTATATCCGGGATGTGCTGGACAGGCCGGAACGGTTATCCACCCTGGCCCGGACCAGAGCTTTCCGTGCCAGAGTCAAGGCGGAGCTGCTGCGGCGCCAGCCCGATGTGTTCAATCCCCACTTTGCCCTGTACAGCTCCTTGGTGACCCGGGACATGGTGCCGGCGCATATTCCCATTGTGACCCACTTCCATGGGCCTTGGGCCCAGGAGTCGCTGGTGGAGGATGCGGGGCTGGATTGGGGCCAGAAGGTGCGGTACCAGCTGAAAAAAAATGTGGAGCTGCTGTCCTACCGGCGCGCGGATCATTTTATCGTATTGAGCCGCTACTTCCGGGATATTCTCACCCGGGATTACGGGGTTTCCGGCGAGGCCGTCCATATTGTGCCCGGCGCGCCGGATATCGAGCGGTTCCGCCCGGCGGAGAACCGGGAGGAGCTGCGCCGGGAGCTGGGGCTTCCCCCCGGCGCCAAGGTGCTGTTCTGCGCCAGGCGGCTGGTTAACCGGATGGGCATCGACAACCTGATCCGGGCTATGGCCGCTGTGGTTCATGCGGAGCCGGGGGCAGTGCTGTACATTGCCGGCGACGGAGCGCTGAGAGGCCATTTGCAGGACCTGATCCAGGAGCTGGGGCTGGGCGGCGCTGTCCGTCTTTTGGGCCGGGTATCCAATGAGGAGCTGGTCCGCTGGTATCAGGCGGCTGACCTCAGCATTGTACCCACTGTGACCCTGGAGGGCTTCGGCCTGGTCACGGTAGAATCCCTGGCCTGCGGCACGCCGGTTCTGGGCACCCCCTACGGGGGAACCAAGGAAATTTTGGAGCGGCTTTCCCACGAGCTGCTGTTTGAGGATCACAAGCCCGCCTCCATCGCCGCCCGGATGATCTCGGCCTTGAACGGCTCCAGCTTTGTTCCCGGACGCAGAGCCTGCCGGGAATTTGTGCTGGCCCATTATACATGGGAGAAGGCGGCTTCGGCCATCACTGGCATTTTTGAGCAGGCTATCCAGGAACGGGAGGGGGAAGGCGTTTATGAACGCAGCGTTTTATAACCACACCAGCGATGTCAGCGGCGCTGAAATCAGCCTCCTTCTCACGGCACGCCATCTGACGGATGTCGCCCCGGTGATTTTCGCCCCGGAGGGGGAGCTGCTGGAGCGGGCCAGGGAGGCGGGCATTGCCGTCCAGCCGGTGGAAAGCTACCGGGCGCGGATGAGCAAAAATCCGCTGAAGCTGGCGGCGGGAATGCTGGGGATGCTGAAGTCCGGCTTCCGCTTCTCCCGGGCTGTCCGCAGCAAACAAGTGGATCTCATCCACGCCAACTCCCTGCGGGCGGGCATGATGGCCTCGCTGTTCGCCTGGCATCACCGGCTGCCGGTGATCTGGCATGTGCGGGATATGCCGCCGGGCGGACTCATGGGCAAGGCGGTGAACCTGCTGGCCTGGCTGTCGGGCAGCACCGTCATCGGCATTTCGGAGCCGGTCACCCGGGGCTTCGCCCAAAAAGCGCTGGCCGGCAGGCTGCACCTGATCCACAACGGCGTGGAGCTGAAGGAGATGAACGAGCTGGAGAAGCGCTATCACCGCCAGGCTATCCGCGAAGAGCTGGCCACGCCGCAGAAGGCCAAGGTGGCGGCCATTATCGGCCAGATCACCCCCTGGAAGCGCCAGGAGGATGCCATCGAGGCGGTCGCCGGGCTTTTGGAGCAGGGCTATGACATCTACCTGTGGGTGGTCGGCGAGGCCAAGTTCCGCCAGGAGAATATCGAATATGAAATCGCCCTGCGCAACAGGGCGGAGGAGCTGGGAATCGCCCACCGGGTGCGGTTCACCGGATTCCGCAAGGATGTGATGGAGATCTGCGCGGCGGCGGATCTTCTTTTTTTATGCTCGGACAACGAACCCTTCGGCAGGGTCATCATTGAAGCCATGTCCCAAGGGACGCCGGTGGCGGGCACCCGGTCCGGAGGAGTTCCGGAGATTATCGAGCACGGGGAGAGCGGATTTTTGTACGAGGTTGGCCATGTGGACCAGTTGGTTCATCTGGCGGGACGCCTCTTAACCGATGACCTCCAGCGGGTGCGGATGGGGCGGAATGCCGCGGAGCGGGTAAAAGCCCTCTTCACCATCCAGCGGACAGCGGAACGGGTGGAGGAGGTTTACGCCTCTATGCTGTCTGCCCGCCGCCAAGCGCAGCCGGAGACATTCCCCGCTCCTGCCGCCGCTTCCGAAAAAGGCCAGAAGGTGGCCATTGTCCACGACTATCTGAACCAGATGGGCGGAGCGGAGCGAGTGGTGGGTGTGCTGCACCGGATGTATCCGCAGGCTCCCATTTTTACCACCATTGTAGACCGTGACAAGCTGCTTCCCGAGCTTCAGGACGCGGACATCCGCACCACCTGGATGCAGCGCATTCCCGGGGTGAACAAACGCTTCAAGCTGTTCTTCTGGCTGTATCCTTTTGCCGTATCCTCCATGAACCTGAAGGGTTACGACATTGTGATCAGCTCCAGCAGCGCCTACGGCAAAGGAGCCCCTGTAGATGAAGGGGCGGTGCATATCTGCTATTGCCATACTCCCATGCGGTTCGCCTGGGATTTCAACAGCTACATGGAGGCGGTGAAGGTGCCTGCCTTGGTGCGGGCGGCGGCCCGGATGCTGGTGATGCCCCTGCGGCTGTGGGACAAAACCACCTCCCGCAAGGTCACTCAGATCATTGCCAACTCTACGGTGGTCAAGGGCCGGATTGAGGAGCATTACGGCAAGGACGCCCTGGTGATTTTCCCGCCGGTGAATGTGAACCGGTTCCAGGTGGAGCGGTCGTCGGGGGATTACTTCCTCATCGTATCCCGGCTGGTGTCCTACAAGCGCATTGATCTGGCTGTAGAGGCCTGCTCCTATACGGGGCAAAAGCTGGTGGTTATCGGAGACGGCCCCGACCGCGCCCGGCTGGAGGCTATCGCCGGTCCCAGCGTCACGTTCCTGGGGCGGCTGCCCGACGAAGAGGTGGAGCGCTACATGAAGCGGTGCCAGGCCTTGCTGTTCCCGGGCTTCGAGGATTTTGGCATTACGCCTCTGGAGGCCAACGCCTGCGGCAAGCCGGTTATCGCCTTCCGCAAGGGCGGGGCGCTGGACACGGTTGTGCCCGGCCTGAACGGCCTGTTTTTTGACGAGCAAACCATTGAATCCCTGGCCGAGGTTCTCCGTTCCTTCAATGCGGAGCAATTCGATCCCGCAGAGATTCGCCGCCATGCGGAGTCTTTCGAGGAAACCCGCTTTATCCGGGAGCTGGAGCGGGTCGTTCAGGACGCCGCAGGCGACCATCACTAATCAAAAAGGAGGAAGCCGCAATGAAGCTGGTCCTGTTATCCGGCGGCTCGGGCAAACGCCTGTGGCCTTTATCCAACGACGCAAGGTCCAAGCAATTTTTGAAGGTGCTGCAAAATGATGAGGGCGGCATGGAGTCCATGGTCCAGCGGGTCTGGCGGCAAATGAGGCGTGCGGGGCTGGCCCGCCACGCTTCCATTGCCACGGGCAGAGGCCAGGTGGATATGATCCAGAGCCAAATCGGCCCGGAGGTGTCCGTCATTGTGGAGCCTGAGCGCCGGGATACCTTCCCGGCTATCGCCTTGGCGGCGGTGTATCTGTATTCCATTCAGGATGTGGCCCTAAATGAAGTGGTGGCCATCCTTCCGGTGGACCCCTATGTGGAGGATAGCTTTTTTGACAAAATCAAAGAGCTGGAGGGAGCTGTTGCGGCTACCGGCGCCGATCTGGCGTTGATGGGGGTGCAGCCTACCTACCCTTCGGAAAAATACGGCTATGTGGTCCCCGAGGCCGATTGCGCCGGTTCCTCCGAGGTGATGATGGTCAGCCGTTTCGCCGAAAAGCCCAGCCGCGAAAAGGCCGAAGCGCTGATCGCCGAGAAGGCGCTGTGGAACTGCGGCGTATTCGCCTTCAAGCTGAACTATATGATTAATTTGCTGGTAGAGCTTGGATTACCCATCCATTACGAGGAAATGCTGCGCCAGTACCACCGGCTGCCCAAAATCAGCTTCGACTACGCCGTAGTGGAAAAGGCGGAGCATATTGTGGTGCTTCCCTACGCAGGCGAGTGGAAGGACCTGGGCACTTGGAATACGCTGACGGAGGAAATCAAGGCTCCGCTTATCGGCAGCGGCACCATCTGCGGCGATTCGCAGAATGTGCACATGATCAATGAGCTGGATATTCCCATCGCGGTGCTGGGCGTGTCCAATCTGATCGTATCCGCCAGCCCCGACGGGATTCTGGTGGCGGACAAAAACGCCAGTCCCAAGGTGAAGGATCTGATCGGGCATTTGGAGCAGCGCCCCATGTACGAGGAGCGGCGGTGGGGCTCCTACCGGGTGTTGGATTTCAAGAAATTCCCCGAGGGCCGGGAGGTGCTGACCAAACGCATCTGCATCTCCGCCGGCAAAAACTTAAGCTACCAGACTCATGCCAAACGCAGCGAGGTATGGACGGTAATCGCCGGCAGCGGCCAATTTGTGCTGGAAGGCCGGATTGGCGCGCTGCAGGCGGGAGATGTGGTGAAGATTCCGGTGGGCGCCAAACACAGCATCCGGGCGTTGACGGAGCTGGAGATTATCGAGGTGCAAACCGGCAGCGAGCTGGTGGAGGATGATATCGAGCGTTTGACCATGTCCTGGGAAGAGATTGTGAGCCTATGCAAATAAAACATCCCTATTCCAACCCCTCCGGCCGCTCCTTGTCATCCGCCGAGAAGGAGCGGAAGTATCCGTTGAAATGGGCGATCTGCTACCGCGGCAAACCCTATATTTCCCTTTACGGCAAAAAGAAGGCCCATGACCTGCTGTACAAGCTCAACCAGACCATGCTTGGTCTGACGGTTGTTCCTTTGGAGCCGGGTGAAAGCAACAGCGGCGGCAAAACCCTGGGCGGTGTGATCCGCCAGGGCCGACAGTCGGTAAAACGTTACGAAAGGGTCGGACAAAAAGGTTAGACCTATGCTGGATGTTGCTCCTTTGATGTTACTTTTAATAAAGCCCTAGAATACCCATGAGGGTATTCTAGGGCTTTATTTGTTGCAACTATACCTCACTATATCTCGCACACTCATTGCCCCCTCGCTGTAACTTACTGCCTCATTGTAGCTCGTTGTAGCTCGCTGTATCCCCGCTGTAGCTCGCTATATTTCACTCTATCTCGCCGTATCTCACTGTATTTCACTGTATCTCACTGTATTTCACTGTATCTCGTTGTATCTAGCTGTAGCTCGCCTATCTCACCCTATCTCGTCTTATCTCACCGTATCTCACTCTAACTTGCTGTACCTCACTATGCCCCACTACAACTTACCGCGACTTACTATACTGAAAACCCTGCAACTTGCCACAACTTACTTTACTGCAACATACTGCAACCTCTACTGCGGAACTCAGCGACTCTTATTGCGGCAAAAACGCAGATTTGAATTTTTAGCGGAACTGAGAGCCCCTTACCAAGGCTTACGCGGTAAAAATGGGGGGGAGATGGGGCTGCGGCGGGAGATAAGCGCTCCTCAGTTCCGCTAAAACGGGAATCGGCGGCAAAAGCTGCTGTAAGAGTCGCTCAGTTCCGTTACGTTCTGTCCCTCCATAGTGCTCCTCTGAGGAGAGAGCAACGAGGTCGTCCAAAGCGTCGGGACAGGCAGAGTTTGCGGATGCAGAGATAGGCGGAACTACAGGCAAGTTTGTGAAGTGCGGAGATAGGCGGAACCATAGACTTCTTTGCGGGGGGCAGGGGTAGAGTGGAACTACGGATAAGGTTAGTGGCGGGGCTGCACACTTTTGTTCCGTTGTTTCACAGTTGGGAGCGGAGGCTGCTGTAGCGGAAGCAAGTTTCCGCTATACCCGCGGGAACCGGGCAAAAGAGAGCAATAGCGGAAAGCCACTTTCCGCTATTGCCCTGAGAACAGAGCCAAAAGGGGAATAGCGGCATCCCACTTTCCGCTATTCCCGCCAAAAGAGCCTCCCGGCAGCGGGTTGGCCCCCAATAGCGGAAAGTCCCCTTCCACTATAGGCCCGCTCCGCCGGCCCTCACCCCAATAGCGGACAATCTCTGTCCGCTATCCCGCGCGCCCCGCCCCTCCCCCAAATTGGCTCCCTCAATTTGGGACAAGCTTTTTTTATTTGAACCGGATATGTTACTATTAGGTCAAAATCCTATTCCGTCGTTCAAAAGAGGGGCTGCCTATGGCATCGATAAAAAGGCTCAAGCGGGCTTGGTCCGGCGTGCAAAGCATGAAGCTGAACCGGAAGTTTATGAGCAGCTATCTGCTGGTGTGCATTATTCCGCTGGTTATTGTAAGCGTTATAATCTATGATCAGGCGGCGGAGAGCCTGGAGGAGGCCGCCCAGGAATTCGCCGCTCTCTATACCTCCCAGATCGAATCCTCCATCAACGATTTCATGATGGATTACGACAGAGTGACCAAGTCCATTCTGATCGATGCGGATATTATCTCGCGGCTGGGTGATGACACGCTCTCCATGGGCGATATGATCGCCAACAAAAATACCATCAACCGGATTCTCATGCGGATTGCCGTTCTCAAGCCGGAGGTCAGCAGCCTGATGCTGGTTACCAAGGGAAACACCGTCTACCAATATGCCAATACCTCCAGCATCGTAAACGAAAGCGTTCTGCTCCGGCAGGATTGGTACAAGCACAGCCCCGACTCCCAGGACACCCTGTTTATTACCCCTTTGCACGATCGCTCCTATTACGAGGACAAAGGGGAGGGGGCGGTTCTGACCGTGGGCAGAGTGCTGCTGAATCCCAATGGCACCTACGCCGGAGTGCTGCTGATTGACCTGGACCCTACCCAGCTGCTGAAGCTCAACGAGCATTTTCTCGTGGCCCGGGATAAGTACGACATGCGGGTGATCATCAGCACCAAGGCGGGGGGAATCGTCTACCATTCCGATCTGACCAGCGGCAAAACCAACTGGAAGCAGCTCTACGAAAAAAACAGCGCCTCCGGCTCCGGCCAGGAGGACAAAGGGCTGATTGTGCTCACCGGCAGCACGGGCTCCGACAAGCTGCTGGTGCGGACGGAGATTCCCCGCGACAAGCTGCTGCTGGAAATCGCCAACATGAAGGTGTTCACCTTCATCATCATCGCGGTCAGTCTTCTGGTCATCATGATTATCTCCATTGCCATGAGCTCCTACATCACCCGCCCCATTCTGAATCTGCGCCGGAGCATGAAGCAGGCGGAGGCGGGGCAGTATCATCCCATCGAGCTGAAGATTCCCAACGATGAGATCGGCAGCCTGCTCCACAGCTACAACAAGATGATTGTCACCATCAAGACGCTCATTGAGGAGGTTTACCTGGCGGAAATCAAGCAGCGGCACGCCAAGTTTCTGTCCCTGCAGCACCAGATCAATCCCCATATGCTGTACAACACGCTGGAATCCATCCGGATGAAGGCGCTGGTGAAGGAGCAGGATGAGATTGCCGAGATGATCAAAATCCTCGCCCGTATGTTCCGCCTGTCCTTGGGGAAGGAAAATCATCTCTACACCGTCCGCCATGAGGTGGACTATACGGTCAACTACCTGAAGCTGCAGAATATCCGCTATGACAACCGGTTCAAGCTGCATGTCCGGATGAGCGAGGAGGTGCTGCAAAGCCGCATCCTCCCGCTGGTTTTCCAGCCCATCGTCGAAAACAGCATGAACCACGGCTTCCTGGATTACAACAGGGAGATGAATATCTGCCTGGAGGGAGCCATAACCCCGGAGAAGGACATTCTCTTCAAGATCACCGATGACGGGGAAGGAATGGACCCCCAAAAGGCGGAGCAGCTGAGCCGGAACCTGCTGGAGGCGGGAGCCGACAAGCTGAAGCTGGACGGCATCGCGGAGGCATCCGGGGGCAGCATCGGATTGAAGAATATCGCGGAGCGCATCAAGCTGCACTACGGCGACCGTTATTATGTGAAGGTGCATTCCGTACAAGGGCAGGGCACCGTTGTGGAATTTCTGATCCCGGCCGAGCGGGAAGAGGGGGAAGCGGAATGAAGCTGGTTATTGTAGACGACGAAAAAGGGATTATTGACGGTTTGTTGACCATTGTAAAACGGTATCTGCCCTTCTGCCGGGTGGTGGGCACCGCCCATAACGGCCTGGATGGCTTCCGGGTGGTTCAGGAGCTGAAGCCCGATATTGTCATCACCGACATTCGTATGCCCCAGTCGGATGGTCTGGATATGATCCGCAGGCTGACGGAAGCGGGCTGCGGGGCGAAATTTATTCTTCTGAGCGGCTATGCCGAATTTGAATATGCCCGCAAAGGAATGGAGCTGGGGGTTAAATTTTATATCAACAAGCCGGTGGAGGAGGAGGAGCTGCTGGAATGCGTGTCCAAGGTGGCGGCCGAGATCGAAGCCAAGAAGGTCCAGCAGCACCAATGGAAAGAGTTCCTGCTGCGGGATATGCTCGATACAGGGTATTCGCCGGAGGTTCACGCCTACCTGCAGCTGCCTGGGGCAGACCATTACTGCACCTGCGCCGTGCTGGAGCTGGGCAGCGGCAAGCCGAACGGGGAACAGGCGGAAGCGGTCTTGCAGGCTCTGGAGGCGTGGACGGAGGAGCTGCCCTACAGCCGCGCGGAGGCATTGCCGTATGAGAATGCCCAGTACGCCGTGCTTCTGGTGGACCGCCACAGGCCCGAAGAGACCGCGCTGGAGCGCGAACTCCGGCGCCTGCAGACCAACCTCCGGCAAGCCTGCTCCCTGCCGGCGGCTATTGGCGTCGGGCAGGCCTATCCCTCCCCGGACGGCATTACCGCCTCCTTCGGGGAGGCGCGGGAGGCGCTGCGCTATAAGGTGGTCAAGGGCCCCCATGCCCTGATCACCTACAAGGAAACCGGGCAGCTCAAGGGCACCATGAAGCTGGTTCCGGAGGAGGCGCTCACCCGTCTGGAGGCTTGCCTGGACGCTATGGACGCCCAGGGCTGCGCCGGGGTCATCGAGGGCATTTTCCAGGGGATTCAAGGGGAAGCGGGAATGAAGCTGGCGGATTTGCAGCATCAGATGCTGATTATTCTCCTGTCGTGCATGAGGCGGATGTCTCTGGAGCAGCTTCAGGTGGATGACTTGATGGGCCAATATATTTTGCCCCTGGAGGACTTCTCCCGCTTCACAAGCCTGGACGAGGCCCAAGCCTGGCTGATTGAGGCGGTCAGCCGGATGATCGAGCAGAGAAGGGCCAGAATCCAACCCAGGAAGAAGGATGTAATTGCCGAGATCAAGGAATATGTGGCCTCCCACTATGCCGGCAATGTCACCCTGGCGGATCTGTCCGCCCGTTTTTTCATCAACCCGTATTATCTTAGCCAGCTGTTTAAGGACAAAACCGGCGATACCTACCTAAGCTACCTGTTGGGCGTACGCATGGCCAAGGCCAAGGAGCTGCTTGGGCAAACCGATCTGAAGGTGTATGAAATCTGCCGGATGGTAGGGTATGCGGACACCAACCACTTCAGCAAGCTGTTTGAAAAAATGACGGGCTGCACCCCTACCGAGTACCGGAAGCAGCATCAAATCTGACATGAATAGTTTTCACACCCGCCATCCCAAGCTGTTCCGGGAGCGGGTGTTTTTGTCGAAAAGCTTAAAACTACCCTGGTGCAAACTTAAAAATGCCCCTTTGAGAGCAAAATGCAATTGGGGTATATTAAATATGAAAACGGATTCAACCAGCAACAGAAATAAAGTAAGGATAGGAGAGTAAAGCATGGAAAGCACATTAACCGTACAAAATAAGGAGACGGCGGGAAAGGGAAAGAGGCTCAATCCGGCAGCAAGGCTTTGGCATAACATGGTTCATTATTGGCCGCTCTATGTGATGGCGCTTCCCGGTGTTGTCTTTATGGTGATTTTCAAGTACATCCCGTTAAGCAATTCCTTGATTGCCTTTAAGGATTATTCCGTGTTCAAGGGTTTTATGGACAGTCCCTGGGTAGGTTTTAAGCATTTTAAGACCCTGCTGGAGTATCCGGATTTCCACAGAGTATTCTCCAATACCCTGATTCTGGGGTTTCTGAAGGTAGTCTTTGTCTTTCCGGTGCCGGTGATTCTCGCTTTGATGATTAACGAAGTGAGAAAGGCTTGGTTGAAAAAGGGAATCCAAACCGCGCTGTATATTCCGCACTTTCTCTCCTGGGTGATCGTGGCGGGCATCGCCTTCGACCTGTTTGCCGTCAGCGGCTTGTTCAATATCGTGATCGGCTGGTTTGGCTATGACCCGGTGCTGGTGATGCAGGAAAGCGGCTACTTCCGGCTCTTGTATGTGTTGACCGGCATATGGAGAGACGCAGGCTGGGGCACAGTGGTTTATATGGCGGCCATCAGCGCGATTGACCCTCAATTGTATGAGTCCGCCATGATTGACGGCGCTTCCAGATGGAAGCAGATCCGGTATGTCACCTTTCCGCTCCTGCTGCCCACCGTTGTGGTGCTGTTCCTGCTGGATATCGGGAACTTCATGGAACTGGGCTTCGACCATGTTTACAACCTGCTGACACCCATGACCTACAGCGTCGGCGATATTCTGGACACCTACGTGTTCCGCACAGGCATCCAGCAGGCCCAATACAGCTTTGCCACCGCAGTAGGCTTGTTCCAGTCGATCATTGGCTTCGCCTTGGTGTACATCTTTAACCGGTTGTCCAGAAAAGTGTCTGATGGGGGGCTTTGGTAAACCATGTTTATATCACGGAGAGAAAAAGCCTTCGAAGTCGTCATTATAATCATTCTGGCGCTGCTTTCCTTTATTGCTCTTATTCCGCTTTTGTCGGTTATTTCCGTCTCCTTCAGCTCCAGCCGGGCGGTGGACCTGAATCTGGTCAGCATCTGGCCCAGGGAGTTTACCCTGGATTCGTGGAGCTATCTGATTGGCCGGCCGGACCTGTGGCGCTCCTTCTTCCTGACCCTGTCCACAACCTTAATCGGAACCGTCACCGCCCTGCTGGTCACCGCCTTGCTGGCGTACCCATTATCCAAGCGGGAGTTCCTGCCTGCGGGAATTTTGATGATAGCTGTGGTGATAACCATGGTCTTCAAAGCGCCAATTGTTCCGTATTTCCTGACGGTCCGGAGCATCGGGCTTTACAATAACCCGCTGGTGCTGATTGTGCCTCACGTGCTCAGTCCCTTTAACCTGATTATTATGCGCACCTTCTTCAAGCAATTCCCCAAGGAGCTGGAGGAGGCGGCCCATATGGAGGGCTGCGGACATTTCCGCCTGTTGTTCCAATTTGTGCTGCCGCTGTCCAAGGCGGTGCTGGCCACATTGGCCCTGTTCTACGGAGTGCTGATCTGGAATCAGTTCCAGCATCCGCTGTTTTTCATCCAGAATCCGGAGTGGTTCCCGCTCCAACTGAAAATCCGGCAGTTCATCACCGATCCCAACGAAATGCCGTTTATCGAATCCATCATGGATATCAATTATAATGAAAGAACCTTGAAATCCGCCACTGTTGTATTTGCCATCGTGCCGATTATTCTGGTATATCCGTTCCTGCAAAAGTATTTTGTCAAGGGAGCCATGATCGGCTCTGTGAAAGGGTAATAGGATTTTCGTTTTAGAGATTCGGCTCCACACCGGGCCGACTTTAAAATAAATTTTATACACTGGGGGAATACTCGTATGTTATGGAAAAAAATCAGTGCCGTTGCTCTAACGGCCACACTGGCTGCCTCCGTTGCAGCCGGCTGCGGCAGTAAAGATGATGAGAAAGCGGCGGAGCCTCAGACAGCCAGTCCCGGCGCCGCCAGCGCCGCTCCGGAGGAAATTGTCGATCTGGAGGTCTGGTATACCAACCTGGGCTATAAGCCCATCGATAAAGGCAGCAAGCTGTATGAGTTTTACAAAGAAAAGCTGGGCGTTGGCATTATTCATCCGTATGTGGAATGGAACGGCGGCACCAATTATCTGAACCAACTGAATATGAAAATTGCGGCCAATGAAATGCCGGATATGTTTCTTCCCCAGCAAGGCATGGAGTCCAGCCTGGCAAAAAACGGCGCCATTGCCGATTTGACAGATTTGCTGCCCAAATATGCGCCCAATCTGTGGAACGCCATTCCCAAGGAAGTTTGGGATATTGTAAAGGCCAACGACCCTACCGGAAACGGCCGTATCTACTATGTTCCCGGAGTGCTGGATTATGGCAGAATGGGCGGTCTGATCCGCAAGGATTGGCTGGATAAGGTGGGCCTGCCCATGCCCAAGACCCAGGATGACTTTGTCAAGGTGCTGGAGGCGTTCCGGGACAAGGACCCCAACGGCAACGGGCAGAAGGACGAAATTCCCACCGGAGGCCGGGAGCAGGCGGCATGGATGGATCATTTGTTTGCCATGTATGGCGTTGCGATGATGGAAGGCAAGCCGGATTGGGATATCTATGACGGGAAGCTGACCTATTCCGCCGTTACCCCCAACATGAAAGCGGCTTTGGAATTCGCCGCCAAGCTGTATAAGGACGGCCTCCTGGACAAGGAAACCCTGTTGAACAACAAGGCCAAGTGGGACGGCAAGATTGACTCCGACAAGGTAGGCATTTATTACCACTGGGCAGAGGATGTAGGCACCCATATTGAGAAAATCTTCAAAAACACCGGCGTCAAGGGCGACTATTCCGTGTTGCCGATTCCGGAGGTGCCGGGCTACAAAGGCTTCTATACCATGAAGAAGATGGGGAACCCGATCTGGGTGGTCAAAAACAACAAGGATCAGAAAAAGCTGATGGCCACCATGAAGCTGCTGAACAATCTCTATGACAAGACCAAGTGGGAGGACCTGTTCTACGGCGCCGAGGGAATGCACCATGAGCTGAAGGACGGCAAGAAGGTATCCATCACGCCGGACAAGAGCACGCAGGAAAACAAGCTGTTTTCGCCGTTCAATGATCTGGATACGCTGGATTACAAGATGAATCTGCTCAAGACCGCTACCTCCGAGGAACGCGCCTGGGCCTTGGGCCAGAACCTCCGCAATATGCCGGAGAATCAGAAGTATGTGAAGACCATTGCCGGCGACGGCCTGCCCGCCAGCATCTATGACGGCTTTGCAGATATCAATAACCGCACTCTGTATGTGGAATATGCCACGAAGATTATTCTGGGCCAATTCCCCATCAGCAAGTTCGATGAGTTCGTAGAGAAGTGGAACAAGTCCGGCGGGGAAGAAGTAACCAAACGGGCGCGGGAATGGTACGCCAAGATAGGAAAATAAGCAGCTTCACCGCAAAGTGAATGTCAGGGGCAGTCCAAGCAGCTTTGGGCTGCCCCCCAATTTGGAAAGGAGCTTTTAATCATGTACGGTCAGTTTAACCAGAAAGGCTCGCAATATACCATTTTTACACCCAAAACACCGTCCCGGTGGTCCAATTATTTGTTCAACGATACCTACTATATGGAAGCTTCCCAGACCGGCCAAGGCAAAAGCATGGCCTTCCTGCCGAAGCACCGGGAATATAACCGGGAGGGGTATAAATATTTCTACATCCGCGACCGGGAAACCGGCGAGGTTTGGTGCCCGGCCTACCAGCCCTTAAAGAGCGAGCCTGACTCCTACACCTGTGTGCACGCCCTTGGCTGGACGGAAATCCGCTCCTCGAAGAACGGCATTGCGGCTTGTATCCGGGTGTTTGTGCCCCGGGAGGAAATGTGCGAAATCTGGAGCGTCTCCCTGACCAATGAGTCCGGGCGGCCCCGGAGCCTGTCCCTGTTCTCTGTTTTTGCCATGGAAAACGGCGGGGTGATGGGGAGCAAATGTGGCTTTGATGACCGGCATCAGATTCTGTCCAGCTTCTCGTTTCCCTATCATGTTTTTTATGAGGACAAGGAAAAATGCGAGGATCACTCCAACCGCATTTATTTGTTTTCCGACCGGCAGGCGGAATCCTTTGAATGCAGCGAACGGCGTTTTTTCGGCGGGGATGATGTGACGGATATGCCCCAGGCAGTATGCAAAGACGGGTGCTCCAATCTTATTGCGGAATCGGAAAATCCCATTGGCGCATTCCAGCATCTGTTCACCCTGGAGCCGGGGGCCAGTGACGGAGCCTCTATGGTGATGGGCTGCACCCGCACGGAGGAAGATATCATCCGGATCAAAGGAAAGCTGCTGGACCGGGGAATACCGGCATTGCTGCGGGAAGTGGAGGACTATTGGGAGGCGGTTTGCAATCGCTTCCATGTGGAGACGCCGGATGCCGATTTGAACCATTTCATGAACTATTGGCTGAAGAAGCAAATTGTCGTGCAGGCCCGCAACAACCGGATGACCAACTATTGTCCCATCCGCAATCAATTGCAGGATGCCCTGGGCTACGCCATGGTGGACCCGGAGGGCGCTCTTCGGCTGATGGAGTCGGTGCTTACCGGGCAGGAGAAAAGCGGATATATCAAACAATGGGTGATGACGGACGGCTCGGCGCCGCAGAAGCTTTGTTTGCTCACCCACAAGGATGGTCCCATCTGGGTAATTCTCTGCTTTACCGTGCTGATTCACCAGGCCGGCGAAGCTGCCATTCTGGACCGCCAGGTTGGATTTAAGGACAGCCCCGATACCGCCTCCATCTATGAGCATTTGCTGCTGGCTATCGATTATATGGCCGGGGACACGGGTGCTCACGGGCTTTGTCTCATGGGCCACGGGGATTGGAATGATCCCATCAACGGTCCCGGCAGATTGGGAAGAGGGGAGTCCGCCTGGAGCACCATGGCGCTGTTGTACTGCATCCGGTACTTGCTGCCCTTGTGCCGGTTGAGAGGAGACGAAGCAGTTGTTGCCAAGCTGGAAGCGGCAGCCTCGCGTCTGGATACGGCCATTAATGACACCTGCTGGGACGGCGCCTGGTATGTAGCAGGATTCGATGATGACGGCGTGGCTTTTGGAACAGACCGGGACGGGGAAGGCAAGCTGTTCCTGAACACCCAAAGCTGGGCGGTGATGAGCGGCTGCGCCCGTGGCGAACGGATGATGGCTTGTCTGGCGGCGATGGACCGTTTGGATACGGCCTGCGGCCCGCTGCTTCTGGAGCCTGCCTTTTCCGAATGGAATCCCAGATGGGGCCGGATCAGCATCAAGCTGGCGGGAACCACGGAGAATGGCTCCATCTACTGCCATGCCTCCATGTTCAAGGCCTTTGCCGATTGCCAGGCCGGACGGGGCGGCTATGCTTATGAGACCATCCGCAAGACGCTGCCCACCAATCCGGAGAATCCGCCGGAGCGGAATTTGCAGGTCCCGATTTTTGTGCCCAATTTTTATTTCGGCCTGAAGGATTCTCCCAACTTCGGCCAATCCAGCCTGCACAACACTACGGGAACGGTGGGCTGGATGCTCTGGACCACCCTGGAGTATCTGCTGGGTATCCGCTCCACAGTGGAGGGACTGGTTGTTGATCCGTGTATCCCCAAGGAATGGCCTGGCTTCTCTGTGGTGAAGGAGTTCCGGAAGGCCCGTTACCGGATTGAAGTAGAGAATCCGCAAGGAAGCTCAAGCGGCGTCGCCGCTATTACCGTCAATGGGGAGCCATGGAAGGAGCAGGTGCTGCCTTACGCGGAGGGAAGCCATTATGATGTCCGGGTTTTGCTCGGCGGCAAGCTTTCCTGATCTTATGAAGGAGGAATCGGAATGGGCAAAATGTCAGTAAGAATGCTGTCTTTATCTTTGGTTATAGCCCTTGTTGGGAATGTCTTCCTTGGTGTTGGCAGACCGTCAGTCGTTCAAGCAGCCTCTCAGGAATATACGGTTACGGCATCCAAGGATGGCTTCGTCAGGCGTACGGACCCGGCCAAACCGTCCCCGGATTACAGCAATATGCCTTATGGCGGGGAGTCTGCAAAAGGGAACTATTTGAACGTTAAGGCAACCGGTACAACCCCCAGGGAGGCGTATCTGCAGTTCGATTTGGACCGTTATCCCGAAACCATCACCTCCGCAGTTCTGTATCTGTACGGCAGAAATGATGAGACTGCCCCCAACACGGTAACCACCCAGGTATATGGGCTGGACTCGCCGGCTGCCGACAGCTGGGAGGAAAACACCTTAACATGGAACAATAAGCCGGGGCCCGGCGGCAACCTGCTGGGCACCATGACCTTTCCCGCCATGAACAGCGGGGCCGCCAACAAAGGAGCCCAGTGGATAAGCCTGGATGTGACCTCTTTTGTGCAGAGCCGGCTTGCCGGGGACAAGTTGGCCAGCTTTGCCCTGGCGGGCGGCGGCAATATGATTCGGGTGGAATCCCGGATTACCACCACCAACGATATGCCCGGCCACAGGGCCGCCCCCTATCTGGTCATTAACGGAACGCCCGCATTGAAATCCGTCGCTGTTGGTGCCGACAAAACCTCCATGGGTTTAGGGCAGACGGCTGCTCTTACTGTATCGGGACTGCTGGATACGGGAGAGGCGGCCGATTTGTCCGGAGCAACCGT
The DNA here is from genome assembly GCF_003285005.1 of Paenibacillus sp. YN15. Taxonomy (GTDB): domain Bacteria; phylum Bacillota; class Bacilli; order Paenibacillales; family NBRC-103111; genus Paenibacillus_AR. Next base: position 44,403 of record NZ_QMFA01000035.1, on the reverse strand, counting down.
TGTGTACAGCAGCGACAGCCCCTCCATTGTCATCGACAATCCGTCTTTGGGCCTTGTGCGGGCGGCAGCGGATGGAACGGCTGCAGTGACAGCGGCGGTGACGCTGGAGGGTGTCACCCGCTCCGCCGCCATTGTGCTGACTGCCGACGGCACGCCTCCGGCAGAGGTAACCCAGCTTGCCGGCGCGCTGGTGAACGGCGATTTTACCTTGACGTGGACCGATCCGGCGGACCCTGATTTCAGCGGGGTACAGATTTACCGGGGAGGCGAGCTGGCCGGTACGGCAGCCAAGGGAGTGGAAGCCTATCCTGTGCGGGGGCTGAATGACGGGGAAACCTACACCTTTACCGTGAGAACGGTGGATGAAGCGGGCAATGCCTCCCCCGGCGCCACCCACACCTTCGTCTACGTGGAGCCCAATGTGCTGGCGCAAGTGGCGGTAACAGCTTCCAGGGATACGGTGAAGCCGGGAGAAAGTCTGTCCTTTGCGGTCAGCGGAGTGATGAAGGACGGCTCGGCGGCTGAGCTTTCCCAGGCGTCGGTGGTATATCTCAGCAGCAGCGGAAGCCTTGTCTTCAGCGGCTCCAGCGCCGCAGTGGCGGAGGCCGTCTATGCAGGCTCCGCTCAGGTGAAGGCGGCGGTGACGCTGAACGGGGTGACCCGGGAATCGGCCCCGGTGCTGGTCCGCGTGTATCCGGCGGCCAAGGACGAATATGACGCACTGCGGATTAAATATGTGCAGAAGTTCACCGGTTATAACCCGGATGAGCCCTACAATCTTGCTGATCCGGACATTCAATATATTATCCGCACCCAGGACGCCGATGTGAAGAATCAATGGGATGCTCTGAACAAAACTGCCTATACCTGGCCGGATCTGACCTCGACCACCAAGTCGGTGGAGCTGAGCACAGCCTCCACCAGGCTGCGGGCCATGTCCAGAGCCTGGGCCACCTACGGCTCCGCCTATTACCAGGATGAGGCGCTTCTCCATGACATTCTGGCCGCCTGGAATCAATTTAATCTGCTCCGGTACAATGAGACCAAGAGCCAATACGACAACTGGTTCGACTGGCTGGTCACTGTTCCCAACAATATTAACGATTCCATGGCCGCACTGTATGAGGAGCTGCCCCACAGCGACTATCCGGACCTGGCGGTCAGGCTGAACCGCGCCATTGACAAATTCGTGCCCTCCATCTCCCGGACGGGAGCCAACCGGGTCTACATCAGCAAGGTGCTGATGCTCCGCGGAATTACCGGCAAGAACGGGGCCAAAATCCAAGAGGGCTCAAACGGACTGTCCGAGGTATTTCGGAACGTAACCTCCGGGGACGGCTTCTACGACGACGGCTCCTTTATCCAGCATGATTATTTTCCCTATGCAGGCGGTTACGGCAAGGCGCTTTTGCAGGATCTTTCCGAAACGCTGTGGCTGGTAAGCGGAAGCGCCTGGGACAATCAGGACCCGCAGAAGGGAAATCTGTATGAATGGTACTTCCAGGCCTTCGAGCCCAATTTGTACAAAGGCCAGCTCATCAATGCCGTGAACGGAAGAGAGATCGCCAGAGATTACACCTTCGGCGGCTTTGCCGTCATGAACGCTCTGCTGCTGCAGAGCGAAATGGAGAGCAATCCTTACCGGGAGCAGATGAAGAGCGCCATCAAATACCATATTGAGAATGCCAGCGCCAGCGCTTACCTGAGCACGGCCACCATCTGGAATCTGCAGAAGGCCAGGAAGCTGCTGGAGGATGCAGCGGTTGAGGCTTACCAGCCGCCGGAGGGCAATTTCCTCTTTTACAATCAGGATAATGTGGTGCAAAAGAACGGGGATTGGCTGTACAGCATCTCCATGCACTCCGACCGGATGGCCAACTATGAAACGGTCAACAACGAGAACCTGAAGGGCTGGTACGAGGCGGACGGCATGACCCAGCTGTACACCGACCCGCTGGACTATCTGTCCCTGTTCTGGATCACGGTGGACCCCCACCGTCTGCCTGGCATTACTGTGGACCGGGATGTGAACCGTCCTGTTGCCAATACCGCCAACCGCCCCTTCAAGGATATCAGCAAGTATCAAGGGGACGGGGAGCTGATGGCCAACAGCTGGACGGGAGGCGTGTCCCTGGACGGCCAATACGGCACGGCGGGCATGGACTTCAAGCAGCATCATTATGACGATATGGATGTGTCGGCCAAGAAATCCTGGTTTATGTTCGACGATGAGATTGTGGCCTTGGGAGCAGGCATCAACAGCACCTCCGGGCGGCCCATTGAGACGATTGTGGAGAACCGGACCCTGAACCCTCAAGGGGACAATGCGCTGACAGTGGACGGCGCAGCGGACTTGACTCCTGCCGGACAGGAGAAGGAGCTGGAGGGGACGGGCTGGATTCATCTGGACGGAACCGGCGGCTATGTGTTCCCCGGCGGCGCCGACGTGCAGATGCTGCGGGAGGAGCGGGCCGGCAAATCCAATGACATCAACGAGCGGTTCATTATTTCCGGCAACGACGAGTTCAACGGCGCCACCCGTGCATCCTACTGGGGCTGGATTCGGGAGGATGCCTCCCATACAGGGCTTGCGGACGGCAAGCTGCGGATTACCTCCCAGACCGGCACCCTGCGGGGGGCGGACAATTCAACGCTGAATCTGCTGCAGACAGCCGCGCCCAAGGAGGATTTCTACATCACCACCTCTGTGGATTTCGCTCCGGTGCAGCAAGGCCAGGAAGCGGGGCTTTTGATCCGCAAGGATGACGACAACTACGTCTCCCTGGCAAGGGGCGTTACCGCCCAAGGGCCGGGCGTCATTGCGGTGAATGAAACGGAAGGAACGGCGCAGGTGCTGGAATTTCCGCTGCCTGCGGCGGATGCCCGCTATTTGAAAATTGACAAAAGCGGCGACCGCTATGCGGTATATGCGGGAGCGGCGGAAGGCTCCTGGGGCGAGCCCCTGGCTGTATTCACCAATCCGATGGCCGGCACAGACCGGATCAATACCGGCTTGCGGATGGGACTGTTTGCCCAGAATGGTTCCGCTGCTGCGGCTCCCGAGCTTACGGCGGCCTTCGACTTCTTCCATTTGTGGCATACCCGCAATTATATGACCCTGTGGATGGAGCATGGGGTACAGCCGGAGAATGCCCAATACAGCTATATCCAGCTGCCGAAAAAGAATGCTGCGGAAGTGGCGGCCTACAGCTCGTCTCCGGATGTGATGATTCTGTCCAACACGCCGGAGGTGCAGGCAGCGGTTGATACGGAGTTGGGGATCACCGGCATGAATTTCTGGAAGAGCGGAATCCTGGGCCAGGTGAAGGCCAGCCATCCGTCTTCGCTGATGATGAGGGAGAACGGGGATGAATTGCGGCTGGCCGTATCCGACCCGACCCACAAGCAGGACACCGTCCGCTTCGAGATCAGGAAGACAGGCACGGACATCATCAGCAAGGATGACACCGTGAAGGTGCTCCAATTGGCCCCGACCATCATCATCGAGGTGGATACCACGGTGAAGCCGGGCCAAACCCACAGTGCAGCCTTCCGCTTCGATCCTTCTGCGGAGACCGCCGAATTTGCGGCTCCCCAATTGAAGACGGCGGAATACGCCTCGGCTTCGGTAACCGTTCCCCAAGGGGAATCCGCGACTGCCGTGCTGAAGGCCTGGATGGACGATGCCTCTGCCGTGGATATGGATGCGGCAACAGTGGTCTATTACAGCAGCAATGAAACGGTGGCGGCGGTTGATGCTGCGGGGGTCATTACAGGAGTGGCTCCGGGTACGGCGGCCATCTATGCCGATGTGACTCTTGGCGGGGTAACGCGGACTGCGGAGATACGGGTTCTGGTGCCTTCGGATACACCGTCTATTGTGAAGCTGAAGCCGGTGAAGGATACCTTTGTCCGCTCCGGGCTGTATCAAAGCGATTCCTACGGCTCGGATACGAAGCTGAATGTGAAGAACGCGGGCGGGGACGATTACCGTGAGGCCTACTTCGGATTTGACCTCAGCGGGGTCACCGGCGACATTGAATCCGTGAAGCTGTATGTAACCGGCAAGCTGGATGATACCGGCGGCACCTTTGTGGATACGGTGATCAGACCGGTTCTGGAGAGCTGGGAGGAGGGCTCGGTCAATTATATCGGCAAGCCGAAGCTGGGACGGCCTGTCAGTGAAGCGGGGCGGTTCACAAATACGGAAATTCCCGTGGGCTTCGATATTACGGATTATGCAAGAGAGCAGCTGAGGAATGGCACGGCGCTGAACCTGGCGCTGGTGCAGGATGTGCTGGTTGGCCGGAAGCTGTATGTCTATTCCAGGGAAAGCCAGCCCCAGCAGCAGCCTTATCTGGAGGTGGTGACCCACCCGGCATCCGGCGGAATCCATGATTCCGGGATACAGCCCTCCACCGCAAATTTCGACAAAAATCTTGAGGCCGAGGGATATCAGGACATCCCGGTGACCATGGCCTTTAACGGCAACAGGCTGGAGCGGATTTTGCAGGGAACGGCCGTTCTGACCCAGGGAACAGACTACACGGTGCAAGCGGATCGGGTCATCCTGAAAAAGGAGTATCTGGCCGGGCTTTCGGCCGGAACGGCGACGCTGACCTTCGAGTTTAGCGCCGGAGCCGCTGCTGCGCTAACGGTGGAGATTGTTGACAGCACATCCCATTCCGGCGAAGAGGGCGGCGAGCAGGGCAATGGCGGGGATGGAAGCAATGAGGGCGGCGATGAGAGCGGCGTTAACGGCGGGGACAGCCAGGTTATCCCCGGCGGCAATGAGCCTGCAGCCGGGAGCGAGAAGGGCGAGGGCGTTATCGTTCTGAAAGCGGCTGCCGCTTCGGATGCCTTGGCCGACGGAACCGGAATTGCCAAGCTTCAGATCAACGCTGAAGCGCTGAATCAAGCTCTGGCCCGTCTGAAGGATTACGCGGCGGGAAGCAAACCCGCCATCGTGATCCAATCGGAGGGGGACCAATTGCCGGACAGCGGCTGGAGGGTAGAGCTTCCGGCCGAATGGGTAAGCAAGGCCGCCGGTCTTGGCGCTCAAGCTTCCCTCTCCATCCGGCACGGCAAATACGGCATGGAGTTGCCGCTTCAGGCTCTTTCATTAAACGGCAAAGAGTTGAAGCTTGTGGTTACGGCGCTGCCTGTAACCGAGCAGGATAAACCGGCTTTGTACCGGACTGCCGCGGAAGAGGGGCTGGAGCTGCTGGGGATGCCTGTGGACTTTGCGGTCAGCCTGGAGGGAGACGGCGGAGCATCCCGGATTATACCTGACTTTGGGCATGGGTATGGGTATGCGGTGAAAACTGTTATTCTGGACGGTCCGGTAAACCCTGCGCAGACAACGGTGCTGCAGCTTCAACCGGGGACGAATGGGCTTAGGTTTGTACCGGCAACCTTTGCCGGGAAGGACGGGCAGACTGTGGCTGCTGTCCACGGCAACAGCAACGGGATCTACGCCGTTGCCGCGGGCAGCCGCTCCTTCTCCGATCTGGATGGGCATTGGGCGAGGAGGGATATTGAGCTGCTTGCCTCCAAACGGGTGGTTAACGGTATGGACGGCAGCGGCTTCCAGCCGGAGCGTAGCATCACACGCGCGGAATTTGTTGCTTTGCTGGTGAGGGGGCTGGGCCTGGCGGAGGAAGCGGGCGCTTCCGGCTTTGCGGATGTTAAGGAAGCGGACTGGTTCGCCGGCGCTGCCGCGGCAGCACTCCAAGCGGGCCTGATCGAGGGAGTGGAAGAGGGCCTGTTCCAGCCGGAGGCAACCCTTTCCCGGGAGCAAATGGCGGTGCTCATGATCAGAGCAGCCAAGCTTGCCGGCAGTCAAACGACGGAACAAACAGGGGCATCCCGGCAGTTTGCGGACCATGAGTCGATTTCCGGCTGGGCCGCCGCTTCTGTGGAGGAAGCCGTAGCGAGAGGCTTCATGACGGGAATGAGCGCCGATACCTTCCAGCCTGCGGCCCCTGCTACCCGGGCTCAAGCAACCGTCATCCTGAAGCGGATGCTCCAGAGCATGAATTTTATCGATTGATCCAATCGTAGCTACTTAGCTATCTATGACAGCCAGAGTCACTGAGTTCCGTATAGACTGCGCGTGATCCATATCCTACTAGGCCGTGTCTGAAAACCCGCTTGAGGGCATCTTTCATCGCCTTTTCGTCCCTTGCATCGTTACTTCCGCCTGACGTACCCCCGGTACGCCTTCACGAAAGTTCCTTGCCATGAACGAAAATTCGCCGAAATCTGCTCCCCTCGGAGTTATCAGACACGCCCTAATGCTACAATGCAAAAGTGCAGTTATTTTTAGCCGCGGACCCTCTTTTTCGCTCTGATAATGCAAAAGTGCATTTATTTTTGCTTGAAACCGCCCAAAAAGCTGAAAACCGCGTGATTTAACTGCACTTTTTGCATGATGACCCTCCGTTTCAGCGGCGGACCCATGAATGAAATGCACTTTTACATGATGGGTGTACCATATTCTTCCACCCACCCATCCATCTGTTCCCGAGGAGTTGTTGGCATCCAAACGGATACTCGTTTCCGCATAGCTGAGCAGTTACATCCAATCTGCCTCCATTAAAACAGGCCCATGTCCGGGTATGCCGGGCTGGGCCTGTTTTGTGCTGGTGGGCAAGCCGCGGCCCGGCCCGCTCCCGCGCGGGCTGCCTACGACAAATCCGCAAACTTGATGCAAACCGGCTTGGGCAGCGTCAGGCTGCGGCCGTTGGCGGACAGCCTGCCGGTTTCGCCGTCCCGGTTAAACACCACGATGTTGTTGCCGTCCCGGTTGGCGGCCAGCAGAAGCCGGTCATCCAGGGACAACGCAAAATTCCGGGGATGGCCACCCTGGGTGGGAATGTATTCCACCGGGGTCAGGGTTCCGTCCGCCAGGCTTACGGCAAACACGGCGATGCTGTCATGGCCCCGGTTGGAGCCGTACAGGAACCGCCCGTCCCCGGAAATGTGGATGTCGGCGGTGGCGCTTTCCCCGGTGAAATCCCCCGGCAGAGTGCTGACGGTTTGCACCGGCGTCAGAACGCCGCTTGTCCGGTCATAGCGGAATACGGTAATGGTGGAGCTTAGCTCATTGATGGAGTATCCCATAGCCAGCTTCGGATGGAAGGCAAAATGCCGCGGCCCCGAACCCGGCGGCAGCTCCACTGAGGCGGCCTCCGTCAGCGACGGCCCTTCGGGATCAATCCGGTAGCTGACAATCTTGTCCATCCCCAAGTCGCACACCACCGCAAACCGGTTGTCCGGGTCCACAAACACCGAATGGGCCCGGGCCTGGGTCTGGGCGGGAAGGATACTGGACCCGGTATGGGCGATTACCTGCGCGGAAGGGCCGATCCGCCCGTCCTCCAGCACGGCATTTACGCCCACCAGGCCGCCGTGATAGCTGGCTGTAAACAGACAGCGGCGGCTCTTGTCCAGCTGGATGTGGCAGATGGGGGAATCCACGGTGCGCTCCCGGTTCAGCCCGGTCAGCTTGCCCTTTTCCGGATCAATGGAAAAAGCGGCCGCCACTCCGCTGCGTCCCCCCGTTTGTCCCTCCGACAGCACATAGAGAATCCTTTTCTCCGGATCAACATCCAGAAAAGTGGGGTTTTTCAAACTTTGAATCCGGTCGGTAACTGTCAGCTCCCCATGCTCCGGGTGAAACAGGCATACATATACGCCATCCTCCTCCGCCTCCGCATAAGAGCCGATAAAAGCAAAAATCCGTTTGTTCGAGCTGTTCTCCAAATGAATCACCTCGCATATAATATCTCGCAACCATTATACATTCCCCGACAAGAACGGACAAAAAGATTTGACATGCTACGAAATGTTTCTTATTATGAAGAAAATAATGATCCGTAGTGTATCAAATCATATCACATTTTGTATCATGGTAGCTACATATCGGGAAAAAAGGGAGGGCTTCCTATGCACACGGAAGTATACTGCATTTGCTGCAAGCGGAAAGCGTCCGCCGAATTGGCGAAGCTGACCTTCAAAACGGGATTTTACCGCAACATTCCTTTGGGGATTTGCCAATCATGCGGTAAAATGGAATACAACGCATCATATACTTATGCGATGGTATGTATGCCGGCCCGGGCGTATTGAAGATTGGCCCTTCCCGGGTCCGTGACCAAGGGCGGATTTTTTCACGGGGAGGTGGTGCATTATGCTGGAATGGTTGATTCCGGGAGCGGCTGCCGCTCTGGCGGGCTACGGATTGCTGATTGTGCCCACCCAATGGCTGAAGCTGGAGCGAATCCGGCATTCCATCGGCCTGAACAAAAAAATTCTGCAGATCAGCGACATCCATGTGGAGAAGCTGCGGATCAGCCCCGGCAGGCTGGAACGGATGATCCGGGAGGAAGCGCCGGACTGGATTGCGCTGACAGGAGATTTTACCCGCAAAACCTGGTATCTTCCCCGGCTGGAGCCCTATCTGAAGGTTATATCCGCTTCGGGTTTGCCCGTTTATGCGGTTTTGGGCAACCATGACTACAAGATGAAAGGCGGCATGAACCGGCTTCTGGAGCTGCTCCGCCGCTATGGCATTACCCTGCTGCGCAATGAAGCCCTTCGTCTGCCCGATTGCACGCTGGTGGGCATTGACAATTTCGGCACCGGCCACAGCAAAATCGGCAAGGCCTTCCGCCAGACCCAACCAACCGACACCATCATCGTCCTCACCCACGATCCCAACGTGGTTCCCCATATCGGGAAGCGCTACGACTACCTCATGTCGGGACATTTGCACGGAAAGCAGCTGAACGTCCCCTTCTTCTTCCGCTTCAAGCCCAAGGGCGAGCTTCCGGCCAAGGGCATCTACAAAGGACTTCACCGCTCCCCCCAAGGCGCTTATTACATCTCCAAAGGGATCGGCCAGGCCGGGGTGAACGCCCGGTTTATGGTCCGCAGCGAGGTCACCGTCCATGAGCTGTAGAGACGCCCCGCCCCCGATGGGGGCAACCGGATGAAAATTGACAGAATGCTGGGCATGCTGATCTATTTGCTCAACCGGGACACCGTAAGCGCCCGGGAGCTGGCGGAACGCTTCGAGGTCTCCGTCCGCACGGTGCAGCGGGATATGGAGGGCCTGGGGATGGCGGGCATTCCCGTGGCCTCCGCGTTGGGGTCGGCCGGCGGGTACCGGATTATGGATACCTATAAGCTCAGCCGGCAGCTGTTCAGTACAGAGGACTATGTGCAGCTGATTATTGCGCTGCGCGGTCTCAGCTCTGCTTATGAAAGCAAAGAGGCAGGGGCAACTCTGGAAAAAATGCTGTCCATGGCTCCCGCCGCAACCGATTCGGAACCGCGGCTGCAGCTTGACCTGAGCGTATTGCGGGAGGGCTTTGAGGCTGTCGACCGCCTGGCAGCCTTGGATGCGGCCATCCGCAGCGGAAAGGCCGTCCATTTTGACTATACGGATGCGCAGCTGTCCACCACCCGGCGTCTGGTGGAGCCGGTGCAGCTCACCTACAAGTGGCATGCCTGGTATCTGCTGGGCTATTGCTGCGGCAAGCAGGCCTACAGGCTGTTCCGGCTGTCCCGCATCCGCAGTCTTGACACCGCCGGACAATCTGTCGGGCGGGATCATAGGCAGGCAGAGGCGCAATGGGCTGAAGCGGAAAAAGAGCGTCCATACGTGCGAATCAAGCTGGCGTTTGCGCCGGAGCTGCGAATTTGGATTGAAGAGGCGTTTCCTTACGCCTGCATCGGCGGGTCCAGGGAAGAAAACAGGCTGGTGGCCGAGCTTACCCTTCCGGAAAAGGAGCGGGGCTGGCTGGGAGTGCTGCTGGAGCTGGGCAGCCAGGTGACCGTCCTGGAGCCGGAAGCTGTAAGGCAGGAGCTTTTGCGCCGTGCCAAAGATATTCTGAACCTGTACGATTCTCTGAAATAGCGACATACTGTTGTCCGGATTCCCCTCCTATAATAGGCTCATCCCTAAGAAAAAGGAGCGGGGCAACATGGCGAACAATGTGAAAGGCATTGCAAGAAGCGATGTGAATGAGGAATTTGCCTTTTCGGGCATGGTTGAGGCAGGCGGTTTTGTATACTTAAGCTTTTGTGTCGGCAATGTGGGAGGTACCGTCGAACAGCAGGTGGAAGGTGCGCTGAATGATATGAGCGACAGGCTTGGGCTAGTAAATCTGACACTGCAGGATGTGGTCAAAATCGATGTGCTCCTGCGGGATGTCTGGGATATTCCCGTGATGGAGGCGGTGTTCAAGCGCAGATTCCAGGGTGTGTACCCGGCGCGGAAAACCATTTCCACAGAGTTTGCCCATCATGGGGGGCCAACCGGCCTGAAGGTGCAGATTGACGCTATCGCCTATGCAGGAATAAAAGCATAGCGGCTCCGCCCTGTCATACAAGCATTGCCCCAATCGCGGCAGTGCTTGTTTTGCTGTTTTTTGCAAAAGGTTTTGCCAAGCCGGAAAATCGGAGTAAAATGGAATCAATTCCTGCTTGAACGAAGCTATTCCAGCATGAGGTTGAAAGGGTGACAATCCCCTCGTGAAAATTACAGCTATGAGCTTTAACCTGCGGGTCCGCCGCTTATTGGATTTCCATCGGTCCTGGGTGTTTCGCAGAGAGAGCGCCGCCCTGGCGGTGGCCGCCCAGAAGCCTTGTCTGGTGGGCTTTCAGGAGCTGACCGGGCGGATGCTGGCGGAGCTGGCCCCGCTTTTGCCGGAGTACGGCCATGTGGGATCGGGCCGGAACAAGGACGGCAGCGGCGAGCACAACGCCATCTTCTATCACCGGAAGCGGCTTGCTCCCCTGGAGTGGGGCCAGATATGGCTGTCCGAGGCGCCCCAGGTTCCCGGCAGCATCGGCTGGGATGCGCGGTTTCCCCGGATCTGCACCTGGACCAGACTGAAGCTCCTGAAGGAGCCGGCGGTTTCCATCCTGATGTACAACACCCATCTGGACCATATCGGGCGGACGGCCAAACGCCAAGGCGCCCTGCTGGTCTGGCGGACCATCCGGGCGCATCAGGAGAGCTTCGGGCCGACGCCGGTGCTGTTGGCCGGAGACTTCAATGCCGGGCCGGAGCATCCGGTCATCCGTTTCCTCTCGGGAGAGGAGGAGCTGGAGGGGGAGCGCAGCCCCTTGGCCAATGCCTTCGCCGACCCCCAGCATGCGGGCAAAACCCATCATGGCTTCCTGGGCGGGAAACTGGGCAAACCCATCGATTATTTGTTCGGCGGCTTTGGGCTCCTGCCCCTGCACGGAGATGTGATCCGCTCCAGGTACAACGGCCGTTATCCGTCCGACCATTATCCCGTCAGCGCCGTTTTCCGGCTGCAGCGCTTTAAGCCGAGGACAATACAAATACCTTGACATTGCGCTTGACGCCAAAGGTGCGGGCTTCGCTTACATCATTCATGAACACGTCAATTTTCGAGCCTTTGATGGCGGACCCGGTATCCTCCGCCTTGCGGATGCCCACGCCTTCGATATAAACGGTGGAGCCAAGGGGAATAACCTTGGGATCGACGGCCACCGTCCGCCCTTCCTCCGCCCGGACACCGCTGAAGGTAATGCCGTATTCGGGATGGGACGGGGTTTTGCCGGTAGACTCTACCCCGGCGGTATAAGCAGTGAGAGTAGTGGAGAGAACCCGTTCAATAACCGGCTCCTTGCCCTCCAGCAGCGGCACGGGCACCTCCGGAATTTTGAGCTTTTGCCCAATCTGGATAAAGTTGGGATTGGCCAGCTCATTGTAGGCTTGCAGCGTAGCAACTGTAGTGCCGAAGCCGGCGGCAATTTTGGAGAGGGTATCCCCTGAGCTGACAACATAGACCAGACTTTCGGCTACCGGTGCGGGAGCTGCCGACGCAGCGGCAGTGGTCCAGGCCGGCGCGGGAATATCTGCCGCCGCGGCGGCTGTCGGAGCAATGTGGACATCCCATTCATCGTCGCTGAGCAAATAGCGGGCAGAGGCGCTTCCGCAGGGGGAGACAAGGCTCAGGAGAAGCACCAGCAAAAGAGCATTGCGCATGTGGCGTATCATCGCATTCATCATCCTCCATTAATAGGTTTCCGGCAGGTCGCCGCCGGTATGATCGAATCTATGAATCTGGCAAAGGGAAGCTGTATGATTACTAGCATGGCCGGATTTTGCGCTTCTATACCTTGTCTAGCAAAAAAAGATAGAGCCGCCCGGACAAGCAGCCATTAATAGGCTGAATGTCCGGACGGCTCTATTTGGTTTGCAAACATGTAATGCGGCATGGCCTAAAGGGAGGTGCCCTCCAGGAACAGCTCCACAATGGCTTCGGCCCACTCCCGTACGGAAGGGTATTCCTCCATCAGCACGGTGCGGTTGCCCAGCATCAGCAGAGAGGAGAAGGAATAGGCCAGGAAGGTGGGGGAAAGGGGCTTCAGCTCCCCGCGGCCGCAGGCGTCCCGGAAGGCTTCGGCCATAATCAGATGGATTCGCTCCTCCGCCTGGCGGATGTCCTCCACCTGGTCCCGGGAAAGCCGGGACTCCGCTTCCTTCAGCATCGTCATCAAATCCGGCCGGGTTTCGCTCAGATGGCCTTCCGCAATCCGGACCAGGCGCTCCTTCAGCGTTCCCGGTCCGGCCAGCAATTGGCCGGTTATATCCGCTGCATGACCCAGCAGGTGAACCACCGCTTGGGTAAACAGTACGGATTTATTGGAATAATAGTAATAGATAGTAGCTTTCGTAACCTGGCAGTCCGTGGCGATCTGCTCCAGAGAAATCTGCTCATAGCCCTTCTCCATGAACAAACGGGCTGCCGCCTCCAGCAGCTGCTCCTCAATTCCGGCTTGGGGCTCCGGATTTTTCGGAGGGCGTCCGGGGGGGCGTCTTCTTTTTGGCTCCAAACCCTTCACTTCCCCTTGAATAATTAACCCTTCGGTATATATAATGGGATTGCTGTATTTATTGTAAAGAAAAGCCGTTTTGAATGCTATCATCCGCTATTGACAAAGGAGCGTTTGCCATGTCCAAAAAGCAGCTTTGGGAGCAATACGGCCGCGCGGTGGCCGGCCCCCGCACCAAATGGATAACGATTCTGGTCTGGGTCCTGCTGGCAGGCGGATTAAGCATGCTGCTGCCTTCGGCCAAGAGCCAGGAAAACAACGCTGCCGCCAATCTTCCGGCGGACTCGCCCTCCGTTGTCGGCGAGGCGCTGGCCGCCCGCGAGTTCCCGGGGGACGCCGGAGTTCCCGCGCTGCTGGTATGGCACCGGTCCGGCGGGATGCAGGAGGCGGATCTGGCAGGAATCCAGAATATCACCCGCACCCTGGAAAAGGAGCCCCTGACCCATCAGCTTCTGGTGCCGCCCTTGCATAATATGCCTGCACAGTCGCTGCGCGGACAGCTTTCCCAAGACCAAAGCACATTGGTATTCCCGTTGATGTTCAAGAAAGGCTCGGACACAGACGGCCTCAAAACCGATCTGGAAACGCTGAAGGAAAAGACGGCTGCCCTGTTGGGCTCCGATCCTTTTGCCGCCAAAACGGATGGGGCGGAGCTGAGCGCCCGGGTATCCGGTCCTGTGGGCATCCAGGTGGATGCGGTGGGACTTTTCAAAAGCGCGGATGTGTCCTTGCTGATCGGTACGGTTCTCTTGGTATTGGTCATTCTGCTTCTGATTTACCGCTCGCCGATTCTGGCGCTGATTCCCATTGTGGGAGTGGGCTTTGCCTATGCGGCGGTGAACCCGCTTATCGGCTGGATTGCTTCCATGGGCTGGATTGAGGTGGATTCCCAGGCCATGTCCATTATGACCGTGCTCCTGTTCGGCGCCGGAACGGATTATTGCCTGTTTCTCATTGCCCGCTTCCGGCAGATGTTGAAGCAGGAGAAGGATAAGACCAAAGCGCTGCTCCGCGCCATTAGCGGCTCCTCCGGAGCCATCGCCATGAGCGGGTTTACAGTGGTGCTTTCCCTTTTGGCGCTGCTTCTGGCTAAATTCGGGGCCTATCACCGCTTTGCCGTGCCCTTCAGCCTGTCCATTCTTGTTATGGGCATCGCCAGCCTCACCCTGGTGCCCGCCCTCTTGGCGGTGCTTGGCCGGACCTCCTTTTATCCCTTTGTTCCGCGGACCCGGGAAATGCTGGAGGAGCGGGCTGTCCGCACCGGCAAAGCGCTGGCTCCTCCGCGTCCCGCCCATCCCTACAGCAGCATCTTCAGCGGCTGGATTGTCAGGAAGCCGTGGACGGTGGCCCTGACGGCGGCAATTCTGCTGGGGCTGCTGGCCTCCTTCGCCCCCCGGATCAGCTATACCTTCGATACCCTGTCCTCGTTTCCGGAGGATATGGAATCCCGCCAGGGCTTTGCGGTGATTGCCGAGCAATTCAGTCCCGGCGAGCTTGCTCCCGTCAAGGTGATGCTGGATACGGACGGCAAGCAGGTGGACGGCGCAGCCGCACTCAAGGCGCTGCCCTTCGTCAGCAAGGTATCCGAACCGGTCAAGGGCAAAACCGCTGCCACGCTGGTTGCTTATGAAGTGGAGCTGAAGATGAACCCGTATTCGGCGGAAGCCATGGATACGATTCCCCAGCTGCGCAGGGCTGCCGAAAAGGCGCTGGATGCGTCGGGGGTGGCGGATGGTTCAGGCAAGGTATGGATCTCGGGGCAAACCGCAGCCCAGTATGACACCAAAGAAACCGGCGACAGGGATGCGGCAGTCATTATACCGGTGGTCATTGCGCTGATTGCCCTGCTCTTGCTCGTTTATCTGCGGTCCATTGTTGCGGCGGCCTATTTGATCGCCACTGTGCTCCTGTCTTATTTCTCCGCACTGGGACTGGGCTGGCTTGTGATTCACTACATCCTGGGGGCGGATGCCATCCAAGGCTTCATTCCGCTCTACGCCTTCGTCTTCCTGGTGGCGCTGGGTGAAGACTACAACATTTTCATGATCTCCGGCATCTGGCAAAAAAGCCGCTCCATGCCCCTGTCCCGGGCCATCCGGGAGGGTGTGATGGAAAGCGGATCGGTAATCACCTCAGCAGGCCTGATTCTGGCCGGAACCTTTGCTGTATTGGGCACTCTGCCCATTCAGATTCTGGTCCATTTTGGGATCATAACGGCCATCGGCGTGCTGCTGGATACCTTTGTGGTGCGCCCGTTCCTGGTGCCCGCCTTGACCCGGCTTCTCGGCAAATGGTCCTTCTGGCCGGGCCGGTACACGCCGGTTCCGGAGGAGGAACCGGCGGTGCAGACCGGGCGGTAGTTGCGGGCCGGCACAGTTTTCCCTATATCCCGGCCTCCTGAAGAAACTCCCCGACGATGCGGTCGTATTCGTCGGGGTTTTTCATATACGCCTCGGCATGGTCCGCTTCCGGAGCCAGATACAGCCGCTTCGGCCCCTGCTTCAGCCGGAACAGCTCCTCCGTCATCCGCTTCTCGATGTAGCGGTCCTCCTGGCCGTGGATGAACAGCACCGGCGTCGACTGCAGGGGCAGGTGACGCAGGGATTCCGCCATGTCCAGCCGCGCCCCGGTCCGCAGCCGGCAGATCAGGGCCACCAGAGGAATGGTGGGAAACGCGGGAAAGCGGGGATACTCCACCCTCAGCCGGTAGATCAGCTGCCCGACAATATCGGAGTAGGGGCAGTCGGCGATGCAGAACCGCACCCGGTCATCCGAGGCTGCGTGCTGCAGCACCGTGGCGGCGCCCATGGACTCCCCGTGGGTGCCGACGACAGCGCCCGGCCCCATGCGCCGGAACACCCAATCCGTCCAAGCCCGCAGATCCTCCTTTTCATAGAAGCCGTAGGTAGTGGAGGAACCGCCGCTTTTGCCGTGTCTGCGCTGGTCGTATGCCAGCACATGAAACCCCCGTTTGCGGAACAGCTCCACATATTTGATGGAGGAGATTCTGGAGCGGGTCACGCCGTGGGCAAGAATAACGGTTTTATTGCTGTCCCCGCCGCAGGGAATGAACCAGCCGGAGAGGGCATACCCATAGGGAGAGGCGATGGTCACGTCCTCCTTGGGAAGCGCCTCCAGATACGCCGGTTCCAGCACTCCGCTGTCCGTCTCGAAACGGGTGATCCGCTCCTCGTCCCAAACCTTGATCCGAACCACCTTGCTGGAAAAATGCCACAAGGCCGCGCCAAACGCCGCCGCTGCTGCCAGAAGCAGCAGGGCAATCCATATCCACCACATCGGAAAACACCCCGAAACCCGCAAATTTTCCGGCCAAATGCCGCAATATCTTTATGATAGGTGCGGAAGGAGCCAAAAGCAACGGGTTGAAGTTATTCCGAAAGGGTGCTTTTGCGGCGCGAATTGGAGTATAATGGGTAGGATCACGCACGCGGAGAGGAAGGATTTGCAGTGGCAAACACGCACGTGTATACCCGGCGCGAAGAGATCGCCAATGCGATTATTCACGGCATCGGCGCTTGCTTAAGCATCGCGGCCCTGGTTCTCTTGGTCGTATTCGCCAGTCGGGACGGAAGCGCCTGGCATGTGGTGAGCTTCACCATTTACGGCGTCACCATGCTAATTTTATATACCTGCTCGACTCTGGTTCACAGCTTTCCCGAGGGCAAGGTCAAGGATCTGTTCGAGATTTTCGACCATTCCTCCATCTACTTGTTTATTGCCGGCACCTATACGCCGTTGTTGTTCAATGTCATCCGCGGGCCGCTGGGCTGGACGCTGTTCGGCATTGTGTGGGGCATCGCCCTGGCGGGGATTGCCTTTAAGGCCTTTTTCACCAAACGGTTTCTGTTTACTTCCACGATTTTCTATATCGCCATGGGCTGGATCATCGTCTTCGCCTGGAATACGCTGACCCATAACCTGGCGCAAGGCGGGGTCATTCTCCTTGTGGCCGGGGGGCTGCTCTATACCCTGGGGACCATCTTCTACGTATGGCGCAGCTTTCCTTACCACCATGCCGTCTGGCACTTGTTTGTGCTGGGCGGAAGCATCTGCCACTTCTTTACCATCATTGTGTACGTGCTGCCGTAAGGCCGCTTTACTCTCATCCCTCTATCCAAAAGGAGCTGCAATCCCATGGCATTTATGGACTGTCATTTTTTCTCGGATTCATTGGGCGTCTCCGCCTCCATGTATGTAATCGTGCCCCAGGTGGCCAAAAAGCAAATCGGCATGGAGGCGGCGGACCGGGGCGGCAAACATCCCACCCTGTATCTTCTGCACGGCTTGTCCGACGACCACACCATCTGGCTGCGCCGCACCTCCATTGAGCGGTATGCCTCCGCGCTGGGACTGGCGGTGGTGATGCCGGCCGTGAACCGGAGCTTCTACACCGACATGCCCAACGGGCATAAATATTGGCAGTTCGTCAGCGAGGAGCTGCCGGCCCTGGCCCGCTCCTTCTTCCCTCTGTCGGACCGGCGGGAGGATAACTTTGTCGCCGGTTTGTCCATGGGCGGCTACGGAGCCATGAAGCTGGCGCTGACCCATCCGGACCGCTTCGCCGCGGCGGCCAGTCTTTCGGGAGCCTTGGATGTGAAATGGGCTTTGAAGTCCCATCCGGGCAATGAATTCCAATGGCTTCTGGGACAATACGGGAATATTGACGGCACTCCGGCGGACCTGTTCCATCTGGCGTCGCAGCTGGCCGCCAACCGCCAGGAGCAGCCCAAGCTGTACCAATTCTGCGGCACCGAGGACTTTCTGTACGACTGCAACCTCCGGTTCCGGGACCATGTGCAGGGCAAGGGGCTGGAGCTCACCTATGCGGAAGGGCCGGGAGGCCATAGCTGGGATATCTGGGATGCCCGCATCCAGGATGTGCTGAAATGGCTTCCGCTTGCGGAGCAGCGCCTATGATCAAATGGGACGGACACACCCATACCCGCTACTGCAAACACGGCAGCCCTGAACCTCAGGAGAGGTACATTCAGGAGGCGGTGAGGCAGGAGTTCCAGCGGTACTCCATAACGGAGCATCCGCCGCTGCCCAAGGGGTGGGTAGATAATCCGGCGCTGATGGAGGAGCTGGCCATGCCGCTTGCCGAGCTTCCGGCCTACTTCCGCTATGTGCGGAAGATGAAGCAGCGCTATTCCGGGATTATCGACATTCCTGCGGGCTTGGAGGTGGATTACCTGCATGGCGCCACCGCTTATTCGGAGGCCATGCTGGAGCCGTGGGCGGACATTCTGGAGGATATTGTGGTGTCGGTTCATTATTTGCCCGGCAAGGGCGGCATGCGCTGCATCGACTTCACGGCGGAGGATTTCCGCGAGGGGCTGCTTGGGTATTACGGCTCCATGGAGGCAGTGGCGGAGGAATATTACAATCATGTGGAGCAGGCTATAGAATGGGCCAAAGAGGCGGGGCTGCCCGGGAGAGTGCGCATCGGACACATCAATCTCATCGAGAAGTTCAGCTCTGCCCTTCCGCCCCTTGCGGATGAGCTCATCCGGGGCAGGCTGGAGAGGCTGCTGCCGCTTCTGGTCAAGACGGGCTTCGGCCTGGATGTGAATACCGCCGGGCTGCGGGTGCCCACCTGCGGAAAGCCGTATGTGCCCGGGTGGTTCCTGAAGCAATGCCGGGAGGCGGGCGTTGCCCTTGTGTACGGCTCCGACTCCCATAAGCCGGAGCATGTGGGCTTTGGCTGGGATTGGTTTCTCCAGGCCATGAAGAAATGAGCGGGGCAATCCGCTGACTGTCGGCTAACGTAAAAAAAGAGGCTCTCCGGCTGTTAAGCCGGGGGGCCTCTTGCGCGCCACGTTTAAAATTCCAGCGGGATATCCGCCTCAACGGCGTATTCAAAATCCTCAATGTCAAAAATCTGCACCGGAACGGCCGCCTGAATCACCTTATCCACAAACTCCAACTGATCCGTAAGAATAGGCAGCTTTTCCCTTAAGGAGAGCAGAATCAGATCCGTTTCGATGGGGTCGAAGGTTTCTCCGTATTCGGCGTTCTCCAGGGCATATACCACAGTAACGGAAACCCGCTCGTTCACAAGGAGAGTGGGGCTCTTTTTCCAGGGGGAGGCCAGGGCCCGTTCGATTTTCTTCTTGTTCAGCGGCTCCTCGAAGAAGTCGATCAGCCCCTTGATATAGGCGCGCACGTAGGTGTCGTCCTCTTCCATGGACATGATGGGCTCCGGACTTTCCAGAAGATCATACAGCTCCATCAGGCTGGAGTAGGGCATAACATATTCAACCGGCTGGGCCGGGACCAGAAGCTGGCCGTATATCGCTAGCATCACCGCTTCCGCCACAAAACGCCTTTCCATACGAAATCCTCCGCCAATCGCTCTTCCGCAGTATTCTGTCATGTTCTCATTATAGCAGGCTTCCGGGTGGATGAGAACGAACACTCTTGTCCATTTCTGCCGATGCTTATGGTACAATAAAGGACAACAGGGTTTTACATGTGGAGGCGGTTATGGAATCTATCCGGGAAAACATACAGTACCAGCATCCATTTTTGGCGGTGAAAATTTTTGACGCCGTCCGTTCCTGCCAGCCGGACCAGAAGGTGACCCGCTGGCATTACCATAAGGAGATCGAGCTGATTCTGATGCTTAAGGGGCGCTTCGGATTTTATCTGAACGAAACCCCTGTTGTGCTGCAGTCCGGAGACCTGATTCTCATCGGGTCCAACGAGCTGCATACGGACTATCCCTGCGACAATGCCTCTTTCCTGGTTTTTCAGTTTGATATCCAGGAGCATCTGGAGCACAGCGGTTTGCCCTATTACCGTTATTTTGCCGACTCGTCCGTCCCCTTAAGCAGGCTGAACTATATCTTCCGGGAGAATCCTGAAGCGCGCAGGATTGTTTCCGGCTGCATCCAAACCATTAACGACGAGTTCCAGTCCAAGCAGGAAGGCTACGAAATTGCCATCAGCATCCAGATCAAGCGGATTATCCTGACGCTCCTGAGAGCGGATACACGCAAGGTGATTCCTTCCCGGGAAAATTCCGACATTCTCCGGCTGCGTCCGGTTCTGGATTACATCGACACCCATCTGGGGGACAAGCTGCAGGTGGAGGAGGCCTGCAAGCTGGCCAATATGAGCTACCATTATTTTGTGAAATATTTCAAAAAAACTATGGGCATCTCGTTTGTGGATTATATTACCCTCAAGAAAATCAGAAGGGCTGAGCGGCTTTTGCTCACCAAGGACTTGAGCATTTCCCAAATCGGGGAAGAGGTAGGGATGTCCAATATGGCCCATTTCTACAAAATGTTCCGCAAGTTCAAGGAATGCTCCCCCAATGAATTCCGCAAGAAGATGCTGTATGATATGGCCGGAAAGCCTGAAGACCATGTCCCTGCGGAAACAAAGATGCCACAAAATTTCCAAGATTTTTCAGTGTGTCAATAGGTACCGGGGCATGATGAATTTGGCATAAACCGTCCTGTTGCTCTATATTCGACAAGGACCCCCTCAATTTATAATGGGAATACGAAGGGCATCGAATGATCCGGTTTTCCGATTTTTTTGGCTGGAGGAGCGCTTCTTTTCGATGCTTTCGACATTATACCAATGGAGGGTTCCACAGATGAAACGCATCCTGCCGCTGCTCCTTGTCATCACTTTCCTGGTTATGCTCCTCCCCCTCACCGCCGCCGCCGAAGACGGAGTCCTTACCAAGGGCAAGATCGTCGCAGGCGTCAGCTTCCGGGCCAAACCTTCGACCTCAGGCTCCCTGATCCGGATGCTGAAGAAAAACGAACCGGTTACGGTCCTGGAGGAGCTAAACCCCTATTGGTATCGGATTGAAGATCAGAACGGCCAGCAAGGCTACATATCCGCCAGCGACAAATATATGGAGATCGAGAGCAATGCAGAGGTTATCTACGGGGTGAATATGCGAAAAGCCCCAAACACATCAGGCGATGTCATCCGGATGCTGGCCAAGGGCGAAGAGCTGCTGGTTCTGGAGAAGGCGAACGACAGCTGGTATAAAGTGCGGGATGCCGCAGGCGTTGAAGGGTATGCCAGCACCAACTCCAAATACATAAAGCTGAATACCGACGTATACAAAATGCAGCTGTCCCAGGCCGACCTGATTGAGGCCTTCATTGCCGAGGGCATGAAGTATATGGGCACTCCTTATGAATTTGGCTCTACCCGTTATGATACAACTACCTTTGACTGCTCCGATTTTGTTCTCCAAGCCTTCTGGAATGTGACAGCCACTGCCATCCCCGCCGACTCCCGGGGGCAGGCCGCTTATGTTCAGGACCTGGGCAAGGTGGAGATGGATTGGAAAAATCTCAAGCGCGGCGATCTGATGTTCTTCATGTCCTACGCCGGCTCCAAAGCCTCGGATTATGCCAATGTGAACCGGAAGACTCAGGAAGTGACCCATGTGGCCATCTATCTGGGCAACGGCCAGATGCTGCATACCTATTCGCCGGAATCCGGCGGTGTCCGGGTGGACAGCATCAGCGGCAAAACCTGGGAGTACCGCTATCTGTATGGCGGAAGCTTTATCCGGTAATATTGTAAAAATTTACTTGACGCCCGTTGTGCCTGTCTGATAAGATAGCCTCAACATGAATAAACGGATTATTGGTTTTGCGAAGGACGCAAACCTGGGAAGCTCTCCCTGGTTTGCGTCCTTTTTTTCGTCCGTCAGAAAGGAGAGAAAGGGTTGACGAGAAGAAGGAATTTGGGCTACAGCCTGGCGGCGGCCTTGCTGGCCCTGTTGCTGGTGTACGGCGTTTATCTGATTTTGATCCGGCAGGTGGAGCTGCAGCAAACGGTGCGGATTGTGGCCCCCAAGGATTTTATCCCGGCAGGAACCCGGCTTGAGGCGGAGATGCTGGAGCTGGTTGCCGTTGTGAAAAGCGGAGTGCGCTCCGGCACGTTGGAGACCATGGAGGCCGCTGTTGGCAAATGGACGCTGGTTCCCCTGGGAACCCATGAGCCTGTTTTGGATTGGAAAATTGACCGGTTCTCCCTGCTGCCCGCTCCAGGACAGGCAACCTTCCCCATACCTAAGGAGTATGTGTTGTCCATTCCGGGGGGAATCCGGGCGGGGGATCAGGTGGCAATTTATGCATCCGGCAAAAGCGGCACTGTCCGCCTGCTGGAGGAGGCGGTGACGGTAGCCTCCGTCAAGTCCTCCGCCAATACGGAGGTGGATGATCCCAAGGCGCCGAGCATTATCGCCAAGGTGAACGGCGACAAGGAGAAGCTGTATCTCTCCCGCAGAGACGCCAACGGCAGGGCGGAACAGCTGAACCTCAATTTGAGCGAGGACCAGTGGCGGCTGATTGACGAGGCCTGCGGCGCGAAGCAGAACAAGCTGGTGATTGCCTTCTTGTCCGCGTCCAAGCCTGAGGAGGAAGGAGGGAACATCCCTTGAGCGGATATGGCAAACTGATTGTGTTTACCGGGTCTACGCCCAATATTGGGACGACGGTGCTGTCCTTTGGAACGGCGGCTCTGCTGGCCCGGCTCTCCGGCGAACCGGCAGGGTATCTATGCCTGAATTTGAAAAGCTCGAAGCTGCATCATTATTTGGGGCTGGAGCCCTGTCCCCCGGGTTTGGACCAGATTCGGGCAGAGCTGCGCTCCGGCAGCCTGACTCCCGGCTTCCTGAAATCCCGCATGGAACAGGTAAAAGGGGCTCCGGGAGTGCATGTGCTGTTTGGCTCCCTCCAGCGGGAGCAGGCGGAGTTTTTTCAGCCGGAGGATATCGGCCACCTTCTGGATACCGCCAGACAATGTTTCCCCCGCTGTGTAGTGGAGGTGAATGCCTATTGGGACAACGCCGCCACTCTTGCAGCTTTGATGCAGGCGGATGAGCGGGTTCTGGTCACTTCCCTTGAGCTGGGACATTTCCAGGAGGATGTCAACCGGGGATTGAAGCAGATGGCGCCGCTGTTCGGAATCGATCCGAGGCAGTTCCGGCTGGCTGTGGCCCAGCAGCAGCGCAGCGACAGCCTGACCCCGCAGGATGCGGCGAAGGAAACCGGCATGGGTCTGGCAGCTGTGGTGAAGGCGGACCCGGAGCTTAGACGGCTGCTGGGACAGGGAAGACTGGCGGAATATATCAACGGCAACGAGGGTTTTACCCAGGCGCTGTTGCCGCTGTGCAGGGAGCTGGGAGTGGCGGCGGCGGGGCTGGCTTCCAGGGAAGGGTTTTGGACCTTGTTGGGACGGCAATGCCGGCTTCTGCTGGGAGGACGGCAGGCCCGCCGGAATCAATGAATAAGGAGGTTTTGAGGCTCTTATGGATCAACGGTTTTCAGTCCTGTCCTATGCGGACAAAAGGCGTCAGCTGGAGGAGGAGAAAAGCCGCAGAAGCGGCGGCGGTTCCGCCGGACAGGCAGGGGAGGACGAATGGTTCCGGCTGCTGATGGACGAAGTCCGCAAGGAGCTGGCCGCCCCCAGGGGCAGGACGGAGGAGGAGCGGCGAATTTACACGGATACGCTGAACCGGGCGGTTATCGGCTACGAGCCTGCCCGCCGGGCGATTATGGGGATGATTGTGGATATTCTGGCCAAAAAACGGGTTCACCGTCTGCCGCCTCCCTCCACCCGGTATACCAGCCTTGCGGAAGCGGCTTTTGCCGAGGTGATTGGCTGGAATGTGCTGGATACGGTGCTTCGCCAAAAGGCCGGGCTGGAGGAGATTCAGGTGATCGGCGAGCAGGTCTTTGAGGTGCGGCAGGGGGTGCCGGTTCCGTCGCCGGTACGGCTTCAATCCGCCAAGGAACTGGAGCGCCTGCAGCAGAATCTGGTGCTGTTTAACGGAGATTCCCTCCATGTCCGCAAAAAATGGGCCGAGGTCACTCTGCTGGACGGGGCGCGGGTCACCATGACGGGAATGGGCTTTACCTCGTCTCCCACCCTGACCATCCGCTTTTATTCGCAGACGCTGTTTGATCTGGAGGAATTGTCCCGGCCTGCTGCCGGTACCCTGTCGCCGGCCATGGCGGAGCTGCTGCGGATGCTGATTCGGGCCTCCTTCAACCTGATCATAACCGGCTCCACCAATTCGGGGAAAACCACCCTTATTAAAGCGCTGATCCGGGAAATGCCGGATCACGAGCGGCTGGTGACCATCGAATCCCGGTATGAGCTGCGGATTAAGCGGGATTTTCCGCAAAAGAACTGTGTGGAGTACGAGGTTGATGAGGATGACTCCCGGCATGACGGCGCTCAGGCGTTTAAGCTGGCGCTCCGCCAATCCCCCAAGCGGATTATTCATGCGGAAATCCGGGACCAGGACGCCGCCCTGTATGTGCGGGCCTGCACCCGCGGGCATGAAGGCAGCATGACCACTGTTCATGCCAGTGCGCTGGAGGATGCGCCCGACGCCATTGCCGATATGTGCCTCATGGAGAACAGGGGAATGGAGCCGGCCCGGCTGGTCCGCCGGATTGCCCAATATGTCACCCAGATCGGCATTGAAATGGCGCTGGTAAACGGGAAGCGCCGGATTACCCGCATTGGCGAGTTTGCCTTTGCCGACGGCGCCGTTACGGTCTGCGATTGGGTCCGGTATGATCCCGCCGCCGACTGCTGGCAGTATCCCCTTGAGCTGTCCCTCCAGTCCAGGGAGCGGATGAAGCGGGCGGACCCGGCGGGATATGACAGACTGGAGCGTTTCCGGGAGAAGGGAGGGGTGGAGCGGTGCTTCTGACTATATTGCAGGGTTCGCTTTCGCTGTTATTGTTTATGCTGCTGTTCATTACGCTGCAGCGTCTGGGGCTGGCTCTGGGAAGCCGTCATGCCGCCCGCTCGCGGCTGTCTGCGGGCAAACGGAAGCCTGTCCGAAGCCGGATTATCTTTCCCAGCCTTCCTCTCCGGCGGCATCTGCAGGACATGATCGAGGTAACCCGCTTTTTCACCACGGTGAGCGCTTTTGCCACCTGCTGTATGCTTTTTTTGCTGGCGGGGATGATTCTGGGGGTGTTCTTCTTTCAAAGTCTGAAGGGGGTGGCGGTGCTGGGGGCGGTATGCGGGATTGCGCCCTATGTGGTGCTCCGGATGAAGCTGCTCTCCCGGCAGCTCCGCACCAGGCTGCAGTTTTTGCCGGCGGCGGAGGTGTTTTACCAGCAGCTTCTGCTGACGGAGCATCCCAACATCCGCAATGTGCTGCAGGCCGTTATTGCCGAGGACCGGCTGGCGTATCCCGTCAAACCCAGCTTCCAGCAGCTTCAGCGGAATCTCTCTGCCGGCAAGGAGCCGGAGGATGCGCTGCGGATTTTCGAGCTGGAGCATGGCCATATCTGGGCCCGTTATTTTGCCAACCTGATGCGGCTGGCTTTGCAGGAGGGGGTGAATATGGCCTCCGGACTTAAGGAGCTGATCGATGATATGCGGCGGGCCCAGCTTTTTGACCAAAAGGCCCGGAACCGTCTGCTGGAAATCCGCTTGGCCAGTTTTTCGCCGGCATTCTTTCTGGCGCTGTTTATGGGCGTAAACCTGAAGCTGAACTATGGAAATTCCGTCCGCTTCTACTTTTACAGCCCCGAGGGCAAGAACATGCTGCTTAATGCCGTTGTGCTGATATGCGGCTCGCTGCTGTTGGGGATTTATTTGTCCATCAGGCGGGTGTGAGAAATGCTTACGATGTAGGCTTTCCTTCGGAAAGCCCGGCTTATGCTTACGATGTAGCTTTCCTTCGGAAAGTCCCAGCTTATGCTTACGATGTGGGCTTTCCCCTGGAAAGCCCTTAGGAGGGAAACATGGAGAGAATGGTGCTGTATGGCGTGTTGGCGGGGATGCTGGCGCTGTTGGCAGGCGCCTGCTATGCTGCTGTGTTTTATTTGCTGAGAGGGGCGGCCCGTCCTATCCGGATTGTCCGCTTCCACGCCCGACCGGCCGGCTTGGCCCAGGCTGCCCCTCCCGGCTGGCTTATGCTGCTGATGGGAATGAGGCCGGGACGGGATGGCAGCGAGGAGGATGCGGAGCGGAGGCAGCTGTTGGCAGGCGCAGGCTTGAGGCTGCATCCGGAGTGGTACCGGCTGGGAAGAAGGGCGGCGCTGGCCGCCACTTCTCTGCTTCTGCTGGCGGTCTGGCTGTTCCGGAACAGCCTGACTCCGCTGTGGACCGTTTCTCCGTATGCGGTTATGGCCGTATTGGCCGGTGCGCTCTGCTGCCTTTGGATGGACCGCTTTTTTCTGGAGCATTTGCGCAAGGGGCGGGCCAATCGCATCGCGGAGGAAATTTATGCCGTGTCCCGGCAGCTGCTGTATTTTACTGCTTCGCCTCTTCCCCTCCACGGGAAGCTGATGCGCTGCATGGATTATACCCGGCTGATCAGGCAGGATTGGCAGCTTTTGCTGAATGAATGGTATCAGGATGCGGAGGCGGCTATTGGGAGCTTCCGCGCAAGATTGGGGACGGAGGAAGGGTACGGCTTTGCCGAAACGCTGAATTATTTGAGGCTGTATGACAACGAAGCGTATTACCAATTGCTCAGGCGGCGGGTGGACGATTGCAAGGAGCGGCTGGAGCTCCTGCGGGACAGCCGCAAGGAATCCGCATCCTATGCGCTGTTTGTTATCGCGGCGCTTCCCGTTATGTACACCTTTCAAATTTTCATATACCCCTGGGTGCAGGAAGGGCAGCGTTTGTTTCAGGGCTTAAATTAAACCAATTAAAGGTAAAGAATGGAGAGGATTTTTCATGCGCAATATTCTGATGACTGTTATGTTGCTTATCGTTGTGGTTGTTATGTTCACCACTGTCATTACAGCGCCTTCCACCGGCACCAAGGCGGTAATTGAAAGCAAGGGTTCGTCCATCAACTCACAGATCACATCCCTGATTTCGCCGTGACGGGGATGGGAGGGGAGAATCACGTGCCGGGAATGGGGAGGGTGTAATCATATGAAGGAACTTCTTGTTGTGCTGCTGCTGACGGCAGTGATTGTGCTGATCTACCAGGCGGTTATTGGAGGACCCGATGGTATGGAGAGCGGGGTAAGGAATGGAGGGGGCAGGGTTCATACGGTTATTGAGCGGCTGAACCCCTGACGAGATGAAGCAAATACTGGTGTTTTTGCTGTTTTCGCTGATGCTGGTCTGGCTGATGTTCTCTCCTGTATACCGCCATATTCTTATCCTCCGGCAAGCCATGCTGCAGAAGGAAACGGATTACCTCCTGGAAGTGGGGGCCAGCGGCGCCTTTGGGTATATTGACGAAAGTATGCTGGAGGCCTCCCGGGAGCGGCTGGTTCAAGTAGGCTTCAACCGTAGCCAACTGGCCTACGCGGTAACAGCCCGGTCCGGTCTGGATGCAATGGACCCGGACCGCCCTCTCCCCCGGGGGGACGGCCTCCGGCTGGTGATTACCTATCCCTACGGCAATCTGTTCGGCGTGGACCGGCTGTTGGGGATCAGCTCCCCGGGAAGCTCCGACCGGATGGGGGCCGCCGGGATGAAAATGAGCGAATATGTGCCATGAACAAGCTGCTGCTGTTTATTTTGCTGATTGCGTTTTGCATGTCGCTGTTTGCGCTGCAGGCGGATGAAGAATTGGCTATGCACCAGTATTTTGATCTGAAGCATGGCGTAAACCGCGCGGCCCATGCAGGGGCTCAAGTTTTGGACAGGGAGCTGCTGCCGGAGGGAAAGGTAGATCTGGATGAGGTGCAGGCCAGGGAGACGGCCCTTCTATATTTGAGGGAGAATCTTCGCTTGGATGAGCAGTTGGTTCCTTTGCCCAGCGCCTTTCTGCAGGGGCAGGTATCGGTGCTGGTGCTGGATGTGATTGGCGCGGAGCATTCCTTTCCCTACCGCTATGAGCAGCCGGCCTATGAATATTCCGTCACCCTGAACCGGCCCGGCGTAGTGGTCATCATTGGCGTCCAGTACCCGCGGATGTACAATCTGCTGAAGCCAGTCAGTTGGACCGTTAAGGGCAGCGCCGAGCTGGTGCTGTAAGGAAGAACAATAAGAGGCTTGTTGAAAATTGTGAACTGGCTTATTCTAAATATACCGAGTTTTGAATCGTGCCGCGGAGAATTACATAGATGAAGGGAGAGCAGAGGGATGGGAGATGAAATACGTCAACTGCTAAGTGCCGTTATTAAGAATCAGGAAATTGCTAATGCGGAAATGCAGGGCCGCTTTGACCGGATTGATGGGGAATTCCGCAATGTATATAAGCGCTTGGGAGATATCCAATCCGAATTGACGGAGTTCAAGGCGGAGATGACGGAATTCAAAGTGGAGATGACAGAGTTCAAAGCAGAGATGACGGAGTTCAAGTCGGAAATTAAGACGGAGATGGCGGAATTTAAGTCGGAAATGAGAAGTTTTCAAGATGACACCCGGACATTCCAACAGGATGTAAGGAATAGCTTCCTGCATTTGGATCAACGGCTGGAGGTCTCCGAAATGGACAAGATTCAAAGCAAACGGAGGCTTTCGGGGATTGAGCAGGATTTGGACAGGACCATTCTCCGGCTGGACAAGCTGGAGGATATTGTGCACCAGAGCCACGGAATGGAATAAAGGCGGCCCGCCACCGGTTATGCCGGGGACGGGCTGCTTTTCTGTTGCGGAGGGATAAGCGGAGAAGGTGGTTGGATACAGTTTTCTGTTGCGAGGGTATAAGCGGAGAACGGTGGATGAGCACAGCTTTCTGTTGTGGGAGTATAAGCGGGAATGGTGGATGAGCACAGCTTTCTGTTGTGGGAGTATAAGCGGGAATGGTGGATGAGCAGCAGCGTGTGTTTTGGCAGGGGAGCCTTCTGTTGCGGAACTCAGCGACTCTTATGGCGGCCAAAACGGGAATTTGGATTTTTAACGGAACTAATAGGCTCTTGTGCGGCGAAAATGAAGGAGAAATGCGGTTACAGCGGCTACGGCGAGGTATAAGGGCTTCTCCGTTCCGTTAAAATGCGAATAGGCTCAAAAAGCTGCTTTAAGAGTCGCTGAGTTCCGTTGGCGCTTTTCCCCAGCAAGCATAGGAGGGGACCGCGCGGTGGCGGTTGAATGTGACCTCATATTATTTGCGCGGGAAATGAACGATCGGCGGTTGGCAGTCGTATTATAGTTGAATTTGCAGGAGCCAAAGAAAGCGGGTGATGTTTTGCAGGACAGCGAGGAAAGCAGGCTCATTGAGCAGGCGCAAGGCGGAGACAAACAAGCGCTTCAGCTCCTGCTGCAGACCCACTACACCTTCCTGGTCAAATATCTGGTGAAAATTACCCTGCAGCCTTATCTGGCGGAGGACCTGGCCCAGGAAACCATGCTCCGCTGCATGGAAAAAATCCGGCTGTACCACGATAAATCCCGTTTTTCCACCTGGATGATGACCATTGCTTCCCGGTTGTTCATTGATTATACCCGCAAACAAAAAAGGGAGCGCCTGCTGCTTGAACAGGAGCAATCCATGCGTAAGCTGAAATGGCAGGGACATCAGGGGGGAGAAACGTGCATGGAAATATGGGAGGCGCTTGCCGCATTGGATGAAGAGCGCCGCGTGTCTGTTATTCTCAAGCATTATTACGGATATGCCTATGAGGAAATCGGAGAAATTCTGGGCATTCCCGCAGGTACGGTGAAATCACGGGTCCATAACGGATTAAAAGCCTTGAGGAAGGAGTTGGAGGCATGAAGAAGGACGAGCAAAAGAACGGTGTTGCGCAAAAAGGGGAGGCATTATCGGATATTGCTGCTGCTAGGGAGCATGTTTCTCCGGAGGATCAAAAGCTGGTAGAGCTGCTGCGTTCCAGTCTGGATGCGCTGGACCGGGTGGTTCCGAGTGCAGAGCCGGACCCCGCGGTCTTCGCTGCGCAGTTGGAGCAACAGCACAGCACCATGCGGAAGCGGTTCGTCAGGGACCTGCTGCTTTTTCTGGCAGTCGCCTGCTCACTCCTTGGCGTCATGGGATTGATGCTGTTCAGCGTGCCCTCGCTGTTCATGGCTTTTTACGGGGCAGGCTTTTTATTGCCATTGTTCTTGGTTCTTAAAGAACGGGAAAGGGTGAGCAGAGGATGACAGGGACACAGGTATGGATGGTGATTCTTGCATTGCTTATAGTAATTGCCCAAAGCTTGTTTCTATTTATTGATGCGAGAAAAAGAGGCCGCTTCCCTTGGTTATGGGGCCTTTGGGGGCTTATTCACGCGCCTCTCCCCTTGATCGTTTATTTTTTGACCGTGCGCAGAACAGGGCGCCGCACCTGAGTTTTTGCTTCCGCTTAAAGCGCTGTCCCAACCGGGAGGCGCTTTTTTGCCGCGTGAATATCTCAATTGGACACAACCGGATTTTTCTAGTAACATAAGAATCAAATTCATAGGCTATTAAACTGCGCGCGGTTTGTCCGGGCCATGCAAAGGAGGAGTCGGTATGCTGCAATTGGGACAAAAGGTGTTTATTGTCGCCGACAGCTTTGAGCAAAACCTGCCTATTGGAGAGCACGGATATATCATTGCGTATGATCGGAATGCGGATAATGTATTCGAATATGTGGTTCGCGTGCCCAAAGTCAACAAGCATTTTTTTGTAACGGGCAGTGATATAGAGACCGAGGAACTGCTGCTTTCCCAGGAGGCGGAATGGAATCTGCGGGAGGCGCTGATCGATTTTGCATTGGCTACTCGCAATGAAGCTTTATTCCACAGGCTGATGAATGGCGAATCGGAGGAAAACCCGTCCCAGGATGGCAACAAGGATGTTGTCAGCAGAGAGGATTTTATCCGCCAGGTGGGGTTGAAGGCCTGGATTTAAGCGATGTTTGTTCGGCTAGGCCGTTCCCGGATCAGGGGCGGCTTTTTGGCTTCTTTTGGAGAGGCACGGGCGGAAGTTTTGGAAATCGGCAATTGAGTTCAATTTTCCGGTAGGCTATAATGGAATGAAGTATTTTGGAGAAAAATGGGGTGCAGTGATGAGCATAACTGTTAAAGATGTGGAGCATGTCGCCGCTTTGGCCAGATTGGAGCTGACTGAGGAGGAGAAGGACATGTATGCCGGCCAATTAAACGCCATCCTTCGATATGCAGAGCAGCTCAATGCCCTGGATACGGAGGGTGTGGAGCCCACCAGCCATGCGGTGCCTCTGTTTAATGTGATGCGGGAGGATACGGTGAAGCCGTCCATTCCTGTAGAGGTGGCCATGCTGAATGCGCCGGAGGAAGAGGACGGCCAGTTCAAGGTGCCGGCGGTTCTGGAATAATTAGCTTACGATGCAGGCTTTCTTTACGGAAAGCTCTGGTGAATGCTTACGACGCAAGCTTTCCTTACGGAAAGCTCTGGTTAATGCTTACGATGCCAGTTTTCGCTCACGCGAAAACTCTAGGAGGGTTACACGTGTCATTGTTTGATTTGCGATTGCAGGATGTGCACGACAAGCTGACGGGCGGCGAGCTGTCCGTGGCCGATCTGGTAGACGCTTCTTACCGGCGGATTGCCGAGGTGGAGCCGCAGGTGTCCGCATTCCTTCATCTTTATGAGGAGGATGCCAAAGCCCAGGCGGCCGCCCTGGACAAGCAGCTGAAGGATGGCGGAGAGCGGGGCTTGCTGTTTGGCCTGCCCGCAGGCATTAAGGATAATATGACAGCGGTGGGTACATTGACCACCTGCGCCAGCAAATTTCTGGCCAACTATCAGTCCATCTATGATGCGACTGCCGTGTCCAAGCTGAAGAGCGCCCAGGCTGTGCTGATCGGCAAAACCAACATGGACGAATTCGCCATGGGCGGCTCCAACGAAAACTCCGGGTTCCACCCCACCTACAACCCCTGGAATACAGCTTATGTGCCGGGCGGCTCCAGCGGCGGTTCAGCAGCGGCGGTGGCGGCGGGCGAGGTATATTTTTCCCTGGGTTCGGACACCGGCGGCTCTATCCGGCAGCCCGCTTCCTATTGCGGCATTGTGGGAATGAAGCCTACCTACGGTCTGGTATCCCGTTATGGTCTGGTGGCCTTTGCTTCCTCTCTGGATCAAATCGGTCCTTTGACCAAAAATGTGGAGGACGCCGCTTATGTGCTTCAGGCGATTGCCGGGCATGATGGGCAGGACTCCACCTCCTTGAATGTGGAGATTCCCGATTATGTTTCCGCATTGACCGGAGATGTGAAGGGGCTGCGCATTGCCGTGCCCAAGGAATATCTGGGGGCGGGCGTAGACCCGGCCGTGAAGGAATCGGTGCTGGCCGCTCTTAAGGTTTATGAAAGCCTGGGCGCCGTGTGGGAAGAGGTATCCCTGCCGCATACCGAGTATGCCGTGGCCACCTACTATCTTCTGGCTTCCTCGGAGGCCTCCTCCAACCTGGCCCGCTATGACGGCGTACGGTACGGCGTCCGTGCCGAGAATGCCGAGAACCTGCTGGATCTGTACAAAAAATCCCGCAGCCAAGGCTTCGGCGCCGAAGTAAAGCGGCGGATTATGCTGGGCACCTATGCCCTAAGCTCGGGTTATTATGACGCCTTCTATTTAAAGGCGCAGAAGGTCCGGACCCTGATCCGCCAGGATTTTGAGAAGGTTTTTCAAAACTATGATGTGATCATGGGACCTACGGCGCCTACAACCGCCTTCCCCATCGGCGCGCAAGTGAATGATCCGCTGACCATGTACCTGAACGATATTCTCACCATTCCGGTGAACCTGGCAGGCATTCCCGCCATCAGCATTCCCTGCGGCCAAAGCGGCGGTTTGCCGGTGGGGCTGCAAATTATCGGCAAGGCGCTGGATGAAGCAACCGTGCTGCGCGCCGCCCATGCCTTCGAGCAGAATACCGCTTATCATACCCTGCGTCCTTCCCTGGCCGCGGACATCAAGGAGGCGACCGTATGACCACCACATCCGCAACCCGGTATGAAACCGTCATTGGCCTTGAGGTCCATGTGGAGCTGCATACCGCAACCAAAATATTCTGCGGCTGTGCCACCTCCTTCGGTGCTGCGCCCAACACCCGCACCTGCCCCGTTTGCCTGGGGCATCCCGGCGTGCTGCCGGTGCTGAACCGGCAGGCGGTGGAATACGCCATGAAGGCGGCGATGGCGTTGAACTGCCAGATCGCCGACATCAGCAAGTTCGACCGGAAAAATTATTTTTATCCCGACCTGCCCAAGGCTTACCAGATTTCCCAATATGACAAGCCCATTGGTGAACACGGCTATATCGATATTGAAGTAAACGGCGTGCAAAAGCGCATCGGCATTACCCGGGTCCACCTGGAGGAGGACGCCTGCAAGCTGAACCATGTGGACGGCGGCTACGCCTCTCTTGTGGACATCAACCGGGGCGGCACCCCCCTGATCGAAATCGTCTCCGAGCCGGACCTGCGCTCTCCTGAAGAGGCCAGAGCCTACCTGGAGAAAATCCGTACCATTATGCAATACTGCGAAGTGTCCGACGTGAAGATGGAGGAAGGCTCCTTGCGCTGTGACGCCAATGTGAGCCTGCGCCCCTACGGCCAGGAGCAGTTCGGCACCAAGGCGGAGCTGAAAAACATGAATTCCTTCCGCGGCGTGCAGAAGGGGCTGGAGTATGAGGAAATCCGCCAGGCGGAGGTGCTCCGTTCCGGGGGCAAGATCGTTCAGGAAACCCGCCGGTACGACGATGCTCAAGGCAAAACCTTCTCCATGCGCAGCAAAGAGGAGGCCCATGATTACCGGTACTTCCCCGATCCGGACTTGGTGACTCTGCATATTGACGGTGCGTGGAAGGAGAGAGTCCGCGGCAGCATTCCCGAGCTTCCCGATTCCCGGAAAGCCCGTTATACGGCGGAGCTGGGGCTGTCCGGCTATGATGCCGAGGTGATTACCGCCTCCAAGAGTCTGGCCGACCTTTTTGAGGAAAGCCTCCAATACACCACGGATGCCAAATCAGCCGCCAACTGGATTATGGGCGATCTGCTGGGTTATCTCAATGCCAACGGGCTGGACCCCGCCCAGGCCAAGGTTACCGGCAAGGGCCTCGGCAGCATGATCTCTCTGATCGAGAAGGGAACCATCAGCGGCAAAATCGCCAAAACGGTCTTCAAGGGGATGCTGGAAACCGGCAAGGACCCGGAGAAGATTGTAGAGGAGCAGGGACTGGTCCAAATCAGCGACGAAGGCGCCATTAAAGCCATCGTGGAGCAGGTTGTGGCCGCCCATCCCCAATCCGTGGCGGATTTCAAGGCCGGCAAGGAGAAGGCCATCGGCTTCCTGGTGGGCCAGGTAATGAAGGCCTCCAAGGGCAAGGCCAATCCGGCTTTGGCCAACAAGCTTATTCTTGAGGTGTTAAGCAACAGCTGATTGGAGTGAAACGCATGGTCCGGCTTATCGATTTGGACAATACCCAAGAGATGCTGGAGCTCCTTGCCCTTCAGATGGCTGCATACCAAATAGAGGCGGAATGGGTCGGCTTGGCCGACGTTCCGCCTCTTTTGCAATCCCCGCAGTCTGTCCGGGATTCGGGAGAAATCTATTATGGCTGCTTTATGGAGGATAGGCTGGCCGGAGCGGTTTCGCTGAAGCGGGAGCAGCCCTCTCTGCTGGCTGCTCCGCCGGGACCCGTCAAGCTGCACATCTGCCGCCTGATGGTCCAGCCCGGCTTGCTCCGCCGGGGTATCGCATCGGAGCTGCTGCGCCGCGTGCTGCAGCTGGCCGCCGCCGAGGGGCTGGATGTGACCGTGCTGGCCGTGTCCATCAATGAGCCGGCCATGTCCCTGTACGGCCGCTTCGGCTTCCGGACCATCCGGCAGCATCCCGCCATCGCCGGGCTTACCCTGAACGAGATGGTCGCCCGGCCCGGCGGCGATCAGGCGGCGCTTGCAGACGGGGACAAAAACCTATAACGCGACGGTGTATTCCTCGAAGGACACCGGGCTTCCGTTAATGGTCCGCAGAACCGCCGAGCCGTCTGCAGCGATGTTCAGGCGAAGCTCTGCGCCGTCGGCCAGGGTTTTGCCGGCGAAGGCGATGGCGCCGCCCTCATTGCTGAACAGCCCCGCTTGCCCTTGCCCGCTTGCCGCGGCGGCAACACCATTCAAGCTGCCCAATCCCAGGGCAGAAGCTGTCTCAACGGTGAACGCCTCCACGGCCACACCGTTGGCTCCCCCCTCGGACCTGATCTCCAGGCAGCCCCGCTCCTCATTTTCCACACATGTATAGGGATTCATAAGATGAACCACCAGATAAACGGTACCTGCCAAACCGGTTATCTGCCTGTCTCCAAACTGCCAATCCCCCTTGGGCAGCACACCGATCACAAGTCCCGCAGCCTCGGGGTCCTCAGGCGGAGCAAACAGGGCAACCGCCGCATTCCTGTGCAGCAGCACCTGGCAAAGCCCGCCCTCATGCCGGTAGTCGCCTTCCGAGAATCCGTTCCCCGGCCGGAAGAAATAGGCCTTATTGACGCTGCCGTCCCGGTTGGCGGGAAGGGTTACATCCCAGCGGTGCTGCTCGTTGTCGAACTCCGTTGCCCGCTCCCAGACGCCGCCTACGGCAAAATCGGGGGTCATATACGTATAGCTGTGCAGGCAGCCTTCGGCCAGCT
The DNA here is from genome assembly GCF_003285005.1 of Paenibacillus sp. YN15. Lineage (GTDB taxonomy): Bacteria > Bacillota > Bacilli > Paenibacillales > NBRC-103111 > Paenibacillus_AR. Next base: position 8,988 of record NZ_QMFA01000035.1, on the reverse strand, counting down.
GTTGCGGATGGATGGGAATCAAGCGACGGACCTCCCGCGCATCGGTTCTGTCCGCTGCGGAGGCAGTGATTTCTCCGGTTGGAGGCGAAACCTCCAGGATTCCCGCAGCCTCCAGACGGGCAATGGAATCGGGCAAGGGGAAACCGCCGTATTCCACGTAATCCAAGAGGGTATTGCGGTCCGCCGGAATATCATGGCCCAGACCCCGGGAATGAGGGGCGGCCCATGCTCCCTTTAGGTAGGTGAGAGAGCGCACTTTCCACAGGTAGTCCAGCATATCATGCAGAAGCTGAAGCGTTTCGGCATCCTTCACAAGCGCCCGCGCGCAGGAGAAGGCTTGCACCCAATGCCAGAACCAGGGCATGGCGCCGTATTCCCGCATGCCGTTGGCGCGGATGGTGTCCAAGAGCAGCCGCAGATTGTCCCGGCCTTCCGCCGCCAGCGCCTTATCCTGGAACAGCTCTCCCCAAATCACCTGCTGGGAGACGTATTTGGACTCGTGATGGTTAAAATATTCTACAGGCTTCCGGTAATAATTCCCCATATAGGCATGCCGCATGGCTTCCTCAAATGCATTCTGCAGCTTTTCGCCCATTCTGCCGCCGTGGCGGTGGTGATACCAGGCAATCAGCGAACCCAGCAGCTCAACGGGCAAGGTATGGGGAGCTGCGCCCGAAGGATCATTTCCCAGGTTCAGCGGCCAATGCCCGTACATGGGATGTTCGGGAGCGTTTACTTGCAGGCCAAGCACCAAGAGCAGCATTTCTTCACCCAGGCGGGCGCCCTCGTTTTTGGAAAAGGATACTTCTACTTCCGGATCAGTGCTTGCGGCATACAGATGCATGGCATAATACAGATTGTCCCGCATATCCCGGTGGAACCAGAAGCCGCTGTCCAGCCTGGGCAGCCTAAAAGCCGTTTCGGCCGCAAGGACCAGCACTTCTTTGCGGCGGTCGGTCTGATTGGTCACGATCCACACTCCATTCATGGAAATTTGCTTCATTGAAACCTTTAAACTAGAGTTTAGGCTACTTTTCCCCTTGGAGCAACTAAAAATTTCCCGATCTGTTTTTTATTCCGCGGGCCGCTTGCTATAATATAACTTTAAAACGAAATGCCAATCACATCTACGAACAGGAGCTGAAGCGCCATGAGTCCATGGCATCTGGACCCGATTTATATGGCCGGACGGTTAATGCTTGCCCTTGTACTGGGCGGGCTCATCGGATTTGAACGGGAGCGAAACAGCAGCGCCGCCGGATTTCGCACTCATATTCTGGTATGCCTGGGGTCGGCCCTGATTATGCTTCTGTCCGCCCACGGCTTTCCCGAATTCGCCAAGCAGCCCGGAGTCAACATGGACCCGGCAAGACTGGCCGCCCAGGTGATCAGCGGGATCGGTTTCTTGGGGGCGGGTACTATCCTGCGCAACGGGCTTTCCATTACCGGCCTGACGACGGCCGCTTCCCTGTGGGTGGTAGCCGCCATTGGTTTGGCTGCCGGGGCGGGGTTCTATTTTCCGGCGATACTCAGCACGATCATGGTGCTGCTTAGCTTATGGATGCTGAATGCGGTAGAAAAGCGGTTTTTCAGCTCCAAACGTGTATATCTGCTGAAAATCCATGCTACCCGCACCAACGGTGTTCTCAATGAAATTTCCTCTTTGTTGGAAAAGCAGGGGGTTGTTATTATCCGGCTTTCTACGGAGGAGGATGACCGCAACGAGAATGAGGTGGACTTACAGATTAGTATGTCCGTCAAGCTGCCCAAGGGCATGAAGGCGCTGCTGCTGGCGGACAGCATCCGGGAGCTGAAGTTTATTTCCGGCGTCTATGTTGAATACGCGGCATAAAAATGTCCCCCAGAAACCCACCGAACACAAAAAATATTTTTCATTAGAAGATGAAGGGAAAGCCGGAAAGCCGGCGTCTAATATAAAAGGACTTATAAGTCAGGCGAGGACGGGAAGGTGAGGACATGGAGCAGCTGACGGATGAACAGTTAATCGGGCAGGTCCGTCAGGGCAACATGGACGCCTTCGCGGCACTGGTGGACCGCCACAAAAACGGCGTCTTCCAATTCATCCGCTGCCGGGTGGAGGTCCGGGAAACCGCCGAGGATTTGGCCCAGGAGGTATTTCTCAAGCTGTACCGTCACTTGTCGGACTTCCGGGGGGAAGCCAGGTTCAGCACCTGGCTTTACGGCCTAACCCTGAACACCGTGCGCGACCATCTCCGCATGAAAAAGAGGCGTCCCGTCACAACGGTGCTGGATACGCTGAAGGGATGGTTCACCGATTCCCGGGAGGAGCCCGAAGCGGAAGCCATGCGGTCGGAGGAACGCCGCACCGTCAACGGCATCCTGGCAGGTTTGCCGCTGAAATACCGGGAGGTGCTTTATCTTTGCCACTACAGGCAAATGGCCCTTTCGGAAATCGCCCTGCTTCTGCAGATACCGGTGAAAACCGCGGAAACCCGCCTGTACAGAGGCAAGCAGCTTCTCAAAGAACAATGGCTGGAGGTGGATCAGCGTGAGGACAGCGCATCCCAACGACGGGCGTCTCGAACAGTACCGGAAGCAAAAGCTGACTCCTGAGGAGGAGCGGAGCTTAACCGCGCATGTGCAGACTTGCAGCTTCTGTGCCACCCGTTTGCAGGTCATGGAGCGGCTGGAGTCGGTTCTCGACAGCGCTGCCGCGGATTCCCTGCCCGGAGATTTCAACACACGGCTGCTGGCCCGGCTCGCGGCAGAGCGGCAGAGCCCTGAACCGGTCAAGCCCGTTCAGCCGAAGCAAAGGTTTGTGCTGCGTCCGGAGATCGTCAACGTGATGGTGGCGGCAGCCGCCACCTATCTGTTTGTAGCCAGCGGCGCATTGAAGCTGGTGGTTGCGCTGGATCAAGCGTCGCTGGAATCCCAGGTGTTCAGCAGATTGGGCGCCGCCGTCAAGGTTGTTGGGCAATGGTTCGGCAGTTTCAACTGATTAGCGCATAAACATTTAGAGGAGGATAAAACAATGGATTTTCCAGAGCAAAGCGGTCCTGCCTTCACCGGCGGCCGCACTTATTTCGACGAGGGCATCCCGATGGGAAAGCAAGCGCAAGAGCCCTTCGGCTACCCGGGTGCGGGGTATCCGGGCATGGACCCTTTTCTGAGCCTGCCGCTTAAGCGGAAATTCCTGGCGGGGCTGTTTTCCTTCTTTGTCCCGGGAACGGGCCATTTTTACCTGGGGCTCATGCAAAAAGGCCTGCTGATTATGCTGATGTTTATCTTCAATATTGCCGCCATGGTATTTGCCACCGAAGCCAACAGCTTCAGCGGCAATACATATTTGCCCCTGGTAGTGGTTCTGGGCTGCCTCATTCCGGTGACGTACTTCTACAGCCTGTTTGACGCACTTCAGTCCACAGACCAGGTCAACGGCTACCGCAGGGCAGTCCGCGCAGGACATATTCCGCCGGCTCCGGCAGGGACGGATGCATTGGGCAAGCAAATCCATGCAGGGGTGTTCGGCATCGGGTTTATGGGTATCGGCGTGGTGCTGTTTCTGGTTTCCGCCAAACCCGCCTGGCTGGAGGACCTGTTCAAGATTATGGGCTCTTACGTAGGCGCTGTGCTGCTGATCGGTGTGGGCCTGCTGCTGTTTTTAAACGAATCCAAAAAAAGATAGAACTCTGCCCTAAGGGCTTTCCGGAGGAAAGCCAGCATCGGAAGCACCCGCTAATAGGACGGGATAACGGCAAGGGTTGGAAGGGGATGGAATCATGCTGAAGGTGGGACGGTATACGGCGGCGCTGCTGCTCTTGTCTGTGGGCCTGCTTCTGCTGCTGGATCAAATCCAGGACACCAGCCATATGGCGTTGCTTTTGGACTGGTGGCCTATGCTTTTGATCACGCTTGGCGTGGAGTATTTGGTGTTCAATTTTATCCATCGCAAAAAAGAAGCCGCCTTCCGGCTGGATTGGGGCGGGCTGATTCTATCCGTGCTGATTTCGGCGGTGGTGGTGGGGATTACCCAGGCGGACCGCTTGCCCAAGGATTGGCTGGGGAATTTGAATTTCAATATCGGCACGCTGAATATGTCCTTCTCCTCGGAGAGCGGATACAGCTTCACCAAACCCGAGCTCTCCATTCCGCTTCCGGCGGGAGTGGAGCGGATAGAGTTGGAGAATCCCAATGGAAGCGTGGAAATCCGCGGCGGAAATGTGAAGGATATTATCATCCAGGCCGTGGTATGGGTGGATAAAGTGGACGAATCGGAAGCCGCGCAGATCGCCGAAGAATCTACCATCGACTATAGCGGCGGCAGCACCTTTAAAATTTTAACCAATGCCAAGGAGTACACCGGAGGATTCCCCAACAAACGAAAGCCGCGGGTCAATCTCCAGGTGACTGTGCCGGAAGCAGTGAAGGCGGATTACCAGTTGAAGCTGTTAAACGGCAAGGCCATCGCGGAGCATGTGCCTGTAGCCGGAAAGCTTGGCATCAAAACCACCAACGGGACGATTACGGTGACGGGCATAGCGGGCAGCATCGCGGCGGATACCACCAACGGGGCTGTGGAGGTTTCGGATATTGAGGGGGACGCCTCGGTGGAGACCACCAACGGGGTAGTTACGGTGACGGCCGTGGGCGGGAAGCTGGAGGTGGACACCACCAATGGTGCGGTAAAGGTGGAGCGGGTTCAGGGCGATGCGGATATCGAGACGCTGAACGGCAAAATTACGGTTGTAGATGCGGCCGCCGGCATTAAGGCCAATGCCACCAATGGAACTATTTCCATTCAGACGGACAGTGTAGGGGGAGACTACACCCTCAAAAACACAACCAGTTCCATCGAACTTCACATTCCCGTTGCCGCTGACGCTCAAATTAAGGGTTCCACCTCTTACGGCTCCATCAGCACGAATTTGCCTTTAACTATTGAAGGCAAAAAAATCTCCGGGACTCTGGGCACAGGCCGGCATCAAATCAAAATTGACACCAATAATAAAATTTACGTTAACAGTTTAGACTAATTTGCCTGTCCAATAGCTTTACAGATTGGTGAACGTCGTTGACAATCACTTTTCGCCACCCGTACAATGAGTTTAACATAGTAATGACTCTTGACAAATACTCGTTAGGTGGTGAAAGTATGAATTACCGTTTTGAACAGGCCCTGGACAAATTAAAGACAACCGGGGTACGGATGACCCCCCAACGGCATGCTATCCTTTCCTTTTTGTTGGATTCTACCGCTCATCCAACTGCAGATGATATTTACAAGGCTCTTGAAGAGCGTTTTCCCAGCATGAGTGTCGCAACCGTATACAATAACCTGAAGGTGTTTATTGAAGCAGGTCTGGTAATGGAGCTTACGTATGGCGACGATTCCAGCCGTTTTGACGCCAATATGGATCATCACTACCATGCCCAATGCGAGAATTGCGGCAAAATGGTTGACTTTATGTATCCGCCCCTCTCCGCAGTGGAGGAAATGGCCGCGGCTTCTACGGGATTTGTTGTGCACGGGCACCGTTTTGAAGTCCATGGTCTGTGCAAGGAATGCGCTAATCCTACCAAACACTGATTTTGTATGACTCCTTTTTGTCGGATCGTGTAGTATAATAGACATGCCGCTGTTTTTTCAGCAAGCGGGGCATGTCTTTTTTGTTAGCAAAAATGCTGCGTACTGCGCATTTTCATTCGGGGGCTCCCCCAAAAGTACCCGGATTCCGCTTCAAAGCATCCCGTCACTTTTGGGGGGTGTTTAGCCAATATTGCGAAAGGATGTGACCGAAACGTTTTGAGATCTGCCAGAAGACTGTCCGCCAGAGGAGTGTTCCGGACCTTTGCGCTGCTGTTGTTTGCCGCCGCGCTGGCTGGCTCCGCCGCTTATTATTGGCATGTGTATTGGCCCAGCAGCCAGCATAGAGACTATACCTTCAACAAGCCGGGCAATCCCGTATTCTATAAAGGGGAGGAGCTCGATCTCTCCGCCAAAGGCAGCGGGGAAGGGCTGAAGCTTCCCTTCGAGCTGATTAAGACGCTGATTGATCCCGCCATTCATTATGAAGCGGAAGGTCAGTCGGTTATTGTCACCACCGCCAATAAGGTCATCCGGCTGAAAACCAGCCAGTTGACCGGCACCATCAATGAAAAGCCCTTTACCCTCCAATTTCCTGTGGAGAAGGAGGGGGAAACCGTATATGTGCCCATGGAGCCTTTAAAGGAGCTGTACCCGATTGAGTTAAGGCAGTCGTCCGATACCGGCGCTGTCATTGTGCATAAGACGGGAGACGCCATTGCCTGGGCCTCCGCCAAGCAGAATGCGGATAAACCCGGCGAAACCCGGGCATTGCGCGCTGAACCGACGGTAAAGGCGGATATTTACGCCGATTTGCCCCAGGGCGAGCGGGTGATGATCTGGAAGGATGCGGGAGACTGGTTCTTCGTCCAGTTGGAAAACGGCTATACCGGCTACATGCGCAAGCAGGATGTGACTCTGGAGCAGCCGGAGGTGCTGCCGGAGAAGGCCTTGCCTGAAGCGCCGTATGTTCCTTGGAAGCCCGTGGGCGGCAAAATCAACCTGACCTGGCAGCAGGTCTATAACAAAACCCCCGATCCCACCAAATACGGACCCATGCCGGGGCTTAATGTGATCAGCCCGCAATGGTTCATGCTGGCCGACGGCAACGGAACCATCAAGCAAACCGCGGACAGCTCCTTCATGCAGTGGGCGCGGGGGCAGAACCTGCAGGTATGGGCGCTGTTCAGCAACGGCTTCGATCCCAAGCGGACAACCGAGGCCCTGTCCACCTACGACAAGCGGATGAACATGATCCGGCAGATTGTATCCTTCGTCCAGCTTTACAAGCTGCAGGGCATCAATGTGGATTTTGAAAATGTCTACCTGAAGGATAAAGCCGCATTTGTCCAGTTTATCCGCGAGCTTACCCCTTTCCTGCATGAGCAGGGAGCGGTGGTATCGGTGGATGTGACCGTAAAGGATGGCTCGGAGACCTATTCCCTGTTTCTGGACCGGCGGGCCTTGGGCCAGACTGTGGACTATATGATGGTCATGACCTATGACGAACACTGGGGATCAAGCCCCGTGGCAGGCTCTGTGGCCTCTCTGCCGTGGGTGGAGAAGGGGATTGTGCAGATTATGAAGGAGGATGATGTTCCTGCCTCCAAGCTTCTGCTGGGCGTTCCTTTTTATACCCGGATCTGGACGGAAAAAACCAAGGACGGCAAAACCACCGTTACCTCCAAGGCTGTGGGCATGGAGTCCATCGACAAGCTGCTGGCGGAGAAGAAGCTGAAGCCGATTCTGGACGCGGCATCCGGTCAGAATTACGTGGAGTACAAGGAAGACAGCAATACCACCGTGAAAATCTGGATTGAGGACGAAGTGTCCATAAAGAAGCGGATTGAGCTGGTGAAAACCTATGATTTGGCCGGTGTGGCCTCCTGGAGCCGCAGTCAGGAGAAGGAGAGCATCTGGCCGCTGATTAAAAGCACGCTGGAACAACGGCCTTAAACTAATATTATCCCCTATTCTTCAGGAGCGGGTTGGAAGCTTGATTTCCGGCCTGCTTTTTTGTTTTTGCAACCGGCATAATGAATTATTTTTACGAACATGTGATCTTAAGAAGGAAAAGGGAATCCCCGCGTAGAATACAGGAGATGTAAAAATGTGCGGTTTGCCGTCGGCGGTTCTGCCGGTGGCATAACGGACGGATTGCATGAATGGGGGATACTTTAAATGAACGCCCAGATTCTTACTCAAAAAGAGCAATTGGTTGCCGGTCTTGCGCAATTGCGCGGCCTGCTGGGAATTGTGGCTTTATGGAATGCCAGCGGCTTTTCCGTGCTGACTGAGGGCAATGATGTGCTCTTGATTGTTATATTGGAGGATGAAAGCCCTGCTTCATCCACTCATCACTATATTCAGGACGGAATCCGCATCCAGGAACGCCGGCTGTCCAAAGGCCATATTGAGAACCTGCTGGCCCTGCGCAATGACCGGGCGATTACGCGGCTGATTATAGAAGGTGACATCTGGGTAGACCGGGACGACTATTTGGCGGGCATCCGCGCCTCTTTCTTGAAGTACCCGGCCCTGTTGAAGCAACAGAAGCTTCTGAATGAGTTTTCCTTGTTTCTGAAGCGCTCCCTGCAATGCAAGGAGTTCATCTTTGCCGGCGAGATTCTGGATGCCTACGGCAGTCTGCTGCGGGCGATCCACCATTGGGGAAGAATTGCCCTCATTGAAGAGGATATTCTTCCGGAGATCACCATGTGGCACCAGATCCGCAGCCGCAATCCCGAAGTGTACAAGCTGTACGAAGAATTAACGGCAAGCACGGAAACCCTGAAGCAGCGGGTGGAGCTGGTTCTGTTGGCCTGCGAATTTTCCGTCATGTCCAAAATGGGGGACTGCTGCGCCCTTCTGATCCGGATTCTGGAGGAGGCGGAGGAGCCGATAAGCGTTCAGAAGCTGCTGTCCCATCCTTTCCTGAAGGGAATGCCTACGGCGAATATTCCCCTTATGTTGAATAAGCTGGCGCGCAAGTCGGTGATTAGGGAAGTGGCTGTGCCGGCGGAGGAAGAGCTGTTTTCCCTGGAAATCCATTATCGGGTTTCTACGGATTCAAATTAAAAATGGACGCGCCTCTTGACTTATTATGTCTATATGTGTTAAATTAGTTTTCGCCGCTGAGGACAAGCTACATAGCGGAAGGGCAAGAAAGCAAGGCAAGCATGAGATTTGAAAAATAATGCTTGCAAAGATGTAAGGCAATGTGGTATATTAAAAAAGTCGCCTCTTGAAGAAGAGAACGACAAGGAAACAAACGAGCTCCTTGAAAACTGAACAACGAGCAGCAAAACAAACAAGCCAAACGTTTGAACAATTGAGCAATCAGCTCTAACATAATGGTCTTTCGGGACCACTTTTATGGAGAGTTTGATCCTGGCTCAGGACGAACGCTGGCGGCGTGCCTA
>NZ_QMFA01000034.1 GCF_003285005.1 Paenibacillus sp. YN15 | reverse complement strand
AAGGAGATCTATACCAGTTTGGGAATCGATCCACCATCCTCGTTATGAGTTCCCGGGAATCCAGGTTATCTCGGTCACTACGCAGCAGAAACTCCAGCATGTCCTCTGCGGTACGGGTTTCAGTAAAAGCCTCGGAAGGCGAAAAAAAAGAACCGCTGACAGGCGGTTCCGGGCTGGTTGATAGAGGAGCGGCAGATGGTGAGGCTTCAATTATCTCGGCTTCAGTACGATGTCGTTCAGCACCAATTCCTCTGCGGTGTTCCTGATCTGGCTCAGGTGCCGTGTCCGCTCCAGGGTGTCGTCGGTTCGCGGCATCGGCTGGAGCCGGAGCAACTGGTCGGTCAATTGCTCCATCTTCTCCAGCGCTTCCTGTTCCACTTGGTGCATCTTTTCCATCAGGTCGCCTTGCATCTGGAGAATCAGGAAGCGCTGCGGGTGATGCTGTCGCAGATGATTCAACGCCATCCGGCCGTATTTGCCCAGGGGCTGCTGGTCTGTCTCCGCTTCGTTCGAGATGCTCAGGTTGGGGTACAGCAGGCCGTCCCTCTCCTGAAAGCTGAGCTTCAGGGTGTCTTTCTTGTCCATGAGACAAGCTCCTTTCGTGTTCCATGATTTTAATGTAGCGGGCAATATCGTTTAACAGGCTACGGGCGATGGTGTTCACCTGATATCCCAAGCGGGCGGCAAGGGGCAAGGTGTCAAAATGGGGTATGGTGGAGAAATCTACATGGTCTGGGTCCGGCAGCTTGCAGCGGCGGTGGATGATTACACGAACACTGTCCTCGATTAAGTCACCCATATGCTGCTCCAGGCCATGAAGGGGCATCGTTTGCAAAAGATGATCGGCAATGTCGTGCTCCATATCTTGCAGCCATTCCTCCCAGGAAGAAGTAACGGCAGTTTGGGTCAATTGAGCAATGGCGGAAGATAAGTTCATCGTATCGTAGGAGGTCAGCCTTCCGGCCAGTTCGGCGGGGTCCAACTGCTCCAGGCTCCACAGAGTGGGAATCGGCTTGCCGGTGGTTTGGGTGACATCAAACAGATGGTTCAATATGGGGCTTCCTTGCTCAAAGTCACAGACAGCGACGCTTTTTTCGCCTTTCTTCACAAAGCGCCCCAAGCGGTTCCACAGCGGGAGGGGAGCCAGCATGGTCGCTTCCGGGCGTTGGGCGTAGATGAGCAGGCTGTTGTCAAAGGAATATTTGTGGATGGAAGCAGCAAAGTGCAGATAGTCTCTCCAAGCTTCCCCGCTGCTGGTCAGGTTGGTTATTTCTTGTTCATATAAGTCGCGCAACCGCTCCACTCGGCGCATGGCTGGCTCTCCTTTCTTGAGTTGATGGGGGAACGATGCTACGGAAGCAATCAGGCTTCCATCTCATTTGCTTCATGAAAGTCTGCTTCAACATTCATGGGAGTAAACGGAAGATAGGGCTGTTCCAAGGAGCGGGCATATTCCGCATACCGCAGCTTCACCGCTTCAAAAAAATACGGCATCAGGCTGGTGTCAAATAAATGATACGGGCTGTAATTCCGGGGATGGTCCTGACCGGCTTCGATGTCTCCGGTGTACCCGTTAAACAGGTTGAAGGCCAGCCGGGTCAGCTTCATGGTGCTGCTGGTTTGCCAGCCTTGCTCCAAGCTGGAGAGGCGGATGCAGCTTTCGTCAAAATCGTACAAATCCCGGATGTGCTGACGGGTTTGCGGAGTCGAGCCCAGCAAGTAGAACAACGCTTTGCGATACGGGTCTTGCTGGCTGCGGGTCATCCGCAGGTTGCCTTCATAAAATTGTTCATGGTCAAGGTCTTTAAAGCTCAGATACATGATCAGATTCCTCCATTTCTTCATTGAGAGTGGGCTGCTGTTGACGCTGACGAGCAAAGTACATCTCCAGCGCTTTATCGATGATCTCCTCTACTTCTGATGCCTTGCTTTGCGGCGTGAAATACTTAGCAATTACCTTGTGCTTAATCTTGAAGGAGGCAGGTATTTTGCTTCGCGGCTTACGGGTGGCTTCGCCAGATAAAATCTTGGTGGCTTGCTCAACGGTGAGTCTGCCGGAATACTCGCGTAACAATTCTGCTTTTTTCATATCCACTTTGTATTCGTTTTGGGCCAGGATGCTGTCAATAGTGGTTTGCTCTGCCCCTGTTAGATATGAAAGACTGACAGCGGGATAAAGTCCAAGCTCTGCATCATCGACCCGCTTTTTTAAGGAAGGCAACAACTTGTCAATGCGTAGCAAGCGAGCTACCGTATTTTTAGATAAGCCATACTCCAAACCAAGTTTTTCATCACTGCGCAACTTCGTACCTAAAAGGGGCGAAGTAGAGTTTTCCTTGTTATACTGCGGGTTTTCCAGCTTTTTAAGCTCTTCAATAATGTCATTTCGTTTGCCCTGAGAAAACATATCCGAATAGCGCAGGGCCAGTACCTTAGCCTTTTCCGAGGGGAGCATATCCGAGAAAGAACGCTGCAAGACGTTGGTTTCCACCACGTACATAAGCGCTTCTTCATCGGTCAGCTTTTCCTTCACGATGGAGGGCAATTGCTCCAAGCCGATCAGCAGGGCGGCATTCATCCGGTTATGTCCGGCCAGCATTTCGTATTCACAGCCGTTTTCGTCGATTTCGATTGTGCGGATAATGACCGGCACCAGTACACCGTTGTTGGCGATGCTATCCGCCATGTCTGTCAGCCGCTCTCCTTCATAGAGACGGAACGGATGGTCCTTGAAAAATTTGATTTTGCAAATCGGAATGGACTGAATGGCTCCTTTCGCCGCTTCTGTCCCTTCTGGTTCTTTGAAGGATTGCTCGGAGAGCTTCAGCAGTTCGTCGATGCTGCCCAATTCAGGAGCCATTCGTTGCTTAGGCATGGCCATGCTGCATCAACTCCTTTGCCAGATAATGATAGGCCAGCGTGACCTTCGATTTCGGTTGATAGCTCATCAGGCTCTGGCTGTAAAAGTTCGCTTCCCCGACTTTGACGGATAAAGGGATTTGTGATTCAAAAATACGGATAATCTCGCCGTAGTAATCCTGCACCAGCTTGAAGGCGTCTTTGTACAGGTTGGTACGGGTATCGCACATGGTCATCAGAATGCCTTCAATGGCAATCTGCGGGTTAATTCGCTTCTTCACTTTCACGATGATGTTCAATAGTTGCGTCAGTCCGGTAGCGGACCATAGCTGCGGGTTGACGGGAATCAGGACGCTGTCGCTGGCGGCAAGGGCATTGATGGTTAAAAGCCCCAGTGACGGATTGGTGTCGATCAGGATGTAGTCGTACTGCTCCTTCATTGGCTCCAACAGCGTAGCCAGTGTTTTTTCGCTGCCCATTTCATCCCGCAGGTTTATTTCGGTGACGGATAACTCAATGTTACTGGGAATGAGGTCGATGTTGTGCTGATGATGCAAGTATTCCTCTGCCGCGGGGAGCGGGTGGTCGCACATGATGGCGTCCAGAATGTTGCACATGCTGACCGGCAATTGGTCCGGCTGCTCGATGCCGAAGCACAGGCTGAGATTGCCCTGCGGGTCAAAATCCACCAGCAGCACCCTTTTATTTTCATGGGATAAAGCATGAGCCAGATTATAGGCAGATGTGGTTTTGCCGGTGCCGCCTTTTTGGTTGGCAATGGTAATAGTCTTGGCCTTGGTCATGAATAACCCTCCCTGGAGCATTCGCTCCGATCATTTGTCAATGGCAGGGAGCGGGGCTGGTTCTTGTCCGTTCTCTCCGAGTTCTTCCCGACGTCCAAAAATGGACTCATTTCAGGTTGTTGTCGGGAAGCCTTGTGGGTGCTGAAAAAAGCACAAAAACCCGCGAAAAACCTTGATTTTACAAGGCTTTTCGCGGGTTTTGAATTCCTCTTCTTTGACTTAACCTCTGCTATCTTCTCAATAGCAGTCACGACTCAAAATCGTGAGGGAAACCGTTGCGAAATGTTATGCAAAGAAGTGGCAACGGTCGCCATGGATAATTCAATCCGCAAAGTCACGTTTATGGCATGCAATATGATGAGGAGAGACTGAAATTTCTCAGCCCTTTACTCTAGAGCGTGTTTGCAAACACGGCCTAGCATCGGAATATTTAAAAGCATGAATAACTCCAGTCTCCCGGGTTCAAACTGAAAAAATACGAAAAAATACAATGTAAATAAATTTTCCGATGCTATTCGAATTTCATCGGATTGTTTGCGCTTTCATACCGGGTTACACTTAATACGTAAACCATTACATCATGAAAGCAGGGGATCAACTGATGAAAAAGAGAAGCGCAAAAATTGCAGGCGGAGCTCTTTCTGTGGCACTGGCATTTTCCTTAGCCGCATGCGGGGGCAGCAATACCGAGGATACCTCAAAAAATGAAGGCGGGAAATCCTCCTCCGGACCGCAGGTGGAGCTTACCCTGTGGCAAACCTGGACGGACAGCGCCAGTCAGCCACAGCAAGACCGGATCAAGGCATTCCAGGAGCAGCACCCCGAAATCAAGCTGAATGTAGAATCCATTGCCCATGACCAATACAAGATCAAGCTCAAGACCAATGCTGCAGGCAAACAGCTGCCTGACATATTCCAGGTTTGGACTGGCGCTGAGCTTGAGCCCCTGGTAGACGCGGGGCTTGTCTCTTCCCTTGATAATATCAAGGATCATTGGAAGGACAAGCTGATATCGGAGGACAATCTGGCCCAATACCAGATTGACGGCAAGCAGTATGCCATTCCAGGCGGGATGAACTTGACGAATATCATCTACTATGACAAAGATTTGGTTGCGAAGGCGGGATATGCTGCTTTTCCTGACAGCTTTACTGAATTTAAGAGCTTGATTACAGCTCTGAATAATCAAAAGGTTACGCCTATCGCATTGGGCAATAAAGCCAAGTGGGTTCTCCAATCTTACTATTTCTCCACCATTGGAGACCGCTTTACCGGCAGTGATTTTCTCCCGGCGGTACTGGCCGGCCAGAAAAAATTTACTGATCCTGAATTTGTAAACGGATTGAAGGCAATTGAAGAAATGGTGAAGCTGAAAGCATTCAATTCGGATATGAACAGCATTGACAATAAGCAGGCCATTGATGTGTTCCTGCAAGGCAAATCCGGCATGGTCATCGCCAGTACTTCCGCCCTGCTGGATATGCTGACCAAAATTCCTGAGGGTAAAAATATCGGTATGGCAATTTTTCCCCAGGTTGAAGGCGGCAAAGGCGATCCGATGGCCATCTCGGGAAGTGCCCAGCATGGTTTGGCGTTGAACAGTCAGCTCAGCGGCGCAAAGAGGGAAGCAGCGGAAACCTTCCTGAAGTTTTTCTATGATGAAAAGCTGTACCAGTCCATGATTTCCAGAGGTTATCTGTCCCCTGCAAAGGTTCAGGCTCCTGCTGATACCAATGCCCTCCATAAGCAGCTGATTGAATTGACCGCGAACATAAAAGTGGCGCCTGTCTATGATGCAACGCTTCCGGCCAATCTCACGGATATTATCAATAATGGGCTTCAAGCGATTACGGTTGATGCCATGACCCCGGAGAAACTGGCGGCAGATATGCAGAAGGCCGTAAAGTAACAGGCGGCTGCGGGGTTCTCTTCTTATACCTTATACAGGCAGGTGCAACCACCGGCCGAAGCAATGAAAAAGGAAGCCGGTATGCCCTTGTGCCTTCCGAATGCTCAAGGCTGCAGAGGCCGCTTCCTTTTTTACGCATTTTAGAAAGGGGTAAAGAGTTATGCATACGCTGGAACGCAAATGGGGCTCAATTCTTCTGGGAATGATCCCCGCTCTGCTGATATATTCGATATTTTGCATTTTCCCGATCTTTATCTCATTTTATTATTCCTTTATGGACTGGAACGGCTTAAGCACCATGTCTTTTATTGGACTGGATAATTTTAAAGAGGTGCTCCGAGATAGCATATTTTGGAAGGGTGCCTTGAATAATCTTTACGTTGTGCTTGCTTCTGTGTTCGGCCAGGTGCCTATCGCCCTGGGCGTGGCGCTGCTTCTGAACAGCAAGCTGAAGTTTCTGGGCATTTTCCGAACAATCGGATTTCTGCCGGTGGTCATATCCTCGGTTATTGTGTCCGTTGTCTGGAATATGATCTACAACTATGAAATCGGACCGCTTAACGGGATTCTCCGGGCGGTAGGACTTGATTCGCTGGCCCGAAATTGGCTGGGAGAACCGGCTACTGCTATGGGAAGCGTTAATGTAACGATTGTTTGGCAGTTCA
Source organism: Paenibacillus sp. YN15 (assembly GCF_003285005.1). Classification (GTDB taxonomy): domain Bacteria; phylum Bacillota; class Bacilli; order Paenibacillales; family NBRC-103111; genus Paenibacillus_AR. The sequence goes on along the minus strand of NZ_QMFA01000034.1, from coordinate 75,447 downwards.
TCGGCATGTATCTGGTTATCCTGCTGGCGGCACTGCAGAATATCCCCAGCGAGATCTACGAGGCGGCTGAAATCGACGGAGCGACGGGCTGGCAGAGGACATGGCGGATTACGCTGCCCATGCTGAAGAGCACCATTCTTGTTTGTGTGATGCTTTGCATTAGCGGCAGCCTCCGAACCTTCGATCTGATCTATGCCATGACAAACGGAGGCCCTTTCCACTCTACGGAGGTTATGGCAATTTATATGTATAACGAGACCTTCTCTTCCCTGCGGTATGGATACGGAAGTGCGGTATCCCTGCTGATCTTCATCTTCAGCTTTGTTCTGATAATGACTACGAACAAGCTGCTGAAGCCAAAGGACGACTAAAGAAAGGAGGAATACACTGTGGCCGTTCTAAAAAAAACCGTCATTTATGCCGTGCTGATTTTTTATGCTCTGCTAAATATATATCCGTTATTCTGGATGATCAATAACTCCTTCAAAAGCGATCAGGAAATTGCCTTGCATCCGTTTGCGCTTCCTTCCTCCCTGTCCTTCGCCAACTTCAGTGTTGCCTGGGAGAGTGCCAATTTGGGCCCTTACTTTTTGAACAGCCTGAGTGTGTCTATTGTTTCCCTTGGGGTTACGGTATTGCTAGGAGCGATGGCATCCTATTTTTTGTCCCGAATTAAATTCAAGGGAAGCAGCCTGCTGTATTCTTTCTTTATCGTCGGCATGCTTGTGCCTGTGCATGCGACGCTGGTTCCGGTCTTCCTTGTGGAAAAGAATTTGAACATCTTGAATACCTGGGTGTCTCTGGTGCTGCCTTATACAGCATTTCACCTGCCTATCACCATTTTTATCCTGACCAGCTTTATGGGCTCATTTCACAAGGATATCGAAGAATCTGCCGTTATGGACGGATGCGGCATTTTCGGGGTCTTCTTCCGCATTATCCTGCCGATGACACGTCCTGCGTTGGCCACTGTCGTGATTCTTAACTTTATTTACAACTGGAATGAATTCTCCTTCGCCCTGGTGCTGGTAAACAATGAGGCGCTCAAAACTTTGCCTCTGGCCATCGCCGGATTAACCGGGGAGTTCTCCAGCAGTCTCGGCCCGCAAATGGCGGCGTTGACTATGGCTGTCGTGCCGACAATCATCATCTACCTGCTGCTTGAGAAGCAATTGGTGAAGGGTATGACCGCGGGAGCCGTAAAAGGTTGATTTCCGCTGGAAGAGGATATTCTTTTAATAAGGATGTTCCTGCGAAGGTTGGGTGGACATGAAAAAAATCTATCCCTTTTCCGATTGGCGGCTGACGACGAAGGTAATTGTCATCTTTCTGGTGCTTGTGATTTTGCCGGTTTCCCTCTTTGGATGGGCCCTCTTGAGGAATACCAATGCCATTATGCAAGCGGAGGCGATTGATACCACCGTCCGGATTGTCGACACAGCCCAAAAAAATATGACTTCCGTCATTCGCGAGGTGGAAGACATTTCGTCTTATATCATATTCAGCAGTGACTTCCGCCAGATGCTGAAAATCTCATCCACCATAGACATGGCCGATGGGGAAGTCAGTGAGGGAGGCTCCGTTGAACAGGTGACGGGCTTCCTGACCTTTCAGCTCATGTCCAAGAGCTATATCAGCTCCATTTTGCTGGAAGGCCGGCAAAACACAGTGCTGGACATGGGGGAGCCGATTGTCGGTATAAGGGAGAAGGAATGGTCCGCGGCGGCGTATAAACGGGCAGGGGCAATTTATTGGACACCTTCCTACACCGTACGAAGCCAGTGGAATGGAGGGGAAAGGCATGTCATTTCTCTTTTCCGGCAAATCAATGATCTAAATCAAATCAGCATGAGGCTTGGTGAAGTCCGCATCCGGCTGAAGGAGGATCAGATTTATCAGCTGATTTCGGGAGGAATCAGCCCTTCCCTGGGCTCCATGTTCATCCTGGGAAAGGACGGGAGTGTCATTGTCCATGAAAACAAGGACTGGTTGGGGAGGCGCTACCCGGATGAGGCCTTCATCCAGCGGGTGTTGGCCGACGGCCGGAATCAGACCCGCTTTGGATATGTGCTCAACGGCCGAAGCGTCGCTGTCGTCTCCCAGTTCATCGAAGGAACGGACTGGAACATGGTGGCGGTGCTGGATCAGGCGGCAATTATGGAGAATCTGAAGGGAATGCAAAGCTATTTAGTCCTGATGATCGGTTTGGTCCTGGCCCTTGGCATTGCCGCCTCCTTCGGATTCTACTGGGCCATCATCAGACCTGTTACAGACCTGATCCGGGAGACACGGAGAGTGGAGAAGGGGGACTTCACCGCCCAAGTACAGGTCCGCTCAAGGGATGAAATCGGGCTGTTGGGCAACCGCTTCAACAGGATGGTGCTTCAGATCCAGCGCCTCATCGAAACGAAATTCATGCTGGAAATCAAACAAAAGGAATCCGATTTGAAATCGCTGCAGGCGCAGATTGATCCTCATTTTCTGTACAACACCCTGGATATGATCCGTTGGACGGCTCGGCTTGAACAGGCCATGAAGACAAGCAGGCTTATTGAAGCGCTGTCCCACTTCTTTCGGATGGGCTTGAGCGGCGGGCGCATATGGGTGACCGTCGGCGAGGAGCTGGCTTACGTGGCTAGTTATCTCGAGCTTCAGCAGGAGCGGCTGGGAGGGCAGCTGAAGTCCTTTATAGAGGTGGAGGAAGGGCTGGACCGCCAGAATGTGCTAAAGCAAATTCTTCAGCCTCTGGTAGAGAACAGCATTGTTCATGGATATCCGGGGGGAAGACATACGCTTAGCATCACTATCCGGTGCTACCGGGAAGACGAGCATATTGTTATGGATGTGATTGATGATGGCAAAGGCTTCGGAGAAGCCTTCTCTAGTGAGAATTTCCGCGAAAAGCTGCTGGATGACGGTGGTTACGCCCTGCGGAATATCCACGAGCGCCTGCGCTTGGCATACGGAGAAGGCTGCGGTCCTGAACTGATGCCGGCTGCTGCCGGAGCCTGGATCAGGGTCAAAATTCCGCTGCATCATGAAGAGCCTGGGGAAGTAGACTTCAATACGGGACAAAGCGGGGGGTGATAGCCTTGTACTGGAAAATGCTGATTGTGGATGATGAGCCGGTAATCTGCCGGGGCTTGCGGTATACCATTCCCTGGAACAGTATGGGTATTGAGGTGGTGGAGGAAGCCTACAACGGGGTGGAGGCACTGGAGGCAATAAACCGCCTGCCTGCAGATATTGTTCTCACCGACATCCGCATGCCGGTGATGGACGGATTGGAGCTTGCCCAGCGGATTGCGGAATGCAGGCCGGATGCGGCCGTAATTATGATGAGCGGTTTTGATGATTTCGAGTACGCCCGCCAGGCCATGCGGCTGGGTGTTCAGGATTATCTCCTAAAGCCCGTAAATATTGACGAGTTAAGCGCCATTGTTTCACGGATGGCGGCGCAGCTGGAAGAGCGGCGGGGCCTGTTTCTGGAGCATTGGCTGCTTCATGCGGTCATGAAGTCAGGCATTCCTCAATTTCCGGAGGCAGGGTCAACCCGGATGTGGCCGGAGGAAGCCCAATACCGTGTAGTGTGCAGCCAGTTGGACGACTTCGCGGCGCTGGAGGAGGGCTTAAGCGCTCTGGATCTGGATGAGGTCAGATCTCATTGGAAGAAAAACATCCATGAAGGGCTGACCGGCTGCAAGCTTCTGCATGTATCTGCCTTTGCCCATAAAAATTTGCTGGTGACCCTGATATTCACGGACGAAAGCTGGGATGAATCCCGCTTGACCGAGCTCTTAAGCCAGGTGTATTCTGCCTGGGATGGCCTGGCGACACCCCGATTTATACTATGCCCGGAAAAGAACCGGCAGGATCAGATACGGGAGGCATTGCAGGAAGCCTTCTCCCTGTTGGACGTTCCCTTCTTGAAGGATGTCCCGGTGGTTTCCTACAACGGCTGGGAGAAGCGCAGCGCAATCAGCAGGCAGGCAGTTTATTGGGAAGGAAGATTTGCAGGGATTTTGCTTCATCCCGATTCCGGTGAACTGGAGCTTTGTACAGAGCCGTTCTTTACTGAACTCAGCAGTGAAAAGTGGCTCCTTTCGGATGTGGCGGAGCAATGCAGGTATATTTTGTACGGCTTGTTTCACCGGTTTGAGACCCTGGAGCTCAAGCTGGAAGAGGAGCTCCATTTCCTGGGACAGCTTGATTTGAGAGTGCATAACAGCTACGAGCGCCTGCAGGAGCTGTTCAGGCAGGATCTCCGGACCCTTGCCGAAGCAATCCGGCCCGTCTCCTATTCCAGAAACCGGAGCATGATTGACCGTGCGGAAGCCTACATCCGCGAGCATATGAGCGAGAACTTGAAGGCAACCGATGCGGCCGACCATATCCACGTAACCCCCGGCTACTTCAGCCTGATGTTCCGCCAGGAGACAGGGAAGAACTTCAATGAGTACTTGAACGGATTAAGGATCGGGAAAGCCAAGGAACTGCTGATTGAAAGCGAGGACAAGGTTTTTGAAATCGCGGAAGCGGTAGGCTATAACGACTACAAGCATTTTGTATTTATATTCAAAAAAATTACCGGGATTACTCCTACCGCCTATCGCGATGTGCATAGGGACCGCAGGAGCAATCCGAATCAGGAGGATAAATGATGAATACGAGCGTACGTGCGATTGCCAGAAGAAATGAACGGAATCCGCTGATTACTCCGCAGGATGTGAAGCCTCTGCGTGATGATTTTACTGTGGAATGTGTCTTCAATGCAGGAGTAGCCCGTTATGGCGATGAAATTATTCTGCTGATGCGTGTGGCGGAGCGGCCAAAGCAAAGCAATCCGGATACATTGCGGGTGCCGGTGCTGAAAGACTCGGATGCAGGCTATCGTGTGGAGATTGTGGATCTGGACCGCAAGGACCCGGCCTATGACTTTTCGGACCCGCGGAAAGTGCGCCAGATTGATATCAATACGTATGTCTATTTGACCTCCATGTCTCATCTGCGGCTGGCCCGAAGCAAAAACGGCGTGGATTTCACCATTGAGGACGAAGCCTTTATCTTTCCCTCCAACCGGTACGAGGCTTTTGGAACAGAGGATTCACGCATTACAGAAATTGACGGGACATATTACATCAATTATACGGCTGTTTCAGATAAGGGCATTACCACTGCCCTTGCCAAAACCCGGAATTTCAAAACCGTGGAGCGGATGGGCATTATTTTTACTACGGAAAACCGGGATGTGACCATCTTTCCGGAACGAATCGGCGGGCAATACTTTGCCCTTCAGCGTCCGGTGCCGAAGCAGATCGGAATTGCAGAAATGTGGACGGCGACGTCGCCCAACTTGACTCACTGGGGAGAGCACCAGTTTCTGATGGGGGTCAAGGAAAACTGGGAGTCTTTAAAGATCGGCGGCGGCGCTGTGCCGTTCAAGACGGAGAAGGGATGGATCGAAATTTATCATGGCGCAGACCGGTCCAACCGCTATTCTCTGGGGGCAGTCCTTCTGGATTTAGAAAATCCGAACCGGATTATAGCCCGAACCAAGGAGCCGATTCTGGAACCGCAGGACCTGTATGAAGTGGAGGGTTTCTTCGGAAACGTTGTGTTTACCGATGGAGTGCTCTTTGAAGAGAACAAGGTTAAAATTTACTACGGCGCCGCAGACAATGTGATAGCACTGGCGGAGATCGACATCGAAGACCTGTACAGGGCGCTGGGCGTGTAGCTGCCCCAACAGGAGGAATTTTTTTAGTAATCATCCAATAGCCGGATACTCCTCACCGGGAGAGAATCCGGCTATTTGTGATGTAAAATCGAACACTTTATGAAAGCGCATACTCACTTGGTTTTATAAGGGGTTGGGGGTGAAAAAAATATTGACGTCATCGAACTAACATGTTAGTCTTGGTGTGTAGCATGTTAGACAACAACATGTCAAACAATTTAAGGGAGGTTATTGTGTGGATGTTACGAATATTGTAATCGGTTTCATTATGATTTTATCGTTTTTCGGTTTGGTGTGGTATTGCGTAAAGGGTTACAACCTCATGGTAGGTTTTTTTGTAATGTCGGTTCTATGGACGGCAATTGCCCTGATCGGCAACTCCATTTCCCCGACTTCCGTAATGGAAGGGAAATCGTGGATCGACGTTTTGACCAACGTGTTTCAGACGGGACCGGAGAATTACGGCAAGGCCATTCTGGTCAACATCTTCTTCGGCGCCTTTTTTGGAAGGGTGCTCATTGACACCGGCATTGCCGCCACTCTGATCCGCAAGGTAGTCGAGCTTGGCGGAGATAAGCCCCGTGTGACCATGTCCCTGCTGTGTATCGTGACAGCGATTATCTTCACCTCCATGACAGGAATCGGCCCGGTTATCTCCATCGCCGTCATTGTCTTGCCTATCATGCTTTCGTTGGGCATTCCCGCCCCTATCGCCCTCTTCTCCTTTATGGGCTCGATTATGGCCGGTATCTTCGGCAACATCGTCAACTTCAAGCAGTATCAGGCGATTTTTGCAACTGCCGAGAAAAGCTATGCCAGCTATGATTATAACGCTTACTTTAACTTCGGTATGATCGGTTTGGGCGTATCCCTGCTGGTTGTGCTGGTTGTGGCCAATGTCTTCATGAACAAAAAGAAGCTCACCCGTGCATGGGCAGCCACTGCGGATGAGGGAGCCACCAAGGATGCGCCGGCTATTTCGTGGATTTCCATCATTCTCCCGGTTATCGGCGTAGTGGTGTTTAAGGTCCCGATTATCTTCGGCTTTATCTTCTCCGCATTGTTTGCCCTCTTGACCTGCGGCAAATTGAAGGGCGGCTTCAGCAATATTTCCAGAATGCTCTCCAAGCAATTTTCCGACGGAGCCATCGATGTAGCGCCCATGATCGGCTTCCTGCTTACCTTGTCCATGTTTAACAACGCGGCTACCTATGCGTCTCCGTATTTCAAAACTTTGCTGGACGGCGTAATGCCTACCTCGGCGCTGCTCTTGTGTATCTTGTTTGCCGTGCTGACTCCGCTGGGCTTCTTCCGTGGCCCGATGAATCTGGTTGGCTCCGGATCGGCTATCCTGGCCGTGGTTGTATCCATTGCGGCATGGCCCGTACAATTCTTGTATCCGTTGTTTGCCATTACAACTGTTGCGCCCCAGCATTTGGACGTAACCCAATCATGGGTAGCGTGGGGCTTTGGCTATACCAAGGTGCCGGCTCGAGATTATATGAAAATGTCCATTCCTACCGGATGGATCATCGGTATTATTCTGTGTGCAATCGTATTCATCATGTACGGCAAGCTAGTGTAAAAGAGCATACCGGGCCGGCTTTTGCACTTGTGTAAAAGCCGGTCATTCAACCATTTGAACAGAATCGGAGGACGAACATGAGTAAATCGGTTAGAGTGGGAATAGACGTAGGAGGAACACATACAAAAGCAGTGGCCATCGACAATGAGACACAGGAGATTATCGGGAAATCGTCGGTGAAGACGACTCATGATGATCCCAAAGGTGTGGCGGCGGGGGTTGTGAAATGCTTTCAAAACTGTCTGAAGGAAAATAACATTCAAGCCAAGGATGTGGTCTTTGTAGCCCACAGCACCACTCAGGCAACCAATGCCTTGATTGAAGGGGACATTGCCCAGGTTGGCATCATCGGGATGAGCAAGGGCGGACTGGAAGGCTTTTTTGCCAAAAGACAGACCAAGCTGCAAAATATAGATTTGGGGAACAATAAAGAAATTAAGATTTTCAACAGCTTTATCAATATTAAGAAAATGACGGAGGCCTCCGTTCTGGATGTCATCAATGACCTGGTGAAGCAAGGCGCACAGGTGATTGTCCCGTCCATGGCCTTTGGCGTGGATAACGGCAAACCGGAAGCGATTGTGTATGAGAAGGCCGAGAAAAAGGGCATTCCCACCACCATGGCCTCGGATATTACCAAATTGTACGGGCTGACCCGCCGGACCAGAACGGCAGCGATTAATGCAAGTATTCTGCCGAAGATGCTGGATACAGCCAACTCCACCGAGCGGTCCGTAAGAGAAGCGGGTGTCCACGTTCCCCTGATGATTATGAGAGGCGACGGCGGCGTTATGGAAATCAGTGAAATGAAGAAGCGTCCCGTGCTCACCATGCTGTCCGGTCCGGCGGCCTCCGTAATGGGCTCCTTGATGTATCTGCGGGCCTCCAACGGGGTTTATTTCGAAGTAGGCGGAACCACCACTAATATTGGGGTCATTAAAAACGGGCGGCCAGCCATCGATTATTCCATCGTGGGCGGCCATCCTACCTATGTGAATTCCCTGGATGTGCGGGTGCTGGGTGTGGCCGGAGGCTCCATGGTCCGGGCCAACAAAAGCGGCGTTGTGGATGTGGGACCCCGTTCTGCCCATATTGCCGGGCTGGATTATTCCGTCTTTACCGACCCGCAGAAGATTAAAGGGCCGCAGGTGGAGTTTTTCTCGCCGAAGCCGGGTGATCCCGCAGACTATGTATCCATCCGTATGGAGAACGGCGAACGGGTAACCATCACCAATTCCTGTGCAGCCAATGTGCTGGGACTGGTGAAAAAGGAGCATTTCTCTTACGGCAATGTGGAGGCGGCCAGAAAGGCCATGCAGGCCTTGGCGGACTATTGCGGCACCACGGCCGAGGATATTGCCAAGCAAATTATGGAGAAGGCGTATGCCAAGATTGAGCCGGTTATTCTGTCCCTCGCCGAAAAATACAAGCTGGAGAAGGATCAGATTTCCCTGGTTGGCGTTGGCGGCGGCGCAGCTTCCCTGATTATATATTTTGCCGAAAAAATGGGGTTAAAGTATAGTATTCCTGAAAATGCGGAAGTTATTTCTTCTATCGGCGTTGCCTTGTCCATGGTCAGAGATGTGGTGGAACGGATCATCCCGTCGCCCTCCAAGGAGGTGATCAGCGCGCTGAAGATGGAGGCCATGAATAAGGCCATTCAAAGCGGAGCTACGCCGGAGAGCATCGAGATCCACATTGATATTGATCCGCAAACCTCCAAGGTTACCGCCATTGCCACCGGCTCCACGGAGGTAAAGACCAATGAGCTTCTGAAGGAATGCACGGAAGAGGAGCTGCGGCAATTGGCCGCCAACGATATGCGGGTTGCCGTGGAGCAGACCCGGCTTTTGGAGAAGACCAAGTATGTTTCCATTTACGGCGAGCAAACCGGCAAGGCAGGGGAAGCCGGGGCCATCCGGATTCTGGATACCAAGGGCTTCATCAAGGTGCAGCGGGGCCGGGGCATGGCCATCAAAACCACGGCAGGCGACTATCTCGATGCCGTCAAGAAGCTGTGGGAAAGCATGGCGGTTTATCAAACCGAGCTGATTGCCAGACCGGATTTTTATCTGTGCCTGGGCGCGCGGATTATGGATTTCTCCGCCTCCGACTTCGCTCAGCTGGAGCTATTGATGGACATTGAGGTATCCACATTTGAACCGGACACCGAAATTATTGTGGTGGCAGCCAATATTAAACAGAGCTAGAGCTTGTCCGGGGAAAGGAATGGAGGAGCTATGCAGGAGCAGGGGCAAATCACGCTGAGAGACATGGTTCATCACCTGCTGCAGGTGGAGGATGAAACCTGGGGACGGTATGCATTTTCCAGAGAGCTGTTGAAAAAACGCATCCAACCGGGCCAACAAACAGAGATGATTGCCAACGCAATCGCATGCGGGAGAGCATATGCCAGGCGAATGATTCGTGAGCATGGTACCAGGGATGCAAGCGAACTGGCCGGAAAGCTGAAGCTGAAGGTGGAGTTCAGAGAGGTTTCCATGACCGGCAAACGCGTTTTGTTTGCCTCATACGCGCCCCCGGATCAGATCATTATTATGAAGGAGCCTGTGGAGCAGGCTGTTCGGCTGATAGCGGAGGAAGACCCCGGGATAGTTGAACTTTTTACACAAACGGGTATAATAAATACTATCTTGGGGCATGAAATGTTTCATTTTGTAGAAGAACAACTGGAGCAGGAAATTTATACCCGTACAGAAAAAATATGTTTATGGAATTTTCTGGGATGGAAAAATTACTCTACAATACGTACCCTGAGCGAAATTGGAGCAATGGCATTTACACAGGAACTGAACGGGCTTGAATATTCTCCCTTTATTCTGGATGTTCTGTTGTATTATGGCTATGATGCTGCCAGTGCCCAAAAAATATTTCGTGACGTTCTGGAAGTGAGCTCAGGAAGGTGTAGGGAAACCGAAGATTATGAATAACACGAATTCATTGAATGATGTGACATACAACCAGATTAGAGAAGATATTATGAATATGACCCTGGAGCCGGGGACGGATGTCAGTGTGCCGAAGCTGTCCGAGCGGTATGGGGTCAGCAGGACCCCTGTACGGGAAGCCGTCGTCCGCCTTCAGCAGTCGGGTTTGGTGGAGATCTATCCCAAGCGCAAAACCGTGGTCTCCAAGATTGATCTGCAGCGGGTCCGGGAGGAATGGTTTATTCGAACCTCGCTGGAAACGGCCGTAGTGGATGAGTTCATTCTCCGGTGCAGCGAGCTGGTGGCGGATACCATGCAGGAGCTTATCAACAAGCAGAAGAGATATATGGACAAGAGGAATTTCTTCGAATTTTACTGCAAGGACAACCGGTTTCATCAGCTTATTTTTGAGACGGCGGGAGAAGAGCTGTCCTGGCTTACCATTGAAGAGGTGGCCTCCCATTATAACCGTGTCCGGCTGCTGTACGGCAAAATGCACGGGGCGGAGCAGTCCCACATTGACCATCACATAAAAATGGTGGCCGCTATCCGCAAGCGGGATGCGGGAGCCATGAGGAGCATTGTGGCGGAGCATTCCAACAGCTTGCTTGAGCAGGTACGGAGCATGGCCAAGCAATATCCGCAATTTTTCTAACATATCACGAAACCGCCATGGTATCCGGATGGCGGTTTTTTCGTATGGCCGTAAGGCGGAAGGGCGGGCCGCCAACGTGAGCCGAATCACAAAAGAAAGCTGCAGATATGCTAAGATGACAGCAGCAGCGGCAGGGCTTTTTACAGCCTTGTCTGATGGAATGGGGGAGTGGCAAATGAAGGAGATTCCGGTGAATGCCATGCGAAAAGGCGACTGGTCGTTGAATCTGGAGGAGGAGTACGGTCCGGGAGAGGAAGAGGAGATGGTGGCCTCCTCTGTAGAGGCGGTGTCGCAGACGAAGCGGGAGCACTACGTGAATATTATTACACCGGGTGACCTGGGCTCTCCCGAGGAATGGTTCATTCCCCGGCTTGAACGGGCATTGTCGGAGAAGGGGCTTCCCGTGGAAAAGCTGCTGTATGTGGGGGAATGCGGCTGCGGCGGGTATATTACCAGGATTTACCGCTAAGTTCCGAGAGCGGAATATGGTCCCGCCGTCAGGCAGCCGAAGGGATGGGATTTCCCGACGGCAGAGCCTAACTGCGGGATATTGCCGCGCATACCCGCTTCTTCTTTAGAATGCCGGCTATTCATACTCAATGGTCTGGCTGGCATCCCCGCCGGGGGGAATCATGGGATACACATTCATTTCCTCGGTTACATCAAATTCCAGCACGGCCACTCCCGGTTCAGCCCACGCTTCATGGATGACCGCTTCCGCTTCGGCGCGGCTGCGGGCATAATATCCCCGGGCGCCGAAGGTGCGGGCCAGCCCGGCGAAGTCGGGGGAGGAAATTTTAACCGAGGAATAGCGTTTGTCATGGAATAGCTGCTGCCACTGTCTGACCATGCCCAGGTAGCCGTTTTTCAATATGACAATTTTTAGGTCCAGCCCGTAATCTACGGCGGTCATCAGCTCCTGGATGTTCATCTGGATGCTGCCGTCGCCGCTGATACAGACGATAGGGCGGCCCGGTTCGGCCACAGCCGCGCCGATAGCCGCAGGCAGCCCGAAGCCCATAGTGCCAAGGCCGCCGGAGGACAGAAGCGAACGGGGACGCTTGAAGGGATAATGATGCGCCGCCCAAATCTGGTGCTGTCCCACATCCGTTGCCACGACCGCTTCTCCGGCGGTTTGGGCATGGACCAGCCGGATCACCTCCTGGGGCTGCAAAAGGGCTTCTCCCTTCGTGGACAAGGCGGGTATGCGTCTGGGGAAGGCTTCAATCTGTTTGTTCCATTCCTCCCAGGAACCGGTTAGTCCGCCGGAGAGCAGCGCGGTCAGCACCTCGTTGACGGAGCCGTGAAGGGCCAGATGTACAGAAACGTTTTTGTTCAGCTCGGATTCATCGATATCCACCTGGATTTTGAAGGAGTGGGGTGAAAACGACTTGGGATTGCCGGATACCCGGTCGCTGAATCTGACGCCGAGGCAAAGCAGCACATCTGCCTGCTGGACGGCCTTGTTGGCCGCAACCGTGCCGTGCATGCCTACCATGCCCAGATGCAGCGGATGGTCCGTGGGAAATGCGCCCAGTCCCATTAAGGTGGATACTACCGGGATCGCCGCTTGCTCAGCCAGAGAAAGAAGCAGACTGGAGGCCGCCTCGGACATACATCCGCCGCCAACAAGCAGAGCAGGCCGTTGTGCCTGGGCCAGCTTGCCGAAAACCGCTTGAAGCTCTTCATCCGGAATGGAGGTATCGGGCTTGTAGCCCCTCAGCTGCGGAACGGAGGAAAGCTCCACCGGCTTATGCCGGCTGGGCGCAGGCCCCTGCATGATGTCCTTGGGCATATCAATCAGGACCGGTCCAGGGCGGCCTGTGGTGGCCAGATGGAATGCGCTTTTGACGATTCTGGGCAGCTCGGCGATATCCATGACCATGAAGTTATGTTTCGTAATCGGCATGGTCATACCGAAGATATCCACCTCCTGAAAGCTGTCCAGACCAATCAGGTTAGAGGAAACCTGTCCCGTCAGCACCACCATGGGCACAGAATCCATATATGCGGTGGCAATTCCGGTTATGGCATTGGTTGCTCCCGGACCGCTGGTAACCAGAGCGACGCCGGCTTTGCCGGTTACCCGGGCATAACCGTCTGCCGCATGCACTGCGGCTTGTTCATGCCGGACCAGAATATGCCGGATGGACGGGCAATCGTACAGCGCATCGTAGATGGGGAGCACTGCGCCTCCCGGATAACCGAATACGGTGGTTGCCCCCTGTTCGAGCAATAATTCAATCAACAATTGCGCCCCTGTCAAAAAAACGCACCTCCCATTTCCAGTAGTCAGATGCCGGTTCCGAGGCTTCCCCAGCACCATTCGGCCTCTGGCGCAGATCATATTATTTAGAGTAGCGTAGCGCATAATAGTCTTAAATCTTGTGACCGGGATCACTGAAATACCAGATTTCGGACAAACCGGAGGGAGTGATAAACCATGCTGCAAATCAAACGGATCTATGAGCCTCCTTCCATAGAAGACGGCAAGCGGATCTTGGTGGACAGGCTGTGGCCCAGAGGCGTTACGCGGGAAGCGGCCTGTTTGGACCTTTGGATGAAGGATATCGCGCCGTCCGCCGCCTTAAGAAAAAGCTTCAACCATCAGCCGGAAAAGTTCGCGGAGTTTACCCGGTTTTACCGGGAGGAGCTGCAAAGCGAAGGGGCGCAGCTCCAACTGGACCAATTATGCGGTTTGATCGGGAGCGGTCCGGTAACGCTTGTCTACGCGGCAAAAAGCGCGGAGCATAACCATGCCTTGGTGCTGAAGCAATTTCTGGAGGAGAGAATGGGATAGCCGTCATAATCCGCTTCCGCCCCGCATATATTTTGCGGCAGACATTATTCGATAATGAGGTGGAAAAGTGGATAAAACGACAAAGCATTTACCGCCGTCCGGGCATATTCCGCAGCCTATCCGGGAAGGGGGCTACGGGACTATTGACCGGGGACCGCGGGATGTAATGCGGGACCGGCAGAATCCCGATATGCTGGTGCCTCCTGCTACGGATGCCGGGCTGATCCCCAATTTGCGCTTTTCCTTTTCCGATACCCATATGCAGCTGAATCAAGGCGGGTGGTCCAGAGAGATTACCATCCGCGACCTGCCGGTGGCTACAACTCTGGCGGGGGTCAATATGTGCCTGACCCCCGGGGGAGTCCGCGAGCTCCATTGGCACCAGCAGGCGGAATGGTCGTATATGCTTCTTGGCCATGCCAGAATCACTGCCGTGGACCAGAACGGCAGCAATTTTATTGCCGATGTGGGTCCCGGAGACCTGTGGTATTTCCCGCCCGGCATCCCCCATTCCATTCAGGGAATGGAGGACGGCTGCGAATTTTTGCTTGTTTTCGACGATGGGCATTTTTCCGATTTAAACACCTTGTCCATCTCCGATTGGTTCGCCCATACGCCCAAGGATGTGCTGTCCTCCAATTTTGGAGTTCCCATGGAGGCCTTTGCGCAGATTCCCGATGGACAGGTGTACATTTACCAGGACCAGGTGCCGGGCCCCCTCGACTCCCAAAAGGTCCACTCCCCTTACGGAACGGTTCCCCAAAGCTTTACCTACCGGATGCTGGCCCAGCCTCCCATGCAGCTTCCCGGGGGCAGTGTGCGGATTGTCGATTCCACCGTGTTTCCGGTATCCAAAACCATCGCCGCGGCGCTGGTGGAAATCAAACCCGGGGCCATGCGCGAGCTGCATTGGCATCCCAATAATGATGAATGGCAGTATTATCTGACCGGCCAGGGGCGCATGACAGTGTTTAGCGGCAACGGAGTTGCCAGAACCTTTGATTTCCGGGCCGGGGACGTGGGGTATGTGCCCTTTGCTATGGGCCATTACGTGCAGAATACCGGCGAGGAGACCTTATGGTTTCTGGAAATGTTCAAAAGCGACAGGTTCCAGGACGTTTCCCTTAACCAGTGGATGGCGTTGACTCCAAAGGAGCTGGTGGCAAGCAATCTGAAGGTTGGGCCCCAAGTGACGGATGCGCTGCGGAAGGAAAAATGGCCGGTGGTGACGTATCCCGGATTCACCTATTATCCGAAGCCAGAATAGCCTCGCCTTGTACTCCAGGACAGACTTGCGGTTGCCGCTTCCGGGCGGAGCCGAAAGTCTGTTTTTTTGCGGAAAGGAAAGATTTTTTGGCACTTAGATGAATTTGGGGATGAAATGCTTACTTTTGTAAAGCGACTATGGTAAAATGGAGTTAACAAAAGGAGTGATGCAGACATGTCGAATCCCCAATCATTATGTCCGAAGTTTGAGGCTGCTTTTGAACTGTTGGGCAAACGGTGGACAGGCCTGATTATCCAAGTGCTGCTAAGCGGACCCAAGCGCTTTAAGGATTTGTCCGACATTATCCCCGGGATGAGCGACAGAATGCTCTCGGAGCGCTTCAAGGAGCTGGAGGCCGCGGGCATTATTATCCGCCACGTGTACCCGGAAACCCCGGTCAGGATCGAATACGAGCTGACGGAAAAAGGAAAGGGTCTGCAATTTGTAATGAAGGAAGTTCAGGAATGGGCGGAAAAATGGGCGGGACATGAGGAAACAGAGTGAGGGAGATAAACGCAGCATGACGACAATCGGGTTAGTGAGACACGGTGTGACGGATTGGAATCAGGAAGGCCGTATGCAAGGAAAGAATGATATTCCGCTTAATGCGGAGGGAAGACGCCAGGCGGAGCTGCTGGGCAAGCGTATGGAAGGGGAGGAGTGGGATTACATCTACTCCAGCAATTTGGCCCGGGCGCGGGAAACGGCGGATATTATCGCCCGGCATATGGGCAAACAGGTGGCGGGATATGATCCCCTCCTGGCGGAGCGTTCCTTCGGGAACCTGGAGGGAACCACAGAGCAGGAGCGGATCAGCCGCTGGGGACCGGATTGGAAAAACGTTGATCATGGCGGAGAAACCCGTGAAGCGGTTATTGAACGGGGAATGAGGCTGCTGGAGGAAATAGAGCGCCGGCATCCGGGGAAACGGGTGCTGCTGGTGTCCCATGGAGCGCTGATTGGAGCGCTGGTGGAAACCCTTTTTCCCGACTTCGGCTATCTGGGCCTTAAGAATACTTGCGTCAATGTGCTGGAGAAATCCTCCGAAGGCTGGAGCTGCCGCCTTCATAATTGCGTCAAGCATCTGGAGGACGGGACAAGCTGCGGGTAGCCTAACCCAGCCTTAAAACGCGGCTATAGAGATCAAATAAATGCGGAGGCGTTGCCGGGATGGTGAAGGGACAGAGCGGCAGGCTCAGGAGCCTGCAAGTGGGAAAACCGGCCGTGTACCAATGGGGCGGAAAGGAGTTTGCCACCGGCATGGGCAAGCTGCCGGCAGCGGGAAAGCTTTTGCTCACCTTTGAAGGATATGCGGAGGACGGGCAGGCGGACCGAATTCATCACGGCGGCCGGGACAAGGCCGTTTGTGTGTATGCTTATGAGCATTATGCGTATTGGGAAAAGGAGCTGGGCCAATCCCTGGTTTATGCCGCTTTTGGCGAAAATGTGACTATGGAAGGGCTCACGGAGCAGGATGTTTGCATCGGAGACGTATACCGGATGGGGGAGGCGCTGGTTCAGGTCAGCCAGCCGCGCCAGCCGTGCTACAAGCTGGGGCATAAGTACAACCGGACGGATATGCCGCTTTTGGTGCAAACCACCGGCTATACCGGCTATTATTTCCGGGTGCTGGAGGAGGGCTGCACCGCTCCGGGGGATGCGGTTCTCCTGGTGGAGCGGTCCCCTGCAGGCATTACGGTGGCCGAAGCCAACCGGATTAAGTATACGGCCAAGGACGATCAGGCGGAGGCCGCCCGGCTTCTGGCTGTGCCCGGATTGTCGGACAGCTGGCGGGAGAGTCTCGCCAAACGGTTGAGCTAACCAGCCTATGGGCTGGTTTTTTGCGTTTTTGGTTCCGCTGCCGCTGTGATATAGTTAACATACGATTGCGGCTGGCGCAGGGTATCATGGAAATAGATAAATAATCGTAGATAACTTCCGGGCTTGATGATAAAAAGCTTTTATTGGCATAGCCTTAAATGATGCCAAAGAAGCCATCGTGAAGTCCGTCAGGAGGTGTTGGCTTATGTCACGGCTGAAGGGATTTGCGGCAACGGGCAGCGTCAAGCCAAACACAGGCATGGCGCCTGCCCTTCAATTGTTGAGCCGGGAGCATACCAAGCTCCGCCGGGGAATGGAGCAGGTCTGGGAATTTGCCTCCAAGTCCACGGTGCGCGGGGAGGAGTTTGTTCAGGAATGGCTCCGCCGGGAGCGGAAGCTGCGGAATGCCTTTAATCTGCACATGGAAAAAGAGGAGCAAATTCTGCTTGGCGTCCTGTCCAAATATTTGGATACGGATAAGGGGCCGGCCGCTGTCATGAAGTATGAGCATGAGCTCTTGGAAGAAACCTTCGATGAACTGGAAGCGGCAATGGAGCGCCTGGCGGAGAGGCCTAACGACGAAGAAGCGTTCCAGAGGGTTGCCGCCCAATTCCGGCGGGCCTGCCAGGTTATCGGCGATCATTGCTATAAGGAAGAGAATGCCGCTTTTGTGCTGGCCCAGAACCTGCTCACCGATTCGGAGAAGGTGCTGGTTCTGCAGATGATCCGCAAAAAGAAGCAATAGGGAGCTGCGGGTGCTTGTTTCGCCGCAGTCTCTAACCGATAGATGAGATGTATCATTATCAAGCGGAAAGGATGGGAAGCCATGCTTACGGGCGCTATATTGGCCGGAGGCCAAAACCGGAGAATGGGCAAGGAAAAAGCCCTGCTTCCTTTTTCCGGTGAATTGCTCATTCAGCGTCAGATCAGAACGATGAGCGAGGTTTGCGAGGAAATTATCGTGGTGACGAACCAGCCGACACTGTTTCTGCCGATTCTCGACCGCTCCATTCGGATCATTACCGATTATTACCCCGGCAAGGGACCGTTGTCCGGCATGCACGCGGCATTGACCTTGTCCCGGAATCCGGAGGTATGGATTGTCGGCTGCGACATGCCGTTCCTGTCCGCCGGCGCGGCCACAGCCATGCAGGAGCTGAAGGCTGCCTTGAAGTGCGATGCGGTGGTGCCGGTTATTGAGGGGCGTTCCCATCCGCTTCACGGCATTTACTCCAAGGGCTGCGCCGATGCTATATCCGCGCTGCTTCTGTCGGGAGAGTCCCGGGTTTCGGAGATGCTGCGGATGATCTATTGGCAGGAGGCGCCGGAGGCGCATTTTGCAGAGAAGCATATCGGCCTTGATTTTGTGACAAACATGAATACCCCCGAAGAATACGAGCTGGCATTGAAGCACGCCGCAGAGGCAGCCCTTTCCTAGAAAGGGCTGTTTTCATTTGGAGGCTGCTGCATACGGCGGCTAAATGTGACAAAACGACAAATGATGCTAAATGCGGGGGCAGAGGGCTTTTTATTGTGAATTTCATCACAGCGACACAGGGGCGGAAATAGTATTTTAAATCGTAGAAATGAAAGTGATTATCACTACCGGCTCGTGAATAAGATGAACTATCATCTGTTTTTTCTTAATGAAAGGAGCGGGAGAAAATGCCGTTAACCATGCTTCCCATTGGAAAAGAAGCTGTTGTGAATGAATGCAGGGCCAAAGAAGACACCAGGAAATTTTTGGCGGGACTGGGCATTGTGCCGGGAGTCTTCATTTCCGTCATTTCCGAAATGAAGGGCAATCTTATTGTCAGTGTGAAGGGCTCCAGACTTGCCCTGAACAAAGGTGTCGCTCAACAACTGATGGTCAATCTGCAATGAATATAAGCTGAGCTGCGGGCTCTCCCAAGGGAGATGTCCCGCCTTTTGTTAATAATGATTATCAATATCAACAATGTGGAGGATTCTTATGGAAATTTCGTTGAAGGAACTGAAGCCGGCCGAAGCCGCCGTAATCAAGAGCATCGGCGTAAGCGGTCCGGTGAAGAGAAGATTGATGGATATGGGCATTACGCCCGGCGCGAAGATTATCATGCGCAAGGTGGCCCCTTTGGGAGACCCCATCGAAGTGAATGTCAGGGGTTATGAGCTGACCCTGCGGAAATCCGAAGCGGAACAAATCACAGTTGAGAAATAGTTCAAATTCACGCGAGAATGGAGAATGAGTATGGCTGCGTACAGATTTGCCCTGGCTGGCAATCCTAACTGCGGAAAGACTACCCTATTTAACAATCTGACGGGGAGCAATGCCCATGTAGGCAACTGGCCCGGGGTAACTGTGGAGCGTAAAGAGGGAAAGTGCAAAAAGGTAAAGGAAAATGTGACCATTATCGACCTTCCCGGTATTTACTCGCTGTCACCTTATTCCCAGGAAGAAATTATCGCCCGCAACTTTCTCTCTAAAGAAAAGCCGGATGTTATTATCAACATTGTGGATGCCACCAACATCGAACGGAACCTGTACTTGACCACCCAATTGCTGGAGCTGGGGATTCCCACCATCATTGCCCTCAATATGATGGACGAGGTAAAGCTGCGGGGAGACACCATCGATGCCGCCAGTCTGGAGAAGCAGCTGGGGGTTCCGGTTGTCCCCATCACCGCAACCAAGAATCAGGGGATCAAGGAACTGTTGGAGCGCGCCTTGTCCTTGGACCACAAGCATGAGCGCGCCATCAAAACCGCCCTGGAGCATACCAAGCTGGAGGCGCCCGTCAAGGCCTTGAGCGAGCTTTTGCAAAAGGATAATTACTCCAACCCGCTTTACAACGCTGTAAAGCTGCTGGAAAGAGACGAAAAAGCAATTGAAGAGCTGAAAATGAGCCCGTCTTTGGCTGCCGCCGTCGACAAGATTGTGACCCAGGCAGAGAGCGCCGAGGGGGATCTGGAGTCGCTGATTGCCGACCTGCGCTACAAATATATCAGTGAATCCATCGAAAAGCACGTGAAGAGGGGAAGAAAAGAAGGGGACCTGACCTTCTCCGACAAGGTGGACAAGATTGTTACCAACCGCTACCTGGGCATTCCCATCTTCATCTTGATTATGTATGCCGTGTTCCAGATTTCGCTGGGTCCGGTAGCCGCCTTGATTGCCGATCCTTTTGCGGAGTTTACGGGAGAAACCATTCCCGGCTGGGTAGCTACCTTCCTGGAGAATATCGGAGCGTCCGAGACGGTTATGGGCTTGGTCATTGACGGCATTTTCGCCGGTATCGGAGCCGTTCTGGGCTTCCTGCCGCTGGTTGTCATTCTGATGCTCTGTCTCTCCATATTGGAGGACATCGGCTACATGGCCAGAATCGCTTTTGTTATGGACCGTGTGTTCAGACGCTTCGGCTTGTCCGGCAAAGCCTTTGTTCCGCTTCTGATGGGTTACGGCTGCGGCGTTCCCGCCATTATGGCCACCCGGACCCTGGAGGATGACCGCAGCCGGAAGCTGGCCATCACCCTGATGCCCTTTATGTCCTGCGGGGCCCGTATTCCGGTATATGCCGTATTCGCCGGCGCCTTCTTCGCTTCCAACCAAGGGCTGGTCACCTTCAGCATTTATGCTTTGGGTATTCTTGTCGCCATGCTCTCCTGCATCATTCTGAACAAAACCGTGTTTAAGGGCGAAGCGCCTCCGTTTGTAATGGAGCTGCCGCCGTACCGGCTGCCGTCGTTGAAATCCGTTTTGCTGCATACCTGGGAAAAAGCCCGCGGCTATGTGGTGAAGGTAGGTACTATCCTGCTGTCCATGAGCGTGGTCATCTGGGTGCTGCAAACCTTTGACTTCTCCTTCCACATGGTGGAGGATGCCGCTGACAGCATCTTCGGCTCCATCGGCAAGCTGATCGCGCCTCTCTTCACCTGGAACGGCTTTGGCGTAATCAACGGCACCGGCGAAGTCCACTGGCAGGTGGGCGCAGCGCTGCTGACCGGCCTGATCGCCAAGGAAGCGGTGGTCAGCACCTTGGGCATTCTGTATATCAATGAGGGCACGGAAGAACTGACCAATGCCCTCAGTACTGCACTGCATGGTTATTTTTCACCGCTGGCGGCATTCTCCGTTATGGTGTTCGTGCTGCTCTATGCGCCTTGCTTTGCGGCTATCGCCACAGCCAAGAAGGAGCTGGGCTCCTGGAAATGGACGTTGTTCACAGTAGCATACCAATGCGGAATTGCCTGGGTGATTTCACTTCTGGTGTATCAAGTTGGCCGTCTCCTGGGAATCGGACTCTAATTTATCCGGCATCATATTTGAGAAGGAAGAAGGGATTCGCATGGCAGATATTGTGATCATTGCAGTGGTTGTGGGGATTGTCGGGTTTACGGTATTCCGTTACCTCAAGAACCGCAAAAACGGCGGCAGCGCCTGCAACTGCGGCAGCGGCGGCTCCACCTGCGGCAAAGCGGACAGCTGCGGCATGTCCAACCGCTAAGCTTCAGGTTTCGCAACGGTTTATTTCGGACTCATCATCCTCATATTTACCCGGCATACCGCCTCTGTTCCCGTGGAACGGCAGGCTGGGGGCCGGGTATTTTTTTGAAAGGAAAGGCAAAATAAGATGACACAAGTTAGCAATATTCATCGCCTTGCTTTGTGATTATAATCACAGATGGACCATATGGCAGGGACTATACTGATGGTATAAGTTATCGCCATATAAATTATATTTATCGAGGATGGATGTTGCCATAAGCATCACCTCGATTGTGGCGAGAATACAGAGGAGTGGGTGAACATGCTTCAAACGTTATCCCGTGAAGAGCAAGTGGTAAGTACAGTGGACGTGCTGGGAGACGGAATGGATCAGCTAAGAGATGAGCATGGGCTGCTGAAGCGGGAAATGATGGAGCTTTATGGCATGGCAAAGGTAGTGGGGCAGAATGAGGACGTGCTGAATTGGAGTGTGTCCCTGGACTGTCTCCGCGGCAAAATCATTCAGTTTATGGAAAAGATGAATGCCCACTCTCTGTGGGAGGATCAGGTGCTGTTTCCCATGGTTCGCGACTATTCCGGCCAGAAGCTGGAGGAGCTGACTGTGCTGGAGCAGGAGCATAAGCTGGTTCATAGCCATATGATGAGCTTTTTGCATCTGATGGAAGGGGCTGCGGCTCCCATCAACAGCCAGAAGGCCAAGGAGGCGGCGGCTTGCCTGCTGGAGGCGTATACCGTCCTCGCCGGCCACTTCCGCAAGGAAGAAGAGAACCTGTTCCCGCTTGCCGAGCAAATGCTGATGGACCTGGAGCAATTCTTCACCTGCTGATGCGACTCGAAAAATATGATGAAAATGGTACACCGTCTGCATGCAGGCGGTGTTTTTGTTTGTTATAATCATATGAAAATGTTAAATGAGGGGTTAGATGATGATGATCCGCAATCCCTTCGGGCTGTCTGTGCGTACGGTGGAAGCAGGCGGGGACTTTGTGTTGCTTGTCACTGGGGGACAAGCTCATATTGGAGCGGCTGCAGTTGCATATCCTGCGGAGGGCGGCGGAACCTGCACGCAGGTGATCGGACTGCCCGGCCACAAGGAGGCGGAGCTTGCCCGGGAGCTGGCGGATATGGCCTGCAGCCGGTTAGGCAAAGCGGTGACGGTGATTGCCGGCATTCATATTGATCATGCCACCCCGGCGGAAATTCGGGCGATGGTGGCTGAAACAAGAGCGCTGTTCCATGGGGAGCTGGAGGTTCTTGCAGACAGGAGGAAGAGACATGGCGGAACAGCTGACGGACAAGCATGGACGGAAACATGATTATATCCGGATTTCCGTAACGGATCGCTGCAATCTGCGGTGCGTGTATTGTATGCCGGAGGAGGGAATGGAGTTTGAGCCGGAGGAAAAGCTTCTGCGGGCGGCGGAAATCCGGGAGGTGGTCCGGGTACTGGCCGGTATGGGCATCCGCAAGGTGCGGCTGACCGGAGGTGAGCCTTTGCTGCGCAAGGATCTGCCGGAGCTTGTTGCCATGCTTGCAGCCATCCCCGGGATTGAGGATATCGGGCTGACCACCAACGGCATCTTTTTGGAGAAAAAAGCGGAGGCGTTGAAGCAGGCCGGGCTTACCCGGATTAACATCAGCCTGGACAGTTTGCGGGAGGAGCGGTTTCGTCTGATTACGAGAGGCGGCGATATCCGCAGAGTGCTGGCCAGTGTGGATGCGGCGCTCCGGGTGGGGCTTGATCCCGTGAAGCTGAATGTGGTGCTGGTCAAAGGGGTCAATGACGATGAAATTGCCGATTTTCTAAAGCTTACCCTGGATCGCTGGCTGAATGTCCGGTTTATTGAATATATGCCCATCGGGCACAGCGGAAAGGATTGGAGGTCTAGGTATCTCCCCCTGGAGCAGGTGCTGCGGCAGGCGGAAGCCATGGGCCTCCCGGTGGAGGCTGCCGAAGGCATAACCGGCAATGGGCCTGCGGAAAATTACCGCATCCAGGGGGCGGAGGGCACGTTTGGCCTGATTCATCCGGTCAGCGACCATTTTTGCCAGGCCTGCAACCGGCTTCGTTTGACGGCGGACGGATATATCAAACCCTGCTTGTACTGGTCGGACGAATTCCATGTCAGGGACAGCATTGGAAACGATGAGGCCCTCCGCAATCTGATCAAAAGAGCCTTGGCCGCCAAACCCGAAAACCATGAAATGGCTCTGGCCATGTCGGATACCGGAGCCTCCCATACGCCGACTGTGCGGAGGATGTCCCAAATCGGAGGATAACAAAAAGCCCTCCGGCATTGGCCGAAAGGCTTTTTGCCCACATCAGAATGTTTAAATTCCTTACAGCGCTAAAGCGCGTAAGACAAACATTCGGATTGGCGATAAAAACTTCCTCTAAACGCGGTCGCTCATTCTCGAAAAACTCCGATCGGAGTTTTTCTCAAAAACTTGAAGGGGTTTCTAGATTAGATCACCCATGCTCTGCTGATGATCACCAGCAGAATGAAGAGCACCAGAATGACGCCAGTAGTAGTGAAGCCGCCACCTACGGGGCCACAACCTGCAGCATAACCCATTGTTGTTCACCTCCCCTCAAGAGTCTCAAGCGGGGGTATTGCGGAAACGAATAATACACTATATGCCGAGGCCAATGGGTGGATTGGACGGATGCCCGGATGGCATAATCTTTTGGCAAATGTACAGGAGGATGCTTAAGATGAGACAGATTCGCCAAATGCAGGAGCATGAACGGGAGGAATACATACGGCTCTCCTCCTTTGCGTTCCAATACACCCTGACGCCGGAGGAGCTGGTCAAACGGGCCGCTTCCTTGGTTCCTCAGGAAAACTGGGGCTGCTACGGAGAAGAGGGGCTGGAGGCGCGGCTGACGCTGCTGCCTATGGAAGTGTATGTGGGAGGCAAACCTTTTGCTATGGGCGGCATTGCCGGGGTGGCCACCTGGCCGGAAAAGCGCCGCGGCGGCAGAGTGGCCGGGCTGCTCTCCCATTCGCTGCGGGTGATGAAGGAGCAGGGGCAGATGATCTCCATGCTCCATCCCTTCAAGTTCGAGTTTTACCGCAGGTTTGGCTGGGAAACCTATGCCGAATACAAGAAGCTTGAGCTGGGTCCGCACCAGCTGCCCCGGTTTCCCGCCGTTGCCGGACGGATTGTGCGCACCACGGAGTTGGACATACTGGCGCCTGTTTATGAGGCGTATGCGGTGCGGTATAACGGCATGCTGGTCCGCAGCCGCAAGTGGTGGGAGGACCGGGTATTGGCCCGCAAAAACGAAGGCAGGCTGGGAGCCGCCTATTTTGACGCGGACGGTCAGGCTAAAGGTTATATCCTCTATAAGGTGGCCGATTATACCCTCACCGTCTACGAATGGGTAGCGTTGGACGGGGAAGCCTATAGAGGCTTGTGGAACTTTATAGCCGATCATGATTCTATGCTGGGAAGCGCCGGCAAGGTTCAGCTGCTGATGGCCCATCCCGGCGACAGGCTGGCCTCGCTGTTGAAGGACCCCCGCATCCTGCAGGAGACGGTGCCTTATTTTATGGCCCGGCTGGTGGATGCCGAAGCTTTCCTGAACAGGTATTCCTTCCGGCAGGGTGTCAAAGGCGAGCTGCATCTCCATATCCGCGACGAACAAGCGCCCTGGAATGAGGGCGGTTATGCCATTCGGCTGGGTGAGGAAGGAGCAAGGGTGCGGCGCAGCGCGGCCGGGGACGAAGCCGCCTCCGTCGAAGCGCTGTCCTGCGGCATCGGCATTCTTACCTCGATGCTGCTTGGATACGAGCGCCCGTCATTTTGGTATGAGCATGGTCTATTAACGGGGAGCGCGAGCCAACTGGAGCTGCTGGAAGCCGCTGTGCCGGAGGGACGGCCCTTTCTTCTGGATTTTTTCTGATTTATGTCTGAACTGGAATGGAGGAAAACGGATGGCCAAGGAAAACAGACAGGTCCCGTTTGGCTATGAGCCGCCGCAGGAGGTGAAAACCGGCACGCTGCTTGTGTACGGGGATTTTGCGGACACAGGAGCCGCCGGGCTGGCGGAGATTTACCGGTTTGCCGGGCAACGGGGCTTTGACCGGATTGTGCTGTACCCCATTCATGAAGAGACGGCCAGGCGGATGGGGCTCCCGCCTTTGCCGCCCTATTACCGCCGGGTCCAGGAGCTGGAGGGGGCTATGGAGGAGGCGGAAGCCTATCTGCCGGCAGGCGCCAGAGCCCTTCTGGACCAATGGGAAGGAAAGCGGAAGAAGTATACGCCTGTGGACACGGCGTTGGCTTTCTTGACGGAGAAGCATCGGGGTCCGTTTTTCGTGTGGATGCCGGAGGCTCTGGCACTGAAATGGGCGGGCTACGAATCCTTTAAGGAATGGATTCGCAAGCTCCGCCTGATTGTGGCCCCTCCTTCGGGAGGAGCCCGGCATCCGGCGCTGGAGCAGTTTTCCCACCGGTGGGAGTATGCGCGGCCCTTGGAATAGGTGACTCGGAAATCGGTTGATCTGCGGAGATCGGCGTAGATCAGCAGAGATTAGCCGTTCTGTACGGAACTCAGCGACCCTTAAAGGCTAAAATCAGCCAGTTAGCCGTTTTAACGGAACTCAAACACCCTTGGAAGGCTTATTGGTGTCCGGGAGACGGCCAATTGCCGCTTTAAGAGGCTCAGAGTTCCGTTATTTTTATTGAAGCTGCGAATTTTCTTCATAAGAGTCGGATAGTTCCGCAACCTGGCCGCGGGAGAGCTTAAAAAGCTAATGGTCAGCTAAACTAGAGAGTGTCGCAGCTAATCGCAGGCTGCCATCCGATAATTTGAAAACGGTATCACATTTAGACGAGTCTGCCTCGCCGCAGCCACACAGCCGGATCACCGGTGAAGCTTCGGCGGACAGACCCGCGGATGCCGTGCTGCCTACGGCATTTTACCCTTATTTCTTCCGCTTCTTGTTCTTCTCCCCATCCTTGAAGCCATTCTTGGCAGCGCCTGTCTGCAGCGTATCGTTGACAAACTCCATATCCTGATTTTCCGCTTCCATCCGTCCTGTTCCCTTGTAATTTCCTTGATGGACCTTGTTTTCCGGCATGTGGACTCCCCTCCTTACAGTTAAGGTTCGCATGTCGCGGGCTGAATATGCATCCGGACCGGGAGCGGCGCAGGCTTGTCCCCCAAGCTACCCCTTCAGGCGGTGCGGGACCCCGACTTAGGTCCAGTCCGAAAAACAGTCGCGGGTCCGTTTTGAAGAAAGCCGGAATGGCCTAAAATGAAAACATGAACAACACAAGGAAACAAACGAAAGGGGTGAACAACGGATGAAACGAAACGGAGGAAGCGGATTTGCCATACTGCTTATCGCCTGCGGCGCCTTGATACTGGTAGGCAGGCTGGGCCTGGGCAACATCGCCGGCTTCATTATCGCGGCCGCCATGGTGGCGTTGGGATTCTACAGCGTCAAAAACGGCAGCAAGTTCATGGGATGGGTGATTCTCATCATCGGCGGTCTGGTGCTGATGAGCAAGCTCTCCTGGATTATCGGACTGGTGCTGGCTATCGCCTTGATCGGCTACGGAGTATCTCTTCTAAAGCGCAACCGTCCCATGATTTAATCTTTTGACTATAGAGGCAAGGAGGCAAGGAACAGATGAGCATAATGAAGCGGGTCCGGGACATTAGCGTAGCCACGCTGAATGAAATGCTGGAGCAGGCGGAAGATCCGGTAAAGCTGATCGACCGGTATCTGTACAGCCAGAAAGAACAGATTGACGAGTCTGAGCGGTTATACATGCAATGCTTGAATCACGCTCAAGGGCTGCGCCAGCAGCTGACCGCAGCGGAGCAAATGCGGGATAAACGGGAGCAGCAAGCGCTGATTGCCCTGAAAGCGGGGGAGGAAGCGGTAGCCAAGCTGGCTCTCCAGGAAAAGATGCTTCACGAGGAGAAGGCGGAGCAATACCGCGGGCTCTACGAAGACAGTAAAAACGCCATCCTGGAATTGCAGGAGCAGCTAAACCAGCTGAAAGCCGATTATCAGGAAGTGGCGGCCAAACGGAGCTATTATCAGGCCCGGTTGGAAACCCTGCGGCTGCAGCAGCAGCTGAACGCCAGAATGGCAGGCAGAGCAACGGGAGATACGCCCCGTATGTTCGCCCGGCTGGAGGATAAGGTCTCCGATATGGAAATGGAGGCCAGAACCCTGCGGGAAATCCGCCAGGCCGGCCGCGACATTCTGTATACCG
Source organism: Paenibacillus sp. YN15 (assembly GCF_003285005.1). Taxonomy (GTDB): domain Bacteria; phylum Bacillota; class Bacilli; order Paenibacillales; family NBRC-103111; genus Paenibacillus_AR. The sequence continues at coordinate 47,908 of NZ_QMFA01000034.1, read as the reverse complement.
CCGGAGCTGCCGTCCAATCCGCACTGGATGTGGAGATGGAAAAGCTGAAGCGCAAGCTGGATAAGGAAGGTTGGGACAAATCATGACGAAACTGTACCGGTCCAGAAGGGACAGCAAGCTGACAGGCTTGTGCGGCGGCCTTGCCGAGCTGCTGAATGTGGATTCCACCATTCTGCGCCTGGTGGTGGTCATAACGACCTTTTTCTCGGGCGGCACCGTGATTCCCATCTATATTATCGCAAGTCTGGTGATTCCGAAGGAACCCGGCTTCAATACGCCTCCCATGTATCCGCCTAACGGAGGCCAGGGCTACTACGGCAATACTTATGGCGGACCGCACCAAGGCGGCGCTTACCAATCCGGTCCTGCCCGTCACCAAGACCCCTATCACGCCGGTCCGGCTCATACAGCCCGGCCGTCCGCCCAGCAACAGGCACAGTCCCCCTCCATCGATGAAATGATGAAGGATGTAGAGAAGAAAGCCATGTGGAAAGAAATCGAAGAACTTCGGGCCAAAGTGGCCAAATACGAGAAGGGAGAATAAAACAATGGGTGTATTTACAAGACTGAAGGATATGACGAAGGCGTCGATCAATGAGCTGCTGGATAAGGTGGAAGATCCGATTGTGATGCTGAACCAGTACATTCGCGATATGGAAGAGGAAATCGCCCAAGCGGAAGTAACGGTAGCCAAGCAAATTGCCAGCGAGCGCAAGCTGCAGCAACGGGTAGCGGAGCATTCCCGCCTGGCTGCGGAGCGCGAGAACCAAGCCGCGGCCGCGTTGAAGAACGGGCAGGAAGCAGTGGCCCGTCAAGCGCTGGAGGAAAAGCTGTACCATGACCAAAAGCTCAACGAGTATCTGGAAATGCACGCTCAAGCCAAGGCGCAAGCCGAAGAGCTGACCCGTCAGCTGCATGAAATGAAGGACGAATTCTACAAGCTGCGCAATAAGCGCAATGAGCTGACCTCCCGGGTGCAGCTGGCCAAGTCCAAGAAGCAAATGGCTCAAGTGACCAACCATAACAGCATCGAGGGAGGCAACGCGGCAAGAGGGTTCCACCGCATGGAAGAGAAAATCATGCAGTTGGAAGCCGAGGCGGAAATCGCCGGCAAGCCGTACCTGCCCGGTGTTGGCGCCGCATCCTACACCACTGTGGATCTGGCCAAGCAGGAGAAGGTGAATGAGCAGCTGGAAATTCTGAAGCAAAAGCTGGCCATTCCCTCCAATAACGAGGCTGCCGGGGAATAAACCGGAAGATTCACCGCTTTCTCAAAAATCAGCTATTCTTGCCGGCAGGAAGTATGATATTCTAATTCAAGGAAAAGCCATAGGGCCAACTGCCAAGCCTATGGCTTTTTCATACGAAGACGCCCCAAAAGTATCCGGAGGACTTGGCTTCGGAGCATTTGTCACTTTTGGGGGATGGTTTTGCCGGGTTACAATGACGCAGGGCGGGCCGCAGGAGGTGCGACACTTATGGACAGCAGGCAGCCAAACTACAACCGGGGCCGGAACACCTATCTGGTATTAATCGGAGCGGGTCTTTTTGTGCTCCTCAGCAAAGTTGTCGCCACGCCTGCAACTGTTATCTCCCTGTTTATGGTTGCGTTGGGCGTTTATTGCATTCGCTCCGGCACCCGCCGCAAGGGTTATGTGCTGCTGGGCATCGGCGGCTTTATTCTGGTGGGCAGCCATTTTGCGGTCATTGTGTCGCTGGTTCTGATATCCTTGGGATATTTCTATATCAAAAGCAAGGAAATCCACGGAGAGACAGGGGCCATTCAACGGACAAGGCTTATCGAGAGCCAAAAGCGGAACAAGGAAGCCTGGATTCTCCGCAGCCTCAGCCTGTGGTGTGTCATTGGCGAGCTGAGCCTGGATTTTACCCTGGCTATTCCCGAGGAGCCGGAAACCACCCTGGTCCTGCAGGGCATGATTGGCGATATTGATCTGTATTTCCCGGAGGATATGGCGGTTTCCATCGAAAGCTCAGTGCTGTTCGGGCAAATGAGGGTGGGCACGGAGCGGGAATCCGGCACGATGAACAAGATCCGCTGGCAGTCGCCGCATTATGAAACGGCGGATACGAAGGTGAAACTAATTGTTTCCTATCTCGTAGGAGATATTGACATTAAGGTGCTTTAAAAAGCTATTGCTTACGATGCAAGCTTTCCTTTCGGAAAGCTCTCAGGAGGGGGACGCCCGTGGGCAAACGTCTGACCAATATGATTTGGCGCAGCATGGGCGAATCCATTGTATTCAGCCTGGCGCTTTTGGGGCTTGCGCTGTATTTCCTTTATATATACGGCTTTTTGACGGCTTTTTCCTCATGGCGGGAGGGAGCGAAGCTCTTTTTGGGGATGGCGGGAGCCTCCGTGCTCATCGGCGGTGGGTACGGCTTTTGGTCCAGCCACCGGAATTCCGCCCGGCTGGAGCAGCTTCAGGACGTGATGATGCTCCTGGAGAAGGGCAATCTTTCCCGTGCGGTGCCTTATCTGGGCGAGGACGAGATTGGCCGATTGGGCCAGCAGCTGAACCGGATTTCCCGGAAATGGGAGGAGCAGGTGTCTTCTCTCCAGCGTTTGTCCACCAATAATGCGGAGCTGGCGGAAAAAGCGCGGTATTCGGCGGTCGTCGAGGAGCGGCAGCGTTTGGCCCGGGATCTTCATGATGCTGTCAGCCAGCAGCTGTTTGCCATTTCCATGACGGCCACGGCGGTGGGCCGGACCTTGGAGAAGGATTTTGAAAAGGCCAAGCGGCAGATTCACCTGATCGAGGAAATGTCCTCTGTGGCCCAATCGGAGATGCGTGCCCTGCTGCTTCATCTGCGGCCGGTGCATCTGGAGGGCAAGCGGCTTGCCCAGGGGCTGCGGGAGCTGCTGGCGGAGCTTCAGGCTAAGGTGCCCATCGACATTACATATGAAATGGATGAGGAGCTCCAGCTGCCCAAAGGGATTGAGGATCAGCTGTTCCGGATTGTGCAGGAGGCGCTGTCCAATACTCTGCGCCATTCCAAGGCGACGCAGATGGAGATTAAGCTGCAATGTCCCGCTGACCTGGTCAGACTGTCTGTGCGGGACAATGGGGTGGGCTTTTCCCCGGATGAAGAAAAGCATGCCTCCTACGGGCTGCTGTCCATGCGGGAGCGGGTCACTGAAATCGGCGGTTCCCTCAATATTATTTCTGCCCCGGGCAAAGGAACCCGGATCGAAATCCGCGCGCCGGTGATGGGCGAAGAGGAAGGAGAGCTGGTCGATGGAAGAACAAGCGGAAGAATCCATTAAGGTGCTGCTGGTGGACGATCATGAGATGGTTCGCATCGGACTGGCCGCCGTGCTGGGCACGGAGGACGGCATTGAGGTGGTGGGCGAAGCCAGCAACGGCATGGACGGCATCCGGCTGGCCCAGGAGTACAAGCCGGATGTGGTATTGATGGATCTGGTGATGGATGGGATGGACGGCATTGAAAGCACGCGACGGCTTTTGCAGCTGGTGCCCGATTGCAGAGTGATTGTGCTGACCAGCTATTTGGATGATGAGAAGATGTATCCGGTTATCGAGGCGGGAGCGTTCAGCTACCTGCTGAAAACCTCCCGGGCTACGGAGATTGCGGCGGCTATCCGCGCGGCGGCGCGGGGGCAATCCATTCTCGAATCCCAGGTGGCCTCCAAGATCATGAACCGGTTCCGCCAGCCCAAACCGGCCCATGCTCCCCACGAGGATTTAACGGAGAGGGAGATGGAGGTGCTCCAGCTGATCGCCGGGGGCAAATCCAATCAGGAGGTGGCGGACGCGCTGTTTATCGGCATCAAAACCGTTAAGTTCCACGTCACCAACATTCTTGCCAAATTGGGTGTGGAGGACCGCACCCAGGCGGCCATATATGTTCACAAGCACGGTTTGGCCGAGTAGGGCGTGTCTGAAACAGCCTCCGATTCCCGGGAAGGGAAACGGAGGCTGTTTGTTTTTGGGGGAATGTTTTACCAGAACCGGTTCAATAGCAGGCCTTGGTGGGGCAGCTGGGAATACCATTCCCGGGAGGCCAAATAGTTGGCATACCGCTTGTAGCGGCTATTGTCCCGGTTCAGCAGGTCCTCCGCCGGCACCGATTCCATCTCTGCGATCAGCTTCAGCAGGCCGGGGATTAACCCGTGTTCTCCTGTCAGAAGCGCGGTCACCTCAGCCAAATGTCCCAGGTCCTCCAGCTCGTCCTCCCGGGGAAAGGGCTCCCGGATGCGGCTTAGTTCCCGTTGGAAGCGGGGATTCAGATAGTCTGCCGATTGGGCCAGATGTTCCCCCAGCCCATCCAGAGCAGCATTCAGCTGCGCCAGCTTCTCCCGGATGTGCGCCCAGTCGGGGGCGACAGTGAATACGGCGGGTTTGGCGGTACTGGCCAGCAGCTGCAGATGCAGCCCCAGGGCAGGCAAGGTTAGCCGGTTTTCGGACGCAAATGTCCAGTCTCCTCCGTTTACCCGGTATTGGGCATCGGAAGCAGGCTGGTCCTTGATGGTTAATCCTGTAGCCGAGGCCATATTGCCCTCCAGATCCTGCAGGAAAAAAGCGCCGTCGGCGCCGGTTGCGGCGGCTTCCAGCACCAGCCTGATCCGTCCGGTATCGGAGTCCTTTTCCATGGAGGCGCGGACCCGGTCGGAGGCGGTATTGATGCTGTTTCTAAGCCAGGTCAGGGCCGCTTTATGGGACATGCCTTCCCCTGCCAGCCATTGCAGCTCCTTGTTTTCCTGGCGCGTAGCCAGCACCAGCCGGTTCATGCCGCGGCGGACGGTGGTGGGGGCATCAGGGGCAAAAAAGGCGGTGCGGCTGATCTGGGCCACGGCCAAACGCCTGATTTCCAGGGTATAGGCGCCTAAAGGGGCTCCCGGCTCCGCCTTCACATGGACCGCCTCCGGGCTGCCGTTGTCCACAGCGCGGCGGTTCAGGGCCTGGCTTGCAGCCGGATCGGCCAACTGCTCGGCGATTCCCCTTAAGACGGCTGCCGCCGCCAAGACCTTGGCCAATGCAACGGCAAACCGCTCCGCCGCCTCTATATCCGCTTCCTTGGCATAAGGAAAGGAGGCTGCTTTCCGCCGCATATGGGCATAAGGCGACTGGGCCCTGCGGATGACAGCCGCGGTGCTGTACCGGTAAAAGTCGAGATGCTCCTCATAGGATTTCAGCTTGCGGACGGGGCGGATAGGCAGCATGGGCAATCTCCTCATGAACGGTTTTCTAAAGAGGCCGGAACGATTTCCTAATCCCAATATTTACCCTTATTATAGCATTCCGAACCAAATCCGGCATGATCGCAAGGCCTTATCCTCCGGCTCCCGATTCAAGGCGGAGAATTGCCAGAATTGCCTGTTCGCCTATGACCGAATACGGGCTTAAGCGTAAGATGTAGCAACAAGGGCTTTAAGGGAGCGATACCCCATGGTTAAGATTCGGACCCGGATTCCGGAGCAGGATGACAAGGAGCTTTTTCAGCTGATATTGACCCGGCTGATTCCTTTTGCCCGGCAGGCAAGACCCACGATTAAATTCAGGCGGAGTGAAATCATCGACAGATGGCGCAAATGCAGGGTGTACGTGGCGGAAGGGACCGGCGGCAAGGCTGTGGGGTTTATCAGCTGCAAAACGGAGGGCCAAACCTTATCCATCGACATGCTGGCGGTTTCCCGGGAGGCGGAGGGCCGCGGCATCGGCAGTGCGCTGATTGAAACGGCAGAGCGCTACGGGCGGCGCCGGGGGGCTGTGTTAATGCGGCTGGGCGTTGATGAACCCAATCGGCATGCCAGGCAGTTTTATGAAATGAAGGGGTTTCAGGTGGAAAGCTACCTGCCTGAGCACCGGATGCTGATTTTGTCCAGAAGGATAAAATAAAAAAACAGGGGTGCATAAGGGCAACTGGTCCAATCCCCTGTTTTTTTGCGGAAATGAAGCAATACGAATTTCATAAGGGGATATTTTATGTGAAAGCGGTTGTATCGTTTGGGAATGGCGTCAAGGTATGCTACACTTTATGCTAGGAATAGCCGGCGCCTGCGGCAGGGAGCAGGGGCGTTTATTATTTTGAATACATTTTGAATACATAAAGGAAGAAGGGTCAGGTCCATGAGCGATTCGCGCTTTGATGCGTTTAAAGAGAACGGTGCGGTATTTTTTATCTTTGGTGCAACGGGGGATTTGGCCAAGCGGAAGCTGTTCCCCGCTTTTTTCAGCCTTTATAAAGAGGGCAAGCTCCCCGAACGGTTTGCGGTCATTGGCCTGGCGCGGAGAACCAGGACCAAGGAGCAGTTCAAGGCCGATCTTCTCCAATCCATCGCCGAATTCGCCCGTTATAAGGTGAATATCGAGGATGAAATCTGGCAGCGGTTTGTGGAGCACTTCGAGTATCTGTCCCTGGACATTCACAATGTGGAGGGGTATAAAGCGCTGAAGGATGCCTCCGAGCGGCTGGAGGACAAGTTCGACATTAAGGGAAACCGGCTGTTTTATTTGGCCCTGGCGCCGGAGCTGTTTGCCGGTGTGGCCAATAATCTGAAGCAGGGCGGGCTTTTGGAGGGCAGCGGCTGGAACCGGCTGGTGATTGAGAAGCCCTTCGGATATGACCTGGAATCCGCCGAAAAGCTCAATCGCCAGATCGGCGAGGTGTTCCGCGAGGAGGAAATCTTCCGGATCGACCACTACCTGGGCAAGGAAATGGTCCAGAATATCGAAATTATCCGGTTTGCCAATGCCTTTTTTGAGCCGTTATGGAACAACAAATATATTGCCAATATCCAGATCACCCTAAGCGAGACGGTTGGGGTGGAGGAGCGGGGCGGCTATTACGACCACTCCGGCGCCATCCGGGATATGGGCCAAAACCATATGCTGCAAATGGTCACCATGATGGCTATGGAGCCGCCCTCCAGGCTGAATCCGGAGGATATCCGGGACGAAAAGGTGAAGGTGCTCCGCTCTCTGCGGGTTCATGAAACCCTGGAAGATGTGCGGGCCAATGTGGTGCGCGGCCAATATACGGACGGTGTACTCCGGGGCAAGGCCCTGCCCGGCTACCGGTCGGAGGAGGCGGTGGCGCCGGATTCGGTAACCGAGACCTACTTCGGCGCACGTCTGTATGTGGACAACTTCCGCTGGGCGGGGGTGCCCTTCTATATCCGTACAGGCAAACGGCTGCCGGTGAAAACCACGGAGGTAGTGGTGGAATTTAAGAACATGCCGGACAATATCTATCTGGCCAAACGGACCAAGCTCCAGCCCAATCTGCTGGTGTTCCGGGTGAATCCCCTGGAGGGCATTTACATTAAAATCAACGCCAAGCAGCCGGGTTCGGATTCCCTGATCATTCCGGTAGCCATGGATTTTTGCCAAAGCTGCCAGGTGGGGCTGAATACGCCGGAAGCGTACGAGCGGCTTTTGTATGATGCGGCGCGGGGAGAATCCACCTACTTTACCCGGTGGGACGAGGTGGCTTTGCAATGGCGCTTCGTGGACCGGATCGTCCAGGCGTGGAAGCGGGATTCCCGCGACCTGAGCCTGTACCCTGCCGGGTCCTGGGGACCGGAGGCCATGGATAAGCTGCTGGCGGAGGACGGCTTCCACTGGTGGCCGATCAATGGCCAGGAGGAAAGCGATGTGCTGTGGGTGAAGGGTCAGGAGTAAATGGGGAAGCCGCCGGAAGCAGGAAGCCGGCGGCTTTTTTGTGCCGACTCCGGCGGATTTTTCCGGAGTAATCGGCAAAGCTGGAGATGTACAGGAACCGGATGGAAATCGTATAATAACAGGCAGGGGATGATGCAACGAAGGTTTTTTGCATAAAAAAATATCCAATAAGGGGTCTGTTACATGAACCGAAGAGGTTTTCTTCAATGGCTGGCTGCTCTTGCCGTGGGCGGTGCGGTTGTAGCCACAGGGCTTGTCCGCTGGCGGCCCGGCGCAGGCGGAGGAGACGTTCCGGAAGCCTCCGGAAGTCCGTCGCCCGCACCTTCAACCGATGCTCCGTCACCCACGCCCTCGGCAGGACCGGAGGGACCGCTGCTGTCATTTTTTATTCTGAGCGATCTTCATGTGAATTCGGGGGTGGCTTATCCGTCGGAGCATTTGAAGAAAACATTGGATGAGGTTACGAAGAAATTCCAATCCGCTACGGATTGCATCATTTTTACCGGGGATGTAACAGAGTCGGGTACGGATAAGGACTACAAGGAGCTCCGCTCCGTATTGTCCAAGTACAAGCTTCCGCCATATTATGCCAACATGGGCAATCATGATTATTACCGGGTGTGGATTGACAAGGAGGACAACTGGAATCAGAAGGGCTTTCCCAACGGACGGACGGATGAAGAGTCCCAAAAGGCGTTCCTGGACTTTTTTAAGCTGGAGAAGCCCTATTACGAGGTGGAGGTGAAGGACTATCTGATCCTCATGATGTCGCAGGAGATTTATCAGCAGACGAGAGCGGATGTAGGCGAAGGCGCCTGGTATTCGGAGGAGCAGCTGAATTGGCTGAAGGACCGCCTGGCGGCCAACAAACCGGGCAGGCCGGTATTTGTGATGATTCACCAGCCGCTGCCCGCGGCGGGGCAGGACGGAGGCTCCCACCGGGTCATTCCGGCGAAGAAGTTCCGGGAGATTCTGCAGCCGTACCCCAATGTGTTTGTATTCTCCGGCCATGGGCACCAGGACTTCACCAACGGAACCGCCCACTATTTAAAGGAAAGCTTCCACTGGTTCGTCAACTCGTCTGTGGGACGGGTGCTGAACGCCAAATACGAGCATGTCCGGCCGGATGCCGCCCAGGGGCTGTACGTGCAGGTTTTTGCCGACCGGGTGGAGCTTAAGGGCAGGGAATTCAGCACCGGGGAATGGATACCGGAGGCGGACTGGAAGGTCAAGCTGCAATCTGTTAAAGTATAAACATTGACGATATATGCCTGACGGAGCGTAAGTTGTGTGCAGGCCTTAGAGAGGAATCAAAAAAAGCATGAGTACATCCTTAACCCAAGAGCTATTGACGGAAATCGATAAGCGGCGGACCTTCGCCATTATTTCCCACCCTGATGCAGGTAAAACCACTTTGACGGAAAAGCTGCTGCTGTTCGGAGGCGCTATCCGCCTGGCCGGTACGGTTAAGGGGCGGAAGGCCAACCGCCACGCCACCTCCGACTGGATGGAAATTGAGAAGCAGCGGGGGATTTCGGTTACCTCCTCCGTGATGCAGTTCGATTACGAGGGCCACCGGGTCAATATCCTGGATACCCCGGGTCACCAGGACTTCAGTGAAGACACCTACCGGACCCTGACGGCCGCGGACAGCGCGGTGATGCTGATTGACTCGGCCAAGGGTGTCGAGGCCCAGACCAAAAAGCTGTTCCAGGTTTGCCGCAAGCGGGGCATTCCGATTTTTACCTTCATTAACAAGCTGGACCGGGAGGGCCGGGACCCCTTCGAGCTTCTGGAGGAGATTGAGAATCTGCTGGGAATCCGCTCCTATCCCATGAACTGGCCCATTGGCTCCGGCAAGCAGTTCCGCGGCGTATACGACCGGGAGAAAACCCGCTTGGAGCTGTTCCAGGGGGGTGACCACGAGCACCACAACATCAGTGTGAAGGAAGTCAGCGGCTACGATGATCCCCTGGTCAAGGAGGTGGCCGGACCGGATTATCTGTATGAGCAGCTTCAGGAGCAGCTGGCCCTTCTGGAAATCGCCGGAGACGCCTTCGATTACGAAAAGGTGCGGACCGGGGAGCTGACGCCGGTGTTCTTCGGCTCGGCCATCAATAACTTCGGCGTCCAAACCTTCCTGGACAATTTCCTGTCTCTTGCGCCCAAGCCCCAGCCCCGCGCCAGCAGCGAAGGCGAGGTGCCCCCTTCCGAGGAAAAGTTCAGCGGCTATGTGTTTAAGATTCAGGCCAATATGAATCCCGCCCACCGGGACCGGGTGGCGTTCCTGCGGATTGTCTCCGGCAAGTTCGAACGGGGGATGACGGTGAAGCATGTGCGGGCCGGCAAGGACATCAAGCTGGCTCAGCCGCAGCAATTTTTGGCCCAGGACCGGGATATTGTGGATACTGCCTATCCGGGAGACATTATCGGTCTGTTCGACCCCGGCATTTTCCGCATTGGGGATAGCCTGTGCCAGGGCAGCCAGAAGACCTTTGCCGAGCTGCCGGTATTCTCCCCGGAAATTTTCGCCAAGGTATCCATCAAGAACGCCTTGAAGCAGAAGCAATTCCTGAAGGGAATTGATCAGCTGACGGAGGAGGGCACCATTCAGGTGTTCAAATCCATCGGCTTTGAGGATATGATTCTCGGCGTAGTTGGCCAGCTGCAATTTGAGGTATTCGAATACCGCATGAAAAACGAGTATGGCGTCGATGTGCTGATGCAGCGTTTGCCCTTCCAGTTTGCCCGCTGGATTGTGGATGAGAAGGTTGACCCCGGCAAGTTCCGCGTCAACTCTCAGCTGGTCAAGGACAAAAGCGAGAATTATGTGGCGCTGTTCGAGAATGAATATGCCCTGCGCACCTCCATGGAGAAGAATCCTACGGCCAAGTTCCTGGAAACAGCGCCGTAAGCGGGCGTTTCATACATGATAAAAAGCCCCTTGTCCGGTGCTGTTGCCGGATGAAGGGGCTTTTTGGGATGATGCTGTGCCGGTATACTCACATTGGAGGCTGATCCGGTTGTTCCTGCCGGTTTTGCTGAAGCTGTGCAATTTGCTCCAGGGTCAGGTCAGCCGCCTCCGCAATTTCCGGAACAGTCAGCTTGCCCTTTTCCAGGAGCCTTCTTGCCACCTCGAGTTTGCCTTCCATTTTTCCTTCAATCTTACCTTCAATCTTACCTTCAATCTTGCCTTCCAGCAGGCCCTTTCGGCGGGCTTCCCGTTTCAGCTTGGGAAAATCAAACCAGGGCTCAAGCATCTGCCTCACCTCCTTGTCCACTTGGGTTTGGTAAACATCATAATGGTGATATAAGTAATCGGTGATGCTTTGCAGCGCCCGCAGGAGCTGCTCGAAGTCACCGGTATCCAGCTCATCATGGTTATAAAGCATCTCCAACTGCTCCAGCGTCCGGGTAATAATCTTCTTCAGTTCATCGAACTCGGCAAGCATTCGCTGCCGTTTCTCTGCAGTGGTCAAGCCGCTTCGCGCAATCTGCTGCAGGCGCTTCCTCACCCGGAAAACCTGAAGCGGAATCAAGGCATAAAGCTGCTTCCCGGCTAATTCTTCCCCCGTATAGGTCCAATAGCGCAGGGTGGGGGCCCGGTATTCGGCTGTCTGTCCGTCGGGAAAATGCAGCCGCAGCTGAACGGACTCTGCGATCCGGTGGTTTTCCTCCAAGAAAATCACCAGCTGCCGCGGGAAAAACAAATCGATGGCATCCGTTGGCGCGGCCTGAGCGGAGCGGTAATGCTCCAAGGCATGGCGGAAGCCGTATTCAAACATCCGGACAGCCATGGAGGAGTCATTCAGAGTCTGAAACTCCACGTGAAACTCCTTTTTTCCGCCGGGGAGCTCCACCGTCAGGAAGAAGTCCCCTTCAATAGCCCGCAATCTGTCATTGACAAACCGGCTGTTGGCATAGTGCAGCTTCACACTGTCCTCGGCGAGGGCTTCCTGAAACAGCCCGTTAATCAGCCGGACCACCGTCCGTTTGGATAATCGGAACAGCATGCGCATAATGTGATCCAGCTGAACCGCTTCGCGTTTACCCCTTTTTTTCCCTTGTTCGCCCATGCGCTTTCTTCCCCCATTATACCATATTCTGTTCCCGGACCGTGTGGGCGGCGCCACAAATAGAAAAAGCGCCGACCGCTCCCTTGCAGGAGCAATCGGCGCATGCTTTGCGTCGTTGTATATGCTTGCGATAAGCATAACATACGGCAGGCCGGATGTCGAGAAGCGGCAGCCGCATAATTTTGCCGGCAATTCCACTTCGCCTGCTCCAACCGTCAAGTCCCCACATAGGATATGGATGACGGGCATCAAGCAATTTGACGGGAAAAGAGGGGACGGAAAGCGTGCAGAGGTTTGTTCACAGCAAGTGGAGGAAGACGGAGGCCATTAAGGTGAATCCTGCGGTGCGGGAGCATATTCCCGATACCCGCCAGTTGGGGAAAGCTACACTGGAGGCGATGCTGTCGGAGTATGGCATGGTCTATGTCAAGCCGGACAAGGGCACCTTCGGCAAGGGAGTCATCCGTGTGGAACGGGAGAACGGCGGATTCAAATTCCAATCGGGCACCACGATCCGCACCTTTTCCACCTACGACGGGTTATATGACGGTTTGAAGCGGGTTACGGGAGGACGGCAATATTTGGTTCAAAAGGGCATCCATCTGCTGAAGTATGGCGGCAGACGGTTTGACATCCGGGTGATGGTGCAAAAAAGTCCCGCGGGGCGCTGGGAATCCACCGCCATGGTAGGGCGGGTAGCCTATCCGGGCAAAATTGTCACCAATTATCACAGCGGCGGTACGCTTAAGCCGGTGCCCACCCTGCTTCAAGCACATATGGGAGAGTCGGAGCGGGCAGCCTTTACAGGAGGGCTGAAGCGGTTGGGCGTTTCCGTCGCCAGGCAACTGGAAGCGGCTTATCCCGGCATCAAGGAGGTCGGCATTGACATTGCAGTGGACCGGAGCCACAAAAGCTGGATTCTGGAAGTAAACACCTGTCCGGACCCTTATATTTTCCGTGTCTTAAAGGATAAGGATATTTCCCGCAAGGTGATCCGTTATGCCAAGGCGTACGGACGGATTAAATCCAAGTAACATTCCTGTTGTAGCATTTTCGTAAAAACTTCCTACTGCTCTTCTTTCATTTTGGTGTATAGTAGAGAAAGTAAAGTGTTTATGCACCATGAAAGGAGCAGCAAGCCATGCAAGTGATGTACCGCTTTAACCGTTTTATTGAAAAATGGATGCCTTTTGTAACGCCATGCAGCCTGCTGCTTGGCGTCTTGTTTTCCACCTGGCTCACTTCGTTTTCCTTTCTCGTGCCCTGGATATTCGCCTTTATGACCTTTGCCGGAGGGCTTGGGTCGGGCTTTAAGGACATGAAAAAGGTGATGCAGCACCCGGCCCCGCTGTTGGCCTGCATGCTGATTCTGCATGTCTGGATGCCGCTGATCGCGTGGGGTGCCGGCCATCTGCTCTTCGCCAATGACCCGTATACCATAACGGGGATTGTGCTGGCCTTTGCCATTCCTACGGGGATTGTCAGCTTTATGTGGGTCAGCCTCTATCAGGGGAATATTGCCCTGACGTTGTCCATTATTCTGGTGGATACCTTCCTGGCCCCTTTTGTCGTGCCTTTTACCCTGCGGCTTCTGGTAGGAGCCAACGTATCCATTGATATCTGGGGAATGATGCAAGGGCTGATCTGGATGGTCGTGCTGCCTTCTGTGGCGGGAATGGCGTTGAACCACTGGACCAAAGGCGGCGTCAAAACTAGTCTGGCCCCCAAGCTGGCGCCGTTCAGCAAGATCGGCCTGATCCTGGTGGTGGCCATTAACGCCTCGGTGGTTGCCCCCAATTTCAAGCATATTGACGGGAAGTTTTTGGCGGTTGCTGCCACCATTCTGATGATTGCGGCCTCCGGCTATGTATGGGGCTGGCTTACCGGCAAAGGTCTGAGGGGCGATAAGGGCGTCATTGTAGCCATGACCTTCAACAGCGGCATGCGCAATATCAGTGCAGGCGCGGTTATTGCCGCCACTTATTTTCCCGCTCCGGTGGTATTTCCGGTTATGGTGGGCACGCTGTTCCAGCAGATTCTGGCCTCCACCTACGCCCATTTCTTAAGCAAAGCCTACGGCAGCCGCGATGAAGGGATTCCGCTCAAAACCAAACCGGCGGCCAAACCAAGGGATCTGGCGGCCAAAGGGTAAAACAACAGCAACCGGCTGGCTATCCGATGGACAGTCAGCCGGTTTTTTCGTATATGTTGCAATACGCATTAGTGGTGGTGCAAATTTTCCTTTAAGGTATTTACCAGTTCCTGCTGGATCTGTTCATCCGTATGGGTCCAGATGATTTCAAACAGTACCCCCAAGCCGGGCAGCGCACGGTCATCCCCGCCGATGGAGCCTTCAATGACTTCACGCAGTTCTTCATTGTTTTTATCCTCCACCCGGCGAACAATCGCCTGACGCAAATCCAGATTCATTTGCCTAATCCCCCGTTTCAAAAAACTGATATTCCTTTACTAATATGCACAGCCCTGCGCAGCTTCATGCTTCCCCGGAGGTTAACAGGTGGTTCCAGCGGCAAGGGCCGGGCTATTTCAGGATTTTATGCTACAATAGAAGCATGTGCATAGCGCGGCGAAGGGAGCCAGGAACAATGAAAAAACAATTTGCGATTATTGGGATGGGGCGTTTTGGCTCCAGTGTGGCCGAATATCTCGGCAAGCTGGGGTACGAGGTGCTGGCGGTGGATGATAATGAAGCCAGAATCCAGGAAATCAGCGACCGGGTGACCTATGCCGTCCAGGCGGATTCCACGGATGAGGATGCTCTCCGCAATTTGGGCATCCGCAATTTTGATGTTGTGGTAGTTGCCATTGGGCAGGATGTCCAGGCCAGCATTATGACCACCCTGATTCTGAAGGAAATGGGCGTTCCCAACATCATCGTCAAGGCGGCAAGTGAGCTGCAGGGCAAGGTGCTGGCCAAAATCGGCGCCGACAAGGTGATATTTCCCGAGCGGGATATGGGCAGACGGGTGGCCCACCATCTGATTTCCCCGCATATCCTCGACTACATCGAGCTGTCCGAGGAGCACAGCATTGTGGAGGTCCGGGCCGGGGAGGCGATGGCGGGGCAATCCCTGCGGGAGCTGGATATCCGCGCCAAATACAGCTGCAATGTGATGGGAATCCGCAGAGGGGACAAGCTTAATATTGCCCCCAACGCCGATGAAAAGCTCCAGGAGCAGGACATTCTGGTCATCATCGGGGAGAATTCAAACCTGACCCGGCTGGAAAAGGTGGTAGAACAAGCATGATCATTACATCGGCAGCCAATCCCCGGGTAAAGGCCTGGAGCGCTCTTTTGACCAAACGGGGAAGGGATGAGCAGGGCGCTTTTCTGCTGGAAGGCGTTCATCTGACCCAGGAAGCCCTCCGGTCGCAAGCAAAGGTGCAGACCATTCTTTACAACATGGACCGGGAGCTGCCAGGGGAGCTGGAGCATTACCGCTCTGCCGGTGCTATGGCGGAGCAAAGCGGCAATGTGGAATGGGTAGGGGTAAGCGAGACGGTTCTGGCCAAATGCACGGAAACCAAAACCCCCCAAGGGGTTGTTGCCGTATGCGCCAAACCGGACTATGAGGCGGCGGCTTTTTTGGAGTCCAAACAGGCCCTTGTAGTGGCTGTGGACGGGGTTCAGGACCCGGGCAATCTGGGGACCATTATCCGTACCGCCGATGCCGCGGGAGCAACCGGTGTGCTGCTGGGACGGGGAACAGTGGATTTGTACAACCCGAAGACAGTCCGCTCCACCATGGGCTCCCTGTTCCATCTGCCCATAGCGGAATGCGACCTGAAGGAGCTGCTGCTTGCCGCGGGCCGGCAGGGCATCCGGCTGGTGGGCACCCGGCTGGACGCCCGGCGTCACTGCTACGAGCTGGACCTGCGCCAGTCCGTCTGGTTTCTGGTGGGCAATGAGGGCAGCGGGCTTTCTCCGGAGCTGGCCGCATATGTAAACGAGGACATTATTATCCCCATGCCGGGACAAGCGGAATCCCTGAATGTGGCTATGGCCACGGGCATTCTTTTGTACGAGGCTGTGCGGCAGCGGCATTTTTCAAAATAATTTAAGCGCATGTTGGACCAAGCCTGCGGGATTTTCTTGCAGGCTTTTCTGCTTGTTTTGGCAAAGGGCCGGCCCAATCATTTCATCAGGTATGGTTTTGGCGGCCTAAAAAGTTTTATCAGGCATATTGCATGTCATTTCCCGGCGGGAGATGATGCTTATAGGTTATCTGAAGCGAATGGATGAAATAGACTCCAGGAGGAATCCGATTGAGCAAATATTCGCTGCGTTTACTTTCGTACAGTCTGGTGTTAGGCATGCTCCCCGCTGTGCTGATCGGCTTCGTTTCCCATTCCATGGCTTCCGGGGACATCGAGAAAAAGGTAAAAGAGGTGAATATGGAATGGCTGGCGCAGACCCAGCTGCGGGTGGAGCAGATGCTCAAGTCCATTGAAAAATCGGCTACCCAATTTGCCAACTCGTCTCTGGTCAAGTCATCCATGAATACCTCCTTCGGCTCAGCGGATTTTGAATCGGTCCGGGAGCTCTCCAAGGAGCTGTACAATTTGCAATCCGGCGATGCCGTCATTACCCAGGCGTATCTGGTGAATTTTAACCGCAGCTGGGTGCTGAACTTAAATGTTCTGAAGCCGCTGGAGCAATTTGAGGACAACCAGGAGTTTGCCGGTTATGCCAAGGAGCCGAAAAGCATCCAGTGGTATACAGGGCTGGCTCCCTCCAACGGGGACGGGTTTGCCGATTCGGTGGAATCCATTACATTGGTGCACAAAATCCCCATCCTGCCCCAGACGGACAAACCCCAGGGGCTTCTCGTTATCCGGATTGTGGCGTCGGAAATCAATGAGGCGCTGGCCCCCTCCAATATTTCCAACCGCAACTATATTCTCGACCGGGACGGGGCCGATGTGCTGGCATCCGAGGCGGAGAAGAACCGCTATGCGGGAGTGAGCCGCGCCGTGGAGCAGCGTCTTGCGGCTGCCCAGGATGAGCGGCAGGGCCAGGGGCTGTTCAATATGAAGCTGGACGGCGAGGAAATAGCCGTGCTGTACCGCTCCTCCACCTATAACAGCTGGACCTATGTGTCTGTGGTCTCCATCGGCGAGCTGCAGAAGGAAACGGACAAAATTGCCCAGCTGACCTTCCTGGTCTGTGCCTCCATTCTGCTTATTGTCGTTGCCGCGGCGCTATATGGCAGCAGGCGGATGTACAAACCCATCGGCAACCTGCTGGAGGTGGCCAGGGGGTTGGGCTCCTCCGGCCAGGAGCATCAGACCCAGCCGAAAAAGGATGAGCTGGAATTTATCAAAAACAGCATGCAGTCTCTGGCTGTTTCCCGGGACCGGGTGGAGCAGCAGATGCTGGGGCAAGCCAGTCATTTGAAGGAATTTTTCGTGCTGAAGCTGTTTACGGGCCAAATGACGGAGAATGACTACCTGTTCCGCTCCTCCAGAGACGGCTTTCCCGCCGGTTGGAAATGGCTGGGCGTACTGGCTCTCCAGATTGACAATCTCCAGGAAACCCGCTACAGCGAGGAGGACCGGGAGCTCTTGCTGTACGCCATCAGCAATATTGCCCAGGAGGTGCTCCCGGCCTCCATGCGTTTTCCGCCCATTACCATCAACCAGTCCCAGGTGACGCTGCTTGCTGCGGATCAGGAAAACAGGGAAGAGGTCCGGGGCCTGTTTTATGAAGCGGCGGAATGCATCAGGCGGTATGCCGACCAGGTACTGCAGCTGAAGGTGAGCATCGGCATCAGCAATCCCTTTGTCCAGCTTACCGATACGGTCAAGGCATTCGGCGAAAGCCTCACCGCCTTGAAGGCGCGGATCAATCTGGGGCCGGAGATCATTGTCCATTACGGCGATATTGAGAACAGCCAGGGGACAGACCGCTACGAAAATTCCCATCTGAAGGTGCTGGAGGAAAGGCTTGTTTACGCCATTAAGGAGCTGCAGCCCCAAAGCGCCTCCGCCGTTTTCCAGCAATATTTAAATGCGCTTTTGTATAAGGAAGGCCACCTGGAAAAGCACCAAATCCTGCTTGTGCAGCTGGCCTCCCGGCTTATCCAGCTGGTGCAGGAGCAGGGAATCTCCCTGCAGAAGCTGTGGGGGGACGATGGAGTGATGGAGCGGCTGTTCCACCTGCAGACCCGGGAGGAAATTATCCATTGGTTTGAATCGAAGCTGTTCGGCCCGATGATCCGGGTCTTGTCGGAAAAGTCGGAGAGCCAGTATATCAAAATCGCCGACAAGCTGGTGCAGATGATCCAGGAGCAATACGACCGGGACATTACCCTGGAATCCTGCTCGCAGCTTCTCAATTACCATCCCGTTTATTTGAGCCGGATTTTCAAGCAGGAAATCGGCATTCCCTTCAGCGAATATCTGACCGACTACCGGATGAAAATGGCCAAGGCGATGCTGGAGACCACCGACCTGAAAATCTCCGAGATCAGCCAACGGCTGCATTACAATAACGTCAGCTCCTTTATCCGCAGCTACAAAAAAATGTACCATCTCACACCGGGACAGTACCGGGAGAAGATTCTGAAGGGGCAACTGGAGTAATCCTGGCCGGGCAATACATGATATCCTAAAGAAAAAGGTGGAGCCGGATGAAGAAAGCGGTGGCGGCTGGTTGCGTTTTTCTGATTGTGGCGGGGATGCTTGCAGGATGCGGCTCCTGGGGCGGAGAAGACGGCGGCACCGGCGGGGAAAGTCCGTTTTATTTGTCCATCGGGGCCCCTCTGATCGGAGAGCTGCCTCCCAAGAATAATGCCGTGGAGCAAGCCATTGAAGCCTATACCCATACCGATTTGCAAATCCAGTGGATTCCCCTGTCCGCTTACGATGACAAGCTGCGGCTGATGATCGCTTCCGGGGAAATGCCCAAGCTGATCAAAATCAGCTATTCCCCCACCTACATCGCCACCATGAAGGCGGAGCAATTCTGGGAGCTGGGGCCGCTGCTGAAGGAGTATCCGTCCTTGTCGGCGCTGGACCGGCAATATTATGACAACATTTCGGTGGAGGGCAGAATCTACGGCATCCCCATTATCCGGGAGCTGGGGCGGGCCGTGATCCAGTACCGCAAGGACTGGTTTGACGCGTTGGGTCTGCAATTGCCGGTTACCCTGGAGGATTGGTACCGGGTGGTGCGGGCCATGACGCTGGATGATCCCGACGGCAACGGGAAGCGGGATACCTACGGCATGGTGCTGGAAAAAAGGTACAACCAGGATGTCGGCTCCCTTTTGACCCGGATCTCTGTCTCCCAGGGCGGGCCCAACAAGTGGCTGGAGAAGGACGGGCGGTTTACCCCGGAATTTATGACCAAGCCCTTTTTGGAAACTATGAAGATGTTCCGGCGGCTGTATCAGGAAAAGCTGATCAATTCCGACTTTGCCGTGGTGGATACCAATGAAACGGCAAGAATTTACGATTCGGGCCGGGCCGGCATCCAGATTAACGGCGGCAATGCCCAGACCTGGATGGATAAGCTGGGCAAAACCGTTCCGGACGCCGCGGTGGACGTGGCTCCCCTCCGGGGGCCAGCGGGCATCCGGTTGCCCGGGGAAGCGGGGAATGCCGGATTTTTTGCCATTCCCAAGGATTCCGTGAAAACTCTGGCCGAGGTCAAAAAAATTCTGCAGTTTCTCGACAAGCTGCTGGAGCCGCCGATGCAGACTGTTATTGGCAAGGGGGTGGAGAACCGCCATTGGAAGGATGCAGGGGCGTTTACGGAGGTGCTGGACCGCACGCTGGACCTGAAGGAAGTGAAGCCTTACCGGGACATGCTGCTGCGCCAGGCCGAGGAATCGGATGCCATCAAACCCAGCTCCCAGCCGGAGCTGTTCCGGAAGAGCCAGCAAATCAACAGGGAGAACAGGGCGCATATTGTGGATAATCCTGCCCTGACGCTGGAATCCGATACCTTTGCGGAGCTGGGCAAGGAGCTGGACACCCTTATCACGGATGCGGAAACCAAATTTATTATGGGGCTGATTGACGAAGCGGGCTGGGAGGCTGAGCTGGCCAAGTGGAGGCAGGCCGGCGGGGAACGGGTGATCCATGAATACGAGGAGGCCTACAGCAAACGGAACAGGAAATAAAACAAAGGCTCCAAACGGATATGGCTTCAAATCTGCGGTCCCGGTTCTGCAATGATGCAGAGCCGGGGCTGTTTTTTTGCCGCCTCCCGCCCCGCCACTGTCCGCAGCACAGCCGGAGTTTCCCATGGTTTTATCATGCGCATCCGAAAGTTGTGAATGGCATATTCCCGGGAATTCCCGCTGCCCACGGCAACATGGTTTTACCAGCCCTATAGCCTGTTATGGCAACCTGGTTCAAGATGGGGGCAGAACACAGAGAACTCATAGGAGGTTGCGAAGATGAAACAGGAAGTGGCTGCTCCGGCGGTGGCTCCCGGCCTGCAGGCCAGGAAGGGCAAGCTGGGCATTCTGCTGCGGGATATGGTCCGGGATAAATGGCTGTATCTGATGCTGCTCCCCGGCGTGATCTATTTTATTGTATTCAAGTATGTGCCCATGTACGGGGTAACCATGGCCTTCCAGGACTACAAGCCCTATACCGGTTTTTTGGGCAGTCCGTGGGTCGGCCTTAAACATTTTGAACGGTTCTTCTCCGAGCCGCAGTTCGGCGTGCTGTTCCGCAATACCGTTATTCTGGCGGTATACAATCTGATTTTCTTTTTCCCCATGCCCATCATTCTGTCCCTGATGCTCAATGAGGTGCGGCGGGCCAAATTCAAAAACTTCATTCAAACCCTGGTTTATATTCCCCACTTCGTTTCCTGGGTGGTGGTGGTGGGAATTTTCTATATCCTGCTGACCACGGAAAATGGCGTGTTAAACGAGTTTCTCTACCGGCTCACCGGCCAAAAAATCGCCTTCCTGCTGGAAGCGGAATGGTTCCGGACCATGATCATTACCCAATCCATCTGGAAAGAGGTGGGCTGGGGAACGGTTATCTTCCTGGCTGCTTTGGCAGGGGTGGATCTCCAGCTGTATGAGGCCGCCCGGATTGACGGGGCAGGCCGCTGGCGCCAGCTGTGGCATATTACCCTTCCCGCCATCCGCAGCACCATCGTCATTTTGTTCATTCTCCGGCTGGGGAATTTCCTGGATTCCGGCTTCGAGCACATCTTCCTCATGCTGACGCCCACCAACCGGGAAGTGGGGGAGGTCTTCGACACCTACGTCTATACCAAGGGCATGACCCAGGCCCAATACAGCTACAGCGCAGCGGTGGGGCTGTTCAAATCCGCCGTAGGTTTGGTGCTGGTGCTGGGGTCCAACTGGCTGGCCAAGAAATTCGGTGAGGAGGGCATTTATTAATGCTTGCCCTAACGAGGAACGGAGGAGCACATCATGCAACATGATAAAACACTAGGCAACCGGATTTTTGACATTGTGAATGCCCTGCTGCTGACAGTGATTGCAGCCGTATGCGTCATGCCGTTTATATACGTGCTGGCCGTGTCGTTTACCAGCCCGGCGGAGGTGGCCAGGGGCGGCTTGATTCTGTGGCCCAAGGAATGGTCATTGGCGTCGTACCGCTACATTTTCTCCACGGACACGCTGTTCCGGAGCATGCTGGTCTCCATTTATATTACGGTGGTGGGAACGGTGATCAACCTGTTTTTCACCTCTCTGATGGCCTATCCTCTGGCCAAAACCCGGCTGCGGGGCCGTCAGGTAGTGCTTTTGGGCGTGCTGTTCACCATGCTGTTCGGCGGCGGCATGATTCCCACCTATTTTGTGGTGAAGGGGCTGCATCTGACCAACTCCCTGTGGTCGCTTATGATCCCCAGCGCCATCAGCGCCTTCAATCTGATTGTGTTGAAGAACTTCTTCCAGCAGATTCCCGACGGGCTGGAGGACTCGGGACGGATCGACGGCTGCACCGATGTAGGGGTCCTGTTCCGCATTGTGCTGCCCCTGTCCCTGCCGGCTATGGCCACCTTCGGCCTGTTTTATGCGGTGGGCCACTGGAACCAGTTCTTTAATGCCATTCTGTACATCAACGACAGCCGGCTGTACCCCATTCAGGTGCTGCTCCGCCAGATTGTCATCCTGTCCCAAAGCCGCATCGGCGATACCTCCATCGACAATACGGATATCCAGCCGCTTACCATCCGCATGGCGGTTATCGTGTTTGCCACAGTTCCGATTCTGCTGGTGTATCCGTTCCTGCAGAAGCATTTTGCCAAAGGAGTTATGCTGGGCTCGGTCAAAGGCTGAGTGCTGCCGGCAAGAGCTGTATGCTATGCACATCCGGACGGCTGCCTGGCACTTCGGCAGACCGGCCCGGATTTCCCATAGACCAATACCACCAATAGCGGAGGGAAAGAAAAAATGATGAAAAAAACGGCATGTATTATGGGCGGCATCATGTTGGCCGCCACCGTATTATCGGCCTGCGGATCGGATGACGGGCAAGGGGCGGGCAGCGCAAGCCCAGCAGGCAGCGCCGGTCCGGCGGCCAGTCCCGCTGCCAGCCAGGCGGCCAAGGAGGAGCTGAAGCCCCTTGACCTTACCATTGCAGTCCACCAGCCCGGAGAGATTCCGGCCAAAGGAAATCCCATGGAGCAGGCTCTTGCCAAATACACCAACACCAATCTGAGCTTCCAGTGGATTCCCACCTCCGGCTACGACGAGAAAATCAATGTCATGCTTGCCTCCGGAGAGCTTCCCAAGCTGGTGAAGGTCAGCTACGTGCCTACTATCGTCAGCGCCATGCAGTCCGGCGTATTTTGGGAGGTGGGGCCGTACCTGAAGGATTACAAGAATCTGTCCGCCCAGTCGGATATTTACTATGACAATATCAAGGTGGACGGCAAGCTGTACGGCATTCCGGTCTACCGGGGAATTGGCCGCGCGGTGCTCCATTACCGCAAGGACTGGTTTGACGCCATGGGCCTGAAGGTGCCGAAAACTCTGGATGAATGGTATAATGTGTTGAAAACGGCAGCAGACGCCGATCCGGATAAAAACGGCAAGAGGGATACCTACGGGCTGATGCTGGATAAGAACTACAATCAGGGTGTCGCCTCCACCCTGACCCGCCTGAGCGTGGCCCAGGGCGGTCCGAACAAATGGAAGGTGGATGCCCAGGGCAATTTTACCCCGGAGTTTATGACCGATGAATTTACTAACACGCTGAAGCTGTTCAAACGGCTGTACGACGAAAAGCTGATCAATCAGGATTTTGCCGTTACCGATGCCCTGACCATCGACAAAACCTATGAATCGGGCCGCGTGGCTATGCGGATTTCCGGCGGCAACGCCCAGTCCATGCAGACGAATCTGGAGAAGGTGGTGCCTACCGCCGTAATCGATGCGGTTCCGATGGAAGGGGCAGGCGGCATCCGGGTACCTGGCGAAAGCGGCAATGCCGGTATTTTGGCCATTCCGAAATCCGCGGTTAAAACCGAAGCCGAGATGAAGCGAATCCTGACCTTCCTGGATCAGCTGCTGGACAAAGAGATGGTGTACCTGCTTAACAAGGGGATCGAGGGCAAACACTATAAGGTGGAGGGCAATTTTACCATTCCCCTGGATAAGGATGCCGACGCCAAGGAAGTGAAGCCCTACCGCGACACCCTGCTCCAGCGCGGGGAGGCTTACAATATGGATAAGCCGATGAAGCAAACGGACTTGTTCCTCAAGAACAATAAAATCGTCGCCGACAATGACAAATACGCCGTGCCGAATCCGGCCTTGACCCTGGCTTCCGCCACCTACACGGAGCGGGGCAGCGAGCTGGAGCAGCAGATTACCGACGCCGAAACCAAGTTCATTATGGGCAAAATTGATGAAGCGGGCTGGAAAGCGGAAGTGGAGAAGTGGAAAAAGAACGGCGGGGACAAGATGATGGAAGAGTATAAGGCATCTTATCTGAAGAGCAAAAAATAACAGCGGAGCATCGGGAAGAAAGGAAGGCAAACATATGAAAAGGCTGTCCGAATCCCAGGAGAAGCCTCCATTGCACAATCCGTTTTTTAACGCCCATCATTCCCCCATAGGGGCATATGCCAGCTTTACCCTGGGTTACCCGGGAGCAGCCGGAGGGTTTGATCTGGAGCGGGCCCAGCCGCCCCGGGAGCAGGTGTACGCCATTCTGGAGCGCGCGGAAGGGGCGGGATACGAAGGCTTTCCCTTCTTCGGAGACAATTTTGATGAAAGCAAATGGTTTACGCTGGCGGACCACGCAGCTGCCGGGGAGGAGGAGAGCAAAGCGCTGCTCCGCCCTTTCCGGCAGGAGGCAATCCGCCGGGAGTTCCGCTTAGGAACGGACACCTGGCAGGCGGGCGACTTGACCCTCCGCATTCTGTCCCAGGTCCGGCCGGTGCCCAATCCGGAAACAGCGGGAGAAGCGGAGCTTCGGGAGGCGCTGGTGCCGGCGGTGCTGGCGGAGATCACCGTGGACAACAGACAAGGCAGCCGTCCCCGCAAGGCCATGCTGGGGTACCAAGGGACGGACCCCTACTCCCATATGCGCCGCTTCCAGACCGCCTCCGGGATGAAGGGGATCGGGCAGGGCCGCCACACGGCTATCGCCACGCTGGATGCCGATGTCCATTCCACGCAGCACAGTACCATTGAAAAAATCATTCTGCAAAGCTCCGCCGGACATCCGGCCCAAAACGGCCTGGGCAGAGTCGCCGCTTTTATTATGGAAACCCCCGCAGGGGAACTGCGGACCTTCCGGTTTGCCATCTGCTTCTACCGGGCAGGCTATGTCACCGCAGGAGAGGACATGAGCTATTGGTATACCCGCTGCTTTGCCAATATTGAGCAGGTGGCCCAATACGCGCTGGACCATTACGAAGCCATCGGCGGCAGCTGCACCGCTTCCGACGCCATGCTCTCCGGAAGCAAGCTGTCGGAGGACCAGCGCTTTATGCTAATCCATTCCATCCGCAGCTATTACGGGAATACCCAACTGCTGGATCGGGCAGGACGCCCCTTCTGGGTGGTGAACGAAGGGCAGTACCGGATGATGAACACCTTCGATTTGACGGTGGACCAGCTGTTTTTTGAACTGCGGATGAATCCCTGGACAGTCAAAAACGAGCTGGATATGTTTGCGGAGCGCTTCAGCTATACCGACCAGGTCCGGTTTCCCGGGGAGGAGCGGCTGTATCCCGGCGGGATCAGCTTCACCCATGACATGGGGGTGGCCAATGCATTTTCGGTTCCCGGCTATTCCAGCTACGAACAGCCGGATTTGAGCGGATGCTTCTCGTATATGACCCATGAGCAATTGGTCAACTGGGTGCTTTGCGCCGCCGTTTACACCCACCGGTCCGGGGATGCCGGCTGGCTGAAAGGGAAGCTGCCGCTTCTGGAGCAATGTCTGGCCAGCATGGCCAACCGGGATCATCCCGACCCGGAACAGCGCAACGGCATTATGGGACTGGACAGCTCCCGCTGCGGAACCGGCGCGGAAATTACCACCTACGACAGCCTGGACGTATCCCTGGGCCAGGCCCGGAACAATATTTACCTGGCGGGCAAATGCTGGGCGGCATATGTGGCCTTGGAGCGGGTTTTCCGCTCCCGCGGCTTGTCCGAAGCCGCCGCGCTGGCCGCTCTCCAAGCCAGGCGCTGCGCGGATACATTAGCCGCCCACATGACGGAGGACGGCTACATTCCGGCGGTCATTCACGAAGACAACGACTCCCGGATCATCCCCGCCATAGAGGGGCTGGTATTTCCCTACGCAGCCGGCTGTGCCGCAGCCCTGGACCGCCAGGGACCGTACAAGGCCTACCTGGAAGCCTTGGACCGCCATCTGCGTACGGTATTGACGGAGGGCGCATGCCTGTTCGCGGACGGGGGCTGGAAGCTTTCGTCCACCAGCGACAACTCCTGGCTCAGCAAAATTTACCTGTGCCAGTTTATTGCCCGGCATATTCTGGGTTTGCCCCGGGATGAAGCGGGCCAGCGGGCAGACGCCGCCCATGCGGCTTGGCTCACCGATCCCCGCAACGGCATCTGGAGCTGGAGCGACCAGATTCTGGCCGGATTCGCCAAGGGCAGCAAGTATTATCCCCGGGGTGTGACCGCAATTCTCTGGCTGGAGGAATAGCGGAAGGGGATGTTCCGCTACCCTGAAATAACACTGGTCCTTGCCGCAGGCCGGATAGTGTTATGGAAGCCTCGAAACCGGCAAAGCCGGTTTGAGGGGCCTCTCCGACATTTCATCGGTCTAAAGGTGCGGCGGGAAACGCAGCATGGATGGCTATTTCATTGCAAGCTCGAATAAGGGAGTGATAACGGCAGGCGCTTTTCCGTTATTGCTCCCTTTTTCTCCTGTAAACTCCAGCCTGCCGGACTTTATAGGCGGACAGTTTTTTACCGGAGGCTGAGGTTTTTCTTGCAAAACCATAAAAACCTAGTATAATACTAGGTATAAAATTGAAGCCGGATAAGGACGGAGATGTTGGTCATGGGTTCTGCACAGGCAATTGCCGGAGCATGGGTGAACGATCAGCTGGATTTATACAACCTGGCAAGAAGCCTGGGAGATACGGCATGGCAGCAGGAAATTCTCGGGAGGCTCTATAACAGGGAGCAGCTGATCCGCCGGGAGGCGAGGCTGCAATCCAAGGAGGAGCTGTGGCGCAGGTTTGATGAGATCAACGGTCGGATGCTGGTCCTGTACCGGGAAATCCGCTCCCTCAGCCGCAAGGGCGAGGAGCTGGCGCTGCGGGAAGAGGCGTTGGAGCTGAAGCGGCAGCGTACCCGGATCGGAATCCGCCTTCGGCAGCTGGGGTAAAAAGGTCCGTAAAATTTAAAAAAACACCGGTCTGCAGCTGTCTGCTTGACCGAATGCGTCAGTAGGGTCCCGGGATGCGGAGGTCCGCTTGTCCGGGAATATTAGGAAGGGCCGTGCAGCGGTCTGCTTGGCCAAGCAAGCCGGCGGTCCTGCGGAGGTCCGCTTGTCCGTCAGCCTGATCTGTTTGCGGGAATGGTCCAGATTCCGGCAAACCTGCAACGTCTTACATCGAAACCTTCTTCATGTCGCGCATCATGTCCATCATCATGGTGGTCATTTCGTCGCATTCCTGCATTTTGGCCATCATCATGTTCATCATCTTCTCCATGCCGGCACCTCCTTTAAATGGAAAATAGGCTTACAACTATTAAACTACTACAGTTCTTGAGAGAGTTCAAGAGCTTTTTTGTCATTCTTCTAATGATTGATCGCTTATTGACCGCTTTTGAAATGCCGCGGGGAACGCCCGGTGAGCTTGCGGTAGGATTTGTAGAAGTTGGAATAGCTGTTAAAGCCCGACATGAAGCAGGCCTGGGTCGGCGCATAACCTTCCAGCATAAGGGCGTCCGCCATATGGATGCGCTTGTAGGAAATATATTGATTGATGGAGTAGCCTGTCGCCTCCTTGAAAATATGGCACAGATGATATTTGGTGAGGAAGAATCGCTCCGCCAAAGCGTCCAGGGTCAGCGCCTCGTTGAGATTGGCGTTGATGTATTCCAGCAGCTCGCCGATTTTGGTCATGGCCGGCTTATGCAATTGGGCGTTCAGCAGCTCGTTTTCCTTGATGCTGTTGACGGAGGCCAGAAGCTCCGCGATGATGCACTTGGCTACAAATTCCTCCTCGGGACCGGGATCGGCAAGCAGCCGCAGCAGCTTCCCGTAATAGTCCAGAATTCCGTTTTTGCGCACCAGCTCTCCCTGGATCAAATTGCCGTGCCCCAGCTTCCGGTACTTGAGGGATCGGCAAAAATCCACCCCGTGGGACAGGAAAGGAGGCAGAAAATCCTTCTTCAGCGTGAGCACAATGCGCTCATAGGGATGATCCGGCGAGATGGATAAGGCGTGCAGCTCGGTGGAATTCATAATAAGAAGGGAGTCGGGGGACAGCTCGTAGCGGTTGCCCTCGATGATATAGGTGCCGTTTCCCTCCAGGAACAAAAAGAGCTCGTAGCCCAGCTCATAATGCAGCTTAAAATGGTCCGGATTGGGCACTTCGTCCCGGCTGTGATGAATCGAAAAGGAGCCGTCCGACGACGTATGCCGGACTCTCGTCAGGTCCGCTTTCACATGTCTCACCCCTCTCCATATTACCGCAAGATTTGCATAGTATCAAACAAGGATTGTATAGCTGGCGCAAGCCCTTAATGGTACATTGAATGGGAGTATGAAACCGTTTCAGCAGCGCTTCGTATGGAGTGCGTGGATTGAAAAAAGGAGGACGCGTTAGCTTATGGATAAAGTAAGAATTGGTATAATCGGGTTGGGCAATATGGGAACCTCCCATGCCACCCACATTCACCTGGATAAGCGGGTGCCCAACCTGGTCCTGGGAGCCGTATGCGACATCAGCGCCGAAAGAAGGGAATGGGCCGCGAAGACACTGCCCGAGGTTCCCGTGTTTGAGGACGCCCTGTCCATGTACAAAAGCGGCCTGATCGACGCCGTGCTCATCGCCGTGCCCCACTATGACCATCCGCCCCTTGCCATTCAGGGCTTCGAGCATGGATTGCATGTGCTGGTGGAGAAGCCGGCAGGGGTATATACCAAGCAAGTGCTGGAAATGAACGAAGCGGCCAAAAAGTCAGACAAGCTGTTCTGCATCATGTACAACCAGCGCACCAACCCGGTGTACCAGAAGGTTCGCGACCTGGTGAAAAGCGGAGAGCTGGGCGGCATCAAACGGGCCGTCTGGATCATCACCGACTGGTACCGTCCCCAATGCTACCATGATTCCGGCACCTGGCGCTCCACCTGGGAAGGAGAAGGCGGCGGCACGCTGATCAACCAGAACCCCCACAATCTCGACCTGTTCCAATGGATTCTCGGCATGCCCAAGCGGGTGCGGTCCTTCTGCGGCTTCGGCAAGTTCTACAATATTGAGGTGGAGGACGATGTCACCGCCTATATGGAATTCGAAAACGGCGCCAGCGGCGTATATATCACCTCCACAGCGGAATCTCCGGGCACCAACCGGCTGGAAATCTCCGGCGACATGGGCAAGATCGTCGTGGAGAAGAATGTGATCACCTTCCACCGCAACCGCGTGTCGGAACGGGAATTCAACAAGACCAACACCGCTCCCTTCGGCCGTCCGGAGGCCTGGAAATGTGAGGTTCCCGCGGATACCAACGGCGGAGAGCAGCATGTGGGCATCATGAAGAATTTCACCAATGCCATTCTGAAGGGCGAGAAGCTGCTGGCTCCCGGGGAAGAAGGGGTTCTTGGCCTCCTGATCTCCAACGGCATCCACTATTCCGCCTGGACCGACAGCTGGGCCGATCTGGAGAACTTTGACCACGACGGATTCTACAATCTGCTTCAGGACAAAATTAAAGCTTCCACCTACGTCAAGCCCGATGTTGTCCAACGGGTCGCAGACGTGGCCGGAACCCACTGATAAAGGAGACGATCCCCATGACCAAAATACTGGGCGCCCAAATGTACACCCTGCGGGATTACACCAACACCGCCGAGGAACTGGATGCAACGCTGAAGAAAGTCCGCGAGATCGGCTACACCACCATCCAGGCTTCGGGCATCAAGGCGGCCTTGCCGGCCGAAGAGCTGAAGGCCATCGCCGATTCACACGGCCTTAAGATCGTGCTGACCCATGTGCCATATTCCAAATTCGTGGATGAGCTGGACAGCCTTATCAAGGATCACCATACCCTGGGCTGCGGCATTGCCGGTCTGGGCGGCCTGCCTACCGAATTCCGCAATGCGGACGGTTATCCGGTCTTCGCCCGCAAGTTCTCCGCCATTGCCGACGAGTTGGGCAAAAACGGCCTGAAATTCAGCTATCACAACCACCATTTTGAATTTGAGAAATTTAACGGCAAATTCGGCATGGATATTCTCGTGGAGGAAACCAATCCGGAAACCTTCATGTTCACTCTGGACACCTACTGGTTGCAATACGGCGGGGTAGATCCCGTCAACTGGATTCGCAAGCTGGCCGGACGGGTGGATGCCATCCACTTCAAGGATCTGGCCATCGCCGACGACAAGCAGATTATGTCCGAGGTAATGGAAGGCAACCTGAACTGGCCGGAAATCTTCAAGGCCTCCGAGGAAGCCAAGGTGAAGTGGTATCTCATCGAGCGGGATGCCGGCCCGACGGAAGCCTTCGACAGCCTGGCGATCAGCTACAACAACCTCAAGAAGGAAGGTTTCGCATAATATGGGCGCAAGAAATGCCGTCATTCTCGGCTGCGGGGCCATCGGTCCGGTGCATGCCGCGGCCATAGCGGAAGCGGCGGATGCCAAGCTGTACGGAGTCTGCGACATCATCCCCGAGCGGAGCGCCGCTTTGGCGGGGCAATACGGCTGCAAAAGCTTTACCAGGGCAGAGGATGTGTTGGCTGACCCTGACGTGGATACCGTCCATATCTGCCTGCCCCACTATCTCCATGCGCCGATGGCGATTCGGGCCGCGGAGGCGGGCAAGCACATCGTCCTGGAAAAACCGGTGGCCCTGAACGCGGCGGAGGCCGGTGAGATTGTCCGGGCGGTGGAAAAGTCGGGTGTCACCTGCTGCGTTATCCTTCAGAACCGCTTCAACCCTTCCGTGGAAAAAGCCAAGGAATGGATTGACCGGGGCGAGCTGGGCCGGATGCTGGGCCTGCGCTGCATCCTTACCTGGCACCGGACGCCGGAATATTACCGCTCCGAGGACTGGCGCGGCAAGTGGGCCACCGAAGGCGGCGGCCTCTTGATCAACCAGGCGGTGCATATGCTGGATATGCTGTATCACCTGGGCGGCGAGGTGGAAGCCGTCAAAGGAACCACGGACACCCGGGTGCTCCAGGATGTCATTGAAGTGGAGGATACGGCGGAGGCCACCCTGTATTACAAGGACGGCAAGAAGGGCTTCTTCTATGCCACCAACGGCTATTCCGGCAACAGCCCGTTTTTTGTGGAAATGCATATGGAAAAAGGGCTCCTGCGCTACACGGACAACCGCCTGCTCTTGATCAGGGACGGGGCGGAGGAAGTGCTGGCCAGCGATTCCGCCGCGGAGCTGGGCAAGTCCTACTGGGGCAAGGGCCATGCCAAGCTGGTGGCCCTATACTACCGGAGCAGGGAAACCGGCGTGAAGGAGTATACCGGGTTAAGCGAGGCGGCTGCTTCCATGGGTCTTTTGGACGCCATTTACGCCTCCTCCAAAAGTCACGCCAAAGAAACCGTTCATACCTATTAATCCTTAAGCCGGCATACAATGCCGGCTTTTTTGCTGTCAGCGGATGTCGATTTAGGACGACAAATGAAATATAAAATATGGTATACTGATTAAAATAACCTATTTAGGGAAAGAGTGGACCACTCGATGAGCAACCACCATTCATGCAAAAACCTGCAGGACAATCCCTCTCCCCAAACCTGTATGGAGCATTACGGCTGTATATATGACAACAATCATCTGGTGACGCTTCTGGTAGACCCGGCAGACGGAAGAATTGTGGACGCCAACAAAGCGGCGTTGGATTTTTACGGCTACCGCTTGTCCGAACTGAAGGCCATGAGCATTGAGGCCCTGAAGGCCACGGACGCAGGCGGCATGGCCCAATTAGCCGGCATTTCGATGGACAATCCCTTTGTGGACCGAGTGAAGGAAGGGAAGGAAACCAACCAGATCCTGATGGACTGCCACCAACGGGCAGACGGCCGGGCCATGTATGTGGAAATTCATACCGGCATGATTACGATGCTGGGGGTAAACTGCATCTATTCCGTCGTCCATGATGTCACCGAGCGGGTCCGGGCGGATCTGTTGCTGAAGGAAAGCGAGGAGCGGTACCGGAATCTGGTGGAACTGTGCCCGGATGCGATTATTGTGTTCCGCGAGGACATGGTGCTGTTTGCCAACAAACAAGCTGAGGCGCTGTTTGGCCTGGGACGGGAGCAGATGGTAGGCTGCAGCCTGCAAAGCTTCTTTCACCGGGGATTTTTGAAAAGCAGGGAAAATAAAGTGCTGAGTTACCTGGACCAGGCTACGGAGAACACCCGGGTGGAGATCAAGGCGGTGCTCAACGATGGGCGCGCCGCCGATCTGGATATTGTCTGCGCGCCGGTGAGCTTCGCCGGGGTCAGCGCCACCCAATTGCTGCTCCGGGATGTGACGGACAGCAAGAAGGAAATCCGGCGGGCGGTGCAGCTCCAGGAGCGCCGGCTGGCTGCGGATTTTCCCCTGCCGGACCGGGCCGGCTTCCGGAAGCTGTATGTCCCCGCCGGAACCTTAAGCGGCGACTTTTACTTTTTTCACCGGCTTGGCCCGGACAAGGCTATCGGCGTCATCGGCGATGTGACCGGCAAGGGAATTACGGCGGCGCTGAATATTTCCGCCATGCGGCTTTTATTTTTTGACAGCGTGCAGGAGCATTCCCATCCTCAGGATGTGCTGCGGGATCTGAATTTGAAAATTGTGCGCCATCTGGACGAGGACTATATTGCCGTCTGCTGCTTTTTGCTGGACTTTGGGGAGGGGACGCTTACCGCGGCGGCGGCGGGCATCAATGAATTTGACCACTGCGCCCCGGATGGCCGGTGGAGGAAGCTGCAGGTGAAGGGCGCTCCCGTAGGGATGTTTGAAAACAGCAAATTCGATTCCGTACGTGTGCCCTTTTCCTCCGGGGACCGGTTTTGTTTTTATACCGACGGTTTGGAGCTGCTTGAAGGCGGGGAGACTGCATATTGGGAATATGAAGCGTTGAAGCGGGCGACACAGGATTCCATGTTGCAGGACGACTGTACGTGGCTGGAGTTGACAATCAGGTGAAGGCAGGGAGATCTGGATGGCAGTATGTGTGAAAGAAGTGGTTTTGTTTGGTTTGGATCATCACCAGGGTCTGATCGACGGGATTATCCGGGACCTGGGTCCGCATGTGGAGCCAATTGCTTTTGATGTAAAGCTGATTCTTGCCGAGGCCGTGGCCAACGCTTATTTTCACGGAAACGGCGAGGATTGCACCAAGCCCATCTATATCCGCTACTCCCTTGACGGCAAACATCTGAATCTGCAGGTGGAGGACACGGGGAAGAAGTCGGGCTTCCGGGAAATTCCGCTGGATATTGATGAAGACCGGCTGCTGGACGAAGGCGGCAGAGGGTTGTATCTGATCCGCAGCTTTTCCGATCATGTGGAGATGGTGGACAATACAATTAACATTGTGAAGATCCTGGAATGCCAGTAGACCGCCCCTGTGGAGATGGAGGAGAACGAAATGAAGCTGAGTTTACGAGTCAAAATAAGCACACTCTTGTTCCTGCTGATCTGTATTCCGCTGGCAATGTCCGGCATCCTGTCCTACAGCCTGTCATCCGATGCCCTGCAGTCCACCATTGAGGAGCAGTTGGCGATTACCACTTCCTCCGCTTCCAAGGAAGTGGAGGGGAAGCTGGAGCAGGTTCGCCAGAACCTGCAGATCATCGTCAAGAATAATACCTTGGCGCAGCTTCCTCAGAGGACCTCGGACACCGCGCTGAAAAACGAGGCTTTCCAGTATTTATCCCAAATACATAAGGATAACGCCGGTCTGACCGAGCTTCTTGTGGTAACGGATGCCAAGGGCAAAGCCCTGGTAACCAGTTCCTCCGCCACACCGGATTTGGATGTGCAGGACCGGGACTATTTCAAGCAGGCAATTGGCGGCGCCCTCGCTACAAGCGAGGTGCTGATTTCCAAGGACAGCAATAATCCCGTGGTGGTGATTGCCCTGCCTTTGGCAAGCGGCGGAAGCAATCAGGGTGTGCTGCTGGCAACCATCTCCTTTCCCTTTCTTACCCAAGCCGTCAGCGACGTTAAGGTTGGCGAAAGCGGCTATGCCTACATGTTGGACAGAACCGGCCTGCTGGTTTCCCATCCCGTTGCGGACAAGGTGCTGCAGGAAAATTTCACGGACAACGGCTATCCGCAAATGAATGCTCTGGTCAAGGATGTGCTTGCCGGCAAGGCCAAGGCAGGCTTCTACAGCTTTGACGGCATCTACAAGTATGTGGTTTTTGAGCCTGCCGGCAATTGGATCGTCGCCACAACGGCCAATTATGACGAGTATATGGCTCCAGCCTTCAAAATCCGCAACGATACCATTGTCATTACTCTGGTATGTATCCTGATTGCCCTGGTCATGGGTTATCTCATGAGCGAAATGGGGATTATCCGTCCCATCCGCAAGCTTCAGAAGGCCATGGCATTGGCCGGAGACGGCGACCTGACGGTGCACACGGCGATCCGCTCCAAGGATGAGTTCCAGCAGTTGAGCGAATCCTTCAACCTGATGGTCGACAAGCAGGGAATGATGATCCGCAAAATCCGCGACGGCTCCCAATTGCTCATGGGCATGTCCCAGGAGATGGCGGCCTCCTCGGAGGAAATCAACGCCTCCATTGAGGAAATCAGCGCCAACATGCAGGAGATTGCCGCCGGCGCCGAAAACAACAACGCGTCGGTGGTCAACGCGTCCCAGGTGCTGGTGCAGCTGTCCAGTCTGGTCCAGCTGGCCCTCAATAAAGCCTCCGCAGCCAGCGAGAATGCGGATACCTCCGACAAAGCCGCCCAGGACGGCCGTGTCCGTGTCCAGGAAACGGTAAAAGCAATGGAAACCATCAGCGTCAGCACCGGCGAAACAGAGGCCATTCTGGCCTCGCTCAGCACTCAATCCGCCACGGTGACGGAGATTGTGGGCGTTATTAACGCCATCGCCCAGCAGACCAATCTGCTGGCGTTGAATGCCGCAATCGAAGCCGCCCGCGCCGGGGAGAACGGCAGAGGCTTCGCCGTAGTGGCCGGAGAGGTCCGCAAGCTGTCCGAGGAATCCAACAAACATGCCAACGAAATCTCGGAGCTGGTCGGCGGGATGGTAGACCAGATCGGCAAGGCTGTAGCAGCCATGAAAGGAGCCTCCTCCGCGGTTACCCAAGGGGTGGATGTCGTCCAGGAAACAGACCGCGCCTTTATGCATATTATTGACACTGTTCAGGTCATCACCCATAATGTGAAGGAAATTGAAGAGATCACCCGGGACGAGGTGGCCACCTCCGACCAGATCATCGGCCTGATTGATTCCATGGGAAGCATTTCCGAACAAACCGCAGCCAACAGCGAGAGTGTGTCCAGCGCCATCGAAGAGCAGTCCTCTACAGTCGGCAACCTTGCTTCATCCGCCCAGGAGGTCAGCGCCATGGCCAATGAGCTGGAGGGTATGGTGGAGAATATTAAATTAAGAGGTGACTAACATGCAGCAGGAAAAGGTCATACGCATTCCTCCCACATTTTCCATTGAGGAAGCCTCTCTGTTCAGAGAGAGCATGCGGGGGTATGTGAGCAACGGAACAACCCAGTTTCTTCTGGATTTTAGCGATTGCCGGTTTATCGACAGCACAGGGCTGGGCGTTATCGTCAGCGCCTACAAGAAGTGCGTGGAAGCAGGCGGCAAGATCAGATTGCAGGCTTTGGCGCCCAATGTCATGAAGGTGTTCCAGCTGACCCGCCTGAATAACGTATTTGAAATTCTCCCATAACGATAAACCGAGATACAGCCAGAACAATCGAGAGAATGGCTGAATAAGGGGACAGAAATCGCTTCCATCCACACCGGCAAGCGGAATCTGGCCTCTTTCTCTTTGAATCCGAACCTTTACAAAGAAGGCTCCGAAAGAGTAACATACGTTCTGTACCTTACGAAATCACAATTGGATGTTCCTGGTGAAATCGCTGAAATCCCGCATCATGCGGGATACGGGGGAACCAACTGTTCCGCGGAGGGCTTTGATTTTGGGGCCTGACGGGAACAACGGGGTGAATCCTGTGCGGGCTTGTAGAGACGTACAGGTAGGGCGACTCTTGCCGCCCGAATCCGGCAGCTAACCTCGCAAGCGTTGATAAGGGGAAGGGGACTCTTGGTGCGTTGGCGCCACGGAGAAGCTCTTCGTGGTGTCTTTTTGCTGTCTGAAAATGGATGGGCATTTGGGCGGTGAAAGAGGATATGATGCGGCGGAAGGACAAATTCTAACCAAGACGAAGAGTGGATTTTACTTCCCGGTTTCCCGTTCGCATTCAGCTTAGGGGTACCTATTAAACAACACAGGCGGGGAAAAAACGATGTTATTGCGCTTAAAACGGTTTTTGATCGGCAGACCTATGAAATCCCATGAGCTGGGAGACGAAAAGCTCAGCAAGCTGAAGGCGCTGGCCATCCTGTCCTCGGATGCCTTGTCTTCGGTGGCGTACGGCACGGAGCAAATTTTGATCGTGCTGATTACGCTGGGCTTTGCAGCCCTGTGGTATTCCATTCCCATTTCCTTTGCGGTGCTGGCCCTGCTTACGATTCTGGTGCTATCCTACCGCCAGACCATCTTCTCCTATCCCGGCGGCGGCGGCGCTTATATTGTGGCCAAGGATAATCTGGGCGTGCGGACCGGTCTGGTAGCGGGGGGTTCGCTGCTTGTGGACTATATTCTGACCGTGGCGGTCAGCACCTCCGCGGCTACCGATGCGGTGACCTCGGCATTCCCGAATTTGCATCCGTACCGGATTGAAATTGCTCTTGTCATGATTTTGTTCCTGACCATTATGAACCTGCGGGGCATTACGGAGTCCGCCGCGGTGCTGGCCTATCCCGTATACTTGTTTGTGGCCGGGATCTTCCTGATGATCATTGTGGGGCTTTTTCGGGTGGCCACCGGAGATGTGCAGGCTGCTCCTGCGGAGTTTGGCCTGGATGTATCCGGCATCTCCCTGTTCCTGCTGCTGAAGGCGTTCAGCTCCGGCTGTTCGGCGCTGACGGGGGTGGAGGCGGTCTCCAACGCCATTCCCAGCTTCAAGGCCCCTGCCGAAAAGAATGCGGCGGCTACGCTGGCGCTGATGGGCATCATTCTCGGCTCCATGTTCCTGGGCATCAGCTTGCTGGCCTATTTCTACGGCATTTCGCCCATGAAGGATGTTACGGTAGTCTCCCAGATTGCCGAAGCGGCCTTCGGGCGGGGAGCGATCTACTACTTCATTCAGGGCGCTACGGCCCTGATCCTGTTCCTGGCGGCCAATACGGCGTATGCGGCGTTTCCGCTGCTTGCCTTTATGCTGGCGAAGGATAAGTTCATGCCCCACGCCTTTATGATCCGCGGCGACCGGCTGGGCTTCTCCAACGGCATTATCGTGCTTGGCTGTTTGGCCGGGGTGTTGGCCATTGTGTCCGACGGCTATACGGAGAATCTGATTCCCCTCTACGCCATCGGGGTATTCATTCCCTTTACCTTGTCCCAGTTGGGGATGATGCGGAGATGGTACCGGCTGAAGCCCCAGGGCTGGCTGGTGCGGTTTGTCGTCAACGGCATCGGGATGCTGACCACCCTGGCGATTACGCTGATTTTCCTGTTCACCAAATTCAGCCAGGTTTGGATGGTATTCATCTTCCTGCCGGTGGTGTACATCATGTTCCAGCAGATCCACCGCCACTATATGGCCGTTGCCGATGAGCTGCGGATTGATCTGGTTCAAGACAAGCCGGTGGCCAAGGGCAATACCATTGTGATTCCGGTGGCGGGCATTACCCGGGTGGTGATGAACACCATCAGCTACGCCAAGTCCATGACGGATAACATTGTGGCGGTGTACATCGGCTTTGATGACGAGGACATCGAGAAGATGGAGAAGAAGTGGGAGGAGTGGGATTGCGGCGTGCGCCTCATTGTCCTGCGCTCCCGCTACCGGAGCATCATCAAGCCGCTGGTGAAGTTCATTGAAACGGTGGAATGGAAGAACTCGGAGACCGGGCATATTACCATCCTGATCCCGCAGTTCATTCCCAAACACTGGTGGCAGAATATCCTGCACAATCAAACCAGCCTGCTGATCCGCTACTATCTGTTCAAATATAAGGACGTGACCATTTCCACCGTGCCGTATCACTTGAACAAGTAAGCCCGGGACGTACTAAAGGCCATTCCTATGACTGCTGCGGTGCAGGGGAATGGTCTTTTTCTGGTGGCATGGCAGGAGTGGGGGCGGCCGCTACGGCATGGCGCATAGGCTGGGGTGTACGGCGTGGCGTAGGTTGAGTGGGATGGGGACGGCATATGGTGGGTGGGATGGGTATAGCGTATGGTGAGTCGGATCGATAAGGCGTATGGTGGGTGGGATGGGGACGGCATATGGTGGTGGAACCGGTAAGGCGTATGCTGAGTGGGATCGGTATGGTGAGTCTGATTGCTGGTAGTGGAGTGTGTAAGCGTCAACAAATATTCGCTATTTAGCAAAAATTGACGGAAACTTAAGAATAGCATACATAAAATGTTTGCTAAGGCTCCTGTAATCCTCAAAATAGAGCAGAAAGCCTTACATAGCAATCATTTCATGTATGCTATTGGTGTAAAAAACGGCATTGCAGGCGAATAGCATACAAATGCTGATCGCTATCATCCGGCTGCCCTCAAAAGAAGAGCCCCGGAAGACATCCGGCTTTTCAAAAAGCACACTAACCCCAAGCCGCCGCAAAAATTCCTCGCCGGCAAGCGGACAGCACAGCCCCGCTACCCCAGCAGCATCCGGACGGTGGTGAACACCAGCCCCAGGAAAAAGCCGCAGACGGCGCCGTTGACCCGAATCCACTGGAGGTCCTTGCCGGCCTTGTCCTCCACCAGGGCAATCAGGGTATCATTGTCCATCTTTTCGATGTTTTCCCGGACCAACCCGCCGATGCGGGAATGATTGGCTTCCAGAAACCGCACCGTCATGTCCTGAAGGAAGCTGTTGACAGTGGCCAGCAGCCGGTCGTTGCGGCTGAGCTCCTCCGCCGTCTCCTCCACAAAGGGAAACACCCGGTTTTCCAGCAGCTCTCCGCTTTCGATCTGATCATGCAGCTTCGTCCGCAGCTCCTCCAGAAAGGCCAGAGGCTTTTCGCCGTCCACCCAGTTGCCCAGCAGCTCCTGGAGTTTGGCATTCCACTTCTCCCGGTTTTCCGGGGACTTTGTCTGGGCGTCCCATTCCTTCTTCAGGGAAGCCAGAATGGATTCTCGGGTGGGATGGCCCTCCAGGCTGATCTCCCGGAGTTTGGTGACGAGAGCAAGCTGAATAGCCCCGCCGATTTGGTCCTCGTCAAAATAGTTCAGCGCCGCGTTGACGGCAAATTGCATCAGTCCGTTCATTTTGAGGCTGCCGATAGCGGTGATGGCCAGCCTCCCCATCATGCGCCGGGCATCGTCGGTGACCACCCAGCGGGTTCCCTTGTCCACGGCCATGTCCAAGAGCTTCTCCGTGGCCTGCCGGGCGGCAGGTTCGCCCCCGGCCAGCTCCAGAAGCCCGTCCGCCCAGTTCCGGGACCGGATAAAGCGGGAGATATGGGGCAGCGCCCCGTTCCATACCTTGTCCAAGGGGCGCGACAGCAGAGAGAGCACCCAGGCCTTGGCCATGTCCTTGAAGCGGGCGGAGGCGAGCCCCTTCCGGGCAGCGCTCATCAGGCGCTCCGCCACCTCCAGCTCCCGCAGCTTGTCCACCAGGCTTTCCTTGTTGAGCAGGTTATTCTGCACAATGGTGACCAGGGCCTGGGTCATCTTCTCCCGGTTCCGCGGCAGCAGCGCCGTATGCGGAATGGGAATGCCCAGGGGATGCCGGAACAGAGCCGTCACCGCAAACCAGTCGGCCAGACCGCCCACCAGCCCCGCTTCAAAAGCCCCTGCCAAAAGCCGGGCAGCGGCATATTTTTGAAAGGGGAGCATTGCAATGAAGCCCGCCCCCATAATAAACAGGGAGATGCCGGCAATCCTGCGTGTTTTGGATTCCATTATCGGTTGTCCACCTTTTCGGGGTAAAGATCATGATTCATCAGCCGGTGGCGAGCCATTTCCTCGAAGGGGGTGCCGGGTTTCCCGTAATTGCAGTAGGGATCGATGGAAATGCCGCCGCGCGGCGTAAATTTGCCCCATACTTCAATATACCGCGGCTGCATGAGGGTAATCAAATCGTTCATGATGATGTTCATGCAGTCCTCGTGAAAATCCCCGTGGTTGCGGAAGCTGAACAAATACAGCTTCAGCGATTTGCTCTCCACCATTTTGATATCGGGAATGTAGCTGATGTAGATGGTAGCGAAGTCCGGCTGCCCGGTAATGGGACAAAGGCTGGTAAATTCGGGGCAGTTGAATTTCACAAAATAATCCCGCCCCGGGTGTTTGTTATCGAAGCTCTCCAGCACAGAGGGATCGTAGTCTTGGGGGTACCGGGTACCCTGATTGCCCAGCAAGGTTAAATCCTGCATTTCATCCGCTTGTCTTCCTGCCATTGTGTCGGCCTCCTTGTCTAATGCCTATACCCCGCGTTTATTGCCCCAAACCAGGGCATGGAGCTGGGGCAGCACCCGCACGTCCTTCAATTCCTTGCGTTCCATAACCATTCCCAGGAGGTTCTCGTAGGCCGCCAGCAGCCGCAGGGCCGTGCCGCCGGTTTCGCCGCCTACCGGCTCGGGATTGCCTGTTTGCAGAATCAGGGGAACCTCCGGATAACGGGTATGAAGCCCGGACGCATAGTCCAGATCCTCCCGGTTGAAAATCACGACTTTCAAGCTGTACGCAGGCCCTGGGCATACGGTATTCGCGCTTATTCCGGGGCCACTGCCCCCACGGCCATCGGCAGCATGCGTTCCGGCGCTGTTCCCGGTGCCGCTCTCCGCCAGCCTGTTCACCCATACATCCAACTGCTCCAAATCTGTTATCATGCCGGAGCTGGGAGGTTTGGGCGAGAGGGTGACCTCATCCGTCAGCAGCACCCAATCCTGCCAGACGGAGCCCTGTGTTTCCACAGCGATGCGGATGCCCTTGCTGCGGAGAAGCTCCACCAGACTGCCCAGCTGGGGAAGAAGGAGGGGATTGCCGCCGGACAGGGTCACGTGGTCGAAGCCGCCATCGGCCAAAGCCGCAAGCTCCGCCCATATTTCTTCGGCGCCAAGCCTCCGCAACTCTTCCCGGGCGCTGCCGTCCCAGGTAAAGGCGGAATCGCACCAGGAGCAGCGGTAATCGCAGCCTGCGGTGCGCACAAACATGGTCCGCCGCCCAATGGACATTCCCTCCCCCTGGACCGTCGGCCCGAAAATCTCCAGAACCGGGATGGCGGCTTGCACACCGCCGTTCCCGATTGACCGCTGTGTGCTACTCATCCACCATCCACTCCCGTCTGGCCTCGGCATAGCTGGTGGGGGTTTCAAACAGGCGGACAAACTCCGTCCGGCCTTCCCGGATTTGCAAGCGGTACGGCTGGGATTGCAGGGCTTCCTCCATCTTCCGGAACAGCCAGACCACCATATTCTCGGCGGTGGTGTTCATGGGAGGAAGGCTTTCGTTCAGATACCGGTGGTCCAGCCAGCCTTCGATGGAGCTTTTCCAGATATCCTTAATATCCCCAAAATCCATCGCCAGCCCTGTCTCCCCGGGAATGGCGCTGATCCCGAAGACTGCTCTATAGGTATGGCCGTGCAGGTTCATGCACTTGCCCTCGTAAGCGTGAAGATGATGGGCGGCATCAAAGGTGAATTCCTTCACCACCATGACCCGGCGTTCATGATACCGCAGCTGCTCCCGGCTGATGTCCTCTCCCAGACGCTGGACCCGCTCCGGAATGGCAAAGCCCCCCGGGCCGCATGTGTGATTGTCGTGAGTCATTGTGAGCCTCCTTTTTCCTGTAGATATTTCTCAAGACCGGCGCGGCGCAGCTTGCAGGCGGGACATTCCCCGCACCCGTCGCCGGGAATGCCGTTATAGCAGGTCAATGTTTTCTCCCGGACAAACTGGAACGCGCCCAGCTCATCCGCCAGCCGCCAGGTCTCCGCCTTGTCCAGCCACATCAGGGGCGTATGAATGACGAAGGGGTAATCCATGGCCAGATTCAAGGTCACATTCAAGGATTTAATGAAGGAATCCCGGCAATCGGGATATCCGCTGAAGTCTGTTTCGCATACTCCCGTGACCAAATGACGGGCCCCTGCCTGCTTGGCGGCGATGGCGGCAAAACTCAGGAACAGCAGGTTCCGTCCGTCCACAAAGGTTGTAGGCAGCTTGCCTTCCTTCTGGTCGATGTCGATATCCTGACGGGTTAAGGCATTGGGAGCCAACTGGTTCAATAAGGACATGTCCAGAATGGTCTGACGGATGTTTAATTCCTTGGCAATCTCCGTGGCGCATTGGATCTCCGCCTTGTGGCGCTGGCCGTAATCGAAGGTGACGGCTTCCACTTCGGCAAACATGGACTTGGCCCAGAACAGGCAGGAGGTGCTGTCCTGGCCGCCGCTGAAAACAACAAAGGCTTTTTCATTTTTGAGCATAAAAAAATCTCTCCTTCTCCAAATAGTCATGGAAAAACGAGAGGACCGGATATCCGCAAAAAACAAGCCTCAGAGAACCGCGGCGAAAAAAAGCCCGGCCTGAAGGAGTCAATAGTTTTTTTTAGAGGGAGTTCGCGAACCTCTCCTGCAG
Organism: Paenibacillus sp. YN15; assembly: GCF_003285005.1. GTDB lineage: Bacteria > Bacillota > Bacilli > Paenibacillales > NBRC-103111 > Paenibacillus_AR. The sequence goes on along the minus strand of NZ_QMFA01000034.1, from coordinate 5,649 downwards.
GAACAAACGCCGCTTCGTGAGCATGCGCTTTTCGGTGCAGATTTGTTATTCAATTGTGAACCGGCCGCAGCATGTTGCGGGTAGGCCGGATATTTCATTATACCACAAGGGAACGGCGTTCATCAAAAAGGCCCCTCACCCAAATATGGGAAGGGGCTTTACTGCGAGGTTATACTCGAAATTTCGACTATAATTTTTCGAGAAGAGGTATTTTGGGGCGTTATACTCGAAAAATCAGTTACAAATCGGCTCTTGGGAGCCATTGTGCTGAATTGTAATCGATATTTCATATCCAAGTGCCAATTCGGGGTAGTCGCCGGGTTTTATATATGAAATTTCATACTCGAACCGCGCCGGTAGCCGTACCTCCGGAAGCTATGCGCCGGGAGTTATAGGCCGAAGTTGAAGGCGGTAGCTGTCCACCGAAGCCATACGCCCGAAGGGCGATGTCCTGCGCCGCCTTATTCCGTTAGCGGATACCGGTCCGCCCGGTAAATATCCCGCACCACCCGGTAGGCCAGCTTGGGCTTGCGGTATTCGTTCAGCAGCCCCTTGTTGTTGAAGCTTCTGGCCCGGTCGCGGAAGAAACCCCGCTCGCTGCGCAGATCGCCGCGGATGTCGGCGAATTGCCAGATGAAGGTGCCGCTTAGCTTCGGGTCCCCGCGGAAAATCCGCAGCGCCTTGGCCAGAATCTCCGCCTGATAATCCTCGCTGAACAGCCGCGGCTCCCAGCCGGTGTCCCCGTAAATGCCTGCGCCGCCGAACTCCGTCATCAGGACGGGTTTATCGGCACAGCCCAGGGAGGCGGCATGTTTGTGGAAGCCTGCCAGCATGTCCGCAAACTGCTCCACTTTCCCGTTGTACCAGCCATGGTAGTAGTTGATGCCGATCACATCGAAGCAGCCCATCACAATGTCCGTCAGCGGATGCATGGTGGCGTAGGCTACCAGACGGCTTTGGTCCAGCTCCCGGACCAGCCCCGACAGGGATTGGCTCAAGTGCAGCGCTTCCTGGCTGCGGGTGTCGATCTCGTTGTGCACAGACCAGAACAGGATGCAGGGATGGTGGAAATCCCGGCGGATCATTTCCCCGATCATCGTTCTGGCCCGCTCCTCCAGCACCGGATTGCCGGTGGCCTCCACGGGCAGATGCGCTCCCCAGATGGGAATTTCGCTCCAGTAGAGCAGCCCGTTTTCATCCAGCAAATCGATCCAATACGGGGATTGGGGGTAGTGGCTGCCCCGGACAGAATTACAGCCCAACTCCTTCAGAAGGGCGATCTCCTTCGTCATCAGCTTGGGCGGAAAGGCGAAGCCCCACTCCGGATGCTCCTCGTGGCGGTTTACCCCCTGGAAGCGGATTTCCTTGCCGTTCAAATAAATCTTGCCCTCCGCCGCCCGGATGAACCGGAAGCCGATGCGGTCCGCCAGATCATCCTCCGGCGTTGCGGCGCGGACCATATACAGCTCCGGCCGGCCCACATCCCACAGCCGGGGATTCGGCAGGGTATGCGAGAAGGCCGCGTGAACCGTTCCGTTGGCAGGCACCCCTACCGTTTGTTCCCCGATTGTTACGCCGTCCAGGGTCAATGCAACAGGCACCGAGGCTGCTTCCCCCAAAGACCGCAGAGTGACGCGGCAGGAGGTTTCAAGCTGCCCGTCGGAGCCCTGGCTGTATTCCATTTTCAAGCCTTCAATGAATATATCGGGGAGCACCTGAACCTCCACCGGGCGGATAATGCCGCCGTAGTGAAACCAGTCCACCGCATGATAGGGAATGGTATCCTCGCCCAGACGGTTGTCCGTGCGGATCACCAGCTCATGTACGCCGGGGACAGCATGGGACACAACAAAGGAGAATGGCGTAAAGCCCCCGAAGTGCCCGGCCACCTGCTCGCCATCCCAATATACCTGGGCAAAGCCTTGCACGGCATGGAAGATGATCTGCAGGTTTTGCTCCCCGGAAACGTTGATCCGGGTCCGATACCAAGCGGCGCCCCGGTAATCGTAGAGCCCCAGCTCATTGTTCCAGCAGGCGGGCACATACATTTGCCCGTGGTTCGCCGGAAATTGCTTCTGCCATTCCTGAGTCAGCCCCATATCCTCCGGATCTGTGACAAAATCCCAAAGCCCGTCCAAATTTCTGCATTGCCGTACGGTATGATCTATAAATGTGCGGTTCATGGTTCTTGCCTCCTTTGTTTTCTACGGCAAGCGTATCATTGAAAGCTTCGATCCTCCATGTAAAAAACGGACAGAAATCATGTACAATTGGGATAGGATACGCGTAAACGGAACAGGAGGGAACGCCCATGGCCATTCGCTTTTCCGAGCTGATGCTCAAGATTGAACTGATTTATGACAAACCGCCCTTGCCGGGCTGGCAGGACCCGCGGCGGACCATTCACGTGCACAGTCTCTATTGGGTGCATGAAGGGCGGGGCTTCTTTACGCTGGACGGGCGGGAGTTCCCGGTGGGTCCCGGCAGTCTTTTGTATTTGCGGCCCGGGCGGGAGCTGTGGATGATGTCGGATACGGATAACCCCCTTCATATGACCATGATCCTGTTCCAGGCGGCTGCGGTTACCCGCCATAATGGCGCATGGCAGGTCAGGGAGCTTGCAGCCTTGGAAATGGCCGAGGTTCAGGCGCTGCGCGGCGCCGACCGGGAGGACTGCGAAGGCCGGATCAAGGCCCTGCGCACGGCCTGGGCCCCCGGTGACGACGGGCGGGAAGCCGCCGCCTGCAATCTGCTGCTGCGGCTGATCAGGTCCGTCTCCCGCCGGCAGACTGCCCGGGGCGGACAGGAGCGTCCCGCATCGGGAGCAGGGCCCGGAAGCAGCGGCCCGCCCCCCTGGGAGGCGGCCAAGCGTTATCTGGATACCCACTATTACGCGGATATCCGGCTGTCTTTGGTGGCGGAGGATTGCGGCATCAGTCTGCGCCAGCTGCGGCGGCGTTTTTTGGAGGAGCTGGGGACAAGCCCCAAGGAATACCTGGACAAGGTTCGTCACGAGCACGCCCTGCGGCTGTTGGAGCATACCGATGAGCCTCTGAAGCGGATTGCCTCCGCCTGCGGCTATTATGACGAGTTCCATTTCAGCAAAGCCTTCAAAAAAATTGCCGGCATGTCCCCCTCCGCGTACCGCAGCGCCACCCCCAAAGGGGAATGGAGGCAGGAGCGGGGGGAGGAATAATCCCCGGGGCAATATTTTCCGAAACCCGCGCATAGGCTTATACGAGAATGTGTACCGGCCGTCCCCGGCAGGACCGGTTGGTCTTTTCCACGGATTTTCCCACGGATCAAGCCGCAGGAGGCAAGTCTATGCAAAAACGCGGATTTTACGGCCGGCCCCCCAAGAGGAAGCGGCGGAGGCGGATTGTTTTTCTCCTTCTCTTCATTACCATGGCGTTTGCGCTGCAGTCCTTTATTTTTGTGGAAAAAAATCTGAAGCCGCCTCTGATGAATCTGGCCAAGGTGCGGGTGAAGCAGATCGCCACCCAAGCCATCAACAGCGCCATCACCGACCGTTTATCCCGGGGGGCCAATTACGACAAGCTGATCGAGTGGCAGCGGGACAATAACGGCAATGTCTCCAGCTTCGTCTTGAATTATGCCGAGCATATGCGCATTACGGCGGATACGGTGTCCACTGTCCAAAACCAACTGCTGAGCCTGAAGACTATGCCGGAGCATATTCCTTTGGGGCAGGCCATGGGCAGCGCCCTCTTGGCCTCCTTCGGCCCCAAGGTGCCGGTGCGTCTGGTTCCCATGGGCAGCGCCCAGGTGTCCCTCAATACCCGCTACGAAAACGCCGGGATCAACATGATTCTGGTGGAGGTGTACATCCGCATCATCGCTGAAGTCTCCGTCATCATCCCCTTCGATTCCGAACCCGAGGTGGTGGAAACGGAGATTCCGGTAACCTATGTGCTGGTGGTGGGCGGCACTCCCATGTACTATATGGACAATAAGGGCAATCCTGTAGGCGGGTCAGCGGCGCTTCCCCCCAGTGTCTCTCTGCCCCAGCTGAAGGAGCAGTCCAGCCTGCCCATCACAGGCAAGGACAAATAGGAAGTAGGAAGAATGAAACCAAACACAGCCTTTACCGGGGGAAGCTTCCCTTGCGGCAAAGGCTGTGTTTATTGGTGCTTGTGCGGGTATGAGCCTTATTTCAAAATCTCCTCAATGAGGTCAAGCTCCTCTTGGGTAAAATCCGGATTGGCGAGGGCCGCTACATTCTCCTCGATCTGGCTGACGCGGCTGGCGCCGATCAGGGCGGAGGTCAGCCGTCCGCCGCGGAGAGCCCAGACCAGGGCCATTTGGGCCAGGGATTGACCACGGGCTTCCGCCACTTGGATCAGCTTGGTCACCTTGGTTATGGTCTCCTCGGTAATGTCCTGCTCCTTCAGGAAGCCGTTGCGGGCGGCCCGGGAATCTGTGGGAATACCGGCCAGATATTTGTTGGTCAGGAGCCCCTGGGCCAAGGGACAGAAGGCAATGCTGCCTACGCCGTTTTCCTCCAGGACATCCTGGAGACCGTTTTCGATCCAGCGGTTCAGCATGGAGTATTTGGGCTGGTGGATCAGAAGCGGGGTGCCCAGCTCCTTAAGAACCTTGGCGGCAACGGCGGTTTGCTCCGCGCTGTAGTTGGAGATGCCTACATAGAGAGCCTTGCCTGAGCGGACAGCCTGGTCCAGGGCCATCATGGTTTCCTCGATGGGAGTCTCCGGGTCGGGACGGTGGGAGTAGAAAATATCCACATACTCCAGGCCCATGCGCTTTAAGCTTTGGTCCAGGCTGGACAGCAGATATTTGCGGGAGCCCCAGTCGCCGTAAGGGCCTTCCCACATGTGGTAGCCGGCCTTGGTGGAAATGATCAGCTCGTCCCGGTAAGGGGCGAGGTCGGTCTTCAGCAGCTGTCCGAACATCAGCTCCGCCGAGCCTGGAGGCGGGCCGTAATTGTTGGCCAGGTCAAAATGGGTGATGCCCAGGTCAAAGGCTTTGCGGATCATGGCCCGTCCGTTCTCAAAGGTATCCACGCCTCCGAAATTATGCCACAGCCCCAGGGAAATGGCGGGCAGCTTCAGACCGGAGCGTCCGCAGCGGTTGTATTTCATCGAGTCGTACCGTTTCGGTGCCGCTTGATAGCTCATGCAAGCTTCCTCCTTAAAGTTTTGAGTTTGGTTGCCACTTTGTGGCCTATCCGAAAAACTGGTTTCGTGAGCATCTGCTGTTGGATTATTGCTCATGGATTGCAGGTTATGGGGTATGAGGCTATTATAAACAAAAGAGTGTGGCGGGAAAAGAAGTGAAAAAAGGTTGCCTTGCTTACCTTCAGGTTAGGGCGTGTCTGAAAACCCGCTTGAGGGCATCTTTCACCGCCTTTTCGTCCCTNGTTAGGGCGTGTCTGAAAACCCGCTTGAGGGCATCTTTCACCGCCTTTTCGTCCCTTGCTTCGTTACTTCCGCTTGACGTACCCCCGGTACGCCTTCACGAAAGTGCCTTGCCTGGAACGAAAATTTGGGCATTAGCTGCTCCCCTCGGAGTTATCAGACACGCCCTAGGAGGTCCAAGGTTCGGAGCAAAAGTCCAGCGGTAAGATGTCAAGCCCCTGAAAGAAGCGAATTGGAAATTTTATTGGGGCTG
>NZ_QMFA01000033.1 GCF_003285005.1 Paenibacillus sp. YN15 | reverse complement strand
GTCTCCTGTCTCATGGTGACATTATCTCAGAACAGTTATAGGATGACATTATCACAGAACAACAACACATGAAGCGGGTAAGGGATTGTCAAACGAACGGATCTGTACTATAATAACCCGTAAGTTAGTGCATAAAAGCGCTAAAGCAAATTGCGGATTTGATAACGCGCTTTAAAGCGATACAGAAACGGAAACATAGAGGAGAATGGCATATGAGATACCTGACGGCAGGCGAAACCCACGGTCCGCAATTGACGGCGATTATTGAAGGCCTCCCCAGCAATCTGAATGTATTGGCGGAGGAAGTAAATGTTCAGTTGGCCCGCAGGCAAAAGGGCTACGGCCGGGGCTTGCGGATGCAGATCGAGAAGGATACGGTGAACATTGTCGGAGGCGTCCGTCATGGCAAAACCACCGGCGCGCCGGTGGCCCTTGTGGTGGAAAACAAGGACTGGGCCCACTGGACCAAGGTGATGAGCGTTGAGCCCGTGGAGGAAGAAAATGAAGGCAAACGCCGGGTGAACCGTCCCCGTCCGGGACACGCGGATCTGAACGGCGGCTTGAAATATAACCAGCGGGACCTGCGCAATATTCTGGAGCGCTCCAGCGCCCGGGAGACAACCGTGCGGGTTGCGGTAGGGGCCATAGCCAGAGCTTTCCTGGCGGAGTTCGGCATTAAGGTGGCCGGCCAGGTCATCCGCATCGGCGATGTGGAGGCGGTGCGGCAGGAGCTGCCGCTGGATGAGCTGGTCCGGCTGACGGAGGAATCCCCTGTCCGGGTAACGGACAAGGACGCGGAAGTGAAAATGATGGCAGCCATCGACCAGGCCAAATCCGAAGGGGACACTTTGGGCGGCATCGTGGAAGTGATCGTGGAAGGCGCCCCGGTAGGCCTTGGCAGCCATGTCCAATGGGACCGGAAGCTGGACGGGCGCATTGCCCAGGCGGTGGTGTCGATTCAGGCCTTCAAGGGTGTGGAATTCGGCATCGGCTTCCAGGCGGCCTCCACCAAAGGCTCCCAGCTCCACGACGAAATCCTGTATTCGGAGGAAGCGGGCTTCAACCGCAGGACCAACCGGGCCGGGGGCCTGGAGGGGGGCATGACCACCGGCGAGCCCATTGTGGTCAGGGGCGTTATGAAGCCTATCGCCACTCTTTACAAGGCGCTGCCCAGTGTGGACATTGACACCAAGGAGGCCTTCACCGCCCAGATCGAACGCTCCGACACCTGTGCGGTTCCGGCGGCGGGGGTCATTATGGAGAATGTGGTGGCATGGGAGGTTGCCCAGGCCTTTATGGAGAAATTCGGCGGGGATTCCATCGAGGAAATCCGCCGCAATTATACAAGCTATCTGGAACAGGTGAAGGGGTACTGAAACATGGAAACTAAGATTTTGCACGTGGATCTGGGGGAACGCAGCTATCCCATCCACATCGGCGAGGATGTAACGGCATCCATCGGAAGCCTGCTGGCGGGCAGAGGGATCAAGCCCGGTACGCCGCTCTTAGTTGTCACCGACAAGAATGTGGCGGCGCTGCATCTGGACCGGATCGTCGGATTGCTGAGGGAGTCCGGCTACAAGGTGGGCACGTACATTGCGGAGCCCGGCGAAGCCACCAAGTCGTTGGCGGTGCTGCAGGACATTGTTGGAACCGCGCTTGAAGCGGGGCTTAACCGCAATTCCGTCTTTATTGCCTTGGGTGGAGGGGTCATCGGGGATTTGTGCGGCTTCGCGGCGGCCAGCTACATGCGCGGCGTCCGCTTCGTGCAGGTGCCCACCACCATACTGGCCCATGATAGCAGCGTAGGCGGCAAGGTGGCGGTCAATCATCCCAAGGCCAAAAACGTGATTGGCGCTTTTTATCAGCCGGAGATTGTCATTTATGACACCAAGCTGCTTTTGACCCTGCCTCCCCGGGATGTCCGTTCCGGCCTGGCTGAGGTGGTAAAGCACGGGCTGATTTGGGATGAAGGCTTCACCAACTGGTGCGGCGAGAACGCCGACAAGCTCCTCGGCCTGGATCTGGAGGTATTGGGCGAGGCGCTGTATTTCGGCTGCAAGGTGAAGGCGCAGGTGGTGTCCGAGGATGAGAAGGAGGGCGGCCTGCGGGCGATCCTCAACCTGGGCCATACCCTGGGCCATGCCCTGGAGGCGGTGGCCGGCTACGGCGAGCTGACCCATGGGGAGGCAATTTCCATCGGGATGGTGGGAGCGGCGCGCCTTGCGGTCAAAATGGGCTACCCCGCGGAAATTCATACGGTCACCAAGGCGCTGATGGAACAGTTCCAGCTGCCTGTGAACGTCGATAAGGCTTACAGTACGGACGCCATTATGTCCGCCATGCAGCATGACAAGAAGTTCCGGGATGGCAAGATGGTGTACATTGTTCCCACAGCCATCGGCAAGGTCAAGATCGACAGCTCTGTTTCGGCGGATATGGTGCGTGCCGTAGTGGAGGAGCTGAAGGGAGAGAATAATCCATGATGGTAGTACGCGGCATACGCGGCGCAACAACAGTCGCCCTGGATGATGAAAAGGAAATTTTGCAGGCCACATCGGATTTATTGCTGCAGATTGTGGAGGACAACCATGTGGTGCCGGAGGACATCTGCAGCGTATTTGTGACCACGACGGAGGACCTGACCGCGGCCTTTCCGGCAAAAGCGATCCGCCAAATGGAGGGGTGGGAGCTGGTTCCCCTCATGTGCTCTCTGGAAATCCCCGTGAAACCCAGCCTGCCCCGCTGCATCCGGCTGATGGTGCACATCAACACGGACAAATCCCAGAAGGAAATCCGGCATGTGTATCTGAACGAAGCACGGGTGCTGCGGCCGGATATTGCCGGATAGCAAGAAGAGGAAGCGGCTTGACGGGAATGGGAGCATGGGGTATAGTGGATAACAAGCAATGAGAGTCAGTTGAGGGCAGTAGATGCCAAGCAGAGTGCAAGTTGGAAGAGTTGAGCCGAGTGAAGCGAAGCAGAGCCGAGAAAGCCGGGGACGATGGACCGTACCGGTGTCTCTTGCCGCATTCCTTGTTTGCCGCCTTAGAGCGCAAGCAGGGTGCTTATTTCCTATTGGACTCATCCTTTCATAACGACTCGGCAGCCTCTACTTCCAAAGTAGAGGCTTTTTTGCATATCTTTAAATCGGGGGCTCCCCCAAAAGTACCCGGAATAAGCTACAGAGCTTCACTTCACTTTTGGGGGAATGTTTTTGTGGGGGCTCCCCCGAAAGTAATCGGACTAAGCTACAGAGCCTCACTTCACTTTTGGGGGAATGTTTTTGTGGGGCTCCCCCAAAAGTATTCGGAATAAGCTACAGAGCTTCACTTCACTTTTGGGGGAAAAATTTAGAAAGGAGCAGGTGCCCATGTATTCACCTACTGTCGGAGAGGTGATCCGCCTGGCGCGGGAATACAATCTCATTCCCGTCGTCCGCCATTTGCTGGCCGATACGGAAACGCCGATCCGGGTGTTTCAGCAATTTTATAACGAGAAGCGCGCATTCCTTTTGGAAAGTGTGGAAGGTGGGGTCAAGTGGGCCCGCTACTCCTTTATCGGAACCGATCCGTTCCTGGTGGTCAAAGCAAAAAACGGGATTACCGAGATCCAAAACGGCAAGGAGTCGGCCCGCTACGAGGAGCAGAAGCCGGTAGAGGTGCTGAAATCCCTGCTCCGTTCCTATAGAAGCCCGTCCATTCCAGAGCTGCCCCGGTTTACCGGAGGCGCCGTCGGCTTTTTCGGCTACGATCTCCTGCAATATTACGAGCGGCTGCCCAAGCACAAGCTGGATGACCTGGGGATGGACGATATCCACTTCATGTTCTGCGATCAGGTGATTGCCTTTGACCATTTTAAGCAGCAGTTGAAGGTGATCTCCAATGTCCATATTCCGGCCGGGGCCACGGACGCCCAGATTATCCGGGCATATGACGAAACCTGCGCCAAAATCGACGCGCTGATCGCCAAGCTGATCCGGCCGGTGCCGGCCAACCGGATGATTCACCGGCCCATACCCGAGAACGTGGAGCTGGGGGAAATCCGCTCCAATATCACCAAGGACAAATTCATCGCCAATGTGGAGGCGGCCAAGGAATATATCCGGGCCGGGGATATCTTCCAGGTGGTGCTCTCCCAGCGCTTCGAAATCGAAACGGATGTGGACCCCCTGCAGGTGTACCGGATTCTCCGGACCATGAATCCCTCTCCGTATATGTATGTGCTGAAGCTGGATGATGAGGTTATTGTAGGCACCTCGCCGGAGCTTCTGGTGCGGGTGGAGGATGAGCGGGTAGAGACAAGACCTATTGCGGGCACCCGTCCAAGAGGCGCCACTCCGGAGGAAGATGAAGCGCTGGAGCGGGATCTTCTGGCCGACGAAAAGGAACGGGCGGAGCATCTGATGCTGGTGGACCTGGGGCGCAACGACTTGGGCCGGGTCTCCCAGTTCGGCACTGTCAAGTGCGATACCTTCATGGAAATCGAACGATACTCCCATGTGATGCATATCGTCTCCAACGTGACCGGACGCATCCGCGGCGACAAGGATTTCTTCGACGCCTTCCTGTCCTGCATGCCGGCAGGCACGGTCTCCGGCGCCCCCAAGCTCAGAGCCATGGAGATTATCGCCGAGCTGGAAAATGAGGCCAGAGGCTGCTACGCCGGGGCTATCGGCTATCTGGGCTTCTCCGGCAATCTGGACACCTGCATCACCATCCGCACGGTGGTATTCAAGCAGGGCAAGGCCTACGTCCAGGCGGGAGCCGGCATTGTCTGGGATTCCGTACCCGAGAAGGAATACGAGGAAACAGTGAACAAGGCCAAGGCTTCGCTGAAAGCCATCCGCACCGCCGAGGCGGTGTTCGGCGCAGAGCCGGCGGCGACAGTGAACGGGGATTATTTTATCGGAGGCTAAAAAGGATAGAGGGGTATATCCGGCCTGCCGCTTGGGATCAGCTTATTTCATGACAGGGGGATTGAATGTGGAGACGTTTTCTATTCAGCAGGGCATCGCCCAATTGGTGGAGGGCCGGCATCTGAACCGGGAGCAGGCCGCCTCCCTGATGGCACAGATTATGGAGGGTCAGGTAAGCCAGGCGCAATTCGGCAGTCTGATGACAGCTTTGCGGATCAAAGGCGAGACCATTGAGGAAGTGACCGGTTTTGCCCAGTCCATGCGCCGTTATGCCAGGAAGGTGGCAACGGACAGCGCCAATCTGCTGGATACCTGCGGAACCGGAGGCGATGGCGCGCATACCTTCAATATCTCCACCGCATCGGCGTTGGTGGCGGCTGCCGGGGGCATTCGCGTAGCCAAACACGGGAACCGGGCCGCCTCCAGCAAAAGCGGCAGCGCCGACGTGCTGGAAGCGCTGGGCGTCAACATCGCGCTGGATGATGCGGGAGCGGCCCGCTGCCTGGATAAGCTGGGCATCTGCTTTATGTTCGCCCAGGTGTTCCACCAGTCCATGAAGCATGCCGCCGTACCCCGCAAGGAAATCGGCATCCGCACCGTGTTTAACCTGCTGGGCCCCCTGACCAATCCGGCCTCGGCGGACCGCCAGCTGCTGGGGGTGTTCGATCTGGACAAAACCGAGCTGATGGCAAACGTCCTCCGGGAGCTGGGCTTAAAGCGGGGAATGGTAGTGGCCAGCCACGACGGGCTGGATGAAATCAGCATTTCCGCGTCTACCCGGATTACCGAGCTGAAGAACGGCCAGGTGGCTACCTATGATCTGACGCCGGATGATCTGGGCTTGCGGGCCTCCGGCATTGAAGCCATAACCGGCGGGGATGCGGCCACCAACGCCGACATCATCCTGTCCGTGCTGCGCGGCGAACGGGGAGCCTACCGGGATGTGGTGCTGGCCAACGCGGGAGCCTGCTTCTATGTGTCCGAGCGCTGCACCACCCTCCAGGAGGGAGTCAAGCTCTCCGCCGCCGCCATCGATTCGGGACGCGCCTATCAGAAGCTGCAGGAGCTTATCCAATATACCAAGGAGCTGAGCCATGTTTCTTGATCGGATTGTCGCCACCAAAAAGCAGGAAGTGGATCGTCTGAAAGAAGTATTTTCTCTGTCCAAGGCGGAGGCGCAGATTGCCGGAATGTCCGCCTGCCTTGGCTTTGCGGAGAAGCTGGGCAAGGGCAGCAATCGGCCCATGGGCCTGATCGCCGAGGTAAAAAAGGCTTCTCCCTCCAAGGGTCTCATCCGGGAGGATTTCCATCCCGTACGTCTGGCGGAAGCATACCGCGCCGCCGGGGCGGATTGCATCTCCGTGCTGACGGATACGGACTATTTTCAAGGCAGCAACGATTATCTCCGCGCCGTGCGCGAAGCGGTGGATATTCCGCTCCTGCGCAAGGATTTCACCATCGACTACCGCCAGGTGTATGAAGCCCGCCTTCTGGGGGCGGATGCGGTGCTGCTGATTGCCGCCATCCTGAAGCCGCAGGAAATGAAGGAGCTTTTGACCATTGCGCAGGATATCGGGCTGGACGCTCTGGTGGAGGTTCACGACCGGGCCGAGCTGGAGCGCTCTCTTGAATTGGACGTGTCGCTTGTCGGCATCAATAACCGCAATCTCCATACCTTCGTGACGGACATCCGCACCACGGAGGAGCTGATCCAATATGTGCCCAAGGAAGTGGCCGTGGTCAGCGAAAGCGGCATCGGGCAGCGGGCGGAAATTGACTATCTTAGCCGGGTAGGAGCCAAGGCGGTGCTGGTTGGGGAGCATTTTATGCGGCAGCCGGATGTGGGGCAAGCGGTGCTTGATCTCTTGGGGCCCGTCCGGATGGAAAAGAGGTGAAGCCGGTGGCGCCATCGGTTAAAATATGCGGCATCCGCATGCCGGAGACCCTTCTTGCCATGAGGGGGCTGCCTGTGGATCATATCGGTTTTGTTTTTGCCAAAAGCCGCAGGCAGGTCACGACCGGGGAGGCAGGCCGGTTGATCCAGTTGCTCCGGGAGGAAGGCTTCCGGGAGCGGGGGGGCTTTCTTGCCGCAGGTGTGTTCGTCAATCCTTCCATGGAGGAGCTGGAGCATGTCATGGCGGAAGCGCCTCTGGACATTGTACAATTGCATGGACAGGAGACGCCTTTATTTTGCCGGCAGGTGAAGGAGCGCTTCGGTGTGGAGATTTTTAAGGCGGCGACGCTGCCGGAGGCGGGGGAGGAGAACAGTGGGGAGCTGTGTCTTCCGGATATTGCGGGTCGGCTGACGGAGACGCTTGCGCCTTATGTGCCTTATGCGGATGCGTTTCTGCTGGACACCTTCGACCCCGTAACCGGCGGAGGCAGCGGCAGGACCTTTCCGTGGGAGGCGATTCCAACCGTACGGGAATGGGCCCGCAAGGCGGGGCGGCGGCTGATCATTGCCGGAGGGCTTCATGGGGATAATGTGGGGCGGCTGTTGGCTGACTATGCTCCCGACGGCGTGGATGTATCCAGCGGCGTAGAAACGGAAGGCGTGAAGGACCCGGAGAAAATCCGGATTTTTGTGGAAAGGGTGAAAGAAGCATGAGCATCGGACAAGTGCCTGACCAGTATGGGCGATTCGGCAAATTCGGAGGACGTTATGTCCCCGAAACCCTGATGAACGCTCTCCTTGAGCTGGAGGAAGCCTACAAGAAATATTCCCGGGACCCGGAATTTCTAGCTGAGCTGAACGGGCTGCTGAAGCATTATTCGGGGCGTCCCACCAATTTGTACTATGCCGAGCGGCTGACGGAGCATCTGGGCGGGGCGAAGATTTATCTGAAGCGCGAGGATTTGAACCATACCGGCGCGCACAAGATCAACAATACTATCGGACAGGGCCTGCTGGCCAAACGAATGGGCAAAAAGAAGGTGATCGCCGAAACCGGAGCCGGCCAGCACGGTGTGGCAACGGCTACCATCGCCGCGCTGCTTGGCATGGAGTGCAAGGTGTTTATGGGCGAGGAGGATACCAAACGCCAGCAGTTGAATGTCTTCCGGATGAATCTGCTGGGCTCCGAGGTAGTGCCGGTAACCTCCGGCTCCCGGACCTTGAAGGATGCCGGCAATGAAGCGCTGCGCTACTGGGTCAGCAATGTGGAGGATACCTTCTATATCCTGGGCAGTGTGGTAGGGCCCCATCCGTATCCCATGATTGTGCGGGATTTCCAGCGGGTGATCGGCGATGAGACACGCGCGCAGATTCAGGAGATGGAAGGACGGCTGCCCGATCTGGTCATCGCCTGCGTGGGCGGCGGCAGCAACGCCATGGGCATTTTTTATCCCTTCGTGCAGGATGAATCGGTGCGGCTGATGGGGGTAGAGGCGGCAGGCAAGGGCGTGGACACCGACAAACATGCCGCTACTATGTCCAAAGGCACCCATGGGGTGTTCCAGGGATCGCTTAGTTATCTCTTGCAGGATGAATACGGCCAGGTGGTGGAGGCCCACTCCATCTCCGCGGGACTGGACTATCCGGGGGTAGGGCCGGAGCATTCCTACCTGAAGGATACGGGCAGGGCCGAATATGTGCCCATCACCGATGCGGAGGCGCTGGAGGCTTTGCAGCTGTTGAGCCGGCTGGAGGGGGTTATCCCGGCTTTGGAGAGCGCCCATGCCATTGCCCAAACCGTGAAGGTGGCGCCGGGCATGAAGAAGGACGAGATCATTGTTGTCAGTCTGTCGGGCCGGGGCGACAAGGACGTGGAGTCGATTATGAAGTATCTGGGAGGCGGCTTGCAATGAACGGGATAGATGCAGCGTTTCAAAAAAACCGGGCAGCGGGGAAGCTGACGCTGATCCCGTTTATCACTGTGGGCGATCCCGATCTGGACACCTCCGTGGATATTCTGCGGGAGCTGGAGCGGGCGGGAGCGGATATTGTGGAGCTGGGCGTCCCATATTCCGATCCGCTGGCGGACGGTCCTGTGATTCAGGCCTCCTCCTCCCGGGCGCTCCGCCATAAGGTCAGCATTGTGGATTGTATCCAGGTGGCCGGGCGGGCGCGGGAGCAGGGAATCGGGCTGCCCTTCATTCTGTTTACCTACTACAATCCCGTGCTGCAGCTGGGCTTCGACCGGTTCTTCCGGCTGCTGGCGGAAAATGATATCCATGGCGCCATTATTCCCGATTTGCCCTTCGAGGAGAACGAGGAGGTGCGGACGCTTTGCGAGGCCAATGGCGTTCACCTGATTCCCTTGGTAGCGCCCACCTCCAAGGAGCGGATCAGGCGGATTACGGAAACCGCCCAGGGCTTTATCTATTGTGTTTCCTCGTTGGGCGTAACCGGCACCCGGACCCAGTTTTTCGGCGGGGTGGAGGAGTTTATCGCCGATGTGAAGCGGTCCACGGATTTGCCGGTGGCGGTTGGCTTCGGCATCTCCAGCCGGGAGCAGGTGGAGCGCTTCGGCAAGGTATGCGACGGCGTGGTGGTAGGCAGCGCCATTGTGCGGACAATAGGCGAAGCGGAGGCGCTGCTTGCAGATACGGGTACGCGGGAGCAGGGACTTGGGCGCATCCGTGAATTTGTCCAGGAGCTGAAGGGGTAAGTGCTGCGCTCAGCTTAAGTGCGCTCCGGCCGGTATGCGGCCGGGGCTTTTTGATTTTCCCGAAGAAAGGATATTTTCTATTTACATTCCGGCATCCCTTATGCGACAATTAGAGGCATACCTGCTTTAAAGCGCGAAAAGGCCCCCGGTTCTGTAGGATCGGCCTGCACAACGGGGTGAAACCGGATGGAAGAAAGCTTTACCATTCGCCGGGGGACCCTTGAAGAAGCTAATCAGAAATGAAAAACGGGGTGTTGACCAACATGCAGCCAAAGCCGAATATTGTCCACTTGCCGGTTTACCAGCCTGGCAAGCCCATAGAAGAAGTAAAGCGCGAGCTGGGATTGACAGAGGTGACCAAGCTGGCCTCCAATGAGAATCCCTTTGGTTCCTCGACCGCTGTGAAGGATGCCCTCATCCGCGAAATGGAGCATATGAGCCTGTACCCGGATGGAGGAGCCGTTGACCTGACCGAGGCGGTAGCCGCCTTCTGGGGAGTGGGGACGGATCAGATCATCTTCGGCGCCGGCTCCGACGAAGTTATCCTTATGATCGCCAGAGCCTACCTGGTGCCGGGGGACGAGACGGTAATGTCCACCCATACCTTCGGACAATACAAGCATAACGCCGAAATCGAGAATGCGGTGATTTATGAGGTTCCTTTGAAGAATTATACCTACGATCTGGAGGGAATGCTGGCCAAGGTTACACCCAAGACCAAGCTGATCTGGATCTGCAACCCCAACAATCCCACAGGCACTATGGTCACCCATCGGGAGCTGAAGGCTTTCCTGGAGGCGGTGCCCGCTACGGCCCTGGTGGTATTGGATGAGGCGTATGCCGAATATGTCACCAGTCCGGACTATCATGATGGCCTGAAGCTGCTGGAGGAGCATCCCAATGTAGTTTTGCTGCGGACCTTTTCCAAAATATACGGACTGGCCTCTATGCGCATCGGCTACGGCATCGGGCATCCCGATGTGATCCGGACCATCAATCTGGTGCGGGAGCCCTTCAATACCACGCGCTTCGCCCAGGTGGCTGCCCAAGCGGCGCTGGCGGACCAGGCTTTTGTGAAGGAATGCAAGGAGCGGAACAGTGCGGGCCTGGAGTACCTGACCGGGGAATTTGCGCGGCTGGGGCTGACTTGGCTTCCCGCTTACGGCAACTTCATTATGGTGGAGCTGAATCGGCCGGCGGGCCAGATATTCGAGGCTCTCCTGAAGCAAGGCTACATTATCCGCGGCGGGCATAAGCTGGACTTCCCCACTATGATCCGGGTGACGGTAGGAAGCAGAGAGCAGAATGAAGGGTTTATCGCCGCCTTGGAGCGGACATTGGCGGAAATCCCGGAAATGAGGCAAACCACATGACCAAAATCGCTATTTTTGGAGTAGGGCTGATGGGAGGCTCCCTGGCCCTATGCTTCAAGGGCAAGCCGGGGCTCCATATTGTCGGGCATTCCCGGAGCCAAGCCTCCGTAGATAAATATTTAAAGCGTGAAGTGGTGGATGAAGGAACTACCTCCATGCGGGAAGCGGCGGAGGGAGCGGATTTTATTTTCCTGTGCGTGCCCGTGGGCAATCTGGAGGAATATCTGCTGGAGCTCCAGAACTTCAATCTAAAGCCCGGCTGCATCATTACCGATGTGGGCAGCACCAAGGGCTCTGTGGCGGAAGCGGCGGCCCGGCTGGATTGGAAGGACGCCTGGTTTATCGGCGGCCACCCCATGGCCGGATCGGAGCGTTCCGGGGTGGAGGCAGCCTCGTCCCATCTCTACGAGAACGCCTTTTATGTGCTGACTCCCTCTGAGCAGGTGCCGGAGGAGGTCTACGGACGCCTGGAGGAGCTGCTGCGGCTGACCAAGGCCCAGATTGTCCGGGTGGACGCCCGGAAGCATGACGATATTGTCGGGGCCATCAGCCACTTGCCCCATATTATTGCCGTGGCGCTGGTGAACCAGATCGCCGGGTACAACCGGGAGGACTCCCTCTACGAGTCTCTGGCTGCCGGCGGCTTCCGGGATATTACCCGGATTGCCTCCAGCGAGCCGGGCATCTGGCGGGATATTCTGCTGAACAACCGGCAGGTGGTGCTTCGCCTGTTGAAGGATTGGGGCCAGGAAATGGACCGTTTTGTCCGGATGCTGCAATATGAGGACGGCGAGGGGATCGAAAATGCCTTCAGCTCCGCCAAGGAATTCCGCAGCCGTCTGCCGGAGCGGCGCAAGGGTGTGCTGACCTCCCTGTATGATGTGTATGTGGATGTGCCGGACCATCCGGGCATTATCGGGCATATTGCCTCTATCTTAGGCGACCAGCGGGTGAACCTGAGCAACATCCAAATTATCGAAAGCCGGGCCGACGTGCCGGGCATCCTGCGGCTGTCCTTCCGCAATCAGCCGGACCAGGACCGTGCCGTGGAGCTGCTCAAGCCCCATTACCCCATTCATATGTAACGGTCTTCCAAAAGCTCTTCCGGAATGATTCTCCGGGGAGCTTTTTTTACACGTAAAGAATGTATAAGTTTCGGCCATGCCGAAAACTAAATTCTTGGAGGGCATAATAAGCTTATTTTAATGAAGCGGGTTTGCCTTCTGCTGCGGAACTCAGCGACTCTTACGGCGGCAAAAATGGGGGCGGAATGAGGCCGCGGCCGGGGATATAGCGCTTCCAAAAGAAAAAGGAATCGTTTTCAAAAAAGGGTTGACAATTTGAAAACGGATACATATAATAAGAACTACAGTATGGTTTCTCTCCACTCCTATCCGAATTGCACAATGTGCACCCGCCGTGTGAACGGCGGTTTTTTTTTGCGAAAATACGGCTGCGGTATGAAGCTGCACCCTAATGCCGTCCGCCAACGTATAGATAAAGAGCGATTCCGGAAGTGTCCTCCACAGGACTTTCCATTCCAACAGCCGAAGGGCCGCAAATAGCGGCGATTGAAGGACGGCGGGGGAATTATCGCTTCCAAATTGAGGGAGTTTTGTGTGGCATGTACTTTTTTGTCGAAGCAAGCAGGAGTTTTGGCCCTTCATCTAGAATAATTGTTGCAAGGAATTGCATTGTCCGTTCTGACGGATGTCATGATTCTAAAAATTCGTCCATACCTTACATAGATAAAGGTTTTTATAAAAGCAAGCGCAACTTTTTTCCGCGCCCGGGGTATTTATGTGTGAAGCCAAAACCTGGG
The DNA here is from genome assembly GCF_003285005.1 of Paenibacillus sp. YN15. Lineage (GTDB taxonomy): Bacteria > Bacillota > Bacilli > Paenibacillales > NBRC-103111 > Paenibacillus_AR. Next base: position 69,686 of record NZ_QMFA01000033.1, on the reverse strand, counting down.
ACGGATGCAAGCAAGGAGGGTTGCTTGTAATGACCGATTCCCAGTTAATCCGAGAAATTAAAGACGGCAATGTGGAACTTTATGCTGAACTGATGCGTCGTTACGAGCGGAAGATACTCGCCTTTGTGTTCCACATGCTGAAGAGTGCCCGTATGGAAATCATGGCCGATGATTTATGCCAGGAGACCTTTTATAAAGCTTACCGCAGTTTGCAAACCTTCCGGGAGGTGGATGCCTCCTTTTCCACTTGGCTGTACACCATAGCGCGAAATACGGTGTTAAGCGAGCTCCGGAAGCAGAAGCATGTCCGGGTGTCCCTGGATGAGTCGGGTTATGTGCCCCGCGCGCCATTGGATTCCATGCCCGAGCAGAACATGCTCAAGAACGAGAAGGTGAGCATGGTCCGGGACGCGATCAACAATCTGCCGGAGAAGCAGCGTTCGGCGCTGATCCTGAGGGAATACGAACAGATGGATTACCAGGAAATCGCCAATATCCTGGGCCAAACCGTCAGTGCCGTGAAGTCGCTTTTGTTCCGGGCCAGGGCCAGTGTGAAGCTCCAGCTGGAGCCGTACTTTTCGGATCCCATCTTTGAAGAGGTTGAGGGGATGAATCAACGATGAAATGCGAAGATATTCAAGAACGGCTGGGCATTTATTTTGACCTGCCCGAGGAGGATGAGGAGCGCATTGCAATGGATGAGCATATCAGGCAATGCGAGTCCTGCATGGAAGAGTTCCGCATCTGGGAGGAGAGCGCCGACTTGATCCGGCTCTCCCAGGAGGAGGCGGAGCCTGTTCTCTATACCTCTCCCCTGGTATCGGATCAGGTGATGAAGCGCATCTACCAGCAGGAGGCATGGAGGACGCCGATCACGAACAAGATCTACTCCATTTCCTTCGCTCTTCGGCGGAAGCTTACGGTGATGGCCGCCTTCTTCGTCGCCTTGTTTCTGGTCAGCTTTCTGCATACGGCTTACAATACCCAGCATTCTGCAGAGCCTGCCCCCACCAAGGATTACGGAATTAACCAGGCTGCCAAAGCCACCATTAATCCCGCGGATTCCCTGAACGTCCATTCCATGCCGAATACCGCCCTGGCCAGCGTCAGTCCCACGATTATCGATCCGGTGAAGATCGGACCGCTGCGCTCAATGCCTGACTATATGCTGTCTTTGTCCATACTGGGCCTGATCTCCACACTTCTCATCATGAATTGGCTCTCCCGGACACGAGTATAAAAAATCCCCCCAAAGCGATGTGATGCTCCGAAACGAAGCCGCATGCTCGCAAAAAGGGGATTCATCCCTTTGTCTGATCAGCTCTCCCTTGGCGGGAGAGCTTTTTTTGTGGCCGGCGATTCCGCCGCGTATACATCCTGCCGGATCGTTCCATAATGGTAATAAAATGCTGGCAGGAGGGGAATCCATGAACCTGGCAGAGATGCTGAATTATACGGATATTCAAGAGCTCGGCCGCATCGCCCGGAGCTATAACTGCGAATGCAGCACCCATTCCAAAAATGAGCTTATCCAGTCGATTTTGTCCACAGTGGGGCGCCAGCGTGTGCTGGATGAACTTGTGGCCGGCATGGAAAAAGCGGATATCCAATTTCTCAATTCACTCTTATTTGAAGAAAGAAAAGCCTTCAGTCTGGAGGATCTGATGGCCCGGGCCAACAACTCCCGGCCGGAGGAGAAGGAAGGGGGAGAGTGGAACCCGCGGGAGCTGGTCACCCGGTTTAAGCAGCGGGGGTGGCTGTTCAACGGCTATTCCCGGGACACCCAATACCTGTTCCAGGTGCCCGATGATCTGAAGCGGCGGTTCACGGAGGCGCTGGAGCGGCATTTTGCCGGAAGGCTGGACTATCTGGAAACCATGCCGCGGGTCTACCGGGACGAGCAAAATCGGCTGGCGGAGGATATCCGGACATTTCTGATGAATCTGATGCAGTCTCCTTTGCCGGTGAATGCGGAAGGCTTTCTCTATAAAAAGCAGGTGCAGCAGATTATCGGCCAGCTGTCCGTCCAGGAGGAGCCGGTGGCCAAAACCGCCTGGCGCTTCGGGTACGGCAGACGGTACCGGGAGTATCCCATCCGGTTCTCCTTCATCTATGACTATTGCTTTTATCACGGCTACCTGCAGGAAGAGGGGACGGAGGTAAGCTTGACCCCTGCGGGGCGGGAGTTGGCGGCATCGGGAGGCCGGGAGACGGTGAAGGATTTGTATACCTTTTGGCTCCGGCTCTACCGGGAACCGGTTCCCAATCTCCAGGCGCTGGCCCATTGGCTTTCCAGGCTGGCGGAGCGGTGGGTGACGGCGGAATCGGCGGCGCAGGTGCTTTGTCCCCTCATCAAACCCTATTACTATGACACCCCCCGTGACATTCTGGAATCGCGGGTGCTGCCTATGCTGATGCACCTGGGACTGGTCAGGATCGGAGCCGACGACGGGGCGGGAACTGTCATTCAGGTGTCCGCTCTGGGCAAAAGCGTGATCCAGGGCACCTGGCTGCCGGAGGAGGACAAGCTTGATCTGGAATGCAAATAATTGACAATCCCGCCGGGCATGGGATAGAATTCTCCCCAAACAAGTGAGAGGCGGGAGAACATATGCTGATTCCGTACAACGGGATTTTGCCTGTCATAGGGGCATCGGCTTATATTGCCGAAGGCGTGAAGCTGATTGGCGATGTGCGCATCGGGGAGGAGGCCTCCGTTTGGTTCAATGTGGTGCTCCGCGGCGATCTGGCGCCGGTGGTTATCGGGAGGGGCTCCAATATCCAGGATGGCAGCATCGGGCATGTGAATGAAGGGCAGCCCCTCCTGGTGGGGGAGGATGTCTCCGTGGGCCACAACGCCATTATCCACGGCTGCCGGATAGGCAAAGGCACATTAATCGGCATGGGGGCTATCGTACTAAACGGCGCAGACATCGGTGAATATGCTTTAATAGGAGCCGGATCTCTTGTAACCGAAAATAAAACCATTCCTCCCTACACTCTGGCGATGGGCTCTCCGGCCAGAGTGGTGCGGGAACTGACGCAGGCGGATCTGGATCGGATGCGGCGCACCTCCGAAGGGTATATCCTCCGGAGCAAAGAGTACCGGCAGGGCTCCTGAAGAAAACGCCATAGACACATCCATGACTGTGCCTCCAGCGCTATTGCGGCGGAAACGCAAAGGGAAGGGTCAAGGAGGTTCATGTCAATGGGAAAAATGTATGCATCTTATGAAGCTATGCTGTCGCTTTATGCAGAGCTGGTGTTGGATGAATCCGTGCGTAAACATAAGGAAAAAACATTATATCATGAAATTGATGCGGCATTGGCCAAACGGGATGAAAAGCGCTTCCTGCTTTTGACAAATGAACTCCGCATGCTGAAAAAGACTTATGAAATGATCTCTTAATTTCGTAAGTCTTTTTTTTGCCGTTTTGTGGTACGATGAATTCAGCTTCCATACCACATTACATGACAAAGGTCGGGATTACACATTGCAGGAGAGATACATACAAAGCGCTCGATTCTGGCTGGGGGAAAAGGGACTGGTTTCTCCCTTTATGCTGAAAAGTCTGTTTTGGATCAACGCCCTGGGGACGGTTTACGGCTTCTATTGGTATTGGGACCAGCTGCAAAAGGTGTGGGACACCAAACCGGGGTGGATGGTGCTGCTGGTGCCGGACAGCCCCACGGCAAGCCTGTTTTTTACAATAGCCATCGGATGGCTGTGGCTTTCTCCCGAGCGGCGGCTTTCCAATCCCAATACGCTGATTATCCGCAGCTTCGTGGAGGTATTGGCGGTGGTCACGTCGTTTAAATACGGCATTTGGGCGGTGGCGATGATTTTTGGCGGACAAGCCCAGGGGGATGTCCTCAATTGGCAGCATTACATGCTGGTGGGCTCCCATCTCGGCATGGCGGCGGAGGCGCTGTTGTATGCGCGGTTCTTCCAGGTCCGCAAGGGCACATTGGCTGCTGCAGCCTTCTGGACATTGTACAATGACCTGGCGGATTACCGCTTCGGCATTTTCCCGTATCTGTCCGACGTGCTGGATGATGATCTGTCCGTGATCCAGGCCTTCACCATGCTGCTCAGTGTAACCGGGCTGGGTTTGGCCTTGCTTCTGTGCGGCGGCAGGAGAAAACGGTCTAAATAAGGACAAACCCCCATATGCTTGTCTTAGGGGGGATGTCCACATGATGATTCGTAGAAGATGTACAATCCCGCTCTGCCTGCTGGGGTTGATAGTGATGCTGGTCCTGGCTGGCTGCGGGCGGGAACAGGCGGAAGGCGTAAAAAGCATGGAGATGCCGTTGGCGGAAGAATCCGCACAGCTGCAAGCGCTGAATGTAAAAGCCGACGAGCTGTACAAGCATGCCGCCGCCGGACAATATCTGGAGGCCAGGAAGGCGCTGGAGGAATTCGGAAACCTGGCGGCTTCCGCTTCTTATGCCGGCGTGACCGGCATAGAGGGAGTGGATGCGCTGACGGATGCCGTGGTGGAGGCCAAGCGCCAGTTCAACGCGGCCAGCCTGGAGCCGGAGAAGGTTGTTCACGCGGCGGCGCGGCTGAAGCTGGCTGCAGATGCCCTTACCCACAAAAAACAGCCCATGTGGCTCCATTATTATAAAGTGTTAAGCGGCGACACCGCCCGTCTGGAGGAGGCGGCATCCAAGGGGAACCAGGCGGCCGCCAAAGCGGCTTTTGTTGCGCTGAACGGCCATTATGACGCCATCCGGCCCTCCGTGTGGATCAGCCGCACTCCCGAGGAGGCGGAGCGGATGGATTCGCTGCTGGCTTTTTTTGCGAAGCAGGTGGAGCCTGCCGCCTTCCAGAAGGAAGCGCTGGAGGGAGGCATCCGGCAATGGCGGGAAACCCTCTCGGCCCTGTTCCGCAAAGGGGATGACCAATCCGTTTATTTGCCGATTGTGGAGCCGGATCAGCCTATTCTATGGACCCTGACCATCGGCCTGGTCATTGCCGGAGTGCTGGCTTTCGCCGGCTGGCGGATGATCCGGGTGGAGCGGGAGGCGGTGCGGCCGCCCCGCTTCCGCGGCATGGGTGGGGGCAATTGATGGTGGAAATCTGCCGGCCCTATCCTGGCTTTCAGCCTTCGACAGGGCAGGAAGCGGAAATTTGCTTTCAGCAGTGTGTCAGGATGGCTTCGGCGTTGCGGAAAGGACTTCTGCTGGGTGAAAAAGAGGGGAACGGTTGGCGGCGGACAGAGAATCCGTTATTTTACTCCAGAAACAAGGAATTCCCTCGTTTTTTCACACTTAACGGATTGTGAGTCCGCGAAGGAGAAAAAAGGGGGAATTTTTGCAAAATAACGGAACGAGAGTCCGGCGAATCGAAATTCAGACGGATAGTCTGCTTTCGGCGTCGCGACAATTTTAACGAGGTGAAAAAATTTCGGTCAAATCGTGGCTTTATCAGAAACATTGGATGAGAACAGTATTTCGGGGAATACAATGCAGTTTTGTCTACATTTTACCGAATCTGAATCGCAAGTAATAGAAAATGCCTATGATGTGTTAAAAGAAGATGCGGATATAAAGTTTCCGCTAGGTCCATGCTTTTTTAGTCCATATATGTTTGGGTTGATTGATAAATTTGGAGTGAATTGGTGTTTGTTTTATTAATAACCATGTTGAACAGCTCAGAAGGAGAGAAGATTTCAAAATGATCGTATGCAAGCAAGTGGATAGAACATATTTCCCCCAATACGACAGTATCCCTATGCGCATAAACGTGACAAGCTATTATAAGGTCGAGAAATTAAACCGCGGATTAGGAGGTTTTGCACTTGTTGAAACTTCTGTGAAGCCGCATGTCAAGGATTTCTGTACAGGCGATGATGAAAGTGTGACACGGTGGGAAAAGCGATTTGACATTTCCAACTGGGCTTTCTTTATGGCTTTTGACGGAGAATGCCCCATCGGTGCTGCTACTGTTTTGTCACGTACCAAAGAAATAAATATGCTTGCGGGCAGAGATGACCTGGCCGTGCTGTGGGACATTCGGGTACATGATGATTATAAGGGGCAAGGTGTTGGACAAAGGTTATTTGATATGGCGGTAAGCTGGTCCCGCGAACAGAACCTTTCACAAATGAAAATTGAGTGTCAGAACAACAATGTTCCGGCTGTAAAGTTTTATCACAAACAAGGCGCAGTCCTGTCTATGGTAGACGAATACGCTTATTATAATGAGCCGGAGTACCGTCATGAAACACAGTTTATTTGGTATTTGCAGTTATGAATGTGCGGCGAAGGTATAGCATACACAAAATGTACGCTATCCGGATCAGAAGCTACTTTACATGGGAATAGCATACACAAAATGTACGCTATTCCTCAAATCAAGCCTGGTTATCGTCCATTTTCAGCTGATAACGTACATTTCAGGTATGCTATTTACCGGATAGCAGGTTGTTTGGGCAAATAGCATACATTTTATGGCGCTTACATCCCCAATCTCAAATTCTAACCCGTGGCCGCCGCGTCAAGCATCACTCCTTCTTAAAGCCCTCGCCCAGCACATCGTGAACGTCGTTGATGACCATAAAGGCCTGGGGATCGACGGCGCGCACCAGCGTTTTCAGCCGCCGCACCTCGGCGCGTCCCACGATGCAATACACCATGCTTTTGGCGGTTTGGGAATACGCGCCTATGGCGGGCAGGAGCGTTACGCCCCGGTCCAGCTCCTTGGTGATGGCCGCGGCAAGGGCCTCGCCCTTATCGGTAATGACGGTAAACTCCTTGGCCGCATAAGCCCCTTCCGTGATGAAATCGATGGTGCGGGTGGCAATAAATACGGAAACCAGGGTGTACAGCACCCGCTCCTGAGGCAAATAAAACAGGGCGGCGCCGATGACCACGGCGTCAAACCCCAGAATTACCTGGCCCATGCTCCAGCCCCGGTACTTATTCCCGAGACGGGCGATAATGTCCCCGCCTCCGGTGGTGCCGCCGAACCGGAACACCAGTCCCAGCCCGGTTCCCAGGGTGATCCCCGCATACAGCGCCACCAGGAGCAGATCATCCGGCTTCTCGAAGGGTTTGATCCAGCCGGCCCGGGTCCAGCGCTCCATCAAGGCCAGGAACAGGGAAACGGCCACCGTGCCCAGAATGGTCAGGCGCATGGCCCGTTTGCCCAGGATGCTCCAGCCCAGAATGAACAGCGGAATGTTCAAGGCCAAGGTGGTCAATGAAGGCGGAAGCTCGCCGGCATAATAGAGCAGCAGGGCGATGCCGGTAACCCCTCCTTCCATCAGCTGGTTGGAGATGACGAAATAGTGAAGTCCGAAGGCATAGATGGCGGAGCCCAGCGCAATAAAAAATACGGATTTCCACAGATCCCATTGCCGGCGGTCCAACATTCCGTTTTCAACGCCCCTTTCATGAGAGGAATGCAAGATGAATTCAGGGTGCAAATGGCTGCATACAGCATCCATTATACCCTGTTTTTTCATTTTATGGACGTTTCGCTGGGGAGAAGCGGAACGGATTTTGCGCCCGGCAGCCGTTTCCGCTCATTTCTCTATGTGCAAAACCCGACAATCAATGCTATTATCGTATGTAAACATGCACCAAACACCAAGAAAGCAAACAGCTACAATCAAGGAGGCGGGCGGCTTTGCAGGCGAAGACGCTTCAGGATATCCAGCATGAAGTGGACCAGTACATATCCCAGTTCAAGGAAGGCTATTTCAGCCCCATGACCATGCTGGCCAGAATGACCGAGGAAGTGGGGGAGCTGGCCCGGGAAGTGAACCACCGGTTCGGCGAAAAACCGAAAAAACCGGATGAGGCGGAGAACTCCATTGAGCTGGAGCTGGGGGACATTTTGTTCATTACCGTTTGCTTCGCCAATTCTCTGGGGATTGATTTGACGGAGGCCCATAACAAGGTGATGCACAAATTCAACACCCGGGATGCCAACCGCTGGCAGAGACGGGACACCGAAAGCGAGCTCCCGTCATAAAATATCCCATCCGACCGGTTTGAACCGGGTTGCGGGAGGGGATAGAATGAATGGCGCGGAGGCGATCCAGCGGGCGTATGAGGCGATTTTGAAAAGCGACTTTGAAGCGGCTGTAGAATGGTTTCTCAAGGCGGTTGCCCTGGAGCCGGATAATCCGGATTATTATTACCGGCTGTCCATAACCTGCGCCAGGAGCGACAAACTGCCGGAGGCATTGGGCTATGCCCGCGAAGCATTGAGGCTGTCGGGCGGAGAGTCGGTGTACCAGCTTCACTTGGACTATCTCCTGGCCAAAGAAAAAGCGGTTCAGGCAGAGGCCTGCCTCAAGCAGGGCGGCTCCCAGTTGTACCTGGCCGTCAGTTTGCTGAAGGAAGCCATCCGGCTGGACCCCTTGTCGGTAGAGGCGCGGCTGCTTTTGGGATACGCCTTGGGCGAGCTTGAGGAATATCCCCAGGCGATTGCCGCCCTGAAGGAAGCGTCGCGGCTGAATCCCCAGCATGAAGGGGTCCGGGGGTTGCAGGCCGAGTTGGAAAAGCGGCTGTCCAAGACGCTGCGTAATAAGTAAAGGGATGAATGGCGCACAATAGAGAACAAGATGGAAGGAACTAGGTGAAGCGGATGACAAACATCATTAAAGTTGCAGTATCGGGCGCAAGCGGGCGGATGGGCAGAGAAGTGGTCAAGATGGTCCTGGAGGACCCGGAACTGAAGCTTGTTGCCGCTGTGGACCGCCATGAGGAAGGCAAGGATGCGGCAAGCCTGGTTGGGCTTCCGGATTGCGGAGTGGCCCTTACCCGGGAGCTGGGGGAGACGCTCATCCGGACCAGACCCGACGTTCTGGTGGATTTCACCATTCCCCAATCCGCTGTTGTGAATACCAGTGTGGCCATCCGCTGCGGCGTACGGCCGGTTATCGGCACCACCGGCTTTACGCCGGAGGATATCGCCGAATTGGACAAGCAGTGCCGGGAGCAGGGAATCGGCGGGCTCATCGCCCCCAATTTTTCCATCGGCGCCATTCTGATGATGAGGTTTGCCGCCCAGGCCGCCAAGCATATGCCCCATGTGGAAATTATCGAATTCCATGGGGACCAGAAGCTGGATGCGCCCTCCGGCACCGCCATCAAAACAGCCGAGCTGATTGCCGAAAACCGCAGAGAGCTGCGCCAGGGCAATCCCGAAGAAGAGGAAAGTATTGAAGGAAGCCGCGGAGGGTACTACAATGGGTTTAGAATCCACAGCGTCCGCCTTCCCGGTGTGTTCGCCCAGCAGGAGGTTGTGTTCGGAGGCTACGGCCAGACGCTGAAGATCCGCCACGATTCCTTCGACCGCGCCGGCTACATGCCCGGTGTGAACCTGGCTGTCAAGAAGGTGCTGGAGACAACGGGAATGGTGTACGGATTCGAGCATTTTATCGACTGACAGAGACAAGAAGGGGAGAGAGTAACCGATGCCCATGAAAATAGCCTTGATTGCCCACGACCGAAAAAAAGAAGAAATGGTCAATTTCGTAGTAGCATTTGAACATGTGTTTTGCGATGAACACGAGCTGTATGCCACCGGCACCACCGGACAGCGGATCATGGAGGCCACCGGCCTGAAGGTTCACCGCTTTATGTCCGGTCCACTGGGCGGCGACCAGCAGATCGGCGCTTTGGTAGCGCAAAATGAGATGGACCTGGTGATTTTTCTGCGCGATCCGCTGATGGCCCAGCCCCACGAGCCCGACATTACGGCGCTGCTGCGTCTTTGCGACGTACAGGGGATTCCTGTGGCCACCAATATCGCGACGGCGGAAATTCTGATCAAGGCGCTGGAACGCGGGGATTTTGCCTGGCGGGAGCTGGTTCACAAATATAAGCCGGGTGTTGAGGAATGACGGACGGACTTGATCTTCTGATTTTTGGCGCCCATCCCGACGATGCCGAAATCGGCATGGGGGCCACCATCTATAAGCACACCTCCGCAGGCCTTCGGGTAGGCATCTGCGATCTCACCCGGGCGGAAATGTCCTCCAACGGGGATGTGGAGACGCGCAAGCGGGAAGCGGAGGAGGCCGCGCAGATTCTTGGCCTTGCCGAGCGCACCAATCTGGGGCTCCCGGACCGGGGGCTCAACGCGGGCAAGGAGCAGATCGACGCCATTACCCTGGAAATCCGCCGGCTCCGGCCGCGGATTGTCATGGCGCCCTATTGGCAGGACCGGCATCCTGACCATGTGGCATGCAGCCATCTGGTGAAGGAGGCGGTATTCAACGCCAAGCTGCGGCGCTATCTTCCCCAGAGCGAGCCTGTTCTGGTGGAGAAGCTCCTGTTTTATTTTATCAATGATGTATACGAGGCCGATCTGGTTGTGGATGTGGGAGAGGTGTATGACCGCAAAACGGCAGCCCTGTCCGCTTACCGCTCCCAATTTACGGAGGCCGGACCAGGAAATGACTATGTGGTTACGCCGCTGAACCAATCGTATCTGACCCGGGTGGAAGAGAGAGACCGGCTGCTTGGGCAAAAGCTGAATTTTACATACGCGGAAGGGTTTGTTTCCCTCATGCCTCATGAGGTGAATTTGTTTGTATAAAGGAAAGTCCCGGCAAGAGAAAGGGGATCGGATATGAGCGAAACCTTGCGGATCGGCATTACCTGCTATCCAACGCTGGGCGGTTCCGGCGTGGTTGCCACGGAGCTGGGAAAGATGCTGGCGGAAAAGGGACACGATGTTCATTTCATCACGCATAGTATCCCGTTTCGTCTGGGCAGATTCGATAAGCATATTTTCTTTCACGAGGTGGAAGTCAGCGATTATTATGTGTTCCGCTATCCTCCGTATGATCTGTCCCTGGCCAGCAAGCTGGCGCAGGTGGCCAAGCGGGAGAAGCTGGATTTACTGCATGTGCATTATGCTATACCGCATGCGGTGTGCGCCCTCCTGGCCAAGCAAATGGTGGGGGATCACTTGAAGGTGGTTACAACCCTGCACGGCACGGATATTACGGTTCTGGCCCAGGACGATTCCCTGTCCGATCTGATCCGCTACGCCATTAATCAGAGCGATGCGGTTACCGCCGTGTCGGAGGACCTGATCCGGGAAACCCGGGAGACGCTTTTGGTGGACCGGCCCATTGATTTGACCTATAACTTCGTGGACAAACGGGTCTATTATCCCCGGAACGTCAGCAAGCTGAGGGCGGAATTCGCCCATGTGGACGAAAAAATCCTCATGCACATCAGCAACTTCCGTCCGGTAAAGCGGGTCCTGGATGTGGTGGAGATATTCGCCAAGGTCAACGACAACGTTCCTTCCCGCCTGCTTTTTGTTGGAGAGGGGCCGGACCTGTCCAAGGTGATGGCGCGGGTCAAGGAGCTGGGCTTAAGCGACCGGGTGTCCTTCTGCGGCAAGCAGGATGATGTGGCTGAAGTGATTTCCCTGGCAGACCTGCTGCTGCTTCCTTCCGAAAAAGAAAGCTTCGGACTGGTGGCCTTGGAGGCCATGGCCTGCGGGGTGCCTACAGTGGGCTCCTTGGCAGGCGGGATTCCGGAGCTGGTGAAGGACGGGGAAACGGGCTTTTTGTCCCCCGTGGGGGATACGGACAAAATGGCCAGGGACGCCATCCGGCTCCTGTCGGACAGCGGCCTGTACCAGCGGATGGTGGAGGCCTGCTTGTCCCGGGCCCGCAATGCCTTCTGCAATAACCGGATTACGGCGGATTATGAGGATATTTATTACCGTGTGCTGGGGCGGGCCGCACCGGAGCGGAAAGCTGCCGGCGGCAACGCCGAATCTAAATTGAGCTGTCTGGGGTAATGCGATGGTGTGGAGCAAAATGGAGAAGTTGGGCCTTGGCCTGCTGGAGCAATTGGAGCAGGCCGGTTATGAGGCTTATTTTGTCGGCGGATATGTAAGGGATAAGTACCTGGGCAAGCCAGTGAAAGATATTGATATCGCCACCTCGGCCAGACCGGAAGAGGTGGTAAAGCTGTTTACCCGGACTATTCCCACGGGATTAAAGCATGGTACGGTCACAGTTTTGGCAGAGGGAGAGACCTTCGAGGTCACTACCTTCCGCAAGGAATCCGACTACGCGGATTTCCGCAGGCCGGATGAGGTGGAGTTTATTTCCGAGCTGGAGGAGGATTTGCGCCGCCGGGATTTCACCATGAATGCCATGGCCATGGACAAAAACGGGGTGATCCGCGATCCCTTCGGCGGAAAGGACGATCTTCAGGCCGGTCTGCTCCGCTGTGTGGGCGATCCTGCCGAGCGGTTCCGGGAGGATGCGCTGCGGATGCTGCGGTGCGTCCGCTTTGCCGCCGTTTACGGTCTTGCGGTGGATGAAGCCACCTGGCAGGCGGTGCTGGAGCGGCGGGAGCTGCTCTTGCATGTGGCCATGGAGCGGGTCCGGGTGGAGCTGGAGCGAATGATGGCCGGGCCGCATCCCGTGGAGGGCTGGAGACTGCTTGCCGCCAGCGGCTTGCTGGCGTTTACGAAGGAAGCGCTGGATTGGCCGTATTCCGCTGCTGAAGGCTGTGCCTTGCCTGCGGAGCTTGGGACGCTGGCGGCGTTGGAGGATGCAGGACAGCGCTGGATTTTGCTCCTGCTGACGGCTGGCATGGATGCCAAGCGGAGTCGGGAGCTGCTTCGGAAGCTAACCTTTTCGCTGAAGGATTTGGAGCGTTTTGCCAGAGCGGCGGAATTCCACCAATGGGCGTCGGAAACAGAGTGGACTGCGGACATGGCCCGGAAATGCAATGGGCTGGAGGCTTGCTCAGCAGCCGAAGCGTGGCAATTGGCCGCCCTGCAAATCGGCGTGGAAGCGGCTTCCGATTGGCTTGCGGTGATGGAGGCGCTGGAGCGGCAGGATTATCCTGCAGCGCCGGGCCTTCGGCTGCCTGTGGATCAAGGGCGGGAGTGGCTCAACGGGCTCAAGGTCAGGGAATTGAAGGAGCTGGCCTTAACCGGCGGGGAGCTTATTGCCGCCTCCGGGCGCAGCGCCGGTCCTTGGGTAGGCGCGGCGATGTCCCGCCTGCTGCGGCTTGCGGCCGTTGGCCGGGTTGCCAACATCAAGCAGGAATTGCTGGAAGCAGCGCTGAAGGCTGAAGGAGGCGCATAGAATGAAGCAACGGCTTTTGGAGCTGTTTAAAAGCGCGGGCGGCGGCTATTTGTCCGGCGGAGAGATCAGCAAAGCTCTTGAGGTCAGCCGGACGGCCGTCTGGAAGCACATCCAGGCGCTGAAGGAAGACGGCTTTACCTTTGAGGCTGTGCCGCGGCGCGGCTACAAGCTGCTGTCCCAGCCGGACACCCTCTCGCCGGATGACCTGCTTCCCTTGCTGCGTACCCGGGTCCTGGGCAAGAGCATTCACTGCTTCGATGAGGTGGACTCTACGCAAAATGTGGCCCAGCGCCTGATCCGGGACGGAGCGCCGGAGGGCACGCTGGTGCTGGCTGAGCGCCAGACGGCCGGCAGAGGGCGGCTGGGACGCCACTGGCATTCCCCCAAGGGAAAAGGGATTTATATGAGCCTGGTGGTCAAGCCGGAAATTCCTCTGCACCTGACGCCGCATCTGACCCTGTTGGCCGCGGTGGCCTTAAACCGGGCCATCCGCAAGGTGGTGCCCGAGGTGGAGCCGGGCATTAAGTGGCCCAATGATCTGCTTATCGGCGGTAAAAAAATCAGCGGCATTCTCCTGGAATCCAGCGCCGAGAATGAGCAGCTGCAGTATATTGTGACGGGGGTGGGCATCAGCTGCAACCTGGAGCGGTCGGACTATCCGGAGGAGCTGGCGGACAGAGCCACCTCCCTCTTGATTGAATCCGGCAGGCGGATTGACCGCGCCAGGCTGATCGCTCAATTTTTGGGGCAGCTGGAGGAGCTGTACGGGCTTTATTACTCCCAGGGCTTCAGTCCCATTCAGACCCTCTGGGAGGCTTCGGCCGTAACCCTGGGGCAGACTGTGCGCTCCTCCGACGCCAACGGGTCCTTTGAAGGGACAGCGGTAGGGCTCAATGAATGGGGCGGGCTGCGCTTGCGGCTGGCCGACGGCAGCGAACGGACGATTTATTCGGCCGATGCCAGGGAACAGAATTACCGCTAGAATCGACATGGTGGTCTCGGGGCCATTGAATATTCTTGAATTATGAAGGGGGAACGGAGATGAAACGTTTGCTTCTTCGGAGTGTTGGGCTTACAGCCTGTCTGTTGCTTACCATGACTGCCTGCTCCGGCCAAAAAAGTTCAGAGACGGATGCCGTTAAGCTGGGCACCGCCTACAAGGAAACGCAGTACAATGTGCGGCAGGAAGCCTGGTCCGATGACGAGCAGGCGGTGAATGAAAGGCTGAAGCCGTTTTTGACCGGCGAACGGTACGAGAAGCTGCTTGCCAACCGGGAGGGATATTACCCCCTGTTCCTGGCCAAAAACTCCGAAAGCACCGTTTCTCTTCATTCCATCAGCTTCCAGCCTGCTGAACATACCGGGGAAACATTGGAATTTACCTACACCCTTCAACTGGGCCTGTCCAACGGAAAAGGCCAGACCAAGGTGGAAAAGGCCGGACAGATGGGCTTCAAAAAGGAAAACGGGGAATGGAAAATTTACCGGGATAGTGAGGAAAAGCTGCAGGAAAAGGACTTTCCCGCCAACTGAATGATTGAAAATGAATAGCTTTTTTTCATAAATTGCAGTATGATGCAAGTAAAGACTTAAGCAGCGTAAACCAGGTGCTTCTGGTCAGGCGGTATCTTCCACAGAACCGCACTTTCTCGCTGTTTGGGGAATGCTATACCTTAGGGCTTTCCGAAGGAAAGCCGGCATCGTAAGCATCAGCTTATATCGGATTCTGCTCTGAGCCGTTTGGACCGAGACAGAAGGGATCATAAGACAATTGAACCATGTCTTTTTGTGACCTTATCGGCCTTCCTGCGGCGGGAAGGTTTTTTTATTTTCATAAAATAAGGAGAGATCACTATGGAAAGCCGTAAACCGGTCACAATTCCGCAATTCAAAAAGATGAAAAAGGACGGAACGCCCATTGCGTTCCTCACTGCATATGATTATCCTTCCGCCCAATTGGCGGAGGAGGCCGGTGTGGACGGCATCCTGATCGGCGATTCCTTGGGCAATGTGGTGCTGGGTTATGATTCCACCCTTCCCGTTACTCTGGACGATATGATCCACCACACCAAAGCCGTCACCCGCGGCGCGAAGATCCCTTTTGTGATCACGGATATGCCTTTTTTGACTTATCATGGCAGTATCGATGAAACCATGCGCAATGTGGGCCGTGTGATGCGGGAGGGGTTGTGCAAAGGGGTAAAAATGGAGGGCGGCGCTGAAATTGCCGCTGCGGTGGAAGCATGTGTGCGCGCCGGGGTTCCCGTCATGGGGCATATCGGGCTGACTCCCCAGGCGGTCCACCAGATTGGCGGCTACCGGATTCAGGGCAAGGATTCCGCCGGGGCGCAAAAGCTGCTGGAGGATGCGCTGGCCTTGGAAAAAGCCGGAGCCTTCGCCATTGTGCTGGAGCTGGTGACGGAGGAGGTAGCCCGGATGATTACCTCCCGGCTGTCCATCCCCACCATCGGTATCGGAGCAGGCGCCGGATGCGACGGGCAAATTCTGGTGTTCCACGATATTCTCCATTACGGCCCGGACATCCGTCCCAAGAAGTTCGTGAAAACCTATACGGATGTGGGCAGTGCCATCCGCCAGGGCATCCGCCAATATGTGGATGAGGTAAAAACCGCACAGTTCCCCCGCGATGAACATGCATTTAAGGGGAATCAGGAGGCCATCGCCTATCTGTACGGCAATAAGGAGTAACTATTCCCCCAAAAGTGAAGAGAAGCTCTGATGTCTATACCCATTACTTTTGGGGGAGCCCCCCCTATAAGATTGTTTTTCAGAGGGAGAGAGAAACCATGCAAATCGCCAGAACGATAGAAGATGCGCGTTTTATGATTATGGAAGCCAAAACCCGGGCGCTTCAGGAAGGGCGCTCCACGGTAACCGGTCTTGTTCCCACCATGGGTTATCTCCATCAGGGACACGCCAGCTTGCTCCGCAGGGCCAAGGAGGAATGCGGCGTCCGGGTGTTGAGCATTTTTGTCAACCCCATTCAATTCGGGCCCAAGGAGGACCTGTCCCGGTATCCCCGGAATGAAGACGGCGACTTTCAGCTGGCGGAGGAGAATGGCGTGGATGTAGTGCTTCTGCCGTCTGTGGAGGAGATGTATCCGCGGCCCATTCAAACCAGCGTTCGGGTGGCAGGAGTTACGGAAAGACTGTGCGGCGCTTCCCGGCCCGGTCATTTTGACGGGGTGGCTACGGTGGTCTCCAAGCTGTTCAATATTGTCCAGCCGGATAAAGCCTACTTCGGCATGAAGGACGCCCAGCAGGTGGCGGTGATCGAGCAGATGATCTTCGACCTGAATATTCCCGTGGAAATTGTGCCTTGTCCCATTGTCCGGGAAGCGGACGGATTGGCCTTGAGCTCCCGGAATGTGTATCTCGGCGGGGAGGAGCGGCGCCAGGCCCTGATTCTTTCGGAAACCCTGCGTTTGACGGAAGGGTGGCTGGCGGAATGCCAGGGGGATTTTGCCGCGGTGAAGGAAAAAATGGCGGCCCATATCCGGACCATGCCTCTTGCCGATATTGATTATGTGGATTTGATGCTGTACCCGGACATTCGTCCGGTGTACGGATTGCCTCAAGAGGAATGGACCGGCCAACGTCTCCTGGCGGCGCTGGCAGTCCGTTTCGGAACGACCCGCCTGATTGATAACCGGTTGTTTGAGCTGGGGATGCCGAAAGGAGCGATTTCCAATGTTTAGAACTATGATGAAGGCCAAGCTGCACAGAGCGACAGTGACAGAGGCCAACCTGAATTATGTGGGTAGCATTACAATCGATGAGGATTTGATGGATTTGGTGGATCTGCTCCCCAATGAAAAGGTGCAGATCGTCAATAATAATAACGGCGCCCGGCTGGAGACCTATACGATTCCCGGTCCCCGCGGGTCCGGCGTGATCTGTCTCAACGGAGCCGCCGCGCGGCTGGTCCACCCCGGCGATATTGTCATTATTATCAGCTACGCCATGATGACCGATGAAGAGGCGCGTGCCCTAAAGCCCAAGATTGCAGTGCTGGATCACGCCAATAAGCCTGTGAATATGCTGGAATCCGAGCCTCCATCCACCGTTCTTATCTAGACAGCCCCTAATTTTAAGCGGTATGAAACCTGCTGCGGTGACAAAGAATGAGGGTACAACAATCTTGAAGCCCAAGGTGGTGTGCCCATGTTCAAACAGCTGTTTGCCTCCATGAACGGCGCATTGGATGATATTCTGTCGCGTCTCCCCGCGTCCAGCGGCAAAGAGCGTAAGGACCTGGAAGAGCGGCTGTCCGTGTTAAAGGCAATGAGCGACACCTGCATTGAGGAATGGCTGTTGTTTGAGGAAAAGCTGGGGCTGCTGTCGGATGGAGGAACTGCCCCGGAGACGCCCTCTCCCAAGGCTAAGACCCAGCCGCCATCCGCCAAGTCTGCGCCGTTAACGGCTGCGGCTGCCATATCATCTGCGACCGCCGGATTCATGTCCGAGTCGTCCGCCAAACCCAAAGCTGCGCCCTCCTCCGGGCTGAAAAAGACGCTGAATTCGGCCAGCTTTTCCAAAGGGCAGGGGTACTATAAGCTCTCCATGTACAAGCGGGCGGTGGAGGAGCTGGAGCGTGTAGTGGAGAAGCAGCCGGATGATCTGCTGGCCCGGATGTACCTGGCTATGGCGTACTTCCACTGTGAGGAATTTGCGGAGGCCTACCGCCATTTTCAAATTGTGGTGCCCTTGACGGATGATCAGAGGATCAAGGCCATTTCCTACAATGCCATGGGCTGCATTCAGGCCGAACGGCAAAATCTGGACAAGGCGCTGGAGCTGTTCCGGCTGGCCCATTCGGCGGACCCGGCCTCTGTTGAGCCTGTTTTGAGTCCGGCCCATTGGGATAAACGAAGGTAAACAAAACATTTGTTCTTCCCAATCCCGAATCCTTTTGGTATCCTAAAAAGGACAGGTCTAACATAACGAGAGAGGATTGGACGGGGAGAATGAAATTCGCCGTATTGGATTTTGAAACAACAGGCAACCAGCCCTCCGACGAAATCATTCAAGCCGGACTGGTCATCCTGGAAGATACTGAAATTATCGGCAGATACGCCTCCTTTATTAAACCGTCGGGGCCTATACCCGACTTTATCACCACCCTGACCGGCATCACGGACGAAATGGTGGAGAATGCCTCTTCCGTAGAGAACGTAATGGCGCAGATGGCCCCTCTTCTGGAGGACGCAGTGCTGGTGGGTCATAATGTATTGTTTGATCTCGGCTTTTTGCAGCGGGGTTTGGATGTTTCGGGGTATCGGCCCTTTTCCGGAAGGGTTCTCGATACCCTGGATTTTTTGCGTATGCTGTTTCCCATGCTTGGCAGCCTGCAGCTCTCCATGGTAACGCAGACCCTGGAGATTCCCCATGACCGGCCTCATCAGGCCGATTCCGATGCGGAAGCCACGGCGCTGCTCTGGGTGAAGGTGCTGGAGCGGTTTGAGGATTTGGATTTACTGACGGTACAGCGTCTTTCCTTTCTTTTTGAAATGGAAAACACGGACCTGAGCTGGTTCCTGAAGGAAATCCGGGAGCTGAAGGAAACGGCCACTTCTCTTGATCCCGACCAGGACCGGTACTTCCGGCAATTTTCCCTGAAGGCCGGGGAATGGGGCGAGGACAAGAAGCCCCGCGCCGGCAAGGAATGGCTAGCCAAACCCTTCGAGGAGTTTCATGCCCAGCTGACGGACCGGATGAAGGAAAAGTTCCCGGGCTACGAGGAACGTCCGGCCCAGGCGCAGATGATCCGCGAGGTGCAGGGAGCATTGTCGGACAGCGCCCATTTGCTCATTGAGGCGGGCACCGGAACCGGCAAATCCCTGGCTTATCTCATTCCGGCGCTTCATTACGGGATCAGCGAGGAGAAGAAAATTGTTGTCAGCACCCACACTATTCAGCTGCAGGAGCAGCTGCGTCAGCGGGATATTCCGCTTCTGCAGGAGCTGTTTCCCTTTGGCTTCGAAGCGGTGGTGCTGAAGGGCCGCAATCATTATCTGTGCCTGCGCAAGTTTGAGGCGAAGGTCAATCAGGCGGACTTTGCCAATGGCCGGGACGACCGGTTGACGGCAGCGCAAATGACGGTCTGGCTTTCCGACACGGAACGGGGAGACGATGAGGAGCTGTATTTAACCTCCAAGGGCAATGATTTCTGGCAGGATGTGCAAAGCGACGCGGACTCCTGTCTGAACCGCCACTGCCCGTGGTTCCGGCGCTGCTTTTATCACCGGGCCAAGCATGAGTCGAACCAGGCGGATGTGATTATCGTCAACCATTCCCTGCTGTTTACGGATATCAAGGCGGAAAACCGGCTGCTTCCGGCTTATTCCCAATTGATTGTGGATGAGGCCCATCATTTTGAGGAAGTGGCGGCCAAGCATCTGGGACTGGAATTGCATTATCTGAGCTTTGTGCACACGTTGACATGGCTGTACAAGGATTCCCGCTCCGGGCTCCTGCCGTTGGTTTCTCTGCGGATTCAGGAGCATGCGGCCGGGGACAAAGCCGCCAAGTGGCTTAGAGCCATTGTGGACGTGGAGGAAAAGCTGGTGGAGGCCAAGGAGCATTGGGACGAGCTGTCCCAGCTGCTGTATGACTTTGCCGGAATGTCGGCAAGCGCCTCCGACCCTGCGTCGGCTGAAGCCGGGCAGCTGGTGGTCCGGGTAAAGCCGGCCATGCTGCCCCCCAGCTGGGAAACCCTCCGCAAGATGGAGGAAAATATCTATGTCGGTCTGGGCGAAGCCTCGCGGCAGCTGGACCGGCTTTTGAATGATTGGAAGGATGTTCAGGATGACTTGGGCATTCAGACCCTGGTTACGGATTTGAATGGGGCAGGCAAGGATCTGGACCGGCACCGGGACACGCTGCACAGGTTCATGCATATGCCCGAGCAGGATGATGTCTATTGGATGGAAGCAAGCAGCCAGTTCAAAAGCAAGTCCCTTCAACTGGTAAGTGTGCCTGCAGATGTAAGCGCCATCCTTCGACAGTTCTTTTTTGATGCAAAAGATAGTATAATATTGACATCTGCCACCTTGTCCGTAGACAAAAAATTTCATTATATCTGCGAACAGCTGGGGCTTGCGGAGAATAGCCCGTCCGGCAAGGTCCGGACAGTGCTTCTGCCGTCCCCCTTTCAATACAGGGAGCAGGCGCTGGTAGCCGTGCCCCGGGATTTTCCCAATATTAAAGGCAGCGCCGCCGAAGCGTATTATATCGAGAAGCTGACGGAATCCCTGCGGGATGTGGCGGTGGCCACCAAGGGAAGAATGCTTGTGCTGTTCACATCCTACCGGATGCTGAAGGCGGTCCACCAGAGGCTGAAGGAGGAGCTGTCCCCCCATGGGATTCAGGTGCTGGGACAGGGGATGGACGGGGCCAACCGCAGCAAGCTGACCCGGATGTTCAAGGACAGCGCCGCAAGCGTCCTGCTGGGCACCAGCTCCTTCTGGGAGGGTGTGGATATTCCCGGCGACGCCTTAAGCTGCCTGGCGATTGTAAGATTGCCTTTCCAGCCGCCCAACCATCCCTTAGTGGAGGCCAAGTGCGAGCTTTATAAGGAAAAAGGACAAAACCCCTTTATCAAGTATTCGGTGCCCCAGGCGGTGATCCGCTTCAAGCAGGGCTTTGGCCGGCTGGTGCGGACCGCTACGGATAAAGGCACGGTTATTGTCTACGATACCCGGGTGATCGATACGGCATACGGCAAGCATTTTCTTTACTCCCTGCCCGGGCCGAAGATTGAGCATATGACGACTTCGCAATTGGTGCCGAGAATCATGGAATGGATGAGGAGTGAGGAAGGTTGAAGACGGAGAAGATTTCGGAGGCCGTCGTGCGAAGGCTTCCGGTATATCTGAGGTTTCTCAATGAATTGAACATGAAGAACGTTCAGACGGTGTCTTCCCAGGATCTGGGGAACAAGCTGGATCTGAACCCGGCCCAAATCCGCAAGGATCTGGCATATTTCGGGGAGTTCGGCAAAAAAGGCATCGGTTATGATGTGAATTACCTGATCGAGAAGATCCGCCAGATTCTGAAGCTGAACCAAGACATTGCCGTTGCCCTGGTGGGGGCAGGAAATCTGGGGCGGGCGCTGTGCAACTACAATGTCTATCTGAAGGATAATATGAAGATTACGGCCATCTTCGACGACAGCCCGGATAAGGTGGGCACCACCATCAACAATCTGGTTGTGCATCCCATGAAGGAGCTGGTGGGTATCATCCGGGAGGAGGCCATCCGGATCGGCATTATTACGGTTCCCGCTTCCGAAGCCCAATCGGTGGCGGATGAGTTTGTCCGCGGCGGGGTGGAGGCGATCCTGAATTTTGCCCCGGTGATTATCAAGGTTCCCATGAACATCCGGGTCCATAATGCGGACTTCACCACCGATTTGCAAAGCTTGGCCTATTATTTGGATGAATAGAGGAGTAAAGGGCTGGCCTGCGCTGCTGCGGGGCCGGTCTTTTTTTATGAATATAACGGTCGGAATGACCGCGGCACTGTGCAGCAGCTCAAGCGGCAGTTACCGCCGTGTGGAGCGGAAAAGGGGAAGAGACTGCAAGGGGAAGGAGCTGCAAAAAAAGGCCGCCCAACGGGCAGCCTTCCAGGGAATTCCGATTTACGCGTATTTCAGCACGATGCTGTCCAGGATATCGGCCACATTCTCGCAGGCATCCGTGGTCAATTCAAGCTGCTCATACATTTCCTTGAGCTTGAAGTCGTGGTACGGGTCCTTGGGGTTGTGGAAAATCTCCTTGATGCCTTGACGGAGCAGCTTGTCTCCCTCATTCTCCATGCTGTTGATCTTCACGGTGAATTCGGCAATCTGCATATACTTCTTCTTGGAAAGCAGCTTGATGGCGTCCAGAATGTACTGGCAGGCATTCACCAGCACAACCGAGAACTCCTTCATGCAATTGTCGGTAGATTGGATATTCAAATAATCAAACCGCGCGATACATTCCTCAATGCCGTCGATTACGTCATCCATCTTCGCAGCCAGCGCCAGGATGTCCTCCCGGTCGATAGGGGTAATAAACACCTTGTTCAGTCCGCGGAACACGGAGTGGGTAATGGTGTCTCCCTTATGCTCCAAGTCGCGGAGCTCCTGCTGGAAGGCGGTAGGTGAGCCTTCGCTCATCATCGCCTGGCGGAATACGTGGGCGGCCTGAAGTGTATTCTCTGCGGATTGTGTCAGCAGTACATAAAAATCCTCATCCTGTTTCTTGCCGATTGCCATCTCCAAAAACCTCCAAGGCTTGCGGGCATTGAAACCCGTGTATTCAAAACGTCCATGCACCAAAGTTATGCATCCGTACCTCCTAAAATACCATATTCTCTGTACCGTATGCAATGGAACTTTTCTTGATTTTCCCTTCCCGGCATTGTAGAGTGAAGAAAAGAGATTGCCAGCGGCATCCATGATCCGCGGCATCAGGAAAGGGGTTTAGCGGATGACCAGACTGATTATCGAAAATGGGGTTTTTGTCACCGGCGACGCAGCGCGTCCGGTGGTGCAGGGATATATGGCGGTAGAGGGCGACCGGATTGTTGAGCTTCAGGAAGGCGCGTACCGGCAGCAGACCACTGACGAAAGCGGGAACGTCCAGCGTTTTGACGCCCGCGGCAAGCTGTTTATGCCCGGATGGGTGAATACCCATGGACATGCGGCCATGGCTTATTTGCGCGGCTACGGGGATGATTTGGCGCTGCAGGTGTGGCTGTCGGAGAAAATGTGGCCCAATGAAGCCAAATTTACTGCGGAGGATGTGCGGTACGGAACTCTTCTCTCCATCCTGGAGATGATGAAGGGCGGCACCACCACTTTTGTGGACATGTACGATCATATGGACGAGGTAGCCAAGGCGGTGGAGGAATCCGGCATCCGGGCTGTGCTGGCCCGGGGCGTCATCGGCCTGTGCCCGCCGGAGGAGCAGGACCGGAAGCTGCAGGAGGCTATCCGTTTTGCCAGAGAGTGGAACGGCAAGGCCAACGGCAGAATCACCACCATGATGTCGCCCCACGCTCCGTATACCTGTCCGCCCGAATATATCGAGCGCATCGTCCAGGCAGCCCATGATCTGGACCTGCCCATCCATATCCACATGTCCGAGACAGTGCGCGAGGTAGAGGAGAATGTGGCCCAATACGGCTTGCGTCCGGCCGCCCACCTGGAGAAGCTGGGGGTGTTCGGACGGCCTTGCCTCATCGCCCATGGGGTCCATTTGACGGATGACGAGATTGATATTCTGTGCCGTTATGATGTCCGCATCAGCCATAATCCCGGCAGCAATCTGAAGCTGGCCAGCGGCGTGGCCCGGGTGCCGGATCTGCTTGCCGCGGGACTGCTGGTTTCCCTGGGCACCGACAGCTCGGCCAGCAACAATAACCTGGATATGTTCGAGGAAGCGCGGTTGGCCGCCCTGATTCATAAAGGCGTCTCCGGCGATCCCACCGCCGTCCCGGCAACGGTAGCTTTCCGCATGGGGACGGCGGACGGGGCCAAGTCTCTGTGGCTGCCGGACACCGGCGTTCTGAAGCCGGGCATGAAGGCCGACTTTATCGGGCTGGATAATAACCGTCCCCATTTCTATCCCCGGACGGATTATGTGTCCCATATCATTTATTCCGCATCCGCAGGGGATGTCACCGATGTGTGGATTAACGGCAAGCAAACCGTGAAGAATGGGGAATGCCTGACGCTGGACGAGGAGAAAATCAAGGTGGAGTTCCAACGCCGCTATGAAGGAATTATCGGAAGATAAGCCTCGCATCAAGCCGTTTGCGGATGCTTGGCCGTGAAGAGGGATGGGAGAATGAGCCGCTGGAAAAAGAATGTGCTTCTGGGGACCGTCTGCGTTATTGTGCTGCTCCTGGGACTGGTTGTTTATGTGGAGCGCTTGACCTCGGGTGAATGGCAAGAGAAGAAGGAGGCCGTTCTGGCCGCCTACAGCCAGACCATGTTGGTCAAGGCCGACCGGGTGGACACCTTCGTGGGATCGGAGACCTGGCGCATCGTGTTCGGGGAGGACAAACTCCAGAAGAAGATGATCGTATGGATCGGCGAAGAATCCGGCATTCATGCGGAGTATGAGTCTGCCGGCGTATCCATGGACAGTGTTACGGAGAAAGTGGCCTCGGCCGATCCCGCAACCCGGATTATCCGGGTGACTCCGGGCAAGCTGGCGGAGGAGCTGGTGTGGGAGGTTTATTACGAGCGCGAGCAGGAAGACGGGCGGGAAGCAGGCTTTTACGACTATTACCGGTTCGCCGACGGCCAGCTGCTGGATACCTACAAACTGGGAGCAAGAGGTTGAAAGTTTGTCAAGACACCTGAGAGGGTGTCTTTTTTGCGTGCAGATGTTCCATGGTAGGGGCGCAGATGCAGATGTTTCGCCGATGTTCCACGGATGTACCGCGGATGGGTCGTCGGTTGCGGACAGAGGAGCCGTTATTTTCGGCATGTAGCCCTTTTCCGGAGTTTCGCGGACAGACGATTCGTTATTTCTCGTCCGAAGCATGGAGAACCGCTATTTTTTCACACTTAACGGATTCTGTGTCCGCACCGGAGAAAAAAAGGCGGATTTTTGCGAAATAACGGAACCATGGTCCGTCCAATCAGCCGTCCACGTGATGCAGGAGTCAGGAAACGCCAATTCAGAGACTACACGGCAGAGATGAAGTTTTTCTCACTTCCGTTCCACAATTTAGCCAAGCAGTATTCACAAAGTTGATATACTCTAGTGTATAAAAAAGTGATATACTAATCTCTATATTAGTATTTATTCTAAATAACGAATCCTTTTCAATTAATAGGAAGGGGGACATACCCTTGAAACTGAAAGCAACGCCTATTCTGATTGCAGTTGCCGCATCTGCAGCCGTATTGTTCGGCGGTTGGTTCATTTATCATAGTGTCGCGCTTGAAAGCCCCTTGAATCATGCGCTGAATGAGACAGCCGGGGTTGTGGACTACAAAGCCAGCATCTCCGGGGAAAAAACGGTATTTCAAGTGCAGCTTGACAACCAAGCCAATATACGTGAAATTGTTCACAAAATTAACCAAAAAAACGATGAGGTAGCCGGCAACCGCGTACCCGAAATTAAAGTGAGCAGCAATACGTCGCCGGAGCTGGAGGAATGGTGGTCCACCGCTTTGTTCGATGTGGCCCAGGCCATGGAAACCAAACGCTACGCCGACATTCCCGCGGCCTTGGAGGCCAAAGCAGGCCAGCTGCAAGGGCTGGCAGTGCAAACCGAGATGGATGACAGCAATGTGTATGTGCGTCTGACGGAAGGGGAGCATGTGAAGTTTGTGATTCTGCCGCGCAGCGCTGCCAAGATGGGAGTGTGGAGCTATGATTAAATACGGGAAGGAAATTGTCATCGGCGTTGTGCCGGTTGTCATTATATTTCTTGCCTTTCTTGGACTGAATGTGATCCCTATCGTTTTTATGGGATTGATAGCGGGAGCGCTTTTTATGATCACCAAGGCCAGGACGGGCGGGGCTGCGGCAGTAAGCGGCGTGGACCGGAAATCCAAAAGCCGGACTCCTTCGTACATGACCTTCGAGGATATCGGAGGCCAGGATCGGGCCAAGAATGAGCTGAAGGAAGCCTTGGACTTTATTATTAAGCATGAGGATATCAAACGGCTGGGCATCCGCCCGCTGAAGGGCCTTCTGCTGGAGGGGCCTCCGGGCACCGGGAAAACCCTGATGGCCAAGGCCGCGGCCCATTATACCAACTCCATATTCGTTTCCGCTTCGGGATCGGAGTTTGTGGAAATGTATGTGGGTGTCGGCGCCAGCCGGGTCCGCGACCTGTTCAAGGATGCCCGGAACCGGGCCCAGAAGGAAGGCAAGGACAGCGCCATCGTCTTTATCGATGAGATCGATGTGATCGGGGGGAAACGCTCCGGCGGCCAGCATAAGGAGTACGACCAGACGCTGAATCAGCTCCTGACGGAAATGGACGGCATCCATACCTCGGACAGCCCGCGGATTCTCCTGATGGCGGCCACCAACCGCAAGGAAATGCTGGACAGCGCGCTGCTCCGCCCCGGCCGGTTCGACCGCCACATTACGGTGGATCTGCCGGACCGCAAGGGCAGATTGCATATCTTGAAGCTCCATGCCAGGAACAAACCCTTGGAAGAGTCGGTTGATCTGGAAAAGGTAGCGGACGAGACCTTCCAATTCTCCGGCGCCCAGCTGGAAAGTGTGATGAACGAAGCGGCCATCTACGCCTTGCGGGACGGTCTGGAAAAAATCAGCCAGCAGCATCTGTCTTTGGCTGTGGACAAGGTGATGATGGGCGAACGCTCGGACCGGGAAGCCTCCCGGGAGGAGAAAATCCGGGTGGCCTATCATGAACTTGGACATGCCATTGCCGCGGAATTGCTGAAATCCGGCTCCGTCTCCCAGGTTGCCCTCTCCCCGAGAGGCCAGGCGCTGGGGTATGTGCGGCATAATCCGCAGGCGGAACAATACCTGTACACCAAGGAGTACATCGAAGAGAAGATCATGATCGCCCTTGGCGGCGCCGTTGCCGAAGAAATGTTCTACGGCGGGCGCAGCACCGGCTCACGCAATGACTTCGAGCAGGCCCTGTCCATGGTGAAGAACATGATGGACGCCGGGCTGACCCGGCTGGGCATTATCGACCGGGAGATGATGACCAAGGAGGAGCTGATGAAGGAGAATGCGGCCATTATGGATGAGCTGACCACCCGTACCCGCACCCTTCTGGAGCAGCACCGCCGCGTGTTCGAGCAGTCCCTGGATATTCTTCTCCGGGAGGAAGTTATGTCCGGAGAGCAGTTCAGAGCCTTGCTCAAGGAAAAAATGTCGGCAGTGGAAGAACTCAAGAACGTTTCCGCTTAATGCCAAAAAAAGGCGAAAACTTAAGAAAAGTGGGGAGACCAGCTTGCACTCCTCACTTTTTTTTCGTATGCTTAGAAAGGGCCATCATCTATTATTGTCGAAATATCGAATGTTTGTCTTCATTCGACCCCAAGCGGATGGAAAAATGGTATGATAGCTCATGGCAGAAAAGCTGACCTGGATCTGCACGTCCGGGAGGCTTTTTCTTTGCGAATCGGATCTTGGGGCTTGGATACAATGTAAAAGAGCCCGGTTTGCATTTGCAAACGTGTGAATGTCCTACATAAATATAACAAGGAATGGGTGAAAAGAGTGCAATTCAAACGGATTGGTGTAATTGGGGCCGGCACGATGGGCCAAGGCATCGCCGAAATGCTGGCGGTGAAGGGGATGGAAGTATTCCTGGTGGAGAAAACCCCTGAAAAACTGGATCAGGCTTGGGACATGATTGTGGTCAGCCTGGACAAGCAGATTGAAAAATGGGCCATTACGGTCTCTGAAAAGAAGCTAATTCTCTCCAAAATCCACAAGGTTTATGCCTTGGATAAGATTGCCGAATGCGATATGGTGATTGAGACCATCAGCGAGGATCTGGAAGCCAAGAATGAAGTGATCCGCAGCCTGGACAAGATTTGTCCGCCGGAAGTGATTCTGGCCAGCAATACCTCCACACTCAGCCTGACCCAGTTGGCAGCGGAAACCACGCGTCCCGACCGGGTTATCGGCATGCACTTCCTGCATCCGGTGGCCAAGATCGATCTGGTGGAAATTATCCGCGGCCTGAAAACCTCCGAGGAGACCTTCCAGCTGACCCGCCAATTTGTCGAGGAGACCATTACCAAGAAGGGAATTCAGGTTTACGAATCCCCGGGCTTCGTGACTACCCGTCTGGTATGCACGCTGATCAACGAAGCGCTGCATGTGCTGGCTGAAGGGGTAGCCTCTGCCGAGGATATCGACTCCGCCATGAGAATCGGCTATGACTTCCACTACGGCCCGCTGGAAATGTGCGACCGCTTCGGTCTGGATGCCGTTCTGGCCGC
This sequence comes from Paenibacillus sp. YN15, assembly GCF_003285005.1. Taxonomy (GTDB): domain Bacteria; phylum Bacillota; class Bacilli; order Paenibacillales; family NBRC-103111; genus Paenibacillus_AR. Next base: position 41,621 of record NZ_QMFA01000033.1, on the reverse strand, counting down.
CATGGAAGGCATGTTCCGCGAATTTGGCGACATCAAATACCGCCCGAGCTTCCTCCTGAAGCAAATGGTCCGCGCCGGACAACTGGGCACTAAAGTAGGACAAGGATTCTTCCGCTATGACAAGGATGGTGACCGTCTGTGAAAATTCTCGTAGTTAACGCAGGTAGCTCTTCTCTCAAATATCAGCTGTACGACATGAACGATGAATCCGTGCTGGCCAAGGGCCGGGTAGAGCGGATCGGCATGGATACCGCCATTCTGGTGCATGAGCCCACCGACAAGCCGGAGCTGAAGGAAGTCAGCGAAATTCTGGACCATAACGTGGCCATCAAGAAGGTCGTCGATTGCCTGATTCACCCGGAGCATGGCGTTATTTCCTCCATCAATGAGGTTGAAGCCGTGGGACACCGCGTGGTGCAAGGCGGCGACCTGTATTCCGAGTCCGTACTGGTGACTCCTGAAGTCAAAGCCGGCATTACCAGCCTGTTCGATCTGGCGCCGCTGCACAATCCGGCCCATATGATGGGGATTTCCGCTTGCGAAATCAACATGCCGGGTGTGCCGCAGGTTGTGGTATTCGATACAGCTTTCCACTCCACCATGCCGGAGAAGGTCTTCATGTACCCGCTCCCGCTTCGTCTGTACAAGAAGCACAAGGTGCGCCGCTACGGCTTCCACGGCACTTCCCACTTCTACGTTAGCCAAGTGGCCGCCCAATTCCTGGACAAGCCGCTGGAAGAAACCAAGATCATCACCTGCCATATCGGCAACGGCGGTTCGGTAACTGCCGTTCTGGGCGGCAAGTCCTTTGACACCTCCATGGGCATGACCCCGCTGGAAGGTCTGATGATGGGTACCCGCAGCGGCGACATCGACCCGGCGATCATCCCGTTTGTCATGGGCAAGGAAGGCATCGGCCCGATGGAAGCCAACTTCATGCTGAACAAGCACAGCGGCCTGCAAGCCATCTCCGGCGGCTCCAGCGACATGCGCGAAATTGTTGAAGGTATGGAGAAGGGCGACAAGGGCTGCACTCTGGCATACGAAATGTATGAATATCGTGTGCGCAAGCAAATCGGCGCTTATGTAGCCGGTATGAACGGTGTGGACGCCATCGTCTTTACGGCAGGTGTCGGCGAAAACTCCAGCGTTCTGCGTCAAAGCATCCTGGAGCAGCTGACCTGGATAGGCGTTGAAGTAGATCCGGAGCTGAACAAAATCCGCAGCGGAGAGCCCCGCGTGATTACCAAGGAAGGCTCCCGTGTGAAGGTTCTGGTCATTCCGACCAATGAAGAGCTGGTTATTGCCCGCGACACCCTCGAAATCGTTAAGAAATCCCATAAATAATCCAGTCACTATATTTTCGGGAGGCTCTCTATATGGCAGTACAGTGCATGATCCGGGAGGTCGGCGCCCATGCGGGTGAAACCGTCCGCATCGGCTGCTGGCTCCACAATGTGCGGTCCAGCGGTAAAATCGTATTTCTTCAATTGCGCGACGGTTCAGGCTATATCCAAGGCGTTGTGGTGAAAAGCGAAGTCCCCGAGGAGGTTTGGACGGCTGCCAAGTCACTGACTCAGGAAAGCTCTCTTTATGCCACCGGTGTGGTCCGTGAGGAACCCAGAAGCCAAAGCGGCTACGAGCTGACCGTTACCGGAATTGAAATCATCCAGATTACACAAGACTATCCGATTACCCCGAAGGAGCACGGCGTGGATTTCCTGATGGATCATCGCCATCTGTGGCTGCGCAGCCCGAAGCAGCGGGCCGTGCTGATCATCCGCGCGGAGATTATCCGGGCGGTGCAGGAGTTTTTTGATACCCGCGGCTTCAAGCTGGTGGACCCGCCGATTCTTACTCCGTCTTCATGCGAGGGAACTACGGAGCTGTTCCATACCAAATATTTTGACGAGGATGCCTTCCTTACCCAAAGCGGCCAGCTCTACATGGAGGCTGCTGCCATGGCGTTGGGCAGGGTGTATTCCTTCGGACCCACTTTCCGGGCGGAGAAGTCCAAAACACGCCGCCACTTGATTGAGTTCTGGATGATCGAGCCGGAAATGGCGTTTGTGGATCTGGACGAAAGCTTGCGCATCCAGGAGCAATTCGTCTCCCATGTGGTGCAGACGGTGCTGGCCAATTGCCGCAAGGAGCTGGAGGTTCTGGAGCGGGATATCTCCAAGCTGGAGAAGATCACCGCACCGTTCCCGCGGATTACCTACGACGATGCCATCAAATTCCTGCAGGAGCATGGGCATGACATTCCGTGGGGCGAGGACTTCGGCGCGCCGCATGAAACGGCCATTGCCGAGAGCTTCGACAAGCCGGTGTTCATTACCCACTATCCTACCAGCATCAAGGCGTTCTACATGAAGCCGGACCCGAACCGTCCGGAGGTTGTATTGTGCGCCGATATGATCGCGCCGGAAGGATATGGAGAGATTATCGGCGGCAGCCAGCGGATCGACGATCCCGAGCTTCTGGAGTCCCGTTTCACCGAGCATGAACTGTCCAGGGAAGCGTACCAATGGTACCTGGATCTGCGCAAATACGGCACTGTGCCCCACAGCGGCTTCGGCCTGGGGCTGGAGCGCACCGTCGCCTGGATTTGCGGTCTGGACCATGTGCGGGAAACCATTCCGTTCCCGCGGCTTCTGTATCGTCTCTATCCATAACAACGTCCCCCAAAAGTGAAGCGAAGCTGACGAAGCGTATTCCGATTACTTTTGGGGGAGCCCCCGGTAAAAGCGTAATCACATCACTTTTAGGGGAACAGTATACTGCACATCGATTGGAAGAGCCTTGACTATTCGGGGCTCTTTTCCCATAGAAAGATATGGCGGGAGGGAACCAGGGGATGAGCAACTTTATGGATCAATGGAAGGAACTCCGGGATGGGGTGATGGTCGGACTGCGTTCCGGCTCCATCGCCATTCCCATGCTATTATTGAGTGGTTATGCCAAGCTGGACTTATCCGAATCGGAGGCGATGCTCATCCTGCAGCTCATTGGCTTCCGGGAACGGGAGCATAAAGATTTCCCCACCCCGGGGGAATTGGCGGATCGGATGAGTCTGACGGAGGAGAAGGTGTCCGCCACGCTGCAAAAGCTGATGAAGGAAGGGTTTATCGGCATCGATGAAGCTACCGATTCCCTGACGGGGATGCGCTATGAGCAGTATAACCTGGATGGCTTGTGGACCCAGCTGGCCATGGTGATTGCCATGGAAACCCGGCAGGAGCAGGAGACGGAAAAAACGGGGCCCGCTGCAACAAGTTTATCTCCGGAAGCGCCGGCCGGCGCCAAAAAAACAGACCGCGCCAAGCAGGAGGGGAACATCTTCCTTCTGTTCGAGCGGGAGTTTGCCCGGCCCTTGACGCCGATGGAAATGGAGACCATTACGGGATGGCTGGATCAGGACCGTTACCCGGTGGAGCTGGTGCATATGGCCCTGAAGGAAGCGGTATTCGCCGGAAAGATCCACTTCCGGTACATTGACCGGATCTTGCTGGAGTGGAAGCGCAATAAGGTGTTCACCCTGGAGCAAGCCAAGGAATACGCCCAGCGTTTCCGCGGCGGAAGATGAGAAAAAGCCTTGACGATGGAGCTTGCATCCCGTCAAGGCTTTTTTAGTAGAGAGGGGTTCCAAGGTTTATTAACATGACGAGGTTTAGCCACGCATCAGAGGCGTTAACCCAGCCGGACAGAGGTTCCGCAATTAAGCTGAAAATCGGCAGTTTTTTATTTATGCGGACAGAGAATCCTCTATGAAGCGAAAAAGAGCCGGATTGAGTCGTTTTTCAGACGAATAGCGTATTGTGAGTCCGCGAAATTTTCTAAATCGGAAGAATTGGCAAAATAACGGATTTATAGTCCGGATAGCTCAACCAAGAGCGTTCGGAAATTGCCGGATCACATCGTGGAAGGTTTCAAACGGCAAATAAGGCATTTGCAGGCGGCGGCATTCCTCCTCCAGATGGGAACGGGCAAAAATCAGATCCGCAAAAGCGGCCCCGGCAAAATCGGTAATGCTGTCGCCGATCATGATCCGGTAATATTCCTCCTGGGGATATTGCCGCATGACTGTGCTTTTACACATGCCGCAGTCGCTATGGCAATGCTCGTCGCAGGGATGGGAGGAGGTGACGCGGATATGCGTTCCGTTGAAATCCGTGCTGTTGCAATAAATTTTCGACTGCGGGATTCCCAATGGCTCAAGGGCAGGATAGAGGATAAAATCCATGCCGCCGCTGGTCACAAGAAATTCCACGTCCCGTTCCTGGCAAAAATCCAGGAGCTCCCGAAGGCCGCTTCTGATCTGGAGCTGCCCTTGAACAAATTCCGTCAGCTGGGGGCGGAGGGCGCTGGGAAGCAAGGCAAACAGCGCCTCCACCCCTTCGCGGATGGAGTATTCCTTGGCGGCAATGCACTGCAGGATTTCCTCCGCGCCTTCAGGCCGGAAATGCTTGAACAGCTCTATAATGTTATCCGTCAGCGTAATTGTTCCGTCAAAATCGCAAAATATCACCGGCTTGCGTGTCATCATAAGCTTTGCCGCACCTCTTGGCTGAGCCCCTCGCCGATTTCCGCCGCGCGGGTGACACAGCGGACAATGCCGGCCTCCACGGTGCCGCTTAAATCCCGCCGCTGAAACTCCTCAATGGCCGCCTGGGTGGTGCCGTTGGGGGAGGTGACCTTGCGGCGCAGCTCAGCCGGCTCTTCGCCTGTCAGTTTGACCATGGAGGCGGCGCCCAGCACGGTTTGAACAGTCAGCTCCTTGGCCAATTCAGGGGAAAGGCCTCCTTTGATGCCTGCGGCAATCATCGACTCCATGAAATAATAGGCGTATGCCGGCCCGCTGCCGGAAATGCCGGTGAGGATGTTCATCTGCTCTTCCGAGATTGGATAGGCTTCGCCGATAGCGCGGAACAGGGACAGGGCCATATTCTGCTGGGACTCCGTTGCTTCCGGAGAAAAGCAGAGCCCGGTAGCGCCCAGGCCGATGGAGCTGGGGGTATTGGGCATGGCGCGGACCACCGGCATTCCTTGGGGCACAAGCAGAGAGAGGGTGTTAAGGGACAGTCCCGCCACCAGGGAAACCAGAAGCTGTGACGGCTTCAGAAAGCCGTTGAACTCCCCGAAGGCCTGCCGCACATCCTTGGGCTTCATGGCCAGAATCACAATATCGGCCTGGCGGATGAAGCTTTCCTTTTCCTCAGGCGTAAAAGCGGCATGGACTCCGTAGGTATCCCGCATTGCGGCAAGATGGGCGGCGTTGCTGCGGTTCATAATATAAATTTGCTCCGGCTTGACGGTCTGTTGCTGGATCAGGCCTCCCCAGATAGGCTCGGCCATCGACCCGGCGCCGATAAAGGTAATGCTTTTGCCTGTAAGCGGCATGGAACTCCACTCCTTTTATTAATCTTCTATATGGTTTCGGGGGATTTTTTCTACCCGCGGATTTGGCCGCTTCCGTATACCAGAAACTTCGTGGAGGTTAATGCGGGCAGCCCCATGGGACCCCGGGCATGAAGCTTCTGGGTGCTGATGCCGATTTCCGCGCCGTAGCCGAACTCGAAGCCGTCGGTGAACCGTGTGGAGGCATTGTGGTAAACCGCCGCCGCATCCACCTCCTGCAGGAAGCGCTCCGCCCGTTCCGGATGCTCCGTTACAATACACTCGGAATGCTGGGTGCCGAACCGGCGGATATGCTCCAGCGCCTCGTCCAGGCTCTCCACAATGCGGACATTCAGAATATAGTCATTGTATTCGGTAGCATAGTCCTCTTCCGTTGCTTCCTCCATGGGACCGGCGATGCGGATGGAGGCGGGGCAGCCGCGAAGCTGGACGCCCAAGGTGCGGAAGGTTTCCGCAATGCCCGGCAGATACGCCTCGGCGAAATCCTCGTGCAGCAGCAGGGTTTCCATGGAGTTGCAGACGGAAGGCCGCTGCACCTTGGCATTGACGGCGATATTGAGCGCGATAGTCGGGTCAGCAGTTTCATCCAGATAGGTGTGGCAAACGCCTGCGCCTGTTTCGATAACAGGAACAGTGGCATTGGCTACCACCGTCTGGATCAGCATACGTCCGCCGCGGGGGATGACCACATCCAACAGGCCATTGAGCTTCAGCATCTCATCCACGGAAGAGCGGTCGCTGGAGGTGACCAGCTGCAGCGCTTCAGGCGGAACTACGGTGGAAGCCAGAGCAGCTTTAAGCACCTCCACAATCCGGATGTTGGAGCTTAAGGCGTCCGAACCGCCGCGCAGCAGTACGGCATTGCCGGCTTTCAGACAAAGACCTGCCGCGTCCACGGTTACATTGGGTCTGGCTTCGTAGATGATGCCGATAAGCCCCAAGGGCACACTGACTTTCCGGATAATGAGACCGTTGGGACGCTCGAACTGGTCCAGCACATCTCCTACAGGGTCGGGCAAACCAATAATTTGCAGCAAGCCCTCGGCAATGCCCTGAATCCGTTTCTCATCCAGCGCCAGCCGGTCCAAGAGGGAGTCGCCGATGCCGTTTTGCCGGCCTCTGGCCAAATCCTCCTGATTGGCGGCGATAATCGAGGCGCTCTCCCGGACCAGAGCGTCCGCCATAGCCCGCAGGGCGTCATTTTTCTGGCGGGTGGTCAGCTTCGCCATCCGGATGGAGGCATCCTTTCCCAGCAGCGCTTTTTGTACAACTTCACTCATCGTCAAGCCCTCCCTATAGGTTTAAAATGTTATTCGGATAAGGTAATCCATTCATCCCGGTGAATCACTTCGATGCGGGAAACATCCACCCGCTTCTGTACTTCCTCGGTGCTGAGCCCGGCCACAGCCTTCAGCTGCCAGGATTCGTAGTTGACCACGCCCCGGCCGATGACGCCGCCGTCGGGATTCACTACCTCCACCACGTCCCCGGGATGAAAATCCCCTTCGACACCGGTTACCCCTGCGGGCAGCAGGCTTTTGCCTCCGGCGAACAGCGCCTTTTCCGCTCCGGCATCGACGGTGACAGTGCCATGGGGAACGGACAGAAAGCCAACCCATTGTTTTTTGATGGGGAGCTTGCTCAGGCTGGTGGTGAAATAAGTGCCTTTGCCGGTGCCCTGGACAGCAGCGATCAAATCTCCCGGCTCCGTCACCTGGCCGATAAAGACGGGAACCCCGCCTCTGGTGGCAACACGAGCCGCGTCCAGCTTGGAGCGCATGCCCCCGGTGCCGACAGAGGAGCCTGCCCCTCCGGCATATTCCAGAATTTCGCCACTGATGTGATCTACTTGGCCGATGCGCACAGCGGACGGGTTTTTCCGGGGATCGCCGGTGTACAAGCCGTCCATGTCGGTGATGATCACCAATTGGCGGGCCTTCACCAGATTGGCTACCAGAGCGGAAAGAGTGTCGTTTTCGCTGAATTTCAGCTCTGCCACCGACACGGTGTCATTCTCGTTGATAATCGGAACAATGCCATGGGCCAGCAGCTCCTCAATGGTCATAAGCGCGTTGTGGCCCCGCTGGCGGCTGGAAAAGTCGGTGCGGGTCAGCAGAATCTGGGCCACGGCGATTCCGCTTTCCTGAAAGGCCTCGTGATAGGCCTGCATCAAGAGCGCCTGGCCTACGGCAGCGGAGGCCTGCTTCTCATGCAGCAGCTTGGGCCGTTTGGCGTAGCCGATGGTGGTGAAGCCTGCGGCTATGGCGCCGGAGGTAACCAGGAGCACCTGGTGGCCGGACTTCTGCAGGGCGGCCAGCTCGTCGGCGAAGAAACGGACCTTGCTCCGGGTGAGGCCCCCCTCCGCCGAGGTAAGCGAGCTGCTGCCGATTTTGACGACGATTCGGGTCATACCATCAACTCTCCTGTAGGCAAAATAAAAGACCTTCGTCCTTCATGCGCGAAGGACGAAAGCCTTGGCTTCCGCGGTACCACCTTGGTTGGCGCCGGTCGGCGCCCTCTTAAGTCCCTGATAACGGCAGGGGCCGTTCAACTCGTCGTTGACCGTTCAGGGGCGGGTTCCGCTGTTACCTTGGTGGCGGCAGGCTCTTGCAGCCGGGAAGCCTGCTCTCTGGTCGCCGGGAAGACAGCGTACTATTCCCATCGGGACGTTATTGTAATAAAGTTCTTTTGTTAAAGATAGCATCCTGGGGCGGCTTTGTAAAGTAGGGAAGCCGTCTTGGAGGGAGCTGCCGAAGGGAGTATCCAGCCATGGGCGGGTGGTTTTTGCGCTTACGGAACTCAGAGACGCTTAAAGGGTAAATATCCGGCAGCGGGGGTTTTAATGGAAATGAGACGCTCTTAGCTGGGGTGTGGCGACCGGATAAGGCGCTAACGGTTGCTGATTTCCGCTGTCCGGCAAAAACCACCGAAATCTGCTTATAAAGCAGCATTGCTCTTGCCAAAACTGCTGTACCGGCAGCCCACAGGAGAAACAGGTTCCACGCGGCTGCGTGTCGTTGGAAATTTGCTGCGTAGAGCCTCCAGGAGAAACTCTTTCATTGCAGAAGCGCAACACCGTCCATTAAAATGAAGAAAAGCGTAGCTGAAAGGAGGGGAATAGGATAACCCGCATCAGCCTTTTGCAGATGGACATAGCCTTCGGCAATGTGGAGGAAAATTACCGGAATGGGGAGCGGCTGATCCGAAAGGCCGCCGCCGCGCCCGAAAAACCCGGGCTGCTGGTCCTTCCCGAGCTGTGGGACACCGCATATGATCTGGAGCGGCTAGAAGAGCTGGGGGATTGGCAGGGGGAACGGGTCCAGGCATGGGCAGGGGCATTGGCCCGGGAGTTAAACGTATCCATTGCCGCCGGCTCCATCGCCGAAAAGCGGGAGGACGGCATCCGCAATGCCGGCTTCGTCGTGGACAGAACCGGCTCAGTTGTTTCCCGCTATGCCAAGCTGCACCTGTTCGGCCTCATGGGGGAGGACCGGCATCTCACTGCCGGGGAGAGTCTGGAGCTGGCAAAGATAGAAGGGCTGACTGCCGGCATGATGATCTGCTACGATTTGCGGTTCCCGGAACTGGCCCGAGCCCTGACGCTGGAGGGAGCCGAGCTACTTATTGCCCCTGCCCAATGGCCGAAGCCGCGGCTGCACCATTGGCGGATCCTGGTTATAGCCAGAGCTATCGAAAATCAGGTGTTTGTCGCCGCCTGCAACCGTGTGGGAACAGGAGGCGGGCAGGAATTTTTTGGGCACTCCATGATCGTTGATCCTTGGGGTGAGGTTCTGGCGGAAGGGGATGAAGAGGAATCGATTATTGCCGCTTCCCTGGATCTAGGCCGGATAGCAGAGGCGAGAGAACGGATACCGGTCCTCCGGGACAGGCGGAAGGATATGTATAATTAAGCCAGGGCAAGCACCAGAAAGGTAAAGAAATATGCAGTTCATAGAGACTGCCGCGAAAGAAGCAGGGGCTTTTTTCGCGGCAGCACAAGGATTTTGCAGCAACTTACTTTGCATGCTTAGCAACAAACCATACTATCCTCTCCCGTCCTGCAAAAAGTGCATCTATTTTTCGCTAAAACCGACAAACGGCTGGAATCTGCAGGAAATACATGCATTTCTGCATTCTGATCCCTCGCTTAGCGGCTGTCCCACAACATACATGCACTTTTACATTCAGTAGAAGACGATCATTTCTTGCGGAGTGTTCCCGCCGGTGATGGCAATGATATTTCCATTGGCATCCTTGGCGCGCATCTGTGAAGAAGGGCCGCTATCCAGAAAAATGGCGTCTTCGAAACTGTAGCCGGCCTTGATCGCGGCGCGGAATTCTCCCGGCAAGCATCCTGTGGTAGCGACAATCCCGTATACAACTGGGGAGGGATGATTCGTGTAAGCCAACGCGGTTCGCTGGGTTGACCAATCAGGAGAAGGAAGTTGTTGCGCCTGCATAATGGCCTGCCAATTTGCATCATTATTCAGACTCATGCTGATGCCTCCCTGGGCCCAATAATTCCCGCGCTTGACAACGGTAATATCCGTATATCTGTCGGTAATCTGATGGTTCACATTGTTTTCCGCGCCGTCAAAGACAATATTTCCCTTGTCCAGAGAGTTTGAGTTATCTCCGACATTATAACGTCCTCCATAGCTGAATGACGGCTTTAACGGATAGTCATTGACTACGGAAATAGATAACAAGTCACCATTTCCAGCGTAGAAACTCCCGTTAATCCCCCAATAATTGCTTTGATCAGGAACCTTGGAGTTAATCGTCTTGAGGGTGACATTGGCGGCCGGAGCGCTGATGACATGGAGAGTGATAGACTTCCCGTTCACAGTTACTGTTTTACTAGAATACACAGACATATACATACCTCCCGATGTGTAAGATAGATGCTGAATGTTCATAGAGCTGTCTGAACGATTACGATATCAAGTTATTCTACTTGGGACGGGATTGAACCGGTCAAAAGCTGAATTTGCTATAATAGAAAATAGATTCATACAGAAAAAACTAGAATGTTATGGAGATGATGGAGATGAAATGGATGGGAAGCTTCATTATGTCTTTGTTGATCGTGCTGGTGATACCGGCATGTGACCGTGGGGCAGAGGCTCCTTCTGCGGTAAATCTGAAGGAGGCGCGCTATTTTGACGTAAGCTTGTTTCCCGCAGAGCAACAGGAGATGGTTGCGATCATTAATCAGCATGAGAAGGCGTTGAATGAGAGAGACGAGTCAGGTTTGGTAGCGACTTACGCTTATGCGGATCCTGCCTACCTGGAGAAACAGCCTAAGTCGTACTATGATTTCCGAACCAAGGAGTGGGNAAGTCGTATTATGATTTCCGAACCAAGGAGTGGGTCACTTACATACTGTCGCTTGATAAGATTGAATGGCATAAGTCGGATGATGGTCAGCAAATGGAAGCTCGTGTTTATAAAAAGGTAATGGTTAACAACGAGATGAAAGATGAGGGAACGCTGTTTGTCTTTCACCTGAAAGAAGGTCACTGGAGACTGGTTTTCCTGGATTAGAATAACCACTATATGGTCTGGAGATGATGGAGTGAAGTGGATTGGCGGCCTCATTTGCGCTTTTGATAATTGCGCTGGTGATACCGGGATGTGACCACGGGGCAAAGGCTCCTTCTGCGGTAAATCTGCAGGAGGTGCGTTATTTTGATGTAAACTTGTTTCCCGCAGAGCAGCAGGAGATGGTTGCGGTCATAAATCAGCATGAGAAGGCGTTGAATGAGAGAGACGAGTCAGGTTTGGTGGCGGCTTATGCTTATGCGGACCCTGCTTACCTGGAGAAACAGCGCAAGTCGTATTATGATTTCCGAACCAAGGAGTGGGTCACTTACATACTGTCGCTTGATAAGATTGAATGGCATAAGTCTGATGATGGTCAGCAAATGGAAGCTCGTGTGTATAAAAAGGTAAAGTTAACAACGAGATGAAAGAGGAGGGAACGCTGTTTATCTTTCATCTGAAAGAAGGTCGCTGGAGATTGGTTTTCCTGGATTAGAATCATCGCTCCCGTTGTCCATCACCTCCCGCATGACGCCCATAAACGCCTCCGCCGCTTTGGAAATATACCGGCCCTTCCGGTAGGCGGCCACCAGTGTCCGGTAAGGCCGTTCCTTCAATTGAAGATAGGCGGGGCGGAATGAGCTGCCGTGACCCAACGCGATCATGCTGGGCACAAAGGCGATGCCCATGCCGGCGGCAACCAGAGACTGAACCGTCTCAATATTGCTGCTTTCAAAAACGATCCGCGGTTCGAAGCCGTTGGAGCGGCACAGCTCCAGGGCGATCTGCCGGAAGCCCTGGCCCCGCTTCAGGACAATAAAGGCTTCATCCCGAAGCTGGCGGATGCCGACGACGGCAAGCTCCCCAGCCTTCTTCGCCAGCGGATGGGAGGGAGGAACCGCAAGCAGAATTTCCTCGTCCAGGAGCGGCTCCCAGCTTAGGTTGGAGTCCATGACCGGGAGGGTCAGCAGGCTGATATCGGTGCGCCCGGCGGCGGTCAAATTTTCCAATACATTGGTGGTATCCTCGATCAAATGGATTTCGATGCCGGGAAAACGGCTGTGAAAAAGAGGCAGCACCCGGGGCAGCACATGGGACCCGGTAATGGGGAGGGAGCCAACGTTCAACCGTCCCTTTTTCATATCGGAAATATCCTCCATCTCCCGCTCCAGCTGGCCCACCATGTCCAGGATCATCTGGGCCTTCTCCATAAAGGCATAACCCGCATGGGTCAGCTCCACGGAATTGGTATTGCGCTGGAACAGCAGCACCCCCAGCTCCTTCTCCAGCTTGGACAGCTGCTGACTTAACGAGGGTTGGGCGATGTGAAGCTTTTCGGCGGCGCGGGAAAAATTTTTCTCGGCGGCAATTTGCAGGGCGTATTGCAGTTGGCGCAGTTCCATGATGAAGTCCTCCGTCAGGTCAGTTGGTTTATAGTCAAGGGTTTTATAGCTGAAAACTATAACGATTATAGATATTATATCTTGGATCAATGAAGAGATTCAATGCTATGATAGCAGCAGAGGAAACCGCTGAACCTGCCGGGAGGCGGTGGCGGCGTGTAGAGATAGATCATCAGGATAACGAAGAGGTGGCTAATGATGAGCAAAAAAACCATGTTCGAGAAAATTTGGGACAATCATGTTATCTACCAGGAGGAAGGCAAACCCAGCATCATTTATATTGACCTTCAGCTGGTGCATGAGGTCACATCTCCCCAGGCTTTTGAGGGCCTGCGGCTCACCGGGCGGAAAGTGCGCCGTCCCGATCTGACCTTCGCAACCATGGACCACAATGTTCCCACCAAGGACCGCTATAATATTACCGACCCGATTTCCAAGCAGCAAATTGAAACGCTCTCCAAAAACTGCGCCGATTTCGGCGTAACCCTCTTTGATCTGGACCATATCGATCAGGGCGTGGTTCACGTTATGGGCCCGGAGCTGGGGTTGACCCACCCCGGCAAAACCATTGTTTGCGGCGACAGCCACACCTCCACACACGGAGCCTTCGGGGCCCTTGCCTTCGGCATCGGCACCAGCGAGGTGGAGCATGTGCTGGCTACCCAATGTCTCCAGCAGGCGAAGCCTAAGACACTTGAGGTCCGCATCAACGGCAAGCTGGCTACCGGCGTTACCGCCAAGGACCTGATTCTCGGCGTTATCTCCCAATACGGCACGGATTTTGCCACCGGCTATGTCATTGAATATACCGGCGAGGCCATCCGCGGCCTGTCCATGGAAGAGCGGATGACCGTGTGCAACATGTCCATCGAAGCCGGCGCCCGGGCCGGACTGATCGCCCCGGACGAGAAAACCTTCGAGTACCTGCGGGGACGTCAATATGCGCCCCAAGGGGAAGCCTTTGAGCAGGCCATCAGCGAGTGGAAGAACCTGGTTTCGGATGAAGGCGCCGTGTATGACCGGGTAGTGGAATTTGATGCGGACGCCCTGATTCCGCAAGTGACCTGGGGAACCAGCCCGGGCATGGGCGCAGGCATCACCGACACCGTTCCGGTGCCGGGCGAATTCACCACCGAGAATGAACGCAAGGCGGCCGAGAAGGCCATTGAATATATGGGACTTATGCCGGGGACGCCCATGTCGGATATTCCGGTGGATGTGGTCTTTATCGGCTCCTGCACCAACGGCCGCATTGAGGATCTGCGGGCGGCCGCCAAGGTAGCCAAGGGCTACAAGGTAAGCCCCAAGGTGCAGGCCATGGTGGTTCCGGGTTCCGGCCGGGTGAAGGCCCAGGCGGAGAAGGAAGGGCTGGACAAAATCTTTACCGAAGCGGGCTTTGAATGGCGCGACGCAGGCTGCAGCATGTGCCTGGCCATGAACCCCGATGTGCTGGTGCCGGGCCAACGCTGCGCCTCTACCTCCAACCGCAATTTTGAGGGCCGTCAGGGACGGGGCGGACGCACCCATCTGGTATCCCCGGAAATGGCCGCAGCGGCAGCCATCAACGGCAAGTTTACCGATGTGCGCAATTGGCAGTTCTTGGCCTAAGGAGCAAGCGGCCGTGCAGCGGCCGGACCATTTTTCTGTTCGTATATGAAATCAGCGCCGAAAGGAGTTTTCCATCATGGAAGCTTTTAAAACCCATACAGGTCTTGTAGGCCCGGTTGACCGCGTCAATGTGGACACCGACGCCATTATTCCCAAGCAATTTCTGAAACGGATCGAACGGACCGGCTTTGGCCAGTACCTGTTCTTCGAATGGCGGTTCGACCAGGAGGGCCAGGAAATTCCCGAGTTCAACCTGAACAAACCCCGTTACCAAGGGGCTTCCGTTCTTCTGTCCCGGGCCAACTTCGGCTGCGGCTCCTCCCGGGAGCATGCGCCGTGGGCGATTCAGGACTACGGCTTCAAGGTGATTATCGCCCCGTCCTACGCCGACATTTTCTACAACAACTGCTTCAAGAACGGCATCCTGCCCATCAAGCTGAGCGAGGAGCAGGTGGAAGAGCTGTTCCAGCGGGCGGCTGCCCAGGAGGGCTACCGGCTGACCGTGGATTTGGAGAACAAGGTGATCACCGACAATGCGGGCTTGAAGATTCCCTTCGACCTTGACGAGCACCGCCGCCAATTCCTGCTGCTGGGCCTGGACGACATCGGCCTGACCCTCCAGCATGGGGACGCCATCACCGCTTACGAAGACAAACATGCCTACCGGCTGGGCGCCAGGGCTTAACGGCAGACGGACCGGCTGATATGCAGCACAACAATACTCCCTGTCCATGAGGATAAGGGAGTTTTTGTCGTCTGCGCGGACGCTGCCGTAAGGCATTTCGATTTTGTGGGGATTTTCTTCCAAAGTACGCAACAAAATGCGCTTTCCCGCGTCTATATGTTGACGGTACAGAGGCTTTTTTTGCCAGGCCCTGTCGCGAGAACAGCATGCAGAGGTGAATCATGAGGAAACTTGTAACAGCGTTGGTCGGTGCTGTATTGTTGGTGCTGATGTGGAGCGGAAGCAGCGGGACAGGCTATGCCGCGGACAACCAGGTCCGGCTTTTCCTGAACCGTCTGGAGCTGAAGCCCGAGGTGCCGCCGCGGATTGTCAATGAATTGACTCTTGTTCCGGTCCGGATTATTTCGGAGGAGATGGGGGCAGAGGTTTCCTGGAATCAGGAGAAGCAGCAGGTTACCATTCAGCGGGACGGCATGCTGCTGCAAATGGCCATCAATAACCCTGTCGCCACCGTAAACGGAACCGCGTTCGAGCTGGAAACCGCTCCTATTCTGGACAAGGGCAACACCCTTTTGCCGGTTCGTTTTGTCACGGAGAATTTGGGCATGGATGTCCAATGGGACAACCTGACCCGTTCCGTATTCCTGTTTGACAATGGCGATTCCATTCCGGTTTCAACCGGAGAAAGCACGGCGCCGCCCAAGGCGGGAGCTTCGTCTTCTCCTGGGGCAACGGTTCAGCCCAGCCCCGCTGCAACGCCTAACCCGTCGCCTGCCGCCACACCTTCGGTTTCTCCCTCGGCATCGGTCAAGCCGTCCGTTTCGCCGACATCCACCCCGTCGAATTCGCCATCGTCGTCGGTTAAGCCAACCGCCACGCCTTCACCCGGCTCTACGGCTGCTCCCGGCGTCACACCGGGAATATCTCCATCCCCAGGCTTGGATACTCCCATTGCCGTCATCCATACCATTAGCCTCGAGGATGGGCGCATAACCATATCGGCAGACCAGGCGGTGCCGCAGCCGGTATTCAGCCATTTGACTAATCCTTCGCGTCTTGTGATCGATTTACCCGGCGCCCGGCTGGCTCAAACGGTGAACGGAAAGGCCGTCGGATCAATGAATGAAATGCCGCTTGCAGCCGAGTTTGCCGAGCGGATCAGATTCTCCCAATTTCAGGATCAGCCGCCTACAGTCCGAATCGTAGTCGACCTGAAGCAGAAAATCGACTATACTTTATTAGAAGGCAAGAACCCGGCCGAGCTTTCCATCGCATTGAAGGGGTATAATTTCCTCGTTGTGCTGGATGCAGGCCACGGTGACGGAGATCCCGGGGCAATCTCCAAAATCACCGGCCGTAAGGAGAAGGACTTTAACCTGTCCATGGTGCTCAAGATCGCCAAAGCGTTGGAGGGCATCCCCAATCTTCAGGTGAAGCTGACCCGGCAGGACGATACGTTTGTGGAACTGAACGAAAGAGCCGATTTCGCCAACCGTCTGGATGCGGATGTATTTGTGTCCGTACATGCCAACAGCTTCAGCAAGGAAACCATAAGCGGAACGGAGACCTATTACTCCAGGGATGAAAGCCGCGCTTTGGCAGACATTCTGCACAACCGCATTTTGCCGGCTACAGGCTTTAATGACCGGGGCGTGCGCAAAAGCGATCTCCGGGTAACCCTGCGGACTGTTATGCCTGCGGTGCTTTGTGAAATTGGCTATCTTTCCAGCCCTGAAGAGGAAGCCGCTTTATTTACGGAGAAGCTCCAGCTCCAGACAGCAGAGGCCATTGCCGCGGGCATCCGGGAATATTTGCAGATTCCATAAGGAGGGATTGATACTTGAACAGAAAAATGTGTGCAATGCTGGGAGTTGCCGTTTCCCTTGCGCTGGTAGCCGCGGGCTGCGGGGCCAAGGAGAGGAATGCCGCTTCCACTACCGCAGCAACCGGCACGCCGGCCGTATCGGCGGCGCCCTCCCAGTCCACCGCTCCGGCTACGCCGTCGCCTGCACAGGAGAAGGAACTGGCCATCAAGGCTTATTTCGGCCAAGCCAACGGCGACAATACAGCTCTTGTGGAGAAGCAGGTGAGCATCAAGTTCGATAAGGACGAGAACAAATATCTGGCTGCTTTGAACGCCCTGAAGAAAAGCCCGTCCACGGATGCAGTCTCCCTGTGTCCCAGAACGACCTTTTTGTCCGCGAAGCTTAATTCCGGCAAGCTGTCCGTCAATTTGAAGCTGCCCGATGAGGACAGGCTGGGCTCCGCCGGAGAAGGGCTTTTGCTGGATGCTTTCCGCAAAACCTTATTTCAGTTCAACGAAGTGGAAACCTTTGAAATTCTTGTGGACGGCCAAAAGCCCGATTCCTTGATGGGGCATTTTGAGCTTCCCGAGTGGTTCAAGCGCTAATCCGGCACTACCCCGACATAGACAGATAGAGAGGAGAACAATGACTTTGAAGAAAAGAGCGACAAAAGCTGCAATTGTCTTGCTGACAGCAAGCATGACTCTGGGCGCTCCAGCCCTGGCTGCCCTTGACACCAACGTTCCCCAGTCTACAGTTCAGAATGTCTCCGCCAAGCCCAATCTGAAATTCACCGATGTGCCGCTTTCCCATTGGGCCAACAAGTACATAACCAAGCTGGCCCTGCTGGGGATTGTGGACGGCAAGTCGGCGGGAATCTACGATCCCGGCAGCTCGGTGACCCAAGAGGAAGTGATTACCATGCTGGTCCGGATGCTGGGGCTGGAGCAGGCGGCGAGGGAGCTTTCCTCCTTTGCTTCCGATCTGGAGATATCCGACTACGCCAAGATGTATGTGTTTATGGCTCTGGAAAAGGGGATTATTCAGTATCCCGAGGAATCGGCCACATCGGGAGTTGGCTGGGGCACCCGCCCGGCCTCCCGGGAGTGGGTGGCCAAGCTGGTGATCCGCGCCATCGGCAGGCAGGCCGAAGCCAATGAGCTGGCCGGACAGGCTACCCGGTTTGGAGATGACGGGGACATTTCCGCCTCCACCAGAGGCTTTATTAACGAGGCGGTGGCGCTTAAAATTGTAGACGGGATGGATGACGGCACCTTCAAACCGGCCAAGTCCGTCACCCGCGCCGAAATGGCCACCTTCCTGAGCCGGACAAGCCCCTACATGGATTCTACCGATATTTCCGGTCTGGGCATTGTGGAGAGCGCTACCGACAAAGCGGTAGTGCTAAGCGATGATTACGGCGATCAGAAGACCTTTGCTTTTACCGCGGACACCGTATTTTACGGGTACAACCAGTCTACGCCCGCCGCATCCCAGCCCTTCAAGCAGGGCAACAAGCTGTTTATTGTGGTAAAGGATGCCAATGTGGTGTATGCCGAAGTGGTGGAAGAGAACGGGAAAGCCGCCAATGTGCTGGAGGGCACGCTGGTGAACCTGGATTTTAACACCTCCCAAATCGTGATGAAGAGCAACGGCAAGGAAATTACCGCGCAAATCCAGATTCCCCTGTCCATTGTGGACAAGGACGGCAAGGGGCTGGCGTCCAGCGAGCTGGTGCCGGGAACCGTGCTGGAGCTGAACAGAACCGGCAGCAAAGCCAAATACACCTCCATAATCGTCAAGCATATTCCGCTGAATAAAACGGCGGAGGGCGTGATCCAATCCGTCAACCTGACGGACAAAAAGATCACCATTCTGGAAACGGACGGCTCCACTGCCACCTATCCGATGGCCAATACGGTTACTTATTACGCAGGAACCGCCGGCGGAGATATTTCGGCGATTAAAGCCAAGGACAAAATTTCCTTCGTCATCGATACCGATGTGCTGACGGAAATGACCATGCTGGCTGCCTACGAGCCGCCCAGCGACAAGGGCAGGATTTCCGATATCAAGGAAGACAAGAACTACTTGTACATTACGATTATCCGTTCGTCGGACGGCAAACCTGCCTCCTATACCTTCGACAGCAATTTGAAGGTGAATATTTCCGGCATGGAATATACCAGCTTCAGAGATCTGGAAGTGGATGATGAAGTGAAGCTGCTGCTGGATGACGATAACAAGGTTATTGAGGCGGTTGTGACCAACCGCGCCCTGCAGACCGAATTTATGAATACGGTAGTCAGCTACGATTCCAAGAACAGATACTTGGTTGTCAAAAACCAGGCAGGCAAAACCGTCTTCTATGAGCTGTCGGATTCCACTGTGTTTGAGCTGTACGGCTCTACAACCACCTTTACTCTCGGAGCATCCAATCTGACCGAAGGCAAGAAGATCGATATTTTATCCTCTTCGGAAAACACGGTGAAGAAAATCAGCATTGTATACAACTATCAGGGCACCATCGCCCGGGTATCGCCGCTGGCCAGAACCATAACCCTCCAGGTAGGGGACCAGTATTTGACCCTGACTCTGGGCACTGGCGTGGGCATTGTAATCCCGAATAAATCCAATCCGGCTATAACCGATCTCATCGTCGGAGAACCGGCGACCATTATGCTGGACTCCACAGGCACCAATATCAGCATGGTGGAGGTTTCCCGCTCTTTCCTGGTGTACCTGGCCAACAAAAGCGGCTCTAACCGGCAGTTGACCCTGCAAGACCAGTTGAACGGGTCATCTACTATCACCATTCCGTATTCGGCCAAGATCTACAACATGAGCGGCCAGGAAATCCCCATTGATTCCATGTCCAATGAGGACCCGTATGTCCTGTATTACAAGGGCAGCACCATTGAGAAGGTGCAGGCGGCTCAGGTATCCAGAGGCAATGTGCTGGCAGTGGACGCGGCAGCCGGCAAGATTACCATCTCCGAGGCGGGCTCCGCCGGCAAGACGCTGGAGGTGGGCACTGCCGCCGTTGTGAAGCGCACAAGCCTTTCCGATACCACGCTGGCGGATCTGAAGGCCGGCGACCGGATAGAAGCCGTAAAAGGGCAGGACGGGGTGTATACGATTTATACCGCCACCGCCATGACCCGCAAGACCGATTATTACGATACCGCCACAAGCAATCTGTATATTCTCCGGGAAAGCCTGGGCGAAGCGCGGAATTATCCTTTCCATTCCAAGGCGTATATTCATCAAGGCACCATATCTTACGCGCCTGCAAGCATCCCTTCCGGCAAAACCGTAACGCTGTATCTGATCAACGGCAAAATTGTGGAAGTGGATATTCAGTCCTGATCCGTTTTTCACATCCATGTGTCCTGAGCCGCCAAGTATGCGGGATATCCGCTTGCTTGGCGGTTTTTCCTGCCTAAACCCTCCCCCAAAAGTAACAAAACGCTTCGGGTACTTTTGGAGGAGCCCCGCAGGGGAAAGCGCCAAGAGCCGACATTTCGCGTTAAATCTTGCCATTGTTCCGAAAATATTCGATTTTCTTTGAACTATTGCATTGATTTACAAGCTGATTTTCGTTAAACTTTGGTTTATCTAAAATAATTCTTGACGTTCTGCAGGCATCAAGGAAGGTACGGCAATCATCGGAGGTGAAGACCGCCGTATGAATAAAAAGCAGTTGCGTCATATTCTGGATACC
This sequence comes from Paenibacillus sp. YN15, assembly GCF_003285005.1. GTDB lineage: Bacteria > Bacillota > Bacilli > Paenibacillales > NBRC-103111 > Paenibacillus_AR. The sequence goes on along the minus strand of NZ_QMFA01000033.1, from coordinate 21,434 downwards.
ATTGCTGGAATGTTTCCGGATGCCCATTGTGAGCTGAATCACTCGAATCCCTTCGAGTTGACCATTGCCGTTTTGCTCTCCGCTCAATGTACGGATGAGACGGTGAATAAAGTGACCGCAACCCTTTTTCAAAAATACCGTACGCCCGAGGATTATATTGCTGTTCCTGTCTCCGAATTGGAGCAGGACATCAGACGCATCGGCCTGTTCCGCAACAAAGCGAAGAATATTCAGAGCTTGTGCCGGATCCTGCTGGAGAATTATCATGGACAAATCCCGGAGGCGCATGAGGAGCTTGTCAAGCTGCCCGGGGTAGGCCGCAAAACGGCCAATGTTGTTGTGTCCAATGCATTCGGTGTACCTGCTATCGCAGTGGATACGCATGTGGAACGTGTGTCCAAGCGGCTGGGCATCGCCAAAGAGACCGATTCGGTCCTGGAAGTGGAGAAACGCCTGATGGAAGGCGTTCCCCGGGATGAATGGACGATGACGCATCACAGGCTGATTTTTTTCGGCCGTTACCATTGCAAGGCGCAAAATCCCGCTTGCGGCGTATGTCCGCTGCTGGATGTCTGCAAAGAAGGCAAAAAACGTATGAAAACCGGCGGAAACAGGAAATCTAAGGAAAGCAGTACCGGTTCCACCACTGTATTCACTTGAACATTTAAAGGATGGGATTACATTGAAGTGCATTGCCGTATACACCAAGAATTTTGAGCTTTTCTCCGATATCTATGAAGAAGTGCTGAACATTTCTTTTAAGGATAACGAAGAACGCGTTATTGAAGGCGTAACCGTCAGCGAAGCGGGAGAGGTGCCGGAGCATTATATCGAGCGCATGAAGGCCAAGCCCGATGTGGTAGTGATGAAGGTCAAGTCCAAGGATATTACGATTTTGCAGCACGGTGACGTGTTCGAAATCTTCATTCCCACCAAGGAAAATGTCGTTCACTAGAAGCCGTTTGCACGGCTTCTTTTTTTTTTTTTTGCGAAAATGCAGGGTGTTGCGCTTCAAAGCTTCGTGTCACTTTTGGGGGATTGTTTTTGCGCTGAATTTTCATGTATTTGCAAATTGCGGCAGGAAGACTTACTCTTACTTTATGTGAATTCATTAGACAAGCAGACGAGGAATGGGGGACTTCTGACATGAGCAATACCCGAATGCTCTGGCGGATTGCCGGAACTGCCGGGCTTCTAACCACCCTGCTGCTGATCGCAGGTCTGGTGTACGGCATCAAAACTGTGCTTGTTCCCCAAGGGGAAACACTGGAATCGGCTGTGCCGTCCGCCTCGGCAGCACCTGAGCGCCGGGACAAGCTGCAAATTCTTGCTTTGGGGGATTCGCTGACCCGTGGCGTGGGGGACGACGATGCCGAGGGTTATGTGGGCAAGGTAAAAAAACTGCTGGAGAACAAAACGGAAAAGCCTGTGTTTGTCTGGAATTATGCGGTAAGCGGGGCTGCCACAACGGAAATGCTGGCGGACATCGCCAAACCCGCCGCCCAGGATTATATCGCTCAAGCGGACATTATCCTATTTACCATTGGAGGCAATGATCTCAACCGGGTGGCGACCCAAATTGCCGGATTCACCGGAGCTTCCACTCCTGCACCTGCCGTTTCGCCTGCTGCAGGGATTGCTTCTGGAGCTCCTGCATCCGAAGGCTCCGCTTCACCGGGCACGGCCGCTCTCCCTGGGGATATATCCTTTGATTATGCCGCCTTGGCCAAGGAGTTTCCTTCCTCCATCAACCGGCTGGAGACGATTATCGACAAGCTGGCCACAGCCAATCCCAAGGCTCAAATCGTGTATGTGGGCTTGTACCATCCTTTTGCCGAATTTGATCCCGAGCGCCAGGCAGCCGAATGGATCGGGCGCTGGAACAATGCCGCTTTCGTGGCGTCCAACCGCCACTCCAACGTTACGGTGGTGCCCACCTATGACCTGTTCCAGAATTTCGGGCAGGAATTGCTTTACACCGACCATTTTCACCCCAATACGGCCGCCTATGAAGAGATTGCAGCGCGTGTGGCGCAGGTTATCAGGACAGGAGGCTGATGCGGATGAAGCCCGGAGAAACGGTGCTGTCCGTTAAAAATTTAAAGAAAAAAATCCGCAGCAAATGGATCATCAAAGGGGTTAGCTTTGACGTAGGCGCCGGAGAGGTGTTCGGATTTCTCGGTCCCAACGGGGCCGGTAAAACCACTACCATCCGGATGCTGGTGAATTTGATCCGCCCCACGGAGGGGAGCATCGAAATTTGCGGCATTCCGCTGCAGGACAGGCCCTTTGAGGCATTGCGGCAGATCGGCTGCATTGTGGAGAATCCGGAGCTGTATCCTTATCTGACAGGGTGGGAGAACCTGGAGCATTTTGCCCGGATGATCCCCGGCGTTACGGAAGCGCGTATCCGGGAGGTTGTGGTCATTGTGGGGATGGAGCAGCGGATTCGGGACAAGGTGAAAACCTACTCCCTCGGCATGCGCCAGCGTCTGGGCATTGCCCAGGCCTTGCTGGGCTCCCCCAAGCTGCTGATTTTGGATGAGCCTACCAACGGTTTGGACCCCCAGGGCATCAAGGAAATGCGGGAGTTTATCCGCAAGCTGGCTGAGGAGGGCTTAAGTGTATTTGTATCCAGCCACCTGCTCTCGGAAATCCAGCTTATGTGCGACCGGGTGGCGATTATCAGCCACGGGGAAGTGATTGCCGTAGGCGAGGTTAAGGATTTGATCGAGAAGAATATCAGTACGGTGATGTGGCATACTGCGCCGCGGGAGACTGCTTTGAAGGTAATTGGGGCATTTCCCGGTGTGCAGCTGGCGGAAGAAAGGGAGACGGTGCAGGCGGAGGAGCTCAAGGGAACGGAGGCGGAGCAGGGCATCCGCACGGAAATGGGCACCGGGGACATTCCGGCGTTATCCCGGGCGCTCCAGGACCATCAGGTATCCCTGTATGAGGTTTCCATCAAACATCCGACGCTGGAGGAGCTGTTCCTGCGTCTGACGGAGGGTGAGCGCATTGAGTAGCCTGTATCCCCTGGTTCAGAATGAAACCATCAAGCTGATCAAAAAGCGCCGCTTTCTGGTGGTTGTGCTGATCCTGCTGGTGCTGATCCCCATGTTTACCTATGCCCAATACCGGGTTTCGGCGGAGCGGGAAAAGCAGTTCGGCACCAGCAACTGGAGGATTGAAGCGGAGCAGCGGCTGAAGGATATGACCAACCGTATGTCCAGCCCGCGGATATCGGAGGATTGGAAAAAATATATGCGGGTGGAGATGACCCGTATTGAATATGCCTTGGACAAAAACGTGAACCCCAGCACCCCCAATGGAGTGACGTTTACCCGGGAGTTTATGAAAAATGCCCTGTCCTTGTTCGTCCCGCTTCTAATCGCCGTAGTGGGGGCGGATTTGGTGTCCTCGGAGCACTCCTCGGGCACCATCAAGCTGCTGTTGACCCGGCCTGTGGCCAGGTGGAAGGTGTTGACAAGCAAATTGATAGCGCTTATTATGTTTGTCTCCCTTATTGCGGTTATGATCGGGTTGGTCAGCTATGGGGTATCCGGGGCGGTTTTTGGCTTTCACGGCTGGGGAGAGCCGGTGCTGGTGGGCTATCGTGTGGTGGGAGAGGAGCTGTCCACGGCGGATGTGTACGCTGTTTCCCAGTGGAAATTTATCCTGATGGAATACGGGCTGGCCTGGTACCCGCTGGTGGTGGTCGCCTGCATCACTCTGATGGTGTCGGTCCTGGTGCGCAGCACCGCGGCGGGGATGGGGATTATGCTGGCCACTCTTATCGCCGGAACCATCCTGTCCGAGATGGCTTCCTCCTGGACCAGCGCCAAATACCTGTTTATGCTGAACCTGGGCACCATCGATTTTCTCACCGGCGACCTGCCCTCTATCCCCGGTCTGACCCTGACTTTTTCCCTGATTGTGCTGACCGTATGGGCGGTGGGCGCGCTGATCACCGCATACGCGGTGTTTACAAAGCGTGATGTTTTAAATTAAAATAAATAATTGTCGAAGCAAATCAAGAAGCGGGTACGTCTTTAGCGGAAATTTATTATGCCGATTCACGATGGGGAAGCCAGGAAGCAGCACAGTGGGCGCTTCAGGCTTGCAGCAGATGATTGGATTGCTGACTTATGAAACGAAGGTGAGGCACGCCGATGGCGGAACAAATAGAGTTGTTTGCAAATGCGGGACAAACCCAGGCAACCGGATACGATGCAGATGATATTCAGGTGTTGGAGGGCCTTGTGGCCGTCCGCAAACGCCCCGGAATGTATATCGGCAGCACCGGACCCTCGGGACTTCACCATCTGGTGTGGGAAATCGTCGATAATGCGGTGGACGAGCATCTGGCCAAATATTGCACGGATATTCAAGTGACTATACATAAGGATCATTCCGTCACAGTGAAGGACAACGGGCGGGGCGTTCCCACAGGGATGCACAAAACGGGAGTACCGACGCCGCAGGTGGTGTATACGGTTCTTCATGCCGGCGGCAAGTTTGGCGGGGCCGGCTACAAAAAATCCGGCGGCCTTCATGGTGTAGGCGCGTCGGTTACCAATGCGCTTTCCGAATGGCTGGAGGTGACCATCTGGCGGGAGGGCAAAACCCACCGGATGCGCTTCGAGTCCTGGGTGGACGGCAAGGGGAACGAGCATGTGGGCGAGCCCGTTACCGGCCTGGAGGTGCTGGGCAATACCAACCGCACCGGCACCAGCGTTACCTTTAAGCCGGATATTAAGGTGTTTCCCGGGGGCATTGCCGTCAGCTACGATACCCTGGCCGAACGCCTCCAGGAGATTGCTTTCCTCAACTCCGGATTGAACATTGTCCTGAAGGACGAGCGCAGCGGGCGGGAGGATACATTCCTGTACGAAGGCGGCGCCAGCCAGTTTGTGGAGTTTCTGAACGAGGAAAAAACGGTGCTCCACCCGGTGATCCATTTTTCCGCGGAAAAGGACGACATTGAGGTCGAGGTGGCGCTCCAATACAATGACGGCTACACCGAAACCATCGCCTCCTTCGTCAACTCCATCCCCACTCGGGGGGGCGGCACCCACGAAACGGGATTTAAGACCGCTTTCACCCGGGTGATGAACGAATATGCCCGCAAAATCGCCCTTCTCAAGGAGAAGGACAAAAACCTGGAAGGCGCCGACCTGCGGGAAGGCATGATGGCGGTCATCAATATCAAAATGGGCGAGGTTGAGTTTGTCGGCCAGACCAAGGACCAGTTGGGCAGCGCATCGGCCCGGGGAGCGGTGGATTCCGTGGTGTCTGAGAAGCTGGGAGTGTTCCTGGAGGAGAACCCGCAGATCGGCCAAGGCCTGCTGAAGAAGGCGGTTCAGGCCTCCAAAGCCCGCGAGGCGGCCCGCAAGGCCAGGGAAGAAGTGCGCAGCGGCAAAAAAGGCAAAGGCGAAAGCTCCAACCTGAACGGCAAGCTGACCCCTGCCCAGTCCAAGGATTATATCAACAATGAGCTGTTCATTGTGGAAGGCGATTCCGCCGGCGGCTCCGCCAAGCAGGGCCGGGACTCCAAGCATCAGGCGATTCTGCCCCTGAAGGGCAAGCCGATGAATCCGGAAAAAGCCAAGCTGGCGGACATCATGAAGAATGATGAATACAGAGCGATTATTTCCGCCATCGGCGCGGGGGTGGGTTCGGAGTTTGATCCGGATGAATCCAACTACGGCAAGATCATTATTATGACGGATGCGGATACCGACGGCGCGCATATCCAGGTGCTGCTGTTGACCTTCTTTTACCGGTATATGAAGCCGCTGATTGATACGGGCCGGGTGTTCATCGCCAATCCGCCGCTGTATAAAATCTCCAAGAAATCCGGCAAAAACACCATGCTGAAGTACGTCTTCTCCGACGAGGAGCTGCAGCAGGCGGCCAAGGAGCTGGGCAAGGGGTATGAGCTTCAGCGCTACAAGGGGTTGGGCGAAATGAACCCGGAGCAGCTGTGGGAGACGACCATGGACCCGGCCGGCCGGATGCTTTATCAGGTGCAGATTGAGGATGCCGCCAAGGCGGAGCGCCGGGTATCCACACTGATGGGAGACAAGGTAGAGCCGCGGAAGCGCTGGATTGTGGAAAACGTGGATTTTACCGAATTCGAGGAGTAGCCAAACTTCTAACGGAAGTCATAGACTTTATTTGGCCCCAAAATAGGGCTTGGCGATTCTAACGGAAGTAGGCGCCGCTATTTCATATGGATCAGCCTAAATGGGGCGGAAATGCTGCCATTAACGGCTCTGGCCGCCGTTAGAATTCGGGGGACGCTGTTTTTCAACAAATAGCGTCTCTCACTTCCGTTAGGATAGTCTGACTCCCGCTGATTTACATAACATATCCAGTCCAGGGACTAGGACCATGTTATTACAGAGAAAGTGGTGATACTGTTGAGTATGATGGAGCAAATTATGCCGGCCTTCCTGGAAGAGGTAGTTGGGGACCGGTTCGGCCGTTATTCCAAATATATTATTCAGGACCGGGCTATACCCGATGTGCGCGACGGATTGAAGCCCGTGCAGCGGCGGATTCTGTACGCCATGTACGATGCCGGCAACACCCCGGACAAGCCGTACCGCAAGTCGGCCAAAACCGTGGGCGATGTTATGGGCAATTTCCATCCCCATGGCGACTCCTCCATCTATGAGGGCATGGTCCGGATGGCCCAGCCTTGGAAGATGGGGCATGTGCTGGTGGACGGCCACGGCAACTGGGGCTCGATGGACGATGACCCGGCTGCGGCCATGCGGTATACGGAAGCCCGCCTGTCGGAAATTGCCATGGAGCTGCTCCGGGATATCGACAAACGGACAGTGCTGTTCAAGGACAACTTCGACAATACAGCCAAGGAACCGACAGTCCTGCCCTCCCGGTATCCGAACCTGCTGGTGAACGGGGTCAGCGGCATTTCCTCCGGCTTCGCCACGGAAATTCCTCCCCATAACCTCCGGGAGGTGATCCAGGGCGCCATCATGCTGATGGAAAAGCCGGATACCACTCTGGAAGAGCTGATGACCGTTATCCAGGGACCGGATTTCCCTACAGGCGGCATTATTATGGGCGAAGAAGGCATCAAGGAGGCGTTCCGCACCGGCAAGGGCCGCATCTATCTGCGCTCCCGCACAGCCATCGAGGATTTGCGCGGCGGCCGCCAGCAGATCATCATTACGGAGATTCCGTATCAGGTGGTGAAATCCCGTCTGGTGACTGCCATTGAAAATCTTCGCCTGGAGAAAAAGGTGGAGGGCATTGCCGAGGTCCGGGACGAAAGCGGCCGGGCCGGCCTGCGGATTGTCATCGAGCTGAAAAAAGAAGCCGATGCCCAGGGGATTCTCGCCTTTTTGCTGAAGAAAACCGATCTCCAGGTGGCCTATAACTTCAACATGGTGGCCATCGTCAATAAAACTCCCATGCAGCTGGGCGTCAAAGCCCTTCTCACGGCCTATATCGCCCACCAGAAGGAGGTTGTCACCAACCGGACCCAATATGAGCTGGAGAAGGCGGAGGACCGCGCTCACGTCCTGGAAGGGCTTGTGAAGGCTCTGAACATCCTGGACGAGGTGATCGCCACCATCAAGGCCTCCAAGAACCGCGCCGACGCCCAAAAGAATCTGGTGGAGCAATACGGGTTTACCGAGCGCCAGGCCGACGCGATTCTCACCCTGCAGCTGTACAGGCTGACCAATCTGGAAATCCATGCCCTGGAGAAGGAGCACCGCGAGCTGCAAAAGCTCATCGGCAATTTGCGCGAGATTCTTTCCAGCCCGGCCAAACTGGTGAAGGTGATCAAGGGCGAATTGACCGAGATCCGGGACAAATACGGCATCGACCGCCGTTCGGAGATTCAGGGCGAGGTAGAGGAGCTGAAGGTGAACGTGGAGGTTCTGGTAACGGCGGAGGATGTGCTGGTTACCTTGTCCAACGAGGGGTATATCAAACGGATCAGCAAGCTCAGCTTTACCCGGTCCGGCGGCGACATCGGCAGCACGGGGCTGAAGGCGGGGGACTATCTGAAGGCTCTCCTGGAAGTCAATACGGTGGAGAAGCTGTTGATTTTTACCAAGAAGGGCCAGTATTACATGCTGCCTGTCCATCAGATTCCCGAATTCAAATGGAAGGACAACGGCACCGCTCTGGTCAATGTCATTCCCATTCCCAAGGATGACCAGCCGGTCAGCGTTATTCCGCTGAAGAGCTTCCAGGACCCGGACAAGTCCCTGGTTTTCGTCACCAAACGGGGCCAGGTGAAGCGTACGGAGCTGAAGGAGTACGAGACCACCCGTACCAACGGGATTGTGGCCTGCAAGGTGGCGGACGGCGACGAGGTGCTGAAGGTGGAGCTGTCCGACAACAGCCGGGAGCTGGTGCTGGTCAGCAAGCTTGGCATGAGCATCCGCTTCCAGGAGTCGGAAGTGAACCCCATGGGCAGGGCCGCCGGAGGCGTCAGAGGGCTTCAGCTGCGCGACGAGGATGAGGTTGTAGCGGCGGAGTGGGTCCGTGGCGAGGAAGGCGAAATTCTGGTAGTCAGCGATCTTGGTTATGTCAAACGTTCTTTTGTCTTCGATTATCCTCTGCAGGGACGGGGCGGAAAGGGCGTCATTACCTTTGAATTCAAGGAGGGCAAGCGGGTGCGTCCCAACGGTTCGTCGCTTGTTGCCGGTTTTGCGGTGAAAACGCCCTTTGCTCTAATAGCCGTAAACAGCAATGATGACCGTTATGTGTTCACCACCGAGGAGACGCCCATCGAGGATCGGAAATCCGTAGGCATCAGCCTGATTCCCGTCGTGAAGGGCACGCAGGTCGCCTCCGTTATCCGCCTGCCGGTGCTTCAGTCGTAGGTGGCGCAAGGCGGGTCCAGCTTTTCCAATAATAGCAAGGCAACTTCGAGCACCGCCCACACGGGCATGGGCTCGTCTTTTTTGTTCAGCCAGCCGGGATCGTGGATCAAACCTTCGGCCAGCGCGCGCTTAATAATCTCCGTTTTCCATTGCTCCAGCTCCATAGGGGTCCCTCCGTTATCGCAAGATAAGTGGAACATGCCTTCCGACAAAACCAGGCGAATGTCCCGTCATTTCAATAAAGCATATGTTGAAAAACTGCGCTTGGTTCCTGAAGGCGTCGATTCATGAGATAAATTATTTACGCCATTAACCTTTATTCCGCAAATCGGGGATGGTATAATCAGGATATATCACTCTAGGAGTCTGTCCGACGAAAGAGAAAAGTGAATCAATATTCATATGGAATGAGTGGGAGGGAAAGAGTGACTTGAGGGCGAGTTTTTTTGGCGGCTTTGGCCCTTAAACCTTCAATTCAAATCAAGGCCGACAAAAACTGTTTGAGCATCCAAGGCACTGCTTTCCCGGTAAGGAATGAAATTCGATGAATATTGATTTACTTAAGAAACACCGTCGGACAGACTCCCAGGCAGAAAATGAGGGGAAATCATGTACGCACAGGAATTTGGCAAGTTATGGTCCAAAATGTCCCGGGATTTGAAGACGCATATGGAGACGGAGCTGGCTCCCGCCCTGACGGAGGGGCAGTTGGCCGTGCTGGAGCTTTTGGTGCCGGAGACCAGGATGAAGCCGTCGGATTTTTTGCCCCATCTGTCCACTACCCCGGCGGCTGTCACCACCCTGCTGGACCGGATGGAGAAGGCGGGGCTGATTGAACGGGTCAGGGATGAGAAGGACCGGAGAATCGTATGGGTAACGGCTACGGCCAAAGGGGAGGCGGAATGTATCAGAGGAGTGGAGGCGCGCAAGCAATTCCTCGACTCGTACCTGAACCGGATCTCCTCGCATAATCAGCAGCTGCTGGTCTATCTGTTGGGCAAGGTGGCGAATTTGTAAGCCATGCGGGCAATAGGGAGGCAAGATAAAAAAAGGGAAAAGGAACTGCTCTGGGGCGGCAGCCATTTCCCTTTTTTCGCTGTGCTTTTTGGCGTCAGACCAAAGAAAATACCTCATGCTGCGCGGAAAGCTCGATAAAGCGTTTCATCGAGGAAATCTCCCCGGCATACAGCTTGTCGCCGATTCCGTAATAATCCACGCAGGTTTTGCAGGCCAGCACGGGAACTCCCTTGTCCTGAATCTCCTTCAGGTGCAGCGCGATCACCGAAGCTTCCGTCAGGTTCAGCACGCCACGGTGCATGCAGAAGATGGCGGCCGGGGGCTCTTGCTCCTGCTTCAGCAAGGTGAAGAAGGTTTCCAGCAGAGTTTGTCCCAGTGCGTCGTCGCCCGATCCCCAATGATCCGTATTCAGCAAAATCAGCTTGTTTCGCATAATGGCTCATCCTCCATAAGGTAATAGATGTTCCTCCGCCCATAAGGACCAGGGATACTCCCCGGGCGGCCGGGAGGAGAAGGCCATCCGCTCCCGCAGGGTAGGGTGCTCGAAAGCCACACACACCGACCACAGCGCCAGCTGCTGGCCGGGCCGGTTCACCTTGGCTCCATACTTCTGGTCGCCGTACAGGGGACAGCCGCTCTCCGCCATCTGGACGCGGATCTGGTGGGAGCGCCCCGTGTGCAGGACAATGGATACCAGCGACAAACCCTCCGCAGCTTGCAGCACCTCATAATCCAGCACCGCCTCCTTGGCGTCGGGATGGGACTCGGCGGCCACCGCCTTCACCGTATTGGTGCGGCTGTCCTTCAACAAATAGTGCCGCAGGGTTCCCTTAGGCTGCGGCATGCTGCCGTGGACCACGGCCAAATACCGTTTGCCGAAGGCCCGGGTCCGCACGGCATCCGAAAGCCGGGAGGCGGCCTTGGAGGTTTTGGCGAACACCATGGCCCCTCCCACGGGGCGGTCCAGCCGGTGGACCAGGCCCAGGAATACATTGCCCGGCTTCCCGTGGCGCAGCTTCAGATCCTCCTTCAGGGCGGTGAGCAGGTCCGGATCGCCTGACTCGTCCGCCTGGGTGGGCATGTTCACCGGCTTTACGGCCACGAGCAGATGATTGTCCTCATAAAGGACGGGAATCTCCCGTCTGCGCTCCTCAGGCATGGGTTTAGGACTCCCAGCGGCCGAGAATGCCGCAGGGCAGCGCCAGGGAGCTGGCGGTAATCGGCAGGCCGATTTCGCCGCTGGAGATAGCGCCTCCGTACTTGCGGCCCATGGCCATGGTGAGGATATTGGTCAGCACCGTCGCCGAAATCCCTGTGGTATACGAGTTGATCAGGAAGAACAGCGGCTTCTCCGTGAGAATGGCCGAACATGAATCCACGAAGCGGTACAGGTCATTCTCCAGCTTCCACATCTCGCCGTTGGGCCCGCGGCCGTAGGAGGGCGGGTCCATGATGATGGCGTCGTAGGTATTGCCGCGGCGCTGCTCCCGCTGGACGAACTTGAACACATCGTCCGTGATGAACCGGACAGGCTTATCCCCCAGGCCGGAGTGGTGCAGGTTCTCCTTGGCCCAGGTGACCATGCCCTTGGCCGCATCCACATGGCACACTTCAGCGCCTGCGCTGGCGCAGGCTACTGTGGCGCCGCCGGTATAGGCGAACAGGTTCAGCACCTTGACGGGCCGCCCCGCGTTCCTGATTTTGTCCATCATCCACTTCCAGTTTACCTGCTGCTCGGGAAACAATCCCGTGTGCTTGAAGCTGGTGGGTTTGATGATGAATTTCAGGTCCCCGTATGATACGGACCAGCGTTCGGGAAGCTTCACCTTTTCCTCCCATTGTCCGCCTCCGCTTGAGCTGCGGTGGTAATGGGCATGGGCGTCCTTCCACAGCCCGGTTTCATTTAACAGCGGCCAGATAATCTGCGGATCGGGCCGGCGCAGAATATATCCGCCCCAACGCTCCAGCTTTTCGCCTCCGCCCGTATCCAGAAGCTCATAATCTTTCCATTCGTCGGCTAAATACATCGTGAATCTCCTTTTAAAGAGGTGTCTTTTCCGGATTACAATACTTCATCATGCAATATACGGTTGAATCATGTCAAATCTAACGCTCCTTGTCAAGATATTGCCATACCTAACCCTGTTAATCATCGACATTATTGTGAACGCCCTTACATGAATGTTGCCGCATTCATTATACTTAAGATCAGACTCCATGCGAATTGTCTCTTCCTGGAAAGATAACATGGCAAGGAATCTCCGATGCATGTCTCTAGGAGTGTGGACCATTTGTTTAAAATGACGTTGAATCAGAATGACGGGATTCTGCTCATTTCCTATTCCGGTTATTTTACCGTGTACGAGGCCAAGCTGTTCCAGCGGGAGCTGGAGCTGCGCTTGAGCAGAATTGAACCGAAGGAGTACGCACTGGTTGTCGAGGTGCAGGAAATCCGGCTTTCCACGCAAGAACTGGCGCCTATGTTCGAGGAGATCAAACAAACCTATCTGAGCGCTCCCTTCCGGTCCATTTATTCGGTGGAGTGCCAGACACAGGCAGCGGCCAAAATAAAGCGCAAGGGCCAAGACCGGCCCAACTGGACGCCGGTCCGGACGGTGGATGAGGCGCTGCGGCTGGTCAAAAGCGGAAGAGGTGCGGAAGCGTGAGGGAGAGCGGGCGGATCGGACAGAAAAAGCGCACGGCTGGTGAATGAGATGCGGACAGGAATTTCCCTGGGCCGCATCTTTTTTTGCGAGAATGCAGCGTATTGCGCCATTTTCATTCGGGGGCTCCCCCAAAAGTATCCGGATTCCGCTTCGGAGCTTCTCGTCACTTTTGGGGAATTGTTTTTGCTTAACAGACGGGATACCCCTTACAATAATATAAAGTGGAATTATGGGTACTTAAGTCCCAAAGGATTGCATATTATCGATTGTTCACCATATATGGGAGGGTAATACATGGAGAACCGGATCAGCTCGGATGTCAAAATCAAGCGGATAGCGCGTGCCGCACTGGTTGCCGCATGTCTTGCGGCTTCGGCGGGTTCGGGAACCCCGGCCGTCTACGCCGAGGATTTCTGGGCGCTGGAGCGCCAGGCCCGCCAGGACGAGCAGAAGGGCGATCTCCAGGCCGCCGTCCCCAAGTGGAAGCTCCTGCTCACGCATTATATGGCGGAGGGAAATCCCGTAAATGCGGCCCTATACGCCAAAAATCTGGGCCAATATTATGACGGGCAGAAGCAGTACGAAACCGCCATTTATTATTATGAGCTGGAGAATGAAAATTGGTTGAAGGCCGGTTATGACTGGGGAGCCCAGGATTTGTTCCGGGCGGAGGAAATCCGCAGCACACTGGAGCTGTATGTGCAGACGGAGGATGAGCCGGCGCTGGCGGCTGCAAGCGGCGGAAACGGCGGAGGGCTGGCCAAGTTTGAGCCGGTATACGGCACTTATTTGGGCATGTACTCCGAATTGGACCCGCAGATGGGCAACCAATATGCCCGCTCGGAGCAATTTTATAATAAGAAGCACGCCATCTACCTGGCTTATACCCAATGGGGCAAACCTTTCCCCAGACAGTATGCGGTCAATGCCAAAGCGGCGGGAGCGGCGCTGCAAATCGCTTTTGAACCCGGCAACGGTCTGGATGAGGTGAAGGACGGGGACTATATCCGCCAGTGGGCGGCTGGGGCCAAGGCAACCGGTCTCCCCATTTTTCTCCGCTTCGCCTGCGAGATGAACGGCAATTGGGTTCCCTGGCATGGCGACCCGGCCCAATACATTGAAAAATTCAAGCTCGTCCATGACATCATGGAGCAGGAGGCGCCTAACGTAGCCATGGTGTGGAGCCCCGGCGACGTGCCCATTAATACCATGTCCGCCTATTATCCCGGGGATGACGCAGTAGACTGGGTGGGCGTCAGCATGTACAGCATCCCCTACGAAAACGGCGATCCGTCCAAGCCCCAGCCGGGGTTGGGGCCTGTGGACAGGCTGGAGGAGCTGTACCGGCTGTATGCGGACAGGAAGCCCGTCATGATCAGCGAAACGGCGGTTACTCATACTACGGTCACAGACGGGAAGAGCTGGACAGATTGGGGCGTTATGAACCTGGAGCGGCTTTACGAGGTGATGACCAAGCAGTATCCGCGGCTGAAGGCCATTACTTACTTTAACCGGGGCGCTGCCCAGCCCGGTGTCACCGACAATTTCCTGCTCCGGGACAACAGCGCCATGATGGAGGCCTATAAGCGGCTCATCGGAAGCTCCCATTTCCTGACCAAGGTGGAGAACGGGGCCAAGCCGTCTAAGGCGGGAGGTTATGTCAAGGCGCAGGGAAGCGCCGCCTTCAGCGGCCGGACCGTGGTTTATCCGTACATCAAGCTTCCCGATGTCTACAACGGCAAGGTGGAATACCGGCTGAACGGCATGCTTCTCAAAACGGAGCTGCCGCCTTATAAGGGTGTGGAGCTGGAAGCGGGAGGCATTGTGCCCGGTTCAGTCCTGGAGGTAAAAGCCTTCAACCAGGCGGGAACGCCTGCCGTCACCCGCCAGCTGGTTCTGGAGCCGCGGACAAGTGTGACGGTGAACGGCCGGAGCCTTGCCTTTGAGCAGCCGCCGGTGAATTGGCAGGGGAATGTGCTGGTGCCGATGCGCGCCGTTTTTGAGGCAGTGGGGGCGCAGGTCGGCTGGAATCAGGCCGCCCTGACGGCAACGGGCCGGAAGGGGGAGACAACGGCCAGCGTAACCATCGACAGCCTCACAGCCATGCAAAACGGCAGGGAGTACCAACTGGAGGCGGCTCCCCGCCTGATTAACGGCTATACCATGGTGCCGGTGCGGTTTATTGCCGAAGCCTTCGGCGCCAAGGTGGAGTGGGACGGAGCCCACGCGGCAGTGCGGATCACGACGCCATAAATTCGAAAAATTCATCCTTTTTTTACGAAGCCCAAAGAAGGAAAAAGTATTTGCGGTCTAGAAAGGGTAAGAAGGTAGAGAGGAGTTGATCCCAGGCTTGCCAAACCGTATTCCGACTGCTCATGATCTGCATTTGTTTCACGAAGGAAATTTGCACCACAGCTATCGCATGCTGGGTGCGCATCCGGCCGAGGAAGACGGAGAGCCGGGCGTGCGCTTTACCGTATGGGCGCCCCATGCCAGGAAAGTGGGGGTCAGCGGCGGCTTCAACGGCTGGAAGGCTGAGGGGCACCGGATGGAGCAGCTTGTTGACTCCGGCGGGATATGGACCCTTTTTATTCCCGGAATCGACGAGGGGACAGTCTACAAATACGAGATAACCGGCCCCAGCGGAAGACGCTTTCTCAAAAGCGATCCGTATGCGTTTTTTTCCGAGCTGCGGCCCCGGACCGCTTCCATTGTCAAGAGCCTGGAAGGCTTCCGCTGGAGCGATGCGCGCTGGCGCAGGAAGCAGGTGAAGGAGCCCGCTTTTGCCAAACCCCTGAATATTTATGAGGTGCATCTGGGGTCATGGAAATATATTGAAAACGAAGTGTTTTATACCTACGAGGGGTATGCGCAGGAGCTGGTCCAATATGTGAAGGAGATGGGGTATACCCATATTGAGCTGCTTCCCGTAATTGAGCATCCCTTCGACCGTTCCTGGGGCTATCAGGCCACCGGCTATTACAGCGCTACCAGCCGCTACGGGCGGCCAGAGCAACTGATGTATTTCGTCAACCACTGCCATGAGAACGGCATCGGCGTTTTGCTGGATTGGGTGCCCGGGCATTTCTGCAAGGATGACCACGGGCTGCGGCTGTTCGACGGCACTCCCCTGTTTGAGCATCCCGATCCGAATATTGCGGAGAAGCGGGGCTGGGGCACGCTGAGCTTTGATTTCAGCAAGCCGGAGGTGGTGAGCTTCCTCATCTCCAACGCCATCTTCTGGATGGACGTGTACCATGTGGACGGGCTTAGGGTGGATGCGGTGGCCAGCATGATCGATCTGGCGTTTGACCGGGATAAGGCCTCTGCTCCCCGGAATGTGTACGGAGGCTACGAGAATCTGGATGCCCTGGGTTTCCTGAAGCGCCTGAACAAGGCGGTGTTCCAGTATTTCCCCGGCGCCTTAATGGTGGCCGAGGATTCCTCGGACTGGCCTTTGGTGACTGCTCCCGTCCATGCGGGAGGGCTTGGCTTTAATTATAAATGGAACATGGGCTGGATGAATGATGTGCTGCGCTACATGCAGCTGGACCCGCAGGAACGCAGGCACCGGCACAATCTGATGACCTTTTCCATGATGTACGCCTACGCCGAGAATTATGTGCTTCCCTTTTCCCACGACGAGGTGGTCCATGGCAAAAAGTCGCTGCTCAATAAAATGCCCGGCAGCTATGAGGAGAAGTTCGCCAATCTTCGTGTGCTGTATGCCTATATGACCGCCCATCCCGGCAAGAAGCTGCTGTTTATGGGAAGTGAATTCGGGCAGTTTGACGAATGGAAGGATATGGAGGATCTGGACTGGGAGCTGGTGGGTTATCCCATGCACGGCAAAACTCGACATTATGTCCGGAGCCTGAACGCCATATACATGAAAGAAAAGGCCTTGTGGCAGCAGGATCACAGTCCCGGCGGCTTCCAGTGGATTGATGCGGACAATGCGGAGCAAAGCGTCCTGTCCTTCGTCCGGTGGAGCAAATCGGGAGACGAACTGATCCTGGCCGTACTGAATTTCCGGGAGTACGGGTATCCCGAATACCGCATCGGGGTTCCCGCCGCCGGCAGCTACCGGGAGCTGTTGAATTCCGATGACGGCGAATTTGGCGGCAGCGGAATGAAGACGCGCTCCAGGCTTACCGCGGAGCCCGTGCCGTTTCATGGGCAGCCGTTTAGCATCCGCATTACGCTTCCGCCGTTTTCCGCTTTGTTCTTCAAGCATACAACCAAGAGAAAGGGGAAATGATGTATGCCGCAGAAGGAATGTGTAGCAATGCTTCTGGCCGGAGGGGAAGGCCGGAGACTGGGGGCTTTGACCAAGAATTTGGCAAAGCCGGCCGTCCATTTTGGCGGGAAGTACAGAATCATCGATTTCACCTTGAGCAACTGCACCAATTCCGGCATAGACGCAGTGGGGGTGCTGACCCAGTATCAGCCCCTGGTGCTGAATTCCTACCTGGGCATCGGAACACCGTGGGATCTGGACCGCAAGGGCGGCGGCGTCACCGTGCTGCCTCCCTTCATGAAGTCCAAGGGCGGCGACTGGTATAAGGGAACGGCCAACGCCATATACCAGAATATTGGTTTTATCGAGCAATACGCGCCGGAATATGTACTGGTCATCTCAGGCGACCACATCTACAAGATGGACTACGACCTGATGCTCCAGTACCACAAGGAAAAGAATGCGGACGCTACGATTGCCGTTATCGAGGTCAAGTGGGAGGAGGCCAGCCGCTTCGGCATCATGAAGGCGGATGAGGACTTCCGGATCACCGAGTTTGAGGAAAAGCCCAAAGCGCCCAAGAGCAATCTGGCCTCCATGGGTGTCTACATCTTCACTTGGCCGGTCCTGAAGAAATATCTGATGGCCGATGCGGAGAACTCCTCCTCCAGCAATGACTTCGGCAAGGATGTAATTCCGGGCATGCTGAACGCCGGGGAAAAGCTGATGGCCTACCCGTTCCAGGGTTATTGGAAGGATGTGGGCACTGTGGAGAGTCTCTGGGAAGCCAGCATGGATCTCCTGGAGGAGGAGCCGGGCTTGAACCTGAATGACCGGAGCTGGAGAATCTATTCCCTGAATCCCAACCAGCCCGCCCAGTACATTGCCCCAACCGCTTCCGTCAAAAATTCCATCCTGAACGAGGGCTGCTCCGTAGCGGGCACGGTGGACCACTCCGTTCTCTTCTACGGCGTCCGGGTCGGGCAAGGTACGGTAATCCGGGATTCCGTCATTATGCCCGGTGTCAAGATCGGGGAGAACTGCGTGATCGACCGGGCCATTATCGGGGAAGCCACCATCGTGGCGGACGGCTCCGTCATCGGCGCTCCGGACAGCAAGGAGATTACTTTGATCGGCAGCCACGAAATCATTGCATAAGCCCTTTTCGCCCTGATCCCACACGAAAGGAAGCTGGCCTCATGAAAAATGTGCTTGGTGTTGTGAACTTGGTGAACGAGCCCGATAATCTGGAGGAGCTGACCTACAAGCGCTCCATGGCCTCGGTTCCTTTTGGAGCGCGCTACCGTCTGATCGATTTTGTCATGTCCAGCATGGTGAACTCCGGCATGGTGAATGTGGCGGTTTTCGCCCATACCAAATACCGCTCCCTGATGGACCACCTGGGCTCCGGCAAGGAGTGGGATTTGAACCGCAAGCGGGGCGGTTTGTTTATCCTGCCGCCGGCTGTGGACGAGATCCGCGAGATTGTGAAGGGCGACCTTTACCATTTCTACGCCCACCGGGATTATTTCTACCGCAGCACCCAGGATTATGTGCTGATTACCCGCAGCCATATGGTCTGCAACATTGACTTTACGGAGGTTTATGAGCACCACCGGCTGTCCGGCGCCGATATTACCATGATTTACAAGGATATGGAGGAGGATGATTTCTCCCATTCGCGGCGGATTCTCCTCAATCCTCTGGGACAGGTGAAGGATATCCAGGACCATACCGGCCGGCTCAAAAGCGGCAAGGTCTCCATGGAGATGTTCCTCATGAAGAAGGATCTGCTGCTGGATCTGGTGGAAACCTCCCTGGCCCAGGGTTATGACCATCTGGTGCGGGATGCGGTGATGAAAAATGCGGACCGCCTGAAGATCAACGCCTTCCCCTATCAGGGGTATCTGGGCGTGATCAATACCATCCAGGCCTACTACCATCACAGCATGAATCTCTTGAATCCCTCCATCTGGAAGGACCTGTTCTCCCGCCCGGGCCTGATCTACACCAAGATCAAGGACGAACCCCCGGCCAAATACACCCAGCACTCCAATGTGAAAAACGCCATGATCGCCAACGGCTGCGTCATTGAGGGCGAGGTGGAGAACTGCATTCTCTTCCGGGGTGTGAAGGTGCGCAAAGGGGCTGTGCTCCGCAACTGCATTGTGCTGCAGAACTGCGACATCCAGGAGAATGTGAGCGTGGAGAACGCCATTCTGGATAAAGACGTGATGATCAACAGCGGCCGCGTATTGAAGGGCGCCGTCACCGCTCCTTTTGTGGCCTCCAAGAAAAAAGTGATTTAGGGAGCCTGTTCGACGAAAGGGAAAGGTGAATAAATATTCATAGTGGAATGAGTGGGAGGGAAAGGAGTGACTTGAGGGCGAGTTTTTTGGCGGCTTTGACACCTTAAACATATGATCCAATCAAGGCCGACAAAACGTGTTTGAGCATCCAAGGCACTCCTTTCCCGGTAAGGAATGAAACCCAATGAATATTTATTCGCCTAAAACACTCCATCGGACAGACTCCTGGGAGGAGTTTGCCTGCAGCCCCGCCATTAGGCCGGCGTCGGTGGCGGGGCATTCAATTGCAATCCGAATCTTCCCCCTGTTGCCAGGGGACTGGAGGGACATTACACGCATGAACATTCTATTCGCCGCTTCTGAAGCCGTTCCATTCGTCAAATCGGGAGGGCTGGCCGATGTTATCGGTTCGCTTCCCGCATCCCTCCGGCATCATCACGTGGACGTGCGAATTATTCTGCCCAAGTATGCGGACATCCCCCAGCACTTCCGGGACCAAATGGAAACCGCCAGCACCTTCAGCGTCTATCTGGGCTGGCGCAACCAATATTGCGGCATTCAGCAGCTGGAGGTAAACGGAATCCATTATTATTTTGTGGACAATGAATTCTACTTCAGGCGGAACGGCCTTTATGGTTACGACGATGATGCGGAACGGTTCGTTTACTTCAGCCGCGCTGTGCTGGAGGCCTTGCCGCATCTGGATTTCAAGCCGGATATTATCCATTGCCATGACTGGCAAACGGGACTGATTCCCTATCTGCTTCGCCGCAACTATTCCGCCCATCCGTTCTATGCATCCATCAAAACGGTGTTTACCATTCATAATCTGCGCTACCAGGGCAGATACAACCGGAAGCTGATGCAGGACCTGCTGGGGATCGATGACGGCATGTTTGCCGAAGGAAACGGAATCGAGTATTACGGTGACGGCAACTGCATGAAGGCCGGACTGACCCACGCGGACAAGGTGACAACGGTAAGCAAAACCTATGCCGAGGAAATCAAAACCGCTTTTTTCGGCGAAGGCATGGAGGGTGTGCTGCAGGAGCGGAGCCACCACGGCGGGCTTGTGGGGATATTGAACGGGCTGGACAACGAGCAGTTTGATCCCATGAACGATCCCAATCTGGCGGAGCCTTACCGCAACTCTCTGGCCAAAAAGCGCCGCAATAAATCCGCTCTGCAGGCAGAGCTGGGGCTGACTGTGGATGAGCGGATTCCCATGATCGGGCTGGTTTCCCGCCTGGTGGACCAGAAGGGGCTGGATCTGATTCAGGCGGTGATGGACGAAATTGTGGCGCTGCCCTTGCAGCTGGTGGTGCTGGGCACGGGAGAAGGGCGGTTCGAGCATCTGTTCAAGGACAAGGCCTATTGGCATTCGGACAAGGTGTCCGCCAATATCACCTTCAGCGACGGCCTGTCCCGGAAAATTTACGCCGCCTCGGACATGTTCCTGATGCCGTCCTTGTTCGAGCCTTGCGGATTGGGGCAGTTGATCGCTTTCCGCTACCGCTCCGTGCCGATTGTGCGGGAAACCGGCGGGCTGAAGGATACGGTGATCCCCTTCAACGCGGCTACCGGGGAAGGCACCGGGTTTACCTTCTATGAGTACAATGCCCATGAGATGCTGTTTGCCATCAAGCGGGCTTTGGAAGCTTATAAGGATGAAGCGGCATGGACTGCCATCATCAAAAATATCAGCAAAACGGATTTTGGCTGGGAGCAATCCGCCAAGCAGTATGTGGCGCTGTACAAGCAAGTGCTGGGTGTGTGAGCGGCAGACAGGCTAGAGGCGGCGCCGTGGCGGCAGGCCATATGCCTGGGGGCTGCGGCGCAGTTGGAGGCAATGGGAGGGGATGCGGAGAAATTCCGTTGTCCCTGACCGTTGCCTTATTTTGGTTTTGCAAAAGGCCAGATGGGGGGAGCGTTCCGGCCTGTACGGCGCGGCAGGTGCGGCGCGAAATAACGAAACCAGGGTCCGTGAAATGAGGCGCATGATAGGGGGAGGCTGGAGGGGGCCAATGGGAGGTCAGAAGTCAGAAGGCGGTCGGAGGAAGGCGCCAAAGGGAGGTCAGAAGGAGGTCAGAAGGTGGTCGTAGGAAGAGCGATGAAGGATCACACAGCAGGGGGGAACGCCTCTGTCCATGCAATGACGAAACTCAGCGCACTTAGAACGCTTGCGGACGCAGGAAATGGCTTACGCATGCAGTAGCGGAACTGAGCGGCGCTTAAAGGCGGAAAATGGGCTGTGCCAGTTGTTAGTTATAATGAACGAAACCGACATCCAGTTTGCTTCAACGTAGGTTAATTTGGAAATAATGGGAAT
>NZ_QMFA01000032.1 GCF_003285005.1 Paenibacillus sp. YN15 | reverse complement strand
CTTTTCTGGGTTTTTACCCGAAAAAGACCATAACGCAACAGAGTGGTTTAATGGGGAACGAATTTACAAGACGTTGTACTAGGAGTTATCGTCACCACATTTTTCGACTGGAGGACATTATTGTGGACATGCAACAGATATTTTCCCCTGACAGGCATATTATTCTTACGTTTATTCTGGAAGGGGGCAGCCTGTTCTATCAGGTGGAGGCCTCCGGCTTGCCTGTGATCGGACGTTCGCCGCTGGGGCTGGAAACGGATAGGGCCGACTTCACTCAGGGCCTTGCTCCCAAGGAAACCGTTCAGAAAATCATCGATGAGGAATTCATCATCCCCGCCTTCAAAAAACCTGTCTGCCGCACCCATGCCAACCGCCTCCTCTGGACGCTGGAAAAAAGCGGCTTCCTGCTCCAGGCGGAGGCCTGGGTCAGCAATGACGGCGCGGCTGTCCGGCTGTCTCTGCCGGATGGCGGGGGGCGCGCGGAGAGCGCGCCGGCAATCGTGCGCCGGGAAGCAACCGGCTTCCGCGTTCCCCCGGACGCGGTGAATCTGTACGCCCAGAAGCTGCTGTTCTCCTACGAGGACTTCTACCATCCGGTGCCTCTCGAGGAGCTTCACCAGAATGGCTGGGGCTTCCCGCTGCTGGCCCAGCTTGGCGGCGGTGTCTGGGCCCTCTATGCGGAGGCGGGAGCCTATGGAAGCGGCTACGGCGGCTCCCATCTGGCCTCCGCCCGGGAGGACCCGGCCCTCCTGATGCTGCAGCGGGCTCCCGACCAGCTTGCCCCCACGGTTATGGAGCTTCCCTTCGCCACACCGTGGCGGACGGCGCTCATCGGCAGTCTGGAGGAGATCGTCAACTCCAACCTGCTGGAGAGTCTGAGCCCTCCTTCCATTGTGGAGGATGCCTCCTTCATTAAGCCCGGCCGCAGTCTCTGGAGCTGGATGTGCGACAAGGACGCCCACAAGGACCCGGCGAGAATGCGGGAATATATCGATGCAGCCGCCGCCATGGGCTATGAATATTCTCTGATTGACGGAGGCTGGTCCGGCAATATCGACATTCCCGCCATGGTGGAATACGGCCGGCCCAAGGGAGTGGGCATCTGGATTTGGGTTCACAGTCAGGATCTGCGCGATCCCGGGGCGGCAGCGGAGAAGCTGCGGCTGTGGGCCTCCTGGGGGGTGGCGGGACTGAAGGTGGACTTCTTCGAATCGGACTCCCAGGAGCGGATGGCCCAATACCGGATGCTGGCGGAGCTGGCGGCGGAATGCAGGCTGATGCTGAATTTCCACGGCTGCACCAAACCAAGCGGCGCCAGCCGGACCTGGCCCCATGTGCTGACCTACGAGGGTGTGATGGGCAGCGAATTTTATTTGGACTACAGCCGCTTCAATCCCGCCGGGCCGGATGCGGCGCATAACTGCACCCTTCCCTTTACCCGGAACGCTCTTGGGCCCATGGATTATACGCCTGTGGTTTATGATTCCCGCCCAACCGGCACCACCGACGCCCATCAAACGGCGCTTGCCGTCATCTTCACCAGCTATGTCCTTCATCTGGCGGAGAAGGCCTCCGTTCTGCTGGACCACCCGTGCCGCCCGTTCCTGGAGCATGTGCCGGCAGTGTGGGAGGAGACCCGCCTTCTGGAAGGAGCGCCCGCCTCCTATGTCACCATGGCCCGGCGGAGGGGCGCAAGCTGGTTTGTAGGCGGCATCTGCGCCCGCCGTCCGCGGAACGCCCGGCTCCGTCTGGATTTTCTGGCGGAAGGGGAATATGAGGCCGTGCTGTACAGCGACGATCTGTCGGATATGCAGGTATTCGACGCGGCGCTGGGGGCCCTACCGCCGCCGGATGAGGCCGTGATCCGGTTCCTGGACGGCAGGCGCGTCCGCCCTTCCCTGCACGAGCATAATATGCGCCTGTTGAAGGTATCCGCCTTCAAGGTGCGGGCCGGGGAGGAAATCAACGTTCCTATGGCTGCCAACGGCGGTTTTGCCCTGGAGCTGTCTCCGATTTAAGCCTGTTTTCCGCTGGCGGGTAAAGAGTTGACCATTCAGGTCAAGAGATAAGCATTGTCCCGGCAACGGCGCATTGGTAAGCTTATTTTGAAATATGGATTCCACAGACAGGAGTGTCGTTATGTTTACTCTTTCCGCTTTTGCCGATGAAATCGCCGATGATCCGGTCCTCCAGTTGAACCGGCTCCAGCAGGAGCATATCCGCTGGTTAGAGCTGCGCAGCATGTGGGGAGTGAATGTGCTGCAATTGGACCGTGAGCAGCTTGCGGAAGCCAAGAGGCTGCTGGACGCCGCAGGCGCGGGCGTTTCCTCCATCGGCTCGCCCATCGGCAAAATCCAGATTTCCGATCCCTTCGAGCCCCATTTGCAGATGGTCGAAACGGCCATAGCCGCCGCCCGGTTTTTCGGCGCCCCGTACATCCGCATTTTCTCCTTCTATACGCCCAAGGGAGAGAATCCCGATCTGTACCGGGAGCAGGTTCTGGAGCGGATGAAGGCCATATGCGCCATAGCCGAGGAAGCGAAGATTACGCTGCTGCATGAAAATGAAACCCATATTTATGGCGACACGCCGGAGCGCTGCCGGGACATTCTGGAGTCCTGCGCCTCTCCTTATCTGCGCTGCGCCTTCGATCCGGCCAACTTTATCCGGTGCGGCGCGCGTCCCATGACCGATGCGTATCCGCTGCTGGCGGAATATACGGATTATATTCATGTGAAGGATGCGCTGTTGGACACGGGCAAGGTGGTTCCCGCAGGCACAGGGGACGGACAGGTGCCGGAGCTGCTGGAGGCGCTACGGTCGCGGAGCTTCCAGGGCTTCCTCTCCCTGGAGCCCCATCTGCGGTGGACGCCGGACTACAAGGACAAGGACCCGGCAGAGGCCTTCTCCGTGGCCGCTGCGGCTCTCAAGGGGCTGCTGGACGGCATGGGAGCTTCATACCAATAGGGCTTGCTTAGGAGGAGAATGCAGATGGCGGTGATTGAACCGGGAGAAGCTGGGCGGGACCCTGGCTTCCATTGGATGGACGCTCTGAACAACGGCAAACGGCCGGCTGGGGCCGGGGGAGCCCGGTGGCCCGATGCGGTGGAGCATATGGCGGATGTGGTCTATGCGGAACGCGGCGGCCAACCGCTCCTGCTGGACCTGGTGCGGCCGCTGGACCGCGGCCGGGGCAGGCTGCCGGTTGTCCTCTATATCCACGGGGGAGGCTGGAGCTCCGGCAGCCGCAAATCCGTTCCCGACGCCTTCTGGCTCTTCCCCGGCTTTATCCGGATCAGCATCGATTACCGGCTCACCGGCGCTGCGCCATTTCCCGCCCAGCTGGAGGACTGCCAGGCCGCCATCCGCTGGGTGCGGGCCCATGCGGAGGAGCTGGGCGCAGACCCGGAGCGGATCGGCGTGTGGGGAAGCTCCGCGGGCGGCCACCTGGCCTGCCTGCTGGGCTTGGCGGGAGATTGCCCGCCTCGGGAGGGGGAGCCTTATCCCCTCCATTCCCACCGGGTTCAGGCGGTGGTCTCCTGCTCCGGCCCAACCAATCTCCCGGAGCTGCGGGAATGGCGGCAGAGCGTAACGAAGCTGATGGCCGGCAGGCTGGACAGATGGATCGGGCAGATGATGCAAAAAAGCCCGTTCCTTACGAAGCGGCTCATTGGCTTGATCTTGAACAAGCTGCGGGAAAGACTCGTGAAGGGATTGTCCGCCGACTCGCTGGAGGCTCTTGTCGGCTGCCATCCCGACCAAAACGGGGAAGCCTGGAGGCAGGCCAGCCCCTTGCACCGGTTGGGCCAATGGAGGGGTGGTTCCGCCGCCGAAAAGACCGGTTTGCCCTCCTTCCTTCTTATGCACGGCACCACCGATCCGCTTGTGCCGATCTATCAGTCTATCAGCTTCTATGAAGCGCTGAAATCCTCCAGCGCAGATGCGGTGTTCATCCCCTTGTCCGGATATGGACACAGCACCTATTGGGATCATGCCGGACGGTTTCGGAAGGAGAGTGTGGCCCATATCCTCCGCTTTTTGCAGAATGCGCTATAATCAATGCCGTTCGGTCAGCATCCCTCATGAGAAAAACCTGACGAAAGATCACCGTCAGGTTTTTTTGCGTTGTGGCGGGCCGCGTGTGCTGACCGAATCTGCTCCCCAGCCATCCCCGCACCGGATAACGGCCTGCCCTTCCGTCTCCCCCTGCACCCGGAAGAGAAGAGCGTAGCGGAACTGTGCGACTCTTACAAGCGGCATTTTGCCGCTTTTTCCCGCCTGTGCGGAACTAAGAAGCCCTTATTCCCCGCCCCCGCCTGATTTCCCGCCCATTTTCGCCAAATCAGGGATGCAACGGTTTCTTGGTTCCGTTAATTCTCCAAACTCCCGTTTTCACCCCTATAAGAGTCGCTGAGTTCCGCAACAGCAGTCTACCGGCCTGTCTCCAACACCCCAGGGCGCTGCCCAGAGCCGCTTCCTCCTCTGGCCACTCCCACGCAAACCATTCCGATGTATCTGGATTTTCCGGAAGCGCCGTGGCTCCGGCAACGAATAGTCCGGGCAGCAGCAGCTGAACCATTAAAAAGAGCAACCCTATCCGCTTTTCCTCAAACCCTTTTTTTCACCCACGATCCCTCATTTCATTGTCAACGCCTTATCCTGCGGCACAGGGCAATTGCATTAGAACGGTTCTTCTGCGGTACTGACCGCAAAGCCATGGGGGATTTATACGAAAATGTCGCGCCGGCGCTCCCCATTTTCATGACTGGCGATGGCCGCCAGGCTTGGGGGATTCTAACGGAAGTGAGAGCTCTTATTTGCTCCCAAACAGGGAAATCGAATTTCTAACGGAAGCAGGAGACGTTATTTGGGCCGGATCGAGCTTCTGACAGGCTACTCAGCTTAAATAACGGTTCTGGCCGCCGTTAGGATTCTGCACGCGGCGTATTTGCGAAAATAACGGCTTTCACCGCCGTTAGACTTCCATGACATGACGGGCTCTGGCTGTATCAAAAACAAAACAAACGTTTTGTCTCCTGTAACAGGACATGCCTCCTGGGTTGACCTGAGGCTGTGAAATCACTGCAACACTGCACTGACGGGTGGACATTACAAATTAGCCCGTTTTATTGGCGCAAATAATGGAAGCGCTCGGCTATGCTTTCAACTAAGCATACAGCGATTCTAACGCGGTTGCCCTGTTCTGTGGCACCGTCCCACTTTCACCGCCCCCTTTATTCATAATTTTGTAATCCCTTTCATTTATTGCATTGCGGAACTTTGACCATAAAGATATCTATACCCGCCTTAAAATATCTACTATGAATAAAACCGCTTGAGCCCGGCTGTATAAATCTGCCCGCACAGTGAACCGCAGGAAATCTCTTGACCCCTTCCAGTAGAAAATGAAAGGTTTGCATAGATATTTTTATGTTCAATCACCAGAGCAAACTGTATGATGTAACCGCTACCATTTAAAAGCAAAAGGAGGCTATTTATGTACAAACCTGGTTTTCGCTGGCTTCTATCCTTCCTTATTCTGACGCTGCTGGCCGTCTGTGTCCCGACTATTCCCGCCTTCGCCGCTTCGGCGGATAACCCGGATTATACCCTTCTGCCCGGGGATCGGGTCATTGACAACACCGATACCGCCCAGGTACAAAGAACGGGAACCTGGTCCACCAGCACCAGCGCCGGCTGCTACGGAGCCAATGCCCTCTACACCGCTCCCTCCGACAGCAAGGACAGAGCGGTAACTTACACCCCCTCCGCTCTGGCTGCCGGCTACTATGACGTATACATATCCTACACGTCCGCCAACAACCGGGCCAGCAATGTGCCGGTAGATATTTACCACGACGGAGAGCTTTCCACCGTTCTCGTGGACCAAAAGGTCAACGGCTATCAATGGATATCCGTGGGAACCTATTATTTTTCCGCCGATGGAACCGATTTTGTGCGGATCAGGAATGCGGGCACCCCTACCTCCGGAGACGGGTATGTCATTGCCGATGCCGTCCGTTTCTCGGCCAATGCCACTGTCAGTCAGCCAACCCACCGCCTCCAATCCCCAATACGGAATATTGAGCGGCGATAAGGTAATGGACAATTCCGACTCCTCGGGGGTTTCCCGGGTGGGCTTCTGGTCCACCAGCACAGCAGCGGGCCGGTACGGAGCCAACTCCTTGTACACCGCCCCCGGCGACAGCAAGGACCGGTACGTGGAATACAAGCCCCAAGGGCTTGCGGCAGGGAATTATAATGTATATATTTCCTATGTTTCCGGCACCAACCGGGCTGGCAATGTGCCGGTGGAGATCAGCCACAATGACGAGAGCCAGACGGTGCTTGTGGACCAGAAGGTCAACGGGTTCCGCTGGTTCCGGGTTTGCACCTATTATTTTACGGGCGACGGAAATGAGACGGTGCGCATCAAAAATGAAGGGACACCCTCCAGCGGCAACGGATATGTTATCGCCGACGCCGTCCGTTTTTCGCCCAACAGCGTGGTTCCGGTTCCGCCGCCCAAACCCGACTTGAAGCTCGGCAGCCTTACTGTCAACACAGGAGCGCTGGGGCCGGTGTTCGATCCGGGTACGGCGGCTTATACCCTGAACGTGCCCAACTCCGTCAGCAGTCTGAATCTGACGGCGGTCACGGCAAGCTCCGCCAGCGAGGTAAGCCTGACCATTAACGGAAGCCCGGCCACCTCGGGCACTCCCAAAACCATTGCTTTGACAGCAGGCCCGAATACGGTGACCATCGTCGTGACGGCGCTGAACCAGCCCGCCTCCAAAACGTATACGGTAACCATCAACCGCGCTTCCGCCGCCAGCGGGGATGCCACCCTTGCCAGCCTGACGCTGGGCAAAGGCAGCCTGTCTCCCGTTTTTCATCCGGATACCGCCAGCTATACCGTTGGGGCCGGGTATAGCATGTCTTCTGTCGCCATCACCCCCATTGCCAATTCCGCCAGCCACCAGAGCATCACCGTCAACGGCGCCGCGGTCATCTCCGGCTCCGCCAAAGTAGTCAGCCTGTCCCCAGGCGTCAACACAGTGACAATTGTGGTCAAAGCGGAGAATAACGCTACGAAGACCTACACCCTGACCATTACCCGGGCCGCTGCGGCAAGCAATGACTCGGCCCTGGGCAGACTGTCGCTAAGCGAAGGAGATCTGTCCTTTCAGCCTGGAATCACCAGCTATCAGGTGAAGGTGAGCAGCATTGCTGCCACCCTGCTTGTCACTCCGGAAGCCCGTTCTCCCTTCTATTCGTCCATGAAGGTGAATGGTACGGCAGTAGCCGCCGGAGCCGGCAGAGAGATTGCCCTTGCTGTCGGCGCCAATACGGTGACGATAGAAGCAACCGCGGAGAACGGCACCTCCAAAACCATCTATACCCTTCAGGTGGAGCGCGCTGCATCAGCCGGGGAAACGGTGGGCCATTCCGGCATTATCCGCGAGTCTATCGCCGCCCGGATCAGCCAGGCAGTAATGCTGTTCGCCGGGAACAGCCAGGGGTATGCCAACAATGTGCGCCGGGCCATTGACATGAACAACGAGGCTGTCAAGCCGTTTTTCCAGGGAAGCCTGATTTATGTTCCGCTGAAATATACGGCGGAGGGTCTGGGCGCCGTGTCCACAGCGGCCGATCCCGTCACCATGACGGTAACCCAGGGCAGCAAGGTGATTATTTTCACGGCAGGAAGCTCCCAGGTCAAGGTTAATGGGCAAAATGTTTCCATTCCCGCTCCCGTCATCGCCCGGTCCGGCCAGCTGTTCGTCTCCGCGGAGACGGTCACCCAGTTGTCCGGAAAACAGGCCTTCCAGCATAACAGCGGCCTTGTGGTTTTCAGCGATACCGCGAATCTGTTCCAGCTGCCTGCGGATCAGGAGCTGGTGCAATACATTGTTGACGGCTTCCGCTACCAATGGGGCAATGTGAAAATCTATCCCGGCGGCTTTGTCACCGGCATGGTGATCCATCCCACAGAGCCGGAGCTGAAATATGTGCGGACGGATGTGGGCGGCGCGTACCGCTGGAATCCCGTCAGCCAGGAATGGGTTCCACTGATGGAGAGCTTTGGACTGAATGAGCTGAATCTCCTGGGCATCGACGGCATTGCCGTATCCCGCACCAATCCGGACATTGTCTATGTGGCGGCGGGCATGTACGGCAACAAACCCTCGGAGCCCCATGATGTGCTGAAATCCACGGACCGGGGCCAGACTTGGCAGCGCACCAACCTGAACAAGCGCTTCTACGGCAACAGCACCGGCAGCGCAGGAGACCAGCGGCTGGACGGGGAGCGGATTCAGGTGGACCCGTACAATGCCGATACCGTCTACGTGGGCACACGGTATGACGGGCTGTGGCGCTCTCTCAACGGCGGAGCCAGCTGGCAGCAGGTAACGGCGATTCCCCTGGGCACAGCGCCTGCAGGCGTTACCAATGTGGAATTTGACTACAGCGCAGGCGCTGTGAACGGCAAAGCGAAGGTCATCTACATCGGTGTAGAGGGCAGCGGCGTGTACAAAAGCACCGACGGAGGAGCCACATGGAGCTCCACCATGCCCTCCCTGACAACAGGGCCGGTTTATCCCCGGCGCATGGCGGTTGCCGGTGACGGCAATCTGTACGTCACCTCCATTACCGGATTGAACCGGAACAATCTCAGTGTCGCCACTGCGCCGACCAATGGCGTCTTCAAGTATAACGGCTCCGCCTGGACCAATGTCACACCTTCAGCCGGCGCAGGCAAGCCCTTCGGCCCCATAGCGGTTATGCCGGGCGCTCCCGGCACTCTCGTCGCCGTGGAAGGCTACTATGAGATTTCCAAGGTCTACCTGTCCACCAATGGCGGGCAATCCTGGACATACAAGGGAGATTCCTACGGGGCCAGCTCCCAGTTCCTGTTTGATCCCCATCACCCGGAAGAGCTGTACGATCTGCATGGTGCGGGCATTCACAAAACCCTGAACATTACCAGCCAAGCCATCAGCTGGATCGCGGCGGGAGACGGCATTGAGGAGCTGTGCGCTCTCAAGATGCTGTCGCTGCCGAACGGCAGGCTGATCATGGGCACTCTGGACAGAGGAGGCTTCTCTACCACGGATATTTCCGTGCCCGCGGTGCGTTTGTCCGGCCCCACCACCAGCGAGAATACAGCCCTTGATTTCTCTGAGGCGGACCCCAACTATGTGTTCCGTCTGGCCAGCAGCCAGCTGGGGGAAACGCCCCGGGCCGCTTACTCCACCGATGGAGGCCAATCGTGGACGGAGGTCACCTATCCCTACGGCTTCGGAGGCAGCGTGGCGGTTTCCTCCAAAAAGCAGGCCAACGGCCTGCCTCTGGTGGTGATCTGGACCAACGGGCATACCCCCAAGCTGTCCCGGGACTTCGGCCAAACCTGGGAGGATACGGTGTTCTATGGAGTTCCCGCTCCCGTCTATACCGGCAATATCTACAATTCCCGGCGCTACGGCCTGGAGGCGGATAGAGCAGCGGGAGATACCTTCTACCTGTATGACACAGCGGCCGGCGGATTCTATATCAGCAAGGACGGCAAGAATTGGACCCGGCAAACCACGGTCCAGTTGCCCGCCAGCGGCTCATCCGATATTGCCGGGGTGCGGGCGGCCCCTGGTATGGCGGGGGAGGTCTGGGCCAGTGCCAACAAAGGCGGCCTGTTCCGTTCTTCGGATTCCGGACGCAACTTTACCAAGATCGCCGCTGTCCAGGAAGCGCTGCTTTTCTCCTTCGGGAAGAATGCTCCAGGCAGCAGCGTCCCTTCCGTCTATGTATACGGAAGAATCAACAACCAGGACGGCATCTTCCGCTCCGATGACCTGGGCGCCACCTGGACCCGCATCAGCCATGACGCCTACCAGATCGGGAATGATCCCAAATCGCTGGCAGGCGACCGAAGCCAATACGGCGTTGTGTACGTGGGCACCGGCGGCAGAGGCATTTATTACGGCCGCTTCCTGCCGGATAATCCTTAAGCCGCTCCCGGGTTGAAAAAAAGCGGAGAATGGAGGCCCAATGCCTTCGTTCTCCGCTTTTTCACGTAACTACTCAGCTATCTATTTGACAACAAGAGTCACCGAGTTCCGTAGTGGAAGGGGGAAACCTCCCCATTACCGCTTTGCCTCCTCGAGAGTGACTAAGTTCAGCAGCAGAAGAGCTTAAACGGAAATGAGAAGACCTATAACGTTGCCAGGTCTCCATTTCGTCCTATTTCCGCTGTTTATTCCTGTTTATTCCCGTTTATACCACAGTTAGAGCTGCTGGAGTTCCGTATAGACTGCGCGTGATCCATATTCTACCAATTTCATCATGCACAAGTGCAGTTATTTTTAGCCGCGAGCCCTCTTTTTCGCTCTCTTCATGCAAAAGTGCACTTATTTTCGCTTGAAACCGCCCCAAAAGCTGAAATCCGCGTGATTTAACTGTACTTTTGCATTATGACCCTCCGTTTCAGCGGCTGACCCATGAAATAATTGCACTTTTGCATGATGGACATACCATATGCTTCCATACACCCATCCATCTATTCCTGGCACTGAACTTTCGTGAAGACGAGCAACGGACTCAAGATGCTGACATAACTGCTCAGGGCATTCTGAAGGAAAGCCAGGATCGTAGGCATCAGCTAACGGGGAGTTGTTAGCATCCAAAAGGATACTCGTTTCCGCAACAGCTGAGTAGTTACTGTTTCACTCCATGCCCACCCTCGGCCGCTGCCGCGGTTAGGGCCTGTCTTCAAACCCGCTTGAGGGCATCTTTCGCCGCCTTTTCGCCCCTTGCTTCGTTACTTTCGCTTGACGTACCCCCGGTACGCCTTCGCAAAAGTGCCTTGCCTGGAACGAAAATTCGGCCAAATCTGCTCCCCTCGGAGTTTGGAGACAGCCCCTAGAAAAAGAAAAACCATCAGGAATTCCTGACGGCCTGAATAACTGCTATGCTTTGTCTCCAGTTTTTTCCTCAGCAGCTTCGGCCTCCAGCACTTTCAGCTCTTCCTCTGTCAAGCCCGTCGCCTTCCGAATAAACTCCAGAGGCATTCCCATAGCATGAAGACTTCTGGCTGTCTCCAGCTTCCCCTCTAGCTTGCCTTCCAATTTGCCTTCCAGCTTACCCTCCAGCTTACCCTCCAGCTTGCCCTCCAGCTTGCCTTCATCCCGAAGACGCCTGTCAATCTGAAACTTGGCCAGCACCTTCATAATCGCCTGCTCCTCGTCCGGCTTCAGCATCCTCGACATATCCATCACCTCCATCAATTGCTTCATATTCGTCTCCGCTATCATATCCAGCAGCATCTCATAACGGCTGTCCTTCCAATTGCGCCCGTACTCCTCCAGCAGGTAGCCGATTTCCTTCTTCACATTCGACCTTCGCGTCAACAGCCGGATGAAGCGGTTCTCTTCATGGCTTAGCTCCTCCACCACCACCCATTGGGTAGCGATATCACTACCTGCAAGCACATACACTCCCGGGTGGCGCTTCTCCAGCCGCAACCCATGCGTATCCTCCAGATGCCTGGCCAGCTTGACGGGAAACACACTGCACACACAACTGACAGTAATCTCCTCTATGGGCAAGGAATCCACTTCCCGACCCAGTATCTTGTACAGATACGCATACGCTTTTACTTTATAATAATCATCAATGCTGAAATAATCCTCCGGCGACTTATACTCTACAATATTATGCCCCCGAAACAACTCCGCGATATTCTTCATAATGGGAATATTCCGCTTCTTCCGGATGACCAGGACATCGATCTCCAGCGGCTTGCCGGTTAGCTGATATTCCTCCTGAATATCCAATGCGTCCTCATACTCCCTAAGCTCCAGACGCAACGCACTGGCAAATACGGGATGCCACTGCATCCGATCCTGCTTCTCCATCTCCCGCTCCCCTTTGGCTTAATTATAGCATGACGGAACAAAAGGGAACAAGATTCCCGCGGATCTCCAGTCAATTGATCTGTATGCCGGAGCGGTGATCGTGCAGGTGTATCCCCAACTTAACCGATACTGCACCCCCCGTTTGCTCCCTCGCTTGCACGGCTCTCAATCGGTCACGCTCCCACCATTCACATCACCGCTATGGGCGCTTGCAGAGCGGGCTACCAGTATATCCACCCGGGCCGCCCGGCAGGAAGCCGCCGCTTCCTCATCGGGCTCCTTGTCCACGACGATCCGGTGCACATCGGAGAGCGTAGCGAAGGAGAACAGGGCAGGCTGCCCGAACTTGCTGTGATCCAGCAAAACATTCACCTCGGAGCCGCAGCGGATAGCCTGCTTCTTGATCTCCGTTTCGTCCATGTTGCTGTTGCTGAAGCCGTGGCGCGAAGACATCCCGCTGGCTCCGAGAAATACCCTGGTGAAAGCCATCTTCCTCAAGTTGTCCAGCGCCACAGGCCCTACGGCGGAGCCGGTGGTCTCCACCAGACGGCCGCCGATGAGGATGGTGGGAACCTGCTTGCCCAAAAGCTCCAGCGCTACATTCAGGGCATTGGTCACCACCGTGACAGCGGAGCCGCCCGGGATGGCCTTGGCCAATTGGAGGTTGGTGGAGCCCCCGTCGATAAACACGGAGTCCCCTGGCCGGAGGAGCGCGGCAGCCGCTCTGCCAATCTGCATTTTCTCCTCCAGCATTAACGTATTCCGCTGATTCAGAGTCGTCTCCTTCATGACGGCAATGGCGCCGCCGAAGGTGCGGCGGGCCAGGCCCAACTGCTCCAGCTTCTCCAAATCCCGGCGAACGGTCATCTCCGTAACTTGAAATTTCTCCTTAAGGTCAGTTACCCTGACCTCATCCTGATGAAGAAGAATCTCCAGCACTTGCTCCTGGCGACTGTTCAATTCCATGGTCATGTCTTATCTCTGCTCCTATCCTAACTGAAGTGGCCGATTTCCTGTCATCAGAGGAATTCGACGGACAAGGACACTACTCCTTCCCCCAGTCAGCCAGCCGCCTTCGGCACCCGAACGATCCGGGGATCGCTGAAGATATCCGCCTCATCCCGGCTGGTGCTGGAAAATTCCGAAACAACCGCACCCTCCGGGCCGCTTTGGAACCAGTGAAGTGTGTTCGGCGGGATCGTAAACTGCTCGCCGGGATGCAGCTCAATTTCATGGAAAACCGTATAATACGCTTCGCTCCCCATCGGCACAACCGCCTGAATAGAGGGCGTCCGTTCTCCCTCTACATACAAATGAACAAGTCCGTAGCGGCAGCGGAAGGTTTCCATCTTGCCCGTACGGCCCTCCACCGAGGGATGACGGTGCTCCGGACAGGTTTGTCCCGGCAGAAGCACCAATTCCTTGGCGCAATACAAATCCGTATTAATATAAGTAATGAGTCCCAGCCCTTGCCGCTCAAAATCCTCCAATCCCAAATCGGCAACTTCGATGCACTGCCGCTCCTCGGCCGTCAGCACAATTCCTGCCTGTTCAAAATAACCGGCAATGCGTTCCTGCCAGCGGACCACTTCATTTTGCTTCATATAATGGGCTCCTCCCCTTCCTGATGGGTCCTCTTCATATCTCTGCCGCTATGATAGAGTCTGTCACTTTCCCTGTAGTTCCATCCGGTGAGCGTCCCCAGCGTTGGAAGCTGCATCCAGCCTGCCCCAGCCTCAAGACGGCGCTCCACCGCGCTCCAAGGGGGAATCCCCGAAACAGCGTCGGCCTGCTCCACATTGCAAGCCCCCACTGCCACTGCGCGAAGCAGCGCCGCCTCCGGCGGAAGCCCCTCCAGCAGACTGCCGAGAAAGCCGGCAATGGTGCAATCTCCCGCACCTGTGGTTCCTTGCACCTTCACTTGAAAGCAAGGCGCAAGCAGTTCTCTGCCCAGCCAGTTCTCCAGTCCGGCAGGAGCCGCGCCTCCCATCCCGACAAGCCGCTCCCGCTTTTCTGCCGTTCGCAGGTAAATGCCCTTATCTCCCAGCTTCAGACCGGCTATAGCCACACCCATTTCCAGCAATTCCCCGCTCAGATCCGCAAGCAGCTCTCCATCCGCGTGAGGCAGCAGATTATCCCCAACCTTCTCCCTCATCCGGTAAAAGGTTTCCCGCCGCAGCAGAAACAGGAGCTCCTCCAAGCTGGGCAGGAAAATATCCACATGGGGCAATACCCGGGCGAAAATTTCCCGCCAGTCCTGCCGCGCGGCTTCCGAGGCAGGGTCCGGCTCCGCCAGATCGAGAGATACGGTAATGCCCCGGGACTTGACACGGCGAAGCAGGCGCTCCAGACCTTCCCCCCCATTCCGGTACAGTCCGCTCATAAGCGTGGGATAGCCCAGATGGAAAAGCCGCAGCCCGTTTAACGCTTCTTCCGGAATATCTTCTTCTCCAAAAGAAGCATTGGTCCCTTCGTAATGCCAAAAACAGCGGTCCTGACCGGGAGGACTCACGACGATGGTGTAGGAGGTATGCTCCCCTGAAGCCACGATCATGCCGGCAGCCAATCCTTCTCCATATTCTCCTAGAATATCCAGAATGGTCCGTCCAATCCGATCATCCCCCACCTTCCCCAGCAGCCGCGGTCCGAACCCCAGCCGCTGGAGCGCCAATCCCGTGTTGGAAACTGTGCCGCCGGTGGAGAAAACAGCCGGCTCCAAGGCCAACAGCTTCCCCGGAATAATCCGGGCATCCCCGGGAAAAGCGGGAAGAATATCCAGACAGATATGGCCCGCTACGGCAATTTCCGGCATTTGTGAATGGTAATGCTTCATTATTGCACCTCACAAAAAAGATTCTGGAAAAAGAGCATTGACGATCAACCGAAACGTTGGTATGTTTGATATGAAATGTTTGAATACAACATATATAATATCTTTTCAAACATTATTTTGCAATCTTTTTCCCTTTCGGCTTAGCGCCATATTTGGCGAAGGACCGCAAGGAGAAACGCAGGAGGCGCTTCAATTATGGCATTGGCAACCTTAAAAGAACTGATGGCCGACGCTCTCCGGGGCAAATACGCCGTGGGGATGTTCAACACGCTTAATCTCGAAATGGTCAGGGGCGTTCTGAGCGCCGCCGAAGAGCTTCGCTCTCCGGTCATTATCGCAGTGGCAGAGGTGCATACTCCGTACAGTCCGTTGTCCGAGATTGGTCCGGTCCTTGTGCAGGCCGCAAAGCGCGCCAAGGTCCCCGTCGCCGTTCATCTGGATCACGGCCTAACGCCGGAGGCCATACGAACCGCTCTTCATATAGGCTTCAGCTCTGTCATGTACGACGGCTCTACCCTGGATTATGAAGCCAACATTGCCAATACCCGCGAGGTCGTTGCTTTGGCTCGCGGCACGGGAGCCTCCGTTGAGGCGGAGCTGGGCCATGTGGGTGGGGGAGAAGGGGGCGCAGAGGAAGAAGGCGGCCACGAGGCGTTCTATACAGAGGTGGAGCAGGCTGCCGATTTTGTCGCCCGTACAGGCTGCGATGCGCTGGCCGTGGCCATCGGTACGGTTCACGGGGTCTACCGCTCGGAGCCGAAGCTGGACTTGCAGCGGCTGGAGGATATCCGCCATAAGATTCAACTGCCCATTGTCCTCCACGGCGGATCGGGCCTCAGCGACAGCGATTTTCTGAATTGCATCCAGCGGGGCGTGGGGAAGATCAATATCTGCACGGACATGTTCATCAGCATCATGCAATCCATTAAATCCATCACCGATACCGGCTCCTTCCAGTACACGGAAGTCATCTCCGCCACAGAGAATGCCGTGAAGGAAACCGTGATGGAGAAGATGAAGCTGTTCCGCAGCGCCGGACGCGCCTGACAGCAGAAAACCGCCGAATGCCCTCAGGGGTTCGGCGGTTTTCGTATTTTCCGGGCTATGACGGGCTGCCGGTCTCCTGATTCAGCAGTTGTCCCAGTTTATTCGGCTCCTCCGCTGCGGTTCCCCGATGCAAAAGCGTGTACTCTGAATTACAAGCCGGAAGGTTCTGTACAGTGAGTTCAAGCTTCATCAGCTGTTTGGGTCCTGGCGGAAGCAGAAAGCGCGCCGTTGGCCCTCTCCGGTTTTTTTGAGGCGGGAGTTCTCCAAATTCCCACATCAACAACAAATGCCGTTCCCCGCTGATCAGGAGAGAGACCTCCATTCGGCCGCCTGGTACAGCCTGAAAGCTGTCATTCAGCATCCACAGCTCTCCCTCCAGCCATTCCCCCTCCAGCCATGCAAACTTCGGAACCCGTGCACTTGCCAAAACGGGACGGCAGGCTGCCTGAATCGCGTAATAGGCGGGCTTGGGTATGGCAGGCCAAGAAACGATGCTGTTGTTGGCTGCTGCGGGCCACGGCTCATTGTAGCACCAATTGAGCGCCATGGAGCATTTGGGCTTCTGCCGTCGGGCCTCCTCATATATGGACTTGTAGCCTGCGGATTGGAGCAATTGTCCACGCTCCACCAACTCCTCCAGGGCCTGGCTTTGGCCAAAATAATATTCCAATTGATCAGCCATCAGCCACATGTTTTCATTTCCGGCCCGCAAGCCATGATGGCTCTCCCAGGAGGTTCCAAGCCGTGGAGGGAACCACTCCTCCGGAGGCATGAAGCTCTTCAACACCTCCACCGGGGCCGGAGCGGGAATGCCGAATTCCGTATACGCGGTATTCTCCGCTCTGATCATCCCCTGAAAGACGTCTTCGCCTGTCTCCTCATACACGAACATGTAATGTCCGTGTCCCATGCCTTCCAGCGGCGATGTCATCATGAATGGGGTATCCGGATCAAGCTCCAGACAATTTCTGTTCAGCAGCCGCAACGGCAGGGACTGCTCGGTCATCTGCGACCAGGCGTTGAACAATTCATTGCCGCCGCACCACAGCACAAGGGAAGGATGCCGCCGTCCCCTGCGGATAATGGATGCGGATTCCTGATTCAGCACCTTCAGGTAAGCGGGCGAGTCCGGGTACAGGTTGCAAGCCAGCGGGAATTCCTGCCATACCATCAGGCCAAGTTCGTCGCAATGGGCAAAGAACGATTCTTTATTGACAATGCCTCCGCCCCAAACCCGAAGGATGTTCATATTCGCCTCTTTGGCCATCCCCAGCAGAAGGCGGTAATGGTCCGCATTTATTCTGCCCGGAAAAATATCGGGAGGCACCCAATTGGTCCCTTTGCAGAAGATTCTTCTTCCGTTGATCTCCATTGTGACGGGCGGCAGACTACGGCTCTTGGGAAAGGTGGACGGTTCCTTCCATGCACCCTCATGCATAACCAGCCGGACTCTGCGGAAGCCAATCCGCTGGACGCAGCAATCCGAAGCTTCATTGTTGGATTTTGGGAAAAAGCGGGCCTCGGACAGATAGAGGGGCTGCGGGCCTTGGTCATGCGGCCACCACAGCCGAGGGTGCTCCAGCTTGCCGGTTAAAGTTACAGTTTCCTCGGTGATTTCGCAGGAGGAATGATGCACCGGATAGCCCGCTGGGTCCAGGATAATCCATTCCAGCCTGCCCATGCCTACCGCGGCGTTTCCCAAAACCGCTTCCAGCCGCACCTCCACACTTTCCAGCATCGCATCCAATGTGTACAAAGTCTCGCAGGCTTCAAAGCCCATCCGGGGGGCAACCTCCAGATAGGTGTCATCCCAGATGCCCAGGGGAATGAGACGCGGATGCCAGTCCCAGCCATAGCCGACGGCGGGCTTGCAGGAATGATCTGCTTGAGACCTGCTCCTGGGAGCGCCTTCCCTCTTCGGTGCCGGATCAATCACGATTTCCAGAACGGACCCTTGCCGGCAAGCATCTGTGATATCCAACCTCACCGGAGTAAACATACCCTCCTGTCTCAGCAGCAGAACCCCATCCAAAATAAGGCTGAAGTGATAGTCGATTCCTTTGGACACAAACAATAGCCGCTGCTCCTTGGTCACAGCCGGAAAGTCAAGCACGGTCCGGTAGGTCCAGTATTTATCTTCCATCCATTCGAATTGGCGCCAGTTCTCTCCATAATAGGGATCGGGCCAGCCTTCCGCACGGCTCCAATCCAGTTGCACCGCTCCCGGCACTGCAGCCTCCACCATGCGGCTGGGTTTTTCCTCCGCGGCATTGCTCCAGCCAACCTGCCAGCTAATTGAATATGACTCTTTCATGACAGCACTCCTCTTAATCATGGGCGCGCAAAATGCGCCCGATGGGCAAATCTCCGGCAATCTTGGCAACCAACAATTCGGCGGAGCATTCAATATCGCCGTATGTGTTGATAATGGTGTCGATGGATGCCTCATATTCCTTGTGCACAAACGGATGAAAGTGGGCGACGAAAATAATCTTCGTTCCCAGCTTCGTCCAGCCGCCCATCATGTTGCGGGCCACCTCGTCATGCAGCCGCACCACATTCAATCCATAGCTCAATTGACTGCCGATGGAGCAGAGGATCAGATCGTATTTGCCCTCGACTGCCGCCTCGAACAGTCGGTCCGGGCCGGGATCAATCCATTGATCCACATGGTCGCTGCGCTTGCGCAGCTCGGAGTGCAGCCGCTCGAACAGTTCCCCGTATTGCCCATGGCCGTTCATGATTACGGTGTGCAGGATGCGGGTATTCCTCCCGATGGCCGCCGGAATGATTCCTTCCCGGTCGCGAACCACCGTCATGCAGGCATCGGCGACGCGGCGGGCGATCTTCCGGCTGTGGACGCGATCCATCGCCGGCACGACGGCTGGCAATCCGGACAGGAGGCCCATCTGCTCCTTCAGCGCCAGAACACGGGCCGCCCGGTCCCTCAGTGCAGCAAGCGTCAGCTTTCCGGAGGAAAGCCGCGCTTCCATCTCGCGGTAGAAGCGCTCGTCGATCCGCGGGAACAAGAGCACATCACATCCGTTCTCCAGGGTGGCGGCGCAGGCGTCGTAATAATTCATAAATCCTACCGCTCCGCCCATTTCGACGGCGTCGGAAACAATCAACCCCTCAAAGCCCAGCTCACCGCGCAGCAAATCCAGCAACAAACGCCTGGACAAGGTAGCCGGCGGGTACAGTCCCCGTTCGTCCGGATCATCAAAAGCGGGCAGTGCGATATGGCCCGGCATAACAGCCATTGCCCCTTCATCGATCATATAGCGGTAAATGCTGCCCGGGCCGGCAAACCATTCCGCCCGGCCAAGAGGGTTGACCGGCGTGGTCAGATGCTGGTCCCAGGAGGTAAAGCCGTCGCCCGGAAAATGCTTGATGGTCGCCATCATGCCGTTTTCCTGCAGCCCGTGCATATAGGCCGCGGCCATTCTGCCGGCATATTCCGGTGTATGGCCGGGACTGCGGGAGGAAACAACAGGGCCGTCCTGATCCTTGGCCAGATCGGTGACAGGCGCGAAGGTCCAGTTGTATCCCAGTTCACCCGCCTCAAGGGCCGCTATCCGGCCAACCTCGTATATAAGATCGGGGTCCCCCGTCTGGCTAACGCCCATAAAATGGGGAAAGCGGGCCGCGCCGAGAATCATGTCCCCCGGGCCGCTCTCCAGATCGCTGACGATAAGCGGCGGCACCTTGCAGGCGGCTTTAAACTTGGCAATCTGCGGCTCCAGCTTGTCCCGCTCCTGGGGATGAAAGAACATGGCGCCAAATTCCCGGATGCCCTCTTCTCCTACCCTTCCAAAGTTCGGACAGCACACTTGATTCAGCAATTTGCGAAAGTCCCAGCTTTCCACCGTTGTGCGGATTTGCCCGGTTATGACAATACGGTATTTCACCTTCTTCACTCCTCCGTAAACCGGTTATAATGGCTGCGAGGCAGGAAGCAGGGTTGACTTTCCCGGCACCAGAGCCCCGTGCTGCTCCAAAAGCGCAGACAGCTCATCCGAATTCAGCTTGCGCACGGAAACATCCCGTTTGGCGGCAAGCGCCGCAGCCGCCCCGGCCGCCTGCCCGGTAGCCATGCATGACGCCTGCACCCGGAAGGCGGAGCTTGCTTCCTGGTCGCCGGAGATGCAACGACCGGCCGCCAGCACATGGTCGTGGCCCTTGGGGATCAACGCGCCCAAAGGAATCGTCGGGAATACATCCCAGGACAGCGGACGGATATCCGTCGTGTTGCTGTCATGCTGGTGAACGTCAATGGGATAGAAGCTGTAGCAAACCGCGTCCTCCCACACATGACCGTCCGTATACTCCTTGCAGGTGACCCGCTTCTCCCCAACAATGCGGAAGGTTTCCCGGATGCCGCACTCGTTGGCAATGAAAGCCACCTTCAGGTTTTCGCAGCCCGGCACTTTGCGGAGGAATTGATAGATGCGCATGATCGCCTGCCGCCCCTTGATCTCTGCCGCAGAACGGGAGAAGGAGCTGGAACCGTCTATATCCGTTACATGCATATAATTTCCGCCGCCGGCCTCAAGCTCCCTGAGGAAGGGAACCTGAGCGGGGCAGTGATCGGTGATCAGCACATTTCCCTTGGCGGACTCTGCGCGGTACAGCTCTGCAAGCGCATTGCGGTCCACATCGGCAAACCGGTAGCCGTCGATAGCGTACATCAGGGTGCCGGGCTGCAGGTTACCGCTGCGCTCGCGCTCGCAGCCCAGCAGCCCGGCCACATTGGCGTCGCCGGTGGCATCAATGACCTTCTTGGCGCGAATCAGGCTGAGGCCGGTCTTGCCGGCTACCACCAAGTGCACTTGACCGTTTTCGAAATACGCTGCCGCCGGCATCTCGTGAAATCTTAACGCCACACCGGCTGCAAGACAAAATTCATCAAGCACCGTGCTGTAAACAAACTTGTTCACCAGAATTTGATGCTCCCAGTGCCGGTGCTCCCGATAGGGAACGGAAAAGTCCGGGAGAACAGCTCCGTTCCGGCGCGCGACCTCCTCGATGATCTGCCAGCCGATTCCCCTGATGATTTGCTTGCCCCAGGCATGGAACAAGCCCGGGAAATTGACGGCAGCCACGACCATGGTCCCTCCGAGAATGCCGTTCTTCTCGATCAATGCGGTTTTTGCGCCGCATCTTCCCGCTTGAATCGCCGCAATGGAACCGGAGGTGCCGCCTCCGACGACAACCACATCGTATTCCTCCGCCAGCGGCAGGCCATGCCAGCTTGCTGCTTCCATTTTTAAAGCCTCCCTTCCGTTATTTCAGAATCCCAAGATCCTTCACCGCTTTGGTGGTTTCATCAATATATTTGTCAAGCCCGTACGTGTTCCGCAGAGTCTTGATAAACGCATCCAGCTCGGACAAGGGCCGTCTTCCGTAGATGAACTTCACGAGCTCCTCTTCCTCATACTTGAGCTTATCCGCAGGGTTGACGCCTGAAGGAACGGTAGCGAAATTGCCATAAACACTGATGACCGGAAGCTCGTTGGTAAAATTGAAGTAGGGCGCAAGGTCGGGGAACTTGGTATTCAGGTAATCCAGTTCCACACGGCCTGTAGTTTGATGAATGCTGGCATGCCCCATTTCCGTCTGATTCTCCGGAACCAGAACAATTTTCCCGTTTTCCATCTTGTAGTTGCGCCCTTCAATACCGTAATTCACAAGAAGCTGCCCTTCACCACCGGATACATAGTCCAAATATTCCAGAACTTTCTTTACTTTTTCCGGCTGCTTCTCCAGTGATTTCGGGATGACCCAGCGCGCGTTGGCGGCGCCTTCATCATAGTAATCCGCAAATTTCTGTCCGTTGGGACCAATCATGGCATCCAGCTGGGTCCAGACCTGATTGGGGTTGATGGCGTTCATTTTTTCAACCATATCGCCCCTTTTGATATGCGCCCAGTGGGCATAGATGATGCCCGCCTTGCCTGTAAAGGCCTTTTCCTGATGCATGAGACTGTTATTGGTCAGGAATTCCGGGTCAATGAGATTTTCCGAGAGCATTCCATTGATGTAGGCAATGGCTTCCCTGGTTTCCGGCAGTTCTGTGGAATAGACCACCTTATTGTCGCGGATCATCATCTGTCCGGGCTCTGCCACGCCGAAGGCGGCGAAGACGGGGCTTAAGGTACCCTTGAAGCCATTGCCGGTAATGCCTATGGTATCCTTTTTGCCGTTGCCATCGGGGTCCTGCTCCACGAAGGCTTTCGCCACCGCTTTAAGCTCATCCAATGTCTTCGGAGCCTTCAGACCCAGCTTGTCAAGCCAATCCTGTCTGACCCAGAAGGTGGTTTGCACGGGAATCAGCGGACGGTAGGGGATAGCATACTGCTTGCCGTCTACAACTCCCTTCAGCATATGCATCTTCGTAAAGCCGTTCTCTTCTGTAAAATTCTTCGTGTCGCTCAAGTACGGAGCCAGGTCCAACAGCAGTCCTTGCTGCACAAACTGGTACATCTGCTCCTTGGTGACGGAGAACACATCGGGAGGGGTTCCTCCGGCAATCTGCACAGTCAGCTGCTGCTCGTATTCGGTGGGCGCCGTCTTGTAATTCAGCTT
The DNA here is from genome assembly GCF_003285005.1 of Paenibacillus sp. YN15. Lineage (GTDB taxonomy): Bacteria > Bacillota > Bacilli > Paenibacillales > NBRC-103111 > Paenibacillus_AR. The sequence goes on along the minus strand of NZ_QMFA01000032.1, from coordinate 60,623 downwards.
CATGTTGAGAGCTTCATTCAGCCGCGGCAGAATAATGTCCTGATCGGGAGCCGGAAGCCCTTGCCCGGACCGGAATAAATTGACGGTGATCGGCTCCTTGGAAGCGGCGGAGGGGCTGGCCTGACCGGTTCCGCCCGAAGGAGAAGGGGACTCCCCCGAGGATTTTGCCCCTGAGCAGGCGCTGAAGAGCATGGTGAAGGAAAGAGACACTGCGAGCATTCCCGTGAGCTTTGGTTTCATTTTTCATTCCCCCGATAGATGATTTTATGTTAGCCTTTTACCGATCCCAGCATGGCGCCCTGGGTGAAATACTTCTGGATAAAAGGGTAAACAATAAGGATAGGCAAGGTGGAGAGGATGACGGCGGCCATCTGCAGCGACTGGGTAGGCAAAACCTGTTCCACATCAAGCTCCGGCAGCTCCGTTTGCTTCAGGATTCCCCGGAGTGTAACCTGAAGCGGATGCAGGCTGCTGTCGGAGACATAGATAATGGCATTGAAAAATTCGTTCCAGTGGCCCACAGCGTAGAACAATCCCACTGTAGCCATAATCGGCATGGACAAGGGCAGCACAATTTGCCACAATATTCTGATTTCACTGGCTCCGTCAATTTTGGCGGCCTCATCCAGGCTTTCCGGCAGGTTCTCGAAAAAAGTTTTCATAATCAGCAGGTAGAAGGTGGCGACGCTTCCCGGGATAATCATGGCCCAGACGGAGTTGAGCAAGCCCGTACCCTTGACTACCAGATAAGTGGGAATCATGCCTCCGCCGAATAGCATTGTGAACAGGATCAGCAGCAACAGCAGGCTGCGGAACGGCAGATTTTTTTTGCTTAGCGGATAGGCCATCAAAGAGGTCAGAAGGAGATTGACGGCGGTTCCAACCACAGTCAGGAAAACGGTTACTTCATAAGCGCGGGGGATTTTGTGATCCCTCAAAAAAGCGCCGTAGGCTTCAAAATTGACGCTGCGGGGAATGATGGCGAAGCCGCCGTTCTTCAGCACCTCCGAATAGGGAGTCAAGGATACTGCGACCACATACAGGAGCGGAAAAACTACGCTGAGGGCGACTATACAGAGAAGTGTGTACACACTTGCGATATACGCCTTTTCTTTTTTGCCGATTACCATATTCCTCCACCCCATCTCTGCGCAATCTTGTTGGCTGTCAGCACCAGAAGCAATCCGAAGAAGGACTTGAACAAGCCGATGGCGGAAGCCAGACTGAAATTAAACTGCTCCAGACCCGTGCGGAATACATATGTGTCCAGGATATCAGCTACCGAATACACCTGCACGTTGTACATGATATAAATCTGGTCGAAGCCGGCCTCCAGAATGTGGCCGAGCTTGAGAATGAACAGCAGAATGATCACATTGCTGATTCCGGGAAGGGTAACATGCCAGATATTCCGTAGCCGTCCGGCGCCGTCCACCCTGGCAGCTTCGTACAAGGTCGGGTCGATTCCCGCAATCGCCGCCAAATAAATGATGGCGTTCCAACCGAATTCTTTCCAGATTTCCGAACCCACCAAAATACTTCGGAACCATCTGGTGGAGGTGAGAAACGGTATGTTGTTTCCGCCCAGATTCCGGATCAGGTCATTGACCAGACCTGTTGACTCGGACAGGAAGATGATGAGAATGCCATAAATGATGACCCATGAAAGAAAATGGGGCAAATACGTAATGGTCTGCACAATTCGTTTAAAGTACTTATTGCGTACTTCATTCAGCAGAATGGCAAAAATAATGCCGGGTGCGATTCCCCAGGCCATCTTGTATACGGAGATCAAAAGGGTATTCCTGAGAATGGTTGCAAAATAGGGCGAATCATAAAAGTACTTGAAGTGCTTATACCACGGATCCGCCCATGAACTGCCGAATATGCCCTTGCCCAGATTAAAATCCTTGAACGCGATAATGGTGCCGTACATGGGCGCGTATTTGTATATGGCGTAATACGCAATTCCGGGCAGCAGCATCAAGTACAAGTAGCGGTAATTCCACATGAGCCGCAATGTCTTCGATTTCGTCATCTTGTATACCTCCTATGGCACAAGAATACCCTGTTCACGGACTTTCATGAACAGGGTAGTGATATGGAGTTTACAAGGGATCCTTATGTTGCCGGGGGAAAAAGAGGCTGGCGCACAATGACGCGAAGCCCTGCGCTGCCGCTTCGCTCAAAGCTCAGGCTGCCGTCCGGGCCGAAGTGCGCCTTCAGCCGCCTGCTTACGTTGAGCAGGCCGATCCGGCCGCCTTTTTCTGCTTTGGGGTCCCAATGGAGACGGTTCAGCTCATCCAGCTCCGCTTCCGTGCAGCCGGGGCCATTGTCCTCCACCACGCAGACGAGCTCGTTTCGCTCCTCATACATGGAGATCATAATTTTGCCTGTTCCCGGCGGCAGCTTCTTCATTCCGTGCTTGACGCAGTTCTCCACAATCGGTTGCAGAGTCAGCTTCATATACGGGTTGTTCCACACCCTCGGATGAATATTGTACATGATCTGAAAGCCGCTGTTGCTGCGCAGCAATTCAATCTTCAGATAACATTTCACATGCTCAATTTCCCTTTCCACTGTGGTTAATTCTTCCCCCTCGTTAAGGCTGAAGCGCAGCAGATCGGCAAGCAGAGCGGTCATCTCGGCGATGGAGGATTCTCCGGCCAGCTCGGCTTTCCAGGTAATGGAGCTTAAGGTGTTGTACAGAAAATGCGGATTGATTTGATGCATCAGCATCTGGATCTCCAGCCTCCGCTTTTCCTGTTCTGTTGTTCTGGTGGTTTCAAGCAGATCACTCATGCTCTGGATCATTCTGTTATAGCCGAATGCCAGTTGGCCGATCTCATCCTTTCTTGACGAATATCCCGTACACCGCTCAAGAATGCCCAAGTCCAGCTTTTTCATATGGCCAACCACCACTTGAACCGGCGCCGTAAAGCTGTTGGATACGGCAGCCAGCAGAATGGAGATCAAGACGAGGCTGATGAGGATGATATACCAGGTGAATTGTTTCAGGTGCTGGATGGGGCCGTTCACATCAGAAACGGGGATAGTGGAAACCAGCTTCCAGCCGTAGCTGCCGATTGACAGTGAGGCTACATAAAGCTCCCGGCCGTTTTTCTCCACAACCCTGAATGCCTGATTCCGGGCGGCAGGCTCCTCCTTCAGCCAGGAGCCTTCCATTTCGGCGCCGGCGGATGCTGTCAGCATATCTTCGTTTTGGCTGTCATAGATGGTGATCCGATGGTTGGGATAGCGGTCCAGGAGCAGCAGCTGCTCTTGGATCTCTTTGGCCGGCACGCGGAAGGTCATGACTCCGATGTTCTCGAACTGGCGCGGAAGCTGCAGGGCCCGTATGGGCCGGATGTAATAAAAGCTGGAGGCCGGCCCCATAAAGCTGTTGCTGTGTTCATGTATCCAGAAGCCGTTTCCCTCCATCTCCAACGCGTGCTTGAACCAGTCGGTGCTCTTCACCGGAGAGTTGGCCCGCAGGCTGTTGTATTCCAGGTATGGGGCAGCGGCAATGGGGTATACGCTTAAATAATATGGACTTCCCAGTTCATGATGGAGTGTCGCAATGCTGTTGATATACTCAAATTCAATCATATTTCCTTGCCTGACATTTTCCAGGAGCGTCTGCAGCTTGGACGAGGAATATACCGCCACGGATTGGCTTTCCACCCGCCTGAAGGATTCTTCAATGCGGGTCTTGTTATACTCCAGATTATCGGACAGAAAAGCGGCTGTCATTTTTTCAATTTGCTCGCTTGATTTGGCATAGGTCAGATATCCGACCAGCAGCAATGGAATATACACGGTCAGAATGAGGGTGAAAAACAGCTTTTTGAATAGGGTAAGCCGGACAACGGCGGCGTTATTTTTCATGGCGGCTGCGGTACTCCTTCGGAGTCATGCCTGTCCTGGCTTTGAAAACCTGGCCAAAATGCTGCAGATCGCTGTATCCGGCCTGCTCGGCAATCTCATAAATCTTCAGATTGGATTCATCAAGCAGACGCTTGGCCTCCTCCATCCGGATCTCGGTCAGTTGTTGGGAAAAGGTGATTTTCGTCTCCCGTTTGAACAACTGGCTAAGCCAGACGGGATGCACCGACAGCTCCGACGCCAGACCCTGGAGAGTAATCGCTTCGGAATAGCGGCTGCGCATAATCGCCAATGCTTTTTCGATGATGGGATTCATGGGGATGGTGACGATATGGCCGGAGAGATTCGTAAAGTACTGAATCAAGTAATCCCGGATCTGTTCGTAGCTGCCGCACTGCTCCAGGTCAACCCATAGCTGGATGGAGATGGGCTTGGGCTTGACCAGCATCCTGTCCGCCATCACGGCATGCACCTGGACGACCCATTCCAGACAGCCCTGGACAAAGGCCTGCCGGTTGGCCGTTTCCCCCGTCAGGGTCAGTTCATGCACCTTCGCGGCAACCGCCCGATGGATTTTGTCCCTGTCCCCCAGATATACAAACTCCGCCATTCGCCCGAAATCGATCTTGTTTCCGTCTCCTTCCGCCATGGCGGCGATGTCCGGGTAACTGAGACAGGACGTCCCCTGTCCCGCCAGGGCCAGCTTCATGGCACGAACTGCCTGTGCATACGCTTCCGCTATGCCCATAAACGAATGGATCCGGCTGCTGATCCCCGCGCACACATCAATGCGCTGGTATTTTTTAACAGAGGTCATAATTGTGCGGGTCAATGCATCCGTGTTCTCTGCAGACGTAAGAATGATCCACTGGTGGTGAATATTCTGGACAATAACGGACGGGGGACCTTGCTGCAGGATTTCTTCCACAACATTGCCGACAGCAAACACCTTCAGCTCTATCTCCCTTTCCGTCAACGCGGCAGAACTGTGCTCCAGGCGGTCTACGGCGATGATGGTGCAGCCGCTGTCCGCAAGCCACTCCATATCGAAAAACTTCAGACGGTGAACCGTGTTCTCGTTAAGGGAAACAGGGTTGGTGCACAGTCCCATAATAAATTTATCTCTCAACAGCCGGGTTCCCAGAAGTGAGCGGGAATCCTGTTTATTCTGCAGCTTGGTCTCCTTTTCCTTATCCACCATGTCCATGACGCTTTGCACCTTCCGGATAAATTCCTCCCGGACAAAGGGCTTGAGCATGTAATCGACGGCTCCAAGCTTGATGCTGCGCTGGGCATAGGCAAAATCATTGTATCCGCTAACAACAATCACCTTCGGCTGGTAGTTTTCATCCATGATTTGCTCCAGCAGATCCAATCCGCTCATCTGCGGAAGCACGATATCGGTAACGATAATCTCGGGGTGATGCTCCGCAATAAGCTCTGCCGCTGCCTCTGCATCCCCGATGGCGAAGATTCGGCCGACTCGGCCGCCGAGAGACTGCACCGCGCTGTGCATGCCATTCAGGACAGCCAATTCGTCTTCAATGATCAGAATATCCATTCTCCCATTCCTCCATCCTAATCCGCTGTCGTTTTATTGTAAATCAATTTTGTCATCCGCGTCCAGATGGCGGGCATGACGGATAACATAACAATCCCATGTAAAATCCATATCGCTGCCCTGTTACATTCAGGTGCGGTACATATTATTCTTGATTATGCAAGCGGTTTCTTCTTGAAGGCAATCCATAAGGCGAAAGGGGAAATGAGATGACAGGGAAAAGCTTGAAAAAGAATGGCTATAGGAACAGCTCTGGGCTTCTGGCGCTGCTGCTGGCTCTCCAGGTGCTTGTGCTGCCGGCGCCGACGGCCAGGGCCGCCATTGGCGGCTACACAGTCGCCATCAATTCTTCCGAAATTGTCCAGGAGAATTTTTTGGGTGTCGGAGTTAACCTGATTCCGGTCAGTTTCATGGAAGGCACGTCCCAATTTGGCTATAGTGAAGCGCATTGGGAGATGGACCGCAAGCGGATCGCCATGATGCAGCCGAAGATTGCCCGGGTATGGTTCCAACTGGACTGGATGGAGCAGCAGAAGGGTGTCTACGACTGGAACAGCAGTAAGATGCAAAGCTTCTACAAATATTTGGATACCTTGCAGGCAGCGGGAACAGAGGTTGAATTTAATTTCGGCTGGAAAGTCGGGGCCGATACGCAAAGCTGGTTCAGCTTCAGCGAGGTGTCGGACAAGCGGATCAGCGCCCCCCGGGATCTGGATGCTTTTGCGGATGCGGCTTCCGCCGTATTGGATCAATTGATCAATGTCAAAGGGTACGCTAATATCAAATATCTGACGTTTTACAATGAGCCCAACGGCAACTGGGACTTTGAAGCGCCCGGCGACCAGAATGCGTATTATGCGCAAATGGTACGCAAGATCTCTGATCAATTGACGGCAGACAATCTCCGGGACCAGGTGGAAATCTGGGGGCCGGAGGAATCGGGGAGTCCGGCATGGACGCAGTATATGCACGACCATGCGGCCGATTATTTCGACGCCTACACCTTCCATGTGTACGGCCAGTCCTATGACGGATTAACCGCCTCCATTGCAGACCGGATGAATGTTACAGACGGCAAGCCCGTGATTATGACAGAGTTTGGCTTTGCCGAGGACAAATCCAAATGGGAGGCCGGTTTGGCCGGATCTGTAATCAAGGCTGCCAACCATGGCATCAAAGGCGCGCTGATCTGGCAGTTGAACGGTGTATGGCTGCCTGATCCCTATGTGGGATCGGATACCAATGGCAATTATACCATGTGGGATTCCCTGGTGCTGGGAACAAAACCGTACAAGCGCTATTATGAGGCCAGCCTGCTGACCCGGTACATCCCCGCCAACAGTACAGTCGTGACCTCGAATACAGATTCGGAAGATCTCCGCTCCGCCGTGTTCAAAACTGCCGACGGAGAGTATACCATTCTTCTGGAGGCGAAGGCAGGGACAGATAAGGAGGTAACCTTCGATTTTGGAGGGGAGCCGCCAGTTGGCAAAACGTTCTACAAGCATGTCTATCAGGCGGATGTGCAGTTGGAAGGAAACGCGGTTATTCCTTCGGCAAGCGGGTCTTTCAGCACCGGTGCAGGGTCCTCCTTCACCGATTCGGATATCGATGCGGAGCATAATGTGATTGTATATACGACCTTGCCGCCCCAGACCCAGGTGGAGGTGACCCCTCTGGAGCCAGTAGTGACAGCCGGTCAAGCGCAGCAGTTGGCTGCCTCTGTCATTGACAATACAGGGGGTGTCACATGGAGTGTGATCGGCAGCGGCAACGGGGCTGTTACTGCAGAGGGCCTTTATACCGCCCCGGCTGTTGATGAAGAGAAGCTGGTAGCCGTCAAGGCGTCCAGCGTTCAAGACCCCGACAGCTATGGCATTGCTTTGATCCGGGTACAGCCTGCGCCTGCAGCCGGCAGGGCGGATATACCGCAGTTCAGTCTGGAATACGGAAAGTACGCATTTACTGAGGCGTTAACCATCACAACCGCCACGGAAGGCGCGGAAATCCGCTATACAACGGATGGCAGTGCACCAACTTTGTCCTCTACTCTTTACACAGGACCTATCTTTTTAACAACAGGCACCAAGAAGATAACAGCGGCCGCTTTCAAGGGGGGGCTAGAGCCCTCCGCCAACGTATTCCGGTTGTACAAAATCGGCAATGTCAGCGCCGGACCGGACGGTTATGACTTCCTTGCTTATGACGGCGCAGAGGAGCTTTCTTTTACGGGGACGGCAAGTATTGCTTATGGAGCGGACGGATTATTTTTTTATAAAACACTTACAGGCCCCGTAAGCACGGCAGGGTTGTTCGAGGACCCGAATCCGGCTTCCGATGACAAGCGTTACTACATCAGTACGCTTATCCAGGATGAAGAGCCGGCGGTTACCATTTACAATGCCGGGTTTGAGATGCCCGTCACTTCGGCTTATTTGACCGGACCGATCACTAACGGCTGGGCATTTGATTACCGCTCCGGAGTGCAGAAGAATGGAAGCGCCTTTGCCGCAGCTGTTGCTCCGCAAGGGACGCAAACCGCTTTTATGATCAGCCGCAGCGGAATTACCGGCGAGCTGATCCAGGACATCAACTTCCGTGAAGGTGAGTACGAGCTATCCTTCCGAATGGCGTCACGGCCTTCATACGGCGACATCCTGCCCTTCCAGGTGTATTTCGATGACCAGCTCCTGGGCACATACCAACCGAACCCATCCGGCAGCTTTGCTCTCGTGACAACAGAAGGGTTCACCGCAAGCGCCGGGTACCATACTCTCCGATTCTCCGGAATTGAAACACCGCAGGAGAGCACTGTCTTCATCGACGATGTCCGCATCAGACCGAAGGGCTCCCCTCCGCTGCCGGAAAACCCGCAGCCTAATCCGTTGCCGGAAGAACCGGAGCTTGGGCCGCCCCTGGAGGAATTGAGCAACGAAGGGTTCGAAGCGCCCGTTCTGGCCGCCCACAGAAAGGGGCCCTTCACAGAATCGTGGTACTTTAACGGGTATGCAGGAGTTCATCCTAATGGAAGCGCCTTCCAGCCACCGCCCGCCCCCGAAGGCAACCAGACTGCGTTTCTGCAAAGTGTCAGCGGCGGTCAAGGGTTGATCAGGCAGCATTTAGAATTTAAGGAAGGAACATACAACCTAACTTTCCAAGCGGCCAAACGAAGCACTTCAGGCGGTCGTGACCATTCCTTCAAGGTTTTTGTTGACGATACTCAGATTGGATCATTTACAACTGCATCCACCGCTTTCCAGCCATTCGTCACAGAAAGCTTCACGGTCTCGGCAGGAGCCCATACCATCCGCTTTGTCGGAGCCGCAGCCACACAGGAAGCTACCTCCTTCATCGACGATGTGAACCTGAACCGGCTGGATGCCTCCGAGTGAACTGCTGGTGGTCTTGACGAGTCCGCCGCGAACGGCAGACGCTCAGGCCTCTTCTCTTCCGGACTATAAGCAAAGGCAACAGGATTCCCGGAAATTCAAAAGCCCCTTCCTTGCCGGAAGGGGCTTGCCGGGCTTTGATCCGGGACACATACTCACTGTACGCTTGGCTCCGTACCCGCTCTGTTGCATCCTTGCGGAGAGCGACAAACGGGAAACCTGCAGCCAGTTCGTCATCGTATCCTGCGTAATGCAAATTCTGGAAGGCTCCGGGGGATTGCCGGGACAACCGGTAAAATCGAAATCCTCCCTTTATCTCTCGGCAGCGGCGGTTTCGCCCTCAGCCAGCTCATAGAGCCGGTCGTAGAGCCGAAGGGAAAGGGCAGGCCCTTCCAGCAGCCGGAGCTTAGCGCCATCCGAATCCACGTCCACCAACAGCAAACGTCCCTGCCAGCGGAGCTTGAAGCGGTAGGCCGTCCACCCCTTGGGCAATACCGGCGCAAATTTAAGCCCTGCCGATTCATCCCGCATGCCCGCGAACCCGTTCACCACGCCCATCCACACGGCGCCGCTGCAGGCAAGATGAATGCCGCCGGCCACATTGCGGCGCAAATCCTTGAGATCCAGATACAAGGAATTGTAGAAGTAATCCTCCGCCTCCTGATGGTACCCGATTTCCGACGCCACAATGCTGTGTATGGCCGGCGACAGGGAGGAGCCGTGGGTGGTTTTCGGCTCATAGAAATCATAGTTGGCCTTCTTGACCCCGGTGTCGAACCACTCGCCCAGCACAAACATCAGCAGCACCACATCCGCTTGTTTGGTCAATTGCAGCCGCCAATTGTTCAGCGGATGATTCTTGCCGTGGATGCTCACATTCCGGGGAATTTTGGCCATATCCACCGGGTCCTTGTACAGGTAGCTGTCATCCTGCTCATGGATGCCCAGCTCCACGTTGAAATTAATGAACATCCGGGCGGCGGCGTTCCGCCAAAGCTGCAGCTCCTCATCCGTCAACGCGATGCGCTCCGCAAGGGAGGCCCATTCCTTCCGATGCTCCGCACGCAGGCGCTCTGCCAGGGACAGGGCATACTCCAGATGCGCCTTCACCATGGCGTTGGTATAGGTGTTATTATTGACGGCGCAGCCGTATTCATCCGGACCGCAAACCATGTTAATGCAGAATTGGTTGCCCCTCGCCGGAATGAACTTGCCCCTATGGGCCAGATACCGGGCAGTCTCGAACACCGTCTCCGCGCCCCCGCCGAGTATGAACTCCCGATCCCCGGTAGCCCGGTCATACTGCCGGATGGCATGGGCAATATCCGCATTGATGTGATATTGGGCCGTAGCACAGCCCCAGTCTCCATTGGGCTCCTCGCCGGAAATGGTCATCCACGGGAACAAGGCGCCCATGCCGTCCATTTCCTCGGCCCGCTTCCGGGCCCCATCCAGAATATGCACGCGGTACTGGAGCAGCGGGCGGACCAGAGCCGGGTCAGTGTACAGGAAGAACGGAACCATATACATCTCCGTATCCCAGAAAATATGGCCGCCATAGTTGTTGCCCGTTAACCCGGTAGCCGATATGGAGCGGATTCCGTCATCCGCATGATTTTGCCGAAGCTGGAAGAGATTGAACCGCAGCGCCTGCTGGGCTCCTGGATCGCCGTCGATTTCGATATCTGCCGTTTCCCAGAAGCGGCTCCAGAAGGCTGCCTGCTCCCGGACGAGTGCGTCGAAGCCATCCTCCATGGCCCGCTTCACCTCCTCCACAGCCAATTGGGTCACAAGCCCGCCGTCCGCCTCCAGAGAGGTATAGAAGCCGGCCAGCTTGGTGAGAACCGCAGACTCTCCCTGGGCAAGACGGCAGACTGTCCTCCAGCGGTAGGTTTGGAAATCGGCGCTTTCTGCACCGGTTCCGTCTTCCCCTGAAACGGCAAGCTGATGCCCCAGCGCCGCCCCCACCTGAAAACCGGTTGTGTCCGTCACATAATGGAATGCGGGAAGCTCCTTATGCCGCTGACACTCCGTCAGCTGCACCGGCCGTTCACCGAACTGCCGGTTGTAGACATGATGGTTCAGCAGAGACTCGATCTCCACCTCGCCGCCGCCCCGGACCAGCGTCACCTCCAGCCGGACCGCCGCCAGATGCTTCCGCACCATACTGACCACCCGCTCCGTCCGGATGCGCACCTGCTTGCCCGACGGACTCTCCCACAAGGTATTCCGCTCCAGAATCCCCCGCTTCATATCCAGCGTCCGGGTGTACTCCAGCAGATTTCCCGTGAGCATGTCAAAAACCTCGCCGTCCACTGCAATCGAAAACGGCATCCAGTCGAACAAATTCAGCATGGCATGCCAGCCCTTGGGAAAACCCTTGCGCCATATCAGATGATGATGGTCCTCATACCCGTAGATGCCGTTAATGTACATGCCCTGGGTGCTGTACGGAGCCATCTGCCGCTCCTCCAAAGTTCCTCTTACCCCCATATACCCGTTGCTCAGGGCAAACAGGGTATCCCAATTGGAACGTTTGGACAGAGTAATCTCCGTCTCGGTTATTTGCCAGGGATGGACAGGCAAGGGCCGTTTCCGGCCGGATACCAAAAGCTCATCCAGATCAATTTCCTCATAGGAGGAAATGCGCTCGAAGGCCGCGGGCAGCGGATTCTCAAATTCCACGCCGATATTGCGCATTCCTGCCGCAATGGCCGCCTGGATGCCGGAGGCTGCATCCTCGAAGACCAGGCATTGCACCGGGTAGACTCCCAGCCGTTTGGCTGCGGTAAGGAAGATTTCCGGATCGGGCTTCGTCTTCTCAATATCCTGTCCGCTGACAACCAAATCAAAATATCCCGTTAATCCTAATCGCTCCAAAATATAGACCGCATTTTTGCTGGAGGAGCAAATGGCGGTACAGGCTCCCCACTGGCGAATCCCTTCAATAAGCGGCAAAACCCCGGGAATAATCGCCTCCTCCGAAATATGCCCGAGCAAGTCCAGATAAACGCCGTTTTTCTCCTCCGCCCATTGCTGCTTTTGCACAGACGACGCCGTTATCTGATTTTCCGCGAGAATAATGTCCAGTGATTCCATTCTGGACACGCCCCGCAGCCGGCTGTTGATCTCCTCGCTGAACCTCCAGCCTTGTTTATCGCATAATACTTTCCATGCTTCATAGTGATATTTGTCCGTTCTGACCACCACGCCGTCAAGATCAAACAAAACGGCCTTAATCTGGTTTTTCATCCTGCTCCACCCTGCCTTCGGCTATATTTCTACATCCCTCTACCATTTATAGCAAATTGCCATAGGCAGATGAATAAACAAATCAACGATGACTTACGCAATTCTACTGACTTTGGCAAGCAACTGCGCCCCCGCGACTTGATAGTCGCAGGGGCGCAGCACGCCTTCGCTTACTTATTGTAAATCCGGTACAGCATTGCAGCCGCTTCGGCTCTTGACGCCGTATCCAGGGGATGGAGCTTGCCGTCGCTGCCTTGGATCACATTCCCGCGCACCATCGCCGCAATCTCATTGGCCGCATAGGAGGCAACCTCCGCAGCATCCTCGAAGTCCGCCAAATCCGCGGCAGTCCCTGCGTCCTCCAATTTGTCCGCCAGCTTCATGGCTCTGGCCGCCAGCGTCATCATCTCCTGCCGCGTGATCGAAGCCCCGGGAGCAAACCGGTCATTGCCGATGCCGGTGCTGATGCCCAGCGCCTTGGCAATACCTACCGCTTCGTAATAATAGGCGCCCTTGTCTACATCGGCGAAATTTCCTTTTACCTCGGCCTGCAGACCCAATGTGTGAATCAGCAGCAGAAGATAATCTGCACGGGTAATCTCCGCTTGCGGCGTAAAGGTCGTCTCTGTGGTCCCGTTGACAATGCCCTTGGAGGCCAGAACCTGGACTTCCCGCTGGGCCCACGAGTAGCCGCTCATGTCCGCGAAGGATTTTTCTACGAAAGACACCACATAGGAATCCCCTGCAAGACTTCCCGTTTCAAAGATTACCGTTCCTGTTGCCGCGTCATAGCGTCCGCTGGGTACCGGCGACAGCTTGCCCACGGCATCCTTCTTCAGGATCACCAGGTGCTCCGCCTTGGCTTTTTCCGCAGCTGCAGGCGTGTAGGGAATGGACACCTTCACTGCCGCTCCCAAGGGCTGCTTCACAGAAGCGCCGTTGGCCTGCAAATCCAGGGTCACTGCCGGCCGGCCCGCCTGCTCGCCCTTCCGGACAGCCAGCGCAAGCTCTTGGGCTGACGATAAACCGGCCAACGGACCGGCAGGCAGTTCTACCGTTGCGTATTCGGTTTTCACCGTCAGCTTATCCTTGGCGTCAAGCCCATCAAGGGCCTTGACCGGCAGCCCCACTTCATAAGAAGCGGCTCCCGCAGCAGGGTCAATAACCACCTCTACCCGTTGGACTCCCTTGGCATCCGGCTTGGCTTGCTCCAGCGCTTTCTTCAAAAGACTCTCTTCCAGCTTGGCCTTGGCTGTTCCCGTCTTCGCGTCCGTCTCAGGCTTCAGTTGGATGATGCCGTCCTTCAAGGTTCCCTGCGACGCCGGAGATGACGGGGCTGAAGATGAGGGAGACGGGACATAATCCGGCTCCGGTTCCGGCTCAGAAGCCCCTTGCCGCGTCACCGTCAGAGTGTAGGTTTTCACCGTCACACCGTCCTCTGCCGTCACGACAATGGGGATGGTGTTCTCGCCTACCACCAGATTTACTTGAACAGGTTCGCCGGACAGCACTGCCTGCCCGTTCACCGTCAGGCTCTTGTACACGCCGGAGGCTGCTGTAGCCTTTACATCCAGCGTTGCTGTGCCGTTGCCCACAGTCACGCTATACTCTGTCACTGCCGGATCGAAGCTAATAGTGCCTGCACTTAAGGAAATGGCGCTTAAAGTCGCGTCGTTGCTCAGCTCCGGTTCAGACTCACCGCCCGATGTCAGCTCCAGGCGGCCGAAGCCTTGCGGATTCCTGTAATTGTCCATGGTGCCGTTCCAGGCAATAATGGAGTCCCGGTTGCCGTTGATATTATTGCCGTCATTGTCGATATTGTCCACATCGAAGCCGATGATTTTCCCCAGTTCTGCCGTAGTATTCAGATTGGCCCAGGGAATCATAATTTCCATGGTATAGCCTTCATCCGTTTTTTGCCGGGCAAACTGGATACCCTCTCTGCTTTTGTTGCCGCCTACCATGACAATATCCCAGTCGATGCCGAACATCAGCTGCTTGTCAGAGGTGGCATAGGTATTGTCCCTGTTGTCCGTGGGGCTGACATAGACCTCCAGGCAATCTCCCTGATACACGGTGCTGGGGTGATTCACCAGTTGCTTGTCTTTGACTCTAAAGCCTACATACAGATTGGTTTCATCCCACATGGTTCCGAAGAAGGTAATGTTATTGGGTGTGTTCAGCAGTGGCTTACCCATGATATGAGAAATATCCCAATCTTCCTCGGACAGTGCTCCGTCAACTATGACAGTGTTTCCTGTATGGGCAGACTGAATCTTGGGAATAACCTGCTCATCCGGAAGCTCGTAAGTAATGGCTATATCCAGCGGAACAGCCGTGTTGCCCGCCTCATCCACCGCTTCCACAAGATAGTTATTGAGACCCGGCTGCAGGAACAACAGACGCTCAAAGGTCAAGTCCTCATTCTGCCAAGCTGCATCACCGCTCACAGTAACTGTCGCTTCCTTGCTGACAGAGCCCCGGAGCAGGTAATAGGCCCGATCCGTTGTAACCGTCTGGGCTGCTACCTGTATGGCCGGAGCCGCACTGTCCAGAACGATGGTAAATGCAGCCGGCTCCGCCGACTGGCCGAGAACATTGGCGGCAGTAACCTCCACCAGTTGGGCTACACCCTCCTGCAGCGCAATCTCCTTGCTGAAGGTCAGATTCTGGTCAACCGCCGCTTCTTGTCCGTTTACCCTGACAACCGCCGGAGTATTGATCCGGCCTGTCACCGTGTAGGAAGCCTGATTGGTGCGGGAAGGCGTCTTTTCCAGGGTAATGCCCACATAGGCGGGATCATACCGCACGGACAGCACCACGGGAACAGATTCATTGCCTGCGCTGTCCGTGGCTTTTATGCTGATGGTATTCAGGCCTTCCACAAGCTGCACCGACTTGCTGAAGGAGCCCTTGGCAATGCCGGAATAAGCAGTTCCGTTGATATACAGCGTCGCATCCTCGCTGAGGGTGCCGGACACTGCATACTGGGCGTCGCGCACGGCATAATCCGCATCCTTCACGGAAGAGGAGCCGATCTGCTCAACGGTTACCTTGGGAGGAATATCGTCGGTTGCCAACAACTGGCCATAATAAATGCCCCGTCCTCCTGTGCCTACATAAACCTTGCCATACACCTTGCGGTCGCCTACCATGGACTTGGGATCATCGGCAATCTGGTAAGCGTCATGGTTGATCCGCGTCCAGGTGGCGCCCATGTCATCGGAGCGGAATATGCCGGTAATGTTGTTAATGCGGCCATACACATATGCCGAAGGGTTGGTTTGGCCGGGTTTATTTTTACCGAAGGAGAACAGTCTTGCTTCCTGAACATTCTCCAGCTTGGTGAAGTTTTTGCCGTAATCAATGGAACGGTAGAGCCCGCCTTTATTGGCGCTGGCCCATACCTCTCCTGCCACATAAGGAGCAGCCCGGACTCCGGCAATAACCGAAGCTTCATTCGTGGGCAGGGTAGCCGCAGATTCTATTCTCCAATTTTTTCCGTTGGTACTGGTGTAGAATTTTCCATTTACAGTGTCGTACAGATAGAAGGTGTCTCCGGTTACACGGTCCGCTTCAAGGCCATACCGCCGGGAGGTAAAGTGAGTTCCCGTATAGATGGGTGCCGCTACTCCCTCAAAGACCGTATCCTCCCACGTCAGGCCAAAATCCCGGGACAGCTTAGGAGTGTGCCCGTTGGTCCAGATCACCACCAGAGGCAGGCCATTGGCTTGCTTCGTTGCCGAAACAGCCACACTTCCGCCGATTCCGTAAGGGAATGGTGTCGAACGCTCAATCCAGGTTTTTCCCCCATCGATGGAGTATGCCGCCCTGGCCGTCGTTCCGGCAGAGCTGCTCATCAGACGGAATACATAATTGGGATCGCCTTCGGAAAAATCAAATGCCGTATTCTCACTGGCTTCCGGAGTGAGCCGCACCGCCGGAACGGTAATATCCGTCGAAGTAAAGCCGCCACGGTCCAGAGTGCCCATAATCAGGGTGCCGTCCGGCAAGGACAGCATCTTGGTGGCGCACAGCTCTTCAATGCCGTCTCCTGCGGCAGCCCAGGCAATGGCTTGGCTGTCAATATTCAGAGTCTTATGAATGCCTGCTCCGTGCAGATCGTACAGCTCCTCCGGATGATGGGGATCAAATAGGAACTGGGAGCTTGCGCCATAGGAGTTGCCTCTAAGCACCCAGGTTAGTCCTGCGTCCGTTGACACATATACCTTGGAGGAACGGTAATAGCCTTCCACAGCCACCACCAGATCGGGATTGGCGGGATTGACGGCAATAGGGCCGAAGGGCTGATTCTTGCTGGCCGCCGGCGTTATATTGGTCCATGCGCCATCCTTGTACTTGAACACGCCGTTGGTGGGCGCAGTGGTAACACTAAGATCGTTGCGGTTCAATCCGGTAATGGAAGAGACGTACATGGTTCCGTCGGAGGATACGGCCATTCTTCTGGGATACTTGGGCCCCGCTTCCAGATCGGGCACAATAGGCTGCCATGACCCGCCTCCATCCCCGCTTTTGTACACGCCGCTGCCCTCTACACCGATGTAGATCACCTTCGCCCGTCCGTCAACTGCCCCTGCGCTGTAGTCAAATTCCACGTTGGTGACACCTGCAGGCGCTGTGCCCAGGGGAATCGCCGTTATCTGCTGCCAATTCTCCCCGCCGTCGAGGGAACGCCACAGCCCGTCATACCGTGTGCCCACATAGACGATATCGGCATTGTACGGGTCCACCTGAATCCGCTCCCCGTCCAGCCGCTGGTCCCCTGCGCTGCCGGTGCTGTTGCCGTAAAAGCGCTTGTTCAGGTTGGTGCGCTGCCAGGTCTGGCCCCGGTCCGTGGATTTCAGCACATCATGGGGGTCATTGGGTTTATTGCCGTACATGCCTGCCGCCACATAAACAATATCGGGTTCGGTGCGGGATACGGCAATGCCGTCAATGCCCATAAGATTCAATTCATTCAATCCGAAGCTTTCCATCAGCGGAACCCATTCCTGGCTGTCGGGATTCCAGCGGTACGCACCGCCTACATCCGTCCGCGCATATTTCAGCTCCGGCTCCGTGGGATGGATGACCATGCCGGTGACAAAGCCGCCGGGATAGATTTTCACATTGCCCCATTCATATGCAAAGCCATTTACAATCTCATCCACCAGCGCAGCATCCGCCGGCAGGGTGAACAGATCCGGGGTTCCGCTGAAGATGGTTAATCCCCTGGCGTCCTGGAACAGGGACTTCTGGAATACATCCGCTATTGTTTCTGCGGAGGCAAACAGCTGCCCCTCTCTGCTTAACACGGGAGCAGGTATCGCTCTGGGTTGACCGTTTGCTGTGATCTGTGCGCTGCCCTCGGTAAAGACAAAGGTCGTTCCTCCATAAACAGCCTCAAGGACTCCTCCTCCCTGTGTCCGGGATACCTGCGCTCCCAAACCCTGCGCCGTATAGGGAAGGGGGACATAGGTCAAGCTTCCTTGCTTGAAGGGCCTGATCTCCCTGTTATTCATATCAATCGCCGTGCGGATATTATCGGTATATGCCTCGTTATGGCCAACATACAGCATAACCGCTTGATTAATCCGGGAAGCGACAAGAGAGTTGACGATACCGGCATTGCCTACAATCTCTCCCGAGGTTGCCGGCTTTGTCACCCGAAGGGTGTAGGTTTTTTTCGTCAGTGTGTCCTCCGCCGTCACCCCAATGGTGATCAGGTTTTCTCCCTGAGCCAGAGCTACGGAGGACATGCTGCCGGAAGCCTTGGGCACCCCGTTGACCAGAAGGCTTGCATAAGAGGAGGAACGCGCCACAGGAGTTACCTCTAGTGCGTTTGTCATGCTGCTGACAGACACATCGTAATCCGTTACCTCAGGTGAAAAGGAGATGGTGCCTGCGTTGATCCAGAGGGCGCTTAACGCCGCATCGCTGCTGGCGGAAGCGGCCCGGGTCACGTGCAGGGTATAGGTAGTGGTGGAATCATTTTCCGCCGTCACCACAATGGGAATATCATTTACTCCCACCGCCAGGGGAACGGTATAGACACTGCCGGACACCGTGCTTGTGCCCGCCACCGTCAAATTTTTGTAAACAGATGAACTGACTGTCGGTGTAATATCGATTGCCTGCACAATATTGCCGACATTAACATTATACTCCGTCACATTGGCCTGAAAGACCGGGTCAAGGGTGCCCGGATTGACGGCAAGCGACAATAGCTTGCTGTTGCTGCTGACCTCCTCCGTCCGGGTCACCACAAGGGAATAGGTTCTGGTGTAAGACGGATCGGCCAAGGATGCGACCGTAACGGCAAGCTCGTTTTCTCCGGGATTCAGGGTCACAGGATAAGCCTGCCCCGATTGCACCGGAGCTCCGTTCAGCGACAAGGACACGCTGCCCGGATCGGCGGCCACCGGCGTGATGCTCACCTGATCGACACTGGAGCCTACGGTTCCCGTATAGCTCAGCACCGACGGTTGGAATACCGGCGTCAGCGGGCCGGAGGACAGCTGAAGATCGCTCAATTTCACATTCGGGGGAACAGGAATGCTGTCGTTCCGGGAAAAACGGATGGCATCCGCAATAGTATAGCCTGCTGCGGTCTCCTTCCGGATTCGGACATATTCCGTCCCATCCCCTGTAAAATAAAAGCTGCCTACCTTAAACCAGTTTTCGTTTCCATTTACTTGTTGATTAACAATTACAGTATGAGTTTCGTCATTATGAAAGATATCTACAGGCACGTTACTCGACCATGATGTTGACCGCTTATAGGACATGTACACATCATAGCCCCCCGGAGCCAATGCCTTGGTTCCTTTGGGCGTATACTGGACATAGATGCCGTCGGGACGACTGGCCGGAGCGTATAAGGAACTGCTGCCATATGCTCTATTGGCTTCACTGATGGAGTCCCAAGTTCCACTTCTGGTCACATAAGCAGCGCCTGCGTTGTCATCAATCACAATATCTCCCGGCAGCACCTGCGCATCCAAGTCAGTGTCATACTGACCGGCATAGGCAATTCCGGCTAGGGAAACATTGGTTATTGTCCCCACAAACAGCATTATCGCCATTAACCTGCATAGCCAAATTTTCATGTCATGAATCTCCCCCTTTGTCAAATATGCTTGTCAGCGTTTTCATTATAGTTCATCGCTTGTTTTTTGAAGATAAAGATATCTATACCGACATTAAAAATTCTAATGAACTTGCGGGCCCAAACCCCTTCACCGCTGTAGCAACCATTTCACCGCAAGGAAGCCGGAGGCAATTGCCCCCGGCTTCCGTACTTTATTCTTCGATCAGACCGGCTACAAACTGGATGTCATCATCGTCGATTATGCCATCCCCGTTAAAATCGGCCTTTTTCACATAATCCCAGTTGGAATCTGTGGCGGTTGTCCCGTAATGGAATGCCGTGAATCCCAAATCGGCGATGGTGAAATGCCCGTCGGGACGGTCGCCCGGCCCCGTGACATCCCCCTTTTTAATTTCACGGATGACATTGACCGTATAGGTCTTCTTGGTGGTTCCATCCTGAGCCGTTACCACAATGGGAATCACATTCAGGTCAAAACCCAGACTGACAATGACCGGTTGTCCGGAGACCGCTTCCGCACCTCCCACAGTCAGACTGTTATATTCCTGGGAATGGGCAGTGGCTGTAATGGCAATGCTGTGGTCAGCCAGCTCGGCATATACATTATAGGTCACTGTATCCTTGTCAAAGGCGGGAGCCAGCTCTCCGATGCTTACCGTCAATGCGCTGAGATCGGCATCCTTCTCAAAATCCCTTTTTACCAGGATGGAGTAGGTCTTATCCTTGCTTTGATCCCCATACACCGCGGAAACCACCACTGGAACTGTCGTAGTCCCCCGCCCAAGACCTGTCAGCAGAAACGGAGCGCCCGACACGGCAGGAGTGCCGTTAATCCTCAGACTGGCATATACAGCATCGTTTACAGTTGCGGTTACTGACACACTGTCGGCCTGACCAATCGGAAGCTCATAAGCAATCTTGCCGCGGTTAAATTCGGGGCTGAGCGCCCCTGTGTCCACCATAAGGCCGGATAAGGTAGCGTCCAGATTGGCCGGCGGCGGATCGGTTACTGCAGAGTTGGGAGAAAACAGCACGGCATCCGCAACCACGTAATCATTGCTCGTTGTGCCGGTTCCTTCGTTACCGATCCGAACATACTCCGTTTCATCCCCGCTGAAGTAATAGGTTCCAATAAATTTCCAGGAGCCTGCATCTGTCCGCATATTGGCAATCCGGATGTCATAATCCTTGCTGGCATGAATTTCCACAGGAATGACATTGGAAAGATTGTAAACGCCTCTGCTGGCTACCGATACATTGTAGTACCCCGGGGCTAATTTTTTCGCACCCGACGGCTTGAATTCCACATATTGATTCTTTGTCTTGGAAGGGGCAATGCTGTAATACTTGGCACTTCCCGTATATCCCGGCGGGCTATAGGCGTTGGTGCCGTTCCCGGTTGACCAATCCGGCCCAAAGACCGTCACATAAGCCGACTCTATATTGTCAATTACGATATCCTCCGGGGCAATGTCATATGCCGCTTCGGCCAACCTCGGCCAGGCTATGCCGGAGAACAACGCCGCAAACAATGCCACCGCCAATATCTTGCTTATCCATTGCTTCATCAATGCGCTTGACCTCCTTTACATTTGGCCGCTCTTGTCCATCAACCGATAGAAGACAGCCGCCGCTTCCGCTCTGCTTGCAGCATTCAGCGGAGCGAAGCTATTGCCCTGCTGCCCGTTCATAATCCCCAGGCTTTGGGTGGCTTTCACCGCGTCCTGGGCCCAGTCCGCAATTTGGCCTTGATCGGCATAGGCTGTGCCTGCGGCGGTTGAATGAATGCCGTAGGACTTCAGTATCCGTACAGCAATTACCGCCATTTCCTGGCGGGAAATGGAGTCGTTGGGCCGTATTCCGGTTCCGTCCCCTTGCAGAATTCCGGCTTGCACCGCCGCCGCAATTTCACCGGCATACCATGCTCCCTTGGCCACATCCGGGAAGGAAGCGGAACTGCCAGCGGCAGGAAGCTGCAGCATGCGTACAGCCATTGCCGCGAATTCGGCCCGGGTAACGGTTCCCGATGGTCCAAAGCTGCTTTCGCCGATACCGTCCACCACATGTCTGGCAGCCATTACTTCCACGTAATCCTTGGCCCAGTGGCCGCTAGCCACATCCGCAAAGGATTTGTTATAGATGAATGCGGCATAAACAGTATCCGATGCGGCAGAGGTCTGAACCACAAGCCGGTTCTCGCGAACAACTCCACCCAGATATTCCCATACGCCAGACTTGGCGTTCCAAGCATACATGCCGGCTTTCCGAAGATCCTGGCCACCGTCTGCCTTCAAATCCAACTCAATCCGGGCCGGCGCCTGCAGATTCAGATTTTTGCTCCCATCCGTAATGGCTACGGAGACAGCCTCCGTCAACGGCACAAGTCCGGGTTGGGAAACAGTTGCTTGCCCGTTGGCCCCGATGGAAATTTTAACCGTGCCTGTCACTCCGTCCAGCTTCAGAGCATTGGCAGGAAGAATAATGGAAGCTGCTCCCGTATTCACCTCTAGGCTTTTTCCCGATTTGGACAATGCGGCAAAAGAGGCTGCAGGTATATCCACAATCCGCGTTTTCTTGGCAATACTGCTAAGGTCAAGGATTACAGTGTCTCCCGCTTTCTTGGCCAGCTCCTCCAGCTTGGCTGCCGGGATGGTCAAAGTAGCGGAGTTGTCCGAAAGCTTCACCGTTCCCAATTCGTGGGAAATCGTATCACTTGAGGAACCGCCGCCACCGCTGCTGACGGGAGTAGAGCCGGAATGCCCGCTGATGGCAATGATCAGGCTGCCGCTCACGCCGGAGCCGTCCGCCGCTGTTGCCACTGCCTTCACTGCGCCGTCCTTCTTGGCGGTGACAAGGCCCTCAGCGCTGATCAACGCCTTGTCCGTTGCCGTACCGTCCTCGTTGTATACCGCCCAGGTAACGGCAGGATTATCCGCATTGGCCGGAAGCACGGCCGCGTTTAATTGCAATGAACCGCCCTTGGCCGTGATGGCTGTTGCCCCACCTGCTCCCGTTACAACAATCCCTTCCGCCGGAATAGCGTTCCAGACTGTATCCGCCGTCCACTCATTTCCCTTCTCATCTGCAAGCATGGCTGAGACGGAAGCCGCATAGGCTCCGGCGGGAATGGCCTGTTTGGCTTTAAAGTGGAACTTCAGCACATCCACATCACTCTGCAATTGGGTGGAACCCAGCACAGCCAATGTATACCGGACCACGCCCGGGCTAACCCCCGCTGTCTTGGCGATTACCGTATGGCCGGACAATACATCTGGAGCCCCTTGCAGCTCCAGCAGCGCCTCGTCATAGGCCAAAACAACCTTCTGGGCCGACACGTTTTTGGCCATCCGCAGCCCGTAGGCAAGCTCCACATCCGAGCCTGCCTCAGCCTGCAAATCTCCCTTCAGCACGGCCGTCCCTTCAACGGGACGCTTCAGCAGCGGATTTTCGATAAAGCCCAGCTTGCCGTCCTTGGTCACTGCCGCCGCCAAACCCTCGGAGAAGGCTTGCAGATAGAAGGAATTGCCGTCATAGGGGCTCTCATCCTTAATATTGGCACGTTTGGGCAGAACCAACTCACCGGTGCGAGTAATATAGGAGCGGGTAACCTTGTCCGTCACCTTATTATGGGATGCCACTGTTCCCAGCCCCTCGGAGAAGCCCTCCGCGTCATAAAACGGCTGGCTGCCAATCACCACATTACCGCTGGTATTGATGAAGGAATGGTTTCCTTCATAACCGGAATCGCCATGAGCTACGGACAAGCCATTGTGGAACCCGTAGATCAGTCCCCATTTGCCGAAGGGAATCTGGTAATTGCCGTTCTTGTCAATGACGCCGTACTGGTCACGGTTGAATACAATGGCGCGGCCATCCTCAAAATCAAACAGGTAGTCCAGATTGAGGGGAAGGGCCACCTGGCCTGTTTTGTCGATATAGTTATATTGGCCCTTGGAGCCGGTTCTGGCCAGCCCTTCGGAGAAGGATGATGCCCAGGGATACTGGAAGGGAATCACCGTATTGCCCAAAGGATCAATATAGCCGTAGAGACCATCCTCCCTGACCGGAGCCAGTCCTTCCTTGAAGCTGTAGGCATAATCGTATTGTATGGGGACTACGATGATGCCTGCTTCGTTGGCGAAGCCATACTTGCCGTCCAGCTTGAGCCAGACTCTTCCTTCGGAATAGCTGCCGCCGTCATCATAAGCAAGGGGAATGACAACCGTCCCCTGCTTGTTGATATAGCCTGCCTTGCCGCTCTTTTCCACCTTGGCCAAGCCCTCCGAGAAGTCATAGGCCATATCATATTGGAAAGGAACTGCAACCTTACCGGAGCGGTCGATATATCCGTACCTGCCATTCTGGCTGACTGCGGCAAGACCGCCGGAGAACCGGGTATTGGGCCCAAGCCCGTCATAAATCGGTTCAATATGCCACTCCCACTGGTCGGGAATATATGTCGACACATCAAATTTAGCGCCGGCGGTATAGATTTTGCGGACCATATTGACTGCTTGCTGCACAGTAAGGCTGTGCTGCGGGCTGATCCTGTAAGAACCGGGAATACCGGCAATCCCATAATGGTACAGATAGTTCACGGCAGGCCGGGCTTCCCCGGAAAGCTGCCAGTTGTCATCAAATGTCGTCTCGGTATACAAGCCCACATCCGCCTTGGGAAATGCAGCATCTATGGTTTGAACCAGTACAACAGCCGCTTCCTGCAGCGTAACGGGGTCCTGGAGAGTCCCTCCCTGCCAGCCCCAGGCAGGAACACCAAGCTTGACATTCAAGAGACTCACCAGATCGGCAAACTCTCCTCTGGTTATTTTATCCCCGGGGGCCTTGCCCAAGAGACTTCCGGGAATCAGCTGCTCATAGGCAGCCTGCCCGATTGCCCCTTCCCCAACCGGGGCCGCCGAAACCGATGCCAATGGCGCAGCCAGCAACAAGAATGCCAAACCTGCAGCGATTAATGGTTTTATCTTCATGCCCGCATTGCTCCCTCCCTCACTTGTAGATTACTTTGTGATTTCATAGTGCACAGCCTTATACTCCTTGCCGATGCTGAAGCTGGAATAGCCTTCCGCCGTTTTGGCTACCGGAACCTGTGCTTTGCGTTGCCCGGAGGAGTCCAGTGCGTACACGGTGATAGCATCCGCCGTTTTGATAACCAGGTCAGCAGTTATGGGCTCGATCAGCATAGGGCCTGTGCCGGGATTGACGATTTCCATGCCATCGTCAGTCAGAACCATGCCGGTATTTCTGGCCTTGGACACCGCCGTGAGCAAAATCCGGTCCGTATCCGCAAGGGTTTCCTTGGTCACCGAGTTCAGCGAAATGGTGGCAGACGGATTTTTCAGGGAAATATCGGCAAAGGAGAGAGGAATGGTTTTGCCGCCAATAAAGCCCGTGGCAATATTGGTATAGGCCGTATCCACCCGGAATACGCCCATTCTCTTGTTCCAGTCAATATCCTTGCCGGGATCGTTGCGCTTGTACTTCTGGAATGCCTCCTCCAGAGCCTCGGGCGTCATGTTCTCATTCTCATCCAGGTTTTCTTTGCCAGCCATGCCGACCTTGGTATACATCCAGGCATTTTCGAAGCCGAGCAGATAGGCGCTGGTGTAGATTTTTGGGTCCAGCACATCGTTCTTATCGTAAATAGTATAGAACTGGCCCTCCGCTTCCCGGATATCGCCGCGCAGGAAGGTCATGCCTGCGGCAGGCTGGATGGTGCTTTGATCCGCGCTGGAATAGCTGATAAAGAACCGGTTGATGCCCATGGTCTTGTCAATGGCCGGCTCGGAGAAGATGTCGAACTGGATGGGATTCCAATTCTGGAAGCTGGCTACCGCCGACTGCATCAGAATGCCCTCTGCCGAATAAGGCCCGGGAGAACAAACCTGCCACTCGCCGATGACGTAAGGCTGGTCAAAGCCCCGCAGCCACGGCGTGCTTCTGTAAAGCTCTCCGCCGCCGACAATGGAGCCGCTGGTCCAAGAGGTGAGCTTGCCGCCTTTGCCCCAGGTGTTGGGACTGGGGTGGGATTTGTAGGAATGGGTATCGGTGTAGTCCATGATCTGGGTGTTCATGTGTACCGTGGTGCCTCTTTTGTTGGTGGGGCCGCCCATGGAGGTACTGGTAATCAGGGCTTTCACTCCCAATTCATCCTTCAGATAATGGCGGAAATCATCAAAAAAGGCATAAATAGTATCGTATGTGAAGTTAAAAATATCCTGCTTGCGGGCCCCGCTGTAATTCAAGGTTGTATACAGCGCAGGCAAGGCCTGGGAGCCGTCACCCACAATATTGACATTGCCGGCTGCCGGGTCCTCACCTGATTCCAGGCCAACCTTGCCCGGCTCCTGCCAGGCTGCCTCCAGCTCTGCCCGGGTGACATACTTCTGCTTCAGCCAATTGTTGAACAACTGGGTATACATCTGCTTGTAGTAGGCGTTGGACATGTCGCCGCCCGGTATCTGCAGCAGCGAATTTTCATTGTTGATGTCTATGAACACCAGCGCCGGATCATCCTTCAGCGCCACCGGCTGTCCTTCCCCGTCCAGGATATATGGATTCGGCGTCGACAACAGTTGCTGCGCATATTCCTTCTGCAGCTCAATAAGCTGGGGATCATAGATATTGTGGGGCTTCCAGCCCAAAGATAAGCCGTCATATCCATTCAGATTGTCTGCCGGCATGGGCGGCCGCATGACCAAAAGATCCACATAAAAATAAATGCCCTTCTCCTTCAGCTTGGCCATCAGATAAAACATCTTGTCCAACTGGTTCGGGTCCAGCTTTCTCGTGGTGGTGACCGCCCCCTTGGCAAAAATATTATCCGCCCGGTTAATATCCAGATGATGGAACCGCACCAGATTAAAGCCGCTGCGGGCAATGCGGTCGGCCAGCATGTCCGATTCCGCATGCGTCAAAAAATTGGCCTGCATGACCACATTGGTTCCCCAGAAGCGCACCTTTTCCCCGGTATTTTCAAAAATTAAATTTTCTCCGTCAGCCTTTACAAACCCATGCTCACCCGCTTCTTCGTCCAAAAGGAAAGACGCGTCAATAGCCGTCCCCATCGCCCTGGCGTCATCCGGGTACTCCCAAACAAACCAGTCTGACGTGTCCGGGTTGCCCACGGTATAGACGGTCCCTGCGGGGTCCGCGAAGGCCGACGCCCCGGGGGAAATCAATGCCGCCGCAAGTATTGCTGCCAATGCCCATTTTTTCATTCTGCCTCTTCCCTCCACAGCTTCAGGATTTCAACTCCCCAATTCAATTGCTGACTGTCACCGGTACATTCTGCCGGCCTCTGCAACACAATCGCCCCTCTCTGCGATAGATACCGCTTACATTATAGAATTCTCAGGGAAGCCCGTACATAAAGATATCTACACCCACCTTAAATTTTCACGGATGTTTGGACGGGCTCCCCTTTTTGGCATCCTTTCATGAAACAGTTTTTATCTAAAGTGGATTTCGTTCCATTTGCCCCAGGAAGCTTCTACACCTGTCCCACGGCAATTCATGAGGGTCCAGTCCCGCCTGGGCCGACAAAGCTGCAGCTACTCCCGCACTTTGTCCCATAATCACAGCATTTCCCGTAACCCTGTAGCTGGCATGTGATAAAAAGTCTCCACTGATGCAGCGGCCTGCCATTAACAGCCCATCCACGTCCTTTGCAAGCAGTGCCCTGAATGGAATGTCGTAGGGCTGTGTAGCAACCCCCTTATGGGAAAGTCCCGCTTCCTGATCGTTTTGCTTTTTGGAGAAGGAATGCACATCCACATTGAAGGTTACACGAACGACCGCATCTTCATGCCGCGCTCCTTTCTGCAGGTCATCCAAGGTTACCGTATACCTGCCATGGATGCGCCGTCCTTCCCTGATGCCGATATGCTCTGCAGAGGCGACCAGTTGAATGCCCGCCCAATCCCCGCCTAACCCAGCTAAGGCTTTTACGATCCGGTTCACTTCCGCCCTTCCCCGAATCGTTGCCTGCGTTATCTGCATGGCATCCATTGGTGAAACCCCATATTCATGATTGACCATGATCGCAAGCAGCCTGCCCTTCACCTGAAACAGGGTTGGTCTTCCGTAAGACGGCTCCACTCCGGCACGCCTGATTTCCGCCAGGAGCCCTTGCCATGCCCGGATACGCTTGGGATGGTCACAGTCTCCTCCCCAAAAAGAAATGTAGGCTTTTAAAGCCTCCGGATCATTCACCTGAACAAGAGACATGAACGTCATGGGCTGTGTTTCCTGTGGCGAGTGGTAGCCATAATCAAACCCGCATCCTGAAAGAAACCCCAAATCGCCATCGCCTGTGGCATCAATAAAGACCTTGCCCAGCCACACCTGCCTGCCCGACTTGGACTCCGTAACAACCCCCTTCAAACGGCGTTTCCCTTCTTTAACAGCGGCGACAACCCGTGTGTGCAGTTGAATATCAACACCGGCTGCCGCGCACAATTCTTCAAGCAGCAGCTTCATTTCTTCTACATCATAGGAATACCGGTCCTGGTTATTCCCGATTTTGGCGCCTCGCTTTGCCAGCTCTGCCGTAAGCTCTCTCGTAAAGCCGTCCTTGTCAAATTCAAACAGCCACGTAAGCATTCCCGCTGTCCATACACCGCCAAGGCAGCCTGCCACCTCCAATAACAGTGTTCTTGCCCCTGCCCTTGCAGCAGTAATTGCCGCCGACACACCCGCGGGCCCTCCGCCTGCGACAACAACATCATAGCTGCCGCACACCGGCACCTTCAGATTTTCATTCATCCAATCTTTGACCATCGTTTACCTCCGTCCCCCAATGGGGATCATAGTATTTATAATATATTTCAACAGTACTATGGTGAATTTGCTTTTCCAATGTAGTATTTTATAGTAAAGTTTATAGTAAATTTCATTACGGAGTTGATTCTTGTGAAAATTCAGCACTTATGGAATCTGGTCCCCGTTCTCCATCTCCATGCCTATTTCCGCAAGAAAAACCAGTTCTTTTTGGATGAGGACATTTATTCCGATTGGGCGATTTTCATTCCTGAGGAAGGCGTATTCCGTTATGAAATGAATGATGCTGCAGACACCGTATCTCCCGGTGAAATGATTATATGCCCGCCAGACACTACCTTGAAAAGAAAAACAGTTGTCCCGTTGACGTTTCATTTTATACGATGCCATTGGCTGCCTTCAAATTTAAGCCATAATGATCTGCGCAACAAAATCCCTACAGGTAAAATAAACATTTCCAATCATAAACGTATGCTCTCCACACTGACGTCGTTGCGCAAAGCATCAAGCTATCCGGAGCCGTTTCAATCGGAGCTGAAAAACCATTTGCTTCGGGATATATGGTTCTTGTATTGCACAGAAATCGACTCGTCTATCAGCCGCACAAATGCTGCAGCAGAGGACCCTCTCCTGGAGGAGGCGCTGGAGTATATTCACCTGAACGCCTTCAACAAGCTGAACGTAAAGGAATTGTCCCGTAAGCTGGGTCTCACCCATGCGCAATTCATAAGAAGATTCAAGGCGGAATTGGGTAAAACCCCTGTGGAATATATCACCTTCCTCCGGTTGGAAAAGGCGAAGGAATTATTAGTGGATACCACTTCCACTCTAGCCCAAGTCGCAAGCCGGTGCGGGTACAGCAATGAATACTATTTCAGCAATGTGTTCAAGCACCATGTGGGCATGCCGCCTTCCCGATACAGACTGCTTTACCGCATATAAGGATGGGATACATTCGGGAAACCAAATTTCTGCAAAAGCAAAACACAAAAAAAGCTGGACGGAAAACATGACGTTTTTCCGCCCAGTCTTTTATTTTTGCAAACTCATACGCCGCCATTTCCGTTTTGTTGACCATCGGAGTTTTCAAGTTCGAACTGTACGGTTTTCGCCAGCCCTCAAGCGGCTATTGTTGCTCCGATAATCACCAGGTCATATTGGATCGGATTGCTTCCTGCCTCTCGTGTTATATGCTGTCTTGCTGCCAAGGTCACTCGGTATGCCCATCAATCCGCTCCAGATTGCCGGAGGCTTATACCTGCACGCCGTCCAGCAAGCCCTTGAGATAACCTATGGCAAACAGCCGGCCAAGGGCGGCATAGCCCGGATTGGCATTATCCTCGCCGGCCATGGTGGGCACATGATCTACCCGGACGGGCACAGAACAGCCCAACTCCCGGTACAGCCGGATCATACGCGCCATATCTGTGGGACCGTTATCGTGGAAGGTTTCCCGAAAATCGGTTTTGTCTCCGGCGATATCCCGGAAGTGCACGAAGAACAGCTTCCTCTCCGCCGCAAAAACGGAAATGACCTGCTCCAGATCCTCCCCCATTGCTCTGAAGGTACCCTGGCAGAGGGTTACTCCCAATTGCGGGCTCTCCACCAGATGCACAGCCTTGTGCATAGACTGGAGGCTGGTTAAAATCCGCGATACCCGGCCCAGGGGAGAAACCGGGGGATCGTCAGGGTGGAGCGCCAGCCGGATGTTGAACTGCTCGGCTGCAGGAATGACTGCCTTTAGGAAATAATAAAGATTACCCCATAGAGTCTCCTCGGAAATAACTTGAGCGGTCTCAGCCGGAACGTCCTTCAAACGAAAGCCCGTTACCAGAGCGCCTCCCCGCTCCTGAAGCTGCTTGGAGGAACGGTACCATCCAATATGGGCCATGAAATTCAGGCAAATGGTGCGGATGCCCAGCCGATCCATGATAGGGAACATCCGGATCACCTGATGAATGCAGGCGTCCCGCTGTTCATCTCCCGTTTTAATATGTTCATGAAGATGATTGGGCATGGGCTCCAGCACCAGTGGAGTCAGCCCATGGTCCACATAACGCTGGTATATTTCTTGCCAGTGCGCTTCATTGGTGCAATCAAAATCCTTGTCCTCGGGCAGGCGAATGACAGCATACTCCACCCCCATCTGCCGGGCATAGGCCCATTGCAGATCAGGATCGCTTCGCAAATAATCCGTAATGATCATGGCATGTTTCTCCCCCTTCTCACAGACTCATACCGCCATCGACAAACCAGTTCTGACCGGTAACATAGCGCCCGCTCTCTCCGCACAGCAGCTTTACAAGAGCGGCGCAATCCCCCGGCTCCCCCATGAAGCCGGCGGGAATTTTTCTTAAGGCAGCTTCATAATAATCTGGATCGCTGAGGGCTTCGACGTTCCGGTCCGTCAGAATAACGCCGGGTGCGACAGAGTTGACCGTAACCCCTTTGGGAGCGAACTGCGAGGCCAAGGAAAGGGCCATATGGCGAAGCGCCGCCTTGGAGCAGGAATAGGCCAACATGTCGGGATGGGGCTTTGCTTCCTGCACGCTGCCGATGGTGATGATCCGCCCCCAGCCTTTCTCCAGCATTCCAGGAGCATAGGCCTGAAGCAGCTGCAGCGCCGAGCGGAAATTGCAGTTGAACTGCCGCTCCAGCTCCTCTGTGGTAATGCGCTCCCATGACCGGCGCACCTGAATAGAGGCATTCAGGATCAGAATATCCGCCGCCGGAACCCGCTTCAGCATCTCCTCCGCGCAATCAGACCGGGAAAGATCGGATTTAATTAACGTACATACCCGGCCCATAGCTTCAATGGCCGACTTGACGCTCTCCGCCTCCAAATCCCGGTCGAAGTAATTCACCGCCACATCAGCCCCATCCTCGGCCAGAGCCAAAGCGATAGCCCTGCCAATTCCCCTGCTGCCTCCTGTGACCAGAGCTGTTCTTCCAGTCAGTTCATTCCTTAATGCTGTCATTTGGCCTTCTCTCCTTCGTTTATTGCAATCCGTCGACGCCTAGTCCGCGAATTCCTACAGAGCAGTCTGAGTGTCATTCGGATCACCGGTTCTGGCCAGTTCATATTCACAAGACCAGTCCAAATCGCGGAATGATTGGCCCCGCTCATCTTCCCGGATAAAGGCAGTGAGCATATCCAGCATTTCCTCCGTCCATGTATTGCGGTCAATCTGTGCGGTAGTGAAACGGTTGGCAGTCAGCATCTCAAAGCCAAAGATGTCCTTGATATGCGACTTGGCCGCTCCTTCTACCACCTCCTGAACCAGATGGCTGGGGATAAAGAGCACTCCTCCTCCTGCGCCAAATACCACATCGCCCGGCAAACATACCGCCTTGCCGATGCGCACAGGCGTATTGAAGCCCAGCATGACAAACTCCCGGATGGGAGTGGGGTCTATGCCGCGGTAATAAACCTGGGTGTCGATTTTCTCCATCTGCTCCACGTCCCGGACACCGCCCCATATTACCGCTCCTCCCGTTTTTGTCCGGGCTTTAATTGCCGTGGCCAGGTTTCCCCCGATGAAGGTTCCCTTATATATTTTGTCGTACATATCCGCAACCACAACGTCGCCCTCGATCAGCGTATCGATAACCCATTGGTTGTAATTTCCCTTGCGTCCTTCCGCCATTCCCGCTGCAAAGAACGTCTCGTGCAGGTCAGGCCGCGTCGGCGCAAAAACGCTGGTCACCGCTCGGCCAATCAGCTTCTTGCCGGTGTGAAGCGTCTTTAATTCTCCTTCAAATTGATTTTCGTACCCTTTCACGAAAATCGGCTTCCACACCTCTTCCAGGGTCATATTCTCCAGAGCCTTTAAATATTTATCCTCCACCCGGGGTCTGCCGTCCGGGAACCGCTCGCCCTTCCATTGGGGCGTAATCGCAATAATTTCTTCCTTCACATTAAATCTCATGTTCATCTCTCCTCATCAATTAGTAGAAACGTTTCTCCGATGGGTAAAAAAAATGCTAATGATATTCATTAGGGCGTGTCTGATAACTCCAAAATGATGGTTCATTAGCATGTTTGCCTGATTTCCAAGGCGCAGGGGGGCATGATCAGCTTCGGCTCCGCGGCTCCAGTCAGCTGCTCCAGCAAGGTCTCAACCGCCAGCTCCCCCATCCGTTCGGCCGGAATGCGCACCGTACTGAGCGGCGGAAACAAATAGGAGGAGTAAGCCTCCGTATTGGCAGCAATAACAGCCAGTTCACGGGGGACGTCAATTCCCAGCTTGTGGGCAGCCTGCAAAACGGAGTGGGCAGTATCCGATTTGTTGGTGACAACAGCCTTCAACCCATGCAGACAGTCCGGCAATTCCTTCACATCATGGCAGCGTACCGGCAATCGGCTGTTGCTCATGGCATCCTGATAGCCCTGCAGCCTTCTTTCCAATTCTGTATAATGAAGCTCCAGAGGCGCAACGTAAGCAATGTCCTTATGGCCCTTGCCAATGAGATAGCTGGTGGCCAGATAGGTAGAGCCGCAATAGTCCACATTGATGTAGCTGACCCCATCTTCATGTGTACTTCCGTTCAGGACAACAAAGGGAACCTTGGCCTCCTTCATCTGCCGGATATGAAAGGCTTCATCAATCAACCCCAGGGATTCATATGGTGCGATAAACACAATACCGTCAATGCTGCCGTCCTGGCAATATTGCAGATAGCTTACATCATCCTGCTTGCTCTCCCGGTGGCAGAACAGTATCCGGTAGTTGGCAGCGGAGGACTTGCGGGTAATTCCCTTCATCATATCCGTGAATACCAGCACGTCCAGTTCCCAGTACGAGACCACCCCGATCACCATGGAGTGCTTCCGCCTCATTCCGCTGGCCGCTCTGTTGGGCACATACTGAAGCCGCTTCGCCGCTTCCATCACCCGGTCCCTGGTGGCGGGACTGATGGATTTCTCCGTGGAGGAGTTCAGCACATACGATACTACAGAAATGCTGACCTTCGCTTCTCTCGCCACATCCTTGATGGTGGCCTTCTTTCCTTGGGGCATCCTCATCCCTCCCCCGTCTGCAAGGATATAGAAACGTTTCTATGCTCAATTTAGCACCGGATTCAAATTTTGTCAATGAACTTGCAAAGACCCCTTCCGCTGAAGGAAGGGGCCTGCAGAACATCGTTTAAAGTTTGGCGAAACTTCCGCGTAAACGGGTCTTCCGTATCCTTATTGCACAGCCGCCGGTTGTCCCGCCTCGCAAAAGCGGAATACCTGACTCTTAATGTTCTCCACCGTTTCATACTCGAAGGTCAGCTTCGGCAGCGTAGTGACGTTCAGCAGGTGGCGGTCATCCTTGAAGGCCTGAAGGAGCATCTCCTTGATGCCGTCTGCAAGATCGGGATGAGCCTTAGCCAGCCGTA
This sequence comes from Paenibacillus sp. YN15, assembly GCF_003285005.1. Taxonomy (GTDB): domain Bacteria; phylum Bacillota; class Bacilli; order Paenibacillales; family NBRC-103111; genus Paenibacillus_AR. The sequence continues at coordinate 27,241 of NZ_QMFA01000032.1, read as the reverse complement.
TCAGCGCCACCGCCGCGTGGGAAATAATCTGGTAATACAGCTCATTGAAGTTTTTGCTGGTGTTCAGCTTGTAGCTGGGCTCCTTAATCTCGTGGTACAGCGGCTTTTGGTATTCGGCTTCGTCACACAGGATATCCCGAAGCAGCGGCAGGCTGTCCCTGTCTCCCAGCTTGCCCAGCACATATATGGCAATGACGCTGCGGAACTGGTTGGTGCGGCGGCAATCCTTGTAATAGAAGGCGTCCCGCTCCCGGACAATTTCCCGCAGCACGGGGGCTGCTGCCGCTTCCCCGATCAGCCCCAGGCTGATGGCGGAGGCAAACCGCAGCATCCGATCCTCCGATGCGATCCATGCCTTCAACTGCGGGACAATAGCCTCACCCAGCAGCTTGCAGGAGTAGATGGCGATTCCCGGCTTATCGGTGGCCAGCTCCGCCTTGATAGCCTCCGGGTCCGTCATCCAGTGGATTTCCTCGCGGCGGAAGGAATCATCGAACCAGATGCCCTTGTTATGCTTCTCCGTCAGACAACCGGTAGCCTCCAGAATTCCCTTGATCCGGTTATAAGGAACCTGATCCGGCGTTACCCCGTCTGCCGCCGCCAAGGCCGCCGCGACACCTGCGCTTTCGCCGCATTTCTGCATATCCCGCTGCATCCGCAGGAGACTGGCCACATCATGGTCCATGCCCACATGGCGTCCTGCAACCAGCAGATTCCGGAAGCCCTTGGGCGTCATGGAGCGCAGGGTTACAGGAACCGTAAAGCAGGCGGTGCTGAGATTGGCCGCTACATACAGGTCCTGCAGCGCATCCGTTTCCAGGGCATGGTCCTTCCCATGCTTGTCAAAATCGCAGTAGCCGTAGAATAACGTTTCTTCCTCCTGCATGCCTGCGATAACCTCATCAATGGTAATATTCTTCTCGGCGTCGATGATGCGGCCCTCCCGGATGCCGATGAAGGGGGCGAAGAACATTACCCGCTTCTTCTCGTCGCTGAACTCCTCCAGCAATTGGCTGGCATGGGCCTGAAGAATCCCCTGGGACAGCTCGAAGGGATCATATTGGTTCACATACCCGCTGTCGTGATTGGTCCTGGTGATGCTGCCGTTCTCGTGCAGCCACACCTTGACACTGGTGAAGGGTCTGGTTTTGCCGTCGGATTCCCGTCCGGTTTGGGTGGCGCAGCCCGCCAGCGTGACCACAGAGGAATCGGCGGTGGCGTCAATCAGCACCTTGCAGCCGACATTCCATTGTTTGCCGTCCGACAGCAGGGATACGCCCTTAATGGTGTTCCCCTCCATAAAGACGCCGGTGACTGTAGTTTCCAGAGACAACCGGCCGCCGCTTTCAGCAATCCGGTTCTCCATAATGTACTTCTTCGCTTCCACCCGGTCCAGGAAATGCTCCCTTCCCATCGCCTGGGCCTCCGTGTCAATGTCCACATGGAGCCCGCCGTCCAGGCCGTAATAATAACCGGATACATACCCCATGGTGCCCATGCCGCCAATGCCGGGCAGCCGGTCTACTCCCAGCGTGTTCGCCCCCTGGGCGGCAGCCGCGATAACGGCGAGAGCGCCTGCTGTGCCGACTCCGGCTACCAGCACATCCACCTGCTCCGCAAATTCAACCTGATCCACCGGGCTTTCCATTAAAGCGCCATTTACGATTCTTTTGTAGGTCAGCATGCCAGTAAGCTCCTTCCCAGTTGAATTCCCGCATTCTGGCTTTCGGCGGGCCCTGCATATGCGGCGGAAATCAGGAAGCGGCGGCCGTCGTCTGCCTTGATCTCTCCCTGAACCGGAGTATGCTCAAATGCAAAGGCAATGGCGGCGATTTTCCATTCCGCCAGAGCCGACGGCCGCGAAAGCCAGGATTCTACCAATCGATGCCGCGCTGCGGCGACAGTTTCCGACCGCGGGCAGGCCAGCTTCAGAATAGCCGTGCTGTAGGCTTGGTTGTGGGGTTCCGGAATCAGGGTAATACCCTCCCACTCTACAGTGGGCACAGGCTTCCCCTGCTGCTGGATAATAAGTGCGTTTAGGGTTTTCCCCTGCAGTTGAATCTCCGGCGAATCTGTTGTGGTGTCCACCACCTGCGACGCTTCCACAGTCTGAAACCCTGCGGTATTATACAGCTCCAGCGCATAACCGCCCTCCGGGCTGCGCGTGATCCCGACCACTTCCGTTCCCAGGAGCACATCCGCTTCCAGCTCCCTGAACTCCTTATGGAAAAGCGCTCCCTGGGCATACACCTCCGGCTGCTGGAAGGCGTTTACAAACTCATACGCCACCATTTCCGTTTTGTTGACGATCAGGGTCTTCAGATTGGATTGCACCGTTTTGGCCAATCCCAGAGCCGCTGCCGTCGCTCCGATTATTACCAGATCAACCTTCATCCTGCTTCCTCCTTTTCATGCCGGGAAATATTTTAGCATCTACTTTTTTGCGGCTTGTGACATTGCCGTTATGGCTTTATCATATAGATAAATCCGTATTTGATCTTCTACTCTTTTGACGGAAATCTCTACTTTTTTGCAGGAGGGAAAGGACATGGAGCAGGAAGAGAGCATCAAGATCTACACCAAGTCGTTCAGCAATCAGACCATCTCCTCCAAGCCACACGTCTCCCACCGGTTCAAAGCCGTCTGGATCAGAAAGGGCAGGGGCTTCTGGAATATTGCCGGGGATGTATGCGCCGTCAAACCGGACGATCTTGTGCTGCTGAACAATGAGGAAGAACGGATCATTGAACAGATTACCTCTGCCGAAAGTCTGGAATTCTTCATTATGGAGTTTGAGCCGCGGCTTCTTTTTGATTCCGGGCTGCTGCCCCTGTTCACGGAGCCGGTCAACGGCTACGCTCACCGGATTATCCCGGCCGACAGCACGATGCTGCATATTCTGGGGAGGATCAGGGAGGAGCATCACAACCCGGACGGCTTCAGCCAACTGATTCTGGTTTCCTGCGTGATGCAGCTCTTGGCCTGGTCCGCCCGGCGAACCAGCCTTGTTCCAGGCGGCGGGCCGCGGGTGAACCCCCTGATGAAGCAGGTGCTGGCTTATATTGACCGGCATTACACCCGGCGGATCACCCTGGAGGAGTTGGCCGGCATCGCCCATATGAGCAGCACCGCCTTTTCCCGGTATTTTACCCGGTACAACGGCATCGGTCCTGCCCAATACATCAAGCGCAAGCGGATCGCCCAGGCTATCCGTTTGTTGGAGGAAACGGACCGGACCATACTGGATATTGCCATGGATTGCGGCTTCCAGAACATCTCCAATTTCTACAAGGCCTTTCACAGCCTGACCCGCCAGGCTCCCGGAGATTACCGCAATGACCGGGGGGATTCATGATCCCCCCGGCCCAGTCCGCCACCTATGTTTGACCCATTAATTTTTTACAATTTCAAAATAAATCCTGCCGTATTCGCCCCGGATCTGGAATTGCTTGTAGCCCTCCGCTGTGGTTGTGACGGTAACCGCCCCTTGCCGCTGGCCGGAGGTGTTGAGACCGTACACCTGGATATTGGCGGTGGTCTTCAGCGTAATGGTGCCGCTGACTCCTTCATACAGCACAGGGCTCTTGCCTGGGGCCACAATCTCGTTGTTGTTCAGCATAAACCCGGTATTCCGCGCTCTGGCCACGGCAGTCAGCAGAATCCTGTTGGTATTTTGCAGCGTGTCCCGGGTCAGGGAATTCAGGCTGATGACCGCGAATGGATTGGTATATTGGATGATGGAAAAGCCAAAATCTTTGGGTTGGTTAGGCTCCATCCCCGCCACGGCATTGGTGTAGGGGGTATTGATCAGGAAGGAGTTGGGCTGCCACTTCAGCTGGTTGCTCAGCACCGTTTCGCCGCTGGTCACCTTGCTCTGCAGCTTGTTTAAAGCAGTTGTGCTGCTGAGGGCCGCATTGTAGTCGGCAAATCCGGAAAACATGATTCCGACCTTTCCGTAACGGTAGATGTTGGAGCTGGGGAAGCCCTTGGCGGGATTCAGGACATCCTGCTTGGAGTACGAATAATAATAGGAATCCATGGCTTCCTGGACATCGCCGCGGTGAAACAGAATAGCAGCCGCTGGCTGGATAGCGGTATGGGCAGGATCAACAAAGGTGCCAAAGGCGCTTTTGATATAGGGATTTGCGGTGGGCATGGCCTCTGCGGTCATCTGGAATTGGATGGGATTCCAGTTCTGGAAGCTGGCCATAGCGGCCATCATCAGATCCCCCTCCGCCCGGAAATCATTGGTCAGGCACTCCTGCCATTCTCCCAGTATGTAGGGCTGGTTGAATACCCGCTTGTAAGCGGCTTGCTGGAAGAAATTATTTCCTTTGGTGATGATGGAATCATTGTCTGCCTTCGAGCCTTGCGTGAAATATTTGCTGGGATGGGACATGTATACATGCCGGTCGGTGAAATCCATCAATTCCTTGTTCAGATACATACTGGCTGGCGCTGTACTGGGGTAGCCTCCCATAGAGGACCCGGTAATAAGCGCCTTTACCTTCAGGTCAACCTTCAGGAAATCCCTCATCTCGATGTAGTGGCTGCGCACCGTGTGGAAGAAAAATTCATAGCTGTCGTTTTTCCGTTGGGTGCTGTAATTCAAATTATCATACAGATCGGGTATTCTGACCGTACCGTCCCCGATGATATTCACAGAGTTATTCGCCATGTTTTCCCCAGCCTGAATCCCTACCTTGCCGCTCTCCGTCCAGGCCGTTTTCAATGCGGCTTCTGTGCTGTACTTGGTCCTCAACCATTGACTGAATTTGGTTTTCAACTGATTGATGTAATAGGAGTCCGTGATCCGTCCGGCATCAATCGTAAACAGGGAATTTTCATTCTGGATGTCGATAAACACCAAGGCCTTGTCCTCGGCCAGGGTTGTATTGGTGTATATGCTTTTTGTTGTCAAAAGCTGGCGGGCATAGTCTTTTTGCAGTTGGAGAAGAGTCGGATCAAAAAGGGCATGGGCCTTCCAGCCGTTGGACACATCCCCCGGTTGAGGAACCTCGCCCGCCAACGCCGGCCGCATGGTCAGCAGGTCCACATAATAATAGATGCCCTTGTCCTTCAGAAGCTTCATCAGATAAAACAGCTTTTGCAGCTGATCCCCATTCAGCGCAGTTGTCTGCGAAGGGTTCGCGGTGGCGGAGAATATATTCGGGGCAGGCGTGTAGTCCATCTGATGAAACCGGACGATGTTAAAGCCGGACCGGGCAATCCGGTCAGCCAGCCGCTTGGCGTCCGCCTGGCTTAGGAAGCTGGCGCTCATGGCAATATTGACCCCCCAGAATCTGGCGCGGGTGCCGTCCTCGAAGACGATATTCTCTCCCACCGCCCGGGCGTAGCCGTGTTTGCCCGCCGGGGCATCCAACAGGAAGGACGCATCGATGGGGCTTCCCAGGGCCAGCGCATCGTTAGGCAGCTCCCATACATGCCAGGATGAGGTGTCGGGATTCTCCGGAATGTCCGCCGCTGCGGCCGGCACACCGGTGAGCAGCAGTTGGATCGCCAGGATCATAAGGGTTAGCCGTTTTGTCCATAACCGTTTGTTCATTCATCATTCACTCCTTGTTTATTTTTTATTGCCGTGCTGCCGGCAGTGGACCGGCCCTGCCACCTTCCTTCCCAGCCATCCGTAATGTCAGCGCTTTCAGTATAGGGGATTGCTTTATTTTGACCATAAAGAAATCTACTGGGGCCTTAAAAATTCTACTAGAAATCACCAATTGCAGCCCAAGACAGACAAATAATCTCCAAAAGTGACGAGATGGTTCGCGAAAGTGAGTGCGGGTATTTATAGAGGAGCCTCTTCATGGAAAATGCAGATAAGCGTAATTCACGTAAAAAACCCGGAGACTGTCCGTCCCCGGGTTGCACTTTGCAAAGTTATGGAGCTATGGTTGATGCCGATGTGCCGGTTGGGCCAAAACCGGTTGACCGCGGCGAGGGACGGAACTCAGAGACCCTTATCCACCGAAATTCCGCTGATGGCGGCTATTACGGAAATGAGCGGCGCTTATGAGGCTTGGCAGAACGCTGGAGCACCTTAAAGCGTAATTTTACCTTATTAAGGGCTTCTCATTTCCGTTATTCCGCTCCATCCGCTGAAATCCGGGGTATAAGGGCCTTATAGTTCCGTAACGGTGGCGCGGAGGTTTGCTGCAAAGTCTGTCCGATCAGCTTTTCATAAACCTGTTCTATCCATCGAGCCCGCCCTCCAGCATCTACTAACCAGCCTCTCCAGCCATCGATCCTCCCCAAGCAGCTTCCACCCATCAATTCCGCTCAACCGGCTTCTCCCATCAAACCCCACTCGACCAGTCTGCTGCCAACCAGCTTCCCCCCATCAAACCCCACCCAACCAGCTTCTGCCGGTCAAACCCTACCCGATCAAATCCTCCGGTGCCTCCTCAGCCTCAGCCTGCCCCTTCTCCCATACCACCGCCCGGTTCCGGCCTCCGTGTTTGGCCATATACAGCGCCTGGTCCGCCCGCTGCAGCAGCTCCTCCCGGATGAAGCCCGGCTCCTCCTTGGGAGTATGTACGGCAATGCCGATGGAGAGGGTCACACAGCCGGAGACGCTTGAACCGGCATGGAGCAGGGCCAGCCCGCTCACCGCTTCCCGGATGGCTTCGGCAATCTCCAGCGCCTTCAGGCCGTCGGCCTCCGGCAGCACAACGGCAAACTCCTCGCCGCCGTAACGGCAGGCGATGCCTCCCGCCAAAGCGGCCTGCACCTCCAGCCGCATGGCAATCCGCTTGAGGCACTGGTCCCCGGCCAGATGCCCGTATGTATCATTGTATGCCTTGAAATAATCGATATCCAGCAGGAGAACCGCCAACGGGGCGCCGCAATCCAGCGCCTTTTCCCAGAACTTGCAGTAATACAGATCCATTCCCCTGCGGTTGTAGATGCCGGTAAGGCCGTCGGACACCGACAGCCGCTCCAGCTTCTGGTTGGCCTCCAAGAGAGCCCGCTCGGATTCCTTGCGCAAGGAAATGTCCCGGGCCACCGCCAGACAGACCAGCTGCCCCGACAGCCGCAGCATCCGTCCGGAAATTTCTACCTGCATCCAACTGCCGTCCTTGCACTTGAGATTCCACTCAAACATCCGCTGCTCCCCCTTCAGGAGGCAGCGGCTTTCCGTATCCTGCTCCAGGGCCAAATAAGCCGGATCATACATGTCCTTGGGCGAAAGCGCCAGCAGCTCGTCCCGCTCATAACCCAGCGTCTCGGCGGCGGCTGTATTCGCGTCCAGAATCCGCCGCGGCTGCCCATCCTCCACCGTAAACAGATAGACCAGATCATGGGCGCTGTAAAACAGCTGCCGGTACTTTTCCCCATTATACTGGGCTTCGGCGTACAGCTCGTTAATCCGGGCCAGTTGGCTGTTCAGCAGGTAGCACAATCCGATAACGGGAAGGGACACGACCATATAATACATCATCGATCGGACCAGCAGTCCATTCGAGGGAAGAACATAGCCATAAGTGGCAAAAATAATCAAATAATTGACAGCATAGCCTATCATCCAGGTGGCCAGGCGGCACACGGGAAGACGCCGCACCAGGAGGATGCTGGCCAGGGCAGTGGCCAAGACGCTGATGACGCCGACGACTGAGGCCAGATAAATTCCGCCTTGGGCCAGACGGGCAACCGCGATAAAGGCGGAGGCGATCAGGGCGGCCGTCGGTCCTCCCAGCAATGCCGCCATCAGAATATCGATATTGCGCAGATCCAGCCGTATACCCCCCTCCAGCAAAACCGAAGAAACCACCAGAAGGACTCCGGCGGCTCCAAACAGAATTCCGGTGGTCAGGCTGGAAACCCGCTTCCCGGAAGCGGTGCGCCGACCGTCTCCCTCACGCTGGGCCCGCTGGATTAAGAGAAAATGCCCGAACAAACAAAGGAGCAAAATGGATGCGTTGGAGATAAAAGGCTGGATCATGGAGCACACCCCTTCGGCTCGTGCGTAATATACATTACAGTTCGCTCGAAAGAACTCCTATCCCTTCTTTTTAACCATATCCAAATTAGAATTAAACAGAATTTTAACTAATTCTGAAACTTTTTTTGCATCCTTTGTCCTATTTGCCAGTCCTTCTCCTTCTGCCGGAGCGAACGGTCAAATCAACAGATTGAACAGCACCGGATTCTGATTCAACTCGATGTAGGAAATTCCTTTTTTGTCCATCCGCTCCATCAGCGGCGCATAGTCCTCCCGGCGTTTCAGCTCAATGCCCACCAACGCGGGACCGTTGTCCTTGTTATGCTTTTTGGTATATTCAAACCGGACAATATCGTCGTCAGGCCCCAGCACCTCGTCCAGAAATTCCCGGAGAGCCCCGGCCCGCTGGGGAAAGTTGACGGTAAAGTAATGCTTCAGCCCCTCATGGATCAGGGAGCGCTCCTTGATCTCCTGCATCCGGTCAATATCATTGTTGCCCCCGCTGACAATGCACACCACCCGCTTGCCCCGGATTTCCTCCTTCATGCTGTCCAGCGCGGCGATGGACAAGGCCCCGGCGGGTTCGGCCACAATGGCATTGTGGTTGTACAGCTCCAGAATGGTGGTGCACACCTTGCCCTCCGGCACCAGCACAATGCCGTCCAGAAGCTGGCGGCAGATATCATATGTCAGCTGGCCCACCCGTTTGACCGCCGCCCCGTCCACAAACTTGTCGATCTGCTCCAGCGTCACCACCTGGTTTTGGGCAAAAGCCTCGGTCATGGAAGCCGCCCCTTCCGGCTCCACCCCGATGAGCCGGGTAGCCGGGCTCACCGTCTTGACGTAGGCGCCCACCCCCGCGGACAGCCCGCCGCCGCCGATGGTCACGAACAGATAATCCACCTGGCCCTTGGCATCCTCCAGAATCTCCATGCCCACCGTGCCGTTGCCGGCAATAATGCCCGGATCATCAAACGGGTGGATAAACACCATCCCCTCGGACCGGCAGGCATTCATGGCTTCCGCAAAAGCATCGTCGAAGGTGTCTCCCGTCAGAATCACCTCCACGGAATCGCCGCCGAACATGCGCACCTGGCTCACCTTCTGCCCCGGCGTGGTGCTGGGCATATAGATTTTGCCGCGGATACCCAAAGCATTGCAGGAATAGGCAACGCCCTGGGCATGGTTGCCTGCGCTGGCGCAGACAATCCCCTTCTCCCGTTCCTCCCCGGAGAGGCTGCGGATTTTGTGGTAGGCGCCGCGGATCTTGAAGGAGCGGACCACCTGGAGGTCCTCCCGCTTCAGGAAAACCTCGCAATCGTATTTCTGCGACAGGTACGAATCGCGCAGCAGGGGAGTTCTGCGGATCACTTCCTTCAGCGTATGATGCGCCATGATGATTTCGCCCATTCCCACAGTTTGGGTTTGGCCGATGCCGGAATTGGAGCCGGGATTAACATTTGCCATAGTGCTGTGCCTCCATTCTATTTGAACACAAAACCATCCCCCAAAAGTGACGAGATGCTTTGAAGCGAAATCCGGGTACTTTTGGGGGAGCCCCCGAATGAAAATGCGCCGTACACAACATTTTCGCACAAAAAAATCCCGCCCCTAAGGGACGAGACTGGATCTCGCGTTACCACCCTTGTTCCGCTGCCCGGTTGTTCTGACGGCTGGAAGACAAATCCTGTCTCCGCCGCCGGTTCCCCAAGGAAACGGCCACTCCATCCGCGCACGCTTGTGATGCGGGGCCCGTATAACGGCAGGCGGCCGGCACAAGTCTACTTCCGCCCGCTTAAGGCAGGTTCAACCGGCTTCTCGGAGATGATATTCAGCGGGGACTTCACGCGCTGGCTCGCAGCAATCGCCAGCTCTCTGGAGCGGAAGCATAAGCCGCCTACTCGTTCTCTTCAACGAATTTCAAATTCCACTATCCTGTTGAATCAGTTATACAATCTTATGGCCCCGTTGTCAATCATGCCTATGCGGGCCCTGGGCTTTCCGCTGCTGCCAGCGGGGCTGCTGCGGGACAGGCGCGGAAGCCGACGCTCCTCCGGAGGAGCCGGATTCCCCTTCGAACCGCTTGCGTTCCGTCCGTTCGATCTGGACGATGCGGCCTCCATGGATAATAATTTGCACATGGCCAAACTCCAGTCCGTTCAGGCTTTGCCTGATCCGTTCCAGCCAATCCTCATTGATTTCCAGCGGAGAACCCATTTCTCCTACCTCCCTACAGCCTTCTGCAATGCTCGCCCCGCACGGTTGGGCAAAACAGCTTACAGCCCCAGCACCGCGTGCTCCGCCTTCAGCGCATTTTCCACAATGGCGGGCGACGGCCCTTCGTATACATAGAGCCGGTGAATCATCACCCAGATGGCGTCTCCCGTATAAAGCACCGGCTTCTCCAGCGGACGGTACACCGTCAGCCGATGACCGCCCAGCTGCACCTCCAGCTGCCAGCGGCTGCCGCAGAACAGGGTATCCACAATCCTCCCCTCATCCGCCGCCAGAGGCTGGCTCAGCTCATTGCGCCGGCCGGCTTCAATAAACTCCGGGCGGACAATGGCCTTGCCGTAACCCTCGTAATCGGCGAAGCCCTTCAGCTCCCCCGGATTGTCCAGCACCCGGGACTCGCCTACAAAGTGGGCCACAAAAGGAGTATCCGGCTGGCTGTAGATGGACAGCGGGGCTCCCTTCTGCTCCAGCAGGCCGCCTTGGATGATCATGATCTCATCGGCCACCTCCATGGCCTCCTCCTGGTCATGGGTCACGAACACGGTGGTAATTCCCACCCGCCGGATGGTTTCCTTCAGCCAGGCGCGCAGCTCCTTGCGGACCTTGGCGTCGATGGCGGCGAAGGGTTCATCCAGGAGCAGCAGCTCCGGCTCCGGAGCCAATGCCCGGGCGAAGGCCACCCGCTGCCGCTGGCCGCCGGACAGTTGGTTGGGATACCGCTTCTCCAGACCGGCCAGCCCGGTCAGCTCCAGAAGCTCCCGTACCCGGCGGTCCACATCCGCTTTTTTCCACTTTTTCACGTTGAGCCCAAAAGCAATATTCTCGTAGACATTCATATGCCGGAACAGGGCATAGTTCTGGAACACAAAGCCGATATGACGCTCCTGGGGCGGCAGATGGTTGATAATCTGTCCATTGAACCAGATCTCCCCCGAATCCGGCTGCTCCAGTCCCGCGAGCATACGGAGAATGGTGGTTTTTCCGCCGCCGGAGGGGCCCAGCAGGCCGATCAGCTTGCCCTTCTCGATGCTGAAGCTGACGTCATTTGAGGCCACGAAGCTGCCGAAGGTCTTGCGCAATTGCCGGACTTCAATATGCATAAGCGGTCACTCCCTTTCCTTGGCCAAACCCTGATGATGCTTCCATTCGACCAGCGCTTTGACAATCAGCGTGACCACGGCCAGAAGCACCAGCAGCGAGGCTACCGCAAACGAGGCGGAAAATTTGTAGTCGTTGTAAAGAATTTCAACCTGCAGCGGAAGGGTGTTGGTCTCTCCGCGGATATGTCCCGATACCACGGATACGGCGCCGAACTCGCCCATGGCCCGGGCGTTGCACAGGATGATGCCGTATAGGAGACCCCATTTGATATTCGGCAGGGTGACCTTGGTGAAAATCCGCCAGCCCTTGGCGCCCAGGGTAGCCGCCGCTTCCTCCTCCTGGGACCCTTGGGCCTGCATGAGGGGAATCAATTCCCGGGCCACAAAGGGAAAGGTGACGAAGCTGGTGGCAAGTATGATGCCGGGCAAAGCGAACACAATCTTGATGTCGTTATCCTGCAGCCAGGGCCCGAACCAGCCGTGGGCGCCGAACAGGAGAATGAAGACCAGACCGGCGATAACCGGCGAGATGGCAAAAGGCAAATCGATGAGCGTGATAAGAAAGTTTTTTCCCTTGAAGCGGAACTTGGTAATGGCCCAGGCTGCCGCCACGCCGAACACCGTGTTAAGAGGCACCGTAATCAGGGCCGTCAGCAGGGTAAGCCGTACCGCCGCCAACGCATCCTTATCCCGGAGAGCAGCGAAGTAAACCTCGGCCCCTTTCCGGAAGGCCTGCATAAAAACAGTGACCAGGGGCAAAAGCAGCACCAGCACCAGGAACAAGAGTGCAATGGCAATAAGGACGATACGGACAGCCAAGGGTTCGGTGGTGGACCCGTTTTTGGCGGGGGCCGCCGATGTGTTCAGTCTTCCCGCTACTCCTGCCATGGGGACCGCCTCCTCTCTGCCAGGGACCCACCGATTGTGAAGGAAAACCGCCGATTATGCGTCATGGGCCGACATCCTCCTTCTGGTGCGCCACTGGAGATAGTTGATGACGAGGATCATCAGGAAGGAGAACAGCAGGAGCACCACGGCAATGGCCGTCGCCCCGGTATAGTCGAACTGCTCCAGCTTCATCATAATGAGCAGCGGGGCAATTTCTGTCTTCATGGGCATGTTGCCGGAGATAAAGACCACAGAGCCGTATTCCCCAATCCCCCGGGAGAAGGCCAGGGCGAAGCCGGTCAGAAGGGCCGGCAGCACCTCCGGCAGAATCACCCGGAAGAAGGTTTTCAGCCGGTATGCCCCGAGAGAGGCGGCCGCCTCCTCGATTTCCTTGTCCAGCTCCTCCAGCACCGGCTGCACCGTGCGCACCACGAAGGGCAAGCCGATGAAGATCAGGGCAATGGTGATGCCCATAGGCGAATAGGCGGATTTGATCCCGATTTTGGCGAACAGACTGCCCATCCAGCCGTTCTCGCTGTAGATGGTGGTCAGAGCGATGCCGGCCACCGCTGTCGGCAGGGCAAAGGGCAGATCCACCATGGAGTCGATGATTTTTTTGCCGGGAAATTTGTAACGAACCAACACCCAGGCTACCAGGAACCCAAACACGGCGTTGACAAGAGCAGCAGATAAAGAGGTGGTAATGCTGATCCGGTAAGAAGCCAGGACACGGTCATCGGTGACCGTCTCCCAGAACTTCCCCAGCCCCATGGACACGGACTTCAGAAACAAGGCAGATAAGGGGAACAACACGATGACGCTCAAATAGAAAATCGTGTATCCCATGGATAGGCCAAAGCCCGGCAGCAAATGCCGCCTTTTAGTCAAACTGCTCATACCAACACTCCCGTTTTAGCCGGCTCGACCGGTATAAAATCGTTTTGATTCCACGCGTTACTTGGAAGGCTTGTAGATTTGGTCAAATATGCCGTTGTCGGCAAAATGAGTTTTCTGGGCTTCGGTCCAGCCGCCAAAATCCTTGTCGATGGTCACCAGCTTGATGGTCGGGAATTTATCCGCGTACTTCTTCGCCACCGATTCGAGACGCGGACGGTAGAAGTTCTGGGCGGCAATCTCCTGGCCCGCTTCCGTGTACAAGTATTCCAGATAAGCCTTGGCCACCTCGGCGGTGCCCCGCTTCTCGGCCACTTTGTCCACGATGGCTACCGGAGGCTCAGCCAGAATGCTGATGGACGGGTTGACGATTTCAAATTTGCCCTCGAATTCCTTCAGGGACAGATAGGCTTCATTCTCCCAGGCGATCAGGACATCGCCGATGCCCTTCTCTACGAAGGTGGTAGTGGACCCGCGGGCGCCGGAGTCAAGCACAGGCACATTTTTGAAAAGCTTGGTGACAAACTCCTTGGCGGCGGCTTCATCACCGTTGTTTTTCTCTCTGGCGTAAGCCCAGGCGGCCAGGTAGTTCCAGCGGGCGCCGCCGGAGGTTTTCGGGTTGGGGGTAATGACGCTGATCCCGGGCTTCACCAGATCGTCCCAATCCTTGATGCCCTTGGGGTTGCCCTTCTTCACCAGGAATACGATGGTGGAGGTGTAGGGCGAGCTGTTGTCCTTCAGCTCCGATTGCCAGCCTGCCTTAATCTGGCCGGATTCCACGATGGAGTCGATGTCAAAGGCCAAGGCCAGGGTAACCACATCCGCCTCCAGACCGTCTACCACCTTGCGGGCCTGGGAGCCGGAGCCGCCGTGGGATTGCTTCACGGTCACCGTCTGGCCGGTTTTTTGCTTCCAGTAGTCGGCAAAGGATTTATTGTAGGCTTCATAAAGCTCGCGGGTGGGATCATAGGAAACATTGGTCAGCTCCACCGCCTTGGGCGCCGGAGCCTTGCTGGCTTCCGGAGAGGCTGCTGCGCCTGCGGACGCTGTCGCTGCCGTGCTGGCCGCCCCTGCAGAGGCCTCCTCTTCCTTCCCACCGCAGCCGGACAGCACCCCAACCAATGCCAGCGATACAGCCGTTGCCACTAAAAATTGCTTTTTCATATATGTCTCTCTCCCTTCTTGAAGTCCAATTCATTTGTGTTGCGGTACGTCTATGTACCGGGATTATTCGCGTCTTTTGCTGCAGGATCGCCGGTGGTCCGGTAGATCATAATTAATCCTATAAATTTACTATGATTAATAATGTGCTCATTTTAGCACCCCGCCTTCCATTTCGTCAATGGTTTGGGCGAAGTTTTATTTTATTTTTTGGAAGTGTCCATAAGAAAATCTTATGATTCAGCCAATAGCTGCCGGGCAGTAACGATGCTATTTTATTCCAAAGCTTAGGCAGATGTTCCTTCTTTAGCTCCCGCTTTTTTGAACACCCTTAAAGGGCTGGGCCAAGTTTTCCGGCGCCACCTTAAATTCCGGGATAAAAAAATGAAAATTCGACGGTCGGACGACGGGACTTCCCCTTTATAATTAAAACGTTTCCAGATGTCACGGAGTGTCCGGTTTTCTATCGAATCCTAATCCTATCTGCCAGGAGGTTTACCGCATATGTCTCTGCCCTTGATCGGCGAACTGAAATCCAGCAATGTTATTGTCCGGCACCCCGCCAATCCCATCCTTGCCCCGGCGGATGTGCCCTATTCCCCGGCTCTGGTTTTTAATGCCGGCGTAGCCAAATTCCAAGGCAAATACGTCATGGTATTCCGCAATGATTACGGCGACCCCGTTAACAAAACTCTGCTGCCGGGCAGCACCACCAATCTGGGCCTGGCCTACAGCGACGACGGCATCAAGTGGGACGTGCAGCCGGGCCCCTGCTTCGGCCTGAATGACGAGGAGATTGTGCGCACCTATGATCCCCGGCTGACGGTGATCGACGGCCGCGTTTATATGTGCTTTGCCGTGGATACCAAACACGGCGTCCGCGGTGGCATTGCCGTAACCGACGACTTCGAGCACTTCGAAGTCCTGTCCATGACCGCGCCGGATAACCGCAACATGGTGCTGTTCCCCGAGAAGGTTGGGGGACGTTATGTGCGGCTGGAGCGGCCTTTCCCGGTGTACAGCCGGGGCGGGCAGGACCGCTTCGACATGTGGATCTCCGACTCCCCGGACCTGAAATATTGGGGCAACACCGAGCTGCTGCTGGCGGTGGAGCAGGTTCCCTTCGCCAATGACAAGCTGGGCCCGGCGGCGCCCCCCATCAAGACGGACAAGGGTTGGCTGACCTTGTTCCATGCGGTGGACCGGGACCCCTCCCGCGGCAAAAACGGCTGGGAGGCCACCTGGAAGAAGCGCTACACCGCCGGGATCATGCTGCTGGATCTGGAGAACCCGTACAAGGTTATCGGCATGAGCCGGGAGCCGCTGCTGGCGCCGGAAGCTGTCTACGAGAAGGACGAAGGCTTCCGCACCAATGTGATTTTCCCCGGCGGCATGATCCTGGAGGACAGCGGCGAGGTCAAAATCTATTACGGCGCGGCGGATACGGTGGAGTGTTTGGCCACTGCCCATGTGGATGACCTGCTCGCCCTTTGTTTGAAGTAGGCGGGAGCGCTCGCCAGCGTATGGGGCCCCTTAGTGGAAATGTTTTTCCGCTAAGGGGCCCTTTTTGCAGGCGCGCAGGCGGATAGCGGCACCGTTTTGCCGCTAACGGCAGGATAAGGCCGGATAATCCCGGCCTCCTCCTCCTGCTGCCCGCCCCCGCGTCTGCAACCTGAAAAAAGCCTCCGGCCCAAAACAGCTGGCCGAAGGCTTTTTTGCATCCTGCTACAAATGGACCCCTGCGTTAAACTGGTCCAGGTCATCTCCCGACGGGTCGAACAACCCCGGCCCCGGGTCCCGGAACTGCTCGGCGGCATTCTCCGCCACCAAGGCTTCCTCCTCGGCCAGGGAATCCTCCCGCCGCTTGTACCGGGGCAGACTGGCCGCCCCCGCCTCGCCCGCCAGATACGCCTCCGGCAGGTCCTCCGTCACAGTGTGGGCCGGAATGGAGATGCCCTCCTCCGAGCCAAGGCCATACGCATTGGTATATACCTCCTGCTCCGGCCGCTCTGCCGTCTCCAGCAGAATACCGCCATGAGCCTGGGCGATTTCCAGCGCCGCCACCAGGTCTCCCTGGCGGATGGTCAGGGCCAGCACCGGCTTGTGCTCGGGATGGCGGTGCTCCAGCATTTGGCCGGTGAAGCCCAGCTCCTGAAGAGTGTCCAACGCCAGCAGCGCCGCTTTTTTATCCGCAAACTGAAAATAGATGGGAGCCAGCATCGCAAGTTCCCCTTTCTTCGCCTTATGCAGTCTTGGTCACCCTCCTAGCTTGCCCCTGGAACGTCCATTTCTTGCACAGCGTGGAAAGAGGGACCGTACCCTCACAGCCCGTTCATGCCAAACATCCGGGAGGCCATCCAGCCGAAGGCAAAACCTAGGGGCAGCATCACCACCGACGACAGCAGGCCACCGTTCAGCAGCCCGCATACAAAGCCCAACCAGGCGCAGACCGGAGCCGTCAGCCCGGCCCCCGCCTTCCAGAAGGCCTCCATACGAACCGTGTCCTTCCACGGAAAAAGCCGCACATATTCCTCCGTCGCCGCTTCCCGGGCAAAGGACTTGGCCATCCAGGCGAACAGCGCGCCCGTAGCCAGCCCCACAATAAGCCGGATGGTGCCGTTGGGGCAAACCGCCACCGCCGTCGTGGCGGCCAAGAGCAGCATCCCCGCCAGCTTCAGCTTGGACCCGTTGCGCAGGATGCCCTTGATCAGGGACTCCGCCAGCACATTCTCCTGGGTGCGCTCCTTAAACAGCTTGCGGGAGGCCGGAAACAGAAACGGCCGCTTCTTCTTGGAGCGGGTCTTCCTCGGCGCACGGTATCCCGCGGCGCTCATCAGCATCCCCGCCAGCTTCATCCGCTCCTCCCGCTCCCGCTGGGCATCCTTGTAGAAGGTGCCCCTGGCCCGAATCCGGGCGGGCACCAGCCAGAACAGAGGCGCTGCCAGACACAAAGCGATCAGCGCCGCATACAGATGGCTAACCGCCGTCCAATGGGTGAGGTAGCCAAACACAGCGGCCAGCACAGGAGTGGCGACAATTCGGATAGCCACGCTTCTCCAGCCGGAGGCAACAAGCTCCAGATGCTGCTTGCCCAGCATCAGATAGATTTTGACCAGATAGGTCAGGAGAAAAAGGAACGCCGCCTCCAGCGGCCCTACCTCATAGCCATTGTGCAGCAGCGGGTACAACAAGAGCCCCATCCCTGCCAGCACCAGTGCGCTTACGGTCAGGGAAAAAGCCGTCCCTGTACCCACCAGCTTGCGGAACCAGGAGGTCCGCTGAACCAGAAACAGCTGGTCCGCCTCCTCCACATAATACCGGATGGTGCCGGTGATGGCCGCCACGAACAAATAAGCCCGAAAAACCGTATATGGCACAGCCTCCAGCCAAACGGGGGTCGCCCCCCACCACAAGATATATTGGTAAATCAGCACCGCCGTCGCAGGCAGCACAATGTACAGGGCCACCACCCAGTCCACCGCCATTTTCCAGGCCCGGTACTGGAAGGCGGCATTGCTTTTAATCCGCTGCCAAGCCACCTTTTGGGGCGTCAGCATATTGCTCATCTTGCGCAGCCTCCTTTTTGCATATGCTTACGATATCGGCTTTGCCTTACGGCAAATCCCTTAGGTGAGCGCATGAAAGCAATCGAACAGGGAGGCGCCGGGCAGACCGCATTTGTCGCGGATGTCCTGCAGCTCGCCCGAAGCAATCAGCTTGCCTTCATTCACCAGCAGAAATGAACTGCAAATCCGCTCCGCCGTATCCAGCACGTGAGTAGACATCAGGACGCCTGCGCCGCGCTTGCGCTCCGAATCCAGCATCTCGAGAAATTCCCTGATGGCCCGCGGGTCCAGCCCGATGAAGGGCTCGTCCACAATATACAGCTCAGGCTCATGGATAAACCCGATAATCAGCATCAGCTTTTGCTGCATGCCTTTGGAGAAGCCCGTGGGCAGATCATGCTTGGCCCCCGTCAGCCGGAAACGCTCCAGAAGCTCATTGGCTCTCTCCTCGAAGGTAGCGTCATCCAGTCCGAAGGCCGACGCCGCCAGCCGCAGATGCTCCCACAGCGTCAGCTCATCGTACAGCACCGGATGCTCGGGAATGTATGCGTAATTGGGAGAGCCTCCCGGAAACTCCACCTTGCCCTTCACATCCTTCAGAAGCCCCAGCACCGCCTTGATGGTGGTGCTTTTGCCTGCGCCGTTGGGGCCGATCAGTCCCACCAGTTCCCCTTCCCCCACCGTAAATGCAATATCCGAAATCACGCGGCTTCTGCCCTCATAGCCCGCTTCCTCAATTTGAACCCTCAATTTGCCCATCGGCAGCCAACCCATCCCTTCAATACGGTAAAATCAACAGTCTCATTATAGCAGGCTTTTGGGCGCCGGGCACATCCGGCCGGAAAAGACCGGACCTCCAGGCTCCGAGCCGGAATTTTTCCGGGCCTTTGCCAGTTCCGCTGAAACCGCCGCGGCTCCGCTCCCGTATAAACCCATATTCGTCAACACAACCGGGAAGGGGATTATCCAGATGGAAACATGGGAATACAAGACGCTAAAGGTGGAAACAAAAGGCTTTTTCGGCGGAAAGGTTGATCTCCCCGAGCTTGAGGAAGAGCTTAATGGGCTGGGCCGCCTCGGATGGGAATTGGTCAACACCTTCGATACCAGCATGGGTCAGGGCACCTCCAGAGAGGTAGTCTGCATTTTTAAGCGGAGACGGGCATAACATACCCACCGTTGCATTTTCGCAAAAAAGAACCCGGCTCCCACAAAGGTCCGGGTTCTTTGCTATCCGGGCAATTTCGCTTTAACCAAACTCCCCCTTTTCCGCCCCTTCCGCACGCCGGTAAGATGAGTACAGGCATAATGCGGTCGGATTTTTACAAATACGGAGGTTTTTCCAAATGGGAGTCAGAAGGCTGACGGCGGCAGATCACGCCGGGGTGCTTGAGTTGTTCGGGAAAGAGGCGGACCATTACCGTTTTCTTCTGGATGATTTAAAGTGGAACGGATATGCGGGAGAGCAGTTTATGGTGTTCGGGGAATTCGCGTCAGGGCGGCTGGTTTCTTTACTGCTGAACAACTTCAGCAATCTGACCTACTATTGTCCGGTTGAGCGGGACCCCGAAGGGTACCGGCAGATCCTGGGACAGCTGTCCTTTGCCAAAGTTTCCGGTCCTGACAGGCTGGTCCAACAGATATGCCGGGACTTCAACACGTCCAAAAGCACCCTTTCCCACCTGGGAATGGTGAAGCAGGTTTTGCCTCCCGCCCAACCGGACGGACGGTTTGCCGCAGAAATCATCTCCGCCAAGGAGGAGCTCCGGGAGCATTACCGGCTCCTCCTGTCGGCGGAGGAATACAGCGGCCTATCCGGGGACGAAGAGGGATATGTGAGCCGCGAGTGGAACAGGCTCGTGTCCTCCCCGGACAGGATCATGTACCTGCGCCTGGAGGGGCGGATGGTTGCGGCCGCCTCCACCTTTCATGAACGGGAGCAAAGCGCCCTGATCACGGGGGTGGTCACCCACCCGGACTTCCGGAACAAGGGCTGCGCCGCGGAGGTGCTGGCGGAGCTGTTCGGCCAACTGCTGCGGGAGGGGAAATATCCCTATTTGTTCTACACCAATCCGGCGGCCAGGAGCGTATACCTCCGCGCAGGGATGGAGGAAATTTGCCCTTGGCGGGTAACCTTTCTGTAGACAGTCCGCTCCGTACCTATCTTACTTGGCCTTTTCCATAAACGCCTTGATCTTGGACTCGTCGATATCGTAGCCCAGGTCGGAGGCGGCATTCTCCACTGCCCAATCGTATACGCCGATGGTGGCCTGCTGCTTGCCGTCCTTGATGTAGACCAGGGTCGGCACCCACTTGATCTCGGTAAGCCCGTATTTGCCGGAGGCTGCCATTTTGGCATAGGCCTTGTTGTTGCTTTCAATGAAGGTATCGATCCGCTCCACCTTGATGCCCGTCTGGCTGGTCAGCTTGTCCAGCACCGGCATCACCTTATGGCAGTGGGGACAGCTGTTGCCCCATACCAGCAGCACAAAGGTATCCTTATTCTCCAGCTTCTTCTCAATCGTGGGGCCGTCGCTGGAATCCTGGAAGTTGCTGATCCAGGCCTTCTCCTTCAAATAAAAGCGGAGATTCTCGGCATTGGCCAGGGTTTCCGCGGGAATCGGCTTTTGCCCGAAATAATAGGAGGTCCGGTGGTTGCCTTCGTAAATCACCTTCATCACAGGCAGCTTCTCCGGCGCCGCATCCCCGTCAACGGAGCTGTACACCGGCACCTTCAGGCGCGGGTCCTTTTGGAGGTCCAGGAGCTTCTTCAGATCGGCCTCCGACAGCTCCTGCTTGCCGGCAATATCCTTCACCAGCCCGTCCAATTCCTTCTCCTGCTCGGCATTCAGCTTGCCGTTTTTGACCAGATTCAGCGCCTTGCGGTAATTGAGCATCACATTGTTCTGCTGGTCCTTGCTGTTGGCGTTGCCAACCAGCTTCAGCTTGGACAATCCCGCCTCCAGGCTCCGCACTTCCTTATAGCTGTCCACCAGCTTCTGATTGTCCTTCTCATACTTGTCCAGCTTGCTTTTGTCTTTGGTCGTATCAATAGTCACCAGGTCGAACTTTTCCGTCTTGGACAGCTCCGTAAGAGCGCCGAGCAGGCTTTGGGACTGGGCGGAGTCGTCGTAATAGAGGACCACGCCGTTCTGTATCGTTTCCAGCTCCGTATTGGCGCCCCGCGACTCCCCGTTTTCCCCCTTGCCCCCGCATCCGGCAGCCAGCGCCCCCAGCAGAAGCAAAGCAAGCAAGCTTTTGGCCAATTTCAATTTCCCGCACCTCGTTTCATATGTTAAAAAATAGGATATATGAATGATACCCCAAACTATGCCGGTCTGGCTAGCGGCGTTTTTCCGGTTCATCCGGATAGCGGGTGCGGGTTGGCGAAAAGCCAAAAAAGACCGGATTGCTCCGGCCGCACAAGGACGATGCTATAAACGCCAACCGCCCGGGAGTCTCCCCTTCTTTAGAACCAGCCAAAAATAAGCTGGTACACTACATAGGCAATGGCAATAGAAATCGGAATGGTGATCACCCAGGTCATGACCATCTTGCCGACTACACCCCAGTTGATGGATTTATAGCGGATGGCCGAGCCGGTGCCGATGATGGACGAGGTAATGACGTGAGTGGTGGACAAAGGCAAACCCAGTGCGGTGCCCGACTGGAGAATGACCGTGGAGGTCAGGTCGGAGGCAAAGCCGTTCATCGGCTCGATCTTGATGATCTTGCGGCTGACAGTTTCGATGATCTTCCAGCCGCCGATGGAGGTGCCCAGCGCCATGGAGGTGGCGGCAGCCAGCTTGACCCATATCGGGACGGACATATCCGAGTGGAAATTCCCCGCTACCAGGGCAAACACGATAATGCCCATCGCCTTCTGGGCGTCATTGGCGCCGTGGGAGAAGGATTGCAAGCCGGCGGACACGATCTGCAGCAGCCGGAAATTCCGGTTGACCTTGCCCGGGCTGCGGTTGCCCAGCAGCTTGACCAGGTAGCGGATCAGCACCAGCATGAGGAAACCCAGGCCGAAGGCCAGAAAGGGCGACAGGATCAGACCCAGCACAATCTTCTGGAAGCCTCCCCAGTGAAGAGCATCCATGCCCGCACCGGCGATAACCGCACCGGCCAACGAACCGATCAGCGTATGGGAAGAGGATGACGGGATACCGAAGTACCAGGTAATCAGATTCCAGGCAATGGCCGAGATCAGCGTGGCCGTAATAATCTCCATGCCATTGCTTATGTGGAACGGGTCGGCAATGCTGCCGCCTACATTTTTGGCGACACCGTCAAACAGAATCGCACCGACAAAATTGAGGACCGCCGCCATCAAAATGGCTACTCGCGGAGAAAGGGCTTTGGTGGACACAGCAGTGGCGATAGCGTTGGCCGTATCATGAAAACCGTTGATGAAGTCGAACAACAAGGCCAAGGCAACAATAATAATAATGAATGTCACAATAATCCCCCTGAACGTTTCCTTAAAATCTAACAGAAGCCGTCACATGCTCCATTTGCCATCATATCATAATTTGCTCTCCTTGTATTAAGATTTTGTAAACAAAACGACAACTTTCACCCTAAACTTTCAGCCAATATTAACAAAATGTTTATTTTTTCACCATAATATTTGTAGTATATCTAACCCTTGGAAATTCCATCCGCGGTCCTTCAAAGAACGTAAAAAAACCCTACCGCCCAGCTTGCCGGGCGCATAGGGTTCTTCAGACGGGTATATGTACAATCTCAGGTAGCCGGATTCAGCCGGTTCAGGAAAAAAAGAGCCAGCGTCCCCGGTCCGGAATGGGCGCCAACCGCCCCGCCGATCTGGGAAATGATGAAATCCTTGCAGCCGAAGCGCTCGCGGATCATCTCCCGCAGGCTATGGGCGGCCTCGATATCATCCCCGTGGGAAATGCCGATCACCTGCTGGTCCTGGCTCACTCCCCGCTCCGTCATAATCGCCACCATCCGGTCCAGCACCTTGCGCCGGCCGCGCAGCTTCTCAATGGGGATCAGCTTGCCGTCCTCCACATGAAGCACCGGCTTGATGTTCAGAAGCCCGCCGATAAAAGCGGCAGTTTTGCTGACCCGGCCTCCCCGGTACAGATACTCCAGATTGTCCACTGTGAAAATATGCTCCATATGGAGAGCATGGAAGCGGACCGCCTCAAGAATCTCCTCCTGGCTTTTGCCTTGTGCAGCCAGCTCCGCCGCCTTCAGCACCACCAGGCCGAAGCCCATGGATGCGCACTTGGTGTCGATCACCTCAAGCCTTGCGTCGGGATAATCCTCCAGGATTTCATTCTTTGCCAGCACTGCGGACTGGTAGGTCCCTGACAATGCGGAGGAAAATGCCACATAAATGCATGAATCGCCGTTCTCTGCATGACGCTGGAACACTTCCCGGAAGATTTGAAGTGGAACCTGGGCCGTTTTGTAAACCTTGCCCTCCCGCATGCCCTGGAACATTTCTTTGGGATTCATGGTCTCCCCGTCCCGGAATTCCTGATTATCCAGATAAACCATCAACGGGAGCGTTTCTATTCCATGCTGTGCCACCAGTTCCTTGGGAAGATCGGCAGCGCTGTCGGTTATAATTTTGACGGTCATTCAATCCATTCTCCTTCCTCGTCATGCGCGTTCGTCCCCTCAATTGTACACTAAACCCGCGCATAAGCGAAATAGCCTTTCATAAATCCTGGAACCGTTCTCTTTAAGACTGCCGCCACGCCAAAAAAAACCGGGCAAGCCCGGTTTTCCGGTTTATGCTTCAGTTAGAGGGAGCGCATCCGGATCAGGCTTCGCCGGACATATTGCCCCGGCGCCTGGGCAGAATCCGCAGCCCTTCAAAATAGGTGGACAGATAGAGGTTATCCTTGTCAAAGGCCACATCTGTCACCGGAAATCCGGTAATGGCCGAGCAAAGGTGGAACTGGTTCTTCCAGTACAATACCTGGTACAGCCCACGGCTGGTACAGGCATAAATCCGTCCCTCGCAGGATTCCAGCGAAAAAATCCGGATTCCCTTGTAGTGGTGGGTGTTGAAGCGGCCCCGCTTATCCCCGGCAATCAGATTCCCCAATCCGTCGGCCCCCAGCAGATAGCCGTGGAGCACACATAGGCTGGACACGGAGCTGTTCAATTTGAAGTCCTCGGAGGACTGGTTGTAGCGGTCAAACAGGGAAATGCCGGACGAACGGGCCATAAAGATCATCTGCGGCGTCATAAACAGATCGAATACCGGTTCTTCGGAGTAGCCGGTCCGCACCCAGTTATCGTTGAACTGGTACCACAAGCCGTTGCCTGCGGCTACATAGAGGACTCCGCCCTTGCTTCTGAGCCGGTAGCAGGGCACCGTAATCTTGGTGGAACGCCAGCCGTCCTCCCGCAGCTGAAACAGCCCCTGCTCGGTGCAGGCGAAGATATAGCCGTCCTCCGCTTCCAGCCGGTTGACGGTGACGCCCGCCGGAAGCTTATGGGGAAGCCGGGCCCAGGCAGCTGCGCTGTCGATGCGGAAGATGCCTTCATTCACCGCGGAGGCGTACAGCCTCCCGTCTTCGGCTGCGGCAACGGAGGTGAGCAGCAGTCCGTGCTGATTTTGCTCATGGAGGAGCGAGTGATTGGTAAGCATCCTGCATCTTTCCTTTTCACGAGGGATTCATTTCCTCCATGTTAATTGATAATGATTATCATTGTCAACAAATCTTTTCTGACAATTTCTCTTCCCGGGCCGACACCGCCTGGTTCAGCGCCGACAAATATCCTTCAGCCACCGCCGCCAGAATATCCGTATGAATGCCGCTGCCCCGGTATGTCCGGTCATCCTCGGTGCGGACCGTAATCTGCGCCTCCCCTTGGGCAGTCTCCGAAGCGGACAGGGAGTGAATCTCCATATCCGTCAGCTCCAGCGGAAAATCCACCGCCTGCCTCAAGCAGGCCACAATGGCCTCCACCGGTCCGTCCCCTGCGGCGGCAAAGGTGGTTTCTTCACCGGAACGGTTGTTGCGGAGGGTGACGGAGGCCACCTTGGCTTTGCGGTGGTTGGACACCACTTGAAAATCCATCATGGAGAAAGGTCCGGCGGCACCGCCGGGAGTTTTGTCGAGAATCCGCAGCAGATGCGCGTCGGAAATCACCTTATAGGCGTCCGCCTCCTGCTTGAACTGCTCGGCAAACCGGGCCAGCTCCTCCCCCTCCATGATCACCCCGTAGCGCTCCAGACGGTGCTTCAGGGCGTGGCGCCCGGAATGTTTGCCCAGCACGATCATGTCCCGGGGAATGCCCATTTTCTCCGGGTCCATAATTTCGTAGGTGCTCCGGTTCTTCAGGAGGCCGTCCTGGTGAATCCCCGCCTCATGCTGGAAGGCGTTGCGCCCGACGATAGGCTTGTTGTAGGCGATGGGCAGGTTCATAATCCGGCTGACCATCCGGGAGGTTTCATAAATTTGCGAAAGGTCGACGCCGGTGGAGAGGCCGCTCTCCCTGCCCCGGGTAGCAATCGCCATAACCAGCTCCTCCAGAGAGCAGTTGCCTGCCCGTTCGCCGATGCCGTTGACGCTGACCTCCACATGGGTGGCTCCCGCCGCAATGGCCGCCAGGCTGTTGGCTACGGCAAGGCCAAGATCATTGTGGCAATGGGCGCTGTACTCCACCCTGTCGCCGCCCCGGACATTGGCCCGCACCCGCCGGAACAGGTTGCCGTACTCCTCGGGCAGGGCGTAGCCTACTGTATCGGGAATGTTCAGAATGGTGGCCCCTTCGGCAATAACCCCCTCCAGCATCTCATAGAGGAATTCATCCCCGGAGCGTGTGGCATCCATGGGGGAAAATTCGATTACGTCCACAAATTGCTTGGCGTACGCCACCATATCGCGGGCAATCTGCAGCACCTGCTCCCGGCTTTTTTTCAGTTGGAAATCCATGTGGATCTGGGAGGAGGAAATAAACAGGTGCAGCCTGCGTCTGTTGGCATCCTGGGTGGCGCGGACAGCTGCGTCAATGTCGCCTTTGACCGCCCGGGCAAAGCCGCAAATTTCGGGGCGGGCAAGGATTCGCGAAATCTCCTGGACGGCGCGGAAATCACCGGGGCTGCTGGCGGGAAAGCCCGGCTCAATGGTATCGATGCCCAGTCTCTCCAACTGGCGGGCCAGCAGGATCTTCTCCTCCGGAAACAGGCTGGCTCCCGGCGATTGCTCACCGTCGCGTAAGGTGGTGTCGAAAATGCGGATTCTGCGGTTTTCCATAGTGGGTCATCCTCCTCAAAAATGTTGGTTTCTCTGCGCGCCGCAACGCCAAAAGGCCTGCCGGTCTCCTTCATGTCTGAAAGAGACGGCAGGCCATGTTCTCCTGTCGCGGTACCACTCTTTTTGGTCCGGTGTTGGTCCGGACCCGCTTGGTCGCAGCGGAGGAACCGCTGCGTGCCCGGTAACGGGGGCAAGGCCGTCCGCATGTACTTGTGTTCCATGCGGCCGTTCACGGGCGAGGAAGGAGCTTGAACGCCGCCGCGTTGCACCATTTCCGCGGCTCTCTGTAAGGCGTCGGGGGCTCCCGCTCCCGGTCTCAACGTTTGCTGGGTATTCAGTTAGACTGGAATCTTCGTGGGACTGGAGAATTGGAGGGGGAGCGGCGGGTGCAAAGCGCCAAAAAGCCTGCCGCCCTTCCCCCTCCGGGGAAGAGACGACAGGCTTGCAACCGTCGCGGTACCACTCTTCTTGATTTGACCCTGCCGCCATCCGCACGCAATCAGCGAGGCGCCGGGCAAATCCGCTCTGTGCGGCATTATGGCTCTGCTGCCATAATCCCGCCATCCCGTTACGGGGATGAACCGTCGGCATATACTGGCTTCCCGGCGTTGATGCTGCCGGCTGAAGGCTTCCATGCCGCCGCTCCCGGATGAGCTTCCAGGCGGTCACCCGCCGCGTTGCACCTTGCCGCGGCTCTCTGAGGGTGTGAACGACCCGTACTGTTTCCGTTCTTAGCGTGTATTGTTATGAGAATTTTCTCATAACTTTAGCATAGTTGCCGGAGGGTGTCAACCCTGTCAACCCTGCCTGCTTCCCCCTGATGCCCGCCTGATGCCTTTTCGCCCATTATCCCTTTGGCTCAGGCGGCAGCATCCGAATCGGCTCCCGAAGCTGCATCGTCCTGCCCTTTCTGCCAAACTGCTTTGCTGCCCCGCCCCTCCATTCCGCTCCTTTCTGCGCCTTTCTGCTCCTTTTCGTCCATTATCCCCTTTGCTCAGGTTACAGGAGAACCGCGCGCCCTTACCTTGCTGCACTAGCCGACAGTCTTCCCCTCACAGAGGCCCGCGCAGCAGAAATAGCGGAAAACAATTTCCCTCTTCAGCCTGTACAGATTGGGAGATAGTTATAATGAACGAAACCGACATCCAGTTTGCTTCAACGTAGGTTAATTTGGAAATAATGGGA
>NZ_QMFA01000031.1 GCF_003285005.1 Paenibacillus sp. YN15 | reverse complement strand
GAGCAGAGAAGCTGGCCCGGCCCAAGCGGAAGGTTCAGACGCCGGCCACCCGCGCTTCGCTTGTCGCATAAAAATATAGACTTATATTTTAGAGTGTTTTATACTCATAATAGGAAGCCGAAATATGACCTCTCATCTTGAATTGCTTCACAAAACGAATGTTTGTTCCTGATGAATAGCCAAGACGCTCGCCTGAGCGTCTTTTTTTATGCCATTTCACCCTCAAGGAGTGAACTCCCCATGGAGAAAAAACCGTTGGAATGTCTGAAAGAAATAGAAGCCGCGGAGCTGGAGCTGACCCGATTGAACGCCGCACGGTCCCTGGTTCCGATGAAGAGGGAGTTGAAGGTGACGCCCTTCGGGGCCTCCATCTTGCTGCGCGATTGCACGGACCCCGCTTCCATCTACTATAATCGGGTCAAGGGCTTCGGCCCCCGGGACTTGCCGGACCTGGACCGCCTGCTGAAGCATTACCCCCTTGCCGCGCCAAGCTTCGAGCTGACCCCCAACCACATGACGAAAGAGGTGACCAGAGCGCTTTGTGACAAAGGCTTTTTCCCCGTAGAGCAGCTGGTCTATATGTACGCTTGCCCGAAGACTACCGAAGGGCAGGCAGCCTCGTTTCCGATTGAGCGGGTGACAGAGGAAAGTGCGGAGGAATTTATCCGCTGGATCGGGGAATCCGTTGGCGGTATGAAAATCAACGGAGCTATGATGGCCCGGTCCAAGCCTTTCTTTTGCCGGCCGGACTTTATCAATTATATGCTGCGGATCGACGGCAGCCCGGCAGCCATGGGCTCGCTGTTCCTTCACGGGGAGGCGGGATACATTGCCAATGACTATACCTTTCCAACGCACCGGGGCAAGGGCTGCCAGAAGGCTCTGCTGGCACAGCGCCTAGGAGATGCCGCACGGATGGGGGCGAAGGCTGTCTACACTGATGTTATGTTCGGCTCGGCCAGCCATGCCAATATGGTGAAAGCGGGGTTCCGGATCTCCCATGTTTCTACCTTTTGGGTGAAACAGTGAGACTGCCTTATATAGAAAGGACCGCGCCCCAGTCGGTACGCGGTCTCCCCTTGCTTCTCTATTTGCCCAGCACAAGCCGCAGCTGGACGGCGACGTCATTTTGCGCGCTCAGCACCACGGTGTGGGGATTCTTCATGCCATAGTCCTCGAAGGTGACGACTGTTTGTCCCTCCAGCTTCAGCTGGGTGCCATCCAGTTGAGCCTTGGCGTCGAAGGTGACGTCCTTGGGGATGCCGCGGACGGTGAGTGTGCCGGTCATTTTGAAGGATTCGGTGACGCCGGCCTTCCATTCCTTGGGCAGGTTCTCGAAGGACTTGACGGTAAAGGTGGCCTTGGGATGCTGCTCGACCTGAAGATAATCGGCCCCCTTGATGTGATTATCCCGCTGTCCATTGCCGGAACTGAGTCCGCTGAGCTCTACGGCGCCTTCCGCTTTATTTTGAGCCGGATCGGCAGTATTGAGGGTCCAGGAGCCGGTAACCGGTTTGACCGAGAAGTTGACGGTTTCCTTGGAGGTGGTGACGGAGAAGTATACCTCCGACGCGGACTGGATGGTCCAGGTGCCGTTGACATCGGCAGGCGCGGCAGGTGTGGCCGATGATGAGGCAGCCTGCGAACCGCCGGAGGAACCGGAGGCGCTGATGACATCCTTTATCTCCACATGATTGCCCGCGTAATAATCGTATGCGTAATACCCGATACCGCCGCCTGCTGCGATCACAATTACCGTAATTATTGTTGCCAGCTTCCATTTATTCACAGTTCGTTTCCTCCTCATTAATAGTTGCATCGAATGATCTATCCCATAATCACTACGTTATGTAGTGCTATATTTCAAAAAAGATGCCCCTCCCGAGGCAGTGAACAGAGTGTTTACAACAGAGCCGGCAGCAAAAGTGAAGCCAATACCGCGGCTACCGAGAATGAAATAGCGGTAGAGAGCAAGGGAAGACGCATATGCGGCTTCTCGTCAGGGTCGATAAGCTGGCGGATACGGATGTTAATGGGGGTATCGGCAAAGGAAACATGGCAGAGAGGCATCCGGGTGTAAGGCTTGTGCCGGACCAGCTTCAGCAGAGCGCTGCCCAATCCTACAGGTGAGCCGGTGCGCGCTACGGCGTATTGATCCGCATGAACCTCTGCCGAAATTTTCAGCACATGGTGGCACCACCGCAGGATAGGCAAATACCACATCATCTTGGACAAAAGATAAGCAGGCATTGCCCGAAGGGCGTCATAATGCCGCATGTGATACTCTTCGTGCCGGATAACGGCTTCCAGCTCCTGCTCCTCCAGCATCTGAATTAACCCGGTGGACAACACGATGACGGGACGGATGAAGCCCATGGTCAGTGCCACCGCCTGCTCCTGTTCTATGATGACAAGCCTTCTGCGGGGGAGACGGTAGGTCTGCGCGATGGCCTGCTCCTGGTCCTTGCGCCGCAGCGGGGCGAATCTCCGTTTTATGCGGAGGTAGGAGAGCAGTTGGATGCTCAGCATAATGATGCCGGCCATGACGGTTGTCCAGGTCAGCGCATCCAGAAGAATGGCCATAAAGGGCAGTCCCCATTTCATAAACCAGCTGTTGCACATGTCAAACCAGCTGCGCAGCGCCTCCCAGCGGAACAGGGTAAAGCCTGCATACATGACCATCTGGACAAACAGAACCCCGGCCGCTGACAAGAACAGGATCACGACGGATTTGGATAGAGGATTTCCCATAGGCTATCTTCCCTTTTTCAGACTTTCGATTTTTTGCTCGAGGAGGCTGAGCAAATCGGGATCGGCTTCGTCAAGGGCGTCAATCATATGATTGACCACCAGCGGCCCGAAATCTTCCATCAGCTCGTGGGTAATCTCCTTGGACTGGATGTCCATGAACTCATCCTTGCTGTGCACCGGACGGAACAGGGAGGTCCGCCCGTCCATCCGCTTGGTAAGCACACCCTTCTCCAGAAGCCGGTTCATGACGGTCATAATCGTGTTGAAGTTGAGGTTTCGCTCCTGATCCAGCATTTTCTGCACATCCCGGATAGAGCATTCTGTATGGGACCACAGAATATCCATGATCTTGGCTTCCAAGGGGCCAAAAAAGCGGTTCAGGCCCTTCTCGTTGTACTTGAAGTTGTGTATCTTCACTATGATGCACCTCACACTACAAATTATAGTGTTATGGAAGATAGGCTGTCAAGCGAAGGCGGGGCTTAGTTCTTATAAAAGGAAATATCCCGTTCCGTCACCTTCAGCATACCGCCGGCATAGAGGCGGACGCATTTTCCCACGTATACCAGTTGGGGAAGGAGCAGAAAATAATGGGCAGCCGCGGCATTGGCCAGCCAGGGCAAAGGCAGCCATACATATAGAAGCGCCACCAGCACGAAGCCGATGAGCAGCCGGTGGTGATTGGCCCGGTCCCATTGTTTGATCGGGACGAGTCCCGCAGGCAAATAGCCAACAAGCGGGTAGGCGGCAGTCCATTTCCATAAGCGGGGCACCGATCCCCGGGCAAGGCGGGTGAGAGGCAGCACAATAGCGGCATGAGCGGCAGTAACGATGACCAATGATGCCGCCAGCTGGATCAGGCCGTCCGTGCCCGAATATACCGCATCGGCAAAAGCCCACAGCAGCAGGCAGACGGAATACAGCCAGAAAAAAGGATGCTTGCGGGTAAATCTGTAAAGCAGGGTATAATGGTATATAGTAGAATCCTCAGATAGGGTATGTTTGGACATGGTGCGCCTCCTTCTTCTTTATTAATATCGGCAGCGGCAGGCCTGTATTGCAGCCATTTTCCAGGAACCAACAGGCCTATGCCCACATAAACATATAAAAACAAAAGGAAAGCTTTGAAAAAACGAATGGACGGATAGTTTCATGGACATACTAATAGATAAAAAGACTAGAGGTGAGATGGATGGAGGAATTTGAGGGCCAGGACATAAAGCGGGCGCCGGAGCCGACAGTGGAGCAGGGGCAGGGACAGAGCAATGGCACAGGCGAGGTCTGTATTATTTGCGGAAGCGCCGGCAAGGACGGCATACGGGTTATTTCGGAATTTATTTGCGAGGAATGCGAAATGGAGATTGTTCGGACGGATGTGCAGGACGCCAAGTACCCCTTCTTTATCCACCAGCTGAAGCGGATCTGGTATCCAAAAAATGCATAAAAGCGGGCGGCAGATGCTTTCTTTTATCCGGTTTTTTTCATATAGTTAAGGAAGGATGAGTATACTTGTCCTTCTTTTTTTGTTGCCGGCAAGGGGGAACGTAAAGGATGAATCAGGAGAAGGCTCCATTGTTTGAAGCGCTGGCGGAACGGCGCAGGCGAAGGGATGCAAGCTTCCATGTGCCCGGCCATAAGTTCGGCGCCAGCCTGCAGGGGGAAGAGAAGGCTTTTTTTGGCTCCGTTATGGAGATTGATTATACGGAAATAGAAGGTTTGGATGATCTGCACCACCCTGAGGGGCCCATTCTGGAGGCCCAGCGGCTGGCTGCGGAATGCTTCGGGGCAGAGGAGACGTTTTTTCTGGTGGGGGGCAGCACGGTCGGGAATTTGGCTTTGATCGGCGCCGTCTGTCAGCCGGAGGAGCTGATCCTGGTGCAGCGCAATGCCCATAAATCGGTGATCCACGCCCTGATGCTGGCCCGGGTCCAAGCGGTGATGCTGGAGCCGGAGGTGGACAGACGGACGGGAATAGCCGGAGGGGTGGCGCCGGGTACGCTTCAAACGGCGCTGGAACGGTATCCCCGGGCCAAGGCGGTGTTCCTGACCAACCCCAATTATTACGGGATGGGCTGGGATTTGGAGCTGTATGCCCGGATGGCCCATGGCGCAGGAATGGCGCTTTTGGTGGATGAGGCGCATGGGGCGCATTTTGGGCTGCACCCCGGTGTGCCCGTATCGGCGTTGGCCCGGGGAGCGGACGGGGTGGTGCAGTCCACCCACAAGATGCTAACCGCCATGACCATGGGAGCCATGCTCCATGTGCAGGGGAGCCGCGTGCCCCGGGACAGGCTGCGGGAGCGGCTGGCTATGCTGCAAAGCTCCAGCCCCTCCTATCCCATCATGGCTTCGCTGGATATAGCCAGAAGATATGCGGCTACACGGGCCGGGGCAGAGATTGGCGCGGGATTGAAAGCGTTAAGCCGCTTCCGGGAGACGTTAGCTGGGCTACCCTCCCAAGGAGTGCGGCTGCTGGAGCCGTCGCCGGAATCCAATGCCTATAGCTTCTGGGACCCGTTTAAGCTGGTGCTCGAGGATGCCGGAGGTTTGCGGACTGGTTTTCAGCTGTTGGATGTGCTGGCGGTTGGCGGCATCGCCGGCGAGATGGCCGACGAGCGCTATGCGGTGCTGGCGGCCAGTCCGGCCACGGGCCGGGAGGATTTGGAGCGGCTGGCCGGGGCTATCGCCGCCATGGCGGTTGGACCCGCCTGCGGAGACTGTGAGGCAACCGCCGCCGCTTCCGCGGTCCCCGGGGCCATGGCGGCAGCAGCGGACCCGGTAAGCGGGCCTGTGGCTATGGGCGCTTCCGGCGTTGACCGGGGAGAGCGGCTGGCTCTGGAAGCGGCAGTGGGCCATCTTGCGGCCCAGTCGGTAGTGCCGTATCCGCCGGGCATCCCGCTGCTGATTCCGGGAGAGGTGATTACGGCAGCAGCTGCAGAGCGGATTCTGCGGCTGTACCGGGCCGGAGCCAAATTTCAGGGTGCGCCTCCGGGACCCGGTTGTAGTATACTGGTAACAAGACAGGACAAGTGACGGCGCATTCACGGCGCTTTCGGTTTCGACATATGGGGGACTGAAGAATTAAACAGCGAATGGGGTATAGAAGTGGCGGAAGGTTGGTTTATTACAATAGAAGGCGGAGAAGGGGCGGGCAAAACCTCCTTGATTCCGGAGATTGAGGCTTTTCTGAAGGAAATGGGAATGGAGGTCCTGATTACCCGGGAGCCGGGAGGCATCAAGATTGCCGAGGAAATCCGCTCCATTATCCTGAACAAGGAGCACACGTCCATGGACGGCAGGACGGAGGCGCTCTTGTATGCCGCAGCCCGCAGGCAGCATCTGGCGGAGAAGGTGCTGCCCGCAATTGCCCGGGGAGTGACGGTGCTAAGCGACAGATATGTGGACAGCAGTCTGGTATATCAGGGACATGCCAGAGGATTGGGAATCGACGAGATTTATTCCGTGAATGAATTTGCCACAGCCGGCGTTATGCCGGATATTACCCTGTGGCTGGATATAGATCCGGAGATCGGACTTTCCCGAATCCATAAGGATAAGGGGCGGGAAATCAACCGCCTGGACCTGGAGGGGCGTTCCTTCCATTATAAAGTAAGAGAGGGTTACGCCATTCTTCATGACCGTTATCCCGAGCGGATTGTCCGTATTGATGCGGGACAGCCCTTTGACCAGATGGTGCAATCCGTAAGACAGGCGCTAAATCTTTCGTTCCAAGCAGGAAAACGCCGCTTTCATGTCAAATAAAGTATGAGTATGGAGTTTTTTTTAAAGGGTATGAACCCCGTTTTGCAGCTGTTGGGTGTTTTTGAGAGACTGTTTTTATATAGGCGGCTGTCACCTATGGCGTCTTCGTCACATATCGTGTGGTAACAAGCGCCCCCGGCTGTTTTTGACGGCGGCATGCGGGGCTATCCTATCTTGTTGAAGGAGGAGTTGCTATGAAACTTGTCATCGCTGTGGTTCAGGATAAGGACAGCAACCGGCTGTCCAATGCTCTGGTCAAGGACGGCTTCCGCGCCACCAAGCTGGCGTCCACCGGCGGTTTTCTGCGGGCCGGCAATACTACATTCATTATTGGTATTGAGGATGAGCGGGTGCCCGAGGTGTTGAATGTCATTCGCAATAACTGCAAAACCCGTGAGCAGCTGGTCACGCCGGTTTCCCCTATGGGCGGCACTTCCGATTCCTATATTCCGTTCCCTGTAGAGGTTCAGGTGGGCGGCGCCGCGGTGTTCGTTATGCCGGTTGAACGTTTCGAGCACTACTGATTCCAACTTGCACAAGGAAGGCTGGACATATTCATATGAAAATCAATCCTGGCTGGCGTCCGTCCGGCAATGAGCTGCGCCGGACGGACAATTCCAATTTGCATCCTGTGCAGCAAAAAAGCTTTTCCGACAGTCTGCGCCAGCATGATGAACAAGCCGGCCAGGAGCAATTGAACCGGATGATCGACCAGATTCAGCGGCAGGGCGAACGCCTGTCCCGCTCCATGACGGTCCGGGAGCTGCGTCAGTACAAACTCCTGATCAAGCAGTTTCTGGAGGAGACCGCCCGCCGCGGCGTCGGGTTGAAGGATACCCGGGGCTGGGACCGCAGAGGCCGCACCAAACGCTACAAGCTGCTGGAGGAAATCGACGGACATCTGCTTGCCATGGCGGACGAGCTGCTGGATACAGAGCAGGGGAAGATCGATATCCTCCAGCGGGTCGGGGAAATTAAGGGGTTGCTGATTAATTTAAGCTTTTAGCTTCGGGAATGAGAGGGGACAACATGTCGTTTGATTCCATACCGGGACAGCTCCGGGCCAAGCGGATGCTCATCAACAGCCTCCGTACCGGGAAGCTGTCCCATGCTTACATCTTCAGCGGTCCGGCCGGCTCCGGCAAGAAGGAGCTGGCGGTGACTCTGGCTCAGGCGATCTTCTGCACAGCCAGGGAGGATGACGCCTGCGGGGAATGTGTGGAATGCCGCAAGGTGGCTCACGGCAACCACCCCAATCTGATTCTGGTGGAGCCCGAAGGGGCCAGCGTGAAGATCGACCAAATCCGCGAGCTGCAGCGGGAGCTGGGCTACCGCCTCTCCGGCGGCAGCAAAAAAATCTATGTCATCGAGCAAGCGGACCGGATGACGGTGCAGGCTGCCAACAGCCTCCTGAAATTTCTGGAGGAGCCGGGAGTCGATGTGATGGCTATTCTGATCACGGAGAACGGACATGCCCTCCTGCCCACCATCCAATCCCGGGCCCAGTGGATTCCCTTTGTTCCTTTGGCCGCCTCCGAGATTGTGGAGGTGCTCCACCGGCGGGAAGGGCTTCCGCTGGAGCTGGTGCTGCCTGCCGCCCATGTGGCGGGAGGCGTGGAGGCTGCGCGCGAATTTATCCAATCAAAGGAGTTTGCAGAAGCGCGAAATGTAATGATACAATTGGCTAAGGAGGCGCTTTTCCGCTTCCCCCATGTGCTTATTACAGCGCAGCAGGCCGTATTCAAGTCCGATATGGCGGACCGGCTTCCCCTTATTTTGGACCTGTGGCTGCTTCTGCTCAAAGATATGCTTCACCTTCAGAACGGCCGCCGGGAAGATGTGGTGTTCGCCGATCAAACCGATTGGACCTACAAGGAAGCAGTCCGTCTGCCCCTGCGGTATTGGGTGTATGCCATGGAGCTGGTGATTGAGCTTCAGAAGAAGCTGCGCACCACCGCCAATGCCCAGTTGGCCCTGGAGCAGGCGATTATCGGCATGCAGGACCGGCCGGCAAGCTGATTTTCCGGCTTAAAACTGATCCAGATTGGAGGGAGAAACCTTTGTATTGCGTTGTGGGCGTCCGCTTCAAGAAGGCGGGGAAAGTATTTTACTTTGACCCCATTGACTTGCCTGTTCAAAAAGACAGCAGTGTGATTGTGGATACGGCACGAGGATTGGAATATGGCAAGGTCGTCATCGGCAAG
This sequence comes from Paenibacillus sp. YN15, assembly GCF_003285005.1. Lineage (GTDB taxonomy): Bacteria > Bacillota > Bacilli > Paenibacillales > NBRC-103111 > Paenibacillus_AR. The sequence goes on along the minus strand of NZ_QMFA01000031.1, from coordinate 77,916 downwards.
CGCGATGTGCCCGAAAGCGATGTGGTGCTGCCCTTGAAGAAGGTCATCCGGATCGCGGACGAGAATGATGCCCGGGTGGTGGACAACAATAAGGCCGCCGCCAAGGAAGCCTTCGGCATCTGCCAGGAGAAGATCAAGGACCATGGGCTGAAGATGAAGCTGGTGGACGTGGAATATACATTTGACCGCAACAAGGTCATCTTTTATTTTACGGCGGAGGGCCGGGTAGACTTCCGGGAGCTGGTGAAGGATCTGGCCAGCATCTTCCGCACCCGCATTGAGCTGCGGCAGATCGGGGTACGGGATGAGGCCAAGCTGCTGGGCGGAATTGGCCCCTGCGGCCGCATACTCTGCTGCTCCTCCTTCCTGGGAGACTTCGACCCCGTTTCCATCAAGATGGCCAAGGACCAGAACCTGAGCTTGAATCCCACCAAAATCTCCGGGTTATGCGGCAGGCTCATGTGCTGCCTGAAATACGAGCATGACAATTACGAAAGCGGCAAGACCGAGCTGCCCAAGGTAGGGCGCATTGTGATCACCACGATGGGGCAGGCCAAGGTGCTTAGCCTGAATGTGGAGAGCCGGATGGTGAAGGTGCAGCTGTTTGAGCAGAATAACCGGGTGGTGGAGCTCCCGGCGGATGATGTAGCGGAGCAGGAGTAATTTGAGGGTTCGCCTGAGGTGACAACCGTTGGAGAAAAAGGATATTTTCACGCAGATTGAAGCCATGGAAGAACAAATGGGCACCATGTATGCCGATTTGAGCCGGCTGAAGACCATCGTGGTGGAGCTTCTGGAGGAAAACCAGCGGCTTCGGATGGAGAACGAGCAGCTTTTGCGCATGATACGTGAGGATCAATACCCGGAACCGACTATGGAGCCTGACGCCGAGCCTGCCAAGCCGGAGGGTCTGTCCCTGACCCGGGAAGGTTACGAGAATCTGGCCCGGCTTTATCATGAAGGCTTTCACATATGCAATGTTTATTATGGACATTTGCGTACCGAAGGCGATTGCCTGTTTTGCATGTCATTTCTGAATAAATAATAGTGATGGCGCATGAGACGAACGAGGCCAGCCGCGACAAGAGCGGCTGGCCTTACGAGCACTTGGGCGGCACAGAGGAGTCCGGAGAACGAGTATGCTTTTGCCTCATGAACGAGCGGATGATTTGCTCCGCAATAATTTGAAGATCATCCAGGCGGATGATGTATTTTCCTTTTCCATGGATGCGGTTCTGCTGGCGCGGTTCTGCTCCGTGCCTCCCCGGGGGCGGATCATGGATTTATGCACGGGCAACGGCGTTGTGCCGATGCTCCTGTCCACCCGGACTCAGGCGGAAATCTGGGGGCTGGAGATTCAGGAGCGGCTGGCGGATATGGCCGCCCGGAGCGTCCAACTGAACGGCCTGGAGGAACGGATTCATATTGAGCAGGGGGATTTGAAGGAATACAGGACCCGGGAAGCCAGCCTGTTCGATCTGGTGACGGTGAACCCTCCGTACCTGCCGGTGTGTGCAGGAGAGCAGAACGGGAATCTCCATTTTGCCGCGGCGCGCCATGAAATCTTCTGTACTCTGGAGGATGTGCTGGCAGCTTGCAGCAGGCTCACCCGCTACGGGGGCAAGGTGGCCATGGTTCATAGGCCCGCAAGGCTTACGGATATCCTGGAGGGGATGCGGCGGGCAGGACTGGAGCCCAAGCGGCTCCGCTTCGTCCACCCCAAAGCGGAGCAGGAGGCCAATATGGTGCTGGTGGAGGGCATTCGGGGCGGCAAGCCGGATTTGCGGCTGCTTCCGCCGCTGGTGGTTTACGGCCCGGACGGCCAATATACCGGGGAGCTGATGGAGGTTTATTATGGTTCAGCCGACAGCCTCCGGGTAGAAAATAAGGAGAGGGGTTCCGAATGAACATACAGCGAAGCTATGCCGCAGACCGCACGGGCGGAGGAGCTCTTTATCTGGTGGCGACACCCATCGGCAATCTGGAGGATATGACTTTCCGGGCGGTGCGCATTCTGAAGGAAGCGGATATTATTGCCGCAGAGGATACCCGCCAGACCCGGAAGCTCCTGACCCACTTTGAGATTGGCGGGCGGCTGGTCAGCTATCATGAGCATAACAAAATCCACAGCGGCCCTGAGCTGGTCCGGCTTCTCCAGGAAGGGCAAAGCATTGCCCTGGTCAGCGACGCCGGGCTGCCAGCCATATCCGACCCCGGCCAGGATTTGGTCCGGCTGGCCATTGAGGCGGATATCCCGGTTATTCCGGTACCCGGCGCCAATGCTGCGCTCTCCGCTCTGATCGCTTCGGGCCTGGACACCACAGGCTTCCGCTTTGTTGGTTTCCTGCCCCGGGACAAAAAAGGGCTGAAGGAAAAGCTCTCCTCGCTTCAAGGCGTCAGGGAAACTCTGTTATTCTATGAATCTCCCCACCGGGTAGGCAAAACGCTGGAGGCGATGCTGCAAAGCTGGGGCAACCGGCAGGTGGTGCTGGCCCGGGAGCTGACCAAGCGCTACGAGGAATTTGCCCGGGGAACCCTGGAGGAAGCGCTGGTGATGCTGGAGGAGACTCCGCCGTTGGGAGAGTATTGTTTGGTAGTGGAAGGAGCTTCGGCCGATGGAGCCGGCGAACAGGGCTCTGCCGCCGAGACGGTCTGGTGGAAAGCTCTTACGGTGGCGGAGCATGTGGAGCGGTATGAAGCGGAGGGCCAGAGCCGCAAGGAGGCCATGAAGCGCGCCGCCGGCGACCGCGGCGTTTCCCGGCGGGATATTTATCAGGAATTGCTGGAGGAATAACGGGGGCGTTGCGCCCCCGGTTTTAACATACGCGCCAGAAAAATCCAGTCTTGCAATGGACAAAAAATATCCCTCAACAACCACGCCGGCTTTGCGTAGGTTGTTCAGGGACTAGAGGAGATATAAAAAGGTTAGAATTAACATTGGTTATGGATTTATTATACACTATAATTCCTATTTTGTCACAGGGTTAGGCATCTCAGTTAAGCAAACATTGCAAACAATTTTTCCTTTGAAGTAGGCAACGTTCTCAGCATTGCCACAAAAGATACAAGCAGGCTCATATTTCTTGAGCATGATGCGCTCGCCGTCCACATAAATTTCAAGAGCATCCTTCTCGCCGATACCCAGGGTGCGGCGCAATTCGATGGGGATTACCACCCGGCCCAGCTCGTCCACTTTTCTTACAATACCAGTAGATTTCATCATTGTATATGTTGCTCCTCTCAAAAATTAGTGTCAGTTTTGGAATCATCGTCATCTTTCGACATTTCACTTTATAATGATACCAACCTTTCCCAAAATAGTCAACTGTTTTTTTACAAAAAAAGATACTAAATTTTGGCTCGGAAAAACCGATATTCCTGATGATAGTGGGCTTTTTCCAGACAAAATTTTCTACAGAAAAATCAAATAGTAATATTACAAGTTTTGAAGAAACTCTTATTCGGGACTAAAGATGTTTGTTTACGACATTTTTCGACGAAAATAAAAAGGGACTTTTATCTCAAGCCTTGAAAGGGAGGGACGGGCATGTCAGGCAGGCTGTCAGAGGAGAAAGTATTCAAGGACCCGGTACATAATTACATCTATGTCCAAGATGAAACCATATGGGAGCTGATCAACTCGGCGGAATTCCAAAGGCTGCGACGGATCAGGCAGCTGGGCACGTCCTATCTGACCTTCCACGGGGCGGAGCATAGCCGGTTCTCCCATTCCCTGGGGGTGTATGAAATTACCCGGCGGATTATCTCCCAGTTTGAAAAAAGCGGCTTTGCCGACTGGCCCCGGGAGGAGCGGCTGTTATGCCTGTGCGCCGCGTTGCTTCATGATTTGGGGCATGGGCCCTTCTCCCATTCCATCGAAAGAGCCTTTGACAGCGATCATGAGGAATGGACCTGCCGGATTATTCTGGGGGATACCCAGGTGAACCGCATTCTGCGCAAGGCTGACCCGCTTATGCCCGAGAAGATCGCTGCGGTCATCCGGAAAACCTATGAGCAGAAGATCGTGGTGAGCCTGATCTCCAGCCAGATGGATGCCGACCGGATGGATTATCTCTTGCGGGACGCGTATTATACCGGCGTGGATTACGGCACCTTCGATCTGGAGCGGATTCTGCGGATGGTCCGGCCCCATAAGGGACATATTGTGGTGAAGGAAAGCGGCATGCATGCGGTGGAGGATTATCTCATGTCCCGCTATCAGATGTATTGGCAGGTTTATTTTCACCCTGTCACCCGGAGCGGGGAAATTCTGCTCTCCAAAATATTCGAGCGGGCCCGGGCATTATTTGGGGGTGGCCATACCTTTGTTTTTCTGGATGATACGCTGCGCCGCCTGTTCGAGAATGCCATGACCGTTGCCGACTATCTTCACCTGGACGAAGCGCTGATGCAAATGGCCTTTATGCAGTGGACCAAGGATACGGACCCGGTGCTGGCCGACTTATGCAGCCGGTTTTTGCACAGGCGGCTTCTGAAGTATGTGCCCCTGGAGGAAAGCGAAATTCTTCTGACCCATCAGGTGCGGGACTGCCTTGCAAAAGTGGGGCTTGATCCGGATTATTATATGTATGTCGATTTCCCGGCGGATCTGCCGTATGATGTATACAAGCCCGGCGAGGTGGAGGAGAAGCTGCCCATACTGCTGCTGGACTCCCGGGACCATCTGTTTGAAATCTCCAGCCGTTCGGAAATTGTCCGCTCCATCAGCGGCATCCGCCAGGGGCAGCATCACATTTATTTTCCGGAGGAGCTGCTGGCGGCGGAGGCCATGCCGGAGGAGCTGTGGCAGCTTTTGCAGAAACGCTCGTAGCACCGGGGCAAGTGGGACCAATACACTCGTTCCCGACACGCCATCATCACAGAAAAGAGGTACTTGTATGTTTACCGATACGCACACCCATATGGACAGTCCATCCTTTCAGGAAGACCGGCATGAGGCGCTGATGCGGGCTTATGAAGCCGGGGTCACCCGGATTGTCAATGTGGGCTTTAACCGCGAGACCATTCCCACTACCTTGGAGCTGTCCCGCCGGTATGATTTTGTCTATGCGGTGCTGGGCTGGCATCCCCAGGATGCCAAGGATATGACGCCGCAGGACCTGGAGGAGCTGGCGGAGATGCTGAAGCTTCCCAAGGTGGTGGCCTTGGGCGAAATTGGCCTGGACTATTATTGGGATACATCCCCCAAGGATGTGCAGGCCAGGGTATTCCGGGAGCAGATTCGGCTGGCCCGGAAGCTGGACAAGCCCATTGTGATCCATAACCGGGATGCGCATCAGGATATCCTGGAGATTCTGAAGGAGGAAAAAGCGGCGGAGATTGGCGGCATCATGCACTGCTTCTCCGGCAGCTGGGAAACGGCGAAAATCTGCCTGGATATGAATTTCCATATTTCCTTCGGCGGCCCGGTTTCCTTCAAGAATGCCAAGCAGCCCAAGGAGGTGCTGGCCCGGGTTCCCCTGGACCGTCTGCTGCTGGAAACGGACGCTCCGTACCTGACCCCCCATCCCTTCCGGGGGAAGCGGAACGAAACCGGATACGTGCGTTATGTGGCCGAAGCGGCCGCCGAAATCCGCGGCATGTCCCTGGAGGAAATCGCCCGGGTGACAACGGAAAATGCGGTTAGGCTGCTGGGTCTGAAGTGACCGTTTATAAGTATACATTATAATAGAAGAAACGGGTTGGGAGCAGGTCTTAAATTGGCTTGAAAGGCCGCGGAATACAAGGGTTTTTTCATAAAAAAGCGGAGGCAGTCCGGCAGCGGTTTTGCCGGGCGATTCGGAGCGGTTTTTAGCTGTCTCCGGCCCCTCAAGTGATTCTTGTGGAAGCGTCAACAATTGTCTGCTATTCGGCGGAATGAGGGATATCCTTGGGAATAGCGACAGAAAATGTCCGTTAAGCAGCTCTTTTCCCCTGAAAAAGCCGTTTTTGGATGGGATAACAGACATTTAATGTCGTTATTCTGTGAAAATAGGACCGCTGGGCAAATAGACGACATTTGATGTCCGTTATCCTGACGAAAAAAATGCCGGAGGACTTAGTCCCCGGCATGTTTCATTTTGCGGGGAAGCGACACCCGCGTGAAGTAGAGAATGTACAGGAAGCCCGCCGCCACTGCGGTCAGGGCCTGCAATCTGCCGCTGGAATGGAAGCCGATCAGCACCGCGCCCACTGCTGTATTGGACAGGAGGAGCGCGCTTTCGCAGATCCGCGATACCGCTTTACTCTTGCGGCTCGGGTCCACAGGGTAGAGCTCCAGCCAGAAGCTGTACCGGTGGCTCTGGGTCAACGAGGAAACCGTGGCGCAGTTCATGATCAGCGTGATTCCGTAAATCAGCAGAACGGCGGCCGTATGATTCACAGCCAGGAATAACAGGATGGCAATTACCGAGGTTCGCGCCAGAATGGCATAATATTCCGACCGGATAAAGGTTTTGGCGTAGAGAAACCGGTGAGTGTCCTCCTGCCGGAAGGGAATCCGCGAGGTGACTCCTCCCAGAAAGCGTCTTGCCGCCGGTTTGGTCGCCAGCTTCGGCACGTCGGCAAACCAGCTGTAGAAGGTGTAATGGCGCTTCAGGCTGATCTCTTCCCGGCGGATTAGCTGCTCCCAGGGCACTCTGTGCCGGGGAAACGGCAATACCACGAGGCATTGCGCCGCCGCAGCCAGGAGCAGCAAGCCCCAGGCCTTCGCCGGGCTCTCCGTCAGCAGGGCGAAGGGCAGCACCGCCGCGGCCAGCCAGCGGACCAGCGCTTCGGCGCCGCGGTTTGGCCGGTATACCAGCCGTTCCGCCTGAAAGCGGCCCAATACGGCCAGCAGCTTGGCGGCCAGCAAATAGGCGGCGGCATGTGCGAAGGGAAGCGCCGCCTCATCCGCGCAGGCCAGATACAGCGGCCAGACCGCCAGGAGCAGCATCAGGGAAACCGCCGCCTGAAAGGCGTAGCTGTAGATAATGGAGCAGATCCACCAGCTGCGGAGTCTGGATTCGGCGGGAGCCAGGAATACCATATCCGCCTGCTTCATAAAGGTGCGGACTCCCGTCATGCCCAGAGCCAAGGCCAGAAGCGGCGTAGTAATACGCCAGTAGGGAAAGGCGTCCGGCAGGCTCTGCAGGAATTTCCCGTAATAATAAGCGCCTATTATAATGAACATCAGCAAAAATCCGGCGAAGCCGCTGCGTGCGGCATAGCTGATATAAATAAATGCCTCTTTCCAGAAAGCTGCCGCCCTTTTGCGCCACAGATCCGCGAAATCCTCCCTCATCCGACGGCGCCTCCAGCCGCGGTGAGCGCGCAGAAGGCGTCATCCAGGCTGCTGCCGCGAGGCAGGCCCGCCGCTGCCAGTATTTCCGGAAGTGTTCCTTTGGCGATAATGCAGCCTTGGTGGAGCACCACGAATTTATTGCAGTAGCGTTCGATGGTGGACAGAATATGGGAGCTGATCAGGAAGCTGGCGCCTGTCTCCTGCATCTGCACCATCAGCTCCAGGAGGGAGCGGATGGAGAGAGGGTCCAAACCCAAAAACGGCTCATCGATAATATAGAGAGGCGGCTCCGTGAGAAAGGCGTTCATGATCATGACCTTCTGCTTCATCCCCTTGGACAGATGGGCGGAAAAGCTGTCCTTTTTCCCCGTCATGTGGAAGGTGTCCAGCAGTTTGGCGGAGCGTTCTCCATATAGAGCCCGCTCCAAGCCGTAGGCCCTTGCCGTCAGCTCCAGATGCTCGCTGATGGTCAGCTCCTCGTACAGCTCCGGGGATTCGGGGACATAGGCAAAGGAGGAGCGGTATTCCAAGGGAGCTTCCGCCAGGGTACGCCCGCGAATCCGGATTTCTCCCTTCTGGGGCTGGAGCAGCCCGAGAATATGCTTGATTGTGGTGCTTTTGCCGGCGCCGTTCAGTCCGATCATACCCACCATTTCGCCGGGAAATACTTCAAAGTCCACATCCTTCAGGACAGGCTTGCGGGGAAAATACCCCCCGTACAAACCCTTTACCTGCAACATCGGTTCCAAACCGCTCACCCGCTTCGACATATGTATTCTTTTGACAAGGCGTTCTCCCGCTATTATATAGAAAAAGCTTCAGACGATGCAATTCAACGGGGGACAAGAAGGGGGAGCGCAAGGGAAATTAAGGTGCAAAAGGAAGGGTCTGGGTCTGGAAATCAGGAGCGCCACGGAGAGAAGGAAGAGGTAAACAAACTGTAAATATGATGGGAAAATAGCTCTTTGATGTCAAAATTTTTTGATAATTCTTTTGGGAAAGCAATAAAAAGTTCATATTTAAGCCGTCATAAGCCATTGAAAATAAGAAATAAAGAGATAATGGATAAAACGAGTGAGATAATGGGCCAAAAAAACGGTTTTTAACCGCATACATGGCTAATTTTCGCCGATATATGAACTTTTCGCTATTTACAACTTTAGCTTGAGGCATTAATATACAACACATGATAACTTAATAGTGCTTGCCAAATTTCCAATTCGCTGAGTTTCCATTTTGGAAAACGGGGGAACCGAATGTGAACAGCTTTCAGGCTTTGTGGACGGCCTTGAAGTGACGGCACGGTTTTGGGGTGAATCCTTGGACGGCTGCTTTAGCAGCCCGTACAGGTAGGGCGACTCTTTCGTCCGAATCCGTCAGCTAACCTCGTAAGCGTTGAAGAGAGGATACTTGTCGTGCATTTTTATGCTTGGTTTGCCACGAGAAGATACCTCTTCACGGGGCTTTTTATGTTGGTCCCGTGGATTCCATAATTCAACCGCTCAACATGTTTCGCAAGGGAGGGTGCTGCGCAAGGAGCCGGATTCCGGTTGCAGCTGCTTTGGATGCGAGGAGAATTGGCTTTTAAGCATGAAGTTATAATCAAACCAATAGTCACGTCAAAAAGAACCCTGTATCATACCAGACGGCGGACTATGAAGGAGGACCGATTGAAGTGGGCGCTATCCCTGTTCAGGAAACCCATGAAAAACGATCATCCAGCATGGCCTTCGCATTGCGATGGGAGCATGAAAACGGGCGCAGAATAATTATAGCAGCAGCTTTTTTGATCGCCTTAGCCTTCATGTTTTTCATGTTGTTGTACGGAACGGCTACCAAAAGCGTATCCGTAGTGGTGGACGGACAAGAAACCGTGGTGGTTACCCGGCAAGATGTTCTTAAACACCTACTGGATGAAGAAGCAATTTCGTACGGTGAGAATGACCGTATCTCCCTGCCTGTGGACACCAAGCTGCGGAATGGGGACGTCATTGTGCTGAACCACACCTCGCCGGTGCAATTGACTGCCGATGGACAGACCTTAACGTTGTATACAACCGGAAAGACGGTTGCAGGCGCTTTAGAGGATTTGAATATCGCGATGGACCCGCTGGATAAGATTACTCCCCCGTTGGAGGATGTCCTAGATTCCGGCGAAGAAATCAAGATCGTCCGCGTCACCAAGGAAATCGCCGAGGAATCGGTGCCGATTGCCTTCGAAACGGTGAAGCAGAATGACAGCAGCTTGCTGAAGGGCAAGGAAGAGGTTGTTCAGGACGGCAAAGAAGGAACCAAGGTCATCAAAACAGAGAAGGTTTATGAGGATGGCGTTTTGGTGGCGGAAAACAAGGTGGATGAAACGATTGCCGCCGAAAGCGTCAGCAAGGTGGTAGCCGTAGGCACCAAAGCTCCGGTGGTCACCGTATTAAGCGCAAGCTCCCCCAATGTGGATGAAGTCACCAAAAACGGGGTAAGCTTTGGCTATAAGAAGATTTTGAACAATGTGACACTGACGGCGTATTCCGCCGACCTGGCTTCCACCGGCAAGGATGAAGGCCACCCGCAATTCGGGGTTACCTCCAGCGGCACCACTGTAACGGAGGGCCGTACCATTGCTGTGGACAAAAGTGTTATCCCCATGGGCTGGTGGGTCTATATCGAAGGCATCGGCTTCCGCCGCGCCGAGGATACAGGCAGCGCCATCAAGGGCAACAAGATCGACGTATACTTCGACAGCTCTTCGTATGCCAATAAATTCGGCACCAAACGAGGCTACACCGTCTATGTCATCGGCCCGAAGAAGCCTGTTACCGATTAACAAATCTGGTCCCGCCGGGCAACGGCGCTTCCAGTTGGATATCTACCCGAGAAGAGGCCGCCTAGCCTCTTCTCTTCCTGTTTATTAAGACGAAGGGACGAAGGGAAAAGTTGCGTCTATGCTGAAAGAAATTATTGTGGTGGAGGGCAAGTCCGACACGGCGGCCATCAAGCGTGCGGTAGAGGCCGAAACCATCGAAACAGGCGGTTCTGCCATCAACCAGGCGGTCTACGAAAAGATCCGTCTGGCGCTGGAGCGCAGGGGGGTTATTATCTTCACGGACCCCGATCATGCCGGGGAGCGGCTCCGGCGGCTGATTACCGCCCGGTTCCCGGGCTGCAAGCAGGCCTTCCTGAGCCAGGAGGACGCTACCAGAAACGGCGATGTGGGCATTGAAAACGCCACTCCGGAGATGATCCGAAAAGCGTTGGACAACCTTAAAACGGACTATCAGGCCGGGGAAGCGGAGATCACCCGGGATGATCTGATGGACGCAGGTCTTCTGGTCCATCCCGATGCGGCGGCCCGCCGCGAGGCGATGGGACGGCTCCTCGGAATCGGCTACGCCAACGGCAAGCAATTTTTGAAAAGATGCCAAATGTTTCAAATTACACGAAAAGAATTCGAGAAAGCGCTGAAGCTTTTTCGCGATGAGGGCTTCCAATGACAAAACCCCATTCCGCAACGGATGTGGCATCCCCGGCCAGAACCAAGGATGTCCTGGGCCGCTACGGCATTACGGCCAAGAAGAGCCTTGGCCAAAATTTTCTTGTTGATCTGAACATTCTGGGCAATATTGTGAGCGCAGCCGAGCTGGACGAGTCCAAGGGCGCTCTGGAGATCGGCCCCGGCCTGGGCGCTCTGACCCAGCAGCTGGCCAAGCGGGCCGGCCGGGTGGTGGCGGTGGAGCTGGACCAGCGGATGCTGCCTGTTCTGGATGAAACCCTGTCGGCCTACGGCAATGCCTCTGTGGTTCATGGGGATATTCTGAAGGTGGATCTGGAGGAGCTGTTCCAGCGTTATTTCGCCGGCATGAAGGGCGTCAGCGTGGTGGCCAACCTGCCCTATTATGTGACTACGCCTATTGTCATGCGACTTTTGGAGGAGCATATTCCCCTGGAGAATATCGTGGTGATGATCCAGAAGGAAGTGGCGAACCGGATGGCGGCCAAACCCGGGAGCAAGGATTACGGCAGCTTGAGCATCGCCGTGCAGTATTATTGCGAGCCCCAGGTGGTGGCGATTGTTCCCCGCACCGTGTTTATCCCCCAGCCCAATGTGGACTCCGCGGTGATCCGGCTGCGGGTGCGCAAGACTCCGCCAGTCCGGGTATCCGACGAGAAGCTGTACTTCCAGGTGGTGCAGGCGTCCTTCGCCCAACGGAGAAAAATCATCTTTAATAATCTGTTAACCCGATTCTTCGATAAAGAAACCCGGCATCTTTTGGAGCAAGCGCTTGAGAAGGCCGGAATTGAGCCTGTGCGCCGCGGAGAGACATTGAGCCTTGAAGAGTTCGCCCGTCTCACCGAAGCCCTCCAGGAGGCCGGAATCGGCGTTTAAAAAGCAAAACACTCCCTTGCTGTTCGCGGCAGGGGAGTGTTTTGCATAAAATCCCCGTTTGCACCGCACCAAACGCCCAGTCCCGCCATACGATACAACGTGAGGAGGGATAGGCGCAATGAAGCAAGGCGATCTGGTTGTCCGAAAATCCTATGGCGGAGACGTCATTTTTAAAATCCAAGATTTTTCTTATCAGACTGCGCTGCTGCGGGGGGTGGACGTGCGGCTTCTGGCGGATGCGTCCATCGCGGACTTGAAGCCTGCGCCCGAAACCCGCATTGCCCGCCATGAGGAAGACATGCAGCAGCGGTGCACCGAAATGCGCAGCGTAATGACGAAAAGTCTGCCCCAGCCGGCCAAGCAGGCTGGCTCTTCCGCAAGAGGGGGGCGCCAGGCCTCCGGCTATTTTGAGGTCCCCGGGAAGGTGCTTCATCTGGACGGCGATCCCAACTATCTGCGCAAAAGCATGGGGCTGTACGGGGATCTGCGCGTACCTGCGGAGGGCATTTATGTGCCGGAGCAGAATATGGCCGAGGCTCTGACCCGGCTGCTGCCCCAGGTGCATCCCGATATAGTGGTGATTACCGGGCATGACGGGATTCTGAAGGAATTTAAGGATGGCGACGCCCAGAGTCTGACCAGCTACAAAAACTCCCAGAACTTTGTAAATGCGGTGCGCACGGCCAGAAAGTTTGAGCGCAACCGCGACGCCCTGGTGATCATCGCCGGAGCCTGCCAGTCGCATTTTGAAGCGCTGCTGCAAGCGGGGGCCAACTATGCCAGCTCTCCGGGGCGCGTGCTGATCCATGCCCTTGATCCCTTGTACATTGCCGCCAAGGTGGCGTTTACCCCCATTAAGGATACGGTCCAAATGGCCGATATTCTCCAGCATACCATGAGCGGTCTGGAGGGTTTGGGCGGAATCGACACCCGGGGCAGCTACCGTTTGGGGATTCCCGGCTTTAAAACCTATTGAAAGCTGCCGCAAAGGAAGCTTGCATCGTAAGGAGAAAGCTGCCGCCGCCTGATGATCAGGTCGGCGGTTTTCTTTTTTTTGGGGAAAGGCGGATAAACGGAGAGGCTTCGGGTCATATTAAAAACGGGAATTGGACAGGGAATTGGATTTTTCATTGACAACTGCTTTTATTCATTGGTATAATATTTGGCTTCATTTGACAAACTGGACAATTTGGAGTATAATGAGGTAGAAAGAGGTGGTAGCAGTCCATGGCTAAAAATGCGCTTTTGGAGATCAAACGTACCATGGAAACGCATGTGGGACAGAAGATTACGCTCCGCGCCAACGGCGGGCGGAGGAAGACCATTGAACGTTCAGGTGTGCTTGAAGAGACCTACCCTTCTGTTTTTATCGTCAAGCTGGATCAGGACCAGCAAAGTTTCAAACGGGTTTCCTACAGCTACGCGGACATCTTGACCGAGACAGTGGAAGTGACTGTCTGCAATGAGGATGGCCAAGTGCGGATCACATACATACAGGGATAACCCCTGCATCCACCGCAGGACTCCGGCTATGGCCGGGGTTCTTTTTGCTGCATGGGCTGGAGGAGCAACGTCGTTCAAGCGACGGGGCGCCGCGGACCGGCTTCCATAAGTTTATCCCGGCGACGGCGGCTAAAATCGGCATCGGCTGCGCATTCTAAAGATAAAGACGGGGTTTTCCCACAAGGAGGGGTAAGGCAATGAGCAGAAGGCGCCGGGGTGTGATGTCGGAGCAGCTGAAATATGAGTTGGCCAAGGACTTGGGTTTTTACAACAAGGTTCAGCAGGAAGGCTGGGGAGGCATTACCACCAAGGATGCGGGGAATATGGTGAAGCGGGCCATTCAGATGGCGGAGCAGGCCGCCAAGGGGCAAGGTCAGGGCCAGGGCCAGCCGCCGCCAAGGTGAAAGCAGGCCACAGCCGTTAAGGTGATGCAGGCACAGAGAAAAGGAATGCAAGCCGGGGCGCTGAACTGCGCTCCGGCTTTGATGTGTTTGGCGGTGAGCGGGGGCGTATAATGTGGTTTGCGTCGTGCCTTAAGCGCTTCGGGGAAGTCCTGATGACCCAGGATGCTTTTCCCAACAGGGTTTGCTATAATATGTAAAGTTGGATCAGGCCGTTTACTTGAAAGTAGGTGCAGCCTTGTGCGAGTGATGGAAAAAGCGTCGGCTAAAATCAATCTGACCCTGGACGTGCTGCATAAGCGGCCGGACGGTTACCATGAAGTAGAGATGATTATGACCATGGTGGATCTGGCGGACCGCATTGAGATGCAGGAGCTGGACCGGGATGCCATCATCATCTCCAGCCAGGCCGGGTATATCCCGCTGGACGAGAAAAACCTGGCGTTCCAGGCCGCCAGGCTGATCAAGGACCGCTATGATGTGAAGCAAGGGGTCTATATTCATCTGGATAAAAAAATCCCGGTGGCGGCCGGGCTGGCCGGAGGCAGCAGCGATGCGGCGGCCACCCTGCGCGGTCTGAACCGCCTGTGGCGGCTGGGGATTACCGATGCGGAGCTTCGGACGCTGGGAGCCGAGCTGGGCTCCGACGTTCCCTTCTGCGTAACCGGCGGAACGGCCATAGCCCGCGGTCGCGGGGAAAGGCTGGAGTTCATCGATTCGCCGCCCCAATGCTGGGTGGTGTTGGCCAAGCCGCCCATTAACGTGTCCACGGCGGATGTCTACGGGAAGCTGAATGCCTCGCGGATTGCCCGGCACCCGGATACGGCCGGTGTGGCGGAAGCGATCCGGATGAAGGATTATCCGGGCCTGTGCGCCGGTTTGGGCAATGTTTTGGAAGAGGTTACATTATCCCTCTACCCCGAGGTCCGGCAGCTGAAAAACTGCATGGAGCGGCTGGGAGCAGACGGCGTGCTGATGTCCGGCAGCGGGCCCACCGTATTCGCCTTATGCTCCAAGGAGAAAAAAGCGCAGCGGATCTATAACGGGCTTCGCGGCTTCTGCAAGGAGGTCTACGCAGTAAGGATGCTGACCGGGGAACATGCGGCGCCATAAGTGCGGGGTAAGGAAGATGTTACCTGCATGTAAGAAACAATTTCATCGGGAACTTGAATAAATACGGACATAAATGATATATTCTCATTATAATATTCGGATTTTCCGTGGAATGATCCGCATTCGGGGGTGCATGCATGAAAAAATTAAAGCGAAGCGCAAGATTGGTAGAAATGACGCAATACTTGCTGTTTCGCCCCCATACGTTGATTCCGCTGACGACCTTCGCAGAGCGCTATAATTCGGCCAAGTCGTCCATCAGCGAGGATCTGGCCATCATCAAGGAAGTGTGCGAATCGGAAGGGCTTGGGGATCTCCAGACGTTGGCCGGAGCCGCCGGCGGGGTTAAGTTTATTCCCAAGATCTCCAAGGCGCAATCGGAAATCTTTATGACGGATATATGCAGGCAGCTGGAACAGCCTGAACGGGTGCTGCCGGGCGGCTACATGTACATGTCCGATCTGCTGGGCCGCCCGATGATTCTGAATGAAATCGGCAAGATGTTTGCAACCGCGTTTGCCGGACGGGATATCGATGTGGTGATGACGGTGGAAACCAAGGGCATTCCCCTGGCCTATGCCACGGCCATGTTTCTCAATCTCCCCGTGGTGATTGTCCGCCGGGACAACAAGGTGACGGAGGGCTCCGCCGTAAGCATCAACTATGTTTCCGGCTCCAATAAGCGGATTCAGACCATGTCTCTGTCGAGAAGAGCGCTGAAGGAAGAGGCCAAGGTGCTGATTATCGACGACTTCATGCGCGCAGGCGGAACCATTCACGGCATGATGGACCTCTTGTCGGAGTTCAGGGCAACGGTGAAGGGCGTGGGTGTGTTTGTGGAATCGGACGAGGTGGAGGAGCATCTGGTGGAGGATTATCTCTCCCTGGCCCGCCTCACCCACGTGGATTCCCGGAGCAAGCAGGTGAAGGTGGTACTGGGCAATTACTTTGAATAAAGGAGTCAACCGTTATGGTCAAAATTGTAGCGACAGCCGAAGCGCCTGCCGCCATCGGCCCGTATTCCCAGGCTGTGATTGCAGGAGATATGGTATACACGTCAGGTCAGATTCCACTGCGCCCGGACGGAACGCTTCTGGAAGGCGGCATCGCCGAACAGGCGGAGCAGGTGCTGAAGAATCTGGAGGCGGTGCTCCGGGAGGCTGGTTCCAGCCTGTCCCGGGTGGTCAAAACTACCGTGTTTCTAAAGGACATGAACCTGTTTGGGGAGTTCAATGAAATGTACGGGTCCTTTTTCAAGGATCACAAGCCGGCGCGCTCCACCGTGGAGGTTGCCCGTTTGCCCAAGGATGTTCTTGTCGAAATAGAATGCATTGCAGTGAGAAATGTCGAAATAGTTTAAGTTGTATAAATATTTTTAAAAAAGCCTTTTTTTTAAGCACAAAAAAGAAGGATTTTCCCAGCTGTTGTGGAAATATACAGCAAGTCCTGCTCAAGTCCTGCTTAAGAAAAAGGTGGTGAACGTAAAGGTGCAAATTACTGATGTCAGACTCCGCCGCGTGAATTCCGAAGGAAGGATGAAGGCTATCGCCTCCATCACCATCGACAATGAATTCGTCGTGCACGACATTCGCGTTATTGACGGAAATAACGGGATGTTCGTTGCAATGCCCAGCAAGCGGACTCCCGACGGAGAGTTCCGGGATATCGCTCATCCCATCTCTTCCGCCACCCGGGAAAAGATTCAGGCAGCCGTTCTGGCTGAGTACGAAAGAGCCGCTGTCGAGGAAGAAGTCATGGAAGAAGGAGCATAAAATAACCGCAATTTCCGTGGGAGCCTAAGGGGCTCTCTTTTCTTTTGCCGGAAAGTAGGATATATTCATATTGGAATTTATGATGGAGATGATGAATTTGAACATATTCAGTATTGTCCTGGCAGCGGGCAAGGGCAAACGGATGAAATCGAAGCTGTACAAGGTGCTTCATCCTGTTTGCGGCCAACCGATGGTTGGCCATGTTCTGGATGCTGTGGAGGGGCTTGGCGCCGCCCGCAATGTGGTGGTGGTTGGCCACGGCAGCGAAGCGGTTAAGGCGTATTTGGGCAGCCGGGCGGAGTTTGTCATGCAGGCCGAGCAATTGGGCACCGGCCACGCCGTGCTCCAGGCGGCGCCTCTGTTGGCCGGGGAGGATGGCATCACAGTTGTAGTCTGCGGCGATACTCCGCTTGTGATGGAAGAGACGCTGCGCCGGATGATTGAGATCCACCGGCAGTCCGGAGCGGCGGCGACTGTGCTGACTGCGGAGCTGGCGGAGCCAACCGGGTATGGCCGGGTGATCCGCGGCGAAGACGGGCAGGTTAAGGCGATTGTGGAGCAAAAGGACTGTACGCCGGAGCAGGCCCTCGTGAAGGAAATCAACACGGGGACCTATTGCTTCGACAACCGTCAACTGTTTGCGGCATTGGGCAAGGTGACCAACCATAATGCCCAGAACGAGTATTATCTGACCGATGTGATCCGCATCCTGCAGGAAGACGGGCAGGGCATAGCCGCCTGGCAGACTGCCGATCCGGCGGAGGCCATCGGCGTCAATGACCGGGTGGCTTTGTCCGAGGCGGAACGGCTGATGCGGGAGCGGATTGTCCGCCGCCTGATGCTGGATGGCGTGACTGTCACCGATCCGGCGAATACGTACGTGGAGAATGGCGTGGTCATCGGAGCGGATACAGTGCTGTATCCCGGCTGTGTCCTGAAGGGCAAGACTGTCATTGGCGAAGATTGCGTCATCGGCCCGAATGTGGAGATGACCGACTCTGTGGTGGGCAACGGCGCCCATATTAAGCAATCCGTGCTGCTGGAAGCGAAAACCGGCAACGACGTGAACATTGGTCCCTTCGCGTATTTGCGTCCGGGTGCGGACCTGGCGGATGGCGTGAAGGTCGGCGATTTTGTGGAAATCAAGAATGCGGTAATCGGGGAAGGCAGCAAGGTGCCTCACTTAAGCTATGTGGGGGATGCCACGGTAGGCAGCCATACCAACATCGGATGCGGCGTCATTACAGCCAATTACGACGGCTTCAACAAGTCCCGCACGGAAATCGGCAGCAATGCCTTCATCGGCAGCAATGTGAATCTGATTGCGCCGGTGCGGGTGGGCGACGGGGCGTTTGTGGTGGCGGGGTCCACCATTACCCATGAGGTGCCGGACAATGACTTGGCTATTGCCCGGGCGCGCCAGGTAAACAAGGAAGGCTATGCCGAGAAGCTGCGCAACAAGTTCAAGGCGAAGAAGGAAAAGAAGTAAGGGGCTGCGGCGGAGATGCCGCGGGTAATTCCCGTCAGAATCATCACGCAAAAACTCAAGAATATGCTTACGAAGCTGGCTTCCTAAAGGAAGCCCTTAGGAGGAACTGTTTGTGTCATATTTAGATCCGAAGTTGAAGATTTTTACCTGTAATTCCAATCCCAAGCTGGCGGAGGAAATTGCCTCCTACATTGGCGTATCCTTGGGGGATTCCGAAGCGCTGCAATTCGCTGATGGTGAAGTGCGCATCAAGCTGAATGAAAGTGTGCGGGGCTGCGATGTATTCGTCATCCAGTCCACCTGTTTGCCCGTCAACGATAATCTGATGGAGCTGCTGGTTATGGTTGACGCCTTGCGCCGTGCCTCCGCCAACAGCATCAACGTGGTGATTCCGTACTACGGCTATGCGCGGCAGGACCGGAAAGCCCGCTCCCGCGATCCCATCACCGCCAAGCTGGTGGCGAAGATGATCGAAACCGCCGGTGCGGACCGGGTAATCAGCATGGATCTGCATGCGACACAAATCCAGGGTTTCTTCGATATTCCCGTGGATCATCTGTTGGGCAACCCGATTCTGGGCAAATATTTCCGCAACAAGGCACTCCCCAATGTTACAGTAGTTTCTCCTGACCATGGCGGCGTAGTCCGCGCCCGCCGGCTGGCGGATTATCTGTCCGCGCCTTTGGCGATTATCGACAAGCGCCGTCCGGAGCCCAATGTCTCCGAGGTGATGAACATCATCGGCGACATCAAGGGACGCACCGCCATTCTGGTGGACGACATTATCGACACCGCGGGTACCATGGTCCTCGCCGCCAATGCGCTGATGGAATACGGCGCAGCGGAAGTGTATGCCTGCTCCACCCACCCGGTACTGTCCGGTCCGGCTATGGAGCGGATCGCCAACTCCCCGCTGAAGGAACTGGTGGTCACCAATACCATTCCGCTTCACCATCCCAATCCCTCGGACAAGATCCGGGTGCTGTCCGTCGCGCCGACCATCGGCGAGGCGATTATCCGGATTCACGAGCAGCTGCCTATCAGCAAGCTGTTTGAGGAATAGAATTTTTTGGTTATGGAATCCTCCCAAAACGGGCATTCTAGTGAAGAATCCGTTAAAAGGAGGCTCCACCAATTATGGCTGTATCATTGCTGGCCCAAACCCGGGGCAATTTAACCAAATCCGGGGTGAAGAAGCTCCGTTCCTCCGGCAGCGTGCCGGGGGTGGTATACGGCAAAAGCACCAATACTACGCTGGTTAAGGTGGACAACCGGGAGCTGAATGCGCTGTTGAAAGCCCATGCCCGCGGAATCATCGAGCTGGAGCTGGACGCCGCAGGCAAACAAACCGTGATGATCCAGGATGTGCAGCGCGATCCGTTGAACAGCAACCTGCTTCATATTGATTTTCACCAAATTAATATGAATGAGCCGGTCCGCACCGAGGTTGCGCTGGATTTTACCGGTGAATCCAAGGGTGAGGAAGAAGGCGGCTTGCTGCAGATCCAGCTTCACCAGGTGGAGGTCCGCTGTCTTCCCGGCTTGATTCCCGCCTCCATTGCGGTGGATGTAACCCGGCTGGGTATGGGGGACACCATTACCGCCGGTGAATTGCAGATGCCTGCAGGGGTGGAGCTGAAGACCCACAGGGACGAGGTTGTCGTGACGATTCTGGCGCCTCAGAAGGAAGTGGAGGAAGCTCCGGCGGAGTCTGCCGTCAAGGATGCGGCTCCCGCCAAAACAACCCCAAGCGCAGAACCTGTCACCTGACAGCGAATTTCGGCAGATACGGAATATTCCCAAAGAGTGGAAGCGGCGCGTGTGGCGTCCGCTTCTTTTTGTGCTGAAGCCGCTTTCAATTCAGCGCTTCAGTATCCCGGTCGGGACACAAAACGGTAAATCCCCCGGTTGTAGTACACCGGACCGATCCGGACGAAATGCCGGGAAATGCCGCAGACATAGCCAATGTCCGCATGCTGCGCGCCCAGATATACCTGCACGGGGATCTCATGCTCCATATGGTGAAGAAAGTGAATGTCCTGGGTTAAAGTCTGGCCGAAAAGGTACATGGGCGGATGCTCCCTTTTGGAGGAGTTGGAGGGGAAGAAGGGCTCCGTAACATAGACAAAATCGGAGAGGCGATAGTTGGACGGCAAATAAAATTATTTTTTGAGCGCGGATTTGGTATAATCGATAGGATGTATGAGAGGAGCGAGCCGAAATGAAATGGTTTGTGGGTTTGGGAAATCCGGGCAGAGAGTATGAGACAACCCGGCACAATATCGGCTTCATGGCCGTTGACCGCATGGCGGCGGAGTGGGGCTTTTCCTGGAAATCCGTCTCCAAGTGCAAGGGTTTGGTGGCGGAGGGAATGGTGCAGGGGGAGAAGGTGGCGCTGCTCAAGCCGCAAACCTATATGAACCTGTCCGGGGAATCCGTGCGCGGATTTATGGACTTTTATAAAGCGAATCTGGCAGATATGGTTCTGCTCTATGACGATATGGATACCCCCTTCGGACAAATCCGGCTTCGGTATCAGGGAAGCGCGGGAGGCCACAACGGGATTAAATCCGTCATCGCCCATACCGGCACCCAAACCTTCAACCGTATCCGCATCGGCATTTCCCGGCCGCCTGCCGGCTATGATATCGTCCAGTATGTGCTGGCCGGCTTCCGCAAGGAAGAGGTGAAGGAACTCCCGGCGGTTCTGGAGCGGGTTGGCCAGGCCATGACCCATACCTTCACGGCCACCTTCGAGCAGACCATGGCCAAATTCAACGGATAAGGCAAAGCCGAAATCCCTGGAGGGCCTCTCATAAAACGGCCCCATTCCGGGCATACTGGAAGGTATCGCGTTATTTTTGGCGCTGATCCGGTATTTCTGGAAGGGGGAGTCTGGTGTTATGGACGTTCGATATGTGTGCCCGCATTGCGGCATGGAGGTTGGCCGGTTAAGCGGCAGTCATCTCACGGAAGTGCAGTTGGGCTTCCATTCCTTGACCCTCGAGGAGCGGAGCGATATAATAGCTTATAGCCCTAACGGTGAGGTAACGGTCAAAGTGACATGCGATTACTGCAAGCAGGCTCTGGAGACGCATCCGGAGCTGATGCTGGTTGCCAATCCGCTGCAATAAGTCATGCGATTTGAAGAGGCCTTGGTGGTTAAGCCCAAGGCTTTTTTTACCGGTGCAGAAGGCCTGGGGTCTTGCCAATAGAATAGCTTACGACAAAATCCGGTTATCCGGCAAAAGGAACGGCGTTCAACAAACGCCGTTAGTTGTGTATCCATCCGCTGCCCATGCGTTTTGACATAGGCGGCTCTTGGCATGGTGATAAGGAGTTGGTTCGGTGTTGCAGGCTTTGATGAATGCTTTTTCGCAAGACACGGATTTCCGGTCGGTTGTGGCCGGATTGGAAAACGGGCTGCACGAGCAGATTATTTCCGGTCTGTCCGGCTCCGCCCGCCAAATGGCGATTGCCGCTCTCTCCGAGGAGATGAAGCGGCCAATTGTAGTTTTAACCCATAACATGTATGCCGCCCAAAAGATTACCGAGGATCTGGCGGAATGCCTCTCCCCTGACCAGGTGGCGCTGTTTCCCGTCCAGGAGCTGCTTGTGGCGGAGATGGCGGCGCAGAGTCCGGAGATGCTGGCCCGCCGCATTGACGCCCTGATGCGCCTTGCCTCGGGCTTCCGCGGCGTATTGGTGGTGCCCTACGCGGGGCTGCGCAAGATTCTGCCTCCGCAGGCGGTTTTTGCAGAGGCGCGGGTAACCTTAAGGGTCGGCGACAAGGTGCAGCTGGAGGGACTCCTGCAGCGGCTCTCCGCCATGGGCTATGAGCGCAATGACAAGGTGGAGAATAAGGGGGAAATGAGCGTCCGGGGCGGTATTTTGGATTTCTTCCCGATGACGGCGCCCAACCCATTCCGGGTGGAGTTCTTCGATGACGAGGTAGATTCCATCCGCACCTTCGACGCCGCCGAGCAGCGCTCCCTGGAGAAGCTGGAGCAGGTGGAGATCGTGCCGTGCCGCGAAATTCTGGCGGACAGTAAGCGGTTGCAGAGCGCCTCCCAACACGCCTACGAGCTTCTGCAAGCGCAATTGGGCAAAATGAATGACAGAAGCGCCAAGCAAAAGCTCCAGGAAGAGCTGATGCACGAAATTGAGCAGCTGCGCCAGGAGCAGTTTTTCCCCGGGATCGGCAAATATATCGCCCTTCTGTATCCCGAGCGGGAGACACTATTGGATCAGCTGCCCAAGGATACCATTCTGGTTGTGGACGAACCGGGCCGCATTGTGGAAACCGCCAAGCAGCTGGAGCGGGACGAGGCCGAATGGATGACCAGCATGCTGCAGGAGGGCAAATGCCTGCCTGCCTTCGTCATGTCCAAACCCTATGACTCGCTGCTGTTCCGCAAGCCTTTTCCCACCGTGTATCTGAGCTTGTTCCTGCGCCAGGTCCACGGCATCCAGCCCCAGAACATTGTCAATATGGTGTGCCGCTCCATGCAGAGCTTCCACGGCCAGATGAATGTGCTCAAGTCCGAAATGGAGCGCTGGAAGAAGACTGGGGCCCGGGTCATTCTTCTGGCCCAGGGACAGGAACGGCTGGACCGGGTGCGCCGGGTGCTCCAGGATTACCATATCGAGGAGCCGCAGCTTCTGGACGGCAACCTGCAGGCAGGCTTCGAGCTGCCGGCGGTGAAGCTGGTGGTGATCACCGAAGGCGAGCTGTTTACCCAGAAGCAGCGGAAGGTCCGCAAAATCGACAAAAAGCTGGAAAACGCCGAGCGCATCAAGAGCTATCAGGAGCTGAAGGTCGGCGATTATGTTGTCCATGTCAATCACGGCATCGGCAAATATGTGGGCATCGGGACGCTGGAAATCAACGGAATCCATAAGGATTATATTCACATTTTATATGCCGGGGGCGACAAGCTGTCCGTTCCCATCGAGCAGATTGACCTGATTCAGAAATATATCGGCGCGGACGAGGGCAAGGAGCCGAAGATTTACAAGCTGGGCGGCACCGATTGGAACAAAGTCAAGACCAAGGCCCGCTCTGCCGTCCAGGATATTGCCGATGATCTGATCAAGCTGTATGCCGACCGCCAGGCGCGGCCGGGCTACGGCTTCAGCAAGGATACGCCGTACCAGAAGGACTTTGAAGGGATGTTCCCCTACGAGGAGACGCGGGACCAGGCCCGGGCCATTGACGAAATCAAGCAGGACATGGAGCGCCCCCGCCCCATGGACCGCCTGCTGTGCGGCGACGTGGGCTACGGCAAAACCGAGGTGGCCATCCGGGCGGCCTTCAAGGCGGCCATTGACGGCAAGCAGGTGGCAGTGCTGGTGCCCACCACGATTCTGGCCCAGCAGCATTATGAGACCTTCCGGGAGCGGTTTTCCGGCTTCCCCTTCCATATTCAGGTGCTCTCCCGCTTCCGCTCCAAAAAAGAGCAGAACGAAACGATAAAGGGCATTAAAAACGGCACCGTGGATATTGTCATCGGCACCCATCGGCTGCTGTCCGCGGATATGGTGTTCAAGGATTTGGGGCTTCTGATCGTGGACGAGGAGCAGCGCTTCGGCGTAGCCCACAAGGAGAAGCTGAAGCGGCTGAAATCCAATGTGGATGTGCTGACGCTGACGGCGACTCCCATTCCCCGGACGCTCCATATGTCCATGCTGGGCGTACGCGACCTGTCGGTTATCGAGACGCCGCCGGAGAACCGTTTCCCCGTGCAGACCTACGTGGTGGAGCACAGCAATTCTCTTACACGTGAAGCCATAGAGCGGGAATTAGCCCGGGAGGGCCAGGTGTATTATCTGTACAACCGGGTTCAGGGCATCCAGCAGATCGCTGACCAGATTACCATGCTGGTTCCGGACGCGAGAGTGGCGGTGGCCCATGGCCAGATGGGCGAGCAGGAGCTGGAGAAAACCATCCTGGACTTCCTGGACGGGGAATTCGATGTGCTGGTCAGCACCAGCATCATTGAAACCGGTGTGGACATCCCCAATGTCAACACCCTGATCGTCCACGACGCCGACAAAATGGGCCTGTCCCAGCTGTATCAGCTGCGGGGCCGGGTAGGCCGCTCCAACCGGATCGCTTATGCCTATTTCACCTACCAGCGGGATAAAATGCTTACGGAGGTAGCCGAAAAGCGGCTTCAGGCCATCAAGGAGTTTACCGAGCTGGGCTCCGGCTTCAAGATCGCCATGCGGGACTTGTCCATCCGCGGCGCAGGCAATCTTCTCGGGGCGGAGCAGCACGGCTTTATCGCTTCCGTGGGCTTCGACCTGTATTCCCAGATGCTGGCCGAGGAAATCAAGAAGCGCAAGGTGGAGCTGGGAGAAGAGCCGGAGGAGAAGCGCGCCTTTTCGACACAGATCGAGATGCAGCTTGACGCTTATTTACCGTCGGATTATATTTATGACAGTATGCAAAAAATAGAAATCTACAAGAAGGTGGCTACAGCCGTCAGCCTGGACGAGGTGGCGGATATTGAAGAGGAGCTGATTGACCGGTTCGGGGACATTCCTGAAGCCGTCAAGCATCTGCTTACTGTGGCCCGTCTGCGGATATACGGCTCGGAGTACCGCGTTGAAACCATCCGGCAGCGGGGGGACGATGTGGAGATTCTCTTCTCGGGCAATCTGGCCGAGCAGGTGGACCAGAAGAAGCTGGCGGTATGCCAGCAGGCCTTCGAGAACCGGATTCGGCCGGTGCCCGGTTCCACGAACATGATGATTATGAAGGGCAAGGGTTTGACGCCGGAGCAGTCCATCGGTATGTTGGAACGGTTTCTGGTACAATATAAGGAAGCTCTAAAACCGAAAGGGGAACTGGAAAATGTTTCGAATTCGTAAGAACGCCCGCTTGCCCAAAGCGGCTTTGGCAGTAGTGCTGGGAGCGGCATTGGCCGTAACAGGCTGCGGCAAGAAGGAAGGCGACAAGACGGTTGTCGCTACCTATACAGGCGGAGAAATTACCCAAACGGAGCTGACCCAGTTCCACAGTATTTTCTTCTCCCAGTACGGGGATATGACAGGCAGTCCGGAAATGCAGGAGTATCTGCTGAAGCAGCTGGCCACCTTGAAGATTATGGCCGGGAAAGCCTCCGACGACACCAAGAAGGAAGCGGAGAAGGAAGCCAAGGATCAGATCAAGCAAATGGAGGACTACTATAACTCCCAGGAAAAAGGCGCCTTCAACAAACAGCTGGATGCCCTGAAGGTAAGCAAAAAGGATCTGGAAAAATACGTGACTCTAAGCACAACCGTGCTGAAGGATACCAGCGGCAAGGTGACTGACGACGAAATCAAAGCCAGCTATGATGCCAAGCTGAAGGAAGATCCCCATGTTTACGATCTGGCGTCCGTGGCTCATATTCTGGTTTCGCTGAAGGACCCCAACGACTCCACCAAGGATCTGCGGACCAAGGATGAAGCGCTGGTCCGGATCAATGAAGTGAAGGCCAAGCTGGCGAGCGGAGGCGACTTCGCGGCTCTGGCCAAGGAATATTCCGATGACCCCGGCTCCAAGGACAACGGCGGCAAGTATGAAAACCAAAACCCCGCCGTCTGGGACCCGGCCTTCAAGGAAGCGGCCATTACCCAGCCTGTAGGCCAGATCGGGCAGCCCTTCGAAAGCTCCTTCGGCTACCACATTCTTCGGGTGGACAAGCGTGAGGTTGAATCCATGGACGCTGTGAAGGAGGACCTGCGGACCGAAATTGCCGACAAGATGATCGGCGAATTCGTCGATAATGAGCTGCCCAAGCTGGAGTTCACCATCACCCTTCCTGCAGCCAGTGCGGAAGCCTCCCCTGCAGCGTCCGCAGACGCCTCGGCGTCTCCTGCGGCAAGCGTCAGCCCCGCGGCAAGCGCAGCAGCCAGCGCCAGTCCGGCGGCGAAGTAAAAACAGCTTTTCAAGCAAGCGGTATGGAGCGAAAGCTCTGTGCCGCTTTTTTTGCCGTTATGGGAGTTCTTTCTAAAACGGTTACAAAAACAATTTAAGATAGTACATTTTTATAATTTTCCTCAGAAGGTAGAATGGGGACAAGACGAAATGTAAGCGCAATCAATATGAAATGGGGTGGACTTAAGTGTTTAGAAGTATAAGACGTATGATTGCAGTATTGATCACGATGACGCTTTTTGCCGGCATGACGCCTGTATATGCAGCAGACAATCCTCCCACAGAGAACGGCGGATTTATGGCGGAAGCGGGCAACCCCGGAGATTTTCCATTGGCGGCCAACGGGACTGCAGCAACCATCTGGGTTGACGCCGGGGAGAATGCTCCGGTCAGACGAGTGGTGAACGACTTCAAGGAGGATATCAAACGGGTCGCCGATCTGGACGCCAATGTGAGCAGTGCCGCTGTCCTTCCCGCAGGTCCTGTAGTGATCGTGGGTACGTTGGATGGAAGCGGCCAAATCAAGACGCTGGTTGACGAGGGGAAAATTGCTGC
Source organism: Paenibacillus sp. YN15 (assembly GCF_003285005.1). Taxonomy (GTDB): domain Bacteria; phylum Bacillota; class Bacilli; order Paenibacillales; family NBRC-103111; genus Paenibacillus_AR. The sequence goes on along the minus strand of NZ_QMFA01000031.1, from coordinate 51,496 downwards.
CAGCGAAGTAAGCGCTATCAAAGATAAATGGGAAGCCTATCTAATCAAGGTGGTGGATGAAAATACCCTGGTTATAGCAGGCTCGGATTCCCGCGGCGCTGTTTTTGGCGTATACGAGATATCGGAACGGATGGGCGTAAGCCCATGGTATTTTTTCGCCGACGCAGCGATCCAAACCAAGAATGCAGTCTATGTAACGGCCAATACGTCAATCATTGACATGCCCGATGTGCAGTACCGCGGAGTTTTCCTCAATGATGAGGAGAAGCTTAGCCGCTGGGCAACCGAAGTGTTTAAAGACCCCGACACCATGGGACCGAAAACGTATGCCAAAATCTTCGAGCTTATTTTGCGGCTGAAGGGCAACTACATCTGGGCCGCCATGCACGTCAATTCGATTAACAATGTGCCGGGTAATATCGATTTGGTGCAGGAATACGGCATCGTGCTGGGCTCCAGCCACCCCGATATGCTCCTGCGGACCAACGTCCACGAGTGGGATAGGTGGAAAAGCGACTATGCCCAAAAGAATGGCCTTAACGCCAACGATATCAAATATGACTATACAGTAAGCAAGGAAGCATTGCTCCAATATTGGCGTGAAAACATTGAACGCCATAAAAACACCGACGCTCAATGGACACTGGGTATGCGGGGGCTGCATGACGAGGCCTTCAATGCGGAGAATCTCATGTCCGATGAATACCAGCACCTGGGCAATAATCTGGAGGACCGGAAAGCCGGTCTTATGAATGAGATTATCCGGGATCAGCAGCAGCTGCTTAAGGAAGTGCTGGATCAGGACAAATATGCAAAGTCCTTCCAGGCGCTTATTCCGTACAAGGAAGTCCTGCCGATCTATAATAACCCGACCTTTGATCTGCCGGAAAATGTGACGGTGATATGGTGCGATGATAATCACGGCATGATGCGGAGGATGCCTGACGCTGCAGAACGGGCGCGTGAGGGTGGACACGGGTTATACTACCACGTTTCCTACTGGGCTCCGGTGGACCAAAGCTATTTGTGGCTCAGCTCAATTCCCCTTGCCTTGATGGGGGAGGAGCTCAGCAAGTCCTGGGAGCATAATATCCGGAAGTCCTGGATTCTGAATGTGGGCGATATCAAGCCGCAGGAAGCCGAGATGACCTTCTTTATCCGTTACGGATGGGACGTAGAGAGGTACAAGAATCAGGCGGATCAATTTTTGAAGGACTGGATTGGGGAGCACTTTGGCAGCCAGTATAGCGACGAGGCAGCTGACATTCTCACTGCCTTCTACCAGCATACTATTGTCCGCAAGCTTGAGCATATGAAGGATGGCCTGTTTAACCAGACTCATTATGGAGATGAGAGCTCCAAGCGGGTGGCCGTGTATCAGGATTTGTTCGACCGCACTGCGGCTATCTATAATGCGCTGCCCGAGGAGCAGAAGCTGGCCTTCTATGAACTGGTGCAATCGAAAATTAACTGGGCGTACTATGTCAATAAGGCTTACTATTATGCGGATAAAAGCAATCTGGCCTTCGATCAGGGCAGGATGGCCTCCGCCGACGCGATGCTCAGGCTTTCGCAGGAAGCCGACTTGGCGAAGAAAGCGGAAATTGAGCGTTACAGCACGATGGCAGACGGCAAGTGGAAGGGATTCATTGATCCGGAGAATGCGGCGCCTCCCGTCATTAACCAGCTTCCCCCCGGCACGCCGGCGCTGGTGCTGGGAGAACCGTCCATGGGCGTGGTTGTGCAGGGCGAGACGGCACCTCAGGAGAACTCCAGGCTGGTCTTCTCCCCTTACAACCAGGACGGTAAATTCATCGATGTCTTCAATAAGGGAGCGGGCAGTGTCAGTTGGACTGCCAGTGCCAATGAGCCATGGGTGCAGCTTTCCTCCGCATCCGGAACTGTCCATGACGAGACCCGCCTCTGGGTTGCGATTGATCAGATGGAAGCCCACAAAGGCGCTACTGCAGCGATTACAATTACCGATACTGCCACCGGCGCAACCAAGACCATTCAGGCAGCAATTGAGAGTCCCGCAGCCGCCTTATCCGCAATCACCGGCTACGCGGAGGCTGACGGCTATGTTTCCATGGAAGCCGAGCATTACAGCCGCTTGAACACCAACGGGGATAAGACCTGGCAAATCATTCATGACGCGGGCCGCGCTTTTGGCCATGATGTAGTACGCGCTTATGCGCCCGATCTGGGAGCTGTGGAGGAGAGTGCGATTACTGCGGCTGCCCCCAGCCTGGAGTATGACATCAACCTGACCTCCTCCGGCCAGTTCCCGTTGGAGGTATACCGGATTCCCACGCTGAACTCTAAGGGAAAGGTGCGTTTTGCCGTATCGGTGGACGACGGAGTCCCGATTGTAGTGGAATCCGCTGCGGCCGACGAGGGACAAGGCACCATCTGGGTGAGCAATCTCTTCCACATGATTGAGAAGCATGTGGTGACTCTGCCCGCTCTGTCAGCCGGAAAGCACACCGTTAAGCTATGGATGGTGGACAGCTTCATCATGATTGACAAGATGGTGCTGTACACCGGTCCGGAGGGCGTGGTTCCCAGCGAGCTTGGCCCTGACGAGAGCTACCATCATGAATACAATACAGAGTTTAGCCCCGGCACCGAGCCTCTGCCTTGGACCTCAAAGGCGGCTGAACCGAAAAACATCCCGGCCGGCTGGGGGAAAGGCGCTTTTGTTGAAGCGGATGGAAAGGTAAGCCTTGAGGCCGAGTACGCCATGGAGCATGTGCTGGAATCGGAAAGCCAGATTACGGCTGATATGAAGGCGTACACCGTTTCCAAGCGGGATAAGGCTGCCCAGGTACCAGGAAAGATTCCCAATGGCTGGCGCCTCACCCAATCGGACACCGGCATGGCCATGCGTCTTCCCGATCTGGGCGGACAGTGGTCGGAGAATGCCGAATTCCCTGTGTATAGTCCGGAATTGACGTACAAAATCAATTTTGGCAATACGGGTACGTATAATGTCTGGCTGCGCTGGCGGTATGTGGACAACGCTTCCGACTCCATTCGCGGCGGTTTGGATGGCAGTCTTGGAAACTTCTCGACAGATGTTTTCTTCAGCAATAATTTGGATGAGAAATGGCATTGGAAAAACGTGGGCAAGGTTAGCGTCGCCACAGCCGGAGAGCATTCCTTCAACCTGTGGATGCGCGAGGACGGTCTGTATGTCGACCGCATCTACCTGACGAAGAGCAGCGAAACCCCAACCGACGCAATCTGGAATCCCTCTCTCCGGACGGAGAGTACGGTAGGACAGAGGCTCCAGGCAGCGGTGAACGCAAAGCGCGCCGCGATGTCCGGGATCTCTTATCCATTGGGTGATGCTCTTGGCCATTACCGTCAGTCCGCCTATGACTCCTTGATGAGTGCGCTGAATGCAGCGGATGCCTTGGCCAAAAGCGGTACGGCTACAGAGCAGCAAGCCGACGAAGCCCTGAATGCCATTACTGCCGCCGAAGCCGCTCTGCCCGACGCTCTTGTCCTTGAACGGGACGGCAAAGCCTATAACGCGTACAGGGATTTTTCCGGTGATGAGGTGGGCAAGTTTCCTTATGGCTTTAACATTGAAGGAATGACCAACGGCGCTGCGGCCTCTGTGCAAGAGGAGGACGGGAACCGCTTCCTGCGTCTGACTACCACCTCTACTTCAGGCAAATCCGATCTGTTCCTGCCGTATGCAGGGGAGGTAAAGGCCGCCGGAAATCAGCGGATCGTCGTCGAATACCGCGCCAGATTCAACGGGAGCTTCCAATATGCCAACGGCGCCATGGTGAGAAACGACAGCGGTACAGGCAATTATTCCATGGTTACTGCCTTTGAAAATGCAAGTGGCGTACACCAGATTAAAGTGCATAAGGGCACATCCAATGCGGATAAGGTCAGCGTCAAATCCTTCGATTACAATCAATGGCACACCTTCAAGATGGTGGCCAACTGGGATGCCCGGACGTATACCGTCTATATGGACAATGATCCTGTACCGGTAGCCACCGACTTCAGCTTCCGCCACACAGGCGGCACCAAGCTGACTGGCCAGCGTTTCGGAATCGATAACATGCCCAACGGCTCCATCGACTTTGATGACTTTAAGGTTAGCATCATAGATCCAACCAAGCCGGATATGCCAAGGATCAAGGTTGCTGCTGTCGGCGACAGCATTACCTTTGGCTCTGACTCGGCAGGTCCCATCAAGCCTGAGGATAAATATCCCGCCAAGCTGCAAAGCCTGTTGGGGGCAAATTATGAGGTGGGGAACTTTGGCGTAAGCGGCGCCTCCATGCTGGATAAGGGAACCGATACCGGCGGCGCCCAAAAGGGCTATGTGCACCAGGGAAAATACACGGAGAGCAAGGCCTTCCAGCCCGATGTTGTTATCATTATGCTGGGAACCAATGACTCCAAGGCGCTGAACTGGGAGCCGTACAAAGCGGAGTATGTGGATAATGCGCTGGAGCTCATCAAGAGCTACCGTGATTTGGACTCCCATCCCGTTGTGTACCTGGCTACCTCGCCTACCGTCGTACCCGGGGCCAACCGGTATGGCATCCAGGCCGATGTGCTGCATAACGAGATTGTTCCGCTCCAGAAGCAGATCGCTCTCATTGCCGACAGTGGTTTTATTGACGTACATGATGCAACGAAGAATGCCACACTGGAGCAGTTCCCGGATTATGTACACGGCAATGCCGCCGGCTACACATGGATTGCCAATGCCATTCACGCCGGTATGACGGCGGAACCGGCGCCTAAGGCGTCCGGGATTACTCAGGTTCATCCAGTGGAGCTGAAGTCGCCTTCCGGTCAGACACCGAAGCTGCCCCTGTATGCTCCGGTGGTCTATGCGGATGGGAATACCGGAGTTGCTGAGGTTAGCTGGAATCTGGAAGGACTGACGTTCAATTCGCCCGGCATTGTTCAGGTGCCCGGCAAACTGAAGGGTCTTGAGATCAATGCCGCCGCTGCCGTAGAGGTTATCCCGGGGTGGGGTCTTGATGAAATAGTGGATGAAGTCCGCAGCAGGACGACGGAGCTTTCAATCCCCTTGGGCGAAGGGGTGGGCAGCTATAGTCTGTCCGCGTATAATGCCCTCTTGGCTGCGCTGGTCCATGCGGAGGAATTGTCCGCAGACGGAAATATGACGGAAGAGCAGTTTAACCAGGCGCGGAATGCGCTTGCTCAGGCGGAGGCCGCACTGACTGCCTCACTCCAGCTGACAGAGAATGGTGTCACGTATAACGCGCACCGGGATTTCGAGAATGACATAACGGGCAAGCTGCCCTTTGGAATTGAAGCCACCAAAATCCAGAGCGGCGGCGCGGCGCAGATTGCGGAGGAAGCCGGGAATAAGTTTTTGCGGCTTACCACCGGAACCGGGAGGGGATATGCCAATATGTTCCTTCCGTATATAGGCCAGGTATCCGCAACCGGCGACCAAAGAGTCGTTGTCGAGTATTCCGCACGGTTTAAAGCGGGACTTCAGTACGCAAATGCCTTCCAGCCGAAAAACCAGACAGGCGCCTTCGCCATGACCGTAGCTTTTGAGAATGTTGGCAATGATCCATGGATTAAAGTGGCTGAGGCATCCGTCAGGAAAAATGTGCAGCCCTTCAGCTATGACACCTGGCATCATTTCAAAATCATTGCCGATATGGATGCGCAAGCCTACAGCGTCTATATGGATAACAAGGCTATCGCGGAAAACTTTGCCTTCCGAACGGCGGGCAGTACCGTTCTAACGGGCCATGTCTTCGGCATCGACAACTTCGCCAACGGGCAAGTGGACTTCGATAATATCAAGGTTATGGTTGCAGGAGGACAGGAAAAAGCCGAACAGGCCGCGCCCGAGGGACTTGGTACAATCAATGAAACAGCGGCAGGCGCCAATGATGGGCGTATCCTTGGCGTAGCTGCCTCCATGGAATGGTCTTCGGACAATGGGAGCACATGGTCAAGCGCAGAAGGGGATACCATTGCAAATCTGGCTCCGGGGGCATATTGGGTCCGATACCGGGAGACCGATACCCATAAAGCCAGTCCCCATATGGAGCTGAACATCCTGCGTTTTAGTCTGCCGGGCAATGTCACGGGCGTAAGCCTGGACAAAACCAGCGCCCAACTGTATACCAACTATGGAAGCCCTGCTGTTCAGCTTACGGCATGGATCGAGCCCGCTGACGCCATCAACAAGGCGGTAACATGGGCTACCTCCAATTCCGTTGTCGCTTCCGTATACGACGGTCTTGTAACCGCTCACTCCGCAGGCACGGCCGTAATCAAAGTAACCACTGTTGATGGCGGTTATTCCGATACCTGCACCGTGACCGTAAGTGTGTACAGCGATCCTGGCACACCGGTTCCTGTCACCGGTGTGAGCCTGAATAAGACCGGCGTCCAACTGTATACCAACTATGGAGATTCCACTCTCCAGCTTACCGCAAATGTGGAGCCTGCCGATGCGTCTGACAAGACGGTGGTATGGAGCACCTCAAATCCGGCTGTAGCGACTGTAAACGAAAACGGTCTTGTGAGTGCCCGCGCCGCCGGTACCGCTGTGATTACGGCGACTACGGCAGACGGCAGTTACACAGCGTCTTGTGTTGTGACTGTGGGTGTATATGAATCTGACGACAGTAATGAAAGCGACGGAGATGACCAGAGTGGCGGTGGCAATCCCACCGTTCCCACCGCGCCTGCCACTACAATCAAGAACGAGGACGGCAGCACCACCACTACTGTCACCGACCAGACCACCGGAACGGTGACCGAAACTACCAATTGGCCTAACGGCGACCGTGAAGTCGTGAAGACTGAACGGGATGGCACCGTAACCACCACGATCACGGGGGCCAACGGAAGCAAACAGGAAACTGTGACCAAGCCTGATGGAAGCAGCCATTCTGTGGTCACCGATACGAAGGGAGTCAAGGTGGAGACCAGCACCACTTCCCTTGGGGAGATAACGGCCAACATCCATCTGCCGGAAGGAATGGCACAGGCGAAGATTACGATTCCCGTCAAGGCCGCCTCCGCTTCTACAGTGGTTGTTATGGTTCATAAGGACGGAACCAGGGAAGTGATCAAAACTGCTGTACGGACGGAGAACGGATTGAGCTTCACAGCCAAAAGCGATATGACGGTGAAGCTGATGGATAATAAGATTGTGTTCCAGGATGTGCCCGCCAGCCATTGGGCTGCGGAAGCAATTGCCTTCACCGCCAGCCGCGAGCTATTCCTTGGAACGGGTGAAGGAATCTTCGCCCCGGATGAAGCGTTGAGCCGCGCCATGCTCTACACGGTGCTGGCCCGCTTCCACGGCGTGGAGACCGGGGGCGGAGCATCCTGGTACAGCAAAGCGCAGGACTGGGCCATCGACTCCGGAATCAGCGACGGCAGTGCCCCTGAAGCGGCCATTACCCGGGAGCAACTGATTACGATCCTGCACCGGTACGCCGGACAGCCTGCCGCGGGCAACACTAGCAAGAGCTTTGCGGACAGCGGCGAAATTTCCGTCTGGGCCAGCGGAGCCATGGATTGGGCCGTGCAAACGGGTATTCTGAACGGCAAACCAGGGAACCTTCTTGAGCCTGCCAGTGTAGTCTTCCGGGCCGAAGTATCCGCCATTCTCGCGCGCTTTATAGCTTGGAGCAGCAACTAAGAATATTGATCGGATAGAAGGAAAAAAACCAAGGAGTCCGGCGGGTTGTTCCTGCTGGGCTTTTTGGTATCTGTTTTCAGGGAATGCTTGGTTCACATTCAGGGAAATTTCAGGAAAAAGCTATAAACTGCTCTTATATCCCAAACATACCTGAAAGGATGTGCAAGCCCATGCGAATGCGTTCCACATCATTATTGCTGGCGGCGTTATTGGCTTTTTCCTCCATAATGTTTTCCCCGGCTGCCAGTGCCGCGGAGACTCCGGAAACGGTCATCCAGCTATCCGATAGCGGCATTACAGTGGATGGTCAAACGGCTTCCACGGACTCCTCCTCAGCCGTCTATACGGGGGCGGAGATTATTTACTACAAAGCGGGACAAGGCTCCGCTTACGGGGAAGGAACCGCTGCCGATGAACACGAAGCCGGTGAAGCCGAGGCGCATACGGTGGTGACGATTACAGAGCCGGGCACGTACCGTGTATCCGGTACCCTGTCGACCGGCCAGTTGGCTATTGATCTTGGCGAGGATGCCGCGGAGGATTCCGGAGCGGTAGTGAAGCTGATTCTCGATGGGGTCAATATTACGTCCACCGTGGCGCCTGCCGTTATTTTCTACAATGTGTACGAGCCCTACAGCTCCAGCGAGGATACAAAAGGCGTAACCGATCTGTCGTCAGCCGGTGCGCAAGTAGTCATCGCCGATGGTTCGGACAACCATGTGAGCGGCTCCCATGTGGCCAGAATCTACAAGGAGGGCACCACCAAAAAGCTCCATAAATACGATGCGGCCTTCTACTCCAAAATGTCCATGAATATTAGTGGAGAGTCTGCCGGAACCGGTAAGCTGACCATTGTCTCGGATAATGAGGGGCTGGGCTCGGAGCTGCATCTGACCCTGAACGGAGGCAATATCTACATTGAGTCGCAGGATGACGGCATCAATACCAATGAAGACGGCATCTCCGTAACCACCGTTAACGGCGGCTATCTGCACGTCAATGCCGGTTTGGGAGCAGAGGGAGACGGCATCGATTCCAACGGCTATCTGACCATCAATGGCGGAAGCATCGTTACCATGTCCAATGAGCGCAGCCCGGATGGCGGAATTGATGCGGATAAGGATATTCTCCTGAATGGCGGAACGGTTGTCGCATTGGGCACCCGCAACGATGCGGCAAGCAGCAGTTCAAAGCAACCGCTTATGGAGCTGATGTTCGCCTCCACCCAAGCAGCGGGAGGCACCATCGAAATTACGGACACGACCGGCAATAAGCTTCTCAGCCATACGGCGGAAAAGGCGTTCCAGAGCTTGACCTTTACGTCGGCTGAACTGACTTTGAATACGGAATATCATGTGTATGTAAATGGGATACAGCAGCAATACAGCGGCAATTCCTTCGGCATGATGGCCGGAGGTCCTCCCGGAGGCGGCGGACGTCTGGAGGGTACGCCTCCCGGGCAAGGACAGGGTACTCCCCCCGCCGGAAACGGGAATCCGTCTGAACCTCCCTCCGGGGAAAGGCCTGCGATGCCGGAGGGCATGACGCCCCCGAACATGATGCCTTCGGGTATGGACGGGGCCCAGCCCTGGCAGCAGGAAACCACCGGAGAAGCCTCCGCTGCATTTGTGCTGACCGACTCCGTGCACAGCTTCTCCGCCATTACGGATTCCACCGATGCCTCCGGCAAGCAGAAGGTAACCTTCTCCATCAATGACGGCAAAGGCATAACCAACGCAGCATCCGGCGGCACCATTGTTCTGGACAGCATCACGGCAAGCGCCGCCGTGCCGGCAACGGATATACAAATTACAGTTACGGATGTCCCTTCCGAAAATTATTCCGAGACAGCTCTGCTGTCGGAGGGAATGGAGGCCGTCTCGGCCATCCTGCCCAAGGACGACGGCACTTACCGGCTGACTGTTGCGGTGGTGTCCGGCAACGGGGCATACACAGGCGCAACCAGCCTGCAGTTTACCATTGGCGGACTGCCCTTTACGGATGTGAAGCCTGGGGACGCAGCATATGAGGCCATCAAGGCGCTTTATGAGAAAGGCGTGATGGAGGGAACTGCGGACAATGCCTTTTCTCCTGGGGAAGGGTTGTCCCGCGCCGCAGCAGTTACCGTTTTTGGCCGGCTGCTGGGTGTAACGCCTGAGGAAACCGGCTTGTTCAGCGATGTGGAGCAAGGCAGCTGGTACAGCGGCTATGTGGGCTGGGCGGCTCAGGCCGGCTTGGTGGAGGGTGTCGGCAACGGCCAATTTTTTCCAGGCGGCATCATAACTGCAGAGCAAATGAATCTGATTATGGAGCGCTATATCGCCCTGAGCGGTCAAACCTACGAAAAAGCAACAGGCGGCTCCCAGCCGCTGACCCGCGGGGAATTTGCCGCCATTCTTGCTTCTCTGCAGTAGAGTTCGCCCGAGCAATAAAACACCCTGCGCCACTTCAACAGTGGGCAGGGTGTTTTATTGCCTAAGGAATGGAGATGTACACCGTAAACGGATCAACGGGAATATTGCCGGTGGCTTTTTTCAACCCGGAGATTCTGATGACAGTATCCTGGTCTAAAGGAAGTCCTGCCACATTCAGCGCCAATAGTCGCTCCGGCAGCAGCCGGACGGAATCGGCGGAAACAAGGCTGCCATTGGCATATACCTGCAGTCCTTCTGAGGAAGCTGCAAGCTCCTGGTTAAACTGGATTAGCAGGTAGTTGGCCGATGACGGGATATGGAAGGGTGCGTTCTCTGTATTGACGCCCGGTCCAATTGGCTGACTGTAGACAGCGTTGGTGACGGAATGGTCAGGCGATGCATACAGCCCGGCAATGCCGGCTGCAGGGCCGGGAGACGAAGGGCTCACCGCTTCTATACGAATCTCAAACTGCCGCCGGGAGATGCCGTTGGAGCCGGTCACGACTACAATATCGGAGTTCTCCACAATGCCGGTGCGGACGGTGGACCCGTCAGGACCATACAATTCGTAACGCGCCGCCGGGTCTGCGGTGGTCAATGCTTGCTTGAAGGCCTCCACAGTTGTCCCCTGGGGAACCTTTTCAATCCGTTTCGTCCCGTCGTTAATGGAGTAGGAGCCCGAACGCAGCTCTGTGCTGTTGCCTAACTGGCCGACAGTGTTCACCGGGTCGGAGTCTGTGAATTCATTCATGGGCGTGAAGGAGATGCCGCCATCTTTCACAGTCATTTTAAATACAACCCAATACGGTTTGCTGCTGGGGATTAAAGGCATGGCGTAGGTTTGGGCCGGATCTGTTTGCGAACCTTGGTAGACCTTTACCGTTGCAAGGGAGCCCAGCGGGCCCGTGCCCGAGTATTGATGCACATAAAATAAATAATGACCGTCTGCCGGTTTCCGGATAATTGTGGTTTCCGGTCCAAAGGCCGTTGTATCATCCACGTCCAATTCCACTTCCCTGAATGCGCTGCCCCAGTTAAACCGCTCTTTGTACCAGGTATGAAAATTGCTCCCCATCTTGCTCGCCCCAATGAAGTGGGCATCCAGGTCCCGCGGCTCGATTCCCCACGACAACACAATGCGGACTTCGTTGTCCTGGGCGGCGGGGAGGACGGAGGCGTCCTGGTCGCGGTTATAGCTGCCGGCCTCAGCAGAGGCTTCCATAAAGGCAGGGAGAAAGCTTTCCCCCTTCAGTTCTCCGGTATATGCGCCTGCGGCCAAGCGAATGGCATAAACGCCGTTTTTATCTGTCACTGCTTCCCCGGAAGGCGCCGCGCCGTCTACCGGCTTTTCTGTTTTCCTACGGAAGGTGATCCGAATCCCTTCTGCCGGATGTCCGTTAACATCAACAACTCGGCCGGAGAAGCCGGACAACAGCAGGCGGAGATGGCCACCAAAGGCGTCATTCTTTGCCTTGATCCAAACCTCCAGCAACTCGGCGGAATCTGCGGGAAGGGCCGGAAACCCGATGACTCCGGTTTTTGCATCATAGGTCCAGTCCTCAGTATTGAATGGCTTCCCGCCCAGCTTGGCGTCAATGGCAAAATCGGCGATGGTCAACGTCTCCGGCTTTTGGGAGAATCCAAGGGTAATGCTGCCGTTGGAAATGACCGCTTTTTCCAAAAGGGGCATAGCTTTTGCGTGTGTTAAGGAAACATTATCGTTCAGTGTTCCGATGCTTCCCTCCGGGAACTGGAGGAAGACGGGAGCATGGACATCCACAGTCTCAAACCGGCCTTGCAGCGAAACGTAGCTTTGGGTCGGCGTCTCGGCGGAAATCGTCACCTTCTCAAACACCGGAGCAGGCTCTCTTGTGAGAATTTGCTTCACCACAGCGGAGGAGAAGAGTGTGGTTTGCTGCACGCGGACGCCTTTTTCTGCAACAATATCCACGGTTTCCCCCGGATTGTTCACTACAAGAGAAGCCAGGGATGTGTCGGTCAAATGCAGTCCGCCCCTCCCGCTTCCCAGCACCAGGGTTTCCCCATCCACTTGCACGTCCTCAAGGTAAACCGCTTCGCTGTCGACCTTTTCGGTTATGATCAGGCTGCCGGTCACTTTCACCTTGCGCAGCTTCACCCGGGGGGCGTCTATGTACAGGCTGCCGTTGATAACAATGGGGTCTGTCAAGGGCCCGTAAACGGTGTCGGCCTGGGTTAGCTTGAAGATCCCGGTTAGATCCCCATCGGCCGCAGGCAGAAAATCCGGGGTGCCCGTTACATCGATAAAGGTGTTGCCTTCATCGTAATAAAGCCGGTACAAAGCTTCCGGGGTTTGCTGGCCGGTGGTCAGCACCACGGTAGGAGTGCCGGTTTTTACCGCTGTTCCCGTTACCTCCAGCCCGTCGGCAAATGAGAAGGACTTTACATAAGCGGGGTCCGCAATGTTTTTGTCCAGGGTGACCACCACTGTGTTCCGGTCAAAAGCCTCGGCTTTGATAACCCGGAAGGCTTGAGCCAAAGGATTGTTGTCAGTCTGCTTCCCGCCGGAGGCAGAATCGGGAGATGGGGATGGCGCAAGGGCGGGATTCAGCAGCTCCTCCGCTTTGGCTGCGAATTCCGCCTGGCGGGTCCAGCAGGAATAAGCCAATAAAGCCAAGGCTTGCCGCTGCGCATACTCCTTGGGGGCAAACCGTATGGAGCCGTCCCCATTCTCTATGCCGCTAATGAAGCCCAATTTATGGGCTAACGCCACACTGGGTTTGGCCCAGTCCGCCACCTGCTGCAAATCGGTAAAGGGAGCGTCTGCGGCAAGCCGGTCCGCTTTTTCACTTAAGCCCATGGCCCGGATGAATAACACCGCAAGCTCCTCCCGGGTGACTAAGGCATCCGGTGAAAAGGTGGCGGCGGAGGTTCCTTCCGTAATGCTGGCTTCCACCAAAGCCGCTACATAGCCCCGGTACCAGCTGTCTGGCGCTACATCCCCAAAAGCTGCGGGGGGATTGGGGCTTTCCGTTCTTCCGGTAGCCAACACCAATATTTTCGCTAATTCTGCGCGGGTAATTGGCTGGCCGGGGAAGAACCGTCCTTCTTCATATCCTGAAATAATGCCTGCTTGGGCAAGTGCTTCAATTTCCTTTCCTGCATATGAACCGGAGATGTCTGTGAATGGACCTTGCGCTCCTTCCGCGGCAGTGAAGCCGGTGAAGGCTGATGAAAGCGCGACTGCTGCAATCGCCACCTTGGCGATCAGCCGCTGCGCCGCTTGAAGTGCGCGCCTGTTGGCATGGTGGAGCATGTTTTCTGTCCTCCTATTTTTTATTAAATAATGATGAAATGGAGCCGTCAAACAGGTGATTTTCCAGACTGCTTCCTGCTATTCCAGCTTGTGAGAACATTATAGCCCCTTCAGATACAGAACTTTGGAGTATTTTGTCGAATGGCAAAAAAAGTTGAAGGATGGCTCAGGAGGGTTTAGGACATAATGTAATCACCGGGAGAGAGACCCAGGCCGCCAAAGCCGACTTCCCGCTATAGAATGCAGGAATTTGCATAAGACAATGGCAACAGATGAATACTATGGACAGTACACGAGCTCCCATCCACAAAGTGATAAAGCGACACAGGAGATCAACTACTTTTCGCGGAAAGTGAGGCATCAAGAGCATGAAAGCAACTGGGATCGTACGCCGCATTGATGATTTGGGAAGAGTTGTTATTCCGAAGGAAATCCGCAGAACCTTGAGAATCCGTGAGGGAGATCCCCTCGAGATATTCGTAGACCGCGACGGGGAAGTGATTCTGAAGAAGTATTCGCCCATTGGCGAGCTTGGCGATTTCGCCAAGGAATATGCCGAGTCCCTGTTTGAAAGCACTGGCCATATCACCATGATCTCCGACCGGGACAACATTATCGCCATCTCCGGCGGCTCCAAGAAGGATTATTTGGAGAAGCAGATCGGCTCCCTGGTGGAAGCCTGCATGGACCAGCGCAAAGCGGTGCAGGAGCTGAATCCGGGCAGCTACGAAATCTGCAAGGATGTGCAAGAGAACTACAGCTCGGTGACGGTTTCCCCGATTGTAGCCGGCGGAGACCCCATCGGAGCAGTCATTCTGTTCAGCAAGGAAGACGGCGTCAAGATGGGTCAAATGGAAGTCAAAATGGCGGAAACTGCAGCAGGGTTTCTGGCCAAGCAAATGGAGCAATAACCGGTATGTGTGAATCCTGTCCAGCTTCCTTTACAGGCCCAGGCCTGTGGGGGAAGCTTTTTGTCGTGGGGGGAAACCGGAGCGGGACTGGCGTGCGGCAGCCGGATTCGGTATAGTTAAGGGAGCGGAAACGATAACAATCCCCCAAAAGTGACGTGATGCTTCGGGGCCAATTCCGATTACTTTTGGGGGAGCCCCCGATGAAGAGGAATAATTTGCCGTCGCGAAAAGGACAGCTTACATATGGACAAGACAGGGAAGCGGAAGGACGGGTGGGAGGGAAAGCCGGCTTCGGATGCGGGCGTTTCTTTCCTGAAGGGGGCGGCTATACTGGGGATAGCCACGGTTATCTCCAAGGTTCTGGGGACGCTCCAGAAAATTCCGCTGCAAAATATTGCAGGCGATGAAGTATTCGGCATTTATAACGCGGTATATCCGTTGTATTTGTTCATTCTTACCTTGGCCTCGGCGGGCTTCCCCATTGCCGTATCCCGGTTTGTGGCGGAGGCGGCCGGGCGGGGGAGCTTGGCGGAGACAAGGCTGATTTTCCGGCGGGCGGCCTGGATTCTGGCTTTGACCGGCACGGCCGGGTTCGCCGTGCTGTACGCGGCCGCGGATGGGATCGCCGCCCTGATGGGCGTCGAAACAGCCGCCACCGGCATCCGGAGCGTATCCTTTGCGCTGCTGGCTGCGCCGTTGATGGCGGCGGTGCGGGGGTATTTCCAGGGGCTTCAGGACATGGTGCCCACGGCGGTCACCCAGGTAATTGAGCAGGTTGTGCGGGTGGCTGTTATGCTGCTTCTCCTGTTCTGGCTGACAGGACGGCAGGAAGGGGCCGACCGGATCGCCGCCGGGGCTGTTTTTGGTTCGGCCGCCGGAGCGGTTGCCGGATTGGCGGCGGCCTGGCTGTTCTGGCGCCGGCGGTGGCGGCAAGGAGCGGCACAGGGCGGCCGCCGCGAGAGGAGCAAGGCCGAGACTGCGGCAGAGGCGGTGGCGGCTGCTTCCGTCCCGGCAGAGCCTGCGGGAGCGTTCCTGCGGCGCTTCGCCGCTTACGCGGTGCCGGTGTGCCTGGGCTCGCTGGCCATGCCTGTGCTGACGCTGGTGGACACCTTCACCATCCCCCGGCAGCTTATGGCTGCCGGATGGAGCGCCCCGGAGGCCAGCCGCCTGTTCGGCCTGTACAACCACGGCCTGCCGCTGGTGCAGCTGGTGACCATGGTGGCCACCTCCATGGCCGCGGCGCTGGTGCCGGCGGTGGCCCAGGCCAAGGCGGCCCGGGACCCTGGGCTCCTGGCCGCCCGGGTGCGGCCGGTGCTGCGGTTCACCTGGTTGGCCGGATTGGCCGCCGCCTTCGGCCTGGCGGCCACGGCCCTGCCGGTGAACGTGATGCTCTTCGCGTCGCCGGAGGGCTGGCCCGCCATGGCGCTGGTGTCCTTCACCGCGCTGTTCGCCACGCTGCACATTGTCAGCGGCTGCGTGCTGCAGGGCCTTGGCGCGGTGCGGGTTCCGGCCCGTAGCCTGTTCCTGGCTGCGGCGGCCAAAACAGCGGGCAACCTGCTTCTGGTGCCCGCCTGGGGCATCGAGGGCGCCGCGGCCAGCGCCGTCCTCGCTTATGGGCTGGCGTCCGCGCTGAACCTGCGGACGCTTAAAGCGGTGGCGCCGGAGACCCTGGCGCCGCTCCGCTCGCTGCGCCGGCCCGTGGCGGCAGCGTGCATCATGGCCCTGGCGGTGCTGGCGGTGGAGTGGAGCATCCTCCACCTGCCCTGGGGCCAGGGCCACTTCCGGCTGCGGCATACTGCCGCCAGCCTGGCCGCGGTTGCGGCCGGCGCCGCCGTGTACGGGGCGGCGCTGCTCAAGACCAGGGCGCTCACCGAAGCGGAGCTGGCCCTGGTCCCCGGCTTCCACAGTAGGTGGAAGCCGCTCCTGTTGCGGTGGCGCCTCCTGCGGGAGACGCCGCACTCCATATCGAAAGAAGGCTGATCGCGCATGGCGAAGGCAATAACAGTAGTGGGATTGGGCTCGGGAGACGAAAACCAGCTGACCCTGGGGGTGCTGCGGCGGCTCACGGCGGCGGATGCTGTCTATCTGCGGACAGAGGACCATCCGGTGGTCCCCTATCTGAAGGGACAGGGCATCGCCTGCAGCAGCTTTGATCATATCTATGAAGCTCAGTCCAGCTTTGAGGACGTATATGAGGCCATTGCCGCCGAACTGCTCCGGCTGGCGGCGGAAACGGACAAGCAGGTGGTGTATGCCGTGCCGGGCCATCCCTTTGTGGCGGAGCGGACCACCCTGCTTCTTCGGGAACGGTGCGCCGCGGCAGGGATTTCCTTCGAGGCGGTAGGCGGGGAAAGCTTCCTGGATCAGGCCTTTGCCCGCTTCGGATTCGACCCCATTGAGGGCTTTCAGCTGCTGGACGCCTCCAGCCTGTCCATGTCCGTGCTGAACCCCCGGCTGCACACGGTGATCGGCCAGGTGTACGACATGTATACCGCCTCCGATGCCAAGCTGGCCCTGATGGAGCTGTACCCCGATGAGCATACCGTATGGGTGGGCCATGCCTTGGGGGTAGCGGGCAGCGAGTCCATGACGGCGGTGCCCCTGTATGAGCTGGACCGGCTCACAGGGTACGGCAACCTGTCGCTGATTTATGTGCCGCCTACTCAGGCAGACGCCGTAATCAACAAGACTTTTCCCCGGCTGCACGAAATTGTGCGCATTCTCCGCAGTCCGGAGGGCTGCCCCTGGGACCGGGAGCAGACCCATCAGAGCATCCGCAAAAACCTGATTGAAGAAACCTACGAGGTTTTGGAAACACTGGATGATGATGACCCGGACGCCATGTGCGAGGAGATGGGCGATCTCCTTCTGCAGATTATGCTCCACGCCCAAATGGAGGAGGAGACAGGCAGCTTCACGGCCTATGATGTCATCGCCGGGCTGAACGAGAAGCTGCTCCGCCGCCATCCCCATGTGTTCGGCAGCCGCGATGCGGACAATTCCGAAGAAGCGCTGGCCCGCTGGGAAGAGGTGAAGGCGGAGGAAAAACGCCAAAAAGGTCTGAAGCCCGAGGCTCTCTCTGCGCTTCATGGAGTGCCCCGCGACCTTCCCGGCCTGATGAAGGCCTACAAGCTCCAGAAGAAAGCGGCCAAGGTGGGTTTTGACTGGGACCGCATGGAGGATGTGCTGGCCAAGGTGGAGGAGGAGCTGGCGGAGCTGAAGGCCGAGCTGGGTTTGCCGGCGGAAGCGGGCGCTTCCCCTTCGGCGGCGGTCGCTCCCGAACGCCAGGTGGAGGAGCTGGGGGACCTGCTGTTTGCCCTTGTCAATCTGGCCCGTTTCCTGTCCTGTGATCCCGAGGAGGCCCTCTCCCGGACCAACCGCAAGTTTGTCCGGCGGTTCACCTACGTGGAGGAGAAGCTGAGAGAACGGGGCCTAAAACCGGCGGATGCCACTCTGGAGGAGATGGAGCGCTATTGGCAGGAGGCCAAAACACTTTCTCCGGAAGAGGCCCTCTGAATTCATTTGGTCCGGGCCGGAGGCAGGAGGAGGCAGGATAAAGGGAGGCTTCACAGAAAAAAGTTTTGCTTAATCGCCCTTTGTTAGCAGGATTTTCCGGCAGCATCCAGAATAAGTAGACGATAAACAGGCTTTGTATGTCTCGTTTGCAGGCAGCAAGAGCTTAACCTAACAATTCAGACGCCGGATTCGCCGGCAGCTTGAAACCATTTTTTGGGGAGGATTATCCAGAATGAATAAAACGGATCTTGTAAACAAAATTTCGGAAAAAAGCGGCTTGACCAAGCGCGATGTAGAAGTGGTTCTGAACAGCTTCGTCGGTGAAGTGACGGAAGCGCTGTCTGCCGGCGACAAGGTTCAGCTGGTTGGCTTCGGCACCTTTGAAACCCGCAAGCGCTCCGGCCGCACCGGCCGCAATCCCCAGAACGGCGATCCCATCGCCATCCCGGAATCGGTGATTCCCGCCTTCAAGGCAGGCAATAAGCTGAGAGACGCTGTTAAATAATGAGGCTGGACAAATATCTGAAGGTTTCCCGTCTGATCAAGAGGCGTACTGTGGCCCAAGAGGTCTCGGACCAGGGGCGGGTGTATCTGAACGGCCGCGAGGCGAAGAAGAGCAGCGAGGTTAAGGTGGGGGATGAGCTGACCATCCGCTTTGGCCAAAAAAGCGTGACCGTGCGGGTGGAGAGCGTCGCCGAAACCTCCCGCAAGGATGAAGCAGCCGGTATGTACACGGTGCTCCGCGAGGAGAGCCATAAGGAATAAACGGTATGCACCGGCCCGGGGATCTCCCGGCCGGTGTTTTCGTTATCTGCAGTTTTTGTCGGATTTGAAAAAAACCAAGCCCCTGGTTCTAAACCCGAACAATCTCCCATACCCTTATGGTAAAGCAGGCGTGGACACGCAGTTGTTGGCAGTTGCCTTAAGTCCGCGCGAACGTAGGGAGGGACATGCCATGGTGGTGGAAACGGGCAAAATCAAGCGCCAGGAAGTCAAAATGCTGAACCGGAAGCTTTTGGAGCTGTCCGGGGTATTGAATGTGGAGAGCTTCGACAACGAGGAGTTTTTGTTGGAGACAGAGATGGGGTACCTGATGATTAAGGGCTCCAATCTCCATATCAAGAACCTGAGCCTGGAGCAGGGATTGGTCGCCATCGAGGGATTGGTGAACGAACTGGCCTATGTGGACGGGGGAAGCGGAAGCAAATCCAAGGGTTTTTTGGGGAAGCTGTTTAAGTGAGTCTGTCTGTGCAATTTGCCACCATGGGGCTTATGCTGGCCAGCGGAATGGGGATCGGCCTCCTGTTCGACCTGTACCGGGTCCTGGCCCATGAGCTCCGGATTCCCCGATGGCTGATCCCTCTCTTTGACCTGGCCTATTGGGCAATCGCCACGATTTTTGTATTCCGCATGTTATTTATCGGCAATTTCGGACAAGTCCGGATTTTTGTGTTTCTGGGACTGGCTGCCGGATACACCGTTTATTTTTTGGGATTAAGCCGAACTTCCGTCAAAATGATCCGGTTATTGCTCCGCGGAATTGAAGCCCTGATCCGATTTGTGATACGCTGTGTAGAGATACTTATTATTCGGCCCTTCCGATTATTGGTCCGAATAGTCCGTTTCCTGCTGGGAATCGTGACTGCAGTCGCTATGTTCCTGTATAAAGTTGTGATACAATTGCTCTATCCTTTGCGTCTTTTGCTCCGTTTTGTAGGACGGGCAGTGCGGCCTTATGCCAAGCTGCCGCGTTGGGTGAAAGGGCCCTGGCAGGCTTTTCGCCGGTGGCTCAAGCGGTAAGACGCTTCATGAACGGGAGGAAAGCTCATGTCCAGGGAACGCGCCGGCAGTGTTGGGAGCAAAACCTCCGCCAGCCTCAAAACTGGCGCAAGCCGCAAGCGTATCCGTCTTCTGACCATAGGTGTGCTGGCGTTGACCTTATGGGCCGGCGCCACGGTGTGGAGCCAGATGCAGAGAACGGACGAGATTGCAATCCGTCTGGAAGCGCTCGGGAGCAAGCTGAACGACACGGTGCAGGTGAACGAAAAGCTCAAGCGCGAGGTGGAGCGGATGTCCGATCCGGAATATCGGGAGGAACGCATCCGCAAGGATAATCATATGTTTAAACAAGGGGAAACGGTGTTCGACGTGCCGCGGACAACTCCGTAAAGGGAGATGTCCGGCTTTTGTTGACCGATTTTGACCCTTCGGGTATAATTCTCGTAGCCCGTTCTTTTGGATCATTCGGATCGGCTTTATTATGTCAAGGGAGGAACAATTACCTTTATGGCAATTGAAGTAGGCAGCAAGCTTGAGGGAAAGGTGACAGGCATCACTCATTTCGGGGCGTTCGTGGAACTTCCGGAAGGACAGACAGGCCTTGTTCACATCTCGGAAATTGCGGACAATTACGTGAAAGATGTTAATGATCATCTGAAGCTGGCGGATAAGGTTCTCGTCAAGGTGATCAACGTGGACAAGGACGGAAAGATCGGCCTTTCAATCAAGCAAGCCGTCGACAAACCTCCAGGTGAGACCCCGGCCAGACCTGAACGCCGCAGCTTTCCTCCCCGCGAACGCAGTGAAGGCGGATTTGGCGGCGGTGGTGGTGGCGGAGGATTTGGAGGAGGCGGACGCGGCGATCGCGGCGGACGTTCCTTCCACAAGGCCCCCATGGGCAAGCCGTCCTTTGAAGACAAGATGTCCAAGTTCTTGAAGGACAGCGAGGAGCGGATGTCCTCTCTGAAGAAGAATACGGAAGGCAAGCGGGGAGGCCGAGGCGCGCGCCGCGACTAAGCCACCCGACACCCATAGAGCCGTGCGGACCTCGTGAATCCGTACGGCTTTTTTTGCGTCTTGACGGCCTCCCGATTCATCGGGTATACTCATGCTTGTCTATACGCGGCGGCGTAGCTCAGCTGGCTAGAGCGTTCGGTTCATACCCGAAAGGTCAGGGGTTCGATTCCCTTCGCCGCTATATATGGTTTACCGCAATCCCTTGCCCCGGAGGCAGGGGATTTTTTTTGCGGGCTCCCAGGTATTTCTTGATATTTATTGACATTGACGCACGGTCAAGTGATATGTTTATTTTGTAATCCTGCTAAAGGGAGCAGAAAACATGGGTTTGGTAAAAATAACCGATCTGACAAACATGCTTGGGATCACATCCCGCAGTCTTCGCTATTATGAGCAGGAAGGGTTGATCCAAAGCGCCCGGTCGTATTCCGGAAAATACAGATGCTATGACGCGGCGAATATCGAGCGATTGAAGCAGATCATGGTGCTTCGGAAGATGAAGATTCCCATCAAGGACATCATTCGCATTTACGGAAGCGCGGATATGAGCGTCGTGGTGGAAACGTTTGTGAACCGCATACGCGCCATCGACGAAGAGGTGAACGCATTAACAGAGCTCCGCCGTATTGTGAATGAGTTTTTGCTGGCCATGATGCAAAATGGAATCACCAAGATTTCGGCATTGCCCATTCTGTATGAGAAGATGGAGAAGCAGCTCGACACGTTGGAGAGGAGTAGAACCATGAGCTATGATGAACTTTCCGCTATATCGGACAGATTGTCAAAGCCTATCGAACCCTCCATTGTGGCACTGCCGCCCATGCGGGTTTTATCATCATGTCTGAAAGGAAGCGAGCAAACGTCCGATCCGGAGGGGTTCTGGCGGTGGGTGCAGACCCACGGTCTCGCCCCCGGTGCGCCGGGAGCGCATGAGCGCTTTGAGTTCCAAACAGACGCAGGCGACATCACCGTTATAAAAATCGCTGACGACTTTGAAAATAAAGGCCCTTATGCAGACTACAGATTCGAGGGAGGCCTGTTCGCGGCTGCCAATGTATATTTGGACGAGGACATGAGCGAGCGCTTCCGCTCCCTCGTGTCTGGCTTCGACGGCAACCCGTACTACGAAATCGACTATACGCACGACGGCCGTTTGCGCCACGAGGTGATGCTGGAGGACTTGATCTCCCCGGACGGTCAAAGGAGTCTGGTGTCCTTGCTCGTACCCGTTAAAAAGCGTTTGCCCGACTCGAAACTTTTCCGCAAGCCGGAAGAAATGGATCACGGATCTATCACGGTTGAGGAAATCGAAAATGCCAATCCGATTCTATGGACGCAAGATGTAGCAATGGACCAGCTGATCCCGATCAATCGCCCGCATTATCGTGTTACCGAGCAAGGGGAAGCGGAGTTTATTTCCTGGATAGCGACGCGGGTATTATCGACCCATGTGGCGGTCAGGCTGCCCTTTCGCGTGGACATGGAGTTCTTGGTCGGAGACGAGAGCGGCGGCTGGGGCCATGGGAAAAACGATGGCAGCATCCGTTTCCATCACGGCGAGGACCTGAATTACCTGTTTGGCGTCAATATGAACAACAATCCTGACGAAAGGTTATCTCAGGAAGCGATCTGCTTCCACCAGCCGGTATTCGGCGACTATTTCAGCTTCCCTAAGCGCGGCGGAATCAACCCGAATATATACAATCATTTGACATGGATTGCGGGTCCAAAGCATTTCGCAGTTATCCTCAACGGCGAGGTCCGCTATTGCGGCGTGAATTTCCCCTACATGGCGGCTGACATCAGCCGTGAGCCGGCTCGCCCCATTATTCTGGGCTCCAACAGCTCCATCAAAAAATATTTCCGTTCCATCCGCGTTTCTCAGCTTGTACAGGTGCCAAAATCCAAAATCAAGGAGGGCGCGCTTACCGTGAACATGAAACAGAGCAATAACACCATTCCCAATCTCCACAGATTTATCACCAGCGAATACGGTGAAAATTACTGGTTTAACGGCTGTGCCCGGTATGTGATGGAATGTCTTGGCGAATATATCGATGAGCCGGATTTCGGCTATTGGTTTTTCGCCGGGCTGACGGGCGACATTCTGGCCCAGGTGTATTCCTATGGCGAATACATGGGCGAGGCGGTATCGTCGTGCAGGTTTGTCCGCGAAGGCGGCGGCTATTTGGAAAGCATCTTTGAAAAATGCGGATATGCCAGCACTTTTGTGACGGAAAAACAGCTTCTTGCCAACAAGGAAATGTACGTGCAGACCATGATCGCTTACATCGACAAGGGGGTGCCCGTCATCGCCGTAACGCGCAACGGCCCTCCTTGGGGTATCTACGTCGGCTATGAGGAGCATGGCAAAACGCTGCTGTACCTGACGGGCGACAAAACCGAACCCGACCGTGTACCTCTTGAGCAGGTCATTGATGAGCATGCAGCCTCAACCCATGCCGCCAAGGGATGGCTTTTCGTCGGCGAAAAGAAGCGGCCGGTGGATCTAAAGCAGATATATCGGGATGTGATACTCGATATGCCCAGGCTGTTCACCGTAAAGACCGATGCGTTTTGCTTCGGTCCGGAGGCCTTTCGCGCTTGGGCCAACGGTATCGAGAACGGAAAGTTTGACGGCATGATGCCCGAGGAATTCGATGACGGATGGGCCATGCATACGAGCAACATATGCAACATGGCGACAAACGGGAGCTGCGTCTTTGCCTTCTTGGAACGGGCTCAGGCGTTGAACCCCGACTTTGCCTTCCTTGAGGAGATCGGCAAGCTCTACCGGCGCACGGCGGAAATCTGGAACCGTGACAACGGCAACGACCTGGAGGCCTTGGGCGGGGGCTTCAATGTGACGCTGATCAACTTGCAGGACAAGGACAAGCGCAGCAAAATCGCGGCGAGAATCAGAGAAGCGGCGCTGTGCATGGATAAGGTTCTTGAAATACTGAATGAGAATTTACATGAATAGAGAGAGGTTTACCGTTATAACGCAGGCTGTCCGAAAAGCCAAATGGGAGGAATAAATATTCAGCAAGCTACAATCTCTCCCGGAAAAAGGCTGTCTTGAGAGCTTCAAAAATGGGAAAACTCTAACGAATCTAGGTATCGCTATTTGACTATATGTGAGCATATTTTAAATCTAACGAATCGTAGGATCGCTATTTGTCCGAATGTGCGCCGAAAGGCGTTCAAACCGGCGAATAACGTGATATAGATTCGTTAGATTTTTTATCATGCCCGTTTTCGCGAAATAGCGTGAGAGAGATTCGTTAGCCAGATTCGGCTTGTCCTAAGACGTATGCTTCCGAAGCGGGTTTTCCTGCAGAAAACCCGTTATCTCCCGGTCCTTTCTGCCGAATATGGATTCACCTTGGCGTACTTTTCGGACAGCCCTGTTATTTCATGCGGAAGAAGAGGCTGTCTGAGCAGATCAACAGTCCCTCAACAGTCCCGCCAAAATGATTTTTTTGCAGTTCTTGGCGTTCCGTCAGCCGGACTGATTTACATCGACATCATTTTTCGGCGGCGCGCGCTCACGTTTTGCGGATTGCTGGGGAAAGGGCGGCAGCCAACCGGCCCTCCAATTCCCCCAATCCGTTACCCCGTAAAGGATAGCGCTCTTTCGCGCGGGCTGTCGGAAACTTTTTCCGGTCTAGCAACCGAATCTGACAAACTTTCTGATAGATTCACTCTATAATAGGGTTCACTTAACGACTTTCCCGACCAGGGATTGTCTATGTTGCCCTTGTAGACGCTGTCAGCCGGCGGCCGCTTGCCAATGAAAACTGATTAAGGTGGTGCAATTGATCATTATGCAAAAGCCAAACAAGATGATTGGAATGGAACAAGTGATCCCCGCCCAGGCGCGCAAGATGACCCAGGGCTTGAAAACCCTCCTCCTGGAAAACCGTCTGACACAAGCCTGGGTCATCCGCAAGTGGGCCATATTGCTGGTAGCGGTTGCGTTTCTGCTGGGCCGCGCCACTATTTTGGACAGGCTGTCGCCCTTTGCCATTGCTTATTTTGCCGTCATTTTGTTTGTGCGCCGGGAGCTGGTGCCCTGGGTAGGTTTGGCTCTGGCAGCGGGAAGCATCTTTTCTCCCGCCGCCCATCCCGGCTACGTGATCACGGAGCTGTTGGTATTTGTCCTGATTCAGAAGGGTGTGGAAAAATTTGAACGTTCAGATATTTCCCTGCTTCCCCTGATGTCCTTTGCCTCGGTATTTGTGGTGCAGCTTCTGTCCTATGTGATGAATGCTGACCTTTCATGGTATAGCTTTATGTTAACCGGTGTGGAGGCGCTGCTGTCCCTGGTGCTGACGCTGATTTTTATCCAGGCGGTGCCGGTGCTGACCCAATCCCGCAAAAAGACCAATTTGAAGCACGAGGAAATCATCTGCCTGATCATTCTGCTGGCTTCAGTGATGACCGGCACGGTAGGGTGGCTGGTAGGCGGCGTCTCCGTGGAGCATGTGTTCTCCCGCTATCTGATTCTCCTCTTCGCGTTGGTGGGCGGCGCGCCGCTGGGCGCCTCCGTAGGCGTGATTACCGGATTGATCCTGAGCCTGGCGGATATGAACGCCATCTACCAAATGAGCCTGCTGGCGTTTGCCGGTTTGCTGGCGGGGCTGCTAAGGGAAGGCGGCAAGTGGGCGGCGGCTCTGGGGATGCTGCTGGGATGCTCCATTCTCACGGTCTATGTGGGAGATCAATCCGTTATCCTGGCATCCACTTGGGAAACGCTGGTGGCCTTGGGACTGTTCCTGCTGACGCCCAAGGAGGCGGTGAAGGTGCTGGCCAAATACGTGCCCGGCACCCAGGAGAACATCAAAAGCCATTACGAATACGCCAAGCGGGTGCGGGACATTACCGCCGGGCGGGTGGAGCAGTTTTCCCAGGTGTTCCAGCAGCTGTCCAAAAGCTTCCGCCAGCTGACGGAGGAAGGCACAGAGCGGAAAAAGGAGGAAGAGGTCAGCCATTTCATGAACGCGGTGGCCAACAAAAGCTGCATGTTCTGCTGGAAGAAGCAGCAATGCTGGGACCGGCAGTTCTACGACACCTACAAGTTCATGACGGAAATGATGACGGCCGTGGAGCAGAACGAGCATTTCTCCCGCAAGGATATTCAGCAGGAATGGCGCAAGGCCTGCCAGCGGCCGGACCAGGTGCTGGAGGTAATGAAGCAGCAATATACCCTGTACCGTCATGATCTGCGGTGGAAAAAGCAGATTCTCGAGAGCCGCCAATTGGTTTCGGAGCAGCTGGTGGGCGTATCCCAGGTGATGGAGGACCTGGCCCGGGAGATTAAGCGGGAAGGGCAGGAGCTGTACCTTCAGGAGGAGCAAATCCGCAATGCCCTGGAGGGGCTGGGGCTGTCCATTCTGACCATCGATGTGATCAATCTGGAAGAGGGCAATGTGGAAATCGAGATTGTCCACCAGTATACCAAGGGCTTCGATGAGTGCCGCAAAATTATTGCTCCGCTATTATCTGACATATTGGGTGAGAATATCGCCGTTAAAAAGGAGGTTTCCTCGGAAAAGGGAGACGGCTCCTGCACCGTTACCTTCGGCTCGGCCAAGGAGTACGAGGTGGAGACAGGCATTGCCGGGGCAGCCAAGGGCGGCGACCTGCTCTCCGGCGACAGCTTCAGCACGGCGGAGCTGGGCAACGGCAAATTTGTGGTGGCGCTGTCCGACGGCATGGGCAACGGCGAGCGGGCCCGGGCGGAAAGCAGCACCGCACTGACTATTCTGCAGCAGCTGCTTCAATCCGGCATGGATGAGAAGCTGGCGATTAAATCCGTCAACTCGGTGCTTTTGCTTCGGTCACCCGATGAAATGTACGCCACGGTGGATATGGCTCTGATCGACCTGTACAGCGCCGACACCACTTTTATGAAAATCGGCTCCACCCCCAGCTTTATCAAACGCGGCAATGAGGTGATCCAGATTACCGGGAACAACCTGCCCGTAGGGATATTGCAGGAAATCGACGTGGATCTGATCAGCACCCAGTTGAAGCCCGGCGATGTGCTGATTATGATGACCGACGGCATCTATGATGCGCCGGGTTATGCGGTGAACAAGGAGCTGTGGATGAAGCGGATCATTGGGGAAATCGCCGCCGAAAGCCCCCAGGATATTGCCGATTGCCTGCTGGAGCGGATTGTCAGACAGCAGCAGGGAGAAATTTCCGACGATATGACGGTGATTGTGGCCCGGATCGAACGCTACCGCCCGGAGTGGTCTACCTTCCGCTGGCCCGGCATCAACCGGATTGAACGGCCCAAAACAGTAAGCTGACATTCTTGCCATTGCCGGTCTATTGTGTCCGTATACCGCAACAGGGCCCGGTCCGGGTCCTGTTTTTTTGCGGCGCAGCGCAGTTGGCAAGAATTTTTTGGAACAACCCGCTTCTTTCCGTCTAAACACTCTATTAATCGGACATACTAGAGACAGTAGAGTTAAAGCGACCGAGGAAACGGGGGATTGGGACATGAAGCAGATTATCCTGATTACAGACGGGTGCTCCAATGTGGGGGTAGATCCGGTGATTGCCGCCGCCCAGGCCAGGCAGGAGGGCATTGTGGTCCATGTGGTGGGGGTTATCGACCAAGGGGAAATCGGCGAATTGGGAGCGACTGAAATTGCCGAGATTGCTCGGGCGAGCGGCGGCATGAGCCGGATCGTTCCGTCTGCGCAGCTGTCCGGGACCGTGCAGATGATGACCCGCAAGACGGTAACAGGCACTATTCAGCAGGTAGTGGAGCAGGAGCTCCGCCAAATCCTGGGGGGCAGCGGACGGCTGACGGAGCTGGAGCCGGAGAAGCGCGGCTTGGTGGTGCAGGCGGTGGAGGATATGTCCGACCAGATGGAGCTGGAGGTGGCGCTTTTGGTGGATGCCAGCGCCAGCATGAAGCCGAAGCTTCTGGCGGTTCAGGAGACGGCGCATGACCTGATGGCCAGCCTCAAGGCCCGCGGCGGGCAAAGCCGGCTGGCTGTGTTCCGCTTCCCCGGCCTGCAGGGGCAGGAATGCCAGATGGAGCTGGGCTTCACTTCCGATCTTGCAAAAGCGCGGAACTTGTTCTATAAAATAAACATGAGAGGTACTACCCCAACCGGACCGGCGCTTCTGGAAACCATCCGCTATATGGCGGGCAAACCGGCAGTGCCGCCGATGGAGGACAAGGACGGATGTTTAAGTGAGTATGTCGTCTAACCCTGTTTTCCCCGTGGGGAAGCGGATTGCCGGCAGGTGGAACAAAACCGAATATGCGGTGGAACGGGTGTTGGGCGAGGGCGCCAACGGCAAAGTATATTTGGTCAGAAGAGGCCAGGAAAGATTGGCCATGAAGGTAGGCTCCGATACCCTGGACCTGCAATCGGAAGTCAATACTCTGAAAATTCTCTCCGGCGTGGAGGGCTCTTTCCGCAGCTTCCTTGTGGATGTGGATGATTGGGAGGAGCAGGGCAGAACGGTTCCCTTCTATGTGATGCGGTTCGTGGAGGGACAGCAGCTGCAGAAGTACCTGTCCCTCAAAGGAGGGGACTGGTTTCCCCTGATTGGCTTGCGGCTCTTGGAAAAGCTGGCGGAGCTGCACCGTACGGGCTATTTATTCGGAGACTTGAAGAAGGAAAATGTGCTGGTGTCCGGATATGGCATGGTGGAGCTGGTGGACTTCGGGGGAGTCACTCCCCTGGGCAAGGCGGTCAAGCAGTTTACGGAAATTTATGACCGCTGCTATTGGAATGCGGGGGACAGGACGGGGGATGCGGCTTATGATCTGTTTTCCTTTGCCGTCCTTTGCATCCATGTTTGCGGAGGCCCCAAAGCGGCGTTTTCCCGGGAAATATTGCCGCAGAACCGCAGCGTCGAGGAGCTTTTGGAGCAAGCCGCCGCAGATCCGGGATGTGCGGAATATCTTCCTTTTCTGAAAAAAGCTCTGCGGGGCGGATACGCCGGCTCCGGCGAGGCGGTAGCGGATTGGCGCAGGCTGGTTCTCCGCCGCAGAGGCGCAAAGCCCGTCAGCAAACCGGCCAAGGACACGTGGATCAAGGTGGGTTTTGCCGCGTCCTTGTTGCTTTTTGCGGCAACGGTCTGGTATTATTGGTAAGCACCGCCGGATATGGCGGAGGCAAGGCGAACTTCTTTCTGCAGAGCGAAAGGATCATTCTCCATGGATGTAACAGGCGAGTTACGGCAGACCATTGTGAAATATAAGCTCTTCGAGCCGGGAGACCGGATCGTGGTGGCGGCTTCGGGCGGACCCGACTCCACTGCGCTTCTGCATCTCCTTTTTTTGCTTTCCGGCGAAGCCGGGTGGCGGCTTGCGGTGGCCCATGCCAACCACGGCTTCCGTCCTGACGAATCCGCCCGGGAAGCGGAGTTTGTCCGGCGGCAGGCGGAGCGGCTGGAACTTCCTTTTTATTACCGGGAGCTGGATGTCCCCGGATATCTGAAGCAGCACGGTGGCAATTCCCAGGATGCGGCGCGCCGGCTGCGCTATGACTTTCTTGCCGACACGGCCAGAGTCTGGCAAGCGGAAAAGATCGCCCTGGCCCATCACGCCGATGATCAGGCGGAGACGGTTCTGATGCGCATCCTGCGGGGAACGGGAGTCTCCGGCTTGGGGGGCATGTCTTTTGTGCAGGAGCGGGATGGATTGAAGCTGGTGCGGCCTTTGCTGCGTATGGACAAGAACCGGCTCCTCCGGGAGCTGGAGCGGCTGCAGGAAGACTATGTGACGGATTCCAGCAACGCTTGCGCCAAGTATACCCGCAACCGCATCCGGTTGGAAACGCTGCCGTTTCTGTCGAAGCATAATCCCTCGGTGGTGCAGGCCTTGAACAGACTGGCGGAGACAGCCGCCGCAGACGATGACTTTTTGGAGGGGGAAGCGGTTCGGGCGGTTGCGCAGCTGGCTCGTCAAGGACCGGAAGAGGTTCGATTTTCCAGACCGGACTTCGCCTGTCTCCATGTTGCTTTACAAAGGCGTTTCATTAAACTAATATTAAATTATCTCTTTGGAACCACGGAAAATCTTGATTTTGCGGCGGTGGAGCAGATCCGCCTGGCGCTTCTGGAGGAAGGGGCTCCCAACCGGCGCATGACGGTCTCCGGCAAGATCTGTCTGGACCGGGAATACGATGCTGTCCGGCTGGGAAGGTCGCCGGGTTCCGCTGCCCCGCGGGACTATGTTTATCCGCTCCCGGCGGCGTCGGGACAGTTTGCTCTGGCGGAAACGGGAGGGCGGCTGGAGATTGCCCTGGCGCCGGCAGCGGACATGGCGTCGGAGACCGCCTGTTCCCATGAAGCCCGGTTTGATGCGGAGGAACTGCTTTTTCCCCTGCAGCTCCGCAACCGCAGGCCGGGGGACCGAATGCAAGTCGATGGTTTAAACGGCTCCAAAAAAGTAAAAGATATCTTCATTGATGACAAGGTGCCCCGTTTCCGCCGCGAACACACGCCGGTGGTAACGGATGCCGGCGGCGTTATTCTTTGGATACCGGGAATCCGCCGCGCCGGGGCTGCCAAGGTGACGGAGAACACCAAACAAATCCTCCGCCTCCGCTACAGCCCGCCCCCGGATGGGTAAAAGCATTCCAATGCATGATTTGCAGCTTTCTAGCTGTTGCTCCTTCTCATAAGGAGTGTGGATTGAAACATAGTATGTAACGTAGGAGGGCCAACTTTGCGTAACGACATTGAAGAAGTATTGTACACCGAGGAAGAGATTCAGGCGAAGGTAAAGGAACTGGGGGAAATTATCAGCAAGGAATATGAGGGACGGAATCCGCTTTTGGTCTGTGTGCTGAAAGGCGCCTTTATTTTTATGGCCGATCTGTTCAAGAACATTACTGTCCATTGCGAAGTGGATTTTATGGCCGTTTCCAGCTATGGAGCGTCCACCAAGTCCTCCGGCGTGGTTAAGATTATCAAGGATCTGGATGTGCCGGTAGAAGGCCGGAATGTGGTCATCGTCGAGGACATTATCGACAGCGGCCTGACCTTGTCCTACCTGATTGATGTGCTGGAGCGCCGCAATGCCAATTCCATCTCCGTGGTGGCTCTGTTTGACAAGCCGGGACGCCGTACGGTGGACCTGGAGCCGGACTGGAAGGGCTTCACCATCCCCGACGCCTTTGTGGTGGGCTACGGGCTGGATTATGCCGAAAAATACCGCAATCTCCCCTTTGTCGGCATCCTCAAACCGGAGATTTACACCACCTGATTGCATCCTCCCGGGTCTCCTTGGGTTCGGTTGTGATAGAAAGTCTTGCTGTGGTAAAATAAAACAAGTGTGCCGCATGAGAGGAGGTAGGGGATGAATCGGATCCTCCGCAATACAGGATTTTATTTACTAATCTTTTTGGTTGTGATCGGGATCGTCCGCTTTATCAGCTCGCAGAATGAACTGGAGCAGACCATTCACTACAGTCAATTCCGCCAGCAGCTGGAAGAAACGGCGAAGCCCAATGCAACAGGCAATAAAATCAAGTCGATTACGATGAAGCCGGATGGCATCACGTATTTGATCAGGGGTCAGTATGAAGACGGCAGGCAGTTCAAGACCCGCGCTCCCTTAAGCGACCGCGTAATCGAGCTGGTGGAGCAAAGCGGCATTGACGAAGAGCATCTGAAGATGGAAGGCGACAGCATCTGGATTTCCTTTCTGACCTCCATCATTCCGTTCGTCATCATCTTCATTCTTTTCTTCTTCCTGATGAATCAAGCCCAGGGCGGCGGCGGCAAGGTCATGAATTTCGGCAAAAGCCGGGCGCGCCTATATAATGAAGAGAAGAAGAAGGTCACATTCGAGGATGTGGCCGGAGCGGATGAAGAAAAGCAGGAGCTTGTTGAGGTTGTCGAGTTCCTGAAGGACCCCCGCAAGTTCGCCGCCGTAGGCGCCCGGATTCCCAAGGGTGTGCTTCTGGTGGGCCCTCCGGGTACAGGTAAAACTCTGCTTGCCAGAGCGGTAGCCGGTGAGGCGGGAGTGCCCTTCTTCAGCATCAGCGGTTCGGACTTCGTGGAAATGTTCGTCGGTGTCGGCGCATCCCGTGTCCGCGATCTGTTCGAGAATGCCAAGAAGAACGCTCCTTGTATTATCTTTATCGACGAAATTGACGCTGTCGGACGCCAGCGGGGCGCAGGCCTGGGCGGCGGACACGACGAGCGCGAGCAAACCCTGAACCAGCTGCTGGTCGAGATGGACGGCTTCGGCGCCAATGAAGGCATTATTATCGTAGCCGCCACCAACCGTCCGGATATTCTGGACCCGGCGCTCTTGCGTCCCGGACGTTTTGACCGCCAGATCACAGTGGACCGTCCCGATGTGAAGGGCCGTGAAGCGGTGCTGAAGGTGCATGCCCGCAACAAGCCGCTGAACAAGGACGTGAAGCTGGACTCCCTGGCCCGTTACACCACCGGCTTTACCGGCGCGGATCTGGAGAACCTGCTTAACGAAGCCGCCTTGATCGCGGCAAGACGCAACCGCAAGGACATCTCCATGTCCGAGGTGGAGGAGGCCTTCGACCGGGTGATTGTCGGTACCCAGAAGAAGAGCAGGGTGATCAGCGAGCGGGACAAAAAAACCGTTGCCTATCACGAATCCGGCCACGCCATTATCGGGTATTTTGAACGCAATGCCCAAATGATCCACAAGGTGACCATCGTTCCCCGCGGACGCGCCGGCGGCTATGTCATGATGCTGCCCAAGGATGCGGAAGACCCGCTGGTGGTAACCAAAGCGGAGCTGCTTGACCAAATTACCGGCCTGCTTGGCGGGCGGGTGTCCGAGGAGCTGTTTATCGGCGAAATCGGCACCGGCGCTTATGACGACTTCCGCAAATCTACGGAAATCGCCCGCAGGATGATTGTGGATTACGGCATGAGCGATAAGCTTGGGCCGATGCAGTTCGGCCATAGCCAAGGCGGCCAGGTTTTCCTGGGCCGGGATTTCGGCCATGAGCAGAACTACAGCGACGCCATTGCCTATGAGATTGACCTGGAAATCCGCAGCATCGTCATGCGGTGCTACGCCCGGGCCAAGGAAATTCTGAACGAGCATGCGGAGAAGGTGCATCTGATTGCCCAAACCCTGCTGAACAAGGAGACCCTGGACAAGGATGAGATTATCCAGCTGATCGAAAACGGCCATCTGGATGCCGCTCCGGACAGCGGCAGCTCAGCACCTGCTGCAGAGAATGCCGATCTGAAGATCAACATCCAGAAGCAGCCGGAAGAGAGTGCTCCTGCCATCAAGCCGGTGCTGGATGACCGGGAACCGCCTAAGGAATAACGAGTCTGACCGGCAGCCTCCACAGGCTGCCGGTTTTTATTTTTTTGCCTCCGAATAAGTCCAGTTTCACATTGACACGCGGAATCCGGTTGTGTACAGTAGGTGTAAACTATTCTTAGGCGAATGCGCAAAGCGGTTTTTTTCGCCTCTTAATCTCCGTCACCAGTGCAGGCAACATGCGAAGGAGGTCTTTCAATACGATGGAAGCTCAGGCCCGTGCACACAAAGCTGAGCAGGACCGGCTCTTGAAGGAGCGCATTCTTCAATTGAAGAAGGAGCGCAACGCGATAATCCTTGCCCATTATTACCAACGGGATGAGATACAAGAAATTGCCGATTTCCGGGGCGATTCCTTCCTGCTGGCGCAGAAGGCCGCCTCCACCGATGCGGATGTCATCGTATTTTGCGGCGTCCATTTTATGGGTGAATCCGCCAAGATTCTGGCCCCCAATAAGACGGTGGTGATCCCTGACGAACGGGCCGGCTGTCCCATGGCCGATATGGTGAATGTGGACGGCTTGAAGAAGCTCAAGGCCCAGCATCCTAACGCCAAGGTGGTGGCGTATATCAACACCTCCGCCGAGGTGAAGGCGGAAACGGATATCTGCTGCACCTCCGCCAATGCCATCAAGGTGATTGAGTCCGTGGACGCCGAGGAAGTGATCTGGGTGCCGGACAAGAATCTCGGCGACTATGTGCAGAAGCATACCGACAAGAAGCTGATTATCTGGGAAGGCTATTGCAACACCCATGACATGCTCACCGTCCGGGATGTAGAGGAGATGAAGGCCCAATACCCTCACGCCCAGTTCGTCGTGCACCCCGAGTGCCGGCCGGAGGTGGTGAAGCTGGGGGATTTTGTCGGCAGCACTACCGCCATTATCAAATATTGCAAGGAGTCCGATTGCCAGGAGTTTATTGTAGGCACCGAGGATGGGACAGGCTATCAGCTGCGCCTGGACAGCCCCCACAAAACCTTTCACTTCGCAACCAAATATCTGGTATGCCCCAACATGAAGGTGAACAATCTGAAGAAGGTCGCCAAATGTCTGGAGACGCTGTCGCCTCAGATTTATGTTCCGCCTCATATTGCTGATCAAGCACGATTGTCATTAGAGCGCATGCTACTGGTTAAGTAGCATGCGCTACTTCCTTGTTAGAGACAGGTGAATAAGATGATCCCCCGTTATTTGATGGATGTGGATGTCAACCAGTTGCCCCGTGTGGAGGCGGATGTGATTATCATCGGAGCCGGTATTGCCGGCTTGTTCGCCGCCATTAAGGCGGCAAAAGAGCGCAAGGTGCTGATGATCACCAAGAAGGCGCTCACTGAGAGCAATACCCGCTATGCCCAGGGCGGCATTGCGGCCGTTATTTCCGATGAGGATTCCTTTGCGTATCACCGCCAGGACACGCTGATTGCCGGAGCCGGCCTGTGCGACCATGCCGCAGTGGATGTGCTGGTTCAGGAGGGCCCCCATGGCGTCCGTGATCTGATCAGGCTGGGCACCCAGTTTGACCTGGAGAACGGGGAGCTGGCCCTGACCCAGGAAGGGGCCCACAGCATGCGGCGCATTCTCCATGCCCACGGCGACGCTACCGGCGCGGAGATTGTCAGAGCGTTGTCGGAGAAGGCCTTGAGGCATCCGAATATCGAAATATGGCATGATCATTTTGTCGTCGACCTGATCACTAACCACGGTGAATGCTGCGGCGCCCTGGTCATCAAACCCACCGGGGAGAAAGTCATCGTTCACGGCTCCGCTACCGTATTGTGCTCCGGCGGAGCAGGCCAGCTCTACCGCTACACCACCAACCCGGAGGTGGCCACCAGCGACGGCATGGCCATTGCGTACCGCGCGGGCGCTTCCGTGCGGGATGTGGAATTCATCCAGTTCCACCCTACCTCTCTTTGTTATCCCGGGGCTCCCCGGTTCCTCATTTCAGAGGCGGTCCGCGGTGAAGGGGCCGTGCTCCGGAATATCCGCGGCGAACGCTTTATGGAGAAATACCATCCCCAGCTGGAGCTGGCGCCGCGGGACATCGTGGCCCGGGCCATCGTCAGCGAAATGGAACTCACCAAATCCACCTTTGTATATCTGGACATTACCCATGAATCGGCAGAAATGGTCAAAAACCGCTTCCCCACCATTTATGAAACCTGCATGCAATTCGGCCTTGATCTGGCTACGGACTGGATTCCCGTGGCGCCTGCGGCCCACTATATGATGGGCGGGGTGGAAACGGATCTCTTTGGGGAAACTACCCTTAAGCGGTTGTTTGCCTGTGGGGAGGTTTCCTCCACCGGTGTGCATGGGGCTAACCGTCTGGCCAGCAACAGCCTGTCCGAAGCCATCGTCTTTGGACGGCGGATTGTAAACAAAGTGCTGCAGCTCACGGATAAGGTTCCGCTTCCCGACGAGCTGGAGAACCTCCAGCGCAAGGAGCCTGTCCACCAGGCGATTGTGGAGAAGCGCCTGAAGCTGCAGAAAATCCTGGTCCGTTATGCCGGCCTGAAGCGCAATGCCAAAGGCTTGCAAAAGGGCTACGAAGAGCTGAAGCGGCAGATGCCCATCTTCGAGTCCGCCCTGACCAAGCGGGAGGAGCTGGAGTTCGCCAACATGCTCACCTGCGCTCTTCTCATCACCCGTGCGGCAGAGATCCGCGAGGAGAGCAGAGGCGGCCACTACCGGGATGATTTCCCGGAACGGGATGATCTGGTGTGGCGCAAGCATGTGGTTTTCAACCGTGAAAAAGGTGTAATAGAGGAGCGAATTTCCGATGTCTAACCCATTCTTGAACATGCGGGCCCTGGAAGGCCAGATTCGTCTATGGCTGGAGGAGGATATCGGCTCCGGAGATATTACCACATTGACGACCATACCGGAGGACCGGGAGGGCAAGGGCATCATCCATGTGAAGGAGGACGGCGTTCTGGCGGGTATTCCCGTAGCCGAAGCCGTGTTCCGTGTAGTGGACCCCTCCCTGACGTTCCGCCCCGTCCGGCAAGACGGGGAACGAATCGCCAAGGGCGACGTTCTGGCGGAGGTTTACGGCAGCATCCGCAGCATTCTCTTGGGCGAGCGCCTTGCCTTGAATCTGATGCAGCGTTTGTCCGGCATTGCCACCCGCACCCGGGAATACGTGGATGCATTGGAGGGGCTGCCGACGCGGCTTGTGGATACCCGCAAAACCACACCCGGGCACCGGATGCTGGAGAAATACGCTGTCCGTGTGGGCGGCGGGCATAATCACCGCTTCGGCCTGTATGACGCGGTGATGATCAAGGACAACCACATCAAAGGCGCCGGAGGCATCGCTCAAGCGGTTGCCGCCGCCAGAAGCCAAATTCCCCACACCATGAAAATCGAGGTGGAGGTGGAGGGTTTCGCCCAACTGGAGGAAGCCATGGCGGCAGGTCCGGACATCATTATGCTGGATAATATGAAACCGGCGGATATGAGCCAGGCTGTGGGCATTCTGAAAGCAAAAATGCCGCATATTCTGGTAGAGGCCTCCGGGAATGTGAATCTGTCCACCATCCGCGGCATTGCCGAGACGGGTGTGGATGTGATTTCCGTGGGCCGGCTGACCTATTCGGTGCAAGCGCTGGATATCAGCCTGGATTTGAATGAAAGGAAGGCCTGACCCATGATTCTCGTTGTGGATGTAGGCAATACCAATATTGTGCTTGGGCTTTTTAAAGGCAAAACCCTTGTCCACAACTGGCGGATCAGCACCAACCGCCAGGCTACGGCGGATGAATACGGCATGGCTCTCTTCGGCCTTTTCAATCATAAGGGCTTGGCGCTGGAGTCGGTGGAGGGAGTCATCATTTCCTCCGTTGTGCCGCCCTTGATGTTTGCTTTGGAGAGCATGTGCCGCAAATATATCGGCTGCGAGCCGCTTATTGTAGGCCCCGGCATTAAGACGGGATTAAGCGTCCGTTATGAAAATCCCCGGGAGGTCGGCGCCGACCGGATTGTAAACGCGGTGGCGGCGCTGGAGATATACGGCCCGCCCCTGGTCATCGTGGATTTCGGCACAGCCACCACCTTTTGCTATATCGATGAAAAGTCCCAATATATCGGAGGCGCCATTGCTCCCGGCATCGCCATCTCTACGGAAGCCCTGTATCAGCGGGCCGCCAAGCTGCCGCGGATTGAACTGGTGAAACCGAAAAGCACGGTAGGGCGTAATACCGTTACATCCATGCAGGCAGGAATTATCTTCGGCTATGCCGGCCAGGTGGACGGCATCGTCCGGCGGATCAAGGAAGAGTTCGGCACCAAACCCACTGTGGTGGCCACCGGAGGTTTGGCGGAGCTGATTGCCGAGGAAGCCCGGAGCATTGACGTGATTAATCCCATTCTCACGCTGCAGGGTTTGCGGCTCATATACGAACGCAACCGCCCTTAGTTTAAGCTTACGATGCAGGCTTTCCTCACGGAAAGCCCTCAGGAGGTACCATGGATAACGTATTGATCAGGGCGACGGCCTGGAACGGCCAGGTTCGCGCCTTCGCAGCCAGAACAACGCAAATGGTGGAGGAATGGAAAGAGCGTCATCAGGCTTCGCCGACCGCTGTAGCGGCCTTGGGTCGTTCCATTACGGCCGCTGCCATGATGGGCGCCATGCTGAAGGGCGAGGAACGGCTGGTGGTGCAGGTGAAGGGCGGCGGGCCCATCGGACAGATTGTGGTGGACGCCAATGCCCGGGGGGAGGTCAGGGGGTATGTTGACGAACCGCAGGTGGATGTGGGGCCCAACGCTGTAGGCAAGCTGGACGTTGCCGCAGCCGTGGGTACGGACGGCTTTCTGTATGTGACCAAGGATCTGGGCTTGAAGGAGCCTTACCGCGGCAGTGTACCTATTGTGTCCGGTGAGCTGGCGGAGGACTTCACCTATTATTTCGCCAAATCGGAGCAGACCCCCTCCGCTGTGGCGCTGGGTGTTCTATTCGGCAAAGGCGATTATAAGGTGAACGCCGCCGGAGGTTTCATTATTCAGCTTCTTCCGGGACTGTCTGACGAAGAGATCGATGAAATTGAAGAAAAGCTCTCGGCCTTGCCGCCCATTACCACCCTCTTGGAGCAGGGGCTGGAGCTGGATGAAATTTTGGCAACGGTCCTGGGCTCCGTCAGGATCTTGGATACTATGGAGCTCTCCCTCACCTGCAAGTGCTCCCGGGAAAAGGTGATGGGCACCCTCATCAGCCTGGGGACAAAGGAGCTGGAGCGTCTGGTGGAGGAAGACGGCCAGGTGGAGCTTCGCTGCCATTACTGCAATGAAGCGTATTTATTTCAGGAGCCGGAACTGCGCGGCGTGATTGAGCACATCAGAAGCACGGGGGATTATTAAAGGACAACGGCCACCAAGGGCAGGAGCAGAGAGAAAGACATCCGGGACATTGAAGCGCCAGGGAATGCTTACGAAGCCAGCTTTCCTTCGGAAAGCTCTCGGGATGTAAAGAGGAGAATGGGATGAGAAACATCAAGCTGTTATGGGGGCTTGTCGGCTGTCTGGGGGCCGCGGTGCTGGTGCTGGGCCTAATGGTTGCAAGGGACGGGATGGCCGGCAGCGATGAGGTGGCTCCGCCTGACCCCGCTGCGGGAGAGCGGGTAGTAGCCAGAGTCGGCAGCAAGGAGTTCAAGCTGGGCATTCTGGAGCAGCAGCTGCTTCAGAAATATGGAGCGGAGCTGCTCAGCCAACTGCTGGACCAGGAGGTTCTGCGGCTGGAGGCGGAGGAGCAGAAGATCAAGATCAGCCGGGAAGAGCTGGATGCGGAATTGACCCGTATGAGCCAGGGGTATGACAGCGAGGAGCAGTTCTACGATTCCATGAAGAGCCAATTGGGCATGTCCAAGGAAGACATCCGCGAGGACGTGTACTACAAGCTGATTTTGGAGAAAATTGCGACGGCTGCAGTTGTAGTAAGCGATCAGGAAATTAACCAGTACATCAAAGAGCACCCGGAAGAGTTTGCTGTCTCCTCCCAGCTGCGGATTCAGAAAATCGTCAGCCAGACGGAGGAGCAAGCCAAACGGACGCTGGAGCTGGCGCTCTCCGGCAAGGACTTTGGGCTTCTGGCCAAAGAGCGTTCTCTGGATACCTCCACTGCATCGGATGGCGGGGATTTGGGCTGGCTGGAGGACAATGACCCGTTTGTCCCCCAGGAACTGCTGAAGGCGGCATGCAAGATGAAGGTGGGGGATATATCCGGTCCCATTAAAACGGCTGAAGGCTACACGGTGATCAAGCTGAGGGACAAAAAAGAGGTCAGCAAGGGAACGCCGGAGGAGATCAAGGCCAATGTGCACCGGATTCTGGCTCTCCAAAAGGCTCCGCCGTTTGCGGACATTACCCAGATGCTGCGTGCGAAATACAAAACGGTGATTGAGGACTCCGAACTGGCTCTTTGAGCCTGGGGGTCCTTTTTGGTTTTTCTGATGAAATCCATTTTCTGATGAAATCCAGTTGACAATTTGAGCCTGGCTTGATAATATGTAGACAGATAATACCTAGTAGATTACTCGGAATACCCATACCAGCTCAGGAGGGATTTGGACATGGCTAGATTGGTTCAGAATATTACGGATTTGATCGGCGATACACCGCTTGTGCGGTTGAACAGGATTGTACCCGAGGACAGCGCGGAGATCTATGTGAAGCTGGAATACCAAAACCCCGGCTCCAGCGTCAAGGACCGGATTGCCATCAGCATGGTGGAGGTTGCCGAGAAGGAAGGCAAGCTGAAGCCCGGCGATACCATTGTGGAGCCCACCTCGGGCAATACGGGCATCGGCTTGGCCATGGTGGCCGCAGCCAAGGGCTACAAGGCCATCCTGGTTATGCCGGAGACCATGTCCTTGGAGCGCCGGAACCTGCTCCGCGCTTACGGCGCCCAACTGGTGCTGACTCCCGGAGCCGAAGGCATGAAGGGCGCGATCCGCAAAGCCGAAGAGCTTGCTGCGGAGAACCCGTCCTATTTTATTCCCCAACAATTCAAGAACCCGGCCAACGTTAAGGTCCACCGGGAAACCACAGGGCCGGAAATCGTGGAAGCCATCAAGAGCTTTGACGGCAAGCTGGATGCCTTCGTTGCGGGCATCGGCACCGGCGGCACCATCACCGGCACAGGCGAAGTGCTGAAGCAGAATTTCCCGGGCATCAAGATCATTGCCGTGGAGCCCAGCGCGTCTCCGGTATTGTCCGGCGGCAAACCCGGCCCCCACAAGATTCAAGGCATCGGCGCAGGCTTCGTTCCGGATATTCTGAATACCGAAATTTATGATCAGATCATTCCCGTAGATAACGACGACGCTTTCGAAACCTCCCGCCGCGTAGCCAAGGAGGAAGGCATTCTGGGCGGGATCTCCTCCGGGGCGGCCATCTTCGCCGCGCTGCAGGTTGCCAAGCAATTGGGCAAAGGCAAACGCGTCATTGCCGTATTGCCTTCCAACGGCGAGCGTTACCTGAGCACGCCGCTGTACAGCTTTGAAGACTAATCCGCCTATAAAAAAAGCTTGCCCGGGCTTTATGTCCAGGCAAGCTTTTTTAGGTTATGTATAAAAGGCATTCCGGCCTCCGCTTTTACGCCTTAAACGTATCCACAAACGTCTTCAGCCGCATCATGTTGTCCAAATTGGCCCGGGAGCTTTCCTTCATCCGGTTCAGATCTTGAAGGATGACGCCGGATTGGGCGCTGATCCCCTCCAGGGATTGGGCGCTTAATGCAATCCGCTCCGCCACATCCGCAGTCTGCCGGGTAACCTCCACGGAGGAGGCGCTGATTTCCTGGGAGGTGGCGGACAGCTCCATGATCACATTTTGAATGTGCCCGGCATCCTCCAGGTACTTTTCACTATGCTCCATCAGCGATCCGTAGCTCTCCAGGACATCGTTCCCAATAAAGAAGCTAATCCCCAAAGAGGATTGTACCAGGGTTTCCACGGAGCCGGTGATGACCCCAGTGAGCCCCTCTATCCGCTTGACCGTGGATTCCGTATGCTCCGCCAGCTTACGGATTTCCGAAGCCACCACCGCAAAGCCGCGGCCCGCTTCCCCGGCCCGTGCGCTCTCGATGGCCGCATTCAGGGACAGGAGATTAATCTGGCTGGCAATGCCGGAGATTTCCTGGGACAAGGCCTCGATTTCCTTCACCTTCTCCAAGTGGAGCATGGCCTCGTCCATATCATTCTG
Source organism: Paenibacillus sp. YN15 (assembly GCF_003285005.1). Taxonomy (GTDB): domain Bacteria; phylum Bacillota; class Bacilli; order Paenibacillales; family NBRC-103111; genus Paenibacillus_AR. The sequence goes on along the minus strand of NZ_QMFA01000031.1, from coordinate 10,363 downwards.
GGTGGCTTCGTACACTTCCTTGGTCTGTTGGATGGAGGCGGCGGAGTGCTCCTGAAGCAATTGGGCCCGGTGGCTGAACTCGTTGGCCAGGGAGGCCGCATTTTCCGTCCGCAAGGCAATGGACCCGATGGCCTGCTCCACCTGAGTCATGGCTACTGCGATCTGGTCGGAGGCCTGGGCGACAAACTCCATAGTCTCCGTCATCTCCCGGGTTTGTGCGTCGGTATCCTGGGCGATGCCCTTTACTTCGTCGGTGAGATCATCCATCTCGCCGATATGTACGGCTATCCGGTCTGTAGCGGCACTGGCCTCCTGCACAAAGCTGCGCACCTGTCCGGTCCATTCGTTCAACGCGCCGGCCACCTGTCCGGTTTCATCCCGGGTGGTCACCGGAATCTCCCGAATGGTATAGCGGTTTTGCTCGTCCTTGCGGAAGGCCCGGGCAATCGCCAGGAGCGGCTTGGAGATGCGGAAGCTGACCCAATATCCGATCATGGCCACAACCGCGCAAATCCCCGCAATGAAGATAAGGGTTGCCTTCATGCTGGCATCGCGGTCGTCATTCAGCTGGTTCCGTTTGGACTCCACCATGCCCTGCAGGTCATCCACATAGTTGCCTGTGCTGATCACCCACTTGTACGGTTCAAAATAGCGGGAATAGGCCCGTTTCAAGGTGACCTTGGCTCCCCCTTCGGTCAAGGGCTTTTCCCACAGGTACTGGGTGTAGCCGCCATCCTTGCCGGTTGTGGCGGCGCTGATAATGCCTTGAATCAGGGCGGTGCCCTCCGCATCCTTCAGCTCCAGGCGGTTGGTGCCCTCCTGTTCCGGCGATATGGGATGGGCAATGAGAATGCCGTCGGTCCGGTCAATCCAGAAATAGCCGGTTTCCCCGTAACGCAGGCTTTTCAGCGCTTCGCGGGCGGAAATTTGGGCCTCCTCCCGGGTCATGGTGCTGCTGGCGGCCTGACGGTCATAGAACTCCAACAGAGTATAAGCGGTGTCTACCTGGTTTTTGATCATGGTATCGTATTGCTGGAACAGCTCCGTTTCATAATGCGCCAGCTCACGGTCAGTGTTTCTCTGCAGCATAGCAATGTTGTACCAACCGAACAAACCGGTAAGGATCACGCAGCTTAAGACAAATGGCAGAAGGATTTTAAACCTGATTCGCCCCACCTGTAAACACTCCCCGCTCTTATGTAATAATTTTCACAAAATGAATTTAAGCTTAATTATAGAGTAATCATTCCTTCTTTTAAATCGGGCGGAGAAGCAGACTTTAAGAATTGTGTGACTATTGGGCATTTGTTAAAATGGGAGAAAGCTTGCCACACATGAAGGAGGACAACCTGTTGATTGTAACCGCGCTGCAGGATTGGCTGCGCTGGGCGCCGGCGTATACCATGCTGCCGTATATTGAGGTCCACCCCCTGGACGGGTTGCCCGCCCAATGGGATGGGCTGTGGGGCTGCTCCGGCCAACCGGCGTTTGTGCTGGAAAGCGGCAAAGGAGGCCGCTATACCATTGCCGGCTGCTCGGCCGTATCCATGATTGAGGGCAAAGGAACGGATGCTGCCGTGACGGACTGGTCCGGCGCCGGCGTGCGGAAGGAGCGGCGGAAGGGCAGCCCGCTTTCGCTGATCCGGGAATGGATGAGCCCGTTCCGGTCTCCGGCCATACCGGGAGCGCCAAAAATATGCGGCGGAGCCGTGGGATACCTGAGCTACGATGTGGTCCGCCATCTGGAGAAGCTGCCGGAGCGGGCTGTGGATGACTTGGGCATTCCCGATTATGTCATGCTCCGCTTCGAGGAGCTGTGGGTGGCGGATTTGCAGGAGCGAAAGCTCTACTGCTGCGTCCATGTCCCGAACACGTTACCGGCGGAGGTCGCGGAAATGGAGCGGCGGCACCGGAGGGCTGCGGAGCGGGCTTCTGTCTTAAAAGCGGAGTGGGACCGGCTTGCCGGTGCTGCGGAGGAGGAAGAGGCCCGTCAGCGCGCGGCAAGGATGCGGGATATTGTGGGTCAGCAGGACTTGTCCATTGATCTGGACAGGATGGAGGGACTCAGGCGGGATTTCAGCAAGGATGCGTTTATGGGGGCCGTGGAGAAAATCCGCGACTACATTGCCGCAGGCGATGTGTTCCAGGTGAATCTGGCGGTCCGCCAGCGCCGTCCGCTCTCCTCCCGCCCCGCCCATATCTACGAATGGCTGCGGGTCATGAATCCTTCGCCGTATATGGGCTATCTGCGGCTGCCCGGCTTCGAGCTGGTATCGGCCTCGCCGGAATTGCTGGTGCAGCTGGAGGGGAACGCCGTTCGCACCCGGCCCATTGCCGGAACCCGCCGCCGGGGCACCTCTCAGGAGGAGGACCGGCGGATGCGGGATGAGCTTCTGGCCAATGAGAAGGAACGGGCCGAGCATATTATGTTGGTGGATCTGGAGCGCAATGATCTGGGGCGGATTTCCCGCTACGGTACGGTGAAGGTGACGGAGCTGATGGGAATCGAATATTACTCCCACGTGATGCACATTGTCTCCGAGGTGACGGGGGAGCTGGCGGAAGGGAAGGATGCTTATGATGTTATCGCCGCGGCATTCCCGGGAGGCACCATAACCGGAGCGCCCAAGGTGCGCACCATGGAGATCATCGAGGAGCTGGAGCCGGTGCGGCGGGGGCCGTACACCGGAGCCATCGGGTGGATTGACTACAACGGCAACATGGAATTTAATATAGTTATCCGCACGCTGCTGGCCCTGGAGGGTCAGGCATATGTGCAGGCCGGGGCGGGGATTGTGATTGACTCGGTGCCGGAACGGGAATACAAGGAAGCCCTCTCCAAGGCCAAGGCGCTTTGGAAGGCGGTGGAGTACAGCGAGCAGTACCGCTTGTGGGATGAGGGCCAAATAAAAAAGGGGGCGGACATACAATGATTCTGGTGATTGATAATTATGATTCTTTTACGTACAATCTGGTGCAATACCTGGGAGAGCTGGGCAAGGAGGTGCAGGTGCGCCGCAATGACGAAATTGATCTGGAGGGCATTGCCGCATTGAAGCCGGATCATATTCTCATCTCGCCGGGCCCGTGCACGCCCAATGAGGCGGGAATCAGCCTGGCGCTGATTGAGCGGTTTAAGGGGGAAATCCCGATTCTCGGCGTTTGTTTGGGGCATCAATCCATCGGCCAGGCCTTCGGCGGCGACGTGATCCGCGCCGAGCGGCTGATGCACGGCAAAACCTCGGAGATTCATCATGACGGCAAGGGAGTGTTCCGGGATTTGCCCAATCCGTTTACGGCTACCCGTTACCATTCGCTGATTGTGAAGCGGGAAACTCTTCCCGATTGTCTGGAGATCACCGCCTGGACGGAAGAGGGGGAGATTATGGGCTTGCGGCATAAGGAATATGCCATCGAAGGCGTCCAGTTCCATCCCGAATCCATCATCACCCAGAACGGGCATAAGATGCTGGCCAATTTCCTCGGAAACCCGGCATCGCAAGGAGCCAAGTAGATGATAATCGCGCTGAACGGCGCCCTGTGCGCCTCGGATAAGGCCGTGATCTCCGTTTACGATCACGGTTTTCTGTATGGAATGGGTGTTTTTGAAACCTTCCGCACCTATGGCGGACGGCCTTTTTTGTGGACGGAGCATCTGGCGCGGCTGGCCGCCGGAGCCTGCGAGCTGGGAATTCCGTATGAGCCGGATGAAGAACGTCTCGCCGCGCTGGTATCGGAGCTTCTTCAGGCCAACGGACTGACCGACGCTTATTTCCGTTTAAGCGTGTCCGCCGGTGAGGAGCCCCTGGGTTTGCCCGGGAACAGCTATAGCCGCCCGGCGGAGATTCTGTATGTGAAGCCCTTGCCGCCGGAGCGCGATGCTGTGGAGTGGCGGGCGGGTCGTCCGCTTCAGCTGCTGGAAACCCGCAGGAATACGCCGGAGGGCGAGCGCCGGTTGAAATCCTTTCATTATATGAACTCCATTGTCGGCAAAAGAGAGCTGTCCCGCTATCCCTGGGCAAAAGGGGCGGAAGGCGTGTTCCTGGACGATTGCGGCTTTATCTCGGAGGGCACGGTCAGCAATCTGTTCTTCATACAGGGGGACACGCTGTATACCCCTGCTGCGGAAACCTGCATCCTGGAGGGGATTACCCGGGAATGGGTGCTCCGCCATGCGGCCGAGGCCGGTATGGAAGCAGAAGAGGGCTTCTATACCTGGGAAATGCTGCTTGCGGCGGATGAAATCTTTTTGACCAACTCCATACAGGAAATTATGCCGGTAACCCGCCTGTACGATCCGGAAGGCAATGAGCTGGTTATTGGCGGGGGAACAGCCGGGGAGCGGACGGCGGAGCTGGCAGCCCGGTACCGCCGCGCAGCGGAAGCGGGAGGGGACGGACAATGAGCCCACGTATTCTGGATTGCTGCGGCAGGAAGCTTCCCCTGGGAGAGCGGACCCTGATTATGGGCATATTGAATGTGACGCCGGATTCCTTCTCGGACGGGGGGCGGTATCATACGGTGGAGGCGGCGGTGGCCCAGGCCCGCAAGCTGGTGGCGGACGGAGCGGACATTCTGGACATCGGCGGGGAATCCACCCGTCCCGGGTCGGCGGCTGTTTCGTTGGAGGAGGAGCTGCAGCGGATTATTCCGGTTATTGAAGCGGTCTTCCGTGAGCTGGACACGCCTATTTCCGTGGATACCTATAAGCCGGAGGCGGCCAAGCTGGCCTTGGAGGCCGGAGCCTCCATCATCAATGACATCTGGGGCTTCCGCCGCGACCCGCGGATGGCCGAAGTAGCCGCTGCATACGGCTGTCCCGTGATTCTGATGCACAACCGGGAGGTGCCGGTTTATACGGATTTTCTCGCTGATGTGAAGCGGGATTTGCTGGAATCGGTGACCATTGCCCGTGATGCGGGAGTGGACCCGTCGCGGATTATTCTTGACCCTGGCATCGGCTTTGCCAAAAATCAGGCGGAAAACCTGTATCTGCTCCGCCATTTGGGAGAGATCGCTGCGCTGGGATACCCGGTGCTATTGGGCACCTCCCGCAAGCGGGTGATCCGCAACGTCCTGAATGTGGGAACGGATGAGGCCGATGCGGGTACGGCGGCCACTGTTGCATGGGGAATTGCCCAGGGTATGAATATAATGAGAGTCCATGATGTGCTGGGCATGGCCCGGGTGGCCCGGATGACCGATGCCATCCTGCATGCGGATTTGAAGAATACCGATTAAACAGACGAGTCAGAGACCCTCAAACCGGCTATGCCGGTTTCGAGGCTTCCATAACACCCTCCGGCCTGCGGCTTGGACCGATGTTATGGAAGGGTACAGGAGGCGGCCAGGCATGGACAAGATTGTATTGAACGGCATGGAGTTTTTCGGCTATCACGGCGTATTTCCGGAGGAAAACAAGCTGGGGCAGCGGTTTTATATCGATGTGGAAATGATCCTGGATTTGCAGGAGGCGGGCAAGAGCGACGATCTTTCCCTGACCGTGAACTATGCGGAGGTCTACGGGACGGTGAAGGGAATCGCCGAAGGGCCGCCCTTCCGCCTGATTGAGGCTTTGGCCGAACAGGTTGCATCTGATCTCCTGCATACTTATACTTGTATTTATGAAATTGCCGTGCGGGTGACCAAGCCCCATCCTCCGTTTGAAACCCATTTCGACGGGGTCACGGTACACATCCATAGAAAGCGGGCATAGACGCTGTATGAATCAGGCGCAACAGGAGTGGACAACGGCATACATTGGACTAGGCTCCAATTTGGGAGACCGGGAAGCCTGGCTGGCCGGGGCGGTTCGCCTTTTGGACGGACATCCCGGGGTCAGGCTGGCCGCAAGCTCCGCCATATACGAGACCGAACCGGTTGGCTATGTGGACCAGCCGGTTTTTTTGAATATGGCGCTGCGTGTGGAAACGCGGCTTCCGCCGGAACAGCTGCTGGCTTTCATGATGGACGTGGAGCGGCAGCTGGAACGCAAGCGCGAGGTTCGCTGGGGTCCCCGGACGATTGATCTGGATATGCTTCTGTATGGGGACTGCCGCATGGATTCCCCCGCCTTAACCTTGCCCCATCCCCGGATGCTGGAACGGGCGTTTGTCCTGGTCCCGCTGCAGGAGGTGCTTTTGCCCGAACCAAGCCTCCAGGCAAAGCTGATTCGTGAGACACTGGACACGCTGGAAGGAAAGGAGGGCGTCAAACGATGGAAAGACAGGCTTTAGCATACCGGATACGCGCATTTCGCAAATTAAAGGGGTTAACCCAATCGGATTTGGCGGAGCGGCTGGGAGTATCGTTGGCTATCGTGGGCACGATTGAGCGGGGAACCCGCCGGGTCGACGAGCGGATGCTCGCCCGGATATCGGAAGCGCTGCAGGTGGATAGCGATGAGCTGCTTCCTCCCAATTCCGCGACGAAAGGAGACGCATAATGCTCAAAATCGGCAATGTGGCGGCAAAGAACAATGTGGTGCTGGCTCCCATGGCCGGTGTATGCAATCCGGCTTTCCGGCTGATCGCCAAGGAATTCGGCTGCGGCCTGATCTGCGCCGAGATGGTCAGCGACAAGGCGATTCTCCACGGCAACAAGCGCACTATGGAGATGCTGTATGTGGATGAGCGGGAGAAGCCTCTCAGCCTGCAGATTTTTGGCGGTGACAAGGAAACGCTGGTGGAAGCGGCGCGGTTTGTGGATCAGCATACCGATGCGGATATCATTGATATCAATATGGGCTGCCCCGTTCCCAAGGTAACCAAGTGCGACGCCGGAGCCAGATGGCTGTTGGACCCGTCCAAGATTGAGGAGATGGTCTCGGCTGTGGTTGAGGTGGTGGACAAGCCGGTGACCGTCAAGATGCGCAGCGGCTGGGATGAGGATCATATCTATGCCGTACGGAATGCCCAGGCGGTGCAAAATGCCGGAGGCCAGGCTGTATCCGTTCACGGGCGCACCCGGGTGCAGATGTACACGGGCCATGCGGACTGGGACATTATCCGCCAGGTGAAGCAGGCGGTGTCCATTCCCGTCATCGGCAACGGGGATGTGTTTACGCCCGAGGACGCCAAGCGGATGCTGGACCACACCGGCGTGGACGGCGTAATGATCGGCCGGGGAGCCTTGGGCAATCCGTGGATGCTTTACCGCACGGTGGCTTACCTGACGGAAGGCGTACTTCCGCCGGAACCGCTTCCTGAGGAAAAAATCCGCATTGCCGTCCTCCATATGGACCGGCTTGTGGCGCTGAAAGGCGAGCATGTGGCGGTGAAGGAAATGCGCAAGCATTTGGCTTGGTATCTGAAAGGGCTTCCCGGCGCGGCCCGGGTGAAGGATGTCATTATGGAATTGACGGAGCGGGACCCAATGGTGGCAGCATTGGAAGAATTTGTGTCCAAGCTGGGCGAACATCCGGCGGTCGCGAAGGATGGGGAAGACGTTATCCTCCACTAGGGCGTGTATGCAAACCCGCTTGAGGGCAGCTTTCACCGCCTTTTCGCCCCGAGCTATCGTTACTTTCGCTCGACGTACCCCCGGTACGCCTTCGCAAAAGTGCCTTGCCTGGAACGAAAAATCAGCGAAATCTGCTCCCCTCGGAATTTGCACACACACCCTGGAATACCGTTCTTTTCCTGTCATTGACATTTGGAAACCGTTGCAATATAATCATTCAATAATCAAGGCGCATACAGCCGGTTTTCTTCGTGGTTGGACATGTTTGTCCCCTTGTCATTTTCATGCGACTTTACAATATAGTTATAATATTGAACCGTTTGGCTACGAAACGGCGAGGCGGCTCCAGTGAGTTCATACGGACAGGGAACACGTTCCAAGGTATGAATAATATTCACACGACGGGAGAACAGATGGAATGAGCGAGAAAGAAATTATCCTTACTCCGGAAGGTCTGAAGAAGCTGGAGGAGGAATTGGAGCATCTGAAGTCCGTCAAGCGCCGCGAGGTTGCGGAGCGGATCAAGGTGGCCATCGGCTACGGCGACATCAGCGAGAACTCCGAGTATGACGACGCCAAGAACGAACAGGCTTTTGTGGAAGGACGCATCATCACCCTGGAAAAAATGCTTCGCAACGCCCGCATCATCAACAATGAGGATGTGGACTTGAATGCGGTCAGCATTGGCTCCATTGTCACCCTGAAGGATATGGAATTCGGCGATACGGTGGAATATACCATTGTAGGCACGGCGGAATCCGACCCCTTCCAGAACAAGATCTCCAATGAAAGCCCGGTAGGCAAGGCCATCCTAGGCAAGCAGAAGGGTTCGCTGGTGGAAGTGAGCGTTCCCGCGGGGACGATTCAATACGAGATTATCGACATCAAAAAATAAACATGGCTTACCTCATTCAAGGCCGATTCCGTCACAGGGACCGGCCTTATGAAGCGTATAGAGGCAATTGGGAACGATTGGAATCCATAGGGGAGTGAATGAAAGTCAATGAGTCAGGAACTGGAATTAAACGAGCATGAACTATTGGTTATCCGCCGCAACAAGCTGGACGAGCTTCGCAATTTGGGGATCGATCCCTTCGGCAAAAAATTTGAGCGCACCCACAATGCCGCCGATATTCTGGCTGCCTATTCCGAGCTGTCCACCGAGGAGCTGGATGAAAAGAATGTCGAGGTGGTCATTGCCGGCCGCCTGATGCAAAAGCGCAGCATGGGCAAGGCTTCCTTCGCCCATATCACCGATCTCACCGGACGCATCCAGATTTATGTCCGCAAGGATGCCGTCAGTGAGACCGAATACAATGCCTTCGATATTCTGGACATCGGCGATATTATTGGAGTGAAGGGACATGTCTTCAAGACCAAAACCGGAGAAACCTCCGTCAAGGCCACTGAGCTGACTGTCCTGTCCAAGTCTCTGTATCCCCTGCCGGACAAGTTCCACGGTCTGAAGGATGTAGAAATGCGCTACCGCCAACGTTACGTGGATCTGATCATGAGCGAGGACGTAAAGCGCACCTTTGTGGCCCGTTCCCGGATCATTACCGCTATGCGCTCCTATTTGGATTCCAAGGGTTATCTGGAAGTGGAGACGCCGACCCTGCACGCCATTGCCGGCGGCGCGGCTGCCCGTCCCTTTATTACCCACCACAACGCGCTGGACATGCAGCTGTATATGCGGATTGCCATTGAGCTGCATCTGAAGCGGCTGATTGTCGGCGGCCTGGAAAAGGTCTACGAAATCGGCCGGGTATACCGGAATGAGGGGATTTCTACCCGCCATAATCCGGAATTCACCATGATCGAATTGTATGAAGCCTACGCCGATTACAAGGACATTATGTCCCTGGTGGAAAATATGATTGCCCATATTGCCCAAGAGGTGCTGGGCAGCACCAAGATCAACTATCAAGGCCAAGAGGTGGATCTGACTCCGCAGTGGAAGCGGATTTCCATGGTAGATCTGGTCAAGGAAGTGACAGGTGTCGATTTCAGCGTGGAGATGACCGATGAAGAGGCTCATGCCATCGCCAAGGAGCATAAAGTGCCGGTTGAGCCGCATATGACCTTCGGCCATATTGTGAACCAGTTCTTCGAGACGTTCTGCGAGGAAACGCTGATTCAGCCTACCTTTGTCACCGGGCATCCTGTGGCCATTTCGCCTCTTGCCAAGAAAAATGACGCCGACCCCCGGTTTACTGACCGGTTCGAGCTGTTTATTGTCGCCCGCGAGCATGCCAATGCCTTTACGGAGCTGAATGATCCCATTGACCAGCGGCAGCGTTTTGAGGCGCAGCTCCTGGAGCGTGAAGCCGGCAACGACGAAGCGCATGAGATGGACGAGGACTTCATCCGCGCGTTAGAATACGGCATGCCGCCGACAGGCGGTTTGGGCATCGGCATCGACCGTTTGGTGATGCTTCTGACCGACAGCCCGTCCATCCGGGACGTTCTGCTGTTCCCGCTGATGCGGGATCGTACCGGTGAATAAAAGCATAGACAAGAGAGGGGGCGCCTGTTGGCGCCTCTTTTTGCTTGTTGGCTCCTTTCACAGGTTTTTGAAAATAAAGGCTTGTTTTTCTCCCGGGAGTATGATACATTAGTGTTCGCTCGCTTCCACGGGAAACCGGATCGAGCGAAATCCACAAAAATCAACAAAATGCGAGAATAAAAAAAGCTTGCATTCATGGGTGATAATGTGGTATATTAAAAAAGTCGCCTCTTGAAGAAGAGAACGACAAGGAAACAAACGAGCTCCTTGAAAACTGAACAACGAGCAGCAAAATAAACAAGCCAAACGTTTGAAACATTGAGCTATCGGCTCTAACATAAGGGTCCTTCGGGACCACTTTTATGGAGAGTTTGATCCTGGCTCAGGACGAACGCT
>NZ_QMFA01000030.1 GCF_003285005.1 Paenibacillus sp. YN15 | reverse complement strand
ACTTTCTGATATGGTTAGAAAGGGCTTCTACACCTCAAGATTTTATACTTTCTGATATGGCAAAAAAGCCCCTTCCCCAACGGGAAAGGAGCCTGCTATACCGTTATGCGCTTAGAAGCGGGCTGCCAGCTCGACGGCCTGACCAATGCCTTCCTGGACAATGGCCTGGGAGCGGTCGGGGAACTGGTTATGGCCCTCCACCACCACCGTCTCAATATCCTTAATGCCCCAGAAGGCAAGGACATTCCGGACATAGCTCAGGGACATTTCCAGCGCCTGCATGGGCTCCACGGAGTAGACGCCGCCACGGGCGTTCAGCAGCACCACCTTCTTGTTCCCGGCCAGGCCTACAGGGCCCTCTGCCGTATACTTGAAGGTTTTGCCCGCCTGGCTCAGGAAGTGGAGGTAGCTGACCAGCTGCGCAGGAGCGGAGAAGTTCCACAGGGGAAAAGCAATGACCACCTTATCCGCAGCGAGAAACTGGTCCAGATAGCCGTTCACCTGGGCGGCGGCCTCCGTCTCCTCCTGCGTCAGCCCGTAGCCGTTGGCCAGCTTGTACATGGCTGTCATATGTACGGCATCATAATAAGGGGGCGGGTTTTTGAACAGGTCCAGCTCTACAATTTCGTCGCCGGGCTGGGCCGCTCTGTAGGATTTCAGAAAAGCGTCGTACAGCTGCACGCTGACAGCCTGCTCGGCGGGACGGGGATTGGCTTTTATGAACAGTACGGAACTCATGGATAACTCCTCCTAAATGAAAATGATTATCAATTTTCTACATTATACATTTAGACGCTAATAAATTTCAAGCAAAGTAAATAAATAAAGTACAAATTGCAAAAAAAGAGACCGCTATGCCACGGTCTCTCCGTTTTCCTGCGTATAGAGCCGGATCAGCACCCGGGAGATGCGAAGATGGTCCACCTCCTCCACAATCAGCTCACACCCGCCTGCCCGGATTCGTTGGTGCCGGTGGGGCGGGCTTTCCAGTTGGGCGTACAGCCATCCTCCCAGGGTGTCGTAATCCTCCGAGAACAGACGTAAACCCAGCCGTTCATTCACCTCCTCCAAAAGCAAAAGACCGTCGACAGACCAGCTGTCACTCCCCGCCGCCTCCACAGCGGGCCGCTCTTCGTCAAACTCATCCTGAATTTCTCCGACAATTTCCTCCAGAATATCCTCGGCGGTTACCAGTCCCGAGGTTCCTCCGTACTCGTCGATCAACAGGGCGATCTGGGTTTTGCGCTTTTGCATCAGTCCCAGAAGGGAGCTGATGGGAATGGTCTCGGGAACGCTGATCAAGGGCCGGATAATGCTGCGCAGATCCTTTTCTTCCACGCCGGGGCGAAGCAAATCCTTAATATGGACAAAACCGATTATATTGTCTTTATCCGGGTCGCAGACCGGATACCGGGTCAGCTGCTCCTCCAGAGCAATGGCCATATTCTCCCGGTAAGGGAGCTGGGCGGACAAACATACCATTTCCGTGCGGGGAATCATCACCTCCCGGGCACTGGTTTCCGAGAAGCTTAGGATATTGCGGACCAGCGTGAATTCCGTGTGGTCCAGCGAGCCGTTGCCGTGGGATTCCTCCACCAGGAGGCGGATATCGGCGCCGCTGTGAAGGGCTTCCAATTTTCCTTCCGGTTCCATGCCCGCCCTTGCGGCGATCTGCCGGAAGCCGGCGGCCAGCGGGCGGTAAGCGGGCTGCACAATGCGGTAAACCAGGGTCAAGGGAAACGCGCAGCGAAGCAGCATTTTTTCCGGTTCGGAGGCTGCGAGATGCTTGGGGAGCTGTTCCCCGGCCAAAACATGCACCGGCAGCACCAGCGCCAGCCCCGCCAATGCGGCAAGCGGTCCCGAATCCGTCACCGGCTGCAAAAGGTTGCCCACTGCAAACGCCCCCCACAGCCCCATACAAAGAGAGGCCAGAGTGACACCCATTTGACAAACAAACAAAAAACCTCTTGGGTTCTCCCCGATTTTACCGGCGCTCCGGCCGGAGAGAGACCCCACTTCCTTCAACGCATGGAACCGTCCGGGCCGGGTTCGGCCAATAGCTGTTTCGGCCGCTGCAAAGAAGGCATTCATCAACACAAGAAGCAGCGCAAAAAGCAGGCTTATGCCAGGCGGCAACGGAACGGAATCCAACACCCTTCCTGCCCTTGAATATTCAAGCGGCAGGCCCACCTCCTTTTGCATGTAGATTTCCCAGGGGCTGTCTTACAACTCCGAAGGGAGCAGATTTTGCCGAATTTTCGTTCCGGGCAAGGCACTTTTGCGTAAGTTCACCGGGGGTACGTCAAGCGAAAGTAACGAAGCAGGGGGCGAAAAGGCGGTGAAAGCTGCCCTTAAGCGGGTTGTAAGACAGCCCCTAAACCTTCCGGATAGTTTCATATGTATTCTCCCCGGCTTGGCAATTAGTACCGCTTTTGACGCCTCCGGCCAGCAAAAAACGGGCCCGGATGCAGGAGGCCGGATGCCCGTTTATGCGAAAAAAAGCCGATAATGCCCGCCGCTCTCCTCAGATCCACAGGAAAGGGATGGCGAAGAGCAGCGCGATCAGGGCCAGATCCAGCCCCCAAGCGCCTCCATAGCCGTAGCCGCCATAAGGATAGCCCCAGGCGGAGGTTTGCGCTTTTTTGCCTTTTTTGGTCAATTGGGCCTTGGCGCTGTTGGTGGAGAGGGGCTCGCCGTCCGCAAAGCAGGATTTCAGCATGAGCTGCTGGCCGTTCAGCCCATCCAGGGTCCCGTAGATGGTGGTGCCGTCCACCAGCACAACGCACACATGCTTGCCCAAATGGGGACGAAGCTTTTCGTCGCAGATGGGATTGATCAATTCCATACTTCTTGTGCCTCCTTTTCCCTGTTGTGCATCAATGTCAGGGGTTCATCCCATTGTATGGGGCCGCAGCCCGAAGGGTATGGACATCCGCCCGGATGGCGCGAATTTCCTGCAGGGTCCAGGCAGGCGATCCAAAAAATCAACGATGAAGCATAAATCGTCGATTGTCTTTCGTCGGCCGTATCCGCAATGATGGAAAAGGATACTTCAAATGGACAAAGGAGGGCGGAATATGATCAAAAGGGTGTGCCTGTTGGTGGTGATTTGCATGATGGCCGGAATGTGGGCCGGCGTTGTTCCCTCCGCCAAGGCGGATGGCAGCAGCGGTGCGGGACAGAATCTGATTCCCAATTCCGGATTTGAGGAAACGGTGACCAATTCAGCCTGGTTGAACGGAACAGCGCCTGCGGATTGGGGAGTCTGGTTCGCCACCGCCGGAGGCGTGGTGTCTGTGGATCAGGCAGTCTATCACAGCGGACAGGCTTCGGTGAAAATCGACCAGACCAAACAATCCCGAACCAACGTGTCCGTAAACGGAGGCGTGACGGTTCAGCCCGGGAGCAATTACAAGCTGGGCATCTGGATGAAAACAGACCGGGTGACCTCCTCAAGCGGTGTTATTTTCCGCACGTATTATTACAACGGCAACGCCAAAATCGACAACGGTCCCACCGCAACGGTGAAAGGGACCACAGACTGGACCCTAAAGGAGCTGTTCCTTTCGGTACCGTCCACCGCCAACAATGTGCGGGTGGAAATCATGTTCGAGACGGGAACGGGAGTGGTATGGGTGGATGACGCTTCATTTGTGCAGTTTGACGGGTTGACCGGGATTTCCTTGCCGGATTCCTTCCTGGAGCTGCAGATGGGCGGGCAAATCCGGCTTACCCCTGTTCTGCAGCCTGCAAACGCCGCCGACAAAACCGTGGTCTGGAGCTCCAGCAATCCCACAGTGGCGGAGGTGGTATACGGCACGGTGACTGCATTGTCCCTGGGGGAGACGGTGATCCGCGCAGCCACCCCCGACAGCGCATTGTACGCGGAATGTACGGTGGTGGTGGAGGACCCCGCGGATATGGCCGCCGCAGCGGAGCTCCGGCTCCGCTGGTATGACCGGCTCACAGGCAACAGCCTGTACAACCCCGATGATCCGGACATGGAGGAGACGGTATTAAACGCCGTTTACCAGATTACCAATCCCGAGGGAACAGGCCGCTGGGATACCTTGAACAGGGCGGCTAACCGGACCTATCTGTGGCAGGACAACAGCTCCGCCACCGTATCGGCCCAGCTTTCCAACACCTTTGGCCTGGTGAAAAATATGGCTTTGGCCTATTCCTACATCGGCTCTCCCCTCTATCACAATGCGCAATTGCGGGATGACATCCTCTCCGCTCTGGATTGGCTGTACACCTACCGCTACAACGAGAATATCGCCAAGATTTACGACAACTGGTACCACTGGGAAATCAGCATCCCCAAGGCTTTGGGGGATACCATGGTGCTGATGTACGATGAGCTGGGTCCGGAGCGGATCGCCGGTTATATCCGGGCCATCGACCGGTTTGTGCCCGATCCGGTGAAGCGCAAGTCCCTAAACGATGATTTCCGGGAGACAGGCGCCAATCTTCTGGACAAGGCGGTTGCCGTCACGGTGCGGGGCATTGTCGGCCAGTCCCCGTACAAGATTGTCCAGGGCAGCGCCGCCATCGGACCGGAGTACATCTACACCAAGTCGGGAGACGGCGTGTATGAGGACGGCTCCCTGGTGCAGCATTTCAACATCGCCTACACCGGCGGCTACGGCTCTGTCTGGCTGAACAATACTGCCGATATCATGTACCTGCTGAAGGGGTCCAAATGGGAGGTCTCCGATCCCCATATGAACAATGTGTTCAACTGGGTCTCCAGCACCTTCGAGCCGGTGATCTACAAAGGCCTGATGATGGATATCGTCAATGGCCGGGGCATGTCCCGGGAGGGCAGCGGCAAGGCCAAAGCCACCATTCTCTGCATCCTGAGGCTGGCCCAGTCGGCTCCCGCCGGGCAAGCGCTGGAGATGAAGCGGATGGTCAAGGAATGGTTTCTTGCGGATACCACTGTGGACAATCCGTATACAGGGCTGTCCCTGTACGATATGGTGCTGCTGAAGGCCATTATGGACAATCCGGAAATTGAGCCCCGCGGTGAGTTGGTGAAAAGCCAGGTGTTCGCAGGCATGGACAGGGTGGTCAACCTGCGGGAGGGGTATGCCTTTGCCACGGCGATGTTCTCGGACCAGATTTCCGCCTTCGAGTTCGGCAACGGCGAGAATCTCAAGGGCTGGTACACGGGCATGGGCATGACCTACCTGTACAACAATGATTTGACCCAATATTTGGATGATTTCTGGCCTACGGTGGATTCCTACCGTCTGGCGGGCACCACCACCGACGGCTCCTATCAGGCGCCGGTCGCCTGGGCCTCCTATTACAACCCGCGGAGCTGGGTGGGCGGCGTAACCATGGACGGCCTCTACAGCGGAGCGGGCATGGATTTCTCCTTAAGCGGAAGCACGGGAAGCTCCTTGGCCGGCAAAAAATCCTGGTTCGCCTTCGATGACGAAATCGTCGCCGTGGGCTCCGGCATTACCGGCGGGGACGGCCGGACGGTGGAGACTATTGTGGAGAACCGCAAGCTGTCCGGGGACAACAGCAATGTGCTGACGGTTAACGGCGCGGTGAAGGATGGGGCTCTGGGCTGGTCGGAGACCATGGAAGCCACCCAATGGGCCCACCTTACGGGCAATGGGGAGGGGACGGATATCGGCTACGTGTTCCCGGAGGCTCCGGCGGTGGATGCTCTGCGGGAAGCAAGAACCGGCGCCTGGAAGGATATCAACACCACCCAGTCCGATACGCCCAGAACCCGGAATTATCTGAGTCTGGCCTTCAATCACGGGGCCAACCCGCAGAATGCCGAATACTCCTATGTGCTCCTGCCGGGCAAAAATGCCGCCGCCACGGCAGACTACAGCGCCCAGCCGGATGTGCAGGTGCTCAGCGGCAGCAACGCTGTTCACGCTGTGAAGGAGAGCAAGCTGGGACTGACGGCGGCCAATTTCTGGGAGGCGGGAACAGTGGCAGGCATTACCGCTGATCAACCGGCGGCAGTGATGGTAAGGGAGAGCAGCGACGGCACCGTAAAGGTGTCCGTGTCTGATCCCACCCAGCAGCAAACCTCCGTCGGCATCGGGCTGGCCCGTGAGGGGCTGGAGTTGGTGAAGAAGGACGAAGGCGTGGAGGTGACGGTGGATGCGGACGGTGTCCACTTGACGGCGGCAACCGCCGGAGCCGCGGGACACAGCTTCACCGCCGTATTCAAGAGCGCAGCCGCCGGCGGTGGCGGTGAAGACGGCGGGAACAACGGAGGCGGCTCCGAGAACGGCAATGGTGAAGAGTCCGGGTCGGGGAACGAATCCGGCAACGGCGGGGAATCCGGTTCTGGCAGCGAGCCGGGGAACGGGGCCGAGAACGGATCGGGTAGCGGGTCAGGAAGCGAGTCCGGGTCCGCTGACGGTGACAGCTCAACCTCCGCTCCTTCCGGCGCGGCCGCAGCTACTCTCTTGGGGCAGGGGCAAATCGCAGCACAGCCATTGGCAGAGGAGGGCACAGCAGCAACCAAGGTAGAGGCTGCGCTTCTGGAGCAAGCCTTCGGCCAGGCGCCTGCCGATCCGGCCGGTGTCAAGGAAGTGGTTATCCGCGTAGCGGAGCTGGCTGGAGCGGACCGGTATATGCTGGAGCTGCCTGCCGCAGCGTTCACCTCCGGCGGCGCAGACCGCCATATCCGGGTGGAGATCCCCGGTGTGGAGCTGACACTGCCGAGCAATCTGCTGGAGGGGCAATCGATAGATGCTCCGGTCCGCCTGAGCATTTCCAAAATAGTGCCGGAGACGGCAGATCCGCATCTGGCTTCCGTTATGGGACAGCGTCCGGCCGTGGAGCTTTCCCTGCAGGCAGGCGGGAAAGCCTTGTCCTGGCGCAGCGGATGGTCTCCTGTCCGTGTGGCTCTGGATTATAAGCCAGCGGCGGCGGAGCAATCCGAATTGGGCTACCTGGGCGTCTACGCTCTGTCCGGTGAAGGACAGGCCGCCCCCGTCCCCAGCGGCCGGTACGATGCGGACGAACAGGGGATTGTGTTCCGTCCCGCCCGCTTGGGCACATTTGCAGTTGTGCTTGCCGAAGCCAGGGGCTTCCCCGATCTGGGAGGCTACCTGTGGGCCCAGGAGGCGGCAGAGGTGCTGGCGGCCAAGGGCCTCTTCGAGGGCGGAACGGACGGGCAGTTCGCTCCCGGAGCGGCGCTGACCCGGGCGGACCTGGCCCTGCTGCTCACCCGGCTGCTCCAGCCGGCTGACGCTACCGCCGCTGCTGCGGAGCCCTTCGCCGATGTCAGCCCCTCCGCATATTACTACGAAGCACTGGGGCAGGCACGGGCGGCCGGATGGATCGAAGGCCGGGAAAACAACCGCTTCGCCCCCGGTGAAGCCGTCAGCCGCCAGGAGATGCTGGCGCTGCTCTACCGGGCCACGGAAGGGGGCCAACTGCTGAAGGGGCAAGCCGCCTCCGCCCCGGCGAATGGCGATGGGGAGCCGTTGTCCGCCTTCGCGGATTCGGCCCAGTTGGCCGATTACGCTCTTGAAGCGGCGGCCGCCTTTACCGCGGCAGGGCTGGTCGAGGGGGACGGCGGTCAACTCCGCCCCCTGGACCCGGTGACCCGCGCCGAGGCTGCCGTCCTGCTGTACCGGATTTACCGGCAGCTGTAGCAAGGAAGCATGCCTGACCGCTTACGGAACTGAGAGGCTCCTAATCGAGGAAAATTGCCCTTTGGGGAAATTAGCGGAACTCAGCGACGCTTACAGAAACAAAATCAGCCGTCTGCTCTCCCGCCCCCCCTACAACGGTCTCTCAGTTCCGTTAGCGCTGGAGCCGGCCGATTTTTCCCCCATAAGGGCCGCTCAGTTCCGCAGCAGCCACTGGCCGGCGGCGAACATTGCAAGGAGCGCAGATTTTTCGGGACGTCGCAGCCCGGCCAATACAAAGACCCGCATCCGGCAGCAAAATGCAGCCGTGGGCGGGTCTTTCGGTTTATTGGTGCGGAGGCCATGCGCGCTGCGACGGTTACGCCTTCACAGCCGTCTGCCAGTTCAGGCTGTCGCCGCGGCCCATATCCACCTCGAAGCCGCTGACCTTAATGCGCATCTCGATGCAGCCGCGGCAATGGGCGGCTTCGTCGCCGATGCAGATTTTGTTCTCGTAGAGATCATATTTCTCCCGGACCGAAGTGGGCGACAGATTGGGCATCACCACATTGGCTCCGGCCTTGATGGCCTTTTCCCGGCCCTGCGGGTCCAGACTGCCCATGGCCGTAGTGGCCGGCAGATTGGCTTTGGGCACCAGCAGGCGGGCAAACGCCACCATCACCAGCGTATCCTCCACCGTGCCGCCTTTTGAACCCTTCAGGGGCGTTTCGCTGTGGGGAATAAACGGACCGATGCCGATCATCTCCGGCTGGAAGCGGTGAAGGAAGTCCAGGTCCTCCGCCAGATGCTCCAGAGTTTGCCCCGGCAGGCCCACCATAAATCCGGCTCCCACCTGGTAGCCGATTTCCTTCAGCATCCGCAGGCAGTCCATCCGGTTGTCATAAGACATGGAAGGATGCAGGGATTGGTACAGCTCCCGGGAGGCCGTCTCATGCCGGAGCAGGAAACGCTCTGCGCCCGCTTTGTAGAAGGCTTCATATTCACTGCGGCTGCGCTCCCCGATGGACAGGGTAATGGCGGCATCGGGAAACTCCTCCCGGATCATCCCCAGAATGCCGATGAGCCGCTCCTCCGTATACCACATGTCCTCCCCGCTCTGGAGCACAAAAGTGCGGTAGCCCAGCTCATACCCCTCCCGGCAGCAGGCCAGAATATCCTCGGGGGCCAGCCGGTACCGGTCCGCCTTGCGGTTCCCGGCGCGGATGCCGCAGTACATGCAGTCCCGGCGGCAATAGTTGGAGAACTCCACCAGTCCCCGCATAAATACCCGCGGTCCGTAGTGGGCCAGCCGGGTCCGGTTGGCATAATCGAACAGCCGGGTTTTATGCTGCGCGTCGTCCATCATGCGGAGCGCATCTATAATCTCATCCTTGGTAAGCGAATGGGTCTCAAACAGCTTATCGAGCAAATCCGTCATGGTGTTATCCTCCTTGCCGGTCGCTCTATGGAGGTTCACAGGCATCCGGCTGTCTCTTTACCCCAACGTAGCATGAGACGCGGATAGGAGATATGATCTTTATCATAATTATGTGAAAAATTTCACGTTATGGTGCTCGGAGGATTTATATGCTTGAGGCCGCGGACGGATGGCTGTTAGCTTGTTGGACCATGCCATGATCTGGCGCTAACGGCGGTGAGAGCCCTTATTTTGGCAAAAACACCGCTTCCGAATATCTAACGGCGGCCACAGCCGCTATTGAGGCCGACTGCTCCGCTGCAGGCCCATTTTTAGCCCAATAAGGGCTCCTGCTTCCGTTAGATTTGGCATCCCCCCCTTTTTGGAGCCAATAGAGGCTCTCACCGCCGTTAGGAATCGGGGCAGGTTAAATCGAACGGATCGCAGGACGGTTGCTCTCGAATCAGCGTTTTGCTACCGCAGGTGGCTGCGCAGATCGAAAAGCTCCGGCCTGCGCGCCCCTGCATTTCCACTGTATGGACCTATTAAACCACGTCGTAGCCCTGCTCCTCGATGGCGTTCTTCAGCGCCGCTTTGTCCAGCTTGGAGGCATCGTATTCCACGGTGACCGTCTTGGCGGCCAGATCCACCTTGCCCTTGGCTCCGATATTTTGCAGAGCGCCTTCTACGGATTTGACGCAATGATTGCAGGACATGCCTTCTACCTTCAGTGTTGCTTGTGCCATGATCAATCGCTCCTTTAGGAATTATATGGTTAAGGCTGATGCCGCCCAAAAAAGCGGCACCGGCGTATTGCCGAATGATACCGGTGTTGCGTTGCTCCGTTGCGGGAGGGAGGCGGCGGACAGCCGGGCATCCATTACCGCATCAATTTGTTGACGGTAATAAGCAGCTCATCCAGAACCTCCCGGTCCCCTTCCATAATCCGCTCCACCACACAGGATTTCATGTGGCCCTCCAGCAGCAGCTTGCCCACCCCGTTCAGGGCGGACTGGATGGCGGCGATCTGGTTTAAGACATCGTCGCAGTAGACATCCTTTTCGATGAGTCCCTTCACGCCGCGGATTTGGCCCTCAATCCGGTTAAGCCGGTTCACCAGGCTGGATTTCATCTCCTGGGAATGATGGCTCTTGCGCGGCTGGGTGGAATCGCAGCAGCCCGCCTCCGCCGGATGGTCCGCGCCGGATGAATGGCTGCAGTGGTTTTTGTCTTCCATTCTGCTCAAGCTCCTCTCTTCTTGGGCAAAGTCCACCCCGCCAAATCGGGAAGCGGCTTTGCTTTCTTTGTGTGTGCGGCGGCGCAGCCCTCCCGCCATCCCGCCGCTTACAGCTTGATGCGCTGCAAACGGAGAGCGTTCATGACCACCGACACCGAGCTCATGGCCATGGCCGCGCCAGCCAGCCAAGGGGCCAGAAAGCCGGCGGCGGCGATGGGAATCCCCAGGGAATTATAGGCCAAGGCCCAGAATAAATTCTGCTTAATATTCCCCATGGTCCGGCGGCTCATGTAGATGGCGTCGGCGATGCCGTTCAGGTCGCCCCGCAGAAGCGTAATGTCGGCCGCCTCCATGGCCACATCCGTGCCCGTGCCCATGGCCATGCCGATATCGGCGGTGGCCAAGGCCGGAGCGTCGTTGATGCCGTCGCCTACCATGGCCACCTTGCGGCCCTCCTGCTGGAGCTTGCGGATCTCCTCGGCCTTGCCCTCCGGCAGCACCTCCGCCAGCACCCGCCCAATGCCTGCCTGCTTGGCGATGGCATCCGCCGTGCGCCGGTTGTCGCCGGTGAGCATTACCACCGTCAGGCCCAGCTTAAGCAGGCGCTCCACCGCTTCCCGGGAGGACTCCTTAATGGTGTCCGCCACCGCCAGGACACCGGCATACACATCATCCACCGCCACCAGCATGGCGGTTTTGCCCGCTTGCTCCAGCCGCTCCATCTCCTGCCCGGCTCCGCCAAACTCAACGCCGCTCTCCTCCAGGAGCCGGCGGGTGCCAACCGCCAGCCGCCGGCCTTCCACCACGGCGCGAATGCCGTAGCCCGGCACCGCGGCGAACTCCCCGGCGGCGGGCAGGGCCAACCCCCGCTCCTCCGCACCCCTGACAATGGCTTCGGCCAGGGGATGCTCCGAGGGCTTCTCCGCCGCTGCAGCCAGGCGGAGCAGCAGCTCCTCCCCCTCCTGCCAGCCGGGGGCGGGAATCACATCCGTCAGCACCGGCTTGCCGTGGGTGACGGTGCCGGTTTTGTCCAGCACCACCGTATCCACATGCCCGGTGAGCTCCAGATGCTCGCCGCCCTTAAACAGGACGCCGGCTTCCGCAGCCCGTCCCGAGCCGGCCATAATCGAAGTGGGCGTGGCCAGACCCAGAGCGCAGGGACAGGCGATAACCAGCACGGCGATGGCCTTCTCCAGCGCTCCGGCAAATTCCCCCGGCGCCACGGCATAATACCACAGGAGGAAGGCAGCCGCCGCCAAGCCCACCACCACCGGCACGAAGATGCCGGAGATTTTGTCCGCTACCCGCTGGATCGGGGCTTTGGAGCTTTGCGCCTCCTCCACCACCCGGATAATCTGGGCCAGCGCCGTATCCCGGCCTACCTTCACCGCCTGGACCTTCAAAGCCCCGTTCTTGTTAATGGTAGCTCCGATAACCTGATGCCCAGGCTGCTTCTCCACCGGAATACTTTCCCCGGTAATCATGGATTCATCCACTGCCGAGCTGCCCTCCAGGACCAGCGCGTCCACCGGGATTTTTTCCCCCGGCTTCACCAGAAGAACGTCCCCCTGCACCACCTGCTCAATCGGCACCTGCAGCTCCTCGCCGTCCCGGATCACCAGGGCCGTCTTGGCCTGGAGTCCCATCAGGGTGCGGATGGCCTCCGAGGTCCGTCCCTTGGCCATAGCCTCGAACAGCTTGCCCAGGAGAATCAGGGTAATCAGCACGGCGCTGGTCTCAAAATACAGCTCCGGCATATGATGCCCGCTCCCCCCGTCAATGGCCCATTCCGCAGTCAGATACACGCTGTAAAAATAAGCCGCCGACGTGCCCAGCGCCACCAGCACATCCATATTGGCGCTTCCGTTCCACAGCGCCTTGGCCGCTCCCTTATAGAAGGTCCAGCCGATTCCGAACTGGACTGCCGAGGACAGCACAAGCTGTACCCACGGGTTCATAAAGGCGTCGGGCACCCACAAAAAGGAGGTCCACGAAAAATGCCCGACCATGGTCCATAACAGCGGGAAGGACAGCACCGCCGATATCCAGAAAACCAGCTTTTTGTGCCGGATATCCCGTTTGCGCTGATCCTCCCTGTCTCCGCCCTCCGCCTCCTTGCGGGAAGCGGTATACCCCAGCTGGGTAACCTTGCGGATCAGGTCCTCGGCCGTAAGCTCGCCGCCCCATTCCACATGGGCCGTCTCCATGGCCAGGTTCACATTGGCCTTGGCCACACCCGGCAGCCGGGCCAGGCCCTTCTCAATTCTCGCCGCACATGCGGCGCAGGTCATGCCGCCGATGGCCAAATCCACTGACTGTCTGGCAATGCCGTAGCCCAAGGCCTCCACCTTGGATTCCAGCGCCTCCGGCGTCACCTTGCCCGGATCATACGCAACGGTTGCCCGTTCCAGCGCCAGGTTCACATTGGCCTGAACCACCCCGTCCATCCGGGACAGCCCCTTCTCAATTCTCGCCGCGCAAGCAGCGCAGGTCATGCCTGTAATCTGAAAGGAACGTTGGGCTGTGCCTGCAGCTTCCATCCGAATCACCTCGTTTGTCTTGCTTTATAATTTATGATTTATTCCATATACCCTGTGGGGGTATATTTTTGACATTCTTATCGTAACATACCCCCTCCCCCTATGCAAGTAAAGAATTTTGGGTAAAATTTCATGAGATGATCACTTTTCACCTGAGGAGCGCAATCTATTTTTTCTTATAATAAACTTGTAAGCCCTATCCTATGTATAAATGGAGGATTGTTCCATGGAGTATCTCTCCAGTCTGTCCTATTCCGATCTGGAAATTGACCGGGAGCTGCTGGCGAAGGCTGTCGATTTAACACAAGGAGACAGCCGCCCGGTATCCCTATTTTTGACTGGCGCTTTACGCACGTACATCAACAAAGCCAGACTGGAATCCATGGGTTTTAAGGAAACGCTGTTCCGCCTCCGCCGCTTCGAGGAGGTCAAACGCGTGTACTGCAAGCGCATTGCCCACTTCGAGAAAAAACACGATGAGAATACACATTTGAATAATCCTCATTTCTGCGGCATCATTTATCCCTCTACCTTGACGGAAGTTTTCCTCACAGCAAAAGGAAATCTGATCATCCAGAAATCCGTCGCCAAGGAAATCCAGTACTGCAACGGCCAAGCTGTCCGGGAAACCGTCTTCAGCTCGTCGGAGCGTTATCCCGACAGTGAGGAGGAATATCAGGCGCCGCGGGTGATGGACGTGATTGTGCACAACCAGTTTGAGGGCGTCCGCAGGGATTTGCCCGAGTCCATTCACAGCACGGTGATCTCGGCCCTCAATATCCGGATTACCCAGCGCTTGTCCGAGCAGCTGGACCAGGAGTTTATGCAGGAGCTGGAGCTGTAGGCGGGTTTGTTTCCGTTTTTCCCAGCGCTATATCGCCATACCCGCAGACAGGTTTGCCTCCTCCGCGGGTGCAGCTGAAGCCGCTTTCCTGTGGGCCGGCTCAGGGGTTCTGGCCGTCCGGACCTGCCGGAGCAACACCCTCTTGAATAGGTTATATCGGCCCCTTGCCTTTCTTGGCTTGGGGCCTTTACAATCCGCATCAAGTTACCAAAAAAGGTCATCGGTCTACCCTGTTCTTCCCCCACCCCTTCTCCTACAATAGAAGTAGTTAGCACTACTCTTATACATCTTTTGTAAGATGAACGTTATTAAACTTCCCATGGAATGATTAAGGAGGATCAAATGGAACTTTCCCTCAGCATGTGGAGCGTCCACCGGAGCGTGAAAGAAAATGGCTGGACTGTACTGGACTTTGTGGATTTTTGCAATAAAGAAGGCATCAAGCAGGTGGAGCTGTTGAATGTATTCTGGAAAAATGCCGCCATCGAGCTTCCCGCCGTAGCGGCTGCCATGAAGAGCAAGGGCGTCCGCGCCTCCAGCTATGCCGTATCCAATGATTTTGCCAAGGAGGACCCCGCTGAACGGAAAGCGGCGCTGCAGGAAATTCTCGACGCCCTTCCCGTGGCCCAAACATTGGGAGTAAACGTGATCCGGGTATTTTCGGGAAATCTGACGGAACATGTTACATATGACAATGCCCTGGACTGGATTGCGGAGGGCTTAAGCGCTGCGGCGGAAGCAGCCGGCAAGGCGGGCATTACCCTGTGTCTGGAAAACCACGGCAAGCTGGCCGGAAGCGGCGTGCAGGTCAAGGCGATTCTGGACAGAGTCAACTCCCCTTATCTGAAATCCACCTTCGACACCGGCAACTTCCTGCTGGTGGACGAAGAGCCGCTTAAGGCTCTTGATGTGCTGATCGATGATGTGGCGCATGTGCATTTCAAGGATTTTATCCAGCAGGCCGATGGCCGCTACAAGTCTCTGGCCGGCGCTGCGTTTGAGGGTGTCAGCCTGGGTCTGGGCGATGTGGACCTGGCGGCAATTGTCCGCCGTTTGAAGGAGCGCGGCTACCAAGGAGCGTATGTGCTGGAATACGAAGGGCTGGGCAGCGAAGCCGAAGGCATCCGCAAGAGCTACGAGTTTTTCAACACACTGGGCTAAGGATAGGCAGCGGCGAACGCCTCCCGCCCTTCGACCGACTATAACGTTTAACGGCAAAAGGAGACAGCTTGAATGGAACGTAACCTCAACGCGGACATTGCCATCCTGGGCGGCGGCACCGGCGGCGTCGCGGCGGCGCTGGCTGCCGCCAAAGCAGGCAAACAGGTCATCATGACCGAAGAAACCGACTGGGTCGGCGGCCAGCTGACCAGCCAGGCGGTGCCCCCGGATGAGCATCCCTGGATCGAATCCTTCGGCTGCACAGCCAGCTACCGGCATTTCCGGGAGGGTGTGCGGCAGTATTACCGGGACCACTTCCCCCTGACGCCGGACGCCGCCTCCAATCCCCGCCTGAATCCCGGCAGCGGCATTGTCAGCCGCCTATGCCATGAGCCCCGGGCCGCCCTGGCGGTGCTTCAGGAGATGCTGGCCCCCTACGTGCACAGCGGGCGCATCCGGATTCTCCACCGCTATCGGATTGAGGCGGCGGAGACTGCCGGGGACAAGGTAACGGCGGTTACCGTCCGCCATCTGGACAGCGGCGACACCGCACGGTTGACCGCGGCTTATTATCTCGACGCCACCGAGTGCGGCGATCTCCTGCCCAAGGCCGGGATCGAGTATGTCACCGGCGCCGAAAGCCGGGCGGAAACCGGCGAGCCCCATGCCGTCGATGGGGACGCGCAGCCCATGGATATGCAGAGCTTCACCTACTGCTTCGCGGTGGATTATCTGGAGAATGAGAACCACACCATCGAAAAGCCGGAAATGTACGATTTCTGGCGGAGCTACAAAGCGGACTTCTGGCCGGACCGGCTGCTTAGCCTGACTGGGGTGAAGCCCTCCACTATGGAAAAGGTGGACTATGAGCTTTTCCCCAATGCGGAAGGGAAGTTCCCCCTGTTTGCCTACCGGCAGATTCTCGACCGGTGGCATTTCCGGCTGGGCCTGTTCAACAGCTCCATTTCGCTGATTAACTGGCCCCAGAACGACTATTGGCTGGGCGGCATTATCGATGTGCCGGAGGAGGAGCGGCAGAAGCATCTGTACGAGGCCAAGCAGCTGAGCCTGTCCCTTCTGTACTGGCTGCAGACGGAAGCGCCCCGCCCTGACGGCAAAACCGGCTACCCCGGCCTGCGCCTGCGCCCCGATGTCACCGGGACCGAGGATGGCCTGGCCATGTATCCATATATCCGGGAATCCCGGCGGATCAAGGCGCTGTTCACTGTGCTGGAGCAGCATGTGGCAACGGATTGCCGTCCCGATGGCAAGGCGGAGGAGTTTTTCGACAGTGTGGGTGTGGGCTGCTACCGCATTGACCTGCATCCCAGCACACTCGGAGTGCCTTATATTGATATTTCCTCCCTGCCCTTCCAGATTCCTCTGGGCAGTCTAATTCCGGTGCGGGTGAGCAATGTGCTGGCGGCCGCCAAGAATATTGGGGTGACCCACATTACCAACGGCTGCTACCGGCTCCATCCGGTGGAATGGAACATCGGCGAAGCGGCGGGTTATTGCGCCAGCTATTGCCTGGATAAGGGCTTTACCCCCAAGGAGCTGCGGGATTTTGCGCCGGAGCTGGCCAGCTTCCAGCAGCTGCTTGTCCGTGAAGGCGTGGAGCTTAGGTGGCCGGCGCTCCGGCCGGTCTAAGCATTCTTGAACCCGTTGCACCTTTTTACTCCAAACACTAATTCATGAGGTGATCCACATGAGCGGCAAAATCCGCATCGGCGTCATCGGCGCCGGCTCCATTTCCGAAATGCACTTCAGCTCCTACTCCAAAAACCCCGACGCTGTCCTGACAGCCGTCTGCGATCTGAAGGAGGAGCGGGCCAAGGCCAAAGCGGAAAAATACAGCATCCCCAACGTCTATACCGACTACCGCGAGCTATTGGCCAACCCCGATATTGACGCCGTAAGCATCTGCACCTGGAACAACAGCCACGCGGAGATCAGCATCGCCGCCCTCAAAGCAGGCAAGAATGTGCTGTGCGAAAAACCGTTATGTAAAACTGTCGAGGAAGCGCTGGCTGTGGAGCAGGCCGTGAAGGAATCCGGCAAAACCCTGCAGGTGGGCTTTGTCCGCCGCTACGCCTCCAATACCCGGATCGTCAACTCCTTCATGGAAGCGGGGGAAATCGGTCCCATCTACTACGCCAAAGCCTCCTGCATCCGCAAGCTGGGCAATCCCGGCGGCTGGTTCTCCGATGTGGAGCGCTCCGGCGGCGGCCCGCTCATCGATGTGGGCGTCCATGTTATCGACCTGTGCTGGTATCTGATGGGCAGGCCCAAGGTGAAGTCCATCAGCGGCAACACCTACAACCGTCTGGGCAACCGGGCCAACGTCAAGAACCTGCGCTTCTATAAGGCGGCGGATTACAACGCCGAGCTGAATACCGTTGAAGATATGGCCAATGCCCTGATCCGCTTTGAAAATGGCGCCTCCCTTCTCGTGGATGTGAGCTTTACCCTTCATGCCAAGGAAGATGAGCTGACCGTCAAGCTGTTTGGCGAAAAAGGCGGCGTGGAGCTGGAGCCCAAACTGACTCTGATCACCGAAAAGCACGATACCATCCTGAATTCCACACCGCAAATTGATAATCTGTCCTTCGATTTCGTCTCCGGCTTCCAGGACGAAATGAACTACTTCATTGAGGTGTGCCAAGGGGTTAAAACCACTCTAAGCCCGGTGGAGGACGGCGTGGAGATGATGAAAATTCTCTGCGGCGTATACGAATCCGCCCGTCTGGGCAAGGAAATTTATTTCGACTGAGGAGGGTTATCCCATGGGGGAAACCAAAGTGCGCCTGGGCAATCCCATCGGCGTGATCGTGGACAGCTTTGGCGTTGGTGTCCGCGAGGGGCTGCGGAAGGCCAAGGAGGTGGGCGCCGACGGAGTGCAAATCTACGCCGTCTCCGGCGAGATGGACCCGGACAATCTGGATGCGGCCGCCCGTAAGGAATTGAGGGCATATATCGCTTCGCTGGGTTTGGAGATCAGCGCCCTGTGCGGCGACCTGGGGGGCCACGGCTTCCAGGACCGGACCGCCAACCCGGCCAAGGTGGAAAAGTCCAAGCGCATTCTCGATCTGGCCCTTGATCTGGGCACCAATGTGGTGACCACTCACATCGGCATTGTGCCGGAGGATACCGGCAGCGAGGTGTACCAGGCCATGCAGGAGGCCTGCCGGGAGCTGAATGAATATGCGGTCAGCCGCAGCGCCTTTTTCGCCATCGAAACCGGCCCGGAGCGTGCAGCCCACCTGAAGGAGTTCCTGGATTCCCTGGGGGGCAACGGGGTATCGGTGAATTTTGACCCGGCCAACATGGTGATGGTCACCGGCGATGATCCTGTGGAGGGAGTCAAGCTTTTGCGGGATTATGTGGTGCATACCCACGTGAAGGACGGCGTCCGCCTGAAGGAAATCGACCCGCGGCTGGTGTACGGGGCTCTGGGCTTTGAGCCCATGGACCATGCTAAGATTGCAGTGATGGTCAGCTCCGGCGAATTTTTCCGGGAGGTGCCCCTGGGCGAGGGCAAGGTGGACTTCGATGCCTACTTCGCCGCGTTGGCGGAGATCGGCTACAAGGGCTACCTCACCATCGAGCGCGAGGTAGGCGCCAACCCCGAGGAGGACATCCGCCGGGCGGTGCAATTCATCAAGGGCTACCGGTAAGGGGCTTATCAATAAAAGGCAATCCCGAGCAGACATCACCTGCCTGGGATTGCCTTTTTTAATTGGTATTCATAAAGTGTAAGAGACTATCCGCCCACAGACACTCGACTCGTACTTACTCAGTAGCCAACAATAACACGTAGCCGAATACTGCAACAATATAAACCAGAGATATTGTTGCCATGAATTTATTCATTGAACTCTGTTTTGGATCTTTTTGCGTCACAACTGTAATGTGATTTAAATAAAACACAATAGCCGCCACAGGTGTTAAACACATCATGTAAAAAATCATAGGTGCCCTCACTATTTCTTTCTAAATTTAATAGTCCCGATCTTCTTTGTACCATGTCCAGCTTGCCGGCAAGTCATCTGATTCATCGTATTGAGTCGAATAAGTGATAGAGAGCGAAGGCGTTTTTGTAAACTGCAGTTCACCGTTAATCGCACCCTGCTTATGGAAATATTTTGCAACGGCTGAAGAAGATTCAATGCTGCCGGAATTATCATGTGCTTTTGTTACAATTACATACATGCCACCAGAGTGATGATTTGCAGTATGACTTGAATCGACATACGCTTTAATATCAAAAGCAAAACCTATCCCCGTACCGGGCGCATATTTATCTACTGTCCTATTTGTATTGTCATAGCGCGTTCCAGTGGCTTTGTGTTTTGCTGTATATGAGTGGAAGCCGCTTCCAACCTCATAATCAAAATCATCTGTCCAGGCCATTGATACTTTATCCGTCAGATTGAAAATCGGACTATAATCCCACTGCCAATTATAAGTAAGGGAAAAGTGAACAAGTCCATCAGTGGATGAATACAATCTGCTTACTACAAAATTATGAGTGAAATTCGATAGTGATTGAATATCAATAGGATTGGCATTCGCTAATATATCATTTGCAATCTCTTTTTCCTCTGGTGTGATATTATCTGCTACAGTTCTTTCTATAAGATTGCCGCTTACTTTCTCTTCGCTGACAAAGGTCGCTTGATCTCTATAAAGAGCAGCTTTAATATCCGGATGTAGTTCTCCTACAAGCGTTTCGGAGTAACCAGCACTTAAAAGATAAGCATCTACCTTTGATTGTGACAACTCCGGTGAGCTGGCTGAAACCATACTTGATAAAGAAAATGCAAGTGAAATGATGCATAGCAATGAGATAAGTTTTTTCAACTTCGAACACCATCCTTTAATTTTTTAGAAGACTGGGCTGCATGTTAAATTACCTTCTCTTAGGCCACCTCCTTTTCTATTTCAACAGAGAGTTGGAACCAATACATCAATATAGTATAATATTGGATTCTAAGGATAATGACGGAAATTTCCTAAAAATAGTTTCCTTGTTCACAAATTTTTCACATTTAGAAAAGAGCGCTGCAACGCGCTCTTTTACTTTTATCTGCTATAGCCCATTCCTAATCTCTTATAGCTCCGCCCCTACTCCCCCTCACACTCCTCATCCCGCAAAGCTGCCCGCGCAACAGGCCAGTTGATCTGGGAGGCGTCGAACAGCATCACGCCGTCGGTAGCGGCCAGCCCTGCCTGGATCACCCCCCGCTGGAGCGCCGGAGCCGGGACATTGCTTACGGCGATGCCCGTATACAAGGGGATTTCCCCGTTGGTGACGATATTGGCCAAGGTGACGTACTTCTCCACCTCTTGCCGGGTGGTCTGGTAGGCGCCGGTCATCAGGAAATCCAGATAGCCGATATAGCCCGTCTTGCAATATTCCGGCGTATAGACAGACCCGTCCTGCAAACCCAATCTGGCATCAAACCGGAAATTCGGACTGCCCCAATTCACCCCGTTCAGGTAATAGATTTCGTACCAGGAGCCTACATAGGCGGAGACCTGGATACGCCGCCCAGAGGAGGCACTGTAGGAGCTTGCCAATTCCCTGATTTCGGCAAAAAAACGTTTGATGGTGCCTGCCCGGAACTCCCACCAATCATGGATCAGCGGACCGTCCACCCGGGTAGTGCCGTCATAGAAAAACACATCCGCAGGCCAGTTGACCAGACGTTTGCCCCTGGCCCGGAGGAACACCTCGAACTTGGCCCGGGTAACATCGCTGAAGTCCGCCGTTTCATTGTCGTAGCGGCTCCGGTCATGGATGATCCCATCCACCTGATAATTCTTGATAATCTCCTCAAAGGTCAGCCGCTCATATTCCCACACCTGGTCATGGGAAGGGTTCACAAAGGCCACCGGCCCTTTTTTGGCACTTTCCCGCTGGCGTTTGATCTCCCCGTTGTTTTCCGGTATGTAAATCCGCTCCTCCCAATCCGGGTGATCGTCCAGTACGGCATATTCCTCCCGGACAATGGAGCCCTCCGCAAACACATTGACGGCGGCATGAATCTCCAGCCCCAGGGTGTGGCCATGGGCAATAAACTCCTTCAGCAGATCCAGCTCCGGGTTGGCCCCGGCTTTGGCGGGGGCCTTAATCTCGCTGACATACGGCCGCCCGGTGAGATCGTTCTTCTTGTAGGAGACAAATCCCTCCACTCCCTTCACATCCAGGGCGATTTTGCTTACCCCGTTGTCCTTGGCCCGTTGAAGGAAATCCAACACATCCGCCCCGCTCTGAAACCTCCGGGCATTCACCGTCTGGTCCACCCACAGCACCACTTCCTGCTTGGGCTCAACCTGGCCGCGGCTAAAAATAACCAACTCCCGCGACGTTTCCTCCCCATCCTTTTTCAAAAGCTGCACACGGACATAATTAACGCCCCGCTGAAGCGGATAACAGTACGAAAATCTTCCACCCTCACTTACCGGCACCGCCACTCCGTTCATGAACAGCCGGACAGCGGACAGCTCCCCCGCATTGCCCGCTCCTACAGTCCCGGTTATCCATTGGCTGACCCCGGTTACAGTGGCCATCGGATAGTTATCCAGCTCCAATTTGGCTGTGCTGCCCATCAGCTCCTGAACAGGCACGACCTGACCGTTTCTGCGGAGCTTGACCAGATCGCCCACTCTGAATTTTTCTGCCAAAAAGTATCCGTCCCCGTTGTCCGCCACACTGCCGCCCCTGGCGCAAAGCACATAACCCCCTGGCGGAATCTCCAATATCCCGGGACCGGACCGGGAGGAACCGCAGGGCTCCTGCCGATTCACCACCTGCACCACCTTGCTGTCTGCACCAACCTGCACCGCTGCTTGGGTGGAAAAAACGGCTACCTCCGCCCCGTAATCCCGCGTAAAAAGCAGAATACCGTCCGCTTCCCCCGGTTCCTTGTCAATGAAGACAATGCTTCTGCGGGGCCCTTGCACATGAATCGTAATATCCTCCGGCGCCGCTTCCACCTCAACCCCTGCCGCGCCTGCCGCCTCTTCCCGTACATCATCATCCGCTTTCATTGCATCTCCCCCTTTTCTTCTATTTGTATTTCCCCCTGTATAAACACAGGGCAACAACGCAGCCGCTGCCGCATTGTTGCCCTGAGGTTGAACTTAGAACCAGTTGGCTTCCAGATACCCCAGCAATCGCTGCAGCACAGCCGCGCCTTCGGCCCGGGTAGCATCCGCCGCGGGGACAAAGCCGCCTTCGGTCCGTCCGTTAATCAGGCCGCCGGCCAGCAGCGCGCCCACTGCTTCACGGGACCAGCCGGCCAGCTCACTGCCGTCGGCCAGCCCGGCCACCGCAGAAGCATCCGCCGCAGGAGCGGCGTTTGCCGCTTGCAGCGCCCGGTACAGCATCACCGCCATCTCCTCGCGGGTGATCCGCGCATCCGGACGGAAGCTGCCGTCCTCGTAACCCTCCGTAATCCCCGCATAAACGGCGGCGTTGACAGAAACGGCATACCAGGAATCAGCCGCCACATCCGTAAAGATACCGCCCGTGGCCGCAGCGGAAGCCTCAAGTCCCAAGGCCCGCACCAGCATGGCCGAATATTGCGCCCGGGTCAGCGGTGACTCCGGCAGGAAGCCGCCGTCACCCATACTGTCCACCACAAGCTTGGCGGACAGAAAGCCTACCGCCTTTTCCGCCCAGTGGCCGGTCATATCCCCGTAGGTTTCCGGCTCCACTTGGGCAACCGCCAGTGTAACAGTCCCGTCCAGACGTACATGGACTGTCAGACTCCCCGATGCCGCCGCTTCAATCTTCGCCGGAACAAAGGACAGCCCGCCTTCCTTGTTCAGCCTCATCACCGTAAGCCGGCCGGGATCGGCTGAGGACGCCAGAGGCAGACTCAGCATACCCTTGCTGCCCTTGGGGAGGGTAAGCGGAGCAAGCCGCTCTCCCTCCTTGACTCCCAGGCTAATTTCGATTGCCTCTGCCAGCCCGGAAGCCCCCTTAGCCTGAAGCTTGCCTGCAAGAGCCGTTTGCTCCGCCTCCGGCACCGGACGCAGAGTCAGCTCTACACTTTTGCCTGCCGCCGCGCTTTGTGTCCACTGGGACAGGACATCCATGGGCAAGGCAAGCTGGCCCAGGTCAGTCTGCACCACGACCTTCCCTCCACCGGGAAGGGAAGCCACCGCTGCCGCAAACGGCCCTACCGGAATGCTCACCGTTACAGCGCCCTTGCCGGCCGCACCGGTACTGTCCGTAGCCGGAATTTGCAGCTCCGGCTTGCCGCTTGCCGCTCCCGCAGTCCCAATCAATGCCTTCAGCTTGGCTGCCAACTGTGCCTCATGCACCTGAAAGAGAGCAGCGGCACGCCCGTCCGGGCCTGTTATTGCGGTCTGTTTGACCAACTCCGGTTCCGCAACTCCGCCGCCGTAGCCTGAGGAACCGCCTGTGCTTTGAGTTCGGGTAATCTGAACGGTTTTTTCATTGGTTTTGAACCCGTCCACATACACGGCCATGGTGACGGAGTTAACCCCCACCGTCAGCGGAACAGTTGCTTGGAAGTCGCCGGTGCTGCTGACAGCGGCAGCTTTGCCCGCCACCTGCACGTTCGCAGCCCCCTTGCCCAGAACCTCAACATTGCCCTTCACCGCAACCTGGCTGTCGGCGGTTTTCATCCCCTCATAAGGCAGATATCCGCTCAACAGCGCGCCTCGCACCTCATCGCCCGGCTTATAGGCATTGGCTACAAGCTGGCGTTTGGTTTTGGTGCCCGACGGGTCCAGGGTCGAGATCACAAAACCGCCGGTAGGAATCACACTGTTGTTTTCCTCCGGGGAGCCCCAACTCCAGTTGATGGCCTGGTTCCGGTTCAGAACCTTGGAAACCGTCCCATCCGCCTCTACCACAACCTCCACCCCAAAACGGGAGGTGCCGGTAGAATAACCGAAGGAATCCGTATACGCATTGATATTCCCTTCTACCAAATTGATATTATGGAAATTCCCTTCCAGGAAGTGCTCCGGGTTGCCCGGTAAACTGAAGCCCACCTGGTAGTCCTTGACATACACCTGATTCTTCAGCGCCGCAGAGGCGATAGGCCAGTTGATCTGGGAGGCGTCGAACAGCATCAGACCGTTGGTATTGGCCAAACCCGACTGGAAAACCTCCCGCTGCAGCTCCGGCGCCTGGACATTGGTCAAGGCAATCCCCGCATACAGAGGGATTTCCCCGTTGGTAACAATATTGCCCAGGGTGATGTACTTTTCCACCTCCTGCCCGGTGGTTTGGTACGCCCCGACCATCAGAAAATCCAGATATTCAATGTAACCCGTCTGATAATACCCCGGTGTATAGACGGATTCATCCTTCAGGCCCAATCTGGAATCGAAGCGGAAATTGGGGCTGCCCCAGTTTACCCCGTTCAGATAGTAGGTTTCATACCAGGACCCTACATAGGAGGAAACTTGAATTTCCCTTCCCGCAGAGGCTTCATAGGAGTCCACCAGACTCTTCACTTCGCCGAAAAAGCTCTTGATGGTGCCGGAGCGGAACTCCCACCAATCCTGGATCAAAGGCCCGTTCACCCGGATGGAGCCGTTATAGCTAAATACATCCGCAGGCCAATTATGCAGTTGTTTGCCTCTGGCCTGAAGGAAAGCCTCGAACTTGGTCCGGGTCAAATCGCTGAAATCCGCCGACTCATTGTCATAACGGCCCCGGTCATGAACCACACCGTCCACATCGTAGTTTTTGATGACCTCCTCGAAGGTCTTCAGCTCATATTGACGGACTTCATCATTGGACGGGTTTACAAAAGCCACCAGCCCTTGTTTGGCGCTCTCCCGCAGACGTTTGATCTGCCCGTTGTTCTCCGGAACATAAATCCGTTCCTCCCAATCCGTATGATCGTCCAGCACGGCATATTCATTGCTGGCGATGGAGCCCTCGGCAAATACATTGATGGCTGCATGAATTTTCAGCCCCAGATCATGCCCGTGGGTTATAAATTCCTCCAGCAGGTCCAGATCGGGGTTTGCCCCGGCTTTGGCGGGTGCGGTAATTTCGCTGACATAAGGACGCCCGGTAAGGTCATTCTTCTTATAAGAAGCATATCCCTCCACACCCTTCACATCGAAAACCACTTCCGTAACCCCGTTATCCTTGGCCTTTTTCAGAAATTCGTACACATGCTGGCTGGTTTGAAATTTCCGGGCGTTGGCGGCCTGGTCCACCCACAGAATAACGCCCTTGCCGGAGGTGAAGCCCGGGCGGCTGAAGACAACCAGATCACGGCTGGTATCCTCCACGCCGTTCTTCATCACCTTCACCTGGATATAGTTGATGCCTGACTGGAGCGGATAACTGTAGGAAAAGCTGCCGTCCGCCGCCACAGGCACAGCCGTGTCATTGATCAGCAATTGGATAGCAGACAGATCCGCCACATTGCTTATATTTCCGCTGACCAGCTCCTGGGCTTTGGTGGAGGTGACCATCTGGTAATTGTCCAGGGCCAGCTTCACCCGGCCGCTCATCAGCTCGCTGACCGGCACCACCTCGCCGTTCTTGCGGAGCTTGATCACATCGCCAACCTTAAACTTGGTAGCCAAAAAACGCTTAATGTCATTGTTGGCATAGCTGGTATCCTGGGCATGCAGCACGTAGCCGCCCTGGGGAATCTCCAGCTCCGTGGGACCGGTCCAGCTCGGGACTCCGGTACTTCCTGCCGGGTTCACCACGCGCATGACCCTGCTGTCGGCACCTACTTGTACCGCCACATTATAAAGAGGAATCGTAATGGTACTTCCAAATTCCCGGGTGAACAAAGCAATAATATTGTCGATACCCGTTATATCCTGGTCGATATAGTCAATCTTCTTGCGGGGGCCTTCAATATTGACGGTAATATCCTCGGGAGCGGCCTCCACCTCCACCCCATTCCCGGCAGCAGGCGGTTTGTAGGTGACGGTCAACGTTTCGCTGTCCAAAACAGCGGCTCCCGCCAAAAGCTGCACCGTTAAGCTGTTCAGGCCTTCCTTCAAGGGAACGGTAGCGGTAAAGCTTCCATCAGCTCCAATGGCGGCGGCGGTTTCCCCAACCTTCACAGCCAGATTCCCGTCTGCTGCATATTGGTCAATTCTTCCCGCTACCTTAAATGCTGGGGAAGTCACTTCGGTTCCCGAGGCGGTGGTCAAAACCAGGGCGGAAACCAAATAAACCGCGTCGGTTACGGAATATACCTGATCGGTTACACCGGCGGCAACCTGGGGTGCGGCGGCCTCCCCATCCGGCTCCGCCGCAGACGCATAGGTTGCGCCATATGGCCAAACAGGGGCAAGCAGGGCGGCAATAAGCAGTACGATGGTCCACAAGCTTACGGTTTTTCTAGCAGAAGCGAAGGTCATCATTCACACTCCTGACGGGATGGGATAATGGCGCAAATCCCGGCATAGCCGGCATGGACCAACAGATAGCCCAGCCTTGCCGGTCCGGAGCCCTCCCGGACAGGATGGCATTTCTCCGATTCTATGCCACAGGCAGCCGCTTGATCGCGCGCTGCCCGTGGTGTGCTGATGATTCTTTGCTGCTGCCGGAGTCCGTTCCCCTGTCCGGGGCGCATGGGCTTGGCTTGTTACGAAAATGCATGATTGTCGCATTTTCATTCGGGGGAATGTCGTTTACTTCTTGGTTTTATACCATTCGTTGGCGGCCTTGATGGTTTCGTCCCCGCCTTCCGCTTTCCATTGGGTCAGGAACTTGTCGTAATTGGCAACCGGCTCGGAGCCGCTGATAAACTTGATCACATTGTCGTCCAGAAGCTTGGTGAGCTTTTGCTTGTTTTTGGAGATGGCGTCAATAGGCGGCGCAAAGGACATGGGGTCTTCCACCAGGAGGCCCTCCGCATTCTTTTGGAAATCCTCATAGAATTTCTGGAGCACGGGGTCCTTGCGCACCCGGGCCTGCCAATAGATAGGATAATTGGTTTCATCCACACCGGTCATAAACACACTGCCGTTGGTCAGGTCGTCGTTGAATTTAGGCAGAATCGGGAAGAACTTGCCGTCCTTGACTTCATGATGGGTGCCTTCGATGCCGATGGCCAGACTTTTGAAGGTTTCCTTTTCCAGCTTGGCATTGAGCAGCTTCATGGCGTCTTCCTTATGCTTGGAATACTTGGGAATGGCGATATACCAGCTTGTGCCGTTGCTGACGCTTAAGGATACCTTGCCGTCCTTGCCCTTCAGGAAAGGAACTACGGACACCTTGGCTTCAGGGAAGTTTTTGGTCAGGGCGGTCATGGTATTGGGCGCATTCCACCAGGCCAGCTTGTAGACGGCCGCTTTGCCGCCGGTGAACTTCTCAATAGCCTTGGCAGCGGTATTAATGGCCATCTCCGGATCAAGCAGGCCCTCCGCATTCAGCTTGTTCATGTAAGTGAGGAATTCCTTCATCTCCGGCAGCTCGGCCTTATGCAGCAGCTTGCCGTCCTTCAATACCCAATCCGAGGTGCTGCCGTACGGCACGCCGAAGGCGGCGGCAATGTCGCCATAGAGAGAGTCCTTGCTGCCTGTAAGCGGGATAATATTTTTCTTTTCCTTGATGGTTTTCAAAACGGTGTAAAATTCGTCCAGGGTGGTAGGCATCTTAAGCCCCAGCTCATCCAGCCAATCCTGGCGGATAATCAGCTCTTCGCCTACGGATATGCCGGACCCGGTTTCGGGGATGGCGTATTTTTTCCCGTCAATGGTGGTGCTGGTCCAGGATTGGGGCTTGATGGCCTGATTGACATTGGGACCGTACTTGTTCACCAGATCATCCAACGGCTCCAGAGCCCCGGAGGTGGCCAGCTTGAAAAATTGGGTTGCGCTCAGCTTCATAACATCGAATTCTTCTTTGTTTGCCACCATGAGGTTCAGCTTTTCATCATAGTTTTCCGCAGGCAGCATGTCGTAGGTGACATCATAGCCGGTTTTATCCTTGATCAGACCAGCGGTGAAATCCTTGTTGGGGTCAAACCGCCCGTATTGCATAAGCATCCGCAAGGGCGCCTTGGGTCCCTCCGAAGCCGCCGGAGATGCGGTTGCTCCTGTGGACGGAGCGCTGCTGGGTGTGGAACCCCCATCCGTTGACGACGAACCTCCGCAAGCCGCGCCGAGCAAGGATAATGCCACTACACTTGCCAATACAACTGATTTTTTCAACATGGACTTACCTCCCTAAGATGAATATAAATAATCTATCCCTTCACCGATCCTACCAGCACGCCTTTCACAAAATACTTCTGCAGGAACGGGTAAACCAACAAAATCGGAATGGTAGCCAGCAGAATCGAAGCCGCTTGAATGGACTGGGGCGTGGTGTTCAGCGCCGCATCGATGTTGTCCTTCAGGAAATCCCCGCTGGACGCAACCAGGAGCTCCTTCAAATACAGCTGCAGAGGCTTTAGATGAGGATTGGTGATGTAGATCATGGATGCGAAATAGTCATTCCAATATCCCACGGCAAAAAACAGGGCAATGGTGGCCAGTACCGGCATGGACAGCGGAAGCACCACGGAGACCAGCACCCGGATATTCCCGGCGCCGTCCAGCTTGGCGGATTCCTCCAGCCCGTCCGGCAAACCTTCAAAATAGTTTTTAATAATCAGCATATTAAAGACATTCACCATACCGGGCAGGAACAGCACCGGCAGCTTGTTCACCAGATGCAGGTTCTGCATCAGCAAATACATGGGGATAAGCCCCCCGCTGAACAGCATGGTGAAAATAAACATGAGCAGGAACCATTTCCGCCCTCGCAAATTGGGCTTGGACAGGGGGTAGGCGGTAATCGTCGTCACCAGCAGGCTTAGGAAGGTCCCTACCAAGGTGAGAATAACGGAAATTTTCAGGGCATTGAGGAACATGCTGTCTTCCATGACATATTTGTAGGTGCCGAACTGGACATCAATGGGAATCAGGGTTACTCTTCCGGAAATGACGGCATGTTCGCTGCTCAGGGATTTGGCGATCAGATTCACAAAAGGAACCAGGGTGGTGAAGCCCACCAGAATGAAGAAGATATAGTTGCAGACGGTGAATATTCTTTCGGACACGCTAGTTTTAATGATATTGCTTCGTTTTGTCTGCCGGGTTCCTGCCGGGTCTGCCGTTTGGGGGCGGGCAGAGGTTTCCGGCGCTTCGGCCTGGAGATTCATTTCAGCCATCGATCCGTTCTCCTTTCGTTGCAATCTGTGTTTGCCCTCATTACCAGATGCCCCTTTGCAGGTACTTCCGGCTTAGGGCATTGCCCGAGATGACCAGAACGAAGGCGATTACCGACTCAAACAGCCCAACCGCCGTGGTAAAGCTGTAATCCTGGTTGCCCAAGCCCATCCGGTAGACGTAGGAGCCGATAACATCGGCGGTTTTGTAAACGGTGGGATTGTACATCACCAGAATCTGCTCGGTGCCGGCCTCCAGAATGCTGCCCAGGCGGAGGATGAACATCAGCAGGATGGTGGGCGCAATGCCCGGCAGCGTAATATGCCAGACCTGGCGCAGCCGCCCTGCCCCGTCCATTCTGGCGGCTTCATACAGCTGCGGGTCGATGGTGGAGAAGGCGGCCAGGTAGACGATGGTGCTCCAGCCGGTTTCCTTCCAGCCTGCCGAGGTGACCAGCACACTGCGGAAGACGTCATTGTCCATAAAAAAGGAGATGGGGGTAAAGCCCATGGCCTCCAGCATCTTGTTGACCAGGCCGCCATTGGAGGAGAGCAGGTCGATGAACAGGCCGCTGACAATAACCCAGGAGAGAAAGTGGGGCAGATAGATTACCGTTTGCACCGTGCGTTTAAAAACAACGTTTTTGAGCTCGTTCAACAGAACTGCCACCAGAATGGGCAGCGGGAAGAGAAAGGCGATTTTCAGGAAGCTGATGATAATGGTATTTTTGAATACCTGCAAAAAATCGGGGTACGTAAACAGCTTGTGGAAATGCTTAAGGCCCACCCACGGGCTGGCCGCCATTCCGTCAAAGATGTTAAAATCCTTAAATGCGATAATAATTCCGTACATCGGCGTGTATCTGAACAGCAGTATGCAGAGAATGCCCGGAATCAGAAGCAGATACAAATCCCATTCCCGGCGAAGCTCACGTCCCAGTCCTCTGGAATTGCCGCGTTCCATTGCGCCTCACCCTCCTCTTGTCTTGTTTCCTCTGTACTTAAATTTTAGTGATTGCGGGGGCTTATGAGTAGGTGAGGACCATTACTATTTCTGGTACTTTGATGTTGGATTTTGCCCGGAAAATGAAAAAGAGCCCTCCGCCTTTTCATAAGAAAACGCTTCAGGCTCACAGGTCATGTTATATTTTCATTTCCCCGGGAGTGACTCCCCAATATTTCCGAAAGACTTTGGTAAAATAGCTGACATCGCGATAGCCGACCAAACGGGCGGCGTCGTATACCTTGCCCCCCTCCTGGAGGATGGACTTGGCTTTTTCCATTTTGCGCTCCAGGACATAGGAGGAGAAGGAGACTCCCGTCTCCTGCTTAAACAGGCGGCTTAAGTAAGAAGAGTTTACATACATCCGGTCCGCCACCATATGCAGGGTAATATCCCGGTCAATCTCCTGATCGACGATGGCCAGAATGGATTTGACCACCTGGTTGCTGGTGGTGCTGCGCTCCTTGCGGACGAAGGCGGCGATTTTCTTGACGGTGCGGGTGAGCCAGGACCAGGTTTCCTCCCGGGTGTCCAGCAGCCGGACATGGAGGAAATTGTCCATGTCCCCTTCCACCACCTGCCTGACGGACCAGCCCTGCTTCTGGATGATGCGGACGAACAGGCTGCTTAAGTACAGCACCGTCTCATGCACCTCCTCCGCCGATTCGGCCCGGCCCAGCCCGGCCTCCCACAGCCCGGTCAAGGCTTCCATGGCCTTGTCCTCGTCAGCCGTCTCCAGGGCAATCTCCAGCGCCTTCTCCAGAGTGGGCTGGGATTCCATGGCCTTATTGGCGCGCCCCCGCTCCCGGTAGGGAATCACAATGTCGGTGCCATACACCATCCGCTCCCGGAGGGCGCGCCGCGCCTCCTGCACCAGAGGGCCCAGCTCCTCCAGGCCCCCGGTGCGGCCGCAAACCCCGGCGCTGAAGGTGGCCTTCAGCACCTCCTTGGCATGGGACAGCAGCCTGACCAGGGAGGCGCCTACCCGCAGCAGAGCTTCCCGCTCATCCTCCCCCGGCGGCAGCAAAAAGATCAGGAGCAGCTTGCCCTCCAGATCCCCGCTGGCATAACAGCCGGGCTCCGGCAGCATATCCCGGGCCATGCACTGGAGAGAAAAGGCCAGGAGCGGCTCATCATCCCGCCCGGCAGCTTCCTCCCCTCCGGGCGCCGGGTCCAGACCCACTAAGGCTGCCGCCAGCCGGGAATCCTCCGGCAGCTCGATATTATAGTCCCGGGCCCGGCGGAGAAGCTCGGCCAGCCCGTAGCCGCCGTCCGCCCAACGCTGGAAGAAACCGTTCTGGAGCAGGGGCAGATGCTCCTGCCACTTTTCCTGAAGGGCCGCCTGCTTCTGCCATTCCTCCAGTTCCCGCCGCAGCTCTTCGCCCGCCTCCAACACGGCGTCCAGAATCTCCTTCTCGCCTGCCGGCTTCAGCAGGTACCGGGATACTCCCTGGGCCATGGCATTTTGGGCAAACCCGAAATTGTCATGCCCGCTTAAGATGATGAATTTCATAAAAATCCGGGTTTCCTGCTTCTGCCTTAGGGTACGGACCAGGGTCAGCCCGTCCATGCCCGGCATCTGCACATCCAGGAGCATAATATCCGGCCGCTTCCGCTCCACCATCGCCAGCGCCTCCTGGCCGTTGCCCGCCAGCCCTACCACCTCAATGCCGTGCTCCTCCCAGGGAATATTGTTGGCAAGGGAATTGCGCAGCCGAAGCTCATCCTCCACGATCATCAGATTCATGCCCTTGTCCTCCTTGTCCATGTTCACTCCACTCTACCCTGTGCCTGTGGAGCGTTTCAGCCTCCGGTCAGCCCCTCCTGCGCCGGATTCAGCTCCTCCGCCATCGGCCGCAAATCGCTTCCGCAGCGGTCCAGAGGCAGCGAAACCGTTACAAAGGTGCCCTGGCCCTCCACACTGTCGATGACCAGCTCCGCCCCCTTGCCATAGTACAGCTTCATCCGGGCAATGACATTCCGCAGCCCGAACAGGTCGCGGACCTCCTCCTCCCGCTTGATCCGGTAATCCAGCCGGCCTGCTTTCTCCAGCTCATGGCGCATATAAGCCAGCCGCTCCGGCTCAATTCCCGGGCCGTTGTCCTCCACCCGGATATTCAGCCGGCTGCCGCCCTCGATCCAGCTGGAGATCACCAGCAGCCCGCCGCTGGCCCGGTCCTCCATACCGTGGAGAATGGCATTCTCCACCAAAGGCTGGAGCAGCAGCTTCAGCATGGGGACATTCTTGGTTTCCTCCTGCAGCCGGTACTCCACTCGGAAATTGTCCAGGAAGCGGATTTGCTGGATGCGGATGTAATAGTGCAGATGCTCCATATTCTCCTGGAGGGTAAACACCTCTCTGCCCTTATTCAGGCTCAGACGGAAAAACCGGGACAAATTCAGCACCATCTCGCTGATTTCCGTAGCCTCGTAATTTTGCGCCGACCAGTAGATGGAATCCAGGGTATTGTACAAAAAATGGGGATTGATCTGGGACTGGAGAAACTTCAGCTCCGTCTTCAGCAGCTCCAGCTCCTGCTCGTAATGGTCCTCAATCAAATGCCTCTGATAGGCCACCATCCGGTTAAAGGCCTCCGTCAGATACCCGAACTCATCCTTCTGCCGGTTGGCCAGCCGGATGTTCAGGTTGCCGGCGGACAGCTGCTTCATGCCCACCGCCAGCTTATGCACCGGCGAGGCAATGCCGCTGTAGACCACCCAGGAAATCCCCACCGCCAAAAGCACGCTTACCGCGATGATCACATAGGTGAATGCCCGCAGCTTATCCGTCTCCCGGTACAGCTCCGCCTCGGGCTGCATCATGGTCAGATGCCAATTGGAATAGCCGGAATCCACCGTTACCGCCATCTCCTTGCCGGAAATAGCCGGCAGTCCCCCGTCAGCCGCCGCTTCGCCGGTGCCCGCCACCACCCGCCCCGTCTCCGTATGAAGATAGATTTTGGCCTGGGGCGAAGGAAGCTGCGACTTGATAACGCCCAGCAGCCTGCTTTTGTTGAGGGTGATCATCAGCACATTGGGCTGGCGGTTGACATTGTACAGATCCATGGAGCGGACCAGGGAAATGCTGTCCGTGCTGATAACGCTGCCAAAGGCGGTTCCTGATACAGACTCATCGGGCATCACGTAGCGGATGGCCGTCCCCTTCTCCCGCGCCGTCTGGACCATCCACTCCTGCATGGGTTCGGAGGTGAGGCGCCTGCCGCCGAAATTGGTGGAGATCATCATATGGGACGCATGGTGATAAACGGTAATCTGGGACACGATATGATTCACGGCGTTCATGTTGGACAGCTGCTTGAGCATCCGCGAGAATTCCACGATGGACTCCGGCGGCAGCTCCTTGCCCGTTTTGTTGAGCTGCTGCACCACGGCGGGGTCGGTGGCAATCAGCGCGGAAAGCTCTTCGATGTTCTGCAGGGTAAGGTCGATATAATCCATGGAGGAGGACAGGGCCAGCTGGGAGCGCTCCACCGCCTGCTGGTACAACAGGTCCCGGGACCGCTCCACGGCAAACAGGCTGATGACAACAAGAGGCAGCAGGATCAGAAGAAAGTACCCTGTCAGCCGCACCTGAATATGTCCGGAAAATTGGCTGCGGACCCAGCGCCACAGGGCCCTCATGGGGACACCCTGCCGGCTGCGGCGGTTTTTTCCTTGTACCAGGCGTTGACCTCTTCGGTAATCAAAGCGCCGCCGTTGGCCTTCCATTCCTCCACATACCGGTCAAAGGCCTCCAGCGGCTCCACCCCCATGATGATCCGCGCAAACGCCTCCTGCAAATTGGGGAGCTGTCCGGACAGCCGGCCCATGGCAGGGGTGGGCGAGCCGTAAAATTCATTCTTGATGAGATTTTGCTCGATAATCTTCAGGTTTTCGTACAGGTGAAAATCCCCCAGGGAATCCAAACGCTGCTTATTCAGCTCCGGGTCCAGCACGTCCACCATGGATTGGTAGATGCCCCGGTACAAATGCTTGTCATGCTGGGCGAAATCCGTCACCATTTTGCCGTTCTGCATGCTCCAGATCTGATTCTCGAACCCCAGCTTCAGGGTCTTGTAGCCCTCGTCGCTGGCCAGAAACTCCAGATAGCGGACCGCGCCCTCGGGATTGGAGGCGCCTTTGGGAATAACATTGTAGCCCCGGATCAGATCCTTGTCATAAACGCCCTTCTGGCCGCGGGGACCGGTGGGATATTCCAGGGGCATCCACTCCGCCTGGGGAAATTTCGCCTTATTGCTGGCGATGGGACCGCGGGTATCGTACCAGGTGGCGGAGTACAGGCCCACCTGTCCGTTTTCAATCTTTTGCACCAGGCTGGTGTTGCGGTTTAAAACAAATTCCGGATCAAGCAGCTTCTCCGTGTACAGCTTGGCGAGAAAGGCCAGCGCCTCCTTGGCCTCCGGTATCACACTGCCGTATTGGAGCCCGCCGTCCTTCAGAATCCAGCTGTCCAGCTGGGTGCCGAAGGCGCCGAAGAAGGGGGCGGACCGGATCAGG
The DNA here is from genome assembly GCF_003285005.1 of Paenibacillus sp. YN15. Classification (GTDB taxonomy): domain Bacteria; phylum Bacillota; class Bacilli; order Paenibacillales; family NBRC-103111; genus Paenibacillus_AR. Next base: position 52,671 of record NZ_QMFA01000030.1, on the reverse strand, counting down.
TTTTCGCCCAGAGTCAACCCGTAGGTGTCATTCTTGCCGTTGCCGTCCGGGTCCTCCAGGGTGAAGGCCTTAATAACGTCATAGTATTCGTCCAGCGTCACAGGCGCCTTGCGCCCCACCTTGTCCAGCCAATCCTTGCGCACGTACATCAGCTCGATGCCCCGCACCTCGTTGAGGCTGGGGATGGCGTAGATTTTTCCGTTGAAGCTGACCCGTTCCCAAGCCTCCCGGGGAATTTTGCGCTTCAGATCGGCTCCGTACTTATCCAGCCAATCGTCCAGGGGAAGCAGGGCATCCTGCTGCAGATAATGGTCAAACCAGAGAGGCTTGAAAATATGAACCACATCGGGAAGATTGCCCGAGGACATGGTCAGGTTCACCTTCTCCTCGTAGACCTCCTCCGGCGGGGCAATTACATTGAGATCCAGGCCGATGCGGTCTTCGATAAAGGAGAGGTACGGGTTGTTGTTCTCGTCCATTCCCGCCGGGAAATTCATCCCCAGCCTATTCACCACAATGGAGACGGATTTGCCCTTGGCTGTTCCGGCCGGGGCCGGCCCCCCCTCCCCGGCGGCTTCTCCCTCGCAGCCGGCCAACACCGCGGCCCCTGCCGTCAAAAGACAAAGGACCCATGCAGCTCTTGATGTCATTGTCCTGTTCTCCCCCTCCCGCTTTACCCGCTTGGGATTCCGCGCCTTACTGTGCCGCCGTCTCCAGCAGCCGGGACAGCTGCGGCAGAAGCGCCGCCGCAATCAAGGAAAACCCCAGATCGGTGGGATGTGTCCCGTCCACCGTGCTCTCCGCATATTGGTCGCCCAAGAGCGTGTAGCCGTCAATCCCGAAGAGCAGCCGGTCGCCTTCCTGCCGCAGGGTCTCCACCAGCTCCAGCTGGTAAACCCGCCGCGCCAGCATGGCCTCCCGGAACTCCCCATCCCAGTCCGCCTTGGGCGGCCTGATCCGGGTAATCACGGCTATGGGCACAAGCGGATGGCTTTCCCGCAGTATGCGGATAAAAGCCGGCATGGTCACCTGCAGCCGCTCCAGGCCGTCGCAATTGGCTTCATAATCCAGCACCAGACAGGCCGGATCAGGCAAGGAGGCAATGACCCGCGCTACCTCCGGCTCTCCCTTGCCGCTGCCGGAGAAACCCAGGTTCACCATTTCCCGCTTCATCCCGCGGCTCAAAATATTGGGATAGGCCATACCCGGACGGGAGGCGCAGCCCCCTTGGGTAATGGAGGTACCGTACAGCACAACAGGGCGCTCTTCGGGGAAGGGCACAGGCGTGAGCAGCTCCGCCTCCTCCTCCAAGCCCACATATACTTCCTCCACCCCTTGATACAGGGGAAAATAGAGGGTATAGCTGCGGATTTCCCGCTCCTTAAAGGCTGTGAGGCGGACGGTATACGCCGGCTCCTCCGGGCGGAGGGTGGCGGTTCCGGCGAATTTCTCCTCGCCCGGCCCGCCGATGTAGCAGTCGAAGCCGCATTGCCCGGTGGGGGCCATGTGGTACATATTGGCCCGGTCCTTCAGCTTCACCCGGATATGGACCTCCCGGGAGTCTGTCCGGAAGCGGATATGCCCGCCCGCCGTATGATTGGCCAGCCAGTCCACCGCCTGGGGCAAGGGCTCCGCCGGATGGAGCGGCATCCGCCGGTAAACGCCGTCCCGGCTGATCCAGGGAAAGCCGCCCAAGCGGAAAGGCGCTTCTCTGGGGTCAAACCAGCAGAGCCCCTCCTCCCGGGTGCCGCTCATGCGCATATTGCGGTCAAATTGCTCCAGTGTGGAGCTTTTTTTCTCGTTCAATTTCAAGGACCTCCTGCATCAACATGTTTACCGGTTCTTGCGGTTTTGTTGGTTCGCCCGAAACTGTCGCCAGGTACATGTCATATTATATTACATTATAGAATCGCATTATGGGGATGACAAGGGATTTTATTATACCAATGTCAGGTTTCCACCCATTAAAGCGCTTACATTCAGCAGCCTGGTTGTCCCGCTTTACTAGAAGCATATTCCGGGAAGCCTCCAACATTCCTATTATACTGGATAATTCCCCCGCAAGCTACGGCAGCTTCATAATAGACCGGATGCGTCAGCGGTTTGCGATCTGCGTTAGGGAAGGGGAAGCGCGGGAGAGGGTGACGAGACGATGAGATGCCCAAAATAGTGCGGCCGCACCGGATATTTTTGTCTCCGTCGGTGCAGCGTCAGATGCTACGTCATAAGTTCATCTTTTCTTAATCAACTTGATTTATTGTATACGTTTGGATACAATTATTATGAACAATATACGAACTTCGCCAGTTTCTTCTATTTTCAATGCTATTTTCACCTTTCCAAACTTGCCCTTCCATAACGACCTTATCCGTCCTGCGGACTGATGAAATATTCCCGTGATCGAGGTGATGCCTTATGAATGAACAAGTGCAAACTTTAGAAGAAATCAAGGTATACACTCAGCCCAGCCACACGCGCTTGTCCGCCCAGAAATTCCTCTGGCGCATATGTATGATGCTGGTAGGCGCAAGCATGGTTTCGGTGGGGCTGGAGATTTTTCTGGTTCCCAACAATATTATCGACGGCGGCATCGTGGGCATATCCATTATCGCGTCCCATTTGAGCGGCTGGAACCTCGGACTTTTCCTATTCATCTTAAATCTCCCCTTCCTGTTCCTGGGTTATAAACAAATTGGCAAGACCTTCGCCTTATCCACTCTCTTTTCCGTTGCTGTAATGTCCATCGGCACCAATCTTCTTCATCCGGTTCAGCCCATTACCATTGATCCGCTTCTGGCCGCCGTCTTCGGCGGTATTATTCTCGGTACAGGCGTGGGCCTGGTCATCCGCTCCGGGGGATCGTTGGACGGGACGGAAATCGTAGCCATCCTCTTCAGCAAAAAGCTGCCTATGTCCGTAGGCGAAATTGTCATGTTCTTCAACCTGTTCATTCTGGCCAGCGCCGGTTTCGTGTTCGGCTGGAATAATGCCATGTATTCACTCATTGCTTATTATATAGCGTTTAAGATGATCGATTTGACCATTGAAGGCTTCGAGGAATCGAAATCCGTCTGGATCATCAGCGAGCGAAACCAGGAAATCGCCGCTTCCATCATCAACCGTCTGGGCCGCGGCGTAACCTATCTGAATGGAGAGGGCGCCTACACAGGCAGCGAGAAAAAGGTGATCTTCTGCGTCATCACCCGCCTTGAGGAAGCCAAGCTGAAATCCATCGTGGACGAAATCGACCCCAAGGCCTTCCTGGCCGTAGGCAATATTCATGATGTGAAGGGCGGCCGCTTCAAGAAAAAGAATATCCACTGACGAAAGGATTGTACTATTTCGACTATAAAAACCCTGTTCAGTTGAGAGAGGAGGGAGAACAAGCGCGTGTTTCCTCTGTACCGAAAACGGAAAGCCAGGAATAGCGCTGAATCCCATTTTTCAAGCAACGATGCCAAAACTGCCATTCATTGCAGAGCCATGACCGGGTGGAAGCGGCTGATACCGGTAGGCGCCGGAGCATTCCTGGCCGCCTTCGGATTAGAAATGTTTCTCACTCCTAACCGCATTATTCCAGGTGGCATACACGGCTTATCCAGCCTCCTATCCCACATGACCGAGATGAAGATGGGCCTCATTCTGTTTATTCTGAACCTGCCGTATGTGGTTTACAGCAGCTTCGCCAAGGAACGGAGCCGCTTCTTCCTTACCGCCTTCGGCTTCCTGCTCTTAAGCGGCATTACCCTGATTCTGCATCCCTTCCCGCCCCTGGTGGAGGACCCGCCTTTGGCCGCCTTGGCCGGAGGTGTTTTCCTGGGTATCGGCGCCGGTCTGGTGCTGGCCTATTCCGGGCCCATGGACGGTGTGCAGACAGCGGCCTACTATATGAGAAAGCGGCTGCCCCTGTCCACCGACGAGCTGATCACCCTGGTGAACCTGGTTCTATTGGGGCTGGCGGGATTTATTTTTGGATGGGATCAAGCCGTCTATTCTGTCGTCACCTATGCCGTAGCCATGACCGTCACCAAAAAAACCACCAAGCTTCTGCACCGCTACCAAGCCGTCTGGATTCGGACTACACGCCCGGAGGCTGTCCGAAAGGCGTTGGCCGAAACTCCCGGCATCGGTTTCCTGAATCCGATCCATGCAGCGGCAAGGCCGAATGAGCTGTATCTCACCATTCCCAAGCGCCAGGGAGAGGCGGTTCTGCACATTGTAGAGCAGGTGGACCCGAAAGCAACCATGGGCGTCAGCCCCATTCAGGATATGAGCGAGCTGGGATGACCTTGGGGAAGGCCGGCAGTGCGCATATGCAGGCAGCTTCCCCCCCCGGTATACGTCAAAAAAGAGCCGTCATCTGCCCGTTTTGGGCGGCGACGGCTTTTGGCTATGTATATTTATTTGGCCAAAGGCAACTGTACCGTGAATACCGTTCCTTTGCCCAACTCGCTTTTGACCATAACGGTTCCATTGTGGTTTTCGATAATGCTGAAGCTGACGGCAAGCCCAAGTCCCGTCCCCTTTTCCTTGGTGGTGAGAAAAGGCTGGCCGATCCGCGCCAGCACGTCTTCAGGTATGCCTGTGCCGAAATCCTTGAAGGTTACGAGCGCCTTCTGGTCCCTGATCTCTGTATGTACGTACAGCTCTCCCCCGTCCGGCATCGATTCCATGCCGTTCTTGATAAAGTTGATGAAGACCTGCTTCAACTGGTTTTCGTCGCACGCCACCGGGATGCTGCCCTCCCACGGCCAAAAGCTCAGCACGACATTTTTCATATTGGCTTCCGTCTCCATAAGGGTCACTACCTGATGGATGATCTGGTTGACATCCCGCTGGTAAAACTTCAGCTCGTGGGGCTTGGCCAACAGCAAAAGCTCGTTTAAGATGCTCTCAATCCGCATCAGCTCCGAGCTCATCACCGCCACATGGTCCTTTCGCAAAGGAAATCCCCCGTCCAGCAATTGCAAAAAGCCTTTGATGGCTGTCAGCGGATTACGGATCTCATGGGCAATGCCCGCAGCCAGCTGTCCGGTCAACGTAAGCTTTTCCGATCTCAGCACAATCTCCTCAGCCGCCATTCGGTCGGTCATATCTCTACCGATGCCCAACTGCTTGGTCATGTTGCCTTTCTCATCACAGACCAGCTTGGTGGAAACCTCAATCCATACATAATGGCCGTTCTTATGCAGGCACCGCACGGTGGCAATGTGCATATCCTTGCCCGGGGGCATCTCCGCGTCCTTCCGATGCTCCGGATGATAGTAAAATGAGCGCTGCTTGCCCATCATTTCCTCGGGCTCATACCCCAGCAGATGGCGGACGCCGGGAGACACGTAATAGATGCATCCGTTTGCATCGCTTAACGTAATAAAGTCCTGGGAATTCTCCGAGATCAGCCTGTACAGCTCCTCGCTGTTGCGAAGCTTCTCCTCATTCTCTACGGTTTCGGTTATATCCCGGGTGGTGACGATGAGCCGGTTTATGCGAATCCGTTCATCGGAGAGAAGCTCCCCCATCATCTCCAGATGACGGACAGACCCGTCCGGATGATGATACCGCAACCGAACGCTGGATGGATGTCCCTCCAAAAGACGTTTCATTGTCAGGTTAAACTGGGCAAGATCCTCTGGGTGCACCCTCTCCCAACAGGCAAAAATCTCTTCTTTTGTACTGTCCTGCGGCAACCCGAGAATCACGTACATTTCTTCGGAGAGATGAATGGACTTGTGGCGTATATCCCATTCCCACTTGCCCAATCCGGCTATGTGAAGAGACAACCGAAGAGCAGCCTCACTCCTGCGCAGAGCCTCCTCGGCCATCTTATGCTCCGTGACATCCAGAACAATGCAGAAAACTCCGTTGACGACTTCCCCCTCGAACATGGGCATGGTGGTGATCTGATAAAACCTCACCCCCTCCGGACATTGGAATTCCATGCCGTCCGCCGTTACCGTCTCCCCCTTCAGCGTCCGCAGGAAAATCTCATCTGCTCGGGAAATATCCTCTTCGTGCATCACCTCATGATAATGCCGGCCAATGATTTGAGCGCCAAACACTTCCTTGAATTTGAAGTTGGCCTGGATAAACTCCCCCTGTGGGTTCAAAAGAAATACCGGCGCGGATTGGGGATGAAAAAGAGAGCTTGAATTCCACTTGCGCATGAATACTTGCTGGTCACAGTGCTCGCTATGCACGGATGAATTGGGTTCCATGTCTACTCCTTCCTGTTCACCCAAGACTAAAGTCCTGCCAATTCCTACTATACACGCAATTCCCCATAAGGAACAATTATTTTGGGAAGGTTTTCTTCCATGCATATCCGCTTTCTTCAACATTTCCTGAAAGCTGTATCCTCCATGACGCCAACTATCCGGACCGACGATCCGTTACTTTTCAAATTTGCCGTCTTTGGCGCATCTCACGGACGGATTCCCGCTCGATAGCGGATTCTCTGTCCGGCTGGACTGGCGCCAAAAAAGCCGGCCAACGCCGGCTGCTACTTCCGCTCCACATAAAGCAGCGGAACGCTTTTGGTATCGTAGGTACCTTTCAGCTTCTCCTCGGGAATCACCTTCAGCTTCACAAGTCCGGCAATTTTGGCCGCATCGGGTTTGGACAGCAGCCGCCACACCTGGGGATCGGGCAATGCCTGGTACAGCCTCTCCTCGTCGTACTCCTTGCGCTCCTGCAGCACCAGCTTCACCCGGTAGCTGCCCGCTTCCCATTCCTGCGCGTTCAGACCTTCGCTGTGCTGCAGAATTTCCGTGCGCAGCTCCGACAGCTCCTGCTCCAGTTCCTTTTGCTTCTGCTTTAAATCGTAGTAGCGCTTTACCTTCTTGTCCATGTATCCTCACTCCTCTCCCAAACATGCTTATGCAGGGAGCGGGGATATCAGGACAAAAGAATCCGCAGCGGAGGGGATAAATGGGATTTTCCAGACTCTTAGAGTTTCAACCGTTTTTTCCCCCGCGGCGCCGGAGTTATCGGGAAGCCGCCGTTCCTGCCGCCGACAAAGCGGGACAAAGCTGTATCTGTCGGCCTTCCATGCACTATGGTATACTTATGCCAAGGGGGGCGGATCATGGAGAAGCAGGAACGGATGCATTGGCATCCCGTGTTTGCCAGTGCATTGCGCCTGGAGCTGCAGGAATATGAAGATGCGTTGGATATTCAGGAAGAGGTCCAGCTTTCCCGCAAACCATTGCAAATTGATATCCTCGTCATTAGAAAAAAGCGCAATATTCCCATTTTGAAAAATATTGCCGAGCTTTTCCGGGAATATAACATTGTGGAATACAAATCGCCGGAGGATTATTTTAGCATCGATGATTATTACAAGGTAAAGGCCTATGCCTATCTCTACAAAACACTTGGACGTGAAGTAAATTCACTGCCTGTGGAAGAGCTGACCGTCAGCAGCGTCTGCAGTTCTTTTCCGTCGAAGCTTGCCGAGCATCTGGAGCAGACCCACGGCTTGAGGCTGGACCGGAAGCGTCCCGGAATCTATGTCTTGAGAAACAGCGATATTGCCATGCAGTGGGTTGTGGTGGATGAATTAAGCCCGGAGGAAAACCGGTTTATTCGCCTCCTGACACGGCGCTCCGATGTAAAGAAGGAGATTGGTTACCTGCTGAAGGAATATGGAAAGCACCGCAAGGATAGCCGTTATGAAATGCTGCTGGATTTGGTTGCAGAAATCAATATGACTCAATTAATGGAGGTGTTGGGCATGTCCAGAATGTTGAATCCCGAAGAAGAGCAGGCCATCATGGATGTACTGAACAAGTTCCAGATCGACAAACGCCTTCGGGAAGAGGGGAAACTGGAAGGCAAGCTGGAGGGCAAGCTGGAAGGAAAGCTGGAAACAGCCCGCAGCATGATGGCGATGGGAATGAGTCTTGAGGTAATCGCCAAAGCGACCGGACTGGATCAATTGCGCCTGCAGGCCTTGGCAGCGGAAGTAAACGGAGAGCGCCAATAGTATACCGGAAAACATACAAACCGCCAGGACTCCTCCCGGCGGTTCTTTGCATGGGCATATGCCTTATTTGCCCTGCTCCCTACTTCAACCCCGTCATAGCTACACCCTCAATGAACTTCTTCTGGGCGAAGAAGAACACCAGTATCAGGGGCAGGGTGATGGAGCGGAAAGTCCGCATCCGGCTGGCTCCGTCTATCCGGGACGCCGTCTCCGCCAGCGGACCGACGGTACGTTATTTGGCCAATATACGCACTTCTGGCGATTTCGCGGACGGAGCTATCGCCAAAACTCGTTTTCCACCTACAGGAAAGGCCGTATGGACGGCGAATAGGATACGGATACCCATTTTTCAAAAAGGAGTTTCTTTCCATGAAGATGAAGCTGGTTTTGAGCCTTGCCGCTTTGCTTTTGCTTTGCCCATTGGTTTCTGTCCGTGCGGCAGACGATGCCCTTCCGGAACCTGACCGAAAAATCAGGTTCCAGAGCTTTCCGCCGGAATCTCTGCTTATCCCCGCCTCCATTGCTATTTCTGAGTCCACCCCCTTTTACAACGATCCGGACGATTCTATAACTGGAAAGTCAGAGGGGATACTGGGTCCCCAGGAAGGAATCCGTGTGCTCCTGGCCGAACGCGGCTGGGCCAGAGGCAAATGCTGGTGGAAAATTGACACCTATCTGGGGCCCAAATGGATTAGCCCGGAACCGTGGACTGTAGATGTGCCTCCCCCGGAGCAGCTCACTCTGTTTACCGATACCCCCCTCTATGCGGACAAGGATGCTTCTGCAGAACCCACGGCAGTGCTTTCCCCCCAGGAGGTCACCGTTACAGGGGCGGAGAAACAGTGGTTCTACACCAATGACCCCGAGGAGCTGAAATGGGTGCGCATTCAAACCTCCTGGCTGGGGGAGCAGTGGGTGCGTCTTCCTGTGAGAAAGATCGGCTATATACAGCCGGTGGACAGCTACGCCTATTACAGGGGCGACACTCTTCTGAATGACCCCACATATATGGGCCCGATGGGCAGCATGGCAGGGCCTTTGTTCAGGTGGGCATTTGGAGAAACGTTCCATGTCACCGGGAAGTATGTCAATGTTTATGACTCCGCTTACCGGGTTGAGACCCCATATGGAACCCATTATGTGACTGCGCCCGGAATTCCTATTGTGCGGGAGGAGCAAAAGCTTGTCCTGTCATCGGATACGCCGGTTTTCGAGAATCCGGTTTATTGGCATGGCCTGGCGCCGGTTGTGCATCCGCAGACTGTCACCAGCTATGAACGGGCAGAGGCCTTTAACATGTACCATGTCCGCACAAGCTGGGGAGAGGTATGGGTCAATCCTGATTTTTCCGAACCTCTTGACGTAGTCAAGCTGGACGGCAGCATCCAGCTTGCCGGGCGTCACACCCTGTACCAATTTCCGTATAGCAATTTCCAAACGGAGTTTGTTTTAGACGGACAATCTATCGACCCAAGCGTCTCTTGGACCGATCAATCCGGAGCCGTCTGGTACCGGTTGGACAGCGCGGATGGCAAGCAATGGATCAGGCAAGAGCCTGATTCCCCGTCCTCCTGGTTTTGATTGCATAAGGAACAGGAGGAATATGCCAGTCCCAGCGGATTGGCCGCCCCATCTCCTTGAGCAGCGTTTCCGTTTCCGGTATTCTTAAGATAACCGGTGATCTTGCGGATTCTGTGTGGAAACCATGTGGAATCTGCGGAGATGCGGAATTTGCCGGCCCAATGACGGCCTATATAAGCGAGGGATAGAGCGTGACGATTTTGTTTGGTGCAATGTTGGTCTTATTGGCGGTTTTTCTGATTGTGCGCCTGTATCCCCCGCTGGGGGCCAAAGCGGCCGGGAGCAGGCTGCAGGCTGTCCACAGCTCGGCCCATTATGCGAAGAACAAGTTTGTGAATCTGATTCCCACCAGCATGAACGCCGGTTTCCGCGATATGCTGTCCGCCGGGAAGGATATGATCCGGGGCATCCCCAACAGCCGGCCCCGACGCGGTGAAACTGCCGGGAAGCTGAATCCGGCTGATTTGGAAAATGCAGCCCAGTCCAAGGTGATATGGCTGGGCCACTCCTCCCTGCTGGTGCAGATCAATGGGCTGACGCTGCTGCTTGATCCCATGTTCGGCACAGCGCCGTCTCCCGTTCCTTTTGTCGGAGGGAAACGGTACAGCGATACGCCCCCTGCAGATGTGAAGGACCTGCCCCCGATTGATGCGGTGCTCTTGTCCCACGATCACTACGACCATCTGGATTACGGCACGATCCGCAAGCTCCGCTCGAAGGTTGGGCATTTCTTCGTGCCGCTTGGAGTGGGCGCCCATCTGGAACGGTGGGGTGTGCCGGCAGAGAAAATTACCGAGGCGGATTGGTGGGACGAACTGGGGCTGCAGGGGTTGAAGCTCTTCTGCGCCCCATCCCGCCATTTCTCCGGCAGAAGCCTGACGGACCGCAACACTACTCTTTGGTGCTCCTGGGTGCTGGACGGGGGACAGGAGAGGATTTTCTTCAGTGGGGACAGCGGGTATGGCCCCCACTTTCAGGAGATCGGCAAGCGTTACGGTCCCTTTGACCTGACGCTGATGGAATGCGGCCAGTACAATGAACGGTGGGCGGCAATCCACATGCTTCCGGAGGAGACAGTGCAGGCTCACCAGGATGTGGGCGGGAAGCTCTTGCTGCCCATCCATTGGGGAGCGTTCACCCTGTCCCTGCATGCCTGGACCGAGCCGGTGGAGCGGGCCGTTGCCGCGGCGGAGAAACAAGGCGTCGCCATAGCCACCCCGCGGATCGGGGAGCCGGTGCTGCTGGGGCGGCCGCCGCATTCGTCCACCCGCTGGTGGCGGAAGGGCTGAGAACAGATAACAACCCGGGACACCTGCAAAGGGCCCGGGTTATTCTTTGCCCGTTACTCCACAATCGAGCCGTCGGGCAGCACCGCTTTGTGGCGGCGCAGGGTATCCTGCAATTCTTCAATGGGCACTTGCCGGACGGAAATGTTGCGGGCGGCGGCCATAGCGGCAGCGGCTCCCGCCGCCTGTCCCGTGGCCATGCAAGTCGCCTGCACCCGGTAGGCCGAGCTGGCCTCCCTGTCGCCGGAGATGCAGCGCCCCGCGGCCAGAAGATGGTCGCTCCCCTGGGGAATCAGCGCCCCGTAAGGGATGGTGGGAACAACCCCCTCGGCCAAATACCGCTTGTCGATGGTGCTGTCCTTGTCGCTGTGGATGTCAATGGGATAATAGCTGTAGCAGACGGCATCGGGCCAGATCCGGCCGCTTGTATACGCCTCGAGGGTAACCCGCTTCTCCCCGGCAATCCGGCAGGTTTCACGGATGCCGCATTCCGTGGCGGCAAAGCGGACAACCAGCCCCTCACATCCCGGCACACGCCGCAGCAGCCGGTAGGTCCGCCACAGGGAGTCCCGGGCCTTGAGCTCTGCCTGGGTTTTTCCTGCGGAGGTGGAGCCGTCAATCCCGGTGACATGCATGCGGCTTCCGCCCCGTGACTGAAGCTCACTCCAATAGGGAAGCTCGCCGGGCACATGATCCGTGATGAGCACCTCGCCCGCCTCCCGGGCAAGGCGGTATTCCTCCCGCAGCCGCTCCTTGTCGATATCCTCCATCCTGTAGCCGTCCAGCTCGTACGCCAATGTTCCCGGCTGCAGAACGCTCCCCCGCTCCCTGGCATATCCCATCATCCCGGCCACATTGGCGTCTCCCGTGGCATCCACCAGCTTCTTGGCGCGGCAGACGGCAGGGCCGGACAGACCTGCCAGCACCACATGCCTCCAAGCCCCGTCGCCGCCGTCCGAAATCTGAACCGGCATAGTATGAAGCTTCAGCTCCACGCCGGTCTCCAGACAAAGATCATCCAGGACCTTGCTGTAGACAAACCCGTTCACTCTCACCTGATGCAAATAATGCTTGTTTGTCGGGTAAGGGCGCGACAGGTCAGGCAGCGTTGCCCCTCCCCGGCGCACTGTCTCTTCAATGATTTCCCATCCCACTCCGGCAATCACCTGCCGCGGCCAGGCATGGAACAGCCCGGGAAAGTTCACGGCCGCCACTGTAGCCGTTCCGCCCAGCACTCCATTTTTCTCCACCAGCGCAACCCTTGCCCCCAGCCGCGCAGCCTGAATGGCTGCGGCACAGCCTGCCGCCCCTCCCCCGAAAACCATCACGTCATACTCCTGCTCCGCCGTCAGCTCTATCTGCATCCGGTAATTGTCCATTCCGTTTCCGCCCCTTCCCGGCTTCATTGTTCTCCTCTTCATGCTAGGCGCAAAGACGGACTGTTTACATGCCTTTTTTTGTGCTACGCTATATACAAATTTTCCGCCGAGCATGATTGATGAGAGGATAAAGCCCATGAATCAGCCTCATCTGCCTATATCCGGTTACCGGCCGGATGTAACCCTTGTCCACCGTTGGCAAAGAAAAGAGAAGTTTTCCAGCTTTGAAAGCATCCATTCCGACTGGCTGGTTTTTGTCGTGGAGGACGGCTCGTTTCATTACCGGATCGGAGAGGAGGAGGGCTCCGCTTCCTTTGGGGATCTGGTTTTTTGTCCGCCGCAAACCGTTTTCCGGCGGGTGGTCATCAGCCCGGTCACGCTGTTTGTGGTGTTTTTCAACTGGCGCCGCTGGGAGGAGGGGACGGATGTGACCGGCCAAGCCGCCTCTTCAGGCTTTCCGTCAGGCAAAATCAGCTTGCACAATACCGGCCGCCTAATGTCTACTCTGGAGCTCATGCGGAACGCCTACCTGTCGGACAACCTGTGGAAGACGCGCAGACTGACGCATTATGCGGATGATTTGTGGCTCCAGTATTGCGGGGAGCAGGGAACTCCTCCCGGCTCTTTCCAGGAGACGCCGCCGGGCCCGGAGGACAAGCTGGTTCGGGAGGCTGCCGCCCGGATTGCCGCCGGAGCCTTTTCCCCCATGCGGCTTCAGGACGTGGCCGCGGCGCTGGGAACCAGCCTCTCCACCCTCACCAAACGCTTCAAAAAAATCTCAGGCTGTACACCCATGCAGTATGTAACCCGGCTGCGCATGGAAAAAGCCAAAACGCTGCTGCTGGAAACCGGGCTTACTGTGGACCAGATTTCGGAATGCTGCGGCTACCAGAACGGGTTTTATTTAAGCCGGGTCTTCATCCGCCACTTCGGTATGCCCCCGGCCCAATTCCGCAAAAGCCACAGCATCTGAGGCCAGTTGGACGGAAGCTGAAACCCAAATCCTTCCTCTCTCGTAAAAGATAGCAGCCCAAACAAACCGGCGAAGGCCAGCTCCGGCACAACGACACAAAATAACCAGACATCGAAGACCGGATCGGGCTATATATTTTGAATCATAACATCCAATAGGAGGCATGAAGCATGTCTGAAACTTCACCGATTCTGCAATGGACCCTGATCTCCGAATGTCCCATTCCCGCTGATGTGAGCGAGCTGCTGGTTAATGGGGAGGTGCCTGTGGCCGCTTACAAGACCCTGCGGGACAGCGCTATTTTTACCAACAAACGTCTGATTGTCCGGGATGCCCAGGGCTTGACCGGCAAGAAGGTGGAAATTTATTCCCTGCCCTATTCCTCCATCAACATGTGGTCAACGGAAAATGCCGGACGTCTGGACTTCAACTCCGAGGTGGAGCTGTGGACCCGGGCCGGGCACATCAAGGTGAAGCTGCAAAAAGGCGTGGATATCCGCAAGTTCGACAAGCTGATTGCGGACGCGCTGCTGTAATCCGGTTCTTCTGGTCGCTCAGCATGCGGACCGTTCCTTTGTTTAAGGCGCTTCAACCCTTCCGCCACAATGATAGCGCACAACAAATGTATGCTATTGCAAAAAATGAGGCGAAAATGAGGAAATAGCATACACAAAATGTCTGCTATTCGCCTCCAAACAGCCAAAATCCCTCGAAAAATAGACAATAGCATACATTTTCTGTCGCTATTCAAGGGAAAACCACTTCAAAAGAGAAATAGCATACTTTTGTTGGCGCTTACATAAAGAATGCTGCTGACTGGGCATCCCCGGCCACACCAAAAAAGCCGGACAGAGCCAGGTAATCCCCTGGTGCTGTCCGGCTGTTCCATGTGCGGCGGGCAGGCGGCCCGTGCGGTGCTACACTCCCCCCAATACTGCCACGCTGCCGCCCACACCGGCGCCACCGCCACCCGCTCCCGCCGGCACCCGCGTATACCTGCAGCCATGGTCAAGCGGCGACTCTCGCCAGGGCCGTGGCGCTCATCCGGGCCCGCTCCCCCGGCATCTGCCGCCGCAGCGCCAATCACCCCTTGGAGCCTGACGCCACCAGGCTGTTGAAGCCCATGCCGCATACCGACGGCTCGGAGTCGAACCGGTAGCAGCGCTCCAGGAAGGGCTCCCGGTACTCCGGCGTATACAACAGCGTCTGCAGCGTGTCGCCCGCCAGTGTCCGGGCCAGCGCGCCCGGGCCTGCCAGCCGCACCTCCCGCAAGCCTTCGGCATCGAACAGCGCCTTCATCTCCTCCGGGCGAAACGCGTAGGTTACCGGCCAAGGCGTTCCGCCGCCTTCCATTTGCTCATACACCGCATCGGGATCGGCGAACAGTCCCGTTTCCAGCAGTTCATCCGCCCTTCCGAAGTTAGGCTGCCACTTTTCCCGTTGGGCCCACTCCCTCACGTACCAGCGCATGGCCGTATCCGGGTCCTGCTCATCCACCAGGAAGGGCTTCTTCGACGCGGGGCCAAAACAGCCCGGATACCCGCCAAGCAGGCTGGATACACAGAACACCACCGATTTCCCGGATACGCGAATCAGCTCCCGGATGACCTCCTCATGCTTGGGATATGTATACGAGATAGGGGCATCCAGGGAAATCACCAGATCGAATTGACCCTCCCGGTACGAAGCCAGCTCAGTCAGCTTGCCGTGCACAAATTCGATCCGTCCGGCAACCCCCGCTTCCTCCGCCCGCTCCCGGGCCTTCTCCAGCATGGGCAGGGAAATATCCAGATGGGTCACCTGAATCCCCTTCTGCGCCAGCCAAACGGAGAAACGCCCCGTACCTCCCCCTGCATCCAGCACCGTTTTTACCCCGTCCAGGCGGCTTTCAATCTCCCGTTCCAAATGGGCGTGCAAAACCTGATCATCCATAAACAACCGGTCCCGGTTTACCTCTTCCCCCGGCTTCTGCGGCAGGCTCCAAAACTTCTCCGCGATTTGCTCATAATCACGATTCATACTTTTAACCTCTCCCTTCATTTTTCACATTAAAAAGGCCACAGGAAATCGGGGACTTGATCTTCGACAAGTCGCCCGGCGCCCATGGCCCCAAACGGTAGGCATCCGATCCGGATGCATCCGGCTATTGCCGGACTTACATGCTGCTATTGTAGCACCCATCCCCCTGTCCCATCCATGTAGAAAATCAGTATAGTCAATCTGTGCCAGCCCCATATTCGGTCGTTATGGATGATCCATTCCCCGCTTGGCCTTCATGCACTTCAAATTATAGATGCGGCCGTACGCCTTGCCGTAACGAACGATGCGGCGGAGCATACGGTCATCCGGCAGCTTGGTGAAGGGACAGGGATCAGGAAAGGTGTTCACCTCCAGTATCCATGGATGCAAGCCCTTGTCCAGGGCGATATCCACACCGATTTCCCGGAGGCCGGGATAGGACGAGCTTAGCTGCTTAGCCGCCTTCACACCCAACCGCTTCATGGCCGCGATCAGGGCTGCCTGTTTGTCCGCCGAGGTGTACGCCTTCAACAAAACCTCAACCGGATAGATGGTTCCTCCCTGACTTCCGTTGGTCACCACCTTGCGGGGATGGGCCACCCGCCCAGCGATCCCTGTTGCTTCCCACTGTCCCTTGGGGCTTTTCTGCACCATCACCCGGATATCGTAGGGGCGGCCATCATATGTGAGCAGCCGGATTCCCTTCTGAACCAGATACGGCTTGCCCTGCGTCTCACCGGCAATGGCGCGGTACAGCTTATCA
The DNA here is from genome assembly GCF_003285005.1 of Paenibacillus sp. YN15. GTDB lineage: Bacteria > Bacillota > Bacilli > Paenibacillales > NBRC-103111 > Paenibacillus_AR. The sequence continues at coordinate 36,686 of NZ_QMFA01000030.1, read as the reverse complement.
TAACCGGTGACGCTGCTCACCTGCGTGCCAGCCTGATACCGGTATTGCTCTCCCCGCTCTGAAGCGCCGGGGGTGTGCTCCTCGCCGCTTGCGCCTGTTTCGCCACTTACACCTGTTTCCCCGCCGGCAGCCAGTCTCTCAATCCGGATTACCCCCTGCCCCAGGGAGCCGCAGCAGGGCTTGATATACACCATGCCGTATTTTTGCAGCATCTCGTGCAAGCTGCTCTTGCCCATCCTCCGCGTAACCGGGATATGCTTTCTCAGCTCCGGGCTTTTCACCAGCACCCTGGTCTTCGTCAGCTTGTTGGAAATACGGCTCACTGCCTTTTCCTTCATTCCCTTCCCTCCGCTCCTGTTCCCCTCAGGTTACATTACGGCAGCGGCGCGGCTTTTGCCTGGGCAACCGCCCAATAGGTGAACACACCGGGAAATTCATCATAAATTATTGCAGACACTTATCTATGAGGCTGCCTTAGGCAGCGAACGGGAGGCGGCTATGCTACCGCTAGACAAGTTGCAGGAGAAGCTGCAGGAGGTAACCGATGTATTCCCCTGGTACAAAGAACTGCTCGGAAAGAACATAACAAGCTGTACCCTTCAAGACCTTCCTCTAATGTCCGCAGAAATCCTCGAAGCCCATTATTATAACATGCCGGCTGATCCGGCTCTTGCGGTTTACCGGACATCCGGTACAAGCTCGGGCCGCCGCAAATCCATCTTTTACTCTGAAGAGGATGACCGGCACTATGTGGATATCAAAACAAAGCTGTTCGGCCAGCTGATCGCCGGAGGCGGATGCACCAGAGCTTTGGCTGACATGGGAACGGGCCATGCGGCCAGCACTGCGTTGGACATATTCAAGCGGCTGGGGCTGGAGGGCGATGCAATCCCCTTCGAGCTGCCGGTAGAAAAGCATATTGAGCGGCTGCAGACCTTTAAGCCGGACTTGTTGTACACCATGCCGTCCATCCTGGACCACATCGTATATGCCGCTGCCGATCCCCGCACCCTCGGCATCCGCCGGATCATTCTGGTGGGAGAGGTCGCCACGCCCCAGTGGCAGCAAAATATGGCCAGTCTGTTCGGCCTTCATCCCAGCCATATCACCGACACCTACGGCTCGATTGAAATGGGGACGATGGCTTATTACTCCCATGAGGCCGGCAGGTATCTTTTTGCTGACGGAATTTATGCGGAAGGCATCGAAGCCCATGAGTTGGGCCTGGAAATGGAGCCGCTTGGCCCGGATGAGCGTATTCTCGTGGTCACCTCCTTCGTACGCCGGGAGCTGCCTGCTCTCCGTTTTGTCACCTATGATGTGGTAAGGGACCTGCGGACCGTAAGAGTGAACGGTGTGGAGCGGCAAAGCTTCCAGTCCATTGTCAAAAGGGTAGGCAAGGAGCTGAAGCATGGGGAAAAGATCAGCCTGTACGATATCGAGCAGGCCGTCTACCGTCATGTACAGGCGGCCAGCGTCCGGGTCAAGGTAAGGAACAATGCCCTTGCTGTCCAGATCCGGAGCAAAGCCCCGCTAGACGCGGCCATTCCGGCCATCCGCACGGAAATCAGGGAGTGCATCCCGGAGATCGGCATGATGATCCGCAACCGTCTGCTCGACGACATTGAAGTTATTACAGCAGAGAAGGATGAGCCGCTGGAGCGCAGTCAGGTGAAAAACAAGAAGCTCTATTATGAGACGGCCGCCAATATCCCTGAACCGAAGAATGTAAACAGCGGCATCCTTTCCACCATCGGCAATACGCCGCTGGTTAAGCTTAGCCGCCTGTTCCGGGAGAGCCGGCTTACGGTGTACGGCAAGCTGGAGCTGCTGAATCCGGGGGGAAGCGCCAAGGACCGCCCCGCCCTGCGGATGCTTCAGGAGGCCTGGAAGGAAGGCCGGATCGGCCGGGGAGCCGTTATTATCGAATCCAGCTCAGGGAATATGGCCATCAGCCTGGCGATGATTTGCCGTTGTCTGGAGATGCGTTTCATCAGCGTCATCGACCCGAGAACCACGGAGACCAATATCCGGATTATGAAGGCCCTTGGGGCGGAGATCAGCTATGTTGCTGAGCCCGATCCGGCAACAGGAGAATTTCTGCCTGCCAGGCTGAAGCGCGTGGAGTACCTGCTCGGGACGATACCGGGCAGCTATTGGCCGAACCAGTATGCCAACATCAATAATTATCTGGCTCATTACCATACGACGATGAAGGAAATTGCGGAGCAGCTTGACCGGGTGGACTATTTATTTTGCAGTGTCAGTACCTGCGGGACCATTCGGGGCCTGGCCGAATATGTCCGGGACCACAAGCTTGCCGCGAGGATTGTGGCCGTGGATGCGGAGGGCAGCGCGATTTTCGGCGGAAATCAGGAGAAACGGCGGTTCCCCGGGCTGGGAGCCGGAATTGTGCCCCCCTTCTGCCGGACGGAGCTGATCGATCATATCGTGCATGTCCCCGATTGGGATATGGTGGAGAGCTGCCGGGCTTTGGCGCAGAAGGAAGCCATTCTGGCCGGCCCCTCCTCGGGAGGCGTGATTGCAGCGGTCAGAAAGCTGGAGCCGCAGCTGCCGCCAGGGGCAGTATGTGCCGTAATCATCCACGACAAGGGGGAGCGTTACCTGGACACGGTTTATTCGGACTCATGGGTCAAGGCCCAGTTCGGCAAGGAGCCCCTGGATGAGGAGCATGGCGATCCGTCCGGCGCCAGCTAAGCGCCGGTCTCCCCGGCGCTCGCTAAACCACTACAGCGTCAACGGAAATTGCCGGAAGGAGGAAGCGTCATGCTGTATCTGAACGACCGGGATATCCGCGCCGTAGGCCTTGACTGGCCTGCCCTCGTGGATGCAATGGAGGCTGCGGTGCGGATTGTCGATGCGGGTGATTATGCCCAGCCGATCAAGCCCTACCTGCGGTACAAAAATCCGCGGAACCGGATTATTGCCATGCCCGCTTACATGGGAGGAAATGTAAACGCGGCAGGAATCAAGTGGATTGCCAGCTTCCCGGATAATATCAAGAGCGGTCTTCCCCGCGCCCACAGCGTCATGGTGCTGAATGATCCCCTCACAGGCGAACCCTCCGCCATTCTGAACTCGCCGCTCACAAGCATCATAAGAACCGCCTCCGTCAGCGGGCTCATGATTCGCGCCTACTTGCAGGAGCGGCCGCTTGCGCAGATCGAGCTGGGCATTGTGGGCTGGGGGCCGGTGGGAAGGCTCCATTACGAAATGGCCTTGGCACTCTACGGGGACCGAATCGGGCGGGTCCGGATATACGATATCCGCCAGGTGGATTTGCTAAAGGCTGACGTGCCTGCCCACTATCGGGAAAAGACAGAGATGGCAGCATCGTGGGAGGAGGTGTACCGCAGATCGGACATCTTTATCACCTGCACCGTTTCCGATCACCGGTATATCAATCTCTCCCCTGTGAAAAGCAGCCTTCTGCTAAACGTTTCCCTGCGCGATTACCAGTCCGAGGCGGTGGCTTCGGTAAAAGCCGTTATCGTCGATGACTGGGAGGAGGTATGCCGGGAAAATACGGATATCGAGCGGCTCCATCTGGAGCAGGGACTGACCCGTTCCGGCATCCGCACCATCGCCGACGTAGTCTGCCGCCGCGAACTGTCCGGCTTCGCCCCAACTGAGCCCGTCCTCTTCTGCCCCATGGGCATGGCCGTATTCGATATCGCCACAGCGGTATATTATACCGAGAGGGCCAGAAAAAAGGGAATTGGGACGGAGCTGGAGTGAAGGGCGGCCGGAAGCATCTAAGTATAAAACAAAAAACTCCTGCGTCACCATCCGCAGGAGTTTTTTTATGCTCTTTTTTCTGTGAAAGGGCGTCGTCAGCACTTCTTCATCCGGGTCATCCGGGGGCTCCCCCAAAAGTACTCGGAATTCACTTCAAAGCATCTCGTCACTTTTGGGGGATTGTTTTACAGAGTAGCAATATCAATTACAAACCGGTACCGGACATCGCTGCGGAGCACCCGCTCGTACGCCTCGTCCACCTGATCCGCCCGGATCACTTCGATTTGCGGGGCAATCCCGTGGGCAGCGGCGAAATCCAGCATCTCCTGGGTCTCCCGGATTCCCCCCACCAGGGAACCGGCCAGGCTCTTGCGGCCCATAATCAGCGAAAACACATGATACTGGTCCGGCTCGCCCGGCGCCCCGACGTTAACTAGCGTGCCGTCAATCCGCAGCGTGGACAAGTACGCATCCACATCCAGATTGGCAGACACCGTATTGAGGATCAGGTCAAAACGGTTGGCCAAGGCTGCGAAGGTGCCTTCCTCACCGGTGGCGTAATAGTGATCCGCGCCGAAGGATCGGGCCTCCGCCTCCTTGTCCCGGGAACGGCTGAGCACCGTCACCTCAGCGCCCATGGCACGGGCAAATTGGATGGCCAGATGGCCCAGACCGCCCATACCCACAATGGCAACCTTTTTGCCCGGCCCCGCCTTCCAATGCCGGAGGGGCGAATAGGTGGTGATGCCGGCACATAACAGCGGGCTGGCCACATCCAACGGAAGCGCATCGGGAATGCGCACCACAAAGCCTTCGGTCACCACAATCCTCTGGCTGTAGCCGCCATAGGTGGGATTCCCGTCATAGTCCAGGGAGTTATACGTGGAGACAACGCCTTTGGTGCAGTATTGCTCCTCCCCCTGAAGGCAGTATTCGCACTCTCCGCACGAATCCACAAAACAGCCGACTCCCACCCGGTCGCCTACTGCAAACTTGGTTACCTCCGGCCCAACTGCTGCAACAACACCTGCGATCTCATGACCGGGCACCATGGGAAAAATCCCGCCGCCCCATTCGCCGCGGGCGCTGTGAATATCCGAGTGGCAAATGCCGCTGAACTGAATGTCGATGAGCACGTCATGGGGCCGCAGCTCTCTGCGTTCAAGCACCGTTTTCTCAAAGGCTGCTTTGGCGTTGGCTACGGACAATACATGGGTTTTGCACATGGTTTTGGCCTCCTTATTCCGTTGCCGGAATATAATTATATACTTATTGATTAATCAACATATGTTTATTATTATAAAAAGAACGGAAGACGTTGCAATGGTTAATTAGGCGCTTTTCGTTGATTAACGAACAATCTTGCAGAAATTGTACAATAAATCATAAAGTGTGGTGACGCGTAAATGACAAAAGTGGACCGGCGGGTTCTCAAATCCCGGGAGGCGATCAAAAAAGCTCTGATTGCCTTAATGACAGAAAAACATCTGGACGACATTACCATCCAGGATATTTCAGACAGGGCCAATGTCAACCGGGGAACCATTTACCTGCATTATCTGGATAAATACGATCTTCTGGACAAGCTCATCGAGGAGCATATGAACCGGCTCCGGGAGCTGTGCGAAGCATCCTGCAGGCTGGAGTGGACAGAGGCCACTCTGGTCTTTTGCGAATATTTCGACCAGCATTATTCCTTCTTCTCCCTCATGCTGGCCAGCAAAGGGGCCCCTTATTTCCGCAACCGGTTCCTCGACTTTCTCATTGATGAATTCCGGTGTGAGCTGGATGTAACCCGGGGGAAAAATCAGGGGATCAAGGAGGATGTCCTGGTCCGGTTCACGGCATCGGCTTATGCTGGAGTGGTGGAATGGTGGTTCATGAATGAAAAGCCCTTCTCCTACCGGGAGCTGGCGGAGCAGCTGGGAGCCTTGCTGGAGCGGAATTTATAACGCAAACCTGCAATCCGCCCTTTCGGAGATACAAACATCCTGTTCCCGATCTTTCATGAAATCGTTCCTCCTGCCCCTCGTATATACATTGGTTAAGCCACAACCGATGAGGTGACACAAGCATTGACGTTTATTCTGTATCTCGCCCTTATTTTGTTGTTGACCAAGGTATTCGGGCATCTCTCCACACTGCTGGGACAGCCTTCCGTGCTGGGAAAGCTTCTGGCAGGCATTATCGTCGGGCCGGCGGTGCTCGGCTGGATTGAAAATACGGATTTCATCCATTATATAGCCGAAACCGGCGTGATCCTGCTGATGTTCATTGCCGGGCTGGAGACGGATCTGGAGCAACTGAAGCGGTCCTGGAAATCCGCTATGGCCGTCGCCGCAGGAGGCATCATCCTGCCTTTTGCAGGCATTGCCGGGCTGGCAGCCGCTTTTGGACTGGACTTATCCTACGCGCTGTTTATGGGCGTTGTTTTCAGCGCCACATCCGTGAGCATATCCGTACAAGTTCTGAAGGATTTGAACCGGCTTCAATCCCGGGAAGGCACCACCATTCTGGGAGCGGCCGTGCTGGATGATGTGCTGGTTGTGATCCTGCTGGCGGTGATGATGAGCCTCTTGGGCGCCGGCAGCGATCTGTCCATCGGCATGATGGTGGGCAAACAATTGCTCTTCTTCCTCGTTATCGTTCTCGCCGGATGGCTGGCAGTCCCCAGGTTTATGAAGCTTCTTGAACGGCTGTCCGTCACTGAACCTGTCATCACCATGGCGCTTGTGGTCTGCTTCGCCTTTGCCTACTTCGCCGATATGATGGGAATGGCGGCAATTATCGGCTCCTTCGCCGCGGGAATCTCCATTTCCCAAACGTCGTTTAAGCATACGGTGGAAGCCAAGATCGAACCCATTGCCTACTCGATTTTTGTACCCGTTTTTTTCGTCAGCATCGGATTGCAGGTGTCGTTTCAGGGCGTTCTGAACCAGCTGCTGTTTGTCGCCGCCCTGACCCTGGCCGCTGTGGTGACGAAACTGGCCGGCAGCGCGCTGGGCGGCCGGTTAACCGGCCTTTCAAACCACTCCGCCTGGGCGGTGGGCTCGGGCATGATCTCCCGCGGGGAGGTGGCGCTGATTATCGCAGCGGCAGGCCTGCAAGCCCAACTGCTGCCCGCAGCGTATTTCACTCCGGTGATCATCGCGATTATTCTGACCACGCTGATTGCCCCCTCCTTGCTCAAGATATTTTTCAGCGGCAACGCGGAAAAAAGAGGCTCTGCTTGAGCCTCTTTGCTATATCTCGCCCTATCAAAGTTCAGACAGCTTCAGTTCAATCCGGGTCAGCTTATTTTGATAAATCACATTGCTGGAATCCCGATCCCGCAGGAAGTCCGGGCCTATCCAAAAATGAGTATTCCCTCCCACACCCCAGAGTGTGCCATCCTGAAGCAGCAGCAAGGATTGGCGCACTCCGGTTGCCGCCATTTTTACCGGAGGAATATTCGGCACCTTAACGGCTTTGCCGAAAGCACTTTCCAATTGCGCATTGCCCAGCTGCCCATGCAGATTGCTCCCCCAGGCGTAGAGACTGCCATCCCGGTCCATGGCCAAAGCATGGTCATCTCCCGCTGACACCCGGACAATGTCCTCCAATCCCTCCAAACGGCCCGGCTCCAAATACAGTGAAGGCCCAAATACGCTTTGGACTCCCCATGTCCAGACAGTACCGTCTTTCTGAAGCGCCAGCGCAAAGGAGTTCCGGTTGGATACGGACACGATGTCCCGGAGGCCATCAAGCTGGAGCAGGCTGGAGCTGCCCGGCTGCGTCTTCCAGACTGTCCCATCTTTTTTCAGCACAACGGAGAATTCAAATCCCGGACTGACTGCCTGGACATCCGTCCAGCCTGTTGCATACGGACTCTTGATAAGGTGATTGGCCAAAGAATACTCCTGCCCCAGCTTTCCCTTGAAATTGGAGCCCCAGGCAAAAACCTGCCTGCTGCCATCTATGGCAAAAGCAGCGGCATGAGCCAGCTCTACCGATACAATCTCCCGGAGGCCCGCCACTTGCCTGGGAACAACCGTTACCTCGTACCCGGATTCCCCTGTTCCCCAAAGCCCTCCGTTGTTGAAGCCCCAAACCCATACTGTGCCATCCCGCTTCAGTGCAATCCCACTGTCAGTATCCACATTGGCCATGACCACTTCTTCTAAAATCCGCGTGGGCTTTTCATAAAACTGCCCCCAGGTCCAAAGCTCCCCATTCTCCATCACCACAGCTGCTCCGCTGGAGGCAACATCCATGCTCCGGATGGAGGAGGCCTGATCCTTCTTTTCCGCATTCCAAAAGCCGGTCAGGTTGGTTTTAGCTTCAAGCATCAACGGCCCATACTCTTCCTTCAATCCGTCCCGAAGATCATCGCTAACTGCCGCTATCCCTTCCGCCAGCAGCTTTTCATTCAGCGAAAGGCCGTTCTCCAGATACAAAATTCCGTGGATGTGCCGGTTCCGGTCGCGGTTCCCGAGAATATCCATGGACAGTATGGACCCTTCCCGTACCTGTGAGCGGATATAAGCAGTTGGCTCCTGTCCATTATGCACTGGCGAAATTCCCGCAAGCCTCACTGTATCTCGCGCATCCTTCTCCGTTCCGTCTATATAGCGGACAGTCACATACATCCCGTCCATGATCTGCTCAATCTGCACATTGCGTCTGGCAACCGTCACAATGGAGGCTGTGCGCATATCTTGGTCCCAGCTGACTTTTGCCCCCAACGCCTCGGCAAAAAAACGGACCGGCACCAGAGTGAAGCCATTGCTGATGAGTCCGGGCGTTCCCAATTCCAGCGGCAAACCGTTCTTATAGGCCGTTTTTTCTCCAATGGTATAAGCCAATGTGATATTTCCCAAACGGGCTTCCACCGTCTTACTCTCCGGAACCCAACCGACTGAAGCTCCCAACGCCTCAAGTATCCCTCTCATGGGCACAAGCACACTGCCGTTTTCTATCAGAGGCGTCTGTTCAAATTGGAGCTCTTCCCCGTTTAACTTAACCGCAACGGGTGGTTGGATTTCCGCTCGGGCAGGCATTGCCGCCGGAAGCAAGCAGACAGTAAGCAGAATAATCAGAATGCGAATTTTCATATAAGTTCTCCTATGACTAAATTTTCATATCCAGATTATTCTACAAAAATCCCTATTTTCCTTCCCGCCTAAGATTCGGAAGCATCCGCCCTCCAAGCAGAGTAAACTGCTGTGCCCGTGCAAATAGTCTGTCCTTACCTTTTCGGAAATCGCCCAATGCGCTGTATAATAGGATTGGAGCGCTTGATGCTTGAGCGATCCCGCAGCAGGAATATACTCGTCACGAACAGGAAATGAGGAACGGACCGTGCGGTTTAAAGATGTGTTTTCCATTATCGGACCCAGCATGGTGGGTCCCTCCAGCTCGCATACGGCAGGCGCGGCAAGGCTGGGGCGTGTGGCCAGACGGCTGCACGGAGCGCAGCCCGAGCTGGCGGAGCTGACCCTGTACGGCTCCTTCGCCGCCACCTATAAAGGCCACGGCACGGACCTGGCGCTGATCGGCGGGCTGCTGGACTATGATACCGACGACGCCCGCATCCGGGATGCGGCGGCGTTGGCGGAGCAAGCCGGGATGGAGGTCCGCTTCCGGACAGCCATGCTGCCGGCAGGGCATCCCAATACGGTAATGCTCCGGGTCCAAAGCGGCGGCGGCCGGGAGGATACGGTGACAGGAGCGTCCATCGGCGGCGGCAACATCGAAATTTCCCGGGTCAACGGCTTTGATGTCCGCTTTACCGCGGATTATCCCACGCTCCTGGTGTTCCACCGGGACCAGCGGGGAATGGTGGCGGATATTTCGCGGCTGCTCAGCAGCGAAGGGATCAATATCGGGCATATGAACGTCAACCGGAAATCCCGGAGCGGCGATGCGCTGACCGTTGTGGAAATGGATGAGCCGGCGCGGCCGGAGGTGCTGGAGCAGTTGGCCCGGCTGGCGGATGTAAGCCGGATCAGTGTAGTGAATCTACGAAACGGGTGATCGAATGCGATTCTCAACCTTGGAGCAATTGGCAAAGCTGTGTGCGGAAGAAAATCTCTCCATCGGACAAATGATGCTGCGGGAGCAAGCCGCAGAATCCGGCATGGCGGAGGAGGCGGTATACCGCCAGATGGCCGATTACTACGGCATTATGAAGGAAGCGGTGCAGCGCGGGCTGACGGAGGATACCCGCTCCCGCAGCGGGCTCACCGGCGGCGATGCCCGCAAGGTGATGGAGCATGCGGCGGAGCCGGGCGCATCCAACCTCGGGCCGGACGCCGGGCGGGCGATGGCCTACGCCCTGGCCGTCTCCGAGGTGAATGCGTCCATGGGCCGCATTGTGGCTACCCCCACCGCCGGGTCCTGCGGGATTATTCCGGGTGTGTTCGTCAGCGCCCAGGAGCGGTTCGGGTATGATGACGAGGCCATGACCCATGCCTTGTTTGCCTCCGGTGCCATCGGGTTTGTGATTGCCAACAACTCCTTCATCTCCGGCGCCGAAGGAGGCTGCCAGGCAGAGGTGGGCTCCGCCATCGGCATGGCGGCCGGAGCGTTGACGGAGCTGCGGGGCGGCACACCGGAGCAGGCGATCCACGCCGTGGGTCTGGCCCTCAAGAACTCCCTGGGCCTGATCTGCGATCCCGTAGGCGGCCTGGTGGAGATTCCCTGCATCGTGCGCAACGGCTTCGGCGCCGTAACCGCCCTGGCGGCGGCCGACATGGCGCTGGCCGGCGTCAGAAGCGTCATCCCCTCCGACGAAGTGGTGCAAGTGATGCTGGAGGTGGGTTCGGCCATGCCGGACGCCCACCGGGAAACAGCCAAGGGCGGGCTGGCCCAAACGCCCACAGGCCGCACCATCATGCGCCAGCTTTATGGCAAAGGCAAGGACGGCGGCGCTTAACAGGCCAAAACCCGCCTGCGGGCGCTTGCCGGATGCCCCTCCGGTTATCCCTTATCCTGGTGCATCTCCCGGTATTGGCCGGGAGTGATGCCCTCGTATTTTTTGAATATGCGGTTGAAATAGGTTTGCTGATAGCTGACCTGGGCGGCCACATCGTTGATCTTCATATCCGTCTCCCGCAATAACTCCTTGGCCTTCTCCAACCGGATATTGGTCAGGTAATCAATGAAGTTCAGCCCTGTGACCGTCTTGAAGGCGCGGCTCAAGGTGTAGGCGCTGGTGCCGAACTGGTCGGCGCACCAGTCCAGAGACAGCTCAAAGCTCATGTAGCGCTCGTTGATGAATCCGATGGTTTTTTCCACCATCTTCTTCAATTGGTAATCCTGTCTGCTGATCAGCTCGTGTACATACGGCCCCACCACCCTGCTGCGGAACCAACGGAGAATATCCGCCGGTTCATTGCAATCGCCGAGCTGCTCATACAGGTTCACTCCGCCGAACAGCTCCATGGGATTGATGCCGGAGTGGAGCATGGCATGCTGCAGGCTGCCCAGCAGCTGCATCATTCCCTGCTGCATGACAAATTTGGCGGCGCCGTCCTGGGCCAGCTCCTTCAGGAAGCGTTCGATGAGCTGGGCCGCTTCCTCCTCCGAGCCGATGCGCACCGCCTGGATAATCTCCTTCTCCAGGGTGAAGGGATAACGGAAGCCCTGGGCCTTGCGCCGCTTATCGATGCAGGAGGCTTCGATAATCTGGCACTCGGAGCCAAGCTCCGCAAAGCTTAACGCCTGCCGCGCCTCCTCCAGCAGAAGCGAGCTGTGCCGGATTTGGGCCACAGGGCTGCTGATGGCAATGGTCATGCGCAGCTTCAGCACCCGGGCCACCGCCTGAATCCATTCCTCCCCTGTCCGGTTCAGAATGTCCGCCTGCTCCTTCGCCGTCATCTCGTCGGGGAAAGCGATGAGCAGCCCCAGGGTCAGATCATGGAAATTCACAAGCTGGCAGGAGAGGGAGCCCGACAGCTCGCTGACAATATTGGCTGCGGCGAAGGTAACAAGGCTTTCATCCCCCTGCTTGAATCTTCCCTCCTGCCCCGACAGGCTGCCCAACTGAATCAGCGCGGCGACAAACTGCTTCCCCTCGGTCTCCCATCCATAATGGAGCAGACGGTCCCGGATATCCTTCTCCGTCATGGACAGCAGATGGCCCTGCACCAGTTGCAGCATAAAACCCTCCCGCATCTGGGGCAGATGAGATTCCAGCCGCTTCTGCAGCGTTTGCCGCTCCTGTGTCAGATCCAGCCACTGCTGCTCGATCAGCTCGAATTCATCCCGGTGGTTCTCATTGCCGGGCAAAAGCCGGACCAGCTTCCCGATAGGAGTGTACAGCCGGTAGGTCGCCCCCAGGGACAACACCAAGGCCAGAAGGAAACCGCTTCCGCTAATCAGCAGGATCAGCTTGGACACGAACAGCATCGGAGCGGTGATGGCGGTAAGGGGAGCGGCGGACACATATATCCACGCCTCCCCGATTCTGGAAAATTCGCCTACCGAAACAGAATATTTTTCCCCATTATAATCATAGAGAAAAGAATCGGTCCGGTATTTGCCGCCGGTGATGGCATCCTTCAAGGCCAGCTCAAGCCCGTTTTTGTCCGCCTCCCCCTGAACAATAAACCCCTCGCCCTCCGGCGACAGAAGAAAAGCCGTTCCTTCATTGTACGGCGTCAGAGTTTGCAGCATCTTCCTCAGCTTTTCCTTGTCCATCAGCGTGATGATGCATCCCAGAGGCTCCGAGCTTCCGGCCGGCACCTTGTTCACCAAAGCAAGAAGGGGCTTTTCCCCCTCTTTGCCCAGTTGCTCATAGCTGTCCGTCCAGTAAGCGAACTTCGTATGCTGCAGCATGGCTTCATATCGTTGACTCCATGCTTCATCAGTGATATTTCGATAGACATCCCGGTTAAAAATAAGCGGCTGGGGGTACTTCAAATACAGCTCCACATTCGAGATGAGCGGATGCGCCCCCTCCATGATGAACAGGGTTCGGTAAATGTCGCGGACCTGAATAAAGTTATATGTAAAGTCCAGCTCCTTGAGCTTGTAATCGAACTGCGCGTCGAATGCCCACTGACTGAACAGCATTTCCATGTAGGACAATTGGTCGTCAATATTCTCCGCCCGCTGCTGCACTTGCTTCTCATGAAGCTTCTGGAGCTCGCTCTCAATTCCGATGGTTGAGGTCCAATAGATAATACTGCCCGTAATCAGCCCGGGAATACAGGTGACCAGCAGAAACGCACTCAGGCTTCTCCAGAAAAACCGTCTGGACCGCCTGCTTTCCATACCCGTTCTGAGCCGGTTGCGCAAGCTCTGCAGCATGGATTTTCCTCCGTTCAAATTGCGGTAATGTCCTGCCCGGGAAAGAGGGGCTCAGCTTCATGATGAAGATTGCCCCGCCTATTGTCAACGCCAATCGGAATATGGGGGCTCGCGCAGCATCAGATCCGGCCCATCGGCTTCCTAAACCATATTGGCCGGAAACAGATCTCCGATCCGCCCCCGGCCCATGCCTTGCTCTGCAAGAATGTTATGCTCCCGTATTATTTGCCCATCCGCTTCTTGTACGCCTCTGTCAGCTCCTGGCAGATCTTCTGAAGATCGGCATCCCCCTTCAGCTTGGTTACATAGTCGTCCCAAGCCGTAATCGGCTCGGTGCCCAGAATAATTTTGGTCCTCAGATCGGCAATCTTCTTCTCCTGCTCGGCTCCCGCCTTAATCAGAGTAGGGGAATAAAGACCGATGGAAATGTCGGCTACGCTGGTTTTGACCCGCTCATCCTGAATTTTCGCATACACCTCGTTGACTTCCTTGGGGAAGGACACCTTCGTCGAGCTGGCGTACGGATCGGCCACATACAGAATCTGATTCAGGTCAGCTACGCTGTCCGCCTGCAGCTTCTCTGTGTCCAGCACCTTCTGGCCATCCTTCACCGTATGGTGCACACCTTCAATGCCGTACGTATTGTAAGCGAAAACCTCCGGGTTCATCCAGGTGTCCAGCACCTTCAGAATCCGCTTCAGCTTGTCCTCCGACACCTTCTTGGAGATGGCCAGCGTGCCGGAGAAGCCGGGACCCTTGGGATTATAGCCGTTGATGCTGGTGACCGGATAAAAATCCCCTTGTTTGAAGTTGGGGTCAATGATCTTCAGCTTGTCATAATAGGTTGCCATGGTGCCGGCTTTTTCAACCAGCATGCCTGCCTTCCCGCTTTGGAACAATTCGTTGACCTGCGTCAGCTTCATGGAGGCGAAATCCGCGGGAATCAGCTTTTCCTTGTAGGCCTTGACCAGGAATTCAAGGGACTGGCGGTATTCCGGCAACATCGCCACATGGGTGATTTGCTCATTGGCCCATTTGTACTTGCCGTTTACCCCGGTGAAGGCGGTGTCAACATAGTTCAGCGAATCGGTATTGGCGGTAAGGCCCACTGTATCCGCCTTGCCGTTGCCGTCCGGGTCCTTCTCGGCGAAGGCCTTCATCACCTGATACAGCTCATCGGTGGTGGAGGGCACCTTCAGGCCCAGCTTATCCAGCCAATCCTTGCGGACAATGAAGAAGGAATCCGCTTCGGAAGGACGCGGCCGGGGAATGAAGTAGTTTTTGCCGTCCTGCATTTTGGTCAAATCCCAGGCGGTTTCGGGAATGCCCTTGGACAGGTTGGGATAGTCCTTGATGTACGGGCCTATCTCCCAGAAGGCTCCCTGGGTGGCCATATTCCGGACCACTGAAGCGAACGGATCGTTTATGAAGGTCAAATCCGGGATATCTCCCGAGGCCAGGGTGACATTCAGCTTGTCGCCATAGTTGTTGGAGGATACCCACTGGATGTTCAGCTTGCTGTTGGTGGCCTTTTCGATGGCTTGCTTGACGGGATTGTCCGCAGCCATGGGCTGCTGGGAGAAAAAGTGAACCATAACGCTGATCTCCACGGGGGCTTCCGTCTTCTGGGCGGCCTGAGTGGCAGTCCCCGGGCTGGCGGCGGGCTCTGTACCGCTGCCGCTTCCGCCGCATGCGGCAAGAACGGTGGATAATGCGACTACCAGGCAAAGCGAGGTTTTGACATGCTTCATGTTTTTGACCCTCTCCTTTATTAAGATGATATATATTATCCCTTAACCGAGCCGACCATGGCGCCCTTTGCAAAATGCTTCTGCAGGAACGGGTACACCGCAAGAATCGGCGCGGTAGCGATAATGACGGCAGCCATCTTCAGCGTTTCCGTCGGAGGAGGCGTTGCCACCACATCCGAGACCAGCTCGCTGTTGGATGAGGAAATCAGCAGGTTCTGCAGCAGTACCTGAATGGGCCACTTGGCCGGATTGTTCAAGTAGAGCAGCGCGTTGAAGAACTGGTTCCAGTAGCCGACGGCGTAGAACAGCCCGAAGGCGGCCAGGGACGGCAGCGAAAGCGGCAGAATAATGCGGATAAAGATGGAGATGTCGTGGCAGCCGTCGATGGCGGCGGATTCCTCCAGCTCCACCGGGATGCTGTCGAAGAACCCTTTCATCAGAATCACATTCCAGCCGCTGGCCAGAGAGGTAAGAATCAGGGACCAGTAGCTGTTCATCAGATGCAGATCGCGGACCAGCAGGTAATGGGGAATAATTCCAGGACTGAACAGGACGGTGAAGAGAATCAGCATGAGAAAGGTCTGGCGTCCCCGCAGCCGCCTTCTGGACAGCGCATAGGCCAGCGAGGCGGTAACCATCAGACTGAGCGCCGTGCCCACCACGGTCAGGAAGCCGCTGTTGTAGATGGACCGGGGAAAGGCTTTGGTGGAGAGCAGAAACTTATAGGATTCGATAGACCATTTTTCCGGCCAGAGCACATAAGCTTTGGTCAAATATTCCGTGGGATCGACAAACGAAACAATGAATACATAGTAGATGGGAAAGAACGTCACAATGGCGATGAAGGCCAGCAAAAGGACGTTTACCACGTCGAAGGCCCGTTCTCTGTTGGTGCGAATCAAGCGTATCCCTCCTTGCGGCTTAATAAATTCCGTCCTGGCCCAGCTTCTTGGCCAAGGCGTTGGAGCCTACCACCAGCGCCAGTCCCACCAGCGACTTGAACAAACCCGCAGCCGTACTGAAGCTGAATTGGCCTTGCTGAATGCCCACCCGGTATACATAAGTGTCGAACACCTCCGCCACCTGGGACACAGCGCCGTTATACATCAGGAACACCTGCTCGAAGCCCACATCCATCATATGGCCAAGCCGCAGAATCAGGAGGATGATAATAACGTTGCGGATTGCCGGCAGGGTCACATGCCACATCTGGCGGATTCGGCCTGCGCCGTCCATTCTCGCGGCTTCATAGAGCTGGGGGTCCACGCCGGCGATGGCGGCCAGGAAGATAATCGTCCCCCAGCCCGCTTCCTTCCAAATGGACTGCATGGTCAGCATCAGCCAGAAGCCGTTGGGATTGGTCAAGAAATTCATCCGCTCAAAGCCCGCCGCCTCCAGCAGATTATTCACCAGTCCTTCGCCCTTGGCGAAGAGCATGAAGGTCAACCCGGAGATGATGACCCAGGACAGAAAGTGGGGCATGTACACAATGGACTGCACCAGCCTCTTGTAGCCCTCCCGCCTGATCTCATTCAGGAGCAGGGATAAGACAATGGGCAGGGGGAAGAACAAAATCAGGCTCATCAGATTAATCGCCATGGTATTGCGAAACAGCAGCAGGAAGTCGGGATTGGAGAAGAAGCTGATGAAGTGCTCCAGGCCTACCCAATCGCTCTTGAACATGCCCTGGTAAGGGGAATAATTCTGGAAGGCAATGGTCACCCCCCACATGGGCACGTACTTGAAAATCAGGAAGAATAGAAGTCCCGGAAAGGCCAGCAGATACAGGTAGCGGTCTCTCCTCACATCCAGCCACAATCTTCTGGACCTGCTCTTCCCGGGGCGCGGTTGAGCCGGCAATGCCTCGGATGCTGAAGACGGATTGGCCTCCGCCATATGGCACATCCCCTTTCTCTTAAGAAGTAATCCGCAACGTTATATGTTCATTGCGATGGAGCGCCGCAATCTTGCACGGCTTTGGTAACTCCAACGTAACCCAGACCAATTTTGCGCACAATTATACTTTATTGCAGAGCAAGGTTCTTCTAAATTATGGAGCAATGGCGGCAAAATGCCGCGGGTTGGCCGCGGCATCCGGAGGGTTACACTATTTTGCACAGGTTACGTTTTTTTGCGCCTGCCCGAATCTCTAATGTTCCCTCCCTATCTCAATCTGTCCGGCCAGCCCCGCGGCAAAAAACCGCCTGCGGCAGAAGCAGGCGGCTCTTCGTACACATGATGCGGTTATTGGGGAAGGGGTGATGGCGAGTCCCCGCCCATTGCTTTACTTCACAACACTCACGGTCAGCGTGCTGCTGGAGGCGGTTCCGGCAGCGTTGACCAGCTCGGCGCGGTATTCATAGGTACCGGCGGGCTTATTGCTCACCTCCACCACTGCCGACTGGGCGCCGGGGGTTCCATCGGTCAAGGCCCGGGTATGGATAAGTGTCCCATTTTCGTACAGATGGTACGCCGTCCCATTGGTGCCCCACCACATATTCATGCTGATCCGGTAATGGCCGTCCCCGTCCCAATTGTCGCTGGACAATACCGGCTGACCCGGCACCGCATCCGTCACCTGGACGGTCATCTCGGCGCTCCGGGTTGTACCGCCGGCATTGGTCAGTTCGGCCACATAGCGGTAAACGCCGTTGTTCCTGCCGCTGATCACAGTTGCCGCCGCCTGCGCCGCGGGAGCCGCATCCGCCAGGATTTGCGTATCGATCAGCACCCCATTCTCGTACAAGCGGTACTCGGTGCCATTTTCTCCGTACCACATATTCATCGCAACGGTGTAGGTTCCGTCCAGCAGTCCGGTATCATGCCCGTTGTCATGGGACAATACCGGCTGCCCCGGCTTGGCTTGGCTGTTGGGAGCGGCACTTGGCTTGATCAGCTGCACCGTTCTGTACTTCTTCGGGTCCTTGCTGGCCCCAATGCCGGAGCCCCATTCCAGATAGCCTCTTCTGCCGGTGCCGTCATTCTCATTCAGCAGCAGCGAGAAGCTGAATACTTCATCCTCTGCCGGATTGATGGGCGCAAGCTCCGTCCATGGCAGAGCGAACTCGTATCTGGTCAGCTTCTGCTCCTCGTTGCGGGTGATGGACAGCCCGCTGTTTTCCACCAGACCTACGGGGACACCGGCCGGTGTAATCCAATGATACACCTGCAGGCCTGCCGGGGTCCGGGCGAAGCCGGAATCATACCACTCCCCGCTCTCTCCGGGAATGCCCCGGACAATTCCGAATTGGAACCCGTCATTTAGGTACATATCCTTCTGCTCGGCTTCATAGAACAGCACATCATCGGTAATATCCGCCGTAATATAGAGCTTCTCCTCATCCCAATTCAGGGTCACCGTACCGCTGAGATCCTCAGGCCCGCTGAGTCCGGGACCGCCCAGGTTGTGATACTGACTGATGGCTTCCGCTGTGGACCAATCCACCGTAACCGGCTGCTCCTGCTCGCTGATATGGTACACAGGGGTAAAATTGGCTGTGCTGTCCACCTGGACCGGATCATAACCCTGCAGCTTGACTGTCATTTTGAGCGGATAAACCACGTTATTGGCCAGCTCTCCTGCAAGAGGAATCGCCTGCGTCCACACGGAGGAGGGCTGAATGACTTGGGGTCCTGTCATCGTGCCGGACTGGGAGCCCAAGGTCCACTGAATCTGCTCAAGCTCCAATTCCCGGCTGGAGGAATGGTTGGTGATCACCGCCTTCAGCTCCTTGCCTGTACCGTCTGCGGTAAACAACGGCTTGATCTGAATGCTGTACGGCTTCTCAATCCGCGCCTGTGCAGTCAAATGTCCTAGCGGCTGGCCGCCGCTCAGCAACTGCCCTTGCACCGTCAGAAGCCCCTCCGCCTCAAGCCCCGGAACGGTAAGGGGAATATGCAGCGCTTCACCGGGATTGGCATGAATCGGATAGGATTGACCGTGCACCTTCAATTCGCCGTCGAACGGTGCGGAGCCGGTATAGCTCACGGCCAGACTCAATTGGGCATCGTCGCCGGTAACGGAAGGCTCCCCGCTCCATACGAAGGTTTCGTCAGCGGCGATTCCTTCAATAGCGCCCTTTACATAGATAGGCTCATCCTTCAGCGTGTAGTAAACCTTGCCCTCATGGGGGTAATAAGTCTTTTCATTGCCCATGATGTCCACGATTTGCACGGGCTGCTGCGTCAGAATGGCGGCCGGCTGGAGCCGCCCCTCGGCCCAGACCACACGTAGCTCCTCCTGGCCGCGGGTGAACTTGTATTGGAAGTGGCTTCCCGCAACTGATTCATCCGCTGCATATTCCGCGCCTGTCAATTGACGGGTCATCGCACCCATGGCCGCGTAAGCCGGCTTGGGCGTATGCCTGCCCAGAGGATCATCCTGATGGTTCAGAATGCCGTAGTTGGCTTCCGCGGAAGGAGGATTCACGGCATCGTTCATCAGGTCATACCAGAACACCTTGTCAATCCCGGAGGCAAGGGACAGCACGAAGGTCCGGACCAGATAGTCCGCCTGTGTTTTGACATCCACCCCTGCCGCCGACTGATGGGTGGGATGGCTGATCTCCGTAATCCAGACCGGCTTGGATTGGCCGTTGTTGTACTGGGCGATCAGGTTATGAAGCCGCTCCATCTCCGGCACCATATGCTCCGGCGTCCCTGGAAACTGGTACGGATGCACGGAGGCTGCATCCACCTTGTTGAGCCCGCCCAGCTGGAACACGGATTCCAGCCAGGTGAAGGGGACGGAAGCCGTGGTCATGCCCACGACCGTTTTGTCCGGATTCGCCTGCTTCAACGTGTCATAGGTCTGCTTCAGCAAAGAATAGTAGTAATCGGGTCTGGAATTGGCCACGCCGTTGCCGCGTCTGCCAAATTCGATGTTGAACTCGTTGTAGACCTCATAGGCGGCTACCCGGTCGCCGAAATATTCCATCAGGAATTTCCCGTAATTGGCGGAGGCTTGGCGGCCTTCATCCGTGTACGGCGTGCTGTCCTCGTCGTAGAATTTATTCGTATAGGCCAAGAGCAGCAGCGTATTCAGGTTGCGGGCATCCATATCGTCGATGATGGCTTCATGGGCCGGGTCCACGGTGTAGACTCCCCTGGTTCGTTCCACATTGTTCCACATGACCCCATCGCGGACATTCTTGATGCCGGCGTATTCGATCAGCTCCGTCAAATCCGGGGTCCATCCATAACTGGGCCGGTCAAAATGCACATTAATGCCAAAGGGAGAATCCTCCACTGCCCTGAAATCGTAGGGTGCAAAAACGGCAAACGGCGCAGTCCTCACGGAAGGCTGCTTGCTGCCTTTTTCGGCCTTTACGGTGAGGGTGAAATAACCGACGCGGTCCATGGGGATGATGAGCTCCAATGGCCCTCCTCCCGGCACCGTTTCTTGTCCTGACGCTACCTCCTCTCCCCACAGATCCTGCACCGACCAGGAGAGAGAGGGACGATTGGTTTCGATCCGGAAGGCAACAGGCTCGTTGCTCATGAAGACATGGCCGTGCTTCACCTGCCCAAGCGTAGTCACCGGCAGCGTCACGGTCAGGTAAGGTCCGTCGCCGCTCCAGTTCCCGTCCACATCTCCCGCCTCCACCTTGAACGTATGGGTGCTGCCCGGAGTCAGGCCGTCGATGAACGCCGTGGTCCCCGGAGCGCTCTGAATCAGCTCCCCGTTCCGGTAAACCCGGTACCCGGCAATTCCGTCTGCGTCCTCGGCGGCTGGCCAGCTCAAGGTGACATCCATCTCATCGGTGTCGATGGCTTCAAGCCCAGCTGACACCGGCCAGACCGGGGCTTGCTCATTGCTTCTTGCCTTGGTTATTTTCAGATAAGGTGTATTCGCTGCCGCTTCCCTGCTGGTGAGACCGACACGCAGCCCCGCGGCGACCTCCTGCCTGATGCCGAAGCTGGCAGGCTGCCCGGCCGATTTCTGCTGCTTCACGTAGGAGGTCACATCCACCACATGCCATTGGGGGGCCGTATCGGAACGGAAAACGCCCAAATAATCCTGATACGCAGGCTTCGTATTCCAGGTCACCGCTTTTTCCGTCCAGCCGGGGGCGGTGCTGTACAGCAGATTGTCCACCGCTGTCCCGTTGCTCTCCTTGGACGCTTCATACAGATAAAGCTCTGCCTTGCCGATTGTGTCTCCTATGGCGGACAGGTCAAATTTCATGAAGGCTTCCCTGGAGATCCCGTTGTTCCCCTTCTGGTTCTTGACGTCCAGGGAGTTGGCGGCTCCAAAATTCATGGCGGCGCTGGCTCCGCCCTGCACGTGGGCATCGGCTGACGCAGGCAGAAGCTCTTCTGCCTGGCCAATCGCCACTGTAGCCTGAGGGCCGTCCTGGCTCCAATTCCCGGCGGGATTTCCCGCTTCCACCTTGAACGTATAGGCAGTACCCGGATTCAGAGGCCCTGCTTCATAATGGTAAACATTTCTTGAAACCGTTTGCAAAATAATTCCATTCTGATAAATCCGGTACCCCGCAATTCCCGACGGGTCCGATGCAGGCGGCCAGCTCAAACGCACCATTGCCTCATCCGTCTGCTCCGCCCCCAGCTGTGCCTGCTCCGGCCACACCGGCGGCTGTTCCTCCGCTTCTGCGGCTGTAATTTTCAAATACGGCGTATTCGCCGCCGCCTCCCTGCTTGCAAAGCCCACACGCAGCCCGGCGGCTGCCTCCTGCTTGATGCCGAAGCTGGCTGTCTGCCCCTCTGCCTTCTGGCGCTTCACGTAGGATGTGACATCCACCACATGCCACGCAGGAGCAGTGTCCGAGTGGATCGTGCCCAGGTAGTCGGCAAAGGCGGGTTTCGTATTCCAGGTCACTGTCCCTTCCTGCCATCCGGCAGCCGTGCTGTACACCAGATTGTCCACACCGGTGCCGCTGCTTTCCTTGGACGCTTCATAGATATAAAGCTCCGCCTTGCCGATAGCAACCTCAATTCCGGCCAGGTCGAAGGCCAGCAGGGCCTCTCTTGTGATGCCGCTGTTTCCGCTGATATGCTTCACATCAAGGGACTTGGCGGCTCCGAAATTCACGTTGGCGCTGCCTCCGCCCTGCACATGCGCATCTGCCGCCGCAGAGATAATTTGCTCCACGGCTCCGTTCATGTCCTGCGTCTCCATAGCCATAACAGCCGCCGGAGCATTCCCGAATAAATAAGCCGATAAAAGCAGGAAGCAGCTTGTTATGGAGATCTGCTTGTTGATCCTCCTCAGAATCTGAACTATCATGATCATTCACACTCCCTATTGATATGAATGCTGCCCTTGATTAATCTCTCGGCTTGTTGGCAATCACTGCTTGGTACGCCCCGTAAGCCGGCTTCTCCGCCCCAATAATCCCTCCGGAGGAATGGACCAGCCCGTAATGCTGTTCCCCGCTGGAGCGGTCCGGTTCGTCCAGCAGCTCATAAACGAAGAAGCCCTTTACCTTGGACGGCGCGTTATAATAGAATTGATTGGCCGTTTTCACAATATACTCCGCCTGGGCCTGCTCGGTCCATGTCAGTGTGCCTTGGAAGGTATTGCATTCGGCCACCAGAATCTCGGTTTGGGGGTAGCTTTGCAGCTTGTTCAGCGTAAAGGTCATGTCGCCCATGTTGGAATACCAATCAAGACCGTTAACCTCCCACTCTACGCCATCGGCAAGCAGCATTTCCAGAAAAGCGGTATGCCGGTAGCACATATTGATCACCCGCTTGGCGTCGGGGTCGCCGGTGCGCACGCCACGGCCCAGGGCGATCAGCTTATCCCGCATCGCTTCATAGACGGCCCGATTGTAATGGGAGACCTGCGAGCCGTCGTATTGGGCCCCAAGGATGCAGTCATTGTCGATCTCGTTGCCGATCTGGTAGTAGGCAATCTTGCCCTTGTAGCGTGCGGCGATGTCCTGTCCGTATTGCTCCAGCACGGCAGGGGTGAAGGTGAGCTTGGCGTAGATCACCAGGTAGATTTTCAGCCCCTTGTTATAGGCAGTATTGATGACCTGATCCATATACGCCCAATCATAGCTGCCATTGGCTGCCAGGCTGGGCTCCACATCCACCCGGTAATGGGAGATTCCCAGGTCTGCCGCCTTCTGCAGCTGGTTGTCAAGCTGCGAAGCCGGATAAGAGCCCTGCTTCTTGCTGTGCCCATTGACTCCCCATATAAAGCCGTCCCGGAATTTCTTGTTCAAGCGGACATCATCAAACCAGGACGTGCCGGTGATCCCCCCATCGGAACGCAGGTATATCCGCAGGCTGGAGGTATTGGCCGCGAAGCCGGACAATTCCGTCTCCAGCTTGGTCCACCCCTGGGTCCCCCCGGCGGTCATCAGCTTGACGGAGCCACCGTACCACCCCAGCGCCTGATTGGCCGCATTCACCTGCAGGACACCGACGCTGATCCCGTTGCCTGTGGAGATCTGGTCCGTCTTGACCCATACCGAAAGGGTATAGGTTTCACTGGAGACAATGGGAATGGTATCTGTATATATCGCTTGAACTTCGCTCTGTCCGGTAACCTTGGCAGCGGCCAGACCGCTATGGGCTTGGGCCGTATCCCTTATGAAGCCCGTATTATGGCTCCACAGCCCCGATTCGAAGCCCCCGTCCGGAGCAAGATTGATGCTCTCCAGGGACACATCGTCGAACCATACGTCTCCAACTGCCCCGGCATCCAGCCGCAAATAAATCTTCACCGTATCCGTGGATGCAGGAAGGTCATGGATGGTGGCCGTATATTTGGTCCAGTTCTGTCGGCCCCCTCCCGCCTGAATGAATTTGACTTGTCCTCCCGGATACCAGGCCAAGGCATGATCGGCAGCGTCCACAGGCAGCAGACTCACGCTGATGGCCGATTTGCTGTCTGACAGGCTGGAACGTACCCATACCTCCAGCTGATAGCCTTCATAAGGGCGGACGTGAATTTTCTCCGAGGTAATCGCGCGGGCTGCGGCAGCCCCGGAAACCTTCAGGGATTTACCCCCCGAATGATAAACCGTGCTGTCAATGGAGAATCCTGCACCGCCTCCCCCTGTCCATAAACCGCTTTCAAAACCGGAGTTGCCTACCAGATTGGCTGCATATGCCCGATCCGCACCGTTCAAAGCCAGGAAAACTCCCAGCAAAACGGCCAGCATGGCCAGCTTTACAAGCCTCTGCATCATCCTTATTCCCTCCCAGGGCTATCTAGTAAGTGCAAATACTGTCCATTTTCCCGTATAATCCAGCTGTCTTTGGGCGTAGTTGATGGTTGCGCCCACCGCCGAAATGGCGCTTCTTCCCTCAATAAAGTTGATGTAAAACACACGATCCCCATTGGAGCCTCCAAAAGGCGTGGCATAGGCATATTTGGCATACCACGATACTCCGCCGTTGTCCGTTTGTTTGCCCAGGATGGATGAGAAATCCTGGGACGTATAGAGCATCTCAAATTTGTGCGAGCCGGTTTTCACCATGTCCATAAATCTTGAAGTGGCGGAATCCACCGTACTGACGGTCCATGTGCCATTGGCGTACCTGGCCAGCTTGATGCCCGGCCCGTCCACCGCCCCATCCCCGTATCCCACATAGATGGTTCCATCGTCATCTACGCTGGGCTGGGAATTTTGAATGGGATGTTTGGCGAAATAGTCCGTGCTTGTGGAGCTTGGCAGACTTTCCGCAACCAGACAGCTATCCAGGTCTGCGCCGAAATTAACCGTATTCTTCAGATTCAGTCCGGCCGCATTGCGCATGGTGGAATCGGAGGTATCCAAGTAGGCCAGATACAAATTCCGCGCCTCCGCATTATGCCCTCCCGGTCCGCCGCCCATGGTCCACGTGATGTAGATGCGCCCCGCTTTCTCATAAACGCCGAAGGCATACACCTCATTAAACTTATCCGCCGTTTTGCCCGTGTCGATAACAGTGGAGGGCGCCGACCAGGTTTGGCCGCTGTCGCCGGATTTGATAAACCTGTAAGTCCGGTACGGATAACTGCTGTCATCATTCCTGGAGTAAAACAGGTAAACGTCATTGCCGGACACTACCGGCATGGGATAAGCGTTCCTGTCATTGCTGACGGTGGTTGTGCTCCACGTGCCGGAGATGGAATTGGCATAGGGAGCCTTGAGCAAATAAGCGGAATTGGCGTGGTTGAAGATAAAGATGCCCAGCCTCCCGTCCGGAAGCTTTACCATGGTGGTGTAGTCATGATAAGCGGAAGAAATGGAATCATTTCAGACCTTGATCCTGACTGCCGGCTCCCAAGCGTTGGCCCCATGGTCAAAGGCCTTCACGTACACATCCATAACCGGTCCGCTGTACGTCACATAGGTCTTGTTGGATACCGGATCATACAAGCCGGTGCCAAATGTTCTGCGGGCATGGTAGGAGGCATTGCTTTCAATCACACCGGCACCTGCGGCGGCCGCAGCCGGAGAAGACGCCGACATAAGCAGCATAACTGAACATAATAGGGCTGCCAGAAACGCCCCGCCGCCCTTCCAACCTTTTTTCATTAAAAATCACCCCCTTTCTTCCTTCAGATTCATGAATGCTATTCCTACGGCCGGGCAAATAACGCCGTCGTTTGGGAGCCTGGGGCTCCCTCTGCCCATTATTCACCCGGCTTGGAACTTATACGTGCATCACTGGCTATACGGCTATCCTTTTTTGGCTACTTCATAAATATCCTTCGTAAAAAATGCTTTGTCCTTATTCTCCTGATACCACTTGGCATACCAGTCCTCCACCTGCTTGCCGCCTGCCTTCGTCCACAGTGACTTGGCATCGGCAATGGCTTGATCCACCGTATACGATTTGCCGCTGACAACCGCTTTATTGAACATATCCGCGATAGGCTGATCCGTATTGGTCAGAATTAATTGCAGCTCCTGGGGAATTGAAGGCATATGCTCAATATGGGTAATTTGCGGCATAGGACGGGAAGGGTCCAAATAAGCCTTCTCCGCTTGATGGATGATTTCCTGGAATTCCTTCTGCAGCGGATTGGAGAGGTCCAGTTGGCTTTCGAACTTGCTGCAATCGCCGAAGGTGACGGCGCTTCGCAGCATCTGGAAATCCGTCAGATAGTCCTTCTCAATCTTGTTCTTTTCCTTGCTGATGATAACCGGACAGCCATTGTCGCCTGTCTTCCAGTGTTCGCCTTCGATGCCGTAGTTGAGGACCTTTTGGGTTGACTCCTTAACCAGGAAGTCCACATATTGGATAACGGCAGCGGGATTCTTCGCAGAGGCGTTGATGGCGGCGGTCATTTGCACCGGATTGCCGAGAACCGGGCTGAATTGGCCGAATTCACTGGCCGGCAGCTCAATCGGCGTAATCTGGGCATCCGGGTTATTTTTGCGGAGGGACTCGAACATACTCAGCCCTAACCCAATGCTCCCCCCGTTGGCTCCGTAAATACCCAGCTTGCCTGTAATAAAGTCCTGCGTTGCCTTCTCGCCGTTCTTGTCGGCCAGGTAATCCTTATCCACCAAACCTGCGTCATATACCCGTTTCTTGAACTCATTGGCCGCCTTCACCCGGTCCCAATCACGGACCCACTTGCCGTCCTGGATGATCCAGATGACATTGCCGAACATGGCATCGGTAATTTGTCCGGTGATGTTGCTGAGGCTGTACCCATACGTATCGTTCTTCTTGTTGCCGTCGGGGTCATTGGCGGTGAAGGCCTTGGCCACATTGAATAATTCCTCAACCGTCTTGGGTACCTCAAGCCCCAGCTTCTTAAGCCAGTCGGACCGGATAAACAGCACATGATTGGGCTGCACAGTGTTGATCCGGCCAAATTCATACAGCTTGCCGTCCGGCTTTGTCCCCTCCTTGCGCAGCACCGGATATTTCTCCAGAAACGCCTTATATTCCACACTGTACTTCTCGATCAGATCGCCAATGGGCATCAGCTGCTTCTGGGTGTAAAGCTCATTGCGGTAATTGGTGTCAAAATCGAAGATCAAGTCCGGCGCCGTACCTGATGCAAATAAGGTGTTGAACTTGGGAATCGGCTCCCAGCGCGGTATGGCGACAAAGCTCACATTGGCCGGCCCGTTCTCGTTCAGCCACTTGGTCCAGCGGTTCTTCTCAATCGTCCCCTCCTCCGGGGCCACATTGCCGCGATCGTAAATCGACTGGGAAATGGAAGCCCTCTCCGCCGGTTTGGAATCACCGCTTTGGCTGGAGGCCGCCGGAGCGGCAGAGGGTGCAGAGGAATCTGACGGCCCCGACTGGTCGGAGCAGCCGGCAATAACAGCCGCCGCAAGGACAGATAAGCCAATTGCCGACCACACTTTCTTGCTGTTGATCATGGATAACGCCCCTTCAATTGGTTATTTTTATTCTCTGTGAATGCCCATGCCATACGATTAACCCTTAATTGCGCCGATCATCATCCCCTTTACGAAATACTTTTGCAGGAACGGATATATAATCAGCATTGGCGCCACCATGAAGATAACGCCTGCTGTCTTGATGCCCTCCGGGGTGATCTGGTTCAGCTCCTCCGGCTGCAAATGATTCATCTCCTGCAGCAGCGACTGGCTCTGCACCATCTGCTGTACAAGCACCGTCATGTTATACTTTTCCGGACTGTTGATATAAATAAGGACATTCATGAAGGCATTCCAATAACCGACGGCATAGAACAGCGTCAATGCCGCCAGCACCGGCAGCGACAGCGGGAGCGCGATCTGCCCGATCAGCCGCCATTCGCTGCAGCCGTCCATCCGGGCCGCCTCCTCCATCTCGGCAGGGATGGACTCGAAGTGTGTTTTCAGCACCAGCATATTGAAGGCGCTTACCAGACCCGGCAGCCACAATGCGCCGTATGTGTTCAGCAGGCCAAGGGACTTGATCACCAGAAAGGTGGGGATAAGCCCGCCGCTGAACAGCATGGTGAACACGATAGCCAGCATAAACGGCTTCCTGGCATAGAAATACGGCCGCGAAACCGGATAAGCCGCCATAACTGTAGCGATCATGCTAAGAATCACCCCAACCGCCGTAATGATTACACTATTGACGAAGGAATTTACAATACGGGTGCCCTTGAACAGCGAAGCGAAGGATTCCAATGACCACCCGATGGGCCACAGCGATACCCGGCCGGAAGCCACGGCATGGGAGTCGCTTAAGGAAACCGCCAAAACATGGACCAGGGGAAGCACACAGCTTAATCCCGCCAGCGCCAGCAGCACATAGTTAATGGAATAAAACACTTTCTCTCCCAACGTATCTCTCATTCTTCTTCCTCCCTACCAGAGCCCCTGTCCGAATCTGCGGGCGATCCGATTGGCCGTCAGCACAAACACCAGACCAATCAGCGATTCGAACAGCCCCATTGCCGACGTCAGACTGAATTGTGCCCGCTGCAGGCCTACGCGGTAGATATACGTGCTGATGACCTCCGCTACCCCCGACACGCTGGCATTCTGCAGGATATACACCTGATCGAAGCCCACTTCCATTACACTGCCCATAGTCAGAATAAACACGAGAACGATTGTCGGACTGATGCCGGGAAGCGTAATATGCCAGATCTGCCGCCACTTGCCCGCCCCGTCCATGCTGGCCGCTTCGTACAGATGGGAATCGATGGTGGAGAGCGCCGCCAAGTAAATAATTGACCCCCAACCGGCGCCTTTCCAGATACCGGACCCGACGAAGATGGCAATCCAGGAGCGTTCATGGTACAGGAATGGAAATGTGGTGCCGTTCAAGGTCTTCAGAAGGGAATTGACGATGCCGGTTTCTTGGGAAAATATGGTAACTACAATGCCGCCGATTACCGCCCACGATAAAAAATGGGGTAAAAACACCAGCGTCTGAACCATCCGCTTAAACCATTTCCTGCGCGCTTCATTCAGCATAATGGCAAGGGCAATGGGAAACGGGAACCCCACGAAGATGCTTAACCCGCTTAACACCACCGTATTGCGAATAATCGAAAGCGTCAGCGAATTGGAAAACAGCACCTTGAAATTCTTGAGTCCCACCCAGTCGCTGCCCCAGATGCCTTCCATAAACGTATATTGCTTGAAGGCAATGATCAGGCCCGCCATCGGCGTGTATTTAAAAACAATGAAGAACACAATGATTGGCGTAAACAGAATAAGCAGTGGCACATTCATTTTCCATCGTCTCCGCCGAAGCCGTAAGGCCGCTGCTTTGTCTGGGCCGCGGGCATCCCGGGGCTGTGGTCCGGAACTTGTTGCGTATGCGGAATCCATCTGTATGCTCCTTCCTCCTTTCTTCCTTTTTTCACGAAAGCGCCGTGGCGATTTCGGTAGCCCTACGATAACACCCTCCGGAATTTAGGGTCAATGAGCATATTTCAGCGGATACGCAAATTCTCCGAACACCCAAATTGCGCCCTGCAAAAGGCCTCCTTAGGGAATAATGCCGTCTGCAGGGCGCAGCAACGCTGGCCCAAATATTGGATTTAGCCGCATTCCTTGCGGTAATCTCCCGGTGTAACGCCTACCACCTTCTTGAACACGCGGATGAAGGAAAACGGCAGCAGGTACCCCACCTTTGCCGCCACATCCTGCACCGGCTGCTCCGATTCCAGCAGCAGCCGCTTGGCGTTCTCCACCCGGACTTGAATAACGTAATCGCTGAACTTGACTCCGAATTCCTCCCGGAACAACTGGCTGACATGCTTCGCATTCACGCCGAAGATGTCGCTTAAGTAATTGAGGGATAGATCGGGATTGGCGTAATTTTGCTCGATATAGTCCTTTACACGCTGTATGATGGCGTGATAGGTCCGGCTTTCCCGCTCCTGCCTGATCCGTTCCGCAGTCCCTGTCAGCACTTCTTCCAGTTGAATGAACAGCTCATCCGCCGTTTCAAATTGATCCACTGCCCCGTTAAGCTGCTCATGCGCCGCCGTGCTCCAGGAGTCCCGAAGCTCCTGGGACAGCTCCATCATTTCCCGCTGCAGGTGATAGATCAGGTAATTGGCCAGACTGGCCAGATCCTCGCGGGAGAACAGCATGCTCCGGATGCCGCAGGCGATCCCCTGGAATTGCTCCAGCCAGCCGTCCTCCCCCATCCGGTACGCCAACGCCAGCCTGCGGATTTGCTGCAAATATCCATAGCTTTCACCAGGCTCCCATTTGCTGATTTCCGCATGGGAGATAACCCTCCCCGTCCCGATCACCGTTTTGTATTTTACCGCTTCAAGCGCCCCTTGATAGGATTCGCCGATCTGTTCTATGGCGGTGACTTGCGGGCCGATTCCAACCGTAACCGTAAACTTCAAATTGCCGGCTATCCACTCGCACAGCCTGGCAACAGACCCATAAACCGCGTCTTCGCCTTCGGGCTCCCCCGTCCACCGGTACAATACAGCCAGCCGATTGCCGTCCAGCCACTCCGACCATACCTGTCTCTTCTGCGGCGGCGTTATTTCGGAAACAACATTGCTGATCACATACTTCAATAAATCCTGGTCCGTGTGGGAATAGCTCCGGCAAAATTGCCCGTATCTGTCCAGCTCCACAACCGCCGCCTGAAGTCGGGAGAAGGAAGTCTCCAGCCCGAGACGGGAAAGCTCGTCAGGCCAATCGTGGGGCTTTATCGGACGGCCGTTCATCAATTCCTGGAAAAAGTAGCGCCGGCGAAAAAGATGCTCCTCCTTCTGGCGGGCTTCATACTGGCTGGATTGCTCCATCATATCGTCAAGCGCCGCTTCAATCAGCTGGAATTCATTCCGCCCCCGCGGGGTTGCTTCATTCTCCCGCCTATCATTGGGGGAAACCGCTTTCAATCTGGACAGAATCGATTCAATCGGCCGGTAATTTCGCCGGGAGACGACCACGATAGCGATTGTTCCCATGAGGATCACCGCCATTCCAATCATTAGAAGAATCTTTGTGTATCCGGTGATAGCCATGAAGATGCCCATGTTATGCAACCGGCTCTGCATATGCCACCCGGTATAATCGGATTGAACGGCAGACACGCTGGAGTCCGTGCTGTCCGCCTTCTCCCCTTCACCGTCGGAGGCTGCGGCCGCAGGCAGCCGGCTGTCCATAAGGGATACCCCTTTGCGGTCGCATAACGATACCTGGCTGTAGCCGGAGTCCATCATTTTGCCGATCAGCTGCGCAATGTCGCTTGTTCGGATGTTGACAACAACGAAGCCTTGCCCTCCCGACAGCGCCGGAACCTTGCGGACCAGGGAAACAACGGATATCCCCCTTTCCTGACTGGTGAATTCCATGTAGCTGCGGGCATTGGACCAAACCTCTGTCGGATATGCCGCAAGCACCCCCTCCACGAACTCCCGGTCTCCGAAGGTATCCAGGGTCAGCAGGGAGTTGGCGGTCAGAACGGCCTGGTCCGCCGTTCTGTATAAATAGATGGAATCGATCCGGATGGTCTGGATCACGCTGGTCAGGCTGCGCAGCAAAACCGACGGTTCATAAACGGAATGGTAGGAGTTTGCATCGGCAGAGGGATAGTAATATTGCTTGAGGACATTGCTGGCCTGAATTTCCTTCAGCATCATATCATCGATGGATTTGAGAGCGTTATCAAGAAAGGACATGGCATGGGCCACGGAGACGTGATTGGCGTTCTCCGATGCTTTCCTGGACATCTCGCTTACGCTCAATGCCGTAATCGTCAGCAATACCAGCGTGATCACGGTAAAAATCGGCAAATAGGAGAGCAGCAGCCGGTTGAGCCAATGTTTGCCCATATATTCGCCGGCCTCCCTCTGTATCAGATTCCCGAACCTCTGGGTATCCTTACCATAGCAAATGCCAGTAACGCCGGTCAATGCGCATCGTTCCGTCAATACTCATCTTCTCCGGGAAACGAGGAAAACCGGTACTGCCCATGTCCGGCCAACCGGCGAAATTGCCGAATGCCAAGAACTTCGCGGCTGTGTCAACTGCCATGTCCACGGCTGCGACTCTGGCGGTGGCAAAAGGAGCGGCAACTTGGAAGTTTTGCGGAACTCAGCGGCCCTTACAGTGGCAAAAACGGCAGCTTGGAGATTTTGCGGAACTCAGCGACTCTTGCGGCGGTAAAAGCGACGAAAATGGGCGGAATCTGGCCGCGGCGGGCAGATAAGAGTTCCTCAGTTCCGCAAAAACACAAATTTACTCCAAAAGCCGGTTTAAGAGTCGCTGAGTTCCCTAAGCATCTCGCCCACCATCCACCTCCACCATCAACAAACATCAGCCATCTGCTATCACTATCCACTATCCACCGTCTGCTACCCACTATCCACCATCCGCCACGCGTCTAGCGAGCCAAGAACCTCTCTTTCCCGCTCCGCGCACGCAAATATGCTCCTCCCGAAAGCAGGCGTTGTTGCCGCAGCTGCTTCGGGAGGAGCATATTTATGAGAGTTCCGCTATGCTATTCCATCGCGGCTGCCTTGTGGGTTCCCGTCTCTCCCTCAGCCATCGGTACAATCGGCTCTCCCTCCGGCTGCTCCGGGCCAACAGACGGTTCAGCGGGAGGTGCGGCAGGCTCATTTTTCCACCGGTGATTGATATACGAGATGGTAAAGGAGATCACGGCCATGATCAGCAGCACCAGCACCTTGTAGATGCTGTCCTCCCCGGACAGATCGGAAAAGAGTACCTTGACGGAAACCAGCACCAGCACGATCGAGCCGAAATACCGGAATACCCGCTGTTTGCTGGAAGCCCCCCAGAGGAACAGGAGCAGAGCATACACACCCCAGACCACCGACAGGGTCAGATTCAGACTCCAAACGCCATCCAGATCATATTCCTCAAACAGATTGCCGATCTGCAAGGTGAGGAGACCGCCGACGATCAGATGGCTGGCTACGGAGAAGAGACAGGACAGGAACCTCCGTCCCTCTTCCTTCAGGGCGGCGAAGGTGCCGGAGAGAGAATACCAGAAGCCGAGACCCGCCAGCAAAATCCAGGCGAAGGCCGCTCCGTTCAGGAACGGAAGGTACAGGCCGAACCATTCCCCCCGCGGCACATTCCATGTGGTGACGAACCAATACGACGTTACACCTGCCCACATCACCATGGACACCAGCTGCAGCCCCTCCATCCGAAGGCGTTTGGCCGCTCCCATCAACAGCACCGCCAGCCCTCCCCACACATAGACGCTGATCAGCGGCTTGATGGTCAGCCCTTCCCCCATTTGTGAAAAAGCCAGGAGCAGCAGCAGCACACCGCCTGCGGCCTTGAAGGTTACGGCAAAGGTTGCTTCCTTGCCGGCGATGCGGTACGCGGTCCAGGCCAGCAGCAGATACACAAGACCCATGGCCCCTAAAGGATAGGCCATTTCCAGAATGCCGTCCAGAAGCACCACGCACCAGCAGCCGAACAGCACCGCATTGACAAAGCCCAGGTACAGGTTCAGCCCGTCAAAGCGGGAGTTCGCTTTCCAGGAGGAAATGAGAAAGCCCAGCACATAGAACAGGAAGGTGGCGGAGGCATACCGGACGGGCATACTCCACAGCGCATCCGTTGCCGGATCGAAGTGAAGGTAATACACCACATAAGTCAGCCATGTGCCCACAAAAGCCAGCAGCCGGAATTCCGCCCACTGCTTGCGGACGCTAAGCCAAAAGTAGCCGCTGTTCAGAACCAGAAGATACAGGAACAAGGAGAAGGCCTGATCTTGCTCCGGACGGAGGAACAATGGCGCCGCCAGGGAACCCAGGAGGGCCAGATTCATCAGCACCCGGAAATCAAAGAGGTAGGACAGGACGGTTAAGCCAATGGTCAAAATCAGCATCGCGATGAAAACGGTCATGGAATCCCACAAGTCGAAATAGATGCCGGAGAAGGCAAAGGTGGCGTACAGGACGGCCCCGCCCAAGCCGCTGATGATTTCACCGATAAGAAGGCGGCTGTCCAGGATGAGCTTGAAGCCGGCAAGACCCAGGCCCACTCCGAACAGGAGCCCCGCCCCTGTTTTCATGGAGTTGGTAATCCAGCCTTGATCCAGCGTGAACTTGAACAAATAAAGGATGGAGCAGATCACAAACAACGCGCCCAGGAATGAAGTCCAGTGTTTTTTAAACAATTCCGGCATTGGGGTTTGCCCCTTTCATGGTTTGGTTTTAGGACCAGGTCTTACCCCTATTGTGAAACAAAACCGCCGCCGCCAAAAGTACTAACTTTCTCTAGTACCCCGGCAGACGGCGGTGAGGCAAACACATGCACCAAAACAACAAAACCATCCCCAAAAGTGACGAGAAGCTCTACATACATCCGCACACTCTCTTCACCCGCAGCAAATCTCCCGCAGCCCGGAGAGGAGATGCAGGCTATCCCTGCTTCTCCTCCTCAAATAACCCCAGCTCCCGGGCCTGGCGCGCCGCCTCCTTGCTGGTGCTGCCGCCCAGCTTTTTCAGAATATTGCCTACATGAACCTTGATGGTCCGCAGAGACAAATAGAGCTTGTCGGCAATGTCCGATTGGGTATGGCCCGCGTCGATCATCCTCAGCACCTGGAGCTCGGAGGGGGTGATTTTATCCCGCAGCTCCTTGATCCGGTATGCCTGCTCCAGCTGGCGCAGCCGCCGGAACTCCTCCCGCATCTGCGCTGCTACATAAGCGTTCATCGGCGACTCTCTGGCATAGGCAGCCCGGACGGCGGCGGGGATGCCTCCGAAGTCGGACTTGACCATATAATCGATGGCCCCCACCCGGTAGGCGTCAAAGATCATTTCCTTCTCCTGCAGAGAAGTGAGCATCACCACCCGCGCGGGGGTGGTCTGGCAGATCAGCTGCGCCAGGTCGATGCCCTCGGCAGCGCCGTGCATCATAATATCCACCAGCGCCACATCGAAGGCCGCTTCCCGCACCGCCTGCTCCGCCGTCTCCCGGCTGGACGCCGTTGCCGCCACTGTAAAATCCGGCTCCCGGGACAGATACGCCTCCAACCCCCGCAGCCAATCCTCATCATCCTCCACCAGCAATAACCGAATGCGCTCCATGCCGCTCCTCCTTCCTCTTGGGAAAATGAATCGTCGCCGTTGTCCCTTTGCCGGGGGTGCTTTCCAGATGCAGATTCCCCTTGTGCAGCTTCATGACATGATAGCAGTAGGACAGACCCAGGCCGAAATTCCGGTTGGAGGCGGCCTTGGTAGTATAAAAAGGCTCCAGCACCCGCTTCAGCTCTTCCCGGCTGATGCCCTTCCCGGTATCGCGGACCTCGACCACTACCCATTTGGGGGTTTGGTAGGCGCGAACCAGCAGTTCACCGCCCTCCGGCATGGCCTCCAGGGCATTGTTCACCAGATTCTGCACCGTCTCCACCAGTTGGGCCCGGTCGGCCGTCAGCGGAAGCGGGCCGTCCAGCTCCCACCGGGCCTCCACCGATGCAGGCAAGCCCAAGCTCACCTGATGGGACAGCTCCTCCAGCACATCCCCAAGATCCAGGGCCGACTGCCGCAGCACCAGCTCCTGGGTTTGGCCCTTAACCCGGGCAATCATCTCCTGGATATGCTCCGCCGCCGCTTCAATAACCCGAATATCCCGCAAAAGCTCAGGCTGGTTGGTATCGGCGGCAAAAGCGGCGATTTTGGCGGTAAACAGCTTCATTTTGCCCACATCGTTCTTAATGGCATGGTTCAATACAGCGGTACCGGAGGTGACGGCCCGCAGAGAAATATCCAGCTTCTTCTTGGTAATGAGGAATTGCATATCCAGAAAGCCGTATTTGAAAATGGCGATGATGAAGATAATAAACGCCAGGACAATCGCCCAGGTATTGTAGCGCCACATTTCAGTAAAACCCAAGGCGGGCAGCAGATAGTTCATTACGGAGCAATAGAGCACGGCAGGCACAATGGCGGCTGCGGTATACCGGTGGTTGCGGCGGAGCAGATACAGGGTTTCCCGGCGGCTTAGCACCAGATAAGCGCCTGCGGCCACCACGGGCACGGCCCAGAATACCACCGCGCGGAAGGGAATGGGATGCACCGGACGGAGAGTCAGCAGAATGAAGGCCAGAGGCGCCAGCACCGCATAGGGAAGCGCCCGGCGCAGGGCGGCCGGAAGCGGCGCAGGGTTGTAGTGGGAGGCAAACATAATAAAGGTGAAGGGCAATCCGTAATACTGCGTCAGCGACGAGACGATCCTGGCCCGGTCCAGCCAATCCAGCATTTCCCGGGAATAGCCGTGCAAGGCGCCATAGGGCATTATGGTATCGCCGATGACAGCGGACAGGGCCCCGGCCCCGCCGCAGAACAAGAACCCGGCCATCCACCGGACAGACGGCTTGCGCGGATCAAAGACAAGCAGGACAAGACCTACTGTCCACAAAATAATCAGAACTGCTGGCATGGAAGACCGGACACTCCCCGTTTGTTTGTATCCCTTATTATACCATTCACCGGGGGCGGTGCGGCGAAACGGACAAAAAAAGTGACTACTCTGTTTGGAAAAATTGTGTTTTAAAGGGACTTAGGAGCCCTTATTGTCTGCCGCGGGCACATTCGTCCCCATTCCAAATTGCTGTTATCTGCTTTTAGTGACAGCATCTCTGATGTATGGTAGATGGTGGTGGGATGTCGGGAATATGAAACGATATGGAATACCCATAAATGTAAAAGTACATTTATTTCATGAGTTAACTGCTGGAACGGCGGGTCATCATGCAAAAAGTGCATCTATTTCACGCGGATTTTAGCTTTTTGGCGGTTTCAAACGAAAATAACTGCACTTTTGCATGATTGGAGCGAAAAAATGGACTCGCAGCCCCAAATAACTGCATTTTTGCATGATAGAATTGGCAGATAATGGATCAATGACAGGGTGGCGCCTCCAAAAAACTGCCTTCGGTTAGAGCAGGAAGCGCCATCCGGACCGTACATCCGTTATTCATCAAATTAGCGCTCTTACGGCACTAGCGATGCATCAA